>NZ_JBFQYJ010000009.1:0-127632 GCF_040933935.1 Sulfitobacter sp. PS-8MA | reverse complement strand
ACCCTGCCGCGTTCTGCATGGCATGGGCCTCATCGAAGGCAAGAACGCCGTCAAAGTCTTCACCCATCCAGGCGAGGATCTGGCTCAGTCTCGTGGTGCCGCATTTGCCCGCGGACCGCAGCGTGGCGTAGGTGACAAAGAGGATACCGTCGCCCATCGGGATCGGCTGGTCCGGTTTCCATTTGGAGAGCGGCTGGATGTCGGCTGGCGAGCCGCCGAGATCGGTCCAGTCGCGGATCGCGTCCTCGATGAGCGTGGCGGATTTGGAGACCCAGATCGCCTTTCTGCGTCCAGCCAGCCAGTTCACAAGGATGAGCCCCGCGCATTCGCGCCCCTTGCCGCAACCGGTGCCATCTCCGAGGAAATAGCCGAGGCGATAGGCCCGTGCATTAGGGTCATCATCGGCGCGCGTCAGCTTGGTCTGGTCGTCATCGATGGTAAACCGACCGGGCAGATCGCGCCCATGGGCATCATGCGCCATGATGATGGTTTCCAGCTGCGCCTCGGAGAGATGTCCCTCCCCGATCAACCGTGCGGGCAGCCGCAAGTCATCACTGCCCATGTTTGAGGGCATGGGCGGGGCAACCGAGGCCATGGCGATGCTTTCAACGAGCGGCGTGGGATGTTCCTGCGCACCCGCAATCTCGATCCGCTGCGGCCGGTAGCGCGCATAGATGTCCGAGATCGGCGTGTTGTCGCGCGGGGTCTCAAAGCTTGTGAAGCTGAGCGGACGGACGGCATTGGCCCGGGGTTTGGAGGCGGCAACAGGCGAAGCGGCGGTCTTGCGCGGGGCAGATGATGGAACGGTCGGTCGAGCATGAGGGATCGCTTCAACCCGTTGGGCCGGGCGCATCTCGGTCCGTGTTGCGGCCACGGCATCGACATATGCCAAGGCTTCATCCAGATCCCGCACAGGGACGCGGATCATTTCGCCGTCCTCCTGCACCTTGTCAAAGACCATCAGCTGGGTTTCGACAGAGGTGCCGAGCTTGCGGTAGACCTGCCCCGGCATCGTAAGCGCCGAGCGCGGCGTCAGGAGACCGCAGGCGCGGGACCAATGCGCGGCATCGAGTTCGGGCGTGAATCCCGGCGGCATGATCGCCACCAGCCGCCCACCGGGCGCAAGACGCTTTGCAGCCCCGATAAGTTGCTTGGCGGCGATGTGCTTGTCCCGGGAGCGATCGATCGAGGAGGCGAAGGGCGGGTTCATCACCACGACGTCGGGTAGAACCGGCGTCTGCAGCAGATCATCGATATGCTCGCCGTCATAGCCTGTGACCTCGCCGCCAAAGAGCGCGCGCAGGAGGCGCTGGCGAAAGGGGTCGATCTCGTTGAGCACAAGCGTGGCACCGGCCCGGGCGGCGAAAGCGGCCAGGGCACCGGTGCCAGCCGAAGGCTCCAGCACGGTCTCGCCCTTTCGGATCGCTGCGGCCCGCACCACCAGCGCCGCGAATGGCAGCGGCGTGGAAAACTGCTGCAGCCGGATCTGCTGCTCTGACCGGCGCGTTTCCGTCAGCAGCCGCGAGGCAAGCAGCTTTGCAGCGGCGATGTCACCTGCTGCACCGTCCCCACGCAGCACAACCTGGATGGCTGCGGCCTGCATCAGGTCATAGGCCATGCGCCAGTCCCAGGCACCGCCAGCATCGCTGCCATGAAACCTCTCGCGCATGATGCGCGCGAGCGCTGAACTGCGCAGGGGTTGGTGGTCGACCTCCGCGCCGATCTGCGCGAGGGCAGAGGCGAAGTTAGCGTTGGATTCAAAAGGATTGGGGAGCGTTGAGCGGGGCTTGGACATGGGGTTTCCTTTGGATCAGGGTCTGAGTTCCAAAGGACAAAAAGCCCACTTTCGCTTTTCGGGGTGATGAGCTCAGACCAAGAGGCATCCAATCGCCGACCGGCCAATCAAACGGTTTTTCGGAGTTAGATTAGAAAACTGAAAAACCCGCCGCAATGCGACGGGCTTTTGCTTTCTTTGTGCAATGAGGGGAGGCATAGTGCCCGCAGTCTCAAAGCTCACGCCCTATATGGCACCGAAAGTCTTTACTGTCAATGTATCCACCGTTCACGGCTGATGAAGAACACCACCTTCCGAACGTCCTATCCGCACCTAGGTTTGCGACCTATCTGCGCGAAACCGGCAATGATAGGACGCGAGCTCTCCACCTATACCACTGGAATCTTCAAGTATCAGCCGCGTTCATGGTTCCACTCCATGTTTTGGAAGTTGCGCTGCGAAACGCTATCGTGGAAGCAATCGAAGCTGTCCATGGAGGAACATGGCCTTGGACACAAGGCTTCATCCGTTCGTTACCGAACCCGCGCGGTCCGGCATACAGCCCCAAACGAGACCTCGAAGGTTGCGCAGCACAGCAACCCACTGCCGGAAAGGTCGTTGCCGAACTGAAGTTCGTGTTTTGGGAGAAGATGCTGACAAACAGGCACCAAGGCAGACTGTGGGACGATCATTTCTACGCAGTGTTTCCGGACGCGCCTCGTGGTGTCGCTGCCAGCCAGCGCCGATCAGAATTAAGGTCTGACATTGAAGCCGTGAGGAGGCTCCGCAACAGAATCGCACACCATGAGCCTGTTTTTCCGCGCGCCCTTCAGGATGATTTTGATCGGATCATCCGCTGCATAAGATGGCGCAACGAAACGACTGGCAACTGGGTGCTGGAAATCGAGACGGTACGCGCACTACTCGCAGTGCGCCCCTAAGGGTCCTGCCCCGCCAGAAACTCCGCCAGCACAGGACTGGCCTCGCCCTTTGCGGAGCTGAGCAGCTCCGAGCCCGCGAGCGTCGCTTTCGACAGGCGCACGAGCCCGCCGGTTTCCTCGATGCGGTAGCAGCGGCGTTTCTGCCGACCCCGCCTGTAGTGTGTCGCGGTGACGATTAGGCATGTACTGCCATCGGTGAGCGTCACGGGCGCGGCGAGCCTGATCTTGTCGCCTTCTTCGTAGTCCGGGATCGAAGCCCAATCCCGGCAGCGCTGGCGCCAGTCCTGGGCGTAGCTGTCCGAGTCTTTCAGATCGGAGAGAAGCTCGATCAGCCCAAGCGGAGCACGAGATTCGTTCGGGCCAGCACTTTCCTCCATGTCCTTGTAGCCCCAGCAGCCGTCATCGTATCGGGTGAGGAAGACAGCCCCGAACGTGATGGAGCCATCCGCATCGGTCATATAGGTCGCGTCTTCGACAGGGGTGCCGTCGAGATTGGTGACCCTTGCCGCCGCATACCAGGTTGAGCCGACCTTGCAGGCCTTGACCAGTTCGGTTTTTTGCGTGTCGCCATGAGAGGTGCAGAGCCGGGCAATCTCCGCTTTCTCATCCGCGTAGGTCTGGACGCGGCCGTCGGTGTAGAAGAGCCATCCCATCTCAGAGTCCTTTCTCTCGTTGGGGAAAATTGTTGTCGCCAATGTCCCGAGAGGGCCGCAGGCCCGGCAGCGTATTGGCGATGCGTGTTTGAGAAAGGGCGCGTTACGCCGCCCTCCGGTCATCGATTTCCATCAGCGCATCGAGCGGCACGCGGTAGGGCTGCATGGCGTCGAAATCCTCGCAATTGCCGCAGTTCTGCACGATCGCGAAGGTGTCGCAGGCATCCTTGAGGATGACCCGGAAGGTGCCGCCGAGGCCCGAGGGCACCTCGTAGGTTCCGCCGATGAGATAATCCGAGGCCCGGCGCACGAAGACGCGGATACTGTGGCCATCGGTGGCAAGCCGGATCGCGCCCCGCCCCCGGTCGATGAGCACCTGCACGTCATCTAGGATGTCGGTGTAGAACTGGCCGGTCAGATCGCGAAACGTCATGCGGCGCTGCGCCATCCAGTCGGTGTCCCGAAACGGGTTCATGCCGTCGGCGAAGGCAAAGGAGGGATCGGCCTGTTCGGTCGTGACGATGCGGGTGGTCGTGCCATCGATGCCGTTTGAGCGCAGATGCACACCAGTGCCGACGATCAGGATCAGGGCGGGCCTGTCCACGGGTCCGTTCCAATTGGGCAGGAAGGTTTTGCAGGCGCGCGCATGGGCGATTTGCGCCGCAACAGCGGAGGCAGAGAACTTGAGAATAGCCATGGGGATGTCTTTCCGTTGGGTGTGGGAGGGTCGACCCGCGCGGGTGGTATGGCCCACGCGCGGGTCGCGTGATGGCTCAGGCCGCTTGCGCGACCTCGCTGTCAGGCTCCACGGTTTCCGCAGTGGGCTCCGCCTCATCACAGGCGACACCGGCGGTCTGCATCATCGGCGGGCACCAGGCGGCCACGGCAGCGCGCTGCGCGTCCGTGAGCGTGGCGAAGGGTTCGGCGAAGAGCTTGTCGCAGAAGGCGACGATCTCCTTCTTGCTCGACGAGGCGAGCGTTACCGCCTCTTGGGCGAGACCCAGATCTTCGCCGAGGATCTTCAGGAGCCAAGCCTTCTTGAAGCGGTTGAAGAGCGCCGCATTCGGCGTCCAGTGGGCGCGGATGTCGGGCATGATCTCGATCTCGAAATCATGCATCAGGCTGTCGCGCTGCCGATCCCGGGCAAAGCAGGACTGCGTGGTACTTGCCGTGGCATAGGCCACGAGCTTGGCCTTCTCCCCTGCATCGAGCGCGCGAAACGCCGCGAACTGATCGGTGGGCGCGCGGGCGTCATCGAGCCAGGAGAGGTCCAGCACATCATGCGCCGCCGCCACCTGCTCAAGCGAGGTCTCGTCGATCTCGTCCATCTTGGCATGGCTGCGGTATTCCTTGCGGGCATCGATCTTGATCGCCTGCGTGACACTCATGCCACTGGCCAGAACATCACTGACCAGCTTGAAGAGCGTCAGATCGAGCGTGGCCTCCGGATGCAGCGCCATCGCGGCCCCGAGCGCCATGGCCCGCTCGGTCTTGAGGTCCTCGGCCAGTGAGGCAGGATAAGTGATTTCGCCGGCGTCCGGGGCTTCTTCCCCGGTCGGGCCAGCCGAGGAGCCGCGTGCGCCCTCCTCTTTGACGGTGTCTTCCGGGCGGACGAGGCCAACATGGAGGGTCACCTGCCCGCCCGACCAGGACGCGATTACCCCAGACCGCGCGAGGTCCTCGGCGCTGTAGGCCTCCTGCAGATCGCGGGCTTCGTCTTCCAGAGCGTCCACGCGCTCGTAAAGGGCATTGTAGGCATCGTCTTCGAGCCCCTCATCCTCCATCTCGAGTTGCAGTTTCTCAAGTTCAGCGGTGATCTCATCCACGCGCTTTTGCGCAGCCTCATCAGGCTCGATCGGGCCGGGATAAACGCGGCCGTAGTCGGCCATGGTCGCGTAATCATAGCGGACCATCGCATCGGCCCAGGCAAAGCCCAGCTTTATGCGGGCCTCTTCGGCGGCGGCACCGAGCTTCTCGAGCAGGATGGTTTCCACCAGCGCCGCATCCTCCAGCACGGAATGCTCTTCCAGAAGGTCAGCTGCAACGGCCCCGCCGCGGGCCTCGTAGTCCGCGCGCACGAAAGCCCCGATATCGTCGCTGACCTGCACACCGCGGGATTTGAGCGCCTGACGGACGGTGTAGGCCTGCAGATAACCGCCGTCTTTCGTGAGCGCCTCGAAGACCTCGCGCTGCGCCTCTTGGCTCGGGTGCTCGGCGAAGGCCTTCATCGTGTCGAGCGTGATCACCTTGCTCCGGGCCGCGGCGCGGATGTCGGGGTGGATCAGGCCGTAGCGCAACCGACCTTTGACGGCGGCGACGGTGGTGCCGAAGGTCCTGGCGATGGTCTCAGGCGTCTGGCCGTCGGCCTCCATCATCCGGGCGAAAGCCTCGAACTCGTCGATTGCGTTCATCGGTGCCTGGGTAATGTTCTCGGCGAGCGACAGCGCCGTGGTGATGTCGCAGTCGTCAGGGACAAGGCGACAGTCGACCTTGGTTTTCGCCGTGAACCCCTTCGCGGCCTTGTCTGCGACCAGCTCCTTCAGCGCGGCATGGCGTCGGCCACCGGCCAGCACGGCGTATTTGCCGTCAAGCTTTTGGACCAGGAGCGGCTGGAGCAGGCCCAGAACGGCGATGCTGGCTTTCAGATGCGCGATGTTCTCGGGGTCATAGGTTTCCGGAGAGTTGCTGCGCACATTGGCACGATGCGGGACCAGATCGCCGATGGCGACGGTGAGAGGGGCAAAGCTTGTGGTCATGTGATATCCTTCCAGGTGGGTGAGGTGTGGCCCGCGCACTCACGCGCGTGACCAATCCCCGGCTTCAGGGATCACCACGACAAAAGGCCCACTCTCCCTTTGAGGGGCCAGTGGGCCTTCATTGCTTGACGTGTAAGGTTTGAGGGGTGTCCCCTCGCCTACCAGTCCCGCGCAAGCATGATGGTCAGCACGCGCATGGTCGTGGCAGGATTGTCCAGGGTCTCGGCCCCGTAGCGGAAATCCGAGTCTGCTGCATAGAGATCGATTTGCCAGAACACGGTCTCGCCCCGGATCTCGACCACTCCGAAATCGTGCCATCCCTCGGGATCATTCTCAGGCTCGAATGTTGCAAATTCACCAGTGGACTTCACCGCCTCGGCCATGAAGCCGTCGCTGGCCTCCATAAGCGAGCGGGTGACATGCATCCGGCCCTGGATGGGCTGGGCGGGCGGCACTCCAAGGCACGCGAGCTTGCGAAACGCGTCGTTCTGCGCCGCGATCACCGTCGGATCCGAACGGTCTGGCTGGGATTGAACGGTCATGGACATGGGGCTCTCCTTTGAGAATTTGAAACACCCTTCCCAAAGCCTGCTTTTTCTTTTCTGCCTGGCGGAAGGACCGAAGCAGAAGGTGCCCTACCCGAACAGCCCCTTGGGTCTGTAATTCGGGTTGGGGATGGTTTCGATCCAGCCGCCCTGTTCCTTGATGCTCTCAAGTGCTGCCGAGAGCGGATACGCGCCCTCTGACGGGCTCCACCAATAGGCTTCGCGTTTGAGGACGATGATCTTGCGGCGGCCGTCTTCGAAGCAGGCCACCCGCAGCGTCTTGGGTTCCTTGCGTGACATGCGAGTCTCCGTTCTCCTTGTGGTCAGGCGGCCTCGGCGCTGCGCCCTGCCCTGCCCGCCTCCGATCCGGCGATCAGGTAGTCGCAAGCGCGCTGCGCGTCCGCGGCGTGCCGGAAGATCGCACCCTTGTCCGACCGAAGGACCCGTAACCAGTTGTGAAGGTAGGCGGCATTCATCTCGAGCGTATGCGCCGTGAAGCCGAGCGTCTGACCCAGGAACACCGAGGTCAATTCCGCGACGATCTCCTCGCGCGCATAGGACGTGTTGCCAAACTTCGAGAACCCGAAATCGCGATTCAGTCGATGGGGGGCTTTCGTGGCATGGGCCAGTTCATGGGCCCAGACCCCGTAGAAATTGCGCGGGTCCTGAAACCGCGTGATCGACGGCATGTAGACCTTGTCCACGGGCGGCAAATAGTACGCCTCCGTCCCCGTGAGGACGGTCGTGATGTCGATGGCATCGAAAAACGCCTGCATGTGCGGGATGGGCTCGGACGGCGGATGCTCGGGCGCTGGCTCTGGGTCGGGGAAGAAGCTGTCGGGCAAGCCCTCGATCTGGCAGGCATTGAACACGCGGTAGGATTTCTGGAAGCGGAAGATGCGGGCTTCATCGGAGTGATCATCCCCGTCGCTGCGGTCATGCTCATCTGCGCCCGCGTCTTTCCGGCTTTGACCGTAATAAACGATGACAGAGGACTTCTCGCCCTTGCGGACCTTTGCATCCAAGGCATTGGCTTGCGGCAGCGTCATCCAGAAGGGAGAGCTGTGGCCCGCCATCACGGTCCGCATTGTCAGCAGGAAGTTGTTCACTCCCTGGTAGGGTTCACCACCCACGCGCAGGGGACGAGAACTGCCACCTGCGGTCCAGGGCTTGCGCCACGGCAGGACGCCGCGCTCGATGATGCGGATGATTTCGTTCGTGATGACCTCGGAGGCATCGAATTTGGGCGTGCGGGATCGGGCCATGGCGGGCGTCCTTTCGTGTGGTGGTGAGAAGATTGAGGATCAGATTGACCGACAGGGCCGCGGATCGTTGGCGATCCTGGCACCGAGGGCTTCGACCATGTCGATGTAGGTGGTCAGCGAGACAGACTGGCCGGCACCTGAATGGTCAGGGACGACAGATCTGTCCCGCGCCACCCGCGGCAAGTTCGCGAATGCGATGACATCGGTGACGGGTCGGATATCGATGAACGGGGTCCCTCGTGCGACCGCAAGAGCGGCCAAGGGAAAGCGCTCGATCGGCGCGAAGGTTGAAACGGTGGTCCAACCGAGATGGAGGAACGTCCCACGCTCTCCGCAGATCACATGCGCGTTTGGCAAAGTCGCCGCCTGTCTGAGATGGCCGAGATCACGCAGGAGGGTCTCGCTTTCGAGCCGCTTCGCCAGCCCCAGCTGACCGGTTCGGCGAAGCTCGCGATGCCGCCACCACGAGGCAGCGGTCGCGCGCAACACGCGCAAGACACCTGTTTGCATGGGAATGCCCTTCATCAGGAACGGCAGACCGGAAACCGGCCCGGACCCATCTGAGGGACCCCAAAGGCCCTCATCCGTCAGTCACAAAACCTGAAGAACACTTTCTCTTTTCCCAGGCCCTTTGGGCACGCAACAAAACTGAAAGCCCGGCACATCTGCCGAAGCTATTGATTTTACACAGCAATTTTAGATCGGAAACGCATATCGGCAAAACCTTGCTTGCAAATACGAAATCGGTATATTTTTCAATTACTTTGCAAACATAGAAGATTGGCAAAAATGCTAGAAACACCCGCCAGAAGCGAACCCTGCTTCTTCGAGCAGCATATTCCTACAGAATTGGCAGACCTTTCGGTCGACATCCAGAGGGAAGCCACCGGGCTGGGACAAGGGCTGCATCCTGACAGCGCAGCTGAGCTTGCCGATCTCGTCCGCGTGATGAACTGCTAATACTCCAACCTGATCGAAGGACACAACACGCGCCCCCGCGACATCGAAAGGGCGCTGGCTGGCGCCGAGCTTGAGGAAGAAACCCGCCCTCTCGCCCTTGAGGCCCGGGCCCACGTCATCGTTCAACGGGCCATCGACGAGATGCATCGCATAGGCACCCTGCCCCGCCCCACATCTGTCGAATTCCTGACTTGGGTCCATAAGAGCTTCTACGACGAGATGCCTGACGAGTTTCGGGTCATCGAACATCCAGACGGCACACAAGAACCCATCGTTCCGGGACGCATGCGCCAGGATGACGATCGGGAAGTTGCGGTCGGGCGCCACCTACCTCCTTCTTCGTCGCGCGTCGCGGCATTCATGGACCATTTCGACAAACGATTTCAGATTGCGGCGCGGTCTTCGAGCGGACGGATCATTGCGATCGCCTCTGCACATCACCGTCTCAACTACATCCACCCTTTCCCGGATGGTAACGGCCGTGTCAGCAGACTGATGTCTCATGCCATGGCCCTCACAGCGGGGATTGGTGGCCAGGGGCTCTGGTCCGTATCGCGTGGGCTGGCCCGCGGGCTAACCGATCAGGGCGAGTACAAACGGATGATGGATCTGGCCGACAGCCCACGCCGCGGGGACCGCGATGGACGTGGGAATTTGTCAGAAGCGGCGCTGAAGACGTTCAGTGAATGGTTCTTAAGGGTGACACTCGACCAGATCACCTTCTCAGCAAAATTGTTCGATCTTGGCGGGTTGGATCAACGGTATCGTCGTCTTGTTGCAGATACCATCGATGACAAGCGCGCACCGGAACTGATTTCGGCGGTTCTTCGGCATGGTGCGCTGGAACGTGGCGAGGCGCAGATTGTGCTCAAGACGTCGGAGCGTACGGCTCGCAACACGCTGAGCAAACTGACTGCCGCTGGATACCTGACTTCCTCCTCGCCGAAGACGCCCGTTCGGTTGGCGTTTCCGTTGGATTATCGAGAGCGGCTCTTTCCAAACCTTTTTGGTGATGGTGACCTCCCACAATAACTCAAGGGATTTAGGGTGTAATGCCTGACCGCAGATTTCTTCCATGGCCGGCGAGATTTCCATCAGGGCTCGCTCGTGTGTCACTTGTCCACCGCGGTGGACACCTGTTGGTCTGAGATAAACGGAATAACCACCACGCGCCGCTAGGTGCGTTTGGACAGTCGTGGGTGCCATAATCACTGCTTCCCGTTCGAAGTCCACCGCGGTGGACATTAGACGGTTTGCTCATTGGTTTCAGACAGTCGCTGAATCAAAGCTAATGGATCAAATTGGTTTTGCCTTTGACCCAGGGTGATACTGTGGAAGTACGCTCCAAAATCCCTGATACGTTTTCCGAGCTGTAGCATGATGAAGATCGCGCATGACGTTTTCTGAGCTCCTACAGCATTCTTGGCTTTCTCGAAAGTTTCTGGGTGAATGCCCATCATGGGTGCAAGTGTTCGAGCATGGTTTTCAATGTCCAACCAGTTTCTAAGTCTCTCTGTGGAGAACGATGTCGCCTGATCGCAGACTGAGGTCAGTAAGTCTGGTTTCAGGGCCTCATCGCCTATGTTGCTATCTAAATCTTTTTTTTCTTCTTTAGACTTAGATTGATGCCGGACAGTTTGTCCGTCATTGGCGGGCAATTCCATAGTTTCAGGTGGGTCATCCGGGGTAGACAAACTCTGGCATTCCGCATCTGTATTGGCGAGCAGAGCGTGGTATTCGGGGAGGCTCAGCTTCCTGCGTAGAGCTTTCCGTGCGTTGTTGATGAATGCGTTGCTGGGATCATGCTCTTCCAAATGGGCGAGCTTTGTAAGGATCTGTTTGCGAATAAATATCCGATCCCGCCGGTTATTCTCTATCTCTTGCGCGATGGCGATAAGCTCGCTCGCACGTTGGAGCAGGGGGGTGAGAGACAATCCATAACTGATGCACTCCCCGCCGGATGAGCGGACGCGGTAGCGCTTTCGGTTCGAGCTGTCATTGCGCTTGATGAATCCGAGTTCAACGAAGCGGTTGATGTGCCTGCGGAGTGTCCGTTCGTCGATGCCGCCAACGCGCTGGCAAATGGTGTAGTTGGACGCAAAAACCGTTTCGCCGTGGCCAGGTTTCAAAAAGCTGAGCATTGCTTGAAGGGTCTGGATGTGGCCAGGGCGAAGCCCGAACACGCTGCGCGCGTCTCTCAGGGCCCGAAAGATGGTCCAGATATCGATTTCAGATGCGGGAATTGAGCCGCATGATGCATCTGCACCAGCAGCCTCGATTGATAGTTTTGTAAATGCCATGATTTGATCACGATGACCGTTTGGCCCACAGCTTCCCTGTCTCCTCCCAAGATTTTATCTGGGAAAAGGCAATAAAAATCGGTTCACCGAATCGGTGACTCTTGACCGGTTTGCTGGAGGTTGCTACATCATGAGTGCAAATCGAATGATGAGGGCTCTCCAAGGGAAACTTTGGGGGGCTCTTTTCTTTCTGGTCTTCGCTTTTCTCCTTTGCTCGGGTTCCTCTATGTGGCCTGGGTTAGGACCCAGAGCCGCTCTCATTCCGCCACTCATCGAAGAGTTGCAAAAGCGTAGCTTCCGCACGCTCCTCGAGCCACTGGCCGAATTCCGGGTTGTCCTTTTTGGCGATCTTGATGGCGATCGCTTTCTGATCGACTGTCAGCGTTCCGACAGTGTCGCCGCTCTCATTCTTGACGACGGACGTCACGCCGCGACTGGTCGGTTTCTTGTCTGCACGCGCCTTGTGCGAGCAAGCAGAATAGACCGCCTGAAATCTCTCGGGGCTTGGAGTGTCGTCGGGCAGGGCGGCGATCACCTCTTTGGCCGAATTCACCAAGTCTACCTTTCCCGATAGGGCCGCTAAATCACCCCACTGCCGTCTTCCGATGCCATGTGCCGGCCCGATAAGCTGAACAAGCCCATCAGGCAGTTGATCGATAACGACCCGGTGGTTGGACACGCCTTGCCGGGTTAATCCCAAAGCATCCTGAATGACGCCGGGTTTATATCCAACTTCCTGCATCTCTTTGATAAAAAAAGATTTTTCTATGAAAGACGGATCAAGTCGAAGGTTGTTCTCTTGACCCTGCGCGATAAGCGAGGCGTCGTCGTCCAATGTGCGAACGATTGCCTTGACCGTTCCTCCGATCTTGCGGATCGCCGCCAGTCTACGGCGACCGTAGATGATGCGGTATCTGTCGGGTTGGCCCGATGGGCGGACCATGATCGGCACTTGTTGGCCATGCTTGCGAATGCTCTTGGCAAGCTCGTCGATACTCGTATCTTCCAGCACCAACCGATCGCGAAGGCCATCCATGTCAATCTGATCGGGTTCGATGTCCCGGATCGAATTGGCCGTGATTTCGCGCAAGGAGTCCCGCAATCCGCCAACAGAGCCGGGCAGCTTTGCAGCTTTTTGCAGGGTAGGGGAGGGAGCCGCGCTCTCTTTTTCGTCCTTCGGAGATTGGTTGAAAATGTTTCTGGCCATCAGCGACGCCCCCATGCCATTTGGATCGTCTGCTCCAGTTCATCGGCAACGCCGTTCACGCTGGTTAGAGCGCGATCAATCGTTTTCCTGATGAACTGGCCGGGATCAACTTCGTAGACGGTTTGCTGGGTCATTCCGGCGTCAGAGATTGCGGTAGACTTCAGCATGGGTTCAGTCATGACCTGGCCGGCGAGAATTGATCTCAGGTAGCCAGCCATTTGGGTCTGTGGCCCGTCTGACGGCTCATACCTTGTGATCAGGAATTTGACGAAATCCCATGTCACACGCCGTCCGATCGCTTCTTCCACGGCCTTTACCGTTTCTGACGCAAGTTTCAGGAATTGGCTCATGGAAGCGATGTCGAGCATGCCTGGCACGACGGTTACCAGGAGCCCCGTAGAGGCCGCCAATGCCGTGAGAGTGAGAAAGCCGAGTTGAGGAGGGCAGTCGATCAATACGATGTCGTAATCTGCCTCTACCTCCTCGAGCGCCAAGGCGAGGCGCTCCGCAAAAATGGGCTGCATCCGACGGGCGAGCGCGTTTGCTGTCTCGGTTTCGTACTCCGAGAGCATCAAGCCCGCCGGAACCATGTCGAGCTTGTGAAAGTAGGTCTTTTGGATCACGTCAGAGAGCGGAACCTGATCCTCATATTTCAGAGCATCATAGATTGTTCCGCCCTCGGCGAACTCGAGCTCAGGCCGAAAGCCGAAAAATGTGGTCAAACTTGCTTGCGGATCGAGATCCAGGACCAAAACACGGTAGCCGCGCAAGGCATAACGCTGTGCAAGATGTATCGTCGCTGTTGTTTTCGACGAACCACCTTTGAAATTGACGACCGATAGCACCTGAAGTCGGTCGCCATCGCGTCGACCTGGCCGATACGATTCGGCGTTCTTTCCTGTGCGCTCCAAGATGTTGCGCACTTCGTCCACTTCTTGGGCTGTGTAGAACCGGTGCCCGCGGTTATCAGTATGCACTTCCGGGAAGCTACCGTCCTTGTGCCGGTTGCGCAGGTTAGACGTGCTTACGCGCAGGAGACCGGCAACTTCGGTCGAGCTGAAACGCCGCAAGGCTTTACGCTCTTCGGGTTCGAAGGCGATCTTCATCTGCCGATCCAAGGACTCGGCCAGATTGTCGGCAAACGTGCCGATGTCAGAAGAGCCTATGCCTTGCGCATATCCAACGTTTCGATCATCCATATCCTGCCGCCCGCTCTTGGCCTCTGTTAAGGCTCTTGATCATTTTGACGACGCACAACGTGTCTGACGCAATTTGCCGTCAGAATGGGAATGCCACGATCCAGCGAGTCCGGCAAGAAGAATCTAGATGTAGTGCAAAAGTTATCCACAGCACCTATAGGTGTTGCCGCGTAAAAAAATCAGCAAGTCATTGATATAGATATATTAAATGCAGATCTAACCGAATCGAGTCGCTACTCTGTTGAGTTGGCACAATAGCAGCTAACCCCAAGCAACTAATGGCACTTTCTGCCTCCTGCGGAGTTTTCTCCCAGTGAAATTTTTTGGATTCGGGTCAGAAGCTACACCTGATCTTGGCTCGATTCGTACGGCATGAGGCCAAGTCGTTCCGCCCGCTCCAACAGCATTTTCACCGAAGACGGCTGCCAGCTTGTCCGCCCGCGTGGCGTGCGCTCGCGCATCGCTTTCAGGCGGGTGCAGATCGCCTGAAGCGTGATGTCGGGATCCGCGCCCTTGATGGCAGCGACGATGGCGGGCAAGCGATCGTCCGTTTCGCGGCGCCCGGCGCGGGCCAGTACCTCGGCAGGCAGGAAGCCGTCGCGGACATAGGCCTTCACAGCGCGTAGCAGGCGGCTTTGGGTCCAGCGACGCGCCTCAGGCAAGGGGCCGTTGATGATGCGCAACACATCCTCCCAAGCCAAGTCGGGGCGCAACCGGCGCACATGAGGCACCCAGTCTTGAGCCGTCTCGTTCAGCCGCTCCATATAGCCGTCCTGTCGCGCGAGCCGCACCTTGCGAAGAGCGGCAGGGTCTTTGGCCCGCAGTCCGGGGTTTCCGCCCACGCGGCCCTTTGAGCGCGCGCTGGCGAGGCCGGCCTTGGTGCGTTCCCGGATGAGGGCGCGCTCGAACTCGGCCGCAGCGCCCAAGACCTGCAGCGTGAACTTGCCCTGCGGGGATCCAGTGTCGATCGGGTCCAGGATCGAGCGAAAGAACGCGCCCTTGGCCTCAAGCCGCTCGATCACCTCCAGCAGATGCGACAGGGATCGCGCGAGGCGATCAATCCGCACGACGACCAGCGTGTCGCCCTTTGATACGCGTTCCAGCACCCGCGCCAGTACCGGCCGTGCACGATTGCCGCCAGACGCCTGTTCTTCATGGATCTCGGCGCAGCCCGCAGATTTCAGAGCCTGCGACTGGGGCAGGGGGGTCTGATCCTCGGTGGATACGCGGGCATAACCGATCAGGGGCATCAAAACAGTCCTTTTGCAGTTTAATGCATCGCTACTAAACGACCGTTTGTAAGCGAATGCAAGTGCCGGCTCTGTGGGGCTGTTCAGTCCAAAGCCCTTGGTTCCCTTACGCTGAGCGCGATCAGCGAGCTCTCGCAGACCATTGCGCGCACGTGCTATATAAAGTGTGCAGGCGCACCCTGACAAAACCCTTGGGTAAAATGCAAAAATGCCATATTTTGCACATATGGAGCCTCAAGCATGTATAAAGTATAATATTTTTGATGATCCTCTTGAGGATGCGGAGGAGCTTGAAGAGACTTCTGAGGACGACCTGTGGTTCCTGCCCGGTCCGATGGAAGAGGAGCCGCATTATCTGCCGCCCGGACCTAGGGCCGAAGTGCGTGAGACCGCTGTTCTTGACGATTGGCGACGTGCCGAGGCGGGCCATGCTGCCCGCCTTGCCCGTGTGGCCGGCCGGATCGGGGCGCTAGACGACCGTCTGAAGCGTGGCCCGGAAGGCTGGCGGCACAGGCTTGCGTTGATCGAGGCGGCAGACCTCAGCTGGTTTGCAGGCGACCGAATTGGCCCGGATCGGCTGGCGCTCTGGATATCCATGCGCTTGTCCGGCGTGCAGGACGACACCGCAGCGCTTGCGCGTGTCGGATGGGCGGTGCGGCGTCTTACAGGCGGTCCCGGCCCAGACGTGGACCTGTCCGCCTTCCTCGATCGCCGTGACCCCGAGAACATGGTGGATGAAGCCGAGCCCTTCGCGGATCGCGCGGGCGGGTGGCTTGACCTGATGGCGCAAGCCGCCGACCTGCACCCGATCACGCGTGCCTGCATGGGGTTTCACCTCTGGAGCCTCGCGGGCCTCGGACAGCAGAGCAACCGAATGGAAGCGGCGGTCACGGCGTCGCGCATTGCCGCGCATGAGGGCGAGGGGGCAATATTCGCACCCCTGGCCATGGGTGGGGCGGGGGCGCTGCGCGCCGGCGGCCCCCCGGCTGAACGTTTGGCGCGCTGGCTCGAGAAAATGGAAACGGCCTGCCTGACCGCGATGCGGCACCTCGACGATATCGAGACATGGTCGGCGCTGGCGGAAGCCGAGATGACCCCACTCTCGGGCAAGACGCCGCCAGCCCTGCGCGGAGTGCTGACCGAATGGCCCCTGGTCTCTGCCCCTATGGCCGAGGCCCTGACCGGAGCCAGCCGCGCCGCTGTCCAGCGCAACCTCGCCTGGATGGAAGCGCGGGATCTGGTCCGCGAGCTAACAGGGCAAGGACGGTTCCGAATGTGGCGCGCCACAAACTGATTGTCGAAGCGATCTGTGCGCGCCGATGTTGCGTCTATCCGCAGCACGGCTGAAACGGTGAGGAGCACCGTTTTGCAGATGCTCGAGGTCAAAGAGTTCGGCTGATCGGCTGAGACAATTCGGCTATCGCCACGTCCCCAACTACCATGAAAGCATTGTCGACTGGGTCGTGACCGGTCTGCGGGTATAAACCGGACAGACCATACAACGCTCCAAGCGACGAACGAGCCGTTGTCGCAATGGCCTGTCCAGTGATGTCTTCTTGAAAATCGCCTTCGGAAAGAGCAGGGGCAGGACATGAAGCTGCAAAATCTCGAACGCCATCAAGCCTGGATCTACCTCGCTGCCATCCTTTCCGGTCTGGTCTTGGGCTCGCTCGCCCCCGGTATCTCGGGGGTGTTCGAGGCGCTGCTTTGGCCGGTGTTGGGGCTTATGCTTTTCACTACCTTCGCTCAGATGCCGCTAGCGCACCTGCCGCGCGCGACGCGCGACCGGCGTTTCATCGGCACCATGTTGATCGGCAATTTCGTCCTGGTGCCGCTGCTGGTCTGGGGGCTGATCGCGTTCCTGCCTGACGATCCTGCGCTTCGGCTCGGGGTGCTTGTCGTGCTGCTGGTGCCCTGCACCGACTGGTTCATCACATTCACCCATCTCGGTCGCGGCGATGCGGTGCGTGCCGCGTCCGCGACACCGATCCTCCTCGCGGTTCAGTTCGCCTGTCTGCCGCTCTTCCTTTGGCTTTTTCTCGGCGAGGCATTCTTTGAGCTTCTCGCCGCCGACCGCATTGCCGCCGTCTTTGCGGCGCTTGTCCTGCTGCCGCTCACAGCGGCTTTCCTGCTGGAGCGTTGGGCAGAGGCGCGCCCGGAGCGGGCCGCGATCGTAAATCGCCTCGCCTGGCTGCCGGTTCCGCTTCTGGCTGTCGTGGTGTTCCTGATCGCGGCCTCGCAAGTCGACGCGGTACGGGATGCGCTGCCGGTTTTGGCGCAGGTGGCGGGCGCCTACGTCGCCTACCTCGTCGCCGCAGCACTTCTCGGTGCGGCGACCGGGCGGGCGGCCGGATTGTCCACTAGCGGGTGACGAACGGTCATCTTCTCGCTCTGAACCCGCAACTCCTTCGTCGTACTTCCGCTGGTGCTGGTGCTTGGACCGGAGTGGAACGTGGCGGCCGTGGTCATCGTCTTCCAGTCGCTCGTCGAGCTCTTCGGCATGGTCGCCTATCTGTGGATCGTGCCGCGCTATCTGGTCCCCGAACATGCGGCGACCACGCAGGACTCCGCGGGGAACGAATGATCGCAAACAACGGCGCTGGCACCATTGTCCGCTTGGCTGACATGCATGGGCGTCCTCAACTATGGCCCTTCAGGTCACCTCCGTCAGCGCGTCGATCACAGGGCATTCAGGGACATCGTCACCGGTGCATTGCGCCACGGTGGAAGACAGCACGCGTTCGATGCGTTTGAGATCGTCGATCTTGGCGCGGACCGAGGCGAGATGCGAATTTGCCAGACCCTGCACCTCGCCGCAGGTCTGGGCACCGCCATCGACCAAGGCGAGCAGATCGCGGACTTCGTCGAGCGTGAACCCAAGCTCGCGCGCGCGCATGATGAAGCACAAGCGCGCGACATGCCGATCATCGTAGACGCGATAGTTTTTGCTGGAGCGCGGCGGCTCGGGCATAACGCCAATGTTCTCGTAGTAGCGAATGGTCTCGAGATTGCAGCCGGTCAGCCTGGCCAGATCTCCGCGCCTGAGGACCTTCACCGATCTGTGACGATTTTTCACGTTTGACCCTCTTGAGCCTGTACCTGCTACAGACCCTAGATTGAGATCATCACTGAGGCAAGGATGATTCGAACCATGACTGAAACCACATCCGCCGACCGGCAGACGGCAATGGACGAAACAGGGGCTGCCGACAAAAAGGCATGGACGACAACCTGGCTCGGCGCGCTTGGCGCGCTGGCGATGACCTCATGCTGCATCCTGCCGCTGGTGCTGGTCAGCTTCGGCGTTACCGGCGTTTTCATTGCGCAGCTGGGCGTTCTCTACCAGTACAAATGGATCACCTTCGCGCTGAGTGCCGCCTGCATCGGCTATGGATTCTACAAGGCCTACCGTCCGATCCCGACTGAGGCCTGCGCGGATGGCACCTGCGCGCGCCCCATGAACCGGAAACTCATGCGATCCATTCTTTGGATTGCCACCGCCATCGTCACCGTCGCGATGATCTTTCCCTATCTCACCCCATACCTTCTGTCCTACTGAAAGGCCGAACCCATGAAGTCACTCCATCTTGCCCTTGCGGTCGTTGGCACTCTCGCAGCTTCCCCCGCCAGCGCCGCCGAACAGCGCATCAATATCGGGGTAGGCGAACTGACATGCCCGACCTGCTCCTACACGGTGGCGGCGGCCATGCGGGGCGTTCCCTCGGTCGAGATCATCGACTTCATGGAAGGAGAGGAATTCGGCACCGGCACCTACATCGTCGCCTTTGATGACGAGGCCGCCGATCAGGACATGATCGTCGAAGCAATCCGCGCCACCGGCTATTCGGCGGACATCGTCGAGTCCGGCGATTTCTGATCGCATTCACCGACCCGCACTCGGAGCTGGAGACAGCATGACAGACATGAACAATAACAATGAACCCACGACCCTTTTGCGGCGCGGCCTCATCGGCAGCGTATTTGCGGCGATCTGTTGCTTCACGCCGTTCCTGGTGCTGATCGTCGCCGGGGTCGGACTTTCTGCCGTTGTTGGTTGGCTCGACTACGCGCTTTTCCCGATGCTCTTCGCCTCGCTGAGTGCGGTTGCATATGCCCTGTGGCAGCAAGCCGGCAGACCAGGGCACAGTCCGAAAGCCCTTCTCATCGGCTTGGCGGTTGTTCTTTCGGCTCTGCTGTTCTGGCTGGAGTTCCGCTTTGCTCTGCGGATCTCGGTTGCCGCCGCTTTGGCGGTGGCGGGATATGCGCTCTGGCTCAGAAAATCAGGCAGTTCAGCAGTGAGCCGGATCAAGAGAAACTGGCACAAGGAAAGGAACAGGTATGACCAAGACCTATGACCTCATCGTGATCGGCGGCGGCACCGCTGGAAATGGCGTCGCCCGGATGGCCGCGGATGCAGGCTGGAGCGTCGCCAGCATCGACAGCGAACCCCATGGCGGCACCTGCGCCCTGCGCGGCTGCGACCCCAAGAAAATGCTGGTCGCGGTCACCGAGGGTGTCGAATGGGCCGAAAACATGGAAGGCAAGGGGCTGGAGGCGCAACCTTCGGTCAACTGGCCCGACATGATCGCCTTCAAGCGCAGCTTCACCGAAGCTATGCCACCGCGCATCGAAGCCGGGTTGGAAAAAGCGGGGATCGACGTCTTGCATGGGCTGGCACGGTTCACCGGCCCCAATACGATCGAGTTGAACGGCGAGACCCTGACCGCGAAGCATTTTCATATCGCCACCGGCGCGCGGCCGATGACGCTGAACATCCCAGGCGAAGAGCATCTGACCACCAGCACCGAATTCCTGGAACTGCCTGAGCGACCGAACCGCATCGCCTTTGTCGGCGGCGGCTTCATCGCCATGGAATTCGCCCATATTGTCAAGCGGGCGGGCGCGCGCGAAGTGACAGTGCTGGAGATGATGGACCGCCCCTTGGGTCCTTTCGATCCCGACTTGGTCGCAATGCTGGTTGAGGCAACCGAAGAGCTCGGCGTCGATCTCCGCACCAAGGCGAAGGTGGCGAAGATCGAAAAGCAGGGCGACGAATTCACCGTCACGGTGGAAACTCCCGACGGCACCGAAACGATCACTTGCGATCTGGTGGTGCATGGCACGGGCCGGGTGCCCAATATCGATCGCCTTAACCTTGAGGCCGCCGGCGTCGAATACTCACGCCGTGGCATCAAGGTGAGCGACGCGATGCGCACCACCAATCCGGCGATCTTCGCCGCGGGCGACTGCGCTGCCAGTGGGCCCAAGCTGACCCCGGTGTCCGCCTTCGAAGGGCGTGTGGCAGGCAAGAACCTGCTGGCTGGAGAAGACGAGCGTACCGTGGATTATCCGCCGATCCCGTCGGTAGTCTTCACCCTCCCGATGGTGGCCACCGTGGGCTTGTCGGAAGCGGTGGCTAGGGAACAGGGGCTGAAGTTCGACACCCATTTCGAAAAGACAGGGGACTGGTATTCGTCGCTGCGCGTCGGCGCGAAACATACCGGATTCAAGGTTCTTGTCGAAGAGGGCAGCGGACAGATCCTCGGCGCGCATCTGATCGGGCCGGGCTCCGAGGAGCAGATCAATCTTTTCGCCATGGCCATGGGTGCCGGGCAGACCGCCAACCAGATCAAGGCCATGATTTTCGCCTATCCGAGCTATGCCTCCGACATCGGTTCGATGGTGTGATTCAAAATTATTGATCGGGGCCGTGTCGCGATACCGATCGCAAGCTAAGGAAGAACCAATGGACCAAACTGTAACGAAAGACGATTGCTGCACTGCCAGTGAAACCCGCGATGACAACTACGATCTCATTGTCGTTGGTGCCGGCTCGGCCGGGTTTTCTGCCTCGATCACGGCAGCCGATGCCGGAAAGCGCGTGGCGCTTATCGGGCACGGCACCACCGGCGGCACCTGTGTGAATGTCGGCTGCGTGCCGTCCAAGGCGATGATCCGCGCCGCAGAGGCGGTGCATGGCGGCGCGTCGGCCGCCCGGTTCCCGGGCGTCGAGCCCTGTGATCATGCGGTGGATTGGGGTGCCGTAGTGCAAGGCACCACCGATCTGGTCGAGGAGATGCGGCACAAGAAATATATAGACCTGCTGCCCGCCTATAAAAGCGTTACCTATATCGAGGATGGCCCGGCGCGATTGGTCGAGGGTGGCGTCGCTGTTGGAGGACGGGTGATATCCGCCCCGCGCGTCCTGATCGCCACCGGCTCGCGCCCCCACCTGCCAGCGATCGAGGGGATCGACACAGTGGAGCCCCTCGATTCCACCGATCTATTGACTTTGCCTGACCGGCCCGAAAGCATCTTGGTGCTGGGCGGCGGCTATATCGGCTGCGAGCTGGCGCAAATGGCTTCAAGGCTGGGGGTGAAGGTCACGCTAGTGACCCGCTCGCGCCTCCTGCCGGGCGCCGAACCGGAGGTGGCCCAGGCGCTGACGCAAGCGCTGAAGGCCGAAGACATCGCGGTCGAGACCGGTCTTGCTTACGTCTCGGTCGCGAAAGCTGCGGGCGGCGTCAATCTGATTGTCGAACGGGGTGGCAAGACCGAGGATCTGACCGCCGAACGGCTGGTTGTGACCACCGGCCGGATCGCCAATTCCGAGAACCTTGGATTGGAAGAGCTTGGCATCGAGACCGACGCACGCGGCTCTATCAAGGTCGGTCAGGACATGGCGACCACGCGTGCCGGCGTCTGGGCCGCGGGCGATGTCACTGACCGTGACCAGTTCGTCTACATGGCGGCCTATGGTGCCAAGGTGGCGATCAACAATGCCCTTGGATTGGAGCAGATGCGCTATGACAACGCGGCGATGCCGTGGGTCGTGTTTACCGACCCGCAAGTGGCCGGCGTCGGCCTTTCGGAGGTTGAGGCCAAGGCGGCGGGGCACAAGGTCAAAACCAGTGTGATCACGCTCGACAACGTGCCCCGCGCCGTCGCTGCACGCGATACCCGCGGCGTGATTAAGCTGGTGGCCGACGCGAAGACCGACCGCCTGCTGGGCGGTCAGATCGCAGCACCGGAGGGGTCGGACACGATTCAGACACTGGCAATGGCGCTGATATTCGGCATGACCGCACGGGCGCTCGGAGAGACGATCTTTCCTTATTTGACCACGGTCGAAGGGCTGAAACTCGCCGCACAAACCTTCGACAAGGATGTAGCCAAACTCAGCTGCTGCGCGGGGTGAAAAGACGAGAAATTCCGGCGACACCGACTCATAAGCAGCGCTCATTGTGAACCAGCGCGTACAAAGCCACAAAGTGCTTGTGGCGGTCAGCATTCTCTCGGCATGGAGGCTGACGGCGGTAACGGATAATCACATATTAGAGCCAGCAGTGCACATCCCACGTTCTGTCATTAGGTTGGTTATTGTGGCGGGGTTCATAAACAGACCGATCTCATCAAGATGGAAAGTGATCGGGAGTTGCCGAGAACGTCGCTGGGTCAACAATTGGTCATTACATTAGCCCTGTCTATTTGATCGCCCGCAATACAAAGAAAGAATCGCCATGAATACAGTTGATACTGATTCTCGCACAACAGGTTCACTACCCGCATTCAACGCCCGAACTTTAGGGTTAATGTTCGTCGCAGGTTTCTTTGCGACCGTCGCGTTCGATCTGTTGGGTCAGATCATCAGCCCGGGCTTGGGCTTTTCGCGGTTGTCACCGCACGGGCTAGCGAGGAGCTTACTCGGCAGCCTTGGTCTGCCGAACGGTGATTTCGCAGGATATTTCGTACATTTTTATCTTGTTGGCCTGATTGGCTATCCCGTCGGTTGGTTGTTCGTCTTTAGACCAATTTGGCACCGTATCGCGGGGCAGACGAACTGGTTTTTGCCCTCAGCGATTTATGGGTTCGGCCTGTGGGTGTTCGCCATCGGGGGCACTACTTCTGTCGCAGATCTTCCCTTCTTTCTGAATTTCACCGGCATTGCCTGGGTAGCGCTGGTGGGTCATATGCTCGGGACCGGGATCATGAAAAAGCGTGGCACGCTACAATTTCCGGGCCAGAGACCAGTCACTATGGATGAGAAATCACCGTCATTTGCCGGTAGCCCTATTGCAGGAAATGCAATTCTTGTTGACGGTGATCGTTGGACCCACTCCTGATGTGAGCCAAGCGAAAGAACCATCAGCTTTCGTCCGGAAACCTTCAATAGGAAGCGAAAACCGTGCGTATAGTCGAACTCGGTTCCGGATCATCCGAGTTGCTGGGCTGTGTCCACGACAGGTAAACCCCTTCATTCGTTCGCGCCGTGCGCGGGAAGTTGACCGAACCTGCGCCGTTGTTTCGCGCAATCAGTTGCAGGTCCTTACACTGCTGACCGGTTGTGATCTGGCAAGCAAGGATCACCTCGCTCTCATTTGCCCATTCGACCCACGTCACGAACGCAGTCTGAGGGTCCAGCATGAGAATATCGACCCGACCGGCGGGAATCCCGAGGCTGACTTTCGCCGGATCGCCAAAATTTCTGCCACCATCGGAAGAGAACGCAACCTTGACTTCCGGCTTGTCATTTGCAGCCGTGAACCAGGCCACGGCGGCTGTTTGACCGGCGGTCGCGATGGCGGGGCCATTGACCGGGCAGCCGGAGATTTCCCAGCCGTCATTGTGGACGTTTGTTGGTTCTGACCACATGCCGCCTTGGTGTCTTACGACAGATATATCCCTGATTTCCGCATCTGTTCTGTCGCGGTATGCGACAAGGACGGTGCCATCGTCCAGCGATGCGGCGGACGTCTGGCAGCATGAACAGGTCTGCGCATCGACAAGAACATCATCGGTTCGCGTACCTTCGGGCGTGATCCGGGTTGCGCGCAACTGCATTGCATCCGGGTAGTTGCTGGCTGCGCTGGTGAAAAGCGGCTTGTCATATGCGCGTCCGTCAAGCCAGACAGACATCAAGGAACCGTCTTCGAGCGGCTGGAGCGTGACAAAACCGTGTTGGCTAACCGACCGATCATCATGTGGCGTTATCGGTGCGCTCCATGTCAGGCCCTCATCCGGCGAAAGAGAGATCTTGACGTCATAGGCATAGTCGTTTTTGGAATTTTCCCACAGCCAGTGAGCCGCAAAGGTACCGTCATCAAGCGCAACAACGGACGGAAAATCGGCCCAGTTCACGAAGAGTTCGTCGGACACGGTAACAGTGCGGGCCGCGCTCCATTCTGCGTCTTCAAGGACCGACAATTTTACCGCAAACCCGGCAGGGTGTGGTTCGGTCCAACCCAGCAGGACCCGATCATCCTGCAGTGCGAACAGGGTGGGTTCCTGCGCATTGTTCCCGACCGGTGGGTCTAGGTCGGCGAACTCCAATGGCTCGGCAAGGACCATGCCCGCCGTCATGCCCATGAACAGATGGGCCACAATCACGCCAGAATGGATTTTTGATGGCATTGCGCACCTTTCCGATTATCAGACCAGCGTCATTCACAACCTGAGCATAGGCAAATTTTGGCGAGTGCCATGTAAACTTTTGTATGACGGGCCTGTGCTTGTTGTTAAGAGCGATATCCCGTTGTGGCACAGCTTCGCGTCAACGGTTGGCGCAACCACCGCTCCGACCTCAGCTGACTTGCATCCAGGTCGCCATGCCATCAGCCTGATGGCTCAGCATATGGCAGTGCAGCATCCACGCGCCGGGATTGTCGAGTACGCACACAATCGTCATCTTCTCGCCCGGCGCTACGAGGGTCGTGTCGCGAAGGTGGGTTCGCGCACCATTCTGATCGGTTTCCCAGAAATGGTGGCCATGCAGGTGGATACCGTGCGGAAAAGCAGTGTCGTTCACCATCCGCACCTGCACTGCTTCATCACGTCTTGCCGAAATCAGCGGTTTGTTCGGCAGACCGCTCACGTCGTTGAAGGCCCAGCCCCCGAACCCGCCGTGCGCGCCGTCCCCGGCACCGCCTTGCATGAAGAGATCTGCCGTTTGCGTGATCTCTCCGGGCGCGGGCACGAGGTTCGCGGGGAGGGGAGCTATCGGCGCAGACCGGATTTGTCGCTGACCGTTCAACATAATGCCCCCCAGTTCCTCGCCACCCGAAGGCACGGTTTCTCTTAGGATCACATCACCCGTCACATCTGCGATGATGTCGATGCGCTGCGCCGGTGCGAGTTTTAGATTGCCCAGCGAAACCAGCTCGGGCAGCGGCATCCCGTCATAGGCCACACAAAAGCCCGTCAGCCCGTCGATACGTATCTCGAAAATGCGATCCGGTGTCGGATTGATCAGACGCAACCGGATGTGATCCCCCAGCCGCGCCTGCTCAGACGACAGGAAGGTGGTCATCAAGTCCCCCAGCCTACCTGCTGTTATGAAATCAGCGCGGTCGAATTCCATGTCGAACTGGCCGGTGTCATCAAGCCGAATGTCGAAGAGGATGGCCGTGATGTCCTGATCCACGTCTGGCGGGGCAGGTTCTTCGACGATCAGGGGCCGAACAGTCCGCGGGCGACCTGTTCGTAGGAAAGGTAGTGGGAGTGATACCAGTAGGTTCCGGCATCGGGAACCGGAAACCGGTACTCGTAACCCTCATTCGGGATGATGACATCCTGTGTCAGCACGTTTACGCCGTCCATCGCGTTGGGCAACCGAATGCCATGCCAGTGTACGAGGGTCCCGTCCTCCAGCCCGTTTTCCACCCGCGCCCGCAGAATATCGTTCTGGCGCTGTCTGATTTCGGGGCCGGGACAGGTGCCATTGAATCCAAGCATTGCAATGTCCCGCGACCCGATCCGGGTGAAGGCCGGGCGTCAGGGTGACAGGCACCGAAGCCGCACTCAGGGGCAGGGGGAGCGTGGCTGCGCCAAGCGCAACCATCATCTGAAGACGCTTAAGCATGGGTTTCCGTGTATTCCGTTTCTGGGGCCTGCAACCCACATCCCCCACCGTTGCGGAAGGGCGTCCCGGCGAGATATATTGATACATTGCAGATCGGCGCCCAGGTTTGGCGGAATACCGGAGAGCACCTAACGTATCTGCAGGTCCTGAATGGCCGCAAGGATCTTTCCGTCGGTATCATCGCTGTCGGCTGTCACCGCAAGACCGACCAGAACCTTTGGCATGTCCCCGAACGCACGCACGAAATCGCGATCCAGGTTCACATTCTCGGTGAAGTTGCCGGTTTGCGCCGTTTGCAGAATTTTCGATTTGAGACCCGTCGAGTAGGGGCTGTTCAGCAATGCGCCTTTCGCATGATTGCCACCCCAGACATAAACCAGCGCCCGCGTATTGGGATCACGCAGCAATTTGCGCGCCGTTGTTCGGCCAAGCGTGCTTGCGGTCTGCGGATCGACGAATATGAAGTACAAAGCAAGATTGCGATCATCGCCGCCGCGCCGTGTGAGGTCGGTTCCCTTAACACCCTGCGTGACGGACCATTCCCACATTGCTGCCTTTGCGGTGCCAAGGGCTGCGCTGACCGGACGCCAGAGAACCGAAACCGTGCCATCGGAAATCACGTCCAGCCGCCGACCTTGCAGGCCGTACTCGTTCGAAAAGAGCCGCAAGAGGCCCTGTTCTTTCCAGCTTCCATCGAATGGAATTGTCTTTCCTTGCGCATAGAGGGGCGGGGCGTTTGCAGCTAATGCAACAAAAGCGATGAAAAGTGTCGCTGCGAGGGACCGTATAAACATCTGAACTCCTTTTGCGATGCCGCTGGTCCTGCTTTGATCCCGGTTATCACCATTATGTGCCGTCATGATCCGTTGAATTGTGCCGGGCGCGCGCAACTTCAATGAACATATCCGTGATCATAGATGTGGTTGCGCAATGGTCGTTGCAGGACGCGGGAGCGAATTCAGATCATGGAGCGCGACCTTGATCGGCTGATTTCCCGCGACGGACGGATCCAGTAGGCGGCGGAGCTTCCAACCGTTACAAACAAGTACAAAACTCATGGGATACAAGCGCCTGAACACATGGACGCGGGTGCCGATGTGCGTCATCTCTGGTTCAACGGAACCGACTCCCGCACGCAAGGATGGCACATTCACCACAGCGCTTTGGGCTGGGGACAACAGGGTTGAACGCGCCAACGTCCGTTGCGGGAAACAAAATGTGGCCTTGTGTGAAACAGGCAAAGGTAACAAAGAATGCTGACTTCGATTATCCAATTTCCTGACATCGGAACAGAGATTTTTGCCGTTGATATCGGATCGTTCCGCTTTGCCCTGCGTTGGTATGCGCTGGCCTATATTGTTGGCCTCCTTATCGGCTGGCGCATCTGTGTCGCATTGGTCCGCTCTTCGTCAGTCTGGGGGGCCGGGGCGCCGCCGCTGCAACCCAAGCAACTGGAAGACCTGCTGACATGGATCATTCTGGGCGTGATCGTGGGGGGCAGGCTGGGGTTCGTGCTTTTCTATCAACCTCAGTACTATTTTCAGAACCCCGTCGAAATCTTCATGGTCTGGCAGGGTGGTATGTCATTTCATGGCGGCTTTTTCGGCGTGGTCGTGGCCACCTTGCTTTTTTGCTATCGCAACGGCGCACCCGTTCTATCAACGGCGGATCTGCTCGCTGTTGCAACACCACCGGGTCTTTTCCTCGGTCGGCTGGCCAACTTCACCAATAACGAGCTTTGGGGCCGTCCGACCGATGTGCCCTGGGCGGTGGCATTCCCCGGCGAGGCGGCCCGTCGTGGGCCTGTGTGGCCGCCATCCGTCCCAGCTTTATGAGGCTCTTCTGGAGGGTATCCTGCTTGGCTCGGTCCTGATCTTTCTGGCCTGGAAACGCGGTTGGCTGCGCTTTCCCGGAAGCCTTACTGGCCTGTTCCTGGCGGGATACGGAAGCGCAAGGTTCCTTGTCGAGTTCTTCCGGCAGCCTGATATGCAGTTCGTCACGCAGGACAACCCGATTGGACATGCGGTTCATTGGGCGGGCTATGGGCTGACAATGGGCCAACTGCTGTCGTTGCCGATGATTATCCTTGGCGCGGCCCTGATCGTATGGTCCCGCAGGCGTGTGACGGTTAATTCTGCGGATCTGGTGTCGACATCAGATTCTTTGTGAATATCCGAGCGTAGTGTTGGCGAAGTGACCATTGCGGCCTGGGTCCGCATATGAGCCTTGGGCGCGTGCTCAATGATGCGGCTTGCGTCCTTTCGCAATCATCAGATGGTGCTCTTGATGATGTACACCGATTGTCATCAGACCAAAGAAACCAAGGCCCTGTATTTGTTCACCATCGCCACCCACGATCAGTGCGACACCATCCTCCATTTCTTCTGACGCAACACTCCAGCCTGTTTCACCGGCAAGGAACGGTGCATGGGCGGGAACCATTGTGTTGATGGCCGACAGGACACGCGGGCTGCCACGCACTTCGAACCGTGCCCCGTCGGGCCGCAGAATGCGGGTGACCTCTGCCTTTCGTGTCAAAAGGTCCATATCGACCAGATGGTCCCTCAGTTTGTCGATATTGACGGCGCCCCAATCGGTTTCGGGATCGGCCTGGAGCAGCACAACTATTTCGGCCAATGCGGCGAAGGCGGACTGGCCGGTTTCCTGGGGCGTCGGACGCGTGACCCATGGATGAATGCATTTGTTGCGGCGTAACGGGTGTCGCAAGCAAGACAGCGAAGAGAACGGGTATCAGTCGCATGGACCAGCCTTTCCTGAGTGTATTCGGATTCAGCCTAGTACCTGATCGGACCCTGAAATGATGATTTGGATCATATGATGCCTGAACCCTATAATCTCATACCGCCCTCCGCCTTGCGTCCGCTGACGAGGGCCGCAGGGGATACGGTCTTTCGTCAGGGCGCGCGGACCTGCGGCCTTTATGTTGTTAAGTGCGGGCGCGTTCATCTTGAGCGTGTCGGCCCGGATGGCGAACGATTTATCATCTACCGTGCCGAGCCCGGGATGAGCCTTGCCGAAGCATCGGTGTTTTCGGATAGATACCACTGCGATGCGGTCGTGGCGGAGGCTGGGGCGTTTGTACAGATCGACAAAGCGGCGGTCTTGTCTGCCTTTGCAGATCCGGATTTTGCACGCGCCTATGCGCGGCAAGCGGCACAGCAGATACAAGCGCAACGTCAGGCGCTTGAGATCGTAGGCATCCGCCGCGCAGAAGAACGGGTCTATGCCGGTATGGTGGCGGGCCTGCTTGAAAGCTCCGTTGTCGATTTTGCCAGCGCGCTGCACCTTTCGCACGAGGCCACCTATCGGGCCTTGCGAAAGCTTGTGAATGATGGCCGGATCGCAAATCCGACCCGGGGAACGTATCATTTGCGCCCCTGAATGGATCAGCCGGACCATGCCCGGTTCGAGATAACAAAAGGTGCGGTAGCAAAGCTTGGCGGGTATTTCGCTTGCCCGATAACAATGAGAATTGCTGCCCGCGACGATGACCTGTTTTCAAAGATCGCCGTTATGCCCTGTCTTACTGCTCGCCGCTGAAAGGTCGATTGCCTCAGCGCCGCTTTCGTCGAAGCACCGTGTTTCGATCTGCAGGGTTGCGAAAAAGAACCCGAAGTCCTTACGCAGCATGTCGTAGGCGGTTTGCAGGACCTCTTCTTGATCTGCTTGCTCTGTGACACGCAGATGCGCGGAGAAGACATGCTTGCCACTTGTCAGCGCCCAGGCATGAATATGGTGAACATCGGAAACCTCGTGCAGTTCTTCAAGGGTACGTTTGATTTCAGGCAGACTCACTTCGGGAGGCGTGCCTTCCATCAAAAGATGCGCCGCTTCTTTCAGCAATCCCCAGCTCGCCCATAGCAGGACAAACCCGAACGCCATGCCAAGCAGCGGGTCGATCAGCAGAAACCCGGTGAATTCGATTGCGAGGGCGGTCACGATGATCAACAGACTGCCAACAAAGGTCTGGATGATATGCCAGAACGCTCCCTTCGTGTTCAGATCTTCCTTGCTTTGCTTCCAGATCAGCGCAAGCGAAATGAACTCCGTAAAGAGCCCCCCGGCAGCCGCAATCAGCATCGGACCCGTTGGAAGATCAATTGGCGCAGACATGCGCATGGCAGCCATCGCGATGACAACAACCGCCATGGCCAGCAAGAAGCCGCCATTCACAAGGGCGACGATGATTTCGGCGCGCGCCCAGCCAAAGCCCCGCTCTTCATCCGCCGGACGCAACGCCATACGCGCCGCGACAATGGCGACCAGCACACCGCCCACGGCCGAAAAGGTATGGAACGCGTCGGAGATGACCGCGATTGACCCTGTCCATAGGCCAATCGCCAGTTCAATCACAAAATAGATGCCGGTCAACTAGGCTGATATCGCCAGCCCCTTGCCGCCGGACGGCATATGCCCCTGATGTCCGCCTGCCATCATCTATCTCCTTAGTTTGCGACTAAAGCCGTACCCGTCGCAGCCGCAGTGCATTGCTAATGACGGAGACCGAAGACAGGCTCATCGCGGCGGCGGCGATCATCGGCGACAGAAGAAGGCCGAAAAACGGGTAGAGAATACCAGCCGCGATGGGCACACCTGCGGTATTGTAGGCGAAGGCAAAAAACAGGTTCTGCTTGATGTTTCGCACCGTTGCCTTTGCCAATCGGCGCGCACGCACGATGCCGACAAGATCACCACCCAGAAGGGTGATGCCTGCGCTTTCCACGGCAACGTCGGCACCGGTGCCCATCGCAATGCCCACATCAGCCGCCGCCAGGGCAGGGGCATCGTTCACGCCGTCTCCTGCCATGGCGATCCGGGCCCCTTCTTGTCTGAGGGAGTCCACCAATGCCTTCTTGTCTTCGGGCAAGACGCCTGCGTGGACTTCATCAATACCCAGCTTTGCGGCGACGGCTTCGGCGGTTTTCTGATTGTCACCGGTTGCCATTATGACCCTGAGACCGAGGCGATGAAGGTCATCGATGGCGTCTGCCGTGGACTCCTTGATGGGATCGGCAACAGCGACAATGCCGGCAAAAGTGCCATCTATCGCCACAAGCATTGCTGTCTTTCCAGATTCACGAAGGTCGTCCGCAGCAAATTCCGCAATCGAAGCGTCAACGTTGATCTCTGCCATCATGGCGGGATTCCCAAGTGCCACGACCTGGCCATCGACCATGCCTTTCACGCCCTTGCCAGTCACGGCTTCGAATTCCGTTGCGTTCGGAAGCGTCAGCCCCCGTGCCAGCGCACCCTCGACTATTGCTTCGGCCAGCGGATGTTCGGAGCCCCGTTCGAGGGCCGCAGCCATTGTCAGCAGGTCATTTTCAGCCTTGTCCCCCGTGGGCACCACGTCTGTCAGCTTGGGGCGCCCTTCGGTGAGTGTTCCGGTCTTGTCAACGATGACGGTATCGACACGCGCCATGCGTTCCAGTGCTTCGGCGTCTTTGATCAGAACGCCAGCCTGTGCCCCGCGGCCCGCCGCCGTTGTGATCGAAATGGGCGTCGCAAGGCCCAAGGCACAGGGGCAAGCAATGATAAGAACGGATACGGCTGCAGTAACAGCGAAGGCGAGCGCGGGATCGGGCCCTAAGAACAGCCAGACAACGAAGGATATGATCGCAATGACGACAACCGTCGGAACAAAGACGGACGATACCCGGTCCGCCAGACCCTGAATCGGCGCGCGCGACCGCTTTGCACCTGCCACCATGTCCACGATCTGGGACAGGACCGTGTCCGCACCGACCTGTGTGGCCCGGATCGCCAATGTGCCGTTCTTGTTGATCGTGCCGCCTGTGACCCGGTCGCCTTGTGTTTTCTCGACCGGCAACGGCTCTCCGGTGATCATACTTTCGTCGATAGATGAATGCCCTTCGAGGACCTCGGCATCGACGGGTATGCTGTCGCCGGGGCGTACCCGCAACCTGTCACCCTCAACAATGTGTTCGAGAGGTGCGTCATATTCCGTCCCGTCCGGCAGGATCCGCCGCGCCGTTTTTGGTGCGAGATCGAGCAATGCACGGATGGCATCACCCGTCCGTTCGCGGGCGCGCAACTCGAGCACCTGACCGACAAAGATCAGCGCAACGATCACAACCGCAGCTTCGTAATATGTCCCGACGCTTTGGCCGTTTCGATACGCTTCGGGGAAAATGCCGGGCAGGAATGTTGCGGCAAGCGAATAGATATAGGCAGCCCCGACGCCAAGCGCGATCAGGGTCCACATGTTCGGCGATATATTCCTGATCGATTCCCACCCCCTTTTGAAGAAGGGAAGAGCCGCCCAGAGAATGATCGGGGTTGCGAGGACGAATTCGATGTAGACGGCCGTCTGATGTCCGATCCATTCCCGCACAGGTAGGCCGACCAGTTCACCCATCGTCAGGATAACCAGCGGAACGGCGGCTGCCGCGCTGATCCACATGCGTGTTGTGAAATCGGACAACTCTTCTGACGGCTCGTCCGATGGAAGCATCGGTTCAAGCGCCATGCCGCAGATCGGACAGGACCCGGGCTCATCCTTCAGGATTTGCGGATGCATCGGGCAGGTCCATTGCGTACCGGCCTCGCCATGTGCTGGTGTCTTTTGGGCGTTTCCCGACGCATAGTAAAATGGGTCTTTGCCAAACTTGGTTTCGCAGTTTTCCGAGCAGAAATGAAAGACCTCTCCATCATACTCGGCACTGCGCGTGTCTTCGTCTATCTCGACGGTCATGCCGCACACCGGGTCGGTCGCTGTATCTGGGTCTGATGCGGTCGAGGTGCGCGTCATGTCGTGATGATGTTCTTGGTCCGTGGCCATCTTCTAATTCCCGTTTTCAAGACAATTGAACACATAACCCTTCCAGTTACTGGAGGGTCAAGACTCTTCCGACAACGCTGCGTATGAATTTTATGGGCCTTCGCGATGCGCGAAGCTCCTGTCAGCCCAGGGTCAGTATCATGTCTTCCGAAACGGACATCGTGGGAATATGCAGGTTCTCCGGTGCCGGACCCTTTCGAATGCGTCCTGCTGTATCATAATGGGAGCCATGACAGGGACAGAACCAACCACCAAAATCGCCGGCTCCGTCACCAAGTGGTACACATCCCAGATGCGTGCAAACGCCTATCATGACCAAGAAATTCTCATTTCCCGCCACTGCCCTGTTTGCATCGGTGGCCAGGTCATCTCCGGATATGTTGGGATTTCTGGCGACGGTATCAGGAAGGGAAAGCACATCTTCCGAACGGGCCTGCGCGATTTCCGCGTCGGTCCTGTGCCGGATGAACACCGGCTTGCCGAGAAAACTGACAGTCAATTGCGTTCCGGGTTCCACACCGGAGATATCGACGCGGATCTGGGACAGCGCGCGGACATCGGCGGATGGGTTCATCTGATTGAGCAATGGCCAGACCGCAGCCCCTACGGCAACCGCGCCCGTTCCGGCGGTGGCGTAGTACAGGAAATCCCGGCGGAGTTGTGGTGTTTGTGTATCCATAGCGATTCACGGTCGCAGCTTCCTGTGGGGGAAGGTCAATGGTAAAGTAGGCAATCACGGTTTTCATTTTTGCTGACATACTCAGACTTAGGAAGCGTTGGTTGACCGATTTGTTCGCCAGAGCGCTGCGACCAGCAACGGTGCGGCAGTCATCAATCCAAGACCGATGATGATCCACTCAGCAGTGCCGAAATCTCCCGACATGGCCTCTGCTCCGAAATGCGCGAGCAGGAAACTGGCTGGAAGAATGCCTGCCAGAGTTGCGATCAGGAACCGCCAAAGGCGCAGGCGGCTGAGACCGGCAGCGTAGCTCATTGCGTCAAACGAGATGAAGGGCAAGAGGCGAGACGCGAACACCGTCAACATCAACAGATTTTGAGAGCCCAATAACCCGAAACCGGCCTTATCCCCAAGCCAGCGCTCAACGTGGTCGCGCCCGATATAGCGGGCGATGATGAATGCCACGAGTGCACCCAGTTCCGACCCGATGGCGACATAGACAGCTCCGGCAACATGACCATACGCCGCGCCTGCCACCAGTGCGACCGGTGCACTTGGAATGGGGCTTGCCACGATCGAAACCATCATGAGCACGATGATGAGCAACGGTCCCAAAGCGCCGGCCCGCTCTATCCAGACCTCGATAGTCTCGCGGGCTATCGCCGGGCCATATCCCATTGCCCATATGGCTATCAAAAGTACGCCAAGCGCAACCACCAACCATAGCCCAACCCGATGCAGGCGCGGTTTGCTAAGCGGCATGGAGCACCAAAAGAAAGAGAGCTGCGAAGACAATTGGCCTTTGCTCGGGCAAGATGAAATGCATAGGCGCAGAGATGACGATCAACAGCCCGCCGGCGAGGGTCAGCCGCTTGATGTGCAATTCGGTTTTCATCTCAAACCTCTATCGAGGAATAGGATTCCCCTAAAGGTTCCTGTCAGCGGAGGGTAAAGGGATTTCTGCGCTAAGCAACACTGAATTGCCCCATCATGCCGCCGTCTTCGTGTTCCAGAATGTGGCAGTGATACATGTAGGGCGCAGCCGCTGAGGCAGGTTTTTCGAATTTCATCGCAAGCTCCACTTCACCATCCACCAGTACCGTATCCTTCCAACCCCTGTTCTCTGCACGCGGTGCCGTACCGTTTTCCGACAGGACCTGAAACCGGACGCCGTGAACATGGAACGGGTGCATCATCATGGCCCCACGCACAATCCAACGCTCGATGCTGTTGAGTTTGGTGGAAAAATTGAGCGTTCCCGAATCGTATGACGCGCCGTTGATCGAAAATCGGTTACCGGACCGCGAGAACATCATCCCCATGCCCATCGACATATCCAGTGACAGACGTCGGACTGGCGCGTCCTTGACCGCAAGATCAGGCAACTGCCCGTCCAGAGAGCCGGGCAGGGCGTCGATGCGAACCGGAAGGGTTGTGTCGACAGCGAAAGGCAGCACGGTGAATGGACTGCCGGAACCGCCGCCGCCCATCATTCCGCCCATGGCCGAATTAATGATATCGTCGGACTTCAAAACACTGTCCCGCCCGCTTGTGAAATCCACAAGCACTTCTGCGCGCTCTCCTGGTGCAAGGGTCAGGCGGTTCAGCGCAATCGGTCGATCCAGAAATCCGGCATCTGTCGCGATGAGATGAAGCGACCGGCTGTCAGACATGGACAGGCGGTAAACCCGCGCATTCGAGCCGTTGACGACACGGCACCGCACGATCCCCTTCGGAACCGCTGCCGACGCGCCGATTTGACCGTTCACAACCATTGTGTCGCCCTGAAACCCGTTCATGGACTGGTGCATGCCGGGATCGTATTTCAGGCGTCCGCGCCAGTTGAACTGACGGTCCTGCAATACAAGGGTCAGATCATCGACCCCGTAGGCGGATGGCAATCCACGGGCGTCATCCGCGTCATCCGTCACCTGCAGAACACCCGCCAGCCCCAGCATGACCTGCCGTGCCGTCGCGCCGTGAATGTGGCTGTGATACCAGGCCGTTGCCGGGGGCTGGTCAAGGTCCAGCACCGGCTTCCAGGTGTCTCCCGGTGCGATGGCCTGATGTGGTCCGCCATCGAACTCACCGGCAACAACCAACCCGTGCCAATGCGCCGACATCGGCTCGCCAAGCGTGTTGTGCACCTCTGCCCGTGTCTCGACCCCGGCCTGCACCCGGATCGTCGGGCCAAGGTATCCCTGGTTGTAGCCGAACGTTTCGCTGGCGGCACCGTCGTCAAAACGGGTCTCGCCCGTGCGGGCTTCCAGCTGAAAAAGCCGGGATGTCGTCGCATCGAGAAGGGGAGGATACGCGAGCCTCTTGTCCGATGCCGCGAATGCAGCCGATGGCAGGGCAAATGCAGCCCCAAAGCCTGCGGCATGGCCCAACAGTTCTCGACGGTTCAACAGTTTCACTTCAACTCAATTCCTCTGGCAGCGCCGCCAGAGCCATATCGACACTGACGACCGGATAACCGCCCGCGATCCAGCCCGGTCCGGCGGCAGAACCGAGCATGCCTTCGGATACGTCAAGAAAGCCGCTGTAGCCAGCCTGCCGAAGACTTCGCATGACGCGGCCAGACCGCCCGCCTGTCGCACAGATGAGCGCGACAGGCCGCCCTTCGGCCCGTTCCCGGGCGGCAAAAAGCCGCTCGGCGAAACGGTCCTCATGCAGGCTGATGGGCCAGGTACCGTCGGCAACGCCGGTGTCGGTCCATTCCGGTCGCGACCGAACGTCGATCATCCGGATCAGGTCCTGTTGCAGCGCATCTGCTGCCATGTCCGCCGACCAGACCTCGGCGGTCTGGGCGACAGCCGAGAAAGGTGCAACGGAACTGGCCAACATCGCAAGGCTTGCGCCGCGGCGCGTCAGAAAGAAGGCCATAATTTGCCCCCATCAAGCTGAGTGCCGCAGGCTTGACCCTTATTCGCTGTCATGATGACCTTCCATGTCCGTTCCGGTGGAAGTACCGTTCATTTTGCTCATCCGTGTACCGGCATCTTCCATCTCGTCCTGAGAGATCTGGCCGTTACCGTCCGCATCGAGATGCTGAAAGCGATCTACCATGCGCGCGCGCATTGCGTCCATATGCAAGGCTTCGAACTCGTCAAGTGTCAACGCTCCATCGGAATTCGCATCGAACTCCCGCATTTTTTCGGACATCTGCGCGGCCATTTCATGAGGCTGTCCACCGGACATCATTGTCGACATCATGTCCCGATCCATCATTCCCATCATGTTGCCCTGGCCACCCATCATAGCGGCATGCATCTTCATCATTTTTCGCATCATCGGCATCATGTCCCCGCCCATCATGCCCATCTGATTGTCGCCATCGCCCATCGCCATGCCGGACATATTCCCGCTGTCAGGCTTGCTGTCGGCAGCCCCGTCGGATTCCGCAAATGCTGTTTGCGCCATGCCAACCGCGATCACCACGCCAAGCGCAATAATTTCTTGTTTTTTCATTTCTCATTCCTTTCAGACTTACCCTAGATACATTGGCGTTATAGCGCTTTGATTAAAGGCCAAGCGCGGGCCGTTTTATAATCATTTGTCACAGCATCCTGTTACAAACGGTGACAAAGCAACCACTCACAGTTCGCCGGACGATTTGCTAGACAGACGTCGATCCAGTGAATTCATTGAAGAGGCTGATGATCCTTTGACACCTGAAATCGGTCATTTCGCGCTGGCACTGGCCTTGGCCATGGCGCTTGTTCAAAGTGTGCTGCCCATCCTCGGTGCGGGGCGCGGAAACATCCTGTGGATGCAGTCTGCCAGATGGTCCTCGTTCGGTCAGGTTTTCTTTGTCGGCATCGCGTTTCTGGCGCTGATGCAAGCCTTCGTCACAAGCGACTTCACGGTCAAGAACGTGGTGGAGAATTCCAATTCACTCAAACCGATGCTGTTCAAGGTGGCAGGCACCTGGGGCAGTCACGAAGGATCCCTGTTGCTGTGGACCCTTATCCTGACGGTGTTTGGTGCGGCGGTCGCCCTCTTCGGATCGAACATTCCTCTGTCGCTGAAGGCAAGAACGCTGTCGGTGCAGGCCTGGATCAGTGTCGGTTTCCTGACTTTCATGCTGCTGACGTCCAATCCCTTCGACCGCGTTTTCCCTCCGGCAGACGACGGTCAGGACCTCAACCCATTATTGCAGGATGTCGGTCTCGCCATGCACCCGCCGCTTCTCTACTTCGGGTATGTCGGGTTCTCGATTGTCTTTTCGTTCGCGGTTGCCGCCCTGATCGAAGGGCGGGTGGACGCGGCCTGGGCACGGTGGGTACGTCCGTGGACGCTGGCTGCCTGGATGAGCCTGACCGCAGGCATCGCGCTGGGATCCTGGTGGGCCTATTATGAGCTTGGCTGGGGCGGCTGGTGGTTCTGGGATCCCGTTGAGAACGTCAGTTTCATGCCATGGCTGATGGGCACGGCACTGCTGCATTCCGCAATCGTGACGGAGAAACGGGATGCGTTCAAAAGCTGGACAATCCTTCTGGCGATCCTGACTTTTTCCCTATCGCTCTTGGGCACGTTCATTGTCCGATCGGGCCTGCTGACCTCTGTGCATGCATTCGCGGTCGACCCGGAAAGGGGACTTTATATCCTTGGATTGCTGGCCGTTTCGATCGGCGGTTCCCTTGCTCTGTTTGCCTGGCGCGCGCCGACAATGGAGCCCGGCGGCCTGTTTAAGCCGATCAGCCGGGAAGCGGGGCTATTGGTGAACAACCTGCTGCTGGCCACGGCCACCGGCATTGTGCTGTTCGGCACCTTGTACCCGCTCTTCTACGAAGCCGCGACGGGCGGTGAAAAACTGTCGGTGGGGCCGCCCTTCTTCAATGCGTCCTTTATTCCCGTGATGCTGCCGCTCGTCTTTGCGATGGGGCTGGGGCCTTACCTGTCCTGGAAACGTGCCGATCTGGCGGGCGTTCTGCAGCGGTTGCGTTTCGTGGTCGTTCTGGCCGTGCTCGCGACATTGGTGACCTGGTATCTCGCCGAGGGCGGTCCGGTGTTGGGGTATCTGTCGCTGATGCTTGCATTCTGGCTGTTTTTCTCAACCCTGCGGGAATGGGCGATGCGCATAAAGCTGTTTGAGGCACCGTTCCCGGAATCGGTGCGCCGTGCACGCAACCTGCCCAGATCCTCTCATGGGATGACACTGGCTCATGCGGGGCTCGCGATGGCGATGTTCGGATTTATCGGCTCGACGGTCTGGAAATCCGAGGAAATCATCTTTGTCCGGCCCGGTACAGAGGTCAGCATTGGTGGGTTCGATGTCACCTTTGAGGGGGCCGAACGTGTGCGTGGGCCAAATTACTTCGCGGATCGTGGCACGCTTCGTGTGGCCCGGGAGGGGAACTATGTCACCGATCTCTTCCCGGAGCGGCGTACCTATCCGGTCGCGCAAACCACCACCACAGAGAGCGCCATCAGATCGACAATGGCCGGTGATCTCTATGCGTCCATCGCAAATCCGGCCGCCGAGGACGAGAGCACGCAAGGGGCTTGGACCCTGCGCATCCTGTATGAACCTCTGGTCAACTTTATCTGGATCGGATCGGCGATGCTTGTGCTTGGTGGGGGTCTTTCGCTGTCTGACCGGCGGTTGCGCGTCGGGGCACCCCGTCGCAAGGCGACAGCGCCCGCAGCACTTCCTGCGGAGTAGGCATGGGACGTATACTGGCATTCATTCCGCTGGCAATCGCGGCCATTTTCGGGGGGTTTTTTCTGTGGGGCTTGAACCCGGACCGGGACCCGAACAACATTCCTTCGGTTCTGATCTCGCAGCCGGCACCCGAATTCGATCTGGCCGCTGTCGACGGGTTGGAGACGCCAGGGCTTTCCCGCGCCGATCTGGTCGGGAACCCGCGACCGGTCATCGTGAACGTGTTTGCCTCGTGGTGCGTGCCCTGCCGGGCCGAACACGGGGTTCTGACCCAGATGGTCGAAAAGGACGGGCTGACGTTGTTCGGGATCAATTACAAGGACAAGCCGGAGGATGCGACTAAATGGCTTGCTGAGCTTGGCAATCCCTACGAAAGGATCGGGTCTGATCTGAGCGGCAGAGTGGGGATTGAATGGGGCCTTTCGGGCGTACCTGAAACATTCATTGTCGGCTCTGACGGGACGGTGTTGTTCAGATATGTCGGCCCCGTCGTGGGCGAAACGGCGATTTCCACATTCAGGGAAGCATTGATCCAGGCTGGCGCGTTAGCAAGGGGCCAGAACGGATGAGGTATATCGCATTTGCTTTCCTCCTGCTGCTTCCGGTGACGGCCTTGGCGGTCGAGCCAGACGAGATGTTGCAGGATCCTGTACTGGAGCAACGCGCCCGTGAAATATCACGGGAACTGCGCTGCGTTGTCTGCCAGAATCAGGACATCGACAGCTCCAACGCCGGGGTTGCGCGGGACCTGCGCATACTGGTGCGCGAAAGGCTTGTTGCCGGTGACAGCGACAAGGAGGTCATCGCGTACATCCACGCCCGGTATGGCGATTATGTCCTGATGCGCCCGCCCCTGAATCGCGCCACTCTCGCGCTCTGGATGGCGCCCTTCGTGTTTGCGCTTGTTTCGCTGCTTGTCGGCTGGACCGTCATTTCGAGAAGCCGGCGCAGGGCTGCCGCAACGGGATTTTCCGATGACGAAAAAGCGGAAATTGCGCGTTTCATTGAAGAGAACGCTTCAAAGGACGGTTCATGATCTGGTTGGTTTTCGCCCTGTTATCCGTTGTAGGTCTGCTTTTCATGGGCCTGCCGCTGCGCCATCGGTCGTCGCGGACACCCGTCCCGGCTGACGCCACGGATGCGGTCCTCATGGATCAGTTGGATGAGGTTCGGCGGGATCTTGAGCGCGGTGTCATTTCCGACACCGAGGCCACGGCGGCGGAGCAGGAGATCAAGAGACGGATCCTCGTGCAGTCGCGCCGGTCCGTTCTGTCAGATGGGAAACCGGCGGCAGGGGGCCGCTTGATGGTCGTTCTGAGCGCAGTGTTCGTGCCGGTCTTCGCTTTTGGATATTACTCCGCAATGGGCTCGCCAGAGATCCCAGGTGTCGCCTTTGCCGAACGTGCCACTGAACGGCAGGAAGCGGCGGAAATCGCCGAATTGACAGATCGTCTGTACGTCCGGCTCAGTTCAGACCCCGAAGGCGGGCCTTCGGAAGGCTGGATGCTGCTGGGGCAAACCTATTCGAAAATGGGCCGGTATGCGGATGCAGCCGATGCATATAGAGTTGTCGCACAACGACCGGAGGCCGATTCCGCCGTCTTCTCCATGTTGGCCGAGGTTCTGATCTACGCAGAGCAAGGTGTGGTGACACCTGAAGCGGACACCGCGATTGATCGGGCGTACGAACTGGATCCTTCCAATCCCGGTGCTGCCTTTTTCAAGGCAGTCTCGCTCGAGCAGAAGGGCGATGAGGCTCGGGCTCACGAAACGCTGGTGGCCCGGCTGGACGATGCGGATAGGTTTTTCCCGTGGATGGAAAGCTTTGTTGGCGAAGCCAACCGGATTGGCGCGAAGATCGGCAAGGCTCCGATCTCGCTGGCCGACTATGCCCCGAAGACCAGTGCGTCCGGCCCGACACAGGAAGACATCGAAAACGCGCAGGACATGAGTGTGGAGGAACGACAGGATTTCATCCGCTCGATGGTCGAACGGCTGGCCACGCGGCTGGAAGATGAGCCTGACGATCTTGATGGATGGATGCGGCTTGGCAATGCCTATTCGGTTCTGGGTGATACCGCGCCGGCAATCGCGGCGTTTGAACACGCTGAAATCCTGTTGTCGGAGGTGCCGGGAGATGACCCGCGCCGTCAAGCCGTGCAAAGCGCGTTGGAACGGTTGCGCCCGTAGTGGCGTGGGCGACCGTCGCTGTGCAGGTGAATGTGAGGCAGGATCAAGGTTTGGCGCTTAATCGAAAGCCCATCCGGTCCGGCCGTCGTCACAGACTATTTCGTGGGTAGTACCTTCAGACTGACCGACCAAGCGACATCCTACGGGAAGCATGACGTCGTGTGCCGCATCCCGTGTCACGGAAGGGGGCTCAAGTGGGCAAAGCTTGCCCGAGGCCGACTGGGCACAACCGCCGAGGGCCAGAATACCTGCAATCGGAATTCCGATTGTCAGCCGCGTTCTAGCGGGCGCGTACCAGTTCTCGTTCGGGAGCTTGGCCATCTTCAAATTCTGCATCCACAGTCGCCTCGTTCGCCTGTTCAACTCTTGACCCGTGACACGACTTTCCCATCATCCTGTGCATGACGACATGCGCACCAAGACAAAGTGCGAGCGGCGCAAAAAGGCCGACGTTGCCCCACAGACCCGCGATCGTGCCGCCTGCAATAAAGAATGCGGCGACTGGAAACAACATAACGGCACAACAGGCCATCATACCATACTGCATCAGTTTCGATGAACCGGTGGATTTTTGACTTTGATTGTCAGACATGTAGCTCTCCAGAATATGCTCGTGTTCTTCTGCGACATTCCAGTGAGGCAAGGTCAAGGGTACATTCGGATACAATTTGATCAGATGACAGCCTGCGGGTCGTTGACCAAGTTGGCCCGTCAGGTTGCCAGATCCAACGCATAGGACAGGAATGTGACGAGGGGGATCGGGGTCAGGCTGAACAGCAAGGCCATGCTCATTGTCCTGAACATGGTAGGCTTCGATGCCTCGCCAGAAGGTTCTGTCAGAACCACCAGAAGCGCGATGAAGGTGCCGGGCGCCAGGGCATAGAGATATACGCCCGAGATGTTCCCAAACATGAACGACCGCTCGAGCGTTGGTCCGACCACGCTCAAAGCTGTTGCACGGCTGCCGTTGAACGAGCCGAACAGATCGGCCGACATCACATAGACGGCAATGTGAACCCCAATGAATGCGACACTCCGCAGCAGGCCATCTAAAACCAGGTAAACAATCGGCCGATGCTGGTACTGCTTCAGCGCGACCGATGCGGAAACGAACCCCAAGTAATTCACGAGGAAAACGACCACAAACCCATTGGTAAAGACCTGCCGGAGGAAGCGCGAGAGCGCGGTCCCATTCGTCAGCAGCAGCGTCGCAAAACCAGGCGTTGCGAGGATGTAGACAAGCAGGAACGGCAATATGCTTGCCAAGCTCAGAACGGATACGTTCCAACAAAATCTGCCGAATGGTAAGGTCGGCGAAAAACTTTGTCGGAACGTATCGCGGGCAAACACGTCAGCCGTGGGTTGCGAAGACTTGCGTCGACCCATCCATCAGTACAAGCAGCACATCATAGGGATCACCTTGGGGGCCCATGCCGGGCGAACCCATGGGCATTCCCGGTGCTGTCAGTCCGCGCGCGACAGGTTTTTCGCTCAGCAACCGCCCGATGTCAGCCGCAGGCACGTGACCCTCGACGAAATATCCGCCCACGGACGTAGTGTGACATCCTGCCAGTTCCGGCGCGATGCCGTGTTTCTGCTTCAGAACCTGAAGCGTGTCGTAATCCACGTCCTCGACCGATGCCTTGAAACCGGCAGCGATCATCTCATTTACCCAAGCGCCGCAGCAGCCGCAGGTCGGTGTCTTTGTCACCTGCAACGTGGGTGCGGCGGTTTGCGACAAAGCAGGCCCGGCCAAGGCCAGGCTGAGTGCCGTAAGGCCAAATTCACGTCGGTTCACTTAAAACTCCTCGATGTTCTTCCTTAAATAGTTGCTCGGTATCCCGAAGTCGACTGCCCGCGCTGTTACATTTGGCTACAAACACGGGATGGGCGTCCCTTGGTGAAAATGACTATGTTGGCGGCATGAGCGATCTGCCACGCATCCTTGTCGTCGATGACCATTCAGAGATTCGGAAATCCGTCACCAGTTATCTGGAACGCAACGGCATGCGTGCTTCAGCGGCGGAAAATGCAGTTGAGATGGACGCAAGGCTGGCGGAAGCGCATTTCGATCTGATTGTCCTCGATGTGATGATGCCGGGGGAAGACGGGCTGTCCGCGTGCAGGCGATTGCGCAAGGAAGGGCATATTCCGATCCTGATGCTGACCGCATTGGGTGACGACGAAGACCGCATCGCGGGTCTGGATGGCGGGGCAGACGATTATCTCGCCAAGCCGTTTAATCCCAAGGAACTGGTGGCGCGGATCAACGCGATATTGCGTCGGACGCAGCTGATCCCAAAACCGAATGGTTTTGCGGGGAAAACGTTGAAGTTTGCACACCTAAAGCTGGATTTCGATGGCCGCACACTGATTGACCAAGGCGGTTCGCGTACGCTACTTACATCCGGTGAACTCAAACTCCTGACCATGTTCCTGCAAAGGCCAAGGACGGTCATTGGCCGCGAGGAGCTGCTCAAGTTGAGCACCGGCCGGGTCGCCGGTCCATTGGACCGAACCATCGACAATCAGGTGAGCCGGTTGCGCCGGAAGATGGAAGAGGACGTTTTGCGCCCGAAGATCATCGCGACTGTCCGGCATGGGGGGTATAGTCTTTCCTGCGATGTCGAGATTTGCGAATGAAGCTGCTTCCGCGGACGTTGCGTGCACAGATTGCCCTTCTGGTCCTCGGTGTCTTGATCCTCGCGCAAGCTCTGAGTCTTTGGTTTTTCGTTGATGAACGCTCGTTAGCCATTCAGGCCGCCATCGGTGCCGAAGCCGCCGGAAGGGCCGCAAATGTCGCACAGTTGATTGAAGGCGCACCCCCGGAATTGCATGCCCAGATCGTCCGCGCGGCAACGTCTCCGCTCGTACGGTTCGACCTTACAGACGAGCCGTCGGTTGCACACGGACAACACGATGACGGTGGAGCGGTCGAAGCGCGGATACGGGCACTGCTTCAGGAAAGCTACAGCCGGGATATCCGGGTTGAGGTTCATGAAATCGAGGGAGGTCTGCTGCCCCTTCCGAACCTGTCACCGGAAATGGCGCAAATGCACGCCGAAATGATGCAGGGCAGCCTTGCGGCCATCGAGATGGAGCTGTCCATTGCGCTGTCCGGTGGGAATTGGCTCAACATCGAGACGCGGTTCGAACGGCCGCCTCTGCAAAGGTCGCTGGCGTCCAACATATCCTTTGCACTGACTGCGGGACTTCTGCTGGTTGCAAGTTTCTGGTTTCTCCTGTCCCGACTGACCGGACCACTCAACGATCTCGCGACTGCGTCCGAACGTCTGGGTCGCGGCGCCGCCAAGGGCGATCTGCCGGTCGTAGGGCCGAAGGAAGTTCGGGATCTGACCCGATCATTCAACATCATGCAGGATCGCCTGACGCGATTTGTCAGTGACCGGACCCAGATGCTTGCAGCGCTTGCGCATGATCTGCGCTCGCCTTTGACGGCGCTTAGGGTGCGGGCCGAAATGGTGGACGACGAAGACACGCGCACGTCCTTGGTGGCGTCAAGTGAAGAGATGCAACGGATGGTCGATGCGACCCTCGATTTCGCGAAGGGCGTCGGACAGCATGAAGAGGTCCAATCGGTTGATTTGCACGATCTGATCACTGGTATGGGCTTGGACAAGGTTCAGGTGACCAGCCAAGGTCCACTCATCGTATCCGTGAAACCAAGCGCGATGGGGCGCGCGTTGAGAAACCTGATTGAGAACGCGATCCGCTACGGGAGTGAGGCCAGGGTTTCGTGGCAACGCATGGGCAGTGAGGTAGTGGTCGCCATCGACGATCAGGGGCCCGGTATTCCCGACAATCAGCTGGAGGCTGTTTTCGGACCCTATGTCAGGCTCGAGACGTCGCGATCACAGGATACCGGCGGTCATGGCCTGGGGCTGTCGATTGCGCGCAGCATCATCCTTGAGCACGGTGGTTCTATCGAACTGAAAAACCGCACTGATGGGGGTCTGCGCGCTGAAATCACGCTGCCCGTCAAACAAAGCGCCGAGTCAGCCCCGAAAGAGGAAGGCTCGCCACATATGGCGCGGGTTGTTCGTCACCTCAAACCCGACTAGTTTAGTGAGGCAAGTATATGAAACGAAGATATTTCCTGACTTCTGTTGCAGCTCTTTCGGTGAGTGGAAAAACAGCATTCGCGCATAGTGACGCAGAGCACGACCGGCGCGTCGGGCCATCTGTGGTGCCCCCGGAGCAGTTGCCGCGCCAGGTTCCGTTCACCGAGGCAGACAAACCGGGAGAAATACATGTCGATCCGAACCAGTTCGCTTTATTTTGGACTTTGCCGAACAATCGGGCAATCAGGTATACCGTCGGAATTGGCCGGGAGGGGCTCTATGAATCCGGCGAGTTCTATGTCGCGCGCAAGCAAAAGTGGCCGCGGTGGACGCCCACACCCGCCATGATAGCCAGAGATCCTGACCGATATCTTCGTTTTGCGGGCGGTGTGCCCGGTGGGCTGAACAATCCACTCGGTGCCCGCGCCTTGTATCTTTACCAGCCAGGGCGTGGGGACACCTACCTGAGAATTCACGGCACAACGGATCCGAAGACGATTGGTCGACGTGTCTCAAACGGCTGTGCAAGGCTTACCAATAATCAGATCATCGAACTCTATGAGAAGGTCCCGCTCGACACGCGTGTTGTCCTGAAACCCATCGAGGTTTGAGGCAGCAGCGCGAAGACGTGTCCGTTGGCCGGGATACATATCGTTACATAATATCAGGCCCCGGACTGTTCATGAAATGCGACCAGGCGGGTAGTCTAGTGGATAGGCAGACAACAACATGAGGCCATATGATGACCCGCAAGCAAACACGTGTAACGCGTCGAGCATTCACGGCAGGTGCCGCATCGGCAGCTTTCGCGGCCCCGTCCATCCTGCGTGCGCAGGTGGATCAAACCAGTGTCCGAAGGAATATCTCATCGTTTCGTACACACGCTTGGCAAGACCACTTTGACGCTTTGGACAAGGGTATCATCATCGCAGACACCGTTACCCGCGTGATGCAACACTGGACGGCCGATGGCGAAATGCGCATTTATCCGACATCGGTTCCCTTGTCTGACGAGCTGACAAAGCGCGGCTACACGACAGTCACGTTCAAGGACCCCGAACCTGACTGGACCCCTACACCCTCCATGCGCGAACGTGACCCGTCTTTGCCAGCCTATATGCCGCCCGGGCCGGATAACCCGTTGGGCGTCCGTGCCCTGCACCTGAGTTGGACGTACTACAGGATTCACGGCACCCATGATACGCGCAAGATCGGAAGACGCTCTTCAAGCGGGTGTATCGGTCTCTACAACGAGCAAATCATCGAGGTGTTCGAAAGGACACCGGTCGGCACGCAGGTACGATTAATCTGATGTCGAAGTCCGGCATCCTGATTGCGGCGTTTTTTGTCGTCGGTGGCGCGGTTGTGATCTGGCAGCAATTGCAGCCATCGTCTTCGATGCCCGGCCACACAATGACAACGCCTGATCTTTCGCAGACGGAAGAGGGCGCGCCGATTGCAGACGTGGTTGTGCCTGCTGAATTCTCAGCAAATGCCCAATTGGGAAAGCGTGTTTTCGATGGCGCTTGCGCCGCTTGTCACGGTGCGAATGCTGCCGGACAGAATGGCGTGGCACCGCCGCTTGTCCACAAGATCTATGAACCGAGCCATCACGGTGACGCCGCTTTTTTGCTTGCCGCGAAACAAGGTGTCAGAGCGCACCATTGGAAGTTTGGCAATATGCCGCCAGTTGAAGGCGTCACGCCCGGCGATGTGAAGATGGTTGTTGCATATGTGCGGGAACTTCAGCGCGCCAACGGGATCAATTGACAGGAATGACCAACTTGAACATGAAGATATGGATTACTGCCATTGCGATCGGGACGACCGGCGTTGCTGCCTTGGCGCATTCCGGAGCAACCGGCGTGGTGCTGGAGCGGATGCAGGGCATGTCCGCGATGGCCAAAACACTCAAGACGCTATCACCCATGATGCGGGTTCAGGTACCTTATGACGCCGATGTCGTCCGCAGGGAAGCTGGCGCGATGATCGGCCATGCCGGTGAGCAAATGACGCGACTGTTTCCTGAAGGCTCGGGTGGCGGAGTGTCCAAGGCGTTGCCGTCGGTCTGGGAAAACAGCGAAGAGTTCGCGGCCCTTGCGCAAGAGTTGAGAACAGCCGCCGAAGGATTGAAGTTGAGCGCAGGCAATGGGTTGGCCGCAGCACAGGGCAACGGTAGCGAATCAATGATGGGCGGCGCCACTGACGGGATGATGGGTGGCGGGTCCGCGCCTGCAATGGGAGGGGGCATGATGGGATCGGACCTTCCCATGACGACCGAGATGTTTGCGGACATGCCGACCGACCGTGCGTTCGCGATGGTCGCCCAGACCTGTTCGGCCTGCCACCAGAAGTTCCGCAAAGAGGACAAGTGATCAGATGCGGTGGTGGCGTTGGATCATCGGTGCGGGGGTCGTCGGCGGCATCGGCGTTGTCGCGGCAACGATAGCCTGGCCGATCGGTGCGCCAGTCTCGGACCTGACCCTGCAAGGCGATGCCCAGCGGGGGTCGTATCTGGCGCGCGCCAGTGGATGCATTGCGTGCCACACCAACTTTGAAGCTGGCGGGGCGCCATTGGCAGGAGGAGCGCCGCTCCGGACCGATTTCGGGACATTCTATCCGCCAAATCTGACCACCGATGTCGAATTCGGGATTGGCGGCTGGACAGTAGAAGAGTTTGCAAAAGCGGTAAGGCAGGGAATTTCCCCGGACGGAGACCCCTATTATCCCACCTTCACCTACCCGTTTTATGCAAACTACACGGATCAGGACATTGCCGATCTGTGGGCCGCGTTCCAGACCGTGCCAGCCGTGAATGTGCCGACCCCGTCCCATGAGGTGCCTTTTCCGTTCGATCAGCGATGGGGGATGAAACTTTGGCGGGCGGCTTTTCTGACAAAGCCTGACACCGCACCAGAGGCGGACCGAAGCGATGCTTGGAACAGGGGCAAGCTGCTGGTCAACGGGGCGGCACATTGTGCTGCCTGCCACACAACGCGGAACTTTGCAGGCGCACGCATAGTATCGAAGAGGTTTTCCGGCAACGACGCCTTGCCGGGAGGTGGCAAAGCACCTTCGATCCGGACGCGCGATCTTGTGTCCGAAGGCTGGACAACAGACGATATGGCTTATGCATTGCGATCTGGCATAACGCCGTCTGGCGACGTATTTGGTGGATCAATGGCCGAAGTCGTGCGCTATGGCACGGGCTTTCTGAGCGACGCAGACCTGAATGCGATGGCCACCTACCTGCTGGACAACAAATCATAATCTTGGGAACCCACGAATGATCACGCTCAATCGCCGCCAATTTCTGGCAACATCTGCTGCGTTCAGTGGTCTGTCGGCCAGCACTGGATTTGCGGGCACGCCATTCGCGACCCTGACAGCCCAGCAAAGCGACGTGCAGCTGCTGCCCGGCAACTATGGCAAGACATCGCTTTGGTGCTTTGACGGCGGCTCACCCGGTCCGGAGATTCGCGTGGCGCAGGGGGGGCGTGTCCAGCGCAGATTGGTCAACCGGTTTTCTCAGGGAACGTCGACGCATTGGCACGGCATCCGCATCGACAATGCGATGGATGGCGTTTCCGGCCTGACACAGGATGTGGTCCAGCCGGAGGAAACATTCGACTATGACTTTACTGTCCCGGATGCCGGGACCTATTGGTACCATGCCCATAATAGGTCGTTTGAGCAGGTGGGCAGAGGGCTTTACGGTGCACTGATCGTGGAAGAGGCCGAGCCTCTCGACATTGATCGCGAGGAAGTCCTGATCCTGGATGATTGGCTTATTGACCCCGAAACCGCGCAGATCAAAGACGACTTCGGAGCGCCTCATGATCTCAGCCACGCAGGGCGCATCGGCAACCTGCTGACGACCAATGGAACCTTCAATCTGGGCCTGAGTGCACGCAAGAACGAAAGACTGCGCTTGCGGCTGATCAATGCTGCCAATGCGCGCAATTTCCAACTGGGGCTGGAAGGCCTTGACGGTTGGGCGGTTGCTTTGGACGGCATGCCCCTGGCTGCACCCATTAAGGTGACGGAGCCGATGATCCTCGCTCCGGCTCAACGGATCGACCTGATCGTCGATGTGGTCGCGGATGTTGGTGAAACGGCTCATATTCTTCAGTTCGGCCGGGAAGAGGCCTTCAGCCAGGTTACATTCGAGGTCGTTGAGTGGGGCTCGAAAAATCGTCGAGACGCGCCTTTGGCCTTGCCGCCGAACGACCACAGGATGGTCGACTTGAGTGAAGCCACGATGCTCAGCCTGAGTATGGAAGGCGGTGCCATGGGGCGGATGAGGTCCGCTTCCCTTGGGGGCGAACTCAAGCCGATCGGCGAGATCGTCGAGGCCGGGTATTTCTGGTCGTTCAACGGCAAAGTGGACGGGATCAACGGTGATCCCCTTGCGCGGCTGGACCGCGGCCAGAATGTACGATTGAAGATCGTGAACGACACGGCGTTTCCGCACGCGATGCACCTGCATGGCATTCACTTCCACGAGGTCGCCGAAAACGGCACCCTCGGACCGCTGCGTGACACGACCCTTCTTGAACGGGGTCAGACGCGCGAGATTGCCTTTGTGGCGGACAACCCGGGCCAATGGCTGCTACATTGCCACATGCTGTCGCATGCGGCTTCGGGCATGATGACCAAGATCGTCGTTGGATGACCCCGCGATCCGTCTATCTTGCGTTGGGCGTAGTTACCGTTGCGGTGGCTACCATATTCCTGTGGACCCGGTCCGGCGGAACCGACCATACGGCGGAAAACCTCATCAACTCCTCAGCCGATGTGGCCGCGGGCGAAGTCCTCTATGCCGAAAATTGCGCCGCGTGCCATGGCGCAAATCTGGAAGGTGAAGAAAACTGGCGCAGTCCGCGTGATGACGGAAGCCTGCCCGCACCGCCGCATGATGCAAGCGGCCACACTTGGCACCACGCGGACAGCATGCTGTTCGCCTACACCAAGCTGGGGGGCGCCGAGGTTCTCGCGGCGCAAGGCGTTGACTTCAACAGCGGCATGCCCGGTTTCGGCGACCAACTGAGCGACGGGGAAATCTGGGACATCCTCGCATACATCAAGTCAACATGGCCGGAGCGTGAACGCGCCACGCAAGCCGAGCGCACGGCCCAGGATATTGCCTCACAAGGAGACGGATAATGAAAAGATTCTTGGCTACCACCGCACTGTTAATGCTTCCCATCGCTGCGACGGCAGACGGCATGGACGAAGACCGGATCAAGGAACTGGTGCTGGAAGCCATCCGCGAGAATCCGGGCATCGTGTTCGAGGCCGCGCAGTTGTTCGAACAGCAACAGCAGGCGTTGCAGGCGCAAGCCGCAGCGCAGGTTCTCGATACGGAAAAAGCCACGCTTGAAAATGATCCCAATGCGCCCGTTCTGGGCAATCCGGATGGCGATGTCACGGTTGTCGAATTCTTCGACTACAACTGCCCCTATTGCCGCCGGGTTAAACCTGAAATGGAGGCATTGCTTGCCGCTGATCCCAACGTCAGGGTCGTTTACCGGGAATGGCCCATTCTGGGGGACGGGTCGGTTTTTGCCGCCCGCGCGGCGCTGGCGTCCCGAAACCAGGGCAAATATGAAGAGTTTCATTGGGCCATGATGCAACTGAAGGAACGCGCAGAGGAAGCATCGATTCTCCGCACTGCGGAAGACATCGGCCTCGATGTTGCACAGTTGCGTAGCGACATGAACGGACCGGAAATAGAAGAACACATACAGACTTCCATGCGGCTTGCGCAATCTCTGGGGTTCAGTGGCACACCTTCATTTGTGATCGGCGACAGTCTTGCGCCGGGCCTGATCCAGGCGGACCAGATGATCGAGCTTGTCGATCAGGCACGGGCCGCCGAATAAGGACAAGCTTACGCGGCTGAAGCGTCGTAGCCAGCGTCAACGATGGCTTGCCGCACAGCGGCCTGTTCCAATGTGCTTTGGACAGTGACAAGGCGAAGGTCCAGATCGGACGTGACAACGGCTGATGGATCCTTTGCCTTGATGCCGCTTTCGATAGCGGATGTACAGTGTCCACAGCTCATTTTCGGGACGGAAAAAATCATGAAGGCCTCCATTTTTGGTACAACCTCAGACTTGGTCGTTCCATCGGGAGGAAGGTCAAGCAAATATCAGAAAAATAAATGAGATACTCTCTTGAGCTTCCAGCAACTGGAAGCCCTATATCAGGGTAAGTTCAACCGAGGAGTCTCTCATGACCGACCCCAATACGATACGTCTGTCCGTTTCCGGCATGAGCTGCGCGTCCTGTGTGGGCAGGGTTGAAAAGGCTCTCGGCGAGGTTCCAGGCCTTTCGAACGTCAGTGTCAATCTGGTGAGTGAAACGGCACAGTTTCAGACGGATGATGCAGCCACGACGGGCGCAGCGGTTGCGGCACTGTCGCAGGCCGGCTACCCGGCAAGCACGGCGCGCGTCACGCTGAACGTAGACGCCATGTCCTGCGCGTCCTGTGTCGGTCGGGTTGAACAGGCGCTTGTACGGACACCCGGCCTATTGAATGCGGCGGTCAATCTAGCAACCGAAACGGCTGTGGTAGAGTATCTTTCAGATGCCATCACCCCGGAAGAGATTGCCCGGATCAGTACGGAGGCGGGATACCCGGCCGAGATTGCGCAGAGCGATGCGCACGAGGACCGATCGGACCGCAAGGCAGAAGAAGCCGACGCGCTGGCGCGCCGTGTCATCCTTGCCGCGATCCTGACCGTTCCGGTGTTCGTTCTGGAAATGGGAAAACACACCATACCCGGCTTTGAGGGCCTGATTGAGAGCACAATCGGCATTCAAACGTCGTGGCTGATCCAATTCGCGCTTGCCACGGTGGTTCTGTTCGGACCGGGTTGGAGGTTCTTTGCGAAGGGCATTCCGGCGTTGATCAAGCGTGCTCCGGATATGAACAGCCTTGTCGCGCTGGGAACCGGGGCGGCGTGGACTTATTCCGTAGTCGCGACCTTCCTGCCACAGGTGCTGCCTGACGGTGTGCGCGCCGTCTATTTCGAAGCAGCGGCGGTTATTGTCGTTCTGATCTTGTTGGGTCGCTGGCTTGAAGCGCGGGCCAAGGGCAAGACCGGTGCAGCCATTCAGGCCCTTCTTGGTCTGCAGGCAAAGACAGCCAGGGTCCTGCGCGAGGGGCAGGCGACCGAGGTTGACATCAAGGAACTTCGGATCGGCGATCAGATCCTCGTGCGTCCCGGTGAAAGGCTGCCTGTCGATGGCGAGGTCACAGAAGGATCAAGCAACGTCGATGAAAGCATGATCACCGGTGAACCCCTCGCCGTGCCAAAGGCTGCTGGCGAACCGGTGACCGGCGGCACGGTGAACGGCACCGGGAGCCTGACCATAACGGCGACGCGGGTCGGGGCGGATACCACGCTGGCGCAGATTATCCGCATGGTCGAAGATGCTCAGGGGGCCAAGCTGCCGATCCAAGGCCTAGTGGATCGCGTGACCATGTGGTTCGTGCCTGCCGTTCTGGTTCTGGCGCTTGCGACTGTGGTTGTCTGGCTGCTGGTCGGTCCCGATCCGGCTCTGACCTTTGCGCTTGTGTCGGGTGTCTCCGTTCTGATCATTGCGTGCCCCTGCGCCATGGGGTTGGCCACGCCCACCTCGATCATGGTGGGGACAGGACGCGCTGCCGAGATGGGGGTGTTCTTCCGCAAGGGAGATGCGCTGCAACATCTGGACGACGTCGGCCTCGTTGCGCTCGACAAGACCGGGACGGTCACCCAAGGGCAACCCAGTTTGACAGACCTCATCACGGCCGACGGCTTTGACCGGGCAGAGATACTCGCCCTCATCGCATCTGTCGAGGCGCAGTCTGAGCACCCGGTGGCAGAGGCCATCGTGCAGTCCGCAAAGAGCGAAGGCCTGTCCTGGCCCGATGCGACGGAATTCCGGTCCGTGACCGGCTACGGTGTCGAGGCGCTTGTCCAGGGCCGCAAGGTTCATGTCGGTGCGGATCGCTTCATGGTGCAGCAGGGCATTGACACCAGCCCGCTGGAAGACCGCGAAAGGGCGTTGGCCGAAAAGGGACGCACCGCGCTTTATGCTGCGGTGGATGGAACCCTGGCGGCTGTGATTGCCGTGGCAGACCCGGTCAAATCCTCCAGCGCCGAAGTGATCGCAGCTCTGCATGATCGAGGGATCAAGGTCGCGATGATCACCGGAGACAAGAAGGCCACGGCAGATGCCATAGCCCGCGAGGTCGGGATCGACCACGTCATTGCAGGGGTATTACCGGATGGAAAAGTCGCCGCCCTGGACGAATTGCGGCAAGGGAACAGCAAGATCGCCTTTGTCGGGGACGGCATCAACGACGCGCCAGCACTGGCCCATGCCGATGTCGGCATCGCCATCGGAACCGGCACGGATGTCGCAATCGAAAGCGCCGACGTGGTGCTGATGTCGGGGGATCTGCGCGGCGTGGTGAATGCAATAGACGTGTCGCGCAAGACCATGCGCAACATCCGGCAGAACCTCATCTGGGCCTTTGGCTATAACGTCGCGCTGATCCCTGTGGCGGCGGGCGCGCTTTATCCAGCCTTTGGATTGCTCCTGTCGCCGGTGTTTGCCGCCGGGGCCATGGCGCTGTCCTCCGTGTCGGTTCTGACCAACGCGCTGCGGCTGCGACGGATCAAGGCGACGATGTCGGAACAGGATCCGCCCCACGACGCGGCGACGAAATTCGCAACGCAGCCCGCAGAATAGGAGACAGGTGTGAACATCGGAGAAGTATCAGAACGCGCGGGTTTGCCAGCGAAGACAATCCGCTACTACGAAGACATCGGCCTTGTCCGGCCTTTGCGCAGCGATAACGGATATCGCGCCTTTCGCGACAGCGACATCCACAAGCTCGCATTCCTGGGCCGCGCCCGGACCTTGGGGTTCTCGATAGAAGACTGCCGCACGCTGCTTGATCTCTATGAGGATGAGACACGGGAAAGCGCACAAGTAAAAGCGGTCGCACAAGAACACCTGGCGGCCATTGACGAAAAGATTGCCCAGCTCAGGTCGATGCACGATACGCTGTCACACCTCGTTGACGCCTGCCATGGCGATCACCGCCCGGATTGTCCGATTCTGAAAGATCTGGCCAAAGAGCCGTAGCGCATGATGCTTGGGGCCGACATTCTTCGGATTTTCGCACCGTAGCGTTGGAGTTTGTTGGAGCCCTCCCCCGCTGGAATGTTGTTTCTTCAGCAATTCAAGCCAAGGTGGAGGGATCAAATGTCTGAAGATACGACCGGGAAATCTAGCGGCGGGTCCCACGCCCGTTCAAGTGAAGATGCAGCACATTCGGGGGGCCATTCAGGTTCATCCTATGGCCGGTTTCTGGCGATGGTTGGCACGTCGACAGCGATCATGTTCGGCCTGATGTACATCAACTCGTACTCCTTCGAACATGTCTACTGGAGCGAAACCCGATTTTACATGACGTTCATCATGGGCGCGACGATTGCGACCGTGATGCTCCTTTTCATGTTGAACATGTACAAGAACAAGGGCGTCAACGCCGCGATCTTTCTCGGGTCTGTCGTGATGTTTGCCGGCGCGCTCTGGCTCGTGAGAAGCCAGGAGACCATTCAGGACGAAAGCTGGATGAGCGCGATGATCCCGCACCACTCCATCGCGATCATGACAAGCGAACGGGCCGAGCTGACAGATCCACGGGTCAAGGCTCTGGCTTCGGAAATCGTGACGGCGCAAAATCGCGAAATTTCCGAAATGCGTTTCCTCATAGATGACATTGAGGCAAATGGCGAAGCCGGTCCTGAATGGCCACTTGGTGAAGCGGACGGTCCGGCTGAAATGGAGGGGCTTCAAGAAGCGATTGCAACCCCGGTGATTGCCGGAATCCGTCCTGCACCGCTCAAAGCCGAAGAAATAACACGCGCACTGGGGTCCGACGGACAATGCCGTTTCATTCGCGCCGTGAACGCCGATCCCATTCTGGTCACGGACGGGGCGGGGAACGGCGTCGCCAAGATATCCGGATCGCTGGTCAACTTCACGTCGCAAGACACAGTGACGTCCGGTGGCGTCCTGTCTGCCGATGGTGGCCAATTCACGCTGGCGCCGGGTGACGCGGACGGTGAAGACGCCACCCTGCTGTTTGAATTGACGGGAGAGACGCCTCTGACTGTCGGATTTACCGGGTATTGGACCTGCAACGGTTAAAGGATTTAAAGGAACGCGTCATGACGAGAGAGGCAAAATCCACCCCGAAGACGGCGGTTTTGTACCGAATGGTGATGGAGGAGCATGTTTGTCCCTATGGGCTGAAAATCGAAGGACCTGCTTGAGCGGGAGGGGTATTCGATTGAGGACCGGCCTCTGAACACCCGCGAGGAAACGGATGCTTTCATGGAAGAACACGGTGTCGAAACGACTCCGCAGACCTTTATCGGCAATGAAAGAATTGGTGGCTATGACGCGCTGAGGGAATTTTTCGGCCAGGACGTAAAGGATGACGACGAGACGACTTATCAACCCGTCATTGCGATATTCGCGGTCGCATTCCTTATGGCGCTTGGTCTCAGTTGGGCGTTTTACGGTTCGATCCTGACGCTGCGGGCATTCGAGTGGTTCATCGCGATCTCGATGAGCTTTCTTGCTGTTCAAAAACTGCAGGACGTCGAGACGTTTTCCACGATGTTTCTGAACTACGATCTGCTTGCCCAGAAATGGGTGCGCTATGGCTATGTCTATCCCTTCGGCGAAGCACTTGCCGGTATTCTCATGGTCGCCGGTGCCTTGGTCTGGATCAGCGCGCCTGTTGCACTGTTCATCGGTACGGTCGGAGCGGCTTCAGTTTTCAAGGCCGTCTACATCGATAAGCGCGAGATCAAGTGCGCCTGCGTGGGCGGCGGTTCAAACGTGCCGCTGGGTTTCGTGTCCCTGACCGAAAACCTGATGATGATATTCATGGGCGTCTGGATGTCGGCGCGTGCGATGGGCCTCTTTTAGGCCTAACCATCCGTTTTCAAAGCGGTCACAGGGTCGCCAAGTGCAGCCCTGCTCAGCGCGTCGAGAACGGCTTCGGACGTCAGAACCTCGGACAGGATGATCCCGTCTGGCGCGTTTGGCCCGTAGACGATGTTGAACGGGATGCCAAACCTGTTGTGGCTTTCCAGATACCGGGAAATGTCAGTGCTGGGCCTAGTCCAGTCTGCCCGCATCGCAACGACATTATCACCCCGCAGTTGGTCGACCACGGGCGCACGGTCCAGCACCAGCGTCTTGTTGGCCTTGCACGTCAGGCACCAGTCTGCGGTCACGTCGACAAAGACGGTTTTTCCCTGCGACACCAGTTTCGGTATCTCGGAGCGATCGAACGCGACCCAGTCCTGGCCCACCGCTCTCGTCTGCGGCGGGATTGTCAGCGCCGTCGGCACCAGAAGGCTGAGAACAGCAACCACCACCAGCGCTGTCGGGCGCGTCAATCTGCCCGGCAAACGTATTGTTGCGAGAAGAATGAAAAGGCTCGTCATAAGCAGCACGGTCATGGCCACCCGGCCACCCGCCACCCCTATCAGTACCCAGAGCAGCCAGATCGCGGTCCCGGCCAGAAGACCGGCAAGCACCCATTTGACGACAACCATCCAACGTCCCGGCCTGGGCAACAACCGGACCAGACCAGGCTTCCCCGCCAGAACCAGATAGGGCAGGGAGAGCCCAAGCCCCAGAGCCGTGAAAACGAGAATGACATCAATCGGGCGCCCGGACAGGGCAAAGGCAACCGCTGTCCCCAAAAACGGGGCCGAGCAGGGCGTGGCCAGCACCGCCGCGAAGGCGCCTGTTGCAAAATCTCCGCCATACCCGTCGCGACCGCTTGATCTGGCCAGCCGTGACTGCAACCCGGAGGGCAATGAAACTTCGAACACCCCGAACAGATTGGCAGAGAACACGGCAAGCACCAGAAACATGACGGTCAGGAAAACAGGGCTTTGGAATTGCAGGCCCCACCCAACGGTGACGCCGACGGATTGCAGAACCAGAATGATTGCGGCGAGGGCCCACATGAACACCAGAACGCCAAGCGCCGACATCAGGAACCCATTCCGGACCTCGTGCGCTGGCTTGTTTCCATGATTGAGAACCGATGTCAGCTTGATGGACAGGACAGGCAGAACACAGGGCATGACATTCAGGATCAGACCGCCAAGAAAGGCAAAGGCCGCAATCGCCAGGATTTGCGTCAGATCCGGCAGGTTCGCCATAACCTCGAATGGTGCACCCGGGATGCGGTCTGACCAAGCGGGCTGCGCTGTCACCGCGCGTGATCCATCGGTCAAAGTCAGTTGCAGGGGCGGCGGATCCTCCCCTTGCGCGAGAAGAGGCAGCTTGGCCCAAAGGGCTGTTCCCGCATCATCGGTTCGGATGTCCGGTTTGCCAAAGGTGAATTCCGGCCCCAGTTCCGGAAAGATATCCGGCTTCACAAAGGCATTCGCACTGCGCGCCGTCACATAAAGCGCATCATCCGCGATCACCGCCGTTTCGACAATGATGTCGCTCTCTTCGGGACCAAGCGGCACCCGCTGGGCATACTCCGAAATCAGGCCCGCCGCCTTCGCGTCAATCCCGGTGCCCGCCGGAATTGTCAGTGCGAGATCGAAATCATGCGGCACACAGACAGTCGAGCACGCCAGCAATGAAACACGCGCCTGCAATGTTGCGGACTGGCCCGCAGTTTCGAGAACTGCCTGAATGGGCAGGACGACACGGGTCTTGTAGCCAAAATTCTCGATGCCGAATGCCGTGAAGCGCTCAGGCGCGGGCCAGAGCATCTGTGCGCTCACCAGATTTTCCGATCCATCCCATGAAATTTCAGGCGGCAGACCCACCTCGCCGGGCGAACGCCAATAGGCTTTCCAGCCCTCGGCCAGCTCGACATCCAGGCCAAGGGAAAGGGTTCTGGAGGTTTCCGCGACCCCATTTTCAACGGAGATGAGCCGGGCCGTGATTGTTGAATTCTCGTAGGTATCGCTCGATGCAGCAAAGCCCATGGAGGCCCAAAGGCAAGCCATGAGAAGGAAGAATAGGCGCAACGTGGTTCGCATCATCTTTTGGCTCGCTTCCACCCTTGTCCCGAGATCGAAATCCGAAGCACCTCTATGGCTGCATCTCCCGGTTGGTCAACTTTACAAACGGATACAATGTCGTTTGTGAAGCCATCCCGCTGCGAGAATAACGCGACGAAGTCCGCGTTCGTAGCAGGAAGGCCAATAGAAGCTTTTTTCTTCATTGAACATTTCAATCGCAACCGCGGCCTCCAACCTTCCAGCGCTGGAAATTGAAACCAAATGCGGATGACTTAGTTGAACGCTTAGCAATTGAGAGAAGGAAGAAGAGGTGTTGTCACATTAACGGTCCTGAGGTTGCTGGTTCATTGATCTGGGCGTAGGCGGTGTCGATGCAGACACAAAAGATCAGCTACAAACGCCACCGGTTTCCGCCTCAGATCATCGCTCATATTGTCTGGCTTTACGTCCGGTTCAACTTGAGCCTGCGCGAGGTCGAAGAGCTGATGCTGGAACGTGGCGTCGACGTTTCGTATGAGACAATCCGGCGCTGGAGCGTCAAGTTCGGCCCCCTGATCGCCCACGTTCTACAGCGACGGCTGCCGCGCCCCGGCGATGTCTGGCATCTGGACGAAGTCGTTGTGAAGATCGCGGGTCGGTCATACTGGCTCTGGCGCGCGGTCGACCAACACGGCTTTGTTCTTGAGGAAATTCTCCAATCGAGACGAGACAAGCGCGCCGCAAAGCGGCTTTTGGTCAAGCTGATGAAACGTTGGGGCTTCGTGCCAAAAAGGATCATTACGGACAAGCTGCGCTCCTATGGTGCCGCAAAGCGCGAGGTCGCGCCTGGCCTTGATCATTGGTCACACAAGGGACTCAATAACCGCGCAGAAAACAGCCACTTGCCCTTCCGAAAACGAGAGCGGGTGATGCAAGGCTTCCGATCGCCGGGTGGATTACAACGCTTCGTATCTATGAAGTCTGCAACCCGCAATAGTTTCTCTGTCCCAGCCCGCCGCCGCTCTGCGCTCACCATCCGCTACCATCGGCTCGAAGCATTCGAGGCGTGGAAATCCGCGGCACAGGCCGCTTGATCAACGAACAGCTTGCCAACTTGCAAATTCGGCGAGTTAACGTGACAACACCCCGGCGCAAGAAATAGCGGCGAAGGTGCTCCTCGATTACCGCTTCGACTTTGCTGGATATTAACATCGTCCCGGTCGGGCGGCCCCGTTTCCGCGGAGCCAGAACGCTGGTGCGCCCACCCTCTTCCGCCAACCGTTTTATCCAACGCCAGACCGTCGCCCTGCTGACACCAAGCTCCCAAACGGCGTCATTGATGCCACGTTCCAGGCTGCCAGTCCCATTGAGATATGCCTGAACAAGAGGGCGCAGCACCGCGGCCCTGCGCGCCTCTTCAGCACCAACGGCAACGGAGTCTTCGCCATCATCATTCATCGATATTTGCCGCAAATGTCTGTGAACCCTGTCTCACGTTTAAGGGCAAAAATATCAGAATTAAAGGCAAAATCTCATATTTAAGGGCAAAGCTCAGCCGTTGATTTCGTTGGATTTCCCATCTCACAATTAAGGGCTACGCGACAGTCTGCATCGACACCGCCTACGCCCAGATCGGTGAACCAGCAACCTCAGGCCCGTTAACGTGACAACACCGTAAGACCCGCTGGCCCGCCACCGATGATGAGGCAGTCCTTCATCTCGTTTATCCTATGAAATCTTGTTAAATTTGCCACATGATGCAGTTATCCCGGCAATAGCTGGCTGAGTTGAAAGGCTGTGAACGCGCTTCCAGCCAACACGGCTCCGCCGATTATGAAAATGCCCCCGATCAACACTGCCACACCACTTGGGCGATCAAGCACAGCGACCTCCTCAGGTGGCGCGTTGAAATATGCGCGGCCCATGACCCCCGCATAATAGAACAACGATGCAACGGTATTTGCGGCGGCCACCACGGCGAGCCAAGTATAGCCGCCGTCTATCGTGGTCATGAACAGGGCAAGTTTGCCCAGAAATCCGACTGTTGGCGGAATGCCCACCAAAGAGAGGAAGGAGACCACCAATACCGTCGCCACGAGCGGGCGCCGCTTGGCCAAGCCGTCGTAGTCGGCGATAGCCGTGCGCCCGCGTAGGTATGCCACGACTGCGAAGGCAGCGAGATTGCCCATCGCATAACTGGCTATGAAGACCAAAAGGGCACTCAGCGCATCTGGGCTAAGCCCCAGAACGGTGACGGCCATCAATAAGTAGCCTGCCTGTGCCACCGAGGACCAACCGATTAGCCGGCGGATATCATCTTGCCAAAAGGCGGCCAGATTGCCCAAGGTCATCGTCGCTGCGGCTAAAATCGCGATCAGCGGGCGCAGGCCAAGGAATTCGGGGGGCACAAGCTGCACGAGGCGGGCCAATGCTATGGCCGCGCCGATCTTGGGCACGACCGTCAGGAATGCGGCTGAAGGGACCGGTGCGCCTTCGGCTACATCGGGCAACCATGCATGCGCGGGTACTGCACCCAGTTTGAACGCGACACCGGTTAGGGTTAGCGCAAATCCGACGAAGAGCAGCGGAGAAAGCCCAGTGCCGAGCCTTAATGATGCGGCAATATCTGCGTATCCGGTGTTCCCCAAGAGTCCCAGCATTAAGGTGACCCCGGTAATCAGCAATGCGTTTGCCAGCGCGCCCATGAGGAAATATTTCATGCCAGCTTCGACGGACAGCGCCCAGTCGCGGTGCCACGCGGCCAGCGTGTAGCCGGTGACTGAAGACAGCAGCACCGCGATAGTGAGTTGTAACAGGTCTCCGGCACCGGCCATTGCCATAGCCCCAAGCGCACCAAGCAGGAGGATCGTGTAATATTCTCCATGGCGTGGATCGGTGCGGAACCAGCCCGGCGCCAGCAGAATACAAAAGGCCGTGCCCAGCAGGATCATCAATCGCGCCCAAAGGCTCGCTCCGTCCAGCGCCCAAGCTCCTGAAAAGGTGAACCGGGTTTCCCCCAACTGCCCCAGAACCAAAACAATGGCGACGGCAATGCCTGCGAGGGCGATGAATGCCGACCCGGCCTGCATTCGTCGGGGCGCAAAGGCCGCAAACAGCAGCGCTAACACTGCCGCCACGATGATCGCGATCTCAGGGGATACGTCGCCGATTGGCACCAGTCAGCTCCCTATTATGGCAGAGGATGCGCTGCCGATCAGATCAAGCAACCAGCGCGGATAGATGCCGATCAGAATGACCAGCGCCAAGATCGCTGCAAGAATGCTGCCTTCAAGTAAGCTGACATCGGCAAACCCCTCACGCGCTTTTGGCAGGTCACCAAAGAACACCTGTTGCAGCAACCGCAGAAAGAGTGCGGCAGTAATGAGAATGCCCAGCAGACCAATCGCAGCGATCACCGGAAAGACGGCAAAGGTGCCGACAAAGATCTGCACTTCCGCCACAAAACCGGCTAACCCCGGCAACCCCAGGCTGGCAAAAGCCGCAATCACTGCAGCGGTTGTCAAGCGAGGAGCCACTTTAGCCAGCCCGCCGTAAGCATCCATGTCATAGGTCCCACTGCGCGCCCAGAAGCCACCGGCAATCAAGAAAAGCGCGCCGGTGATTAGCCCGTGCGCTACCATTTCGACCACCGCACCGGTCAAAGCCATTTCGCGCGCACCTTCTGCGCCGTTCAACAATGCTCCTGCGGCGGCGATGCCCAAGACGGTATAGCCCATATGATTGACCGAAGTGTAGGCGATGCGCCGTTTTAGGTCGGTTTGCCCCAAGGCGACAATGGCTCCCCACAGGATAGAAGCGAGTGCCACAATCGCCAGCGGCAATGCATAATCGGCGAAGGTTTCGCGCATCATCTGAAAGGGGATCCGCACAAGCCCATAGGTCCCCATCTTCAGCAAGACGCCAGCGAGGATGGCCGACACCGGCCCCGGTGCCATGACGTGCGCAGGTGGCAACCAGGTGTGAACTGGAAACAGAGGGGCCTTGACGGCAAACCCCAGAACGAAGCCCAAAAGGATCAAACCGCCCCGCAAATCCATCCCTGCCAATGGCTGCGCAGCTATCAAGGCGCGCATGTCAAACGTGATTGGGTCAACCGTCAGCACCAGCCCGATAATTGCCAGCAAGATCGCGAGGGACCCCGCTAATGTATAGATAAAGAACTTGAGCGCCGCACCTTGGGCGTCACCATGGCCCCACCGTCCGATAAGGAAGAACATCCCGACGAGGCTGAGATCAAAGAAGACATAGAAGATCAGTAGATCAAGGACCATGAATAGGCCCAGCGACACCGACTCCAGAAACAGAAACCATGCATAGTAGGCGCGGGGACGTTCAGGGTTCTCCATCGGCCATGCGATGCAAGCGATAAAGAGGACGCCGCTCATCAACGAGAGCGCCAATGACATGCCATCCACGCCCACGCGCCAGAAGACACCGAGCGCGGGTATCCAAGGGGCCTCCGCATAGGCCTGAAAGGCAGGGGCCGCTGAGCTTGTGTCAAACTGGTACCAGACGATTAAAAGCAGCAAGAACGACAATGTCGAGGTTGCGACCGCGATGATGCGGGCAGCGGCATGGCCGAGACTGGGCAGAACGGTCAGAGCCAGGGCGCCCAGCATCGGGATTAGGATGGTGAGTGTCAGCATGTCATGCTCCTGCAGCGAGAATGGCGATCACGGCGATGACGCCGCCGATAATGTAAGCGTAATAGTGGTGGGAAAGTCCGGTTTGCAGGCGGCGAGTGTCGCGGCCTAACATACCGGTCAGGCGCGCACTGCCTTCGGGTATGCCATCAGAGATCGTCTCCCCGAAGCGGTCGCTGACCTGAGCAAGCCAGTCGCCAAATGCAGCAGTGTTGCGGATACCCTGATCAACAACACGGTTGTCCACCTCCGCGATAAAAGCCGCTCCTTTGCGGCCAATGAAAGCGACCCCACGAGGCCCCGCGTCAATGAGAGTGTCGTCAATCCAAGCCGTTGTACGGGCAAGCGCATCTAAGGGTCGCACAACGGCGATGGTGATCAACTTGGGCAGCCCGAGCCAATTTGAGGCGGCAGCAGTGGCACCGCTTGTTCCGAGCATAGGATGCTGCCGCACCAGATAGACGCCGCCCAAGACACCGGCGGCGATAAAGGTCAGCGAAAGGCCAAGCATCAAAGGGCTGCCTTTGGGGAGCGTCATGTCCAATAAGGCGGCAAGTGCCTCAGCCAGGGGCGGATACCACAGTAGGCTTGTTGCCAGTGTCAATGCGCCGAGGATACCCAGTCCGATGGTTTCCATCCTGTCAGGCACCTCGATTGACCGCTGGTCATTGCCGCGCCAGCTAAATTCCAGCAATAAGAAGCGCGTCGTATAGGCCGCGCTCAGTGCGCCGCCGAGCATCACTGCGATTGGTAGCCAATACCCAGTATGTTCAACCGCTTTAATGATCTCTTCTTTACTCCAACCACCTCCCGCAGGTGGCATCCCGGCAAGCCCGACTGCTGCTATAGCTGTAAGCCCCCCGACGATTGGCATCGATTGGCCCAGCATCATTTTATCCAAGCGGTAGCTCCCCGCAGCATCCCCTGCGAGGCCAGCCGAAAGGAAAAGCGGCGCTTTGAATGTGGCGTGGACAATCAAGTGCAGTACCGCGATCCCCGGATACCCCGCGCCGACTGCAACGAACATAAATCCGAGTTGGGCCGAAGTGGACGCCGCAAGCAGCCGTTTAGCGTGGTTCTGCAAAACCCCGGTGACGCCACCCGCCAGAGCAGTGATCAACCCGATCAAGATCGCCGCGACGCTAAACCCGGGAGCGAGGGACAAGGATGGCTCAAGACGCGCGATGATATAGGCACCGGCTGCCACCAGCGTCGCCGCATGGAGAAGCGCCGAGACCGAACTGGGGCCAGCCATCGCCCGAAACAGCCAAGGCGAGAAGGGAACCTGTCCGGCCTTTGAGGCCGCCGAAAGAAGGATTCCAAAGGCCACGATCTCCTGAGCCGTGCCTTCGAGCGTTGCAATGCCGGCATAATCGAAAGACCCCGTGGCGGAATAGAGCGCCATCGCAGCGGCAAAAAGTCCAAGATCACCGAACCGCGTCATCACGAAAGCATAAAGGCCCGAACGCGGATTTTCGATGTCGTGCCACTTGTGCGAGATCAGCGCCCAGGAACAGGCGCCAATTAGCTCCCAGCCGATAAGCAGCGTCAAAAGATCATCGGCGACGACAACCAATTCCATGCCGCCTGTGAACAGGATCATGATGCCAGTTAGCCGCCCCAGCCCACGCGCTTGTTCATGCTGTGTGGCGTGAAGGACAACAGCAAGTGCTATGGCGGGAACCATGAGAGCAACCGCCGCTGAGATCGGCGTGAGCGAGGCGGTAAGCCGGAGTGCATCCGACCAGATCAAGTACGCGGTCCATTCTTGTGTGACGGCAGCCATCGCCATGACGAAAGTCCCACCAAGCACGGCCACTGCCAACCCTCCAAGCCAGCCACGCGACCGATCACCCATCACCGCGATGATCGCGCCTGACAAAATCGGCAGAAAGGGGAGCAGCCAAAGCGTCATTCTTTCAGCGTCCCGAGCGCTTCAATCACGTCCGCTTGACGCTTGCGATAGATGGCAACAACAAGAGCAAAGCCAATTGCCAGCTCGACTGCCATCACCGCCATGATCAGGATCGCAAGCAATTGCCCCTCAGGCGCCCCCTCGAGGGTAAAGGCCCAAAACCCGACAGCCGCGAGCAGGGTGCCATTTAGCATCAACTCCAAGCCCATCATCAGCATTACAAAGGATTTCTGTGACAACGCACCGAACAGACCGATGCCAAAGAGCGCCGACGCGACAATCAATATGGCCGTCAAAGTCATATCAATGCTCCTTCTTCAGCTTGGTGCCGTGACCTTTATGCGGGTCCGGTGCTGGCTCTTGTCTGGGCTTCTTTGGATCGGCGCCTTCGGGGTCAGCGCCGGTTGTGTGTCCCACGTGACCCGTATGCTCTGCTGACAACGCCGGGTCGTCGTCGGCCATCTCGTGACCCATATGGCCAGTGCCTTGGTCGCCGTCCTTCTTGTCGGTCATCTTGTCATGACCCCCATGACCACCATGGCCGCCGTGCCCTCCGTGGCCACCGCCTTCCTCCACCTTGCGACCCGCAGGTGTCCCGCCCGGATGAAGCCCTGGGGGAATAGCACCCGCGTCCGACACGCCAAACCGGCCACGGCGGCTCGATAAGATGACAGCGCCGAGCATGGTCGCCAATAGCGTCACCCCTGCGGTCTCGAATATCAGCATCGAGCTGCCCAGCAGGTTGATGCCCAGATCACGCATGGTATCCTGACCCGGAGGCAGGGGATTATGCGGTAGGTCAGTTTCCAGCACCGCGACTGTGAGGCCGATGAAAGCTACAATGCCCGCTCCTATCGATAGACGGTATTGATGCACCATCTGCATCGGGTTCAGGCCTGCCGGGTTCATCATGAACATCACCATGAAAAGACCCATGACCATCATCTCGACCGCCATCATAAAGACCGTGGCGACGCCGATGTAATCGGCAGACATCAATAGCGCGATGGCACCGACACAGATGAACGAAACCATCAGCGCGAATGTTGCACGGATCATCGAGTCGACCTGAAAAACCCGCCAACCGCTCCAGATGGCGAGCGCCGAAAGGATATAAAAAGTAATATCCGTCATGCCAGCGCCACCAGTCCGGCCAGCAACAAGTCCAAGAAGGCAATTGGCAGCAGGACCTTCCAGATCAGCCCGAGCAACCGTGCTACGGGCATACGCGCCAGCAGATGAGACAGGGCGATGATGACAGCCATGATGGTTAGTGTTTTGAACGCGAGCCAGACAACAGCAGGAAGGACCGGGCCGAGATACCCGCCCAGAAACGCCGAGGCGGCCACGGCAGAGAAGCCAACTAACATGGACAATCTCGCCACCTGCCAACCGGCCCGGTTAGCGCCTGAATCTTCGATGGACGTGCCGCCTGCAAGATCAGCACCATCGGCGTAGTCGAGTGGCCCGCGCAGCGTAAGTGACAGTCCCAACAATATGAAGAGGGGCAGCCCAAGCGGTTGGCGGATCACATTCCATAGGTCTTCTTGCGACGTCACGATAGCGCGTAGATCAAGCGACTCTGCAGGCAGTGCGGCGGCGATCAGGACAAACATGCTTAGCAGCATGATCGGCAGCCCAATAGCGACGTAGCGATAGGCCCCGATCAGGGCGAGTGGGGAATTGGGTGACCAGCCGTGCAAAAACACAAGCACAACCACGAGGGACTCGCACGCCCCCCACAGCACCACACTGGTTTCGAGGCCAATCACTGCAGACTGTGGCCCGAGCGGTACGACAGCGAGACCAATCGCACCGAGCGTCAGAAAACCCGAGATGGACAGGAACCAGTTCATTCTGTCTGGCGCCTCGGTCGAAATTCGTTGCCGAGACACTTCCGCCGCGGCGGCATAGAGCGGAGTTAGCAAACTGCCCCCAGTGCGTCCGGCCAGCCATCGGTAGAACAACGTGTCCAGAACCGCAGCGATAAGCATGCCGACGGTCATGAATACGAGCATTATCATCAGGGTGAGGGCGACGCTCATGACATGTGCCCTGCATGGACGCCGTGATCCATGCCGCCCGCCATGGCACCGGGCTCAGGATTAGAGGTATTGGCGCAGATGGCGCGCAGCGATGCGTTGTCAAAGCTGTTCAAAACCAGCATGGCTTCGTGCCATTCCAGACCGATCAATAGATCATCAAGGCCTGTTTGCTGGACGTGCAGGTTGAAGATGGGTTCTGAAGTGCCGATCAGCAGGTCAAAGCGCGTGCGTACGTCCGATCCGTCATGAGTGCGGCCCAACCCTTCGGGGATTGCTGCCCGCGCGCCCGATAAGCGGATCAGCCGTTTAAGGGTCGCATTGCCGATGTTGGTGGCGCGTAACATCCGTTCAGCCAGGGCTGGCAGTCCCAGAAGATTGAGTAGAACCCAACCGCGTTTTTCTTGGGTTTCGAACGGCGGATGCGCAACCGCAACTTTCTGTATCATGTCACCTTGGAGAGTGAGGGTCAGGACGAGCCCGGGCGGGAGCATGGGGAGAAAAGGACCGAAATCTGCGGTGTAGGCATCAAGCTCCAGCCCATCCCGCAGATCGGCGGCTGTCATTGCCATCGTCCTTCCGTAAGGCGTGCCGCCCATCATGCCTTTACCGCCCTGACCATGTGGACCAATCCCGCGCCACTCGTTTGGCGGGGCATCTGGCAAAATGTCGGGTTCGGTCTTAAGGTTGCCAGCCAGCAGATCTCTGTGAATTACCCTTAGAAAAGCGCCAATGGTCGCTATTTCTTCTACTCTCGTAGCGCCTGGCAACTCATTCCGTGAATGCCAGAGAACGCTGGCGCGGGGGTGCGGCAACTGGTCATGCAGGCGGTGTAGTGGAGGTATAAGAGCCTCTGGTATCGTGCCTACAACCAACAAAACCGCTGCGGCTCGCGGCGTCTCAACAACGCGCAATCCGGGGGTTTTAACCAGCACGCTCGCAGCATCGGCAGGGGCACCCTCGCCAAAGGCTACAAACACCGGCACTTCGGCCAGCTCTGCCATTCTTGCAAGCCAGCTCATTCCCACCGAAAAATACCCTCCCGCCAGCCATAGACGATCCCGACCGATAGAATGACCAAGAACATGCCCATCTCTGCCAGCGCCTTGGGGCCTTCCTCTACGAAAACCACGGCCCAAGGATACATGAACATCATTTCCATCTCGAAGGCGACGAACAGCAGCGTCATAGTGTAGTATCGGACGTGGAAACGTTGCCATGCATGGGTCTCAGGATCACTGCCCCCGAGTATAGGGCGCTTCTGAGGATAGGTGCTCGGACCCGTACCGCTTGCGCGCAATGCTGCGGTGAACAGCATTGAGAATGCAAAGATCAAAATGATGGCGATCAATGTCGTCATGAATCTGGTATCCCTTATGCCCAAGCAAGGTTACCTATCGGCGCGAACTATAAAAGCCTTCTTACCGCTGGACCCTTGCACATTTTCTGAGGCGTGCTGGCCCAGTGGATGTGACATCAAACAGTAGGCCAGATCACAGGAAGGCTATCTTGCTGGCAAAATCAGCCCTTTCCACCGTACCAGCTATGGCGCCAGTCGATCATTTTGCCGATCTCTTGGGCCTGAGTATCGATAATGCTCCTCGAAAGCTTCTTGATGTCGTTGTTGGAGCTCTGTTTCAGAGCGACCGCTGCCATTTCAATTGCAGAGGCATGGTGCGGCAGTTGTGAATCAATGAATGCTTTGTCGAAGGGTGCCTTTTTTGCGAGTTCTTCTGGGCTGTCCATCCCGAGCATGCTGCGCTCACGGGGATGGGTCTCTGTCGCGACTTCATCAGGGCCATCAAGGTCTTCGATTATGCCATCAAGCGTTTCGATTTCTTTCTTCTGATCTTCGATCATGGTCTTTGCGAACTGGACGAGTTCGCTGTGCTCGCCTTTTTCCACCGCAACCTCGGCCATTGATACCGCCATCGCATGATGGGCAGACATCATATTGACGAACCGGAGATCGGAATATTCTCCATTGTGAACCAAATTTGCAGTCGCTTGGCGCTGTGACGTCATCATCGTTCTCCTTCTGTTAGTGTTGCAAACGCGGAATAGCCGCTATGGTTCCGGCCGAATAAGTTGCGCCACGGGAAGAGGCCTACCTTTCCACGTCAGCTTTTCGCTGAAGTATGTGCTTCTTAACCAAAGGTCTGAAAGGGTGTTGTCACATTAACGGTCCTGAGGTTGCTGGTTCATTGATCTGGGCGTAGGCGGTGTCGATGCAGACACAAAAGATCAGCTACAAACGCCACCGGTTTCCGCCTCAGATCATCGCTCATATTGTCTGGCTTTACGTCCGGTTCAACTTGAGCCTGCGCGAGGTCGAAGAGCTGATGCTGGAACGTGGCGTCGACGTTTCGTATGAGACAATCCGGCGCTGGTGCGTCAAGTTCGGCCCCCTGATCGCCCACGTTCTACAGCGACGGCAGCCGCGCCCCGGCGATGTCTGGCATCTGGACGAAGTCGTTGTGAAGATCGCGGGTCGGTCATACTGGCTCTGGCGCGCGGTCGACCAACACGGCTTTGTTCTTGAGGAAATTCTCCAATCGAGACGAGACAAGCGCGCCGCAAAGCGGCTTTTGGTCAAGCTGATGAAACGTTGGGGCTTCGTGCCAAAAAGGATCATTACGGACAAGCTGCGCTCCTATGGTGCCGCAAAGCGCGAGGTCGCGCCTGGCCTTGATCATTGGTCACACAAGGGACTCAATAACCGCGCAGAAAACAGCCACTTGCCCTTCCGAAAACGAGAGCGGGTGATGCAAGGCTTCCGATCGCCGGGTGGATTACAACGCTTCGTATCTATGAAGTCTGCAACCCGCAATAGTTTCTCTGTCCCAGCCCGCCGCCGCTCTGCGCTCACCATCCGCTACCATCGGCTCGAAGCATTCGAGGCGTGGAAATCCGCGGCACAGGCCGCTTGATCAACGAACAGCTTGCCAACTTGCAAATTCGGCGAGTTAACGTGACAACACCCTGAATCGATATCGTCGCGGATCAGGTGATGTGATCGAGCGGCGACTAATGTTACTGTATGGCCCTTGCGCGCTAACTCCCGGGCGAAATAGTGATGCCGTCCGCCCATACCGGTGCCTGTGGTTGAACCGTAATGGTTGATTATCACTATTCGGGTCATATTGAGCACCTTGCTGTCTTTAAACTAGGAAAAGTTGCAGCGTTCGCAGCGCTGTGGAGTTCTACGGCTTGGTATGAGTTCCGTCCCAAACACTTGCATTTAGCGGATATTCCGAATGAACTGGCTTACAAGGGCGAAGCTTGGAAAGGCTGTAGCCTCAGAGCGCACAGCGAGAGTTTTTGCAATCCGCTGCATTAATAAATCTCAGAAAAACACAAGCATGTCTGATTGGCACACGATCTCGCTTTCTGACGCTGCACGCAGGTTATTTCAGGGATGTATTGCTGCAGCGAGTAAAGTCCTCCGAACCAGGTCCGCGATAGCCTCTATCAACGTCTGATCGCTATCTCCAGATGAGTTGTTGATCAATTCTTGGATGAGCCTGTCTTTCGCCGATCATCTCTGGAAACCGGGCATAGCAAGCGAAAGATGATCTACATCAAGCGCGTTCGCGAACCTTCGGGCAACTGCGTAGGCGCCCCTTCGCCCTTCCCGAACCAAAGCATATCACATCAGCAACCACCCACCCTACCGACGGTCAGCACACCCTAACCCCATATGTAACCATATGTATTCTTCATCCTTTGCAGGCGTTCCGGCTATAAAACCTCCAGTTCCACGGAGGGCACGTGAATCATGGATCCGACAAATTCAGAACTCGAAACAGGCCCCGCGCTGACCCTCGCAAGTTGCAAGGCAGAACCGCGCGTAAACGCCCCCCGGCACGTGCCGTGTTCGAAGCGAACTGTGCCGAGCCGGGTGCGACTGACCTCCAAAACGCCGTCGAACCCTTGAGCACGCGCGCTGCGGCACCTTTCAGACAGACTAATACAAGGAAAACGAATGCAATTCTTCAATAGAAAGCAGCTGGCCCTCTGGGATACGGCGCTCAGTACCTCTGAAGAGCTGGCGAAGGGGTTGTCGCGGCGTCAGTTCGGCTTGGCTGCGGCTGCGGCTTTTGCGATGCCCAAAGCGTTGAGCGCGCATGGCTCCACGCAGGTGACCTCTCAGGGAACCTACAATATCACAGTCGACCCGGTGCGCATCAACACGGGCGATTTTCAGAAGATGGGCGTGGGCTACAACCGCAGCCAGATTCCGACGATCCTGCGCTTCAAGGAAGGTGAGGAGGTTACGATAAACGTGACCAACAACCTCAGCGAAAGCACCTCGATCCACTGGCATGGACTTATCGTGCCCTTCCGTCAGGACGGCGTTCCGGGGATCAGCTTCAACGGCATCGCCCCCGGTCAGACCTTTACCTATCGCTTCCCGATCCAGCAGGCCGGGACCTATTGGTTCCACAGCCATTCAGGCCTTCAGGAGCCGGATGGCGCCTACGGTGCGATCGTGATCGAGCCGCGCGGCAGGGAACGCATACCAGCGCACCGCGACTATGTCGTTCAGCTGGCCGACAAACATCCCCATCCGGGCAACCGCATCTTGCGGAACCTCAAGATGCAGTCCGACTACTACAACCGTTCGCAGCGCACTTTTCAGGACCTGATCCGGGACGCCCGCATGGACGGTCTCAAGGCGACGCTGAAAGAGCGCCGCATGTGGGGGCGCATGCGCATGCTGCCGAGCGACGTCGAAGACGTGCAGGGATTTACCTCGCTGATCAACGGTCGCAGCACGTCGCAAAACTGGACCGGTTTGTTCCGGCCCGGTGAGAAGGTCCGCCTTCGGATCATCAACTCCTCCGCGATGACCTACTTCGACATGCGGATACCGGGACTGAAAATGGTCGTCGTGCAGGCTGACGGCAACGATGTGGAGCCTGTCGCCGTGGATGAACTGCGGGTCGCGGTTGCCGAGACCTATGATGTCATCGTCCAGCCTACGCAGAACAAGGTCTATAGCATTATTGCGGAATCCATGGGCCGCAACGGGCTTGTTCGGGGCACCCTGTCACCCAGAGAGGGCTATGCCGGTGCCGTGCCCCGTCTCAGACCCAAGCCCTTGCTCACCATGGCCGACATGAGCGGCATGATGGGCGGTATGGGTATGGATATGGGCATGGGTATGGGCGACCACGTCATGCAGAACATGACCGGAATGAACCACACCGACATGACAGGCATGGACCATTCAAACATGCAATCCAGCCAGCAGCCCCCGATGCCTGCGATGACCCCGTCAGAGGAAAAGCCGAAGAAAAAGACTTCGATGGCTGGGATGGACCATACGCAGATGCAAAAGCCTGCGATGGACGGCATGGACCACACGCAGATGCAGCAGAAGAAAAAGGCACCGATGTCAGGCATGAACCATGCCCAGATGCAGAAGCCCGCAATGGACGGTATGAGCGGCATGGACAGTATGAGCGGAATGGCAATGTCTGATGGCGGCGATCCGTTCTATGTCCCGGGCAGCGGACTGACGCCTGTCGCGTACAACGGCGGCAAGTTCCTGTCCTACGCAGACCTGCGCGCCGCCAGCCCTCGTTACCGTCACCGCGCACCCTCACGCACCATCGTGTTGCGGCTGACCGGTAACATGGAGCGCTACATCTGGTCGATCAACGACGTGAAATACGACGATGCCGCCCCGATCACGCTCCGATACGGCGAGCGGGTGCGCATGCGGTTCATCAACGAAACGATGATGTCGCATCCGATGCACCTGCACGGGATGTGGTCGATCATCGATGCCGGTCACGGTCCGCGCAATCCCATCAAGCACACCGTGAACATCAATCCCGCCGCCACGACGGACATCGAAGTCGAGGCCGACGCCCCCGGTCAATGGGCGTTCCACTGTCACCTCAGCTACCACGCGCGGGCGGGAATGTTCCGCAAGGTCGTGGTCAAGGGACGCGCGGCTTGAGCCGGGAAATACAAAGGACGAACGTAATGAAATACAGTCAACTCGCCGGACTGGCCGGCCTCATCCTTCCTTGGGCCTCGCTCGTGCAGGCTCAGCCCGTCAAACAGACCGAACAGCTGATCTGGGGCGTGCAGGCGGAACAGTTGGAAATTCGCGCACTGGATGACGAAGAGGTCCTTGTCTGGGATTTCGACGCCCTCATCGGCACGGATGAGCTCAAGCTGGTGTGGCGCAGCGAAGCTGAATACGGTCTTTCGTCCGATGAGTTCGAAAGCCTCGAAAACCAGCTACGTCTCCGGTTTCCAATCTCGACCTTCTTTAGCGGCGTGGTCGGAGCCTATGCCAGCACACCCGAGGGCGTTCCGGAACGCTACGCGGCTGTCGTGGGGGTAAAAGGGCTCGCGCCGCAGTGGTTCGAGATCGACGCCGATCTCTACCTCTCCGACTATTCGTTCTTCAGTTTCGAGGCGGAATACGAACTGCTCCTTACCAACCGTCTGATCCTGACCCCGAACATCGAGATCGATATGCCGCTGAAGGATGACATCGCCCGGGGGCGGGGTGCGGGTGGCGCAGTCATGGAGATCGGTGCGCGGCTGAGTTACGACCTCATCGACCGTGCGGTCTCACCCTATATCGGCGTCAACTACGAGACCTCGTTCGGCGACACGCGGGACATCACCCGCGCGGCCGGTGGGGATACAGATGAGTTCTCGGTCGTGATGGGTACACGCCTTCAATTCTGAGATTTGTTCCTGCGGGAGCAATCCGGAGGGCTGATGAGTCCTCCGGCCAATACCTGAACCCAAAAGCAACCAAGGACTAAACAGATGAAACATCTACTGCTGACAATCGCACTGGCTTCCTCCTTTGCGGCACCGGGGTTTGCCGGCGAAGCGGCTCACGGAAACAAGTCCGGCGACACCCATGGAGAAATGAAGATCGGCATGCCCGGCGATGCCGCTGCGGTGGACCGCACGGTCGAGATCGACATGGTCGAAACAGACGACGGCGAAATGCTGTTCAAGGGCGGCGATCTGGATTTCAAAGAAGGCGAGACCGTCCGTTTCGTCGTCCGCAACGAGGGCGAGTTGGACCATGAGTTCATTCTCGACTCGCAAAAGAAGAACGCCGCGCACAAGAACGAAATGGCGGATATGAGCGGTATGAATATGGGTCATAATGAGCCCAACCGCATCCGGCTCGCGCCCGGCGAAGATGCCGAAATCATCTGGACATTTGCAAATAACGGCACGTTCGAAGCTGCTTGCCTGATCCCCGGTCATTACGAATCCGGCATGTTCCGCGAAGTCTCCGTTACTCACTAAACGGTCAGTGCGGATCGCGAGCACCGCCTTGCGATAACGTTAATACCAGAACGGGCGTACACCGCGCCCGTTCTTTCCCCCGTTGGGCGCCCGTCTGCGACGATGGTGTACCGCGCCAGCGGCGGTAGTACCCAGATCCGACGTTTGCTGAACCCTTGGGCTCACGGCTTCAATCGATCGAATAAACCCGGTTCTAGAATTTCCCCTACTGCGGAGGCGTTGAGCACATGAAGACATCGTTCAAAACTTGCACCCTCGCGGCAGCGCTCATCTTGTCCGCCCTCTCCGCGCATGCGTCCGATGGCAAAAGCCAGCAACCCCATCTGAGGGCCTACGACCTTCCGGACCATGACCCGATCGGAGAACCCCCCGGCGATGCCACGCCCGACAGGACGGTCGACATCACGGTCAGGGAGACCGGAAGCGGTTACATGCTCTTTGATCCGGATGCGCTTCACATCGAGAACGGAGCGGTTGTCCGCTTTCGGGTCACGAACTCCGGCAAACTCGATCACACTTTCTTTCTCGGCTCCTTCGATGAAGTCACCGAAAACCGGCAATGGATGCAGGAGCATCCGGACATGACCCATGACGCCGCCAACTTCATATCGATACCCAGCGGTGAAACCGGGGAACTGATCTGGAAGTTTTCAGACGTGACCAATCTGGAATTTGCCTGTCTGGTCCCCGGCCACAGAGATGCCGGGATGTGGGGGGTCATCATCGTGCATGATCACCTCGCCTCACCCGCCGGATATTGAGCGCGCTCCAATGTCGCTGATGGACAGGTATCACGTCCTCGTACATGACGTCTCCGCCCTCTTCGGATACGATTACAATGATACGACGCCGGACTGGGTTCATCCGTTCATTCACCTCATTCTGGTCCTGGCGCCGGGATTGCTGATCGGCGTCGCCCTCTATCTCGTCCTGCGCGGTATCCTGCGGCTCTGGAGCCGCCCGGCAAAACCGGTCGCGCGCATGAACCACGTGAGGGGGCTTGATGCCGGGTTGTTCAGCTCGGTCCTGCGCTACACCAGACGGCAGCAGGCGCAGATGATCATGCTGAGCCTTCTCGCGCTTCCGATCCTGTATCTGACCTTGGAACTGCCCAAGCAGATCGTGAACAATGCGCTGGAATCCGCGACTTTCCCGGTCGAGGTTCTGGGCCAGAGTTTGGATCAGGTCATATTCCTGCTGCTGCTTTGCGGGCTGTATTTGCTGTCGATCAGCCTGAACGGACTCATCAAATACACGCTCAACGTCTTCAAGGGCTATACGGCGGAGCGGTTTCTCCGACGCTTCAGGCTGCTGATCTATCGGCGGTGGCGCTCGGATGCGGAGGCGTCCGAGCAAAGCGAGATCGTCCCAATACTCGCACAGGAAGTGGAACCCATCGGCGGCTTCGCGGCCGAAGTCCTGACCCTGCCGGTTTTGCAGGGTGGCACGCTTTTCACCATTCTGCTGTTCATGTTCATTCAGGACCCGATCCTGGGTGCCGCCGCGCTGACCGTGTTGCCCATTCAGCTTATTCTGCTCCCGAAGCTGCAGCGCCGGGTGAACACCCTGTCGCGTATCCGGATCAAAGAGGTCCGCGATCTTGGCAGGCAACTGAGCGAGCAGTTGCGCGAACGACAGGGCGCCTCGTCCGGCCTGTCGGCGGCGGGCGCTAGTTTCAAGGCGCTGGAGCAGGTACGCAGAAGGATCTTTCGTCTCAAGTTCTTCATCAAGGCGCTCAACAACTTTCTGACGGCGCTGACACCGTTTCTGTTCTACTCACTTGGCGGATATTTCGTCATCGAAGGCCGGATCACGCTTGGGGCACTGGTCGCGGTCCTCGCCGCGCACAAAGACTTTTCGGCCCCACTGAAGGAGCTTTTCCGATACTATCAGGCGCTTGAGGATACGCGGATCAGGTATCAGGAAATCACGACCTTCTTCGCCGGGACGCCGCCCCGCATGGAAGAACAGCAATCCGCCGGGGTGCACCGGCTGGCGATCCGCAGACCGCCGGAACATGCGCTGTCGCAGACTTGAGGGCTCCTATTGTCCCCCCTGCTCCCGCGACGCGTCAAACTGCCGTTACATTTGGCTACAAAGAGGGGGCGGACATTTACACCGGCGGTTTGATATACACCGGGTATGAGCGAACCTGCCCACATTCTGGTCGTCGACGACCATGACGAGATCCGCAATTCCGTTTCAAGCTATCTCGAACGGAACGGCATGCGAACCTCGGTCGCCGAAAGTGCCGCAGAGATGGACGCTCAGCGCGCAAGACATTCTTTCGATCTGATCGTGCTCGATGTGATGATGCCCGGCGAAGACGGGCTGACTGCGTGCAAAAGATTGCGTCAGGAGTGCGGCACACCGGTCCTGATGCTGACCGCCCTCGGAGAGGACGACGACCGCATCGAGGGTCTGGAAGGCGGCGCGGATGATTATCTCTCCAAACCCTTCAATCCGCGCGAGTTGTTGGCCCGGATCAGGGCCATCATGCGACGCAGCGAGAAGAGCCCTCCGCAGGACCCATTCGCGGGCAAGCGCATCCGGTTCGCCCATCTCGAACTGGACTATGACGGACGGACCCTGACCGCCCCGGACGGCACCCGCAATCAGGTAACCTCCAGTGAGCTGAAACTCCTGTCCATCCTGCTCGAACGCCCGCGTATCGTCATGAGCCGCGATGAGCTGCTGGAAATGACAGCGGGGCGCGTGGCCGGACCGCTTGACCGGACGATCGACAATCAGATCAGCCGCCTGCGCCGCAAGATCGAACCGGACGTATTGCGCCCCCGTGTCATCTCCACCGTGCGCAACGGCGGTTACAGCCTGACCTGCGATGTCGAGGTCAGTTCGTGAAAACGCGCCCGTGGAGACTGCGCACGCAGATCTCACTCTTGGTGCTGGGTGTTATCGTCGTGGCGCAGGCGGTGAGCCTCTGGTTCTTCGTTGACGAAAGAACACTCGCCGTGCAGGCGGCGATCGGCGCGGAAGCCGCCGGACGGGCCGCCAATGTAGCACAACTGATCGAAGGCGCGCCTCCGGAGCTGCACCCCCAGATCATTCGCGCCGCGACCTCTCCATTGATCCGTTTCAACCTGACCGAAGAGCCGGAGGTTGTGCATACGGATCATGACGCAGGCGGCGCGGTCGAGGCGCGGGTGAGGGCTCTTCTGGGCGATGACTACAGCCGCGACATCCGCATCGAAATCCATGTGTCGCGTAGCCCTTAATTGTGAGATGGGAAATCCAACGAAATCAACGGCTGAGCTTTGCCCTTAAATATGAGATTTTGCCTTTAATTCTGATATTTTTGCCCTTAAACCTGAGACAGGGTTCACAGACATTTGCGGCAAATATCGATGAATGATGATGGCGAAGACTGCGTTGCTGTTGGTGCTGAAGAGGCGCGCAGGGCCGCGGTGCTGCGCCCTCTTGTTCAGGCATATCTCAATGGGACTGGCAGCCTGGAACGTGGCATCAATGACGCCGTTTGGGAGCTTGGTGTCAGCAGGGCGACGGTCTGGCGTTGGATAAAACGGTTGGCGGAAGAGGGTGGGCGCACCAGCGCTCTGGCTCCGCGGAAACGGGGCCGCCCGACCGGGACGATGTTAATATCCAGCAAAGTCGAAGCGGTAATCGAGGAGCACCTTCGCCGCTATTTCTTGCGCCGGGAGCGTTCGAGCTTGTCGCGCGTCGTGACAGAAATCCGCAGCGCTTGCTGGCAGGAGGGCTTGCAACCGCCGACACGGCGAACGGTTCAGCGTCGTCTGGATGCGATGGATGCCCGCGAAGTTGCGAAGGCACGAGAGGGCGCAAAGGCGGCCCGCCAGAAATTTGCGCCGGTCACAGGTGAGAACAAGGCCAGTATGCCACTGGAGATCGTCCAAATTGATCATACACCGGCGGACATCATTCTTGTCGACGGCTTTGAACGCAAACCAATTGGGCGGCCTTGGGTCACGCTGGCGATCGACGTCGCAACGCGGATGGTGACCGGATATTACACCTCTCTCGAGGCACCTTCGCGTCTGTCAGTGGCGCTTTGCCTGACACAGGCGGTGGCCCTCAAGGAGGAACTTCTTGCGGAATTGGCGTGCGATGTTCCTTGGCCAGCACAGGGCAAACCGCACAGCATCCACGTCGATAACGGTCGCGATTTCCGGTCGCGCGCCTTTCGGTCGGCCTGTGCGGATTGGGGGATCGATCTGGTCTATCGACCGCCAGCAAGTCCTCACTTCGGTGGTCACATCGAACGGTTGATCGGCACCATGATGGGGGCCGTTCACCTGTTGCCGGAAACAACGCAATCCTCGATCGCGGCAAAGGGCGACTATGACGCCGAAAGCAAGGCCACGATGACGTTGAGCGAATTCGATCGCTGGTTTGCTCTGGAAATCTGCCGTTACAACAACAGCATTCATTCAAGTCTTGGCTGCACGCCCGTTGCCAAATGGGAGGCGCTCTCAGAGCAAATGACAGGCGACATCCCCTTCGAGATGGAAGCCTTTCAGGTGAGCTTCCTGCCGAGTGAACTGCGCAAGATCAGGCGTGACGGCATCCATCTGTTCCAGATAAGGTACTGGTCCGATGCCCTTGCAGGCCACATTGGGCGCGGGGATGGAAAGGTGGTCGTTCGCTACGATCCTCGCGATATCTCAATGATCTGGGTCGAACTGGACGATGGCCGGTATGTTGAGGCGCGGTACAGAAACCTGGAAATTCCGCCCGTCTCGCTCTGGGAATATCGCGAAGCGATGAGGAAGGCCCGTGCCCTTGGCAAGTCCGGGTCTAATGAGCTGGTGCTGGCTGAGCTGATCCGACAGCAACGCCAGATCGAAGCTGAAAGCCGGGGCCTGACGAAGGCCGAACGCAGAACCCGTGAAAGAAAAGGGACATTGAAGGGCACGAACTCGGCCGTCTCGACAACCGAAGGGCTGCGCCCGATCGATACGGGTGATACATCGCGCCCATTGTTCAAGGTGGAGAGATGGTGAATTGAGGGCAGGGACAACTGAAGAAGACGGCCGGATCGCCCTCATTCAATCGGATATCTGGATCGGCTTTCCTCGGGCGGAACAGGTGTTGGACCGCTTGCAGGGCATGATCGAAGCGCCACGACAAACCCGTATGCCTGGGCTTCTTGTGCATGGCGCCTCCGGGATCGGAAAGACGATGATTGCCCGAAACCTGTCGCGCAAGTACGCACCAGAATACGATCCGGCGTCGGGCATCACCCGCACACCGCTTCTGCTGTTGCAAGCGCCGCCCGCACCTGATGAACGGCGGTTTTACCTGCACATCCTGGCCGCCGTCGGCGCCCCGGCGACGGCTCTTAGCGCCCGCGCTCAAAATGTGGCTTCCCTCGAAGTCCGTGTCATCGCGCTCTTACGCGACCTTGGCCTGCGGATGATCATGATCGACGAGGTCCACAATCTCTTGGCCGGGACCCACCGCGAACAGCGCCGATTTCTCAATGTCCTGCGGTATCTCAGCAATGAACTCGAGGTGTCACTGGTCTGCCTTGGGGTCAGCGAGGCCGTCGATGCTATTCGCGGTGATATCCAGCTTGCCCGACGGCTGGACGAACATCATCTGCCAAACTGGCGCGACGATGCCGAGTTCTCGGACATGATCCAGACCCTTATTGCTGCCATGCCACTGGAAAAGAAGTCCAACCTGAAGGTCAAATCTCTCAAGCAGGTCTTGGCACTGACCGGTGGGGTGACCTCGCGCATCTTCGCTCTGGTCAAGGATCTTTCCATCGACGCCATTATCACAGGCGAGGAATGCATCACCGATGACGCAATCGCAAAATGGACGCCGGTTTGGTCGCGCCATGCGAACCCCCATCGGCGGCTCCAGAAGTCCCGGGTGTGAAGCCGCACCCGCTGCCCAAGACTGTCGCGCCGCTGCCAGACGAGTTGTTGTCAGGTTGGTTGTCTCGGCTGGCGGCGGCCAACTACTGTGATGATGCGGAACTACTGGCTCATCTCAGAATCGATACCGCGCATGGCACCGCCTTGGACTTCAACGTCGACGCGGCTGCGGCGGCGAAGATTGCCAACGCCGCACGGGTTAACCCAGATGTTGTTCGATCTTTGACCTTTCCGGCAATGACGCCACGAGAAGCCTCGCTGACGGCTCAGATGCCATTCCAGCATTGCATGCAATGCGCCAGAGAGGGTCTTTCGCTCAGGCATTGGAGGCGGGCCTGGGCATTTGACTGCCAAGTTTGCGGGACGAGACTTGTGCAGACCCTTGGCAAACTCCGTGAGGAACAAATATCTGGAAAACTGATATACCGAGCGCGCCGCGGGGCAGAGATGCTTGAGTGCGCCGCGCGCTCGCGCGGCCCCAAGCAACTTCGGCGCGCAATGCGCGCGGTCACCTTTGCCATGTCACTCAAAACCTTCCGCGGGGATCCGTCGTTCGCTGTCCAGAACCCCAGATCGGAAGTTAGGCTGTTCTGCCTCGCCGCAATCGCCGCCGCTCGATCTCATCCCTTGGCTAAGGCAGCCATCGTCAGCAAAAGCATCGACGACTATGCAAGGGTTGCTCTCTTGCGCGCCTTCGAGAAGGAGCCTCGATTGCTTGCCGCGGTTGATCACATCGCGCAAAGGTGCGCGAGAAACAGGGGCCCCATGACAGCCGTATCTCACAATTAAGGGCAAAAATTGTCGCCAAACGCGTCGCGTCTCAGATTAAAGGGCAACGCGACAGCAGATCATCCTGGCGACCGTCTTGACGAGGTGATGGCACAAAAAGAACCTGCTTTCACTGCCGTTGACATCAACGAACTTCCTGCGTTGGATCTGCTCGGCCCTGACCGAGAACCGTTGGACTTGGAAAGCCTCTCCGATCAGGTCGTCGTTCTTAGTTCCGTCCCGTCCAACTGCGGGTCGCCCTGTGCTGACCAGCAGGCACTTCTTGAAAAGGTGAGGGGCGGAGTGAATGCATCTCCCATGCTGGACATGGTGACCTTCCTTGTGGTGACCGACGCCAGTGATCCGGTTCCCGGACCGATTGCCGAGAACGTGGTCATTGCTCGCGCACAAGTGCCAATAGAGAATCTGATCGATCAGTATCGCGCGATTGCGCCAGACCGTCCCGAAGCTCCGCTTGTGCATGTTATCGCGCGCGGCAACCGCCATTCCGGGGTCTTTGCGGGTTCCGCTTTCCGGCACATCAACATGATCCTGTACGTCAACGGCCTGACCAACGCGCATTGATCGAAGAACGGACCCCCAGCATGACAGCAAACACAGAAACCATTGAGACAAGCGATACCGGATGGCTGTCCGTCATCCGCCGATACATCGTCTATACCGCCGTCGGACACCTGATCTGGGAAATGGCACATATCCCGCTCTACACGATCTGGGTCGAAGGCACCTGGGGAGAGATTGTGTTCGCGGTCGTGCACTGCACCGGCGGAGACCTGTTGATCGCCATGAGCACGCTCTTGCTTGCCTTGTTTCTTGTTGGAGGGCACGCATGGCCGTCGGAACGCGCAGGGCGTGTCCTGCTTTTGGCCGTGGCCATGGGCGTCTCTTACACGATCTTCAGCGAGTGGCTGAACATCGTAATCCGTGCGGCCTGGGCCTATCGCGACATCATGCCGGTGGTCCCCGTCATCGACGCCGGTCTCACGCCCCTGCTGCAATGGATCATCGTCCCGACCCTGGCATATTGGGCTGCCACAAGAGTGCCCTTGCGCAAGCTATTCAGGGGTGAACGTGGTTCATGGTAGATATCTCGCTTCTGGGGCTCACCGCCGCGCTCTTGGCCGGTACGATATCGTTTCTGTCTCCCTGCGTGCTGCCTCTTGTGCCAGGATATGTCTCTTACGTGGCCGGGCGCACAGCCGCTGAAGGCGGGGCGGCTGCGGCCTCGCCGTCGCGCGCGGTCTGGCTGAGCCTGTGTTTTGTCCTCGGCTTCTCCACCATTTTCATGGGGCTTGGCGCATCCGCGACAGCATTGGGTCAGGCCCTTCTTCGGTGGCGGTATGAACTCAACCTCGTTGGGGGCGGCATCATCATTGTCTTCGGGCTTTTCATGATCGGGGCCGCGCGTGTTTCAGTGATGGAACGCGATTTCCGGTTCAATCTCAACATCCCCGGGGGCCAACCCGCTGCGTCCTATGTCCTCGGTCTTGCTTTCGGTTTCGGTTGGACGCCGTGTATCGGCCCGATCCTCGGCGCAATCCTGACAGCCAGTGCGGCGAGCGCCACGATGGGCGAAGGCGTCATGCTGCTTGCCGTCTATTCCGCAGGCCTCGGGATACCGTTTCTGATCGTGGCCGGATTCACCGATCAGATTGCGGGACGGTTGCGGGCCATCGGCCGGGTTGGCCGCCGCCTCCACCAGATTGCAGGCGTCGTGATGATCCTTATGGGACTGGCGATGATGACTGGACAGTTGAGCGCGCTGTCATACTGGATGCTCGATGCATTTCCGGTTCTTGGACGAATAGGGTAACAGCTCGTGCGGTTCTACGAAAAACATATACTTCCTGGCCTCACGCATCTCACCATGGGTCAGGAACAGCTTCTTCCCTACCGAAGGCGCGCGGTCTCAGGTGCGAAGGGCCGCGTGCTGGAGATCGGGATCGGCTCGGGCCTGAACCTCGCGCTCTACCCCGACGCCGTGGATCAGATCGTCGGTGTGGACCCGTCGCCGGAACTCCTTCATCGGGCCGCGCAGGCTTCTCAGGGCTTGACGCCGACAACGGAGATGATCGAGGGCGTGGCCGAAGCATTGCCGCTGGAAAATCGCAGCGTTGACTGCGTGGTTGCCACCTGGACGCTCTGCAGCGTGTCGGAACCGGAGAAGGTGCTGGCCGAGATCCGGCGCGTTCTCAAGCCGGATGGCGCCTTCCGCTTCGTCGAGCATGGAACAGCGCCCGAACCCGGTGTCCAGCGTTGGCAGCGCTGGCTCACGCCTGCCTGGAAGCATTGTGCCGGAAACTGTCACCTTGACCGCCAGACAGACACTCTGGTCGAGCAGAACGGCTTCCGCATGGAGCGGCTCGACACCGGCTACGCGAAAGGTCCGAAACCCTTTGTTTTCATGTATGAGGGGCAAGCTCGCCTTTATTGAGGCAGCTTAGAAGGAGAACAATGTCGGCTTCCAAATGGCGAGATACTGATGACAAGGTAACCAACTCTCGGCGGGAACTTATAGAATATATCAGGGGTTACCGCATCATGAGCAAGCAGAAAAATGATAGACAAACCAATCTGACACGCGGCATCCGCGTCGAGATCGCCAGCCTTGTCTACAACCTCATCGAGGTCGTCGTATCCGTCACCGTTGGACTTCTGACCGGCAGCGCCGCACTAGTGAGTTGGGGCCTCGACAGCACGGTCGAAGCCACCTCAGCCGGGACGCTGATCTGGCGCTTGAAGGCCGAGAAGGACGGTGGCGACAAGCGCACGGTCCTGCATCGCAAGAAGGTCGCGCTCTATGTGGTCGCCTGTGCTTTCTGGATCGTCGTCGCCGCGATCCTCTACGAGGCGGTGTCCGCCTTCATCTCGCAGGAGGCACCGGGCTTCAATTGGTGGGGGATCGCGATCCTGTTTGTCTCTTTAGTGGTCAATCCGCTATTGGCCTGGGGCAAGTATCGCTACGGCAAGCGGCTCGATTCACCCGCCCTGAAATACGATGCCAAGGATACCATGATCTGCGAATACCAGACCATTGTGGTGTTGGCCGGAATCGGTCTGACGCAATGGATGGGCTGGTGGTGGGCCGATCCGGTCGCGGCGCTTCTGATCGTGCCCTACGTTGCGTGGGAGGCGTTCGAGGCCACGAAGGATGCGCGGTCGGTCGGGCCGGGTGAGGCCGAAGCTACTGCCGACGCCTGACGTTGCGCATGATGAACCGGTTCTGGGGCAGTGATGGCAGCTCTCCTGGGTCAAGCTCCAAATCCTGATCCGGCACATCGTAGTCGATGTCGTTCACAAGATACCTGCAAAACGCCTTCATCTGACTGATCGCGATCCATTCACCCGGGCAGCGGTGGTTCGTGTAGTGGTTGCCGCCGCCCTGTGGAATGAAGTCGTAGGGGTTTTCGGCACGGCCCCGAAACCGTTCGGGCCGAAACTCAAGTGGCGCATCCCATGAACGCCGATCGGTGTTCGTACCATAGAGGTCCAGCAGAACCCGGTGTCCTTTGGGAAAGCGATACCCTTGCCACTCGAAAGTACTTTTGACTCGTGCCGCGACCGCAGGAAAGAATGGATAGAGGCGGCGGACCTCCTGAACGAAGGGTTCGAGCAGTCCTTCGTCGTTCCGCAGTTTCTCCTGCCATTCTGGGTACCTGTACAGGGCGTGCGCCGTCTGCACGATGAATACAGACACCGCCACGGTCGGACGCAAGACGTTCAGCAACTCTACGGCGGCCATCCTGGGGTTCAACAACTCCCCGTCGAGATCGCGCCATGTCGCGATGAAATGAAGGGCGCTTTCCTGCGTCGGCTGAAGCTCGCCATCGCGGACCTGTTGGATCATCCGTGCTGCCCATTTTTCCAGGCGGTGGCGCGCCAGTCGCGCGGCCCAATGTTTCGGGCCAATGGCACCGGCGTCCTGAAAAAGCGCTGTAAGCTGCGCCGTTCGGGTCGCCACCTCAGCTTCATCAAGCGGCACCCTGGCCCAGGCGCAAACAGCTCTTGTGAGCATTTCGCGCACTTCGTCATAGAGGACGACCTCGTTCCTCGCCTCCCAGTCCGGCGCATATTTGTCCAACATGTGAAGCGACGTGCCCTGAAGCGCGGCGATCCGCTCGGTCCCCATGAGTGACATGAACATCTTCTTGCGGTGCTGGTGGGCAGCGCCGTCCAATCCCTGAACGCCGCCTTCGCCCAGCAGGGTCTTCTGTATGCGGCCCGGCATCGAGCCCGCGCGGATCAGTTTATCCTCGGAATAGAAAACTTTCGCTGCCGCCGCGCCGGTCATGCAGATCGTCTCTTGAAGGAGGATGCGGGTTTCGAACAGGTCTGTGTCGAGTGCGCGGCAGGTCTCCGAGATGAACCCATATGGGTTGCGCAGCAGGGCCAGTGTGCTGTCAAAGCCTTTCGCAGATGGTATGCCGAACATGGGTTACACCCCCGTTGTGTTTTCCTTGCGTTCACTCTGACCAGGCTTGTCCTTCGCAGAGCGGAAGCTGTCCCAGAACAGCAGGGCCGCACCGCAGAAAATCGTTACGTCCGCGAGATTGAAGGACGGCCAGTGGTATGATCCGTAATGGAAGTCGAGAAAGTCAGGAACGGCCTGATAGCGTACGCGGTCAAGAATATTGCCGAGTGCGCCGCCGATGATCAGACCGAGAGCGGCAGCTGTCAGCCTGTCCGGCGCGCGCCATAACCAGATCAATAGCCATGCCACGATCACGCCAGCAAGCGCGATGAGACCCCACCACGGTACGAACCCGCCGAGCATACCGAAGCTGACCCCATCGTTCAGAACCCGCACGAGGTTAAGAAAGGGTAAAACCTCGACCCCGCTCTCGAGCGCCGGTGTGGTCAGGGCGAGCGCCTTGGTGCCCTGATCGAGACCGAGCGCTGCGATTGCGCAGAGCCCACCGAGAACGCGACCGTTCATGCCGTCGCCTTCAGATCGCCCCGCGCGTCGCGGATGATGGCCCAAGCGGAGTGCAGGAACAGTCCGGCGATACCGAAGGCGACGATAAGGTCGGGCCACGCGCTGCCCAGCCACGCCACGAGACCGGCGGCAACGACGACCGCCGCATTACCGATGGCGTCGTTGCGCGAGAAGAGCCAGACGGCCCGCATGTTCGCGTCGCCCTTGCGGAACCGCAGCAGCGGCAGAACGGAGATGACGTTGACGACAAGGGCGATCATGCCGAGCAGGCCCATGAGAGCCGCATCCGGCGTCGTTTGTTCGAAGACCCGGACGATGGTCGTGCCGAGAACGCCAAGGCCGAGGAGCCCGAGGAAAACGCCTTGGATCAGGGCCGACCGCGCCCGCCAGGCGAGGCTCCAGCCGATGGCCAGCAGACCGAGGAAGGTGATCGCGCCATCGCCGATGAAATCGAGCGCATCGGCCTTTACGGCCTGCGATCCGGAAATGAAACCGCCGATCATTTCGAGGACCCCGTATCCCACGTTCAGGATCACGACGATCCAGAGGGCACGGCGGTAGGCCGGGTCCTGATGGGCCGGATTTGGCGGAATGTCTGCATTGTCCTCGATCCGGTCGAAGCTGTAACCAGTCACCGCAACGGCCTTTTCGATGTCCGGCAGGCGCCCTTCGGGTGCAGCCAGTGTCATGATGTGGGTTGCGGCCGACACTTTCACATCGCCGGGCGCTACCCCGGCCGACTGTGCCGCCCGCTCGATCTGTGCAGCATCCTTCGCGCAATCCATGCCGGAAACCCGGTATCGAAACAATGGCGCATCTGCTATCTCGTTGTCTGTGTTGGCCATGATCGCGGCTTTCCTGCTAAAGTGGATAGAAGATTCTATATATCAGCGAGAAATGATATGGCGCAAATCGTTATGGACAACAAGACCACCACTATTGAACAGCGCGCGAAATTGCTTCGCGGCTTCGCAGATACCAGTCGTTTGACGATTTTGGACGCCTTGGCAAAAAGTCCGTTCGTCGTTCAGGAGCTCGTCGCGCACACGGGACTAACTCAGCCCAATATCTCCAATCATTTGCGATGCCTGCTGGAGTGCGGGCTTGTCGCCAGCGATCGAGATGGACGGTTTGTTCGCTACCGTATCAGCAATTCACGTATCATAACGCTATTGAGCGATGTAGATGCTCTTCTTGATGTCGTCGCAGAAGGGGTTGAGGCTTGTGACAACTATCGCGAGACGTGATTCAAGATGTCGCGGCCTTCGGCCAGGTCGTTACATCGCTCCGGTTTGGTCGTTCTTTAGATGTAGTTCTTTCGACGTGAGACACAGTCGAGATGTTACCGCGAAGGTTTTTTCAACCAATGGCGAACATCGGCCCCGCACCCAGAATATCGGATAGTCCTGCGGTGACGGGCCACGACCGAATTGCTGGCGGACTGGTCTGTTCTTGTCTAAGTAAGAACACGAAAGCCCCGGTTCGACCTCAATATTTTTCTTGAACCTATAGTAGCTTTAGGAGTTAGGACCGCAGGCGAAGAACGGCATTCGATTCAAACAGGCCATACTGCTTCAGGCTTTCCTTAATGAACGGCAGAGCGGTTTTGTTTGAGCTTAGTTTGCCTACCTAACGTTGAAGGAATAAGAATGATGCTGACAAGACGACATTTTCTCCAAACCAGCGGTGCGCTGTTTTCTACTCCAATCGCTGGCCCGCTACTGGCAGCCACCCGGCCCACCAAGGAGGAGAAGGCCGCCTGGGACGCGCAGGTCACACCTCCCGCTTTTGATCCAACTACGTCAAACCCGTGGGGCCTGCACCCGCGCTTTTTGCCCCAGCGGGTGGACGCTAAGGACGGGCTTGTTCCGGGAGACGTCCACGTTGATGCCGTAGCGCGCTACATCTATCACATCGAAGAAGGGGGAACTGCGATGCGTTACGGTGTGGCGATCGCCCGTGGTAACCTGTACGAGCCCGGCACGTATACGATCCAGCGAAAAGTGGAATGGCCAAACTGGACGCCGACCCAAAACATGATCGCACGCGATCCCGAGCTCTATGGCCCGGTTGCCGACGGTGTTGACCCTGGCCCAGAAAACCCTCTTGGCTCGCGGGCGCTTTACCTTTTTGAAGGCAACCGAGACACCTATCTTCGCATTCACGGGACGCCCGAACCAAGAAGCATCGGCGGGCGCGCGAGTTCGGGGTGTGTCCGCATGGTCATGGCACATATCAACCATCTATACCCGAACGTCAAAACTGGTTCGACGGCGTTCCTGTATTCGGCAGAAGAAAGCGTGACCCCGCGAACGTGATCTACGCCCAACCCGTCTGCACTGGTCAATTAGTCACGCCGAGCGCGTGGTGCAGATCGGGTTGCCACCTATTGAGCGGAGCGGCACCAGTGTCGTTTCTACTGGACCGCTGTGCTCATACCAGTAGCACCCATCCTCGGAACGAAGCCGAGCTGTTGTGAGGTCCTGACCAGGTGCAGCTAGGTTAACGATTTGTTCGGGAAGGTTTCCAACCGCGTCTACCGGCGCGCGGGAGTTAGCCATTGGTGCGGCACATCCGCTTGCGAGCAGCAGGGCCGCTCCAATCATCATATGTCGTGTTTGCATTCAGTCCTCTGACCTGTCCTACTTTGGTTTTCACCAACAATCTTGCATACCGGGCACAGGTCCACAAGAACCACCCTGGGGCGGTCGGAGCGCGGCATCTTCAAAAGAGTTCATAAAAAGAAACGCAATTTTTCTATTGAACCTCTAGTAACTGTAGGGGCTATGTCAGAGTTGAATCAATCTAATCCTAGGGTCAATCTATGTCTATCCATGACCACCGCCGCGACCACAAACACAAATCTGACCGCGATCGCGAGCACAGTGATTATCAAGAGCATCCGAAAGGAGTTTCCCACTCTCATGGAGAAGGTGGTACGTGCTGCGGTGCTGGAGCCGACACGGAACCAGCACAACCCATCCCCGCGACCGGACGAAGTTTCCAGGTCTCTGGTCTGGATTGTGCCGAAGAGGTGGCGATCCTGAATAGGGCTGTCGGTCCAACAGTTGGCGGGACAGAGCATCTGGCGTTTGATGTCATTAATGGACGAATGACGATTCTGGATACTGCGGATAAGATTTCAGATGATGAGGTCGCTGAGTTGGTCGCGAGCACGGGGATGAGCGCGAAACCGTGGGATGCCGACAACGCGGCCGAAAATCAGGCAGCGCATTTGGCACGTCAAAAGCGTTTTACCACGCTGAGCGGCGGGTTTTGGGCGGCAGGATTTCTCTACCATATCGTCGAAACGGGCATGGGTGGTGCGCTTGGTCTGTTTGCAGGGCATGGCACGGCGCCGATGCCCATCGCGGAAGCCGGGCTGTTTGCCGTCGCAATCCTTTTTGGCGTCTGGCTCGTTGCACCAAAGGCCTGGTCTTCAGCACGCAGAATTAGCCCTGACATGAATCTATTGATGGTGGTGGCCGTGGCGGGTGCTATCGGGCTGGGCGAATTCTTCGAGGCAGCGACAGTTGCGTTTTTCTTTTCACTGTCGCTCTACCTTGAGAGCTGGAGTGTGGGGCGGGCGCGCAATGCGGTGTCGGCCCTTCTGGATTTAGCACCGCCGACAGCCAGGATCATTCGGCCGGATGGTAGCGAGGCGAATGTTCCAGCGGCAGAAGTTGCCGTGGATGATCGTTTCATCGTGCGCGGCGGCGATCGCATCCCACTTGATGGCGAGGTCGTAGAGGGGGCCGGGGCTGTTGACCAGGCCCCGATCACTGGCGAAAGCGCACTGGTTCCGAAGGAACTCGGCGACGAGGTTTATGCCGGCACAATCAATGGTGAGGGCACACTGACGGTGCGCGCTACGAAGGCCGCCTCGGACACGGTGCTCGCGAAAATCATTCGCATGGTCGGCGATGCCCATGCCCGTCGCGCCCCGGTCGAGCAATGGGTCGCGAAGTTTGCACGCATCTACACCCCCATAGTGATGGCGCTGGCGGTCGCCCTTGCGCTGGTGCCGCCGCTCCTCCTGGGCGGTGCCTGGGACTATTGGTTCTACAATGCGTTGGTGCTGCTGGTAATCGCCTGCCCCTGTGCCCTTGTCATCTCAACACCAGTTTCGATCGTGGCAGCGCTGACCGCGTCGGCGCGAGCAGGGGTGCTTATCAAGGGGGGCGCTTATGTTGAGGCGCCAGGTCGCACCACTGCGCTGGCGATGGATAAGACGGGAACGATCACTATGGGCGAACCCGAGGTTGCAGCAGTTCACGCATTGGGCGAAGCCTCCGCGGGCGATCTCATAACGCTGGCAGCGAGTTTGGAGGCACGGTCTTCGCACCCGCTGGCACGGGCCATTCTCGCGCGCGCGCAAACTGATGGTGTTTCCATAACTGCTGCAGAGGATACACGCACCGTGCCTGGACGCGGGCTGGAAGGGCGCGCCGACGGGCGTGTAATCTGGCTCGGCTCGGATCGGTTCGCTGAGGAGAAGGGGTTTGGCAATCACATTCCGACAGATTTGAGAGATCGAATAGAAGGAGCAGGGAGCACCTTAGTTGTAGTGGGTGACGAGACTGCCGTGGTCGGCATACTAGAGCTGCGCGACCGCATCCGCCCTGATGCTAAGGGGGTCGTTGAAAAGTTGTATGCGCAGGGTGTGGAGACGATCGTGATGTTGACGGGCGACAACGAACGCACCGCGCGTGCCGTCGCGGCCGAAGTTGGGATCGACGAAGTGCGCGCCGAACTTTTGCCAGAAGATAAGGTGACGGCAATCGAAGAACTGGTGGAAATCCACGACATGGTGGCGATGATTGGTGACGGCGTGAACGACGCACCGGCCATGGCGCGGGCGCATTATGCCATTGCCATGGGGGCTGTCGGATCTGATGCGGCCATCGAGACGGCCGACATTGCGCTGATGACTGACGATATCGGCAAGGTGCCCTGGCTTATTGGTCATTCACGCCGGACCATGTCGATCATCCACCAGAATATTGGTATATCGTTGGCGACCAAAGCGCTGTTCGTCGGGCTGACCGCGTTCGGCATGGCCTCTATGTGGGGCGCCATCGCTGCGGATGTGGGCGTATCCCTGTTGGTGGTCGCCAATGCACTGCGGCTTTTGAACGGCTATCAGATCAAGGGCGGGCCTTCGGGCGGTGAACCGGTGGGCGAGAATATGGCAAAGGGAGCACTGGCGCACGGTCATTGATCCGGCATTTGCGGTTAAGTAACGCCTAAAACACATCAGACCTCACGAAAGGGGCATCAAGCAGTAATGACTACCAATTTTCCACGACGGGTCTTTATTCTAAGTGGGTTGGCTGCCTTCCTGTCAGGCTGTGCAGATAAGTTCCGGACCTACAACGGACCCAAAGTAACCCGTCTTCGCATGTACAAGGCACAGCGGTTGCTCGTCCTTGACGGGAAGGCTGGCGTTTTGCGTACATTTCCCATCGGATTGGGCTTCGCGCCCCAGGGTCACAAACAGTTCGAGGGAGACGGCCGTACGCCAGAAGGCACCTACGTGATTGACCGACGCAACCCGGACAGCCTCTTCCACCTCTCCATCGGCATCTCATATCCCAACGCGGCGGATATTGCCTTTGCTGAGTCCCAAGGAAAGTCGCCGGGTGGCGATATTTTTATTCACGGTGGGCCACGCAAGGGGATCGACCCGATGAACAAGCGTGACTGGACCGCAGGATGCATCGCCGTAACGGACCGTCAGATCGAGGAAATCTACGCAATGGTGAAAAATGGAACACCGATCGACATTTATGCTTGATGGTTAGGTAAATCGACGACGCAGCGTGATGTTGATCGCCTCGATGACGATGACTAGGCCGACGACGGCAATCGTGACGCTGGCCGCCTTGTCATACTGAAAAGAGCGGATGTAGGTCTGGATGTAAAAGCCGATCCCGCCCGCGCCGACGATGCCGAGGACCAACGACTCACGCAGGTTCAGTTCGAACCGGAAAATCGTGTCGCGGGCGATGACTGGGGCCATCTGTGGCCAAATCGCATGTCTGAGCCGCACGAGCGGTCCAGCCCCTGCACTTTCAAGTGCTGCGATGGGGGCGCGAGATACGCCGTCGATCGCCTCGGCATAGAATTTAGCGAGCATCCCAGTGGCATGAAAGGCAACTGCGATGATGCCGGGCAGCGGCCCGAGCCCGACCGCGCCCACCATGAGCATGGCCACGAGGATCAGCGGTACCGCCCGGATAAAGGCCAGCAGCGCGCGGACCGGCCCGAACACCGCACGCGAAACCATGGTTTCGGACGCGAGAATAGCCAGAGGGGTCGACAGCAGCACTGCGCCGAGGGAGCCGAGGATTGCTATTCTTAGTGTCTCTGCGCTGCCTTTTTTGATCTCGGTCATCACTGTCGGATCGGGCGGGAACATCCGGCCGATAAAGTCGGTAATCCGTGGACCGGCCGAAGCAAGACGCGACAACTCGACATCGGTTGTGACGAGGGACCATAGGATGGCAATAGCGATCAGCGAACTGGTGACGAAGCCGCCGAAGTCGCGGGGGGCCATCATAACACCGCCCGGGGACCGAGTTCCGGCGTCGGTCCTGACCCCCGATAGAGTTCGGCAGTCGCATCGTCTTTCAACTCGGACGTTGGCACGTTAAACGCGATCCGCCCCTCTCGTATGCCGATGATGCGCCCTGCAAAACGCCGCGCCAGATCGGGTTGGTGCGAGGAGAATAGCGCTGTTGCATCACGCGCTCGCGCCGCCTTGGTCATCAACCCCAGAACCTCTCCAGCGCGGGCGGGGTCGAGGTTGCTCACTGGCTCGTCGGCGAGGATCAGCCGTGGTTCCTGCGCCAGACATCGCGCAATAGCCACGCGCTGTCGCTGTCCTCCGCTGAGACTGTCGACACGGCGTTCCGCGAGTTCTGCGATGCCGCAATCGGCGAGTGCTGTGCGGGCAATATCGAGATCGTGAGCCATTGGCGATCCCAGTACTGCTTGGAAAGGTGACATCCGCCCCAGGCGGCCGTTGAGCACGTTGCGTAGTGCCGTGGAGCGTTCTACGAGGGCGAATTCCTGAAACACGAAACCGGTATCAGGACGGCGAGCTCGGGGTGGTGGGCGGTCGGGATTGAGCGGCGCACCCAAGACAGAAACGCGCCCGCGCCATCCCTGAATCCTACCGTCGAGCAGCGCCAGCAACGTCGTTTTGCCCGCCCCGGATGGGCCCAGTAAAGCGACACACTCGCCCGCCGGGATCCGAAATGAGACTCGTTCCAACGCTGGTAGCTGTGCGCCCTTATGGACATAACTCAGATCGTCTATTTCGATAGCCATGCTCATCGTAACAGCCCGTATTTCTTTGCCATATCGCGTACGCCTTCATACGCGGTGCCGTCTGCCCTGACGTAGCCATCTGGTCCGTAAAGATAGCTCAATTTGTCGCGGTGCTTCGGTTCGTTGAGCTTCAGCATGACGTCAACAAAACGGGCTTGCAGGGCGGCATCGAGTTCTGGGCGTGCGATCACAAGGTGACTTGGAATCGGCGCGCTTTCTACGAGCCAAGTCACCTCGGCCTGCTGTTGTGGGGTCAACAACAAATCCGCATACTGACTGGCACCGGCGGCATCGACCAGACCTTCGGCCATAGCCTGCATGGCTTGCTGGTAGCCTCCCGCAAAGAACACGCGGCCGAAGAATTTCTCCGCTGCGCCAGGACCCTCAATTAGCCCGGCCTTAACGAATTCGGAAAGAGGATAAAGATAACCTGATTCAGAGATCGGGTCGGCAAAGGCGATATCGCGCCCGCGCAGGTCTGCCAGCGTATCGATACCGCTGTTGCGGCGGACAAAAATGCGTCCTGTGTAACTTGACGCGCCCCGGTAGACCTCAGACAAGAGAGGTACCGCGCCAATTTCCGCCTCCGCCAGAACGAAAGGCAACGCGCCCATGAAGGAGACGTCTGCATCTCCGTTGCGAAGTGCCTCGACAGCCGCAGCATGGTCGATGGTGACGAAGCCTTCCACGGGAACGCCAATCTGTTCGGATAGCCATCTTGTGATGGCCTCAATGTCGCCTAAGAGCTTGTCGGGATTCTCCTGCGGAATGAAAGCAAGCCGCAAGGGAGTGTCTTGTGCGATCAGCGGGGAGGCCAGCGAGATCGCGCCTGCACTGGCCAAGGCCAGCATATTTCTGCGGGTTAGGTAGAATTCCATCAGAATGCCCTCTCTTCGATCGCGTCGGCTTCGGTCTTGAACGCGGTCCAACTTGCTTCGGCGGCCTCCCAGTCGTCGTCACGGGCTGCATCGCCGACTGCGGCAAGACGCTCGGCCAAGGCATAGACTTCGGGCCGTGCGGTCAGGTTCGACATGGTGCTCGCGTCTGCGGCGAGGTCCGCAGCGACAGTATCGGTCAGCAGCAGGATGTGCTCTGCGTCACGTCGGGGCAGAAGCGTGTCGAGCGTCGATGCAAATGTCGCCAATTCGGCAAATGTCAGGCGAAAGGCGGTGTTCTCTGCGTCGAACTTCTCGTAAGGCTCGTCTGCCGACCCTACAGTCTCCAGATACGCGGTCAGTTCAGTCTGTGAATCGGCGTGCGAAATTGACCCACTTGGGTGGGTTATGAGCGTGCAAAATTGACCCACCTGCCACGTTAGCATCCGCGCTGAATAGCGCGGAGGAATGAGCAGGTGATATTGATGGAAAGTGTATCGAAGATCCGTCGTTGGATATTGGTTGAGGGTCGCAGCATCCGATCTGTGGCGCGGGCAACCGGTTTGTCGCGGAACACGGTGAAGAAGTATCTGAAGGACGACAGTCCACCGAGCTATCAACGGCAAGCGCCACCGACCCGGCATAAGCTGTGCGATGGATTTGACGCGCGGCTGCAAGAGCTTTTCGAGCAGGATCACAAGCGCCCGCGCCGGGAGCGGCGGACGGCCACGAAGCTTTACGAACAGCTCGTCTCGGAAGGGTATACTGGGTCCTATTCTCCGGTTCAGCGATTTATCCGAGACCTCAAACGTGCCGATGCTGGATCGGGAGAGGCGTTTATCCCCCTGCATTTTGCTGCCGGTGATGCGCTCCAGTTTGACTGGAGCGAAGAGCGCGTTGTTCTCGGTGGTGTCGAGCAGAAGGTAAAGGTTGCTCACTTCCGCCTGTGCCATAGTCGCAAACCTTTTATCGTAGCCTATCCCGGCGAGAGCCAAGAGATGGTGTTGGATGCTTTTGTACGGGCGCTGTCCTTCTACGGCGGGGTTCCGCGACGGGTGATCATCGACAATCCCAAAACGATGGTGACCTATGTCTCCCGCTCGAAGGACCGGGTGTTCCATCCGCGGTTCTTGGCGTTGATGAACCATTATGTGATGGAGCCGGTTGCCTGCACCCCCGCGTCGGGTTGGGAGAAAGGTCAGGTGGAGAACCAGGTCCATTTTTTACGAGGCCGATTGTTTGTTCCCATGCCAGCTTTTGATGATCTGGATGGGCTGAACAACTGGTTGCGTCTGCGCTGCGAGGAATTGGCAAGCCGCGCCCATCCTGATCAATCGTCCCGCACGATTGCGGAGGTTTTTGAAGATGAGCGCGCCGAGCTGCGCCCCCTGGGGCGGGCTTTTGATGGTTATGTGGAAAAGACGGTGCGGGTCCGTTCCACCTGCCTGGTTCAATATGCCAGCAATCGCTATAGCGTGCCTTCCCGGTTTGCAGGCCAGCATGTCTCCTTGCGCGCCTATGCGAGCCGGATCGTGCTGGTGTCAGGCCAGGACGTTATTGCCGAGCACAAGCGTCGCTTCACCCGCAACGTCAGCTACTTTGAACCTTGGCATTATGTTCCTCTACTGGATCGCAAGCCCGGCGCTCTGCGCGACGGCGCCCCTTTTGTGGACTGGCAACTGCCTGAGGCCATGCATCGGATCAGGGAGCATTACATGGCTGGCAAAGGCGGGGACCGGGAGTTCGTCGATCTGCTTCTGCTGGCCCAGGACCACGGAATCGAGGTGGTGGAGACGGCCTGCGAACTGGCAGTTGAACAAAACACGTTGCGCCTTCCTGCCATCACCAATCTGATCAACCAGTTGGTGGAGCCAATCATCACGCCGTTGAATGAGGGCAATGTCTATCCGCAGCTGACCGTGCGGCCCGAGGCCGACTGCAAGCGCTATGAGGCGCTCTGCTCGGCCGAGGAGGCTGCCGCATGAACGCTCTCATCGACCAACTCACCGCCTTGAGGCTGCATGGAATGGCAGCTTGCGCCCATGATTTGCTGTCCGCGCGCAAGCCACCAAGTCTGACCACAGCGATAAAGCAACTGATCGACGCGGAAACTGTAGAGCGGCGAGTGCGTTCCATCCAGTATCAAATGCGCATCGCGAAGTTCCCCCATCATAAGGACTTCGCCACCTTCGATTACGGCGCGGCCGCGGTGAGTAAGGCCCAGATCGAACCCTTCTGCTCGGGTCAGTTCACCGAAGAGGCGCACAACCTCATCCTGGTCGGCGGAACCGGGACAGGCAAAACTCACATCGCCATCGCGCTTGGAACCACATTGATTAACAACGGCAAGAAGGTCCGCTTCTTCAACGCGGTCGATCTGATCAATGCCCTGATCAAGGAACAGGCCGACGGCAATGCCGGGAAGATCATCCGGCAGCTGTCGGCCCTGGATTGCGTCATCATCGACGAGTTAGGCTACATCCCGTTCCCGAAATCCGGCGGCGCGTTGCTGTTCCACCTGATCAGCAAGCTCTACGAGAAAACCAGCGTCATCATCACCACCAACTTGGAGTTCGGGGAATGGGTCGCTGTCTTCGGTGATGCCAAGATGACAACTGCGCTCTTGGATCGCGTCACGCACCACTGTGCCATCATCGAAACGGGCAACACGTCATATCGCTTCGCTCAGAGCAAAAGTCGCAGAGAAAAATAGCCACGTCGCAAGCAAAGCCCCCAGACGGACTCGCTATATGAGGGCGGTCCGCCTGGGGGCTTTGTCACCCAATAGGCGGGTCAAAATTAAACGCTGAAACCGGGTCACTTTTAAACGCTCATTGACATTCGTGTCCTCTGAGCTTGGCCAGCCCGAGATAGTGTGCCCAAAATCTCTGACTGCGACGACGGTGCAGCGAAAATGTCGATCGCGGGAAAAGACGTGGGTACAACCTTTGATTTGCTCCTCTGTTCAAAGCGCATAGACAATAGTCACCACCGTCGTCATGACGATGAAGAACATGACCAAGGCGCCTATGGCGAGCGTCCGGCCCATGTCGCGGTTTGGCTTTGCCACTTTCAGACGCAATTCTTCGGCCGTTTCCGGAAACTCGAGCGCCGCGGAGTTCGAGCCTCGCACCAACTCGTATCGTGAATTCCAGCGACGCACCTCGGCCGCGTTCCACCCGTTCAAGACCAGAATGATCGCGGCGATCATCAGCATCGAGGACGGGACCCAGATCGTATAGCCACCCATGGTTTCGTCGGACAGGGGATCAAGCAACCCGGTTGCCGCCGTTTGGTAGGAGGCATAGAGGCTCACCTCTTTGAGTGTCGTCAGGGAACCCAGAAAAATGTTTGAAACGATCACCGCAAAACCAGAGATCAGCCTTGCGCCGCGCCTCGCGCCCTCAGGGGGATCTCTCGGGTCGAAGAGCATGCCGAAATACCAGATCCCTGCCAGAACCATCGCAAAATGGGCGAACATCTCGATCGCCGCGATGCGCTGCGCAAGTCCGTAAAGCAGTGGAATCTGCCAGATAAAGAGCGACGTGATGAGCGCGGCAGTGGCGGTTACCGGATGTGCCAAGAACCGCAATGCAATAGATTTTCCAAGAGCGCCGAGGTATCGACGCCACCGTCTGTTCAAACCGACTTGCAGGAATCGCCACGGCTGCGAGACCGCGATGAGCAGTGGTCCTGCAAGGCGGAGGAGAAGGTGCTCCACTTGATGCGCCGAAAAGAGGCTGTGCCCCAACGAAGCCAGAGGCGCATTCGTGGCCGCGAGAATGCAGGTCAAGCCAGCGAAGAACAGGGCTTGCCGCCAAATGGAAACCGTCCCGCGCAGCCGTGTGGATCGCGCGACGCCGCGCATGTAGATCCATGCGGCCAAGCTGACGGAAACAAGGGACACTGGCGAAATCGCGTATCCAAACGGGTCGAAAAGGAGGAAGTAGGCGATCATTGGCTCATGTCATCTTGTATTGTTGGCCTTTGGACAGATGCCGGTAAAAGTCGGGATGTTCCCACAGCGCCACCCCGGGCCAAGGACAGATCAGTGGACATCGCGAGGTATTTGCCCTGCATCCACATTGGAAACAGGTTTTCATAGAATCGTGAGAGCGGGTGGCCGGACTGACCGGCGGGCGCGATGAAATAGGAACCGGCTTCTTCCGAAAACGACATGACCGCCTGAAAATTGGTGCCCGCGCTGGTCGCGAAGGGGCGGTCATCGTCAGAAGCAAACAATGTTGCAATCAGCGTGTCGGGAGCGCCCGAAGATGGGGCTTCGAGAGACAGCAGATCGCTGATGATCCCGCTCGATCGGATTGGTGCCCACTTCATATTCGAAGCGTGTGCTTCGCCCCAGACCCAAGCGGACGGATCGGGTCCGTAGCGGTCGACAAGCCAGCCGATGGCATCATCCAAGGCCGCACGAACCTGATCCTGGCAGGTCTCGATGGGGGTGGACGGGCGGATGTCGCACCAGATTGCGCTCCCTCCGCGATCTGAAAGCACCGCAAATAGGACATCGGCATTTGGCCTGGCCCAGACCTTCGTCGCGGATGGAAATTCATCCTGAAGTATCCGTTTTTGCAACGCGCGCGCCCAGGCCCAGAACAAGAGCGGCTCCGGTGAAAAGCGATCCATGTCGCCATTCCATCGGGCAAGTTGATTCAGAATAACGCCGCGAAGCCTATCTGCGCGGTTCTCTTCGAGAGCACCTGTGGAACCCACGAACCAAAGCTCTTTTGCCATTATAGGAAGAAGCGCCCGCGCGGCAGCGCTGACCGTGTCGCGCTGCACCGCAATCGCGCCCTCGACCGAGAATATCGGCTGCCGCTCATCAAGAGCAGCCAGACGGGCGCCTCGAAACGATAAAGGAGTTTCGACCTCCCTGTCAGGCCAGCGAGCAAGGGTTTCTCGGTCGATCGCAAGAATCTCCAATCCGGCTGGTGCCAGGTTCATGCTTGCGTCCATAGCATCGTTCACATCGGCGGACCGCGCCAGACGGTCAAGCATCATCAGAAAACTGCCGGCTTTCGCAGCGGTGGGACTCACTGGCTCTTTCAGGGTTTTCAGTGACACAGATCGGAACGCCCAAGCGACGCGTTCGCTGCGACCGACGACAATGAAGGGCACACCCGGCATTGTAGCCCCAATCGCGGCTCCGGTCGGGAGTTGAATATCCGCCAGGTACCATTCAGAAGGCAGCGATAAGGGGCCACGTATATCGGCGGTGAGAATTGGTGCTCCCATAGCTGTTCTGTCTCCAGGCAACGCCCAAGCTTCGAGGCTGACCTTGGGCGAGGTCACAAACAGCTCGGGCAAAAAAGGTCGGTCTGACAAGCCGGACAGGTCACTCTGGCGACTCTCGGATTGAAGATCGTTCAGAAACGCTTGAGCAAGTCTGAGACTATCGACGGGTCTCCAGGCTGCGATCATTCTCTCATCCGCGATCAACAGATCGGGTGAGCCTCTGCCGCGCCCGCCTTCGGATACCAGACCAAGCCACGCGTTGACACCTGCGGCATATGCGTCGAGCGCCTGGGCTGTCGAAGGCTCGACTTCGAACGTCTGGTCAAGTGGCAACAAGGCTTGCGCTGCCCGCCTTGCCCGCAATAACTGGCCAAGCCTGTCCTGAGCGTGAACGAAACCAAGCGCGAAATAGGCGTCCGCAGCAGAGTCTGCAGAAATGTGCGGTATGGCCGCAGCATCTCGCAGAATATCGACTGGACCTTCGATTCCCGCAACTCTGAAGTCCTCGTCATAGTCGGGGACGGAGGCGCGCAAAAGAAAGTAGACGACACCGGATACGGCCAGTCCTGATGCAAAAACCGCCAGGAGCAAGTACAGTAATATGTTGAACAGTCGTCTCAATTCGTTGCCGGTACCAAAGTAATCTCAAGACGTGATGCGCAAGAGGATCACCGAGGCGAAAAAAGCGAGTAGGCCGAAAGCAATACTGAAGCTTGTCGCGTACTGAAGTATATCCAGGCGGTTCCCTTTCCGCCGTTGCGCCAGATAGCCACCCCAGAGCGCCCCTCCGACAAAGCCTGCGAGCACCAGCATCACGAGTCCTCCGATTTTGATTTTTCTGAATTGAAACGTCGTCCGGCCAATCCGACGGTAAAGGCTAGGGCCCAGACCGCACAGATGAGCGCCAGCAATGTCCAATCACCGAAACGAGCGTAAGGTGTGGGCGCAAGCGCTGTCGGCAGGCTGGCATCTATGACTCCAGTTTGTCCGGTCTCGAGGCGCGCGATGATCTCTCCCTTGGCGTCGATGACCGCGGAAATCCCGGTGTTGGCCGCCCGGATCACCGGAAGGCCCTCTTCGACCGCGCGCATGCGCGCGGTGGCAAGGTGCTGCTCGGGCCCGATGCTGGTTCCGAACCAGGCATCATTCGTGGCGTTGAAAATCCAGTCGGGGCGGAAAAGATCATCGACCACGTGGCCCGGAAAAATGATCTCGTAACAGATTGCCACCGCAACCAGAGGCGCGCCCGGAATTGCCAGCGTTCGTGGCCCTGGTCCCGGCGTGAAATCACCCAAACCTTCGGCCAGGCGCTCGATCGGCAGCCAACCTTTCAGGGGCACATATTCCCCGAACGGAACAAGATGATGTTTTGCATATCCCGTTAGAATTTCGCCGCTGCCGTCATAGGCCTGAACCGTGTTGAAATATCGGGTTCCCCCATCCCTCTCTACGCGGTCAGGCACACCTGTCAAAAGGATCCTACCGTCTGGCAAAACCGTGGATAACCGCCTGCGCGCCAAGGCGTCTTCGTCCAGAAAACCGGGAAAGGCCGTTTCCGGCCACAGCAGCAGGTCGAAGCGTCCGGGTTGCGCGGACAAGCCGAGGTATTTTTCCAGCGTGCGTTCGCGGCTGCCCGGCGCCCACTTCTCGACTTGCGGCACATTGCCTTGGACGATGCGCAAAGCAATGTCCGTTGGCGGCACGTTCTGATTTAGCCGAAGCACACCGCCCCCCCAAATTACCGTCACCGCGACGGCAAAGAGCGCCAAAACAGCTGCGCGGCTGTTTGGCGCGGCTGCGATGAACACACCTGGCAATATGCTGATAAATACCGTGACAAAGCCCAGACCGTAACTTCCGACCCATGCGGCGGGTTGGCGCAGGGGGGCATGTTCGACAAGGGCATAAGCAGCAAGGTTCCAGGGAAACCCCGTCAGGACATGACCACGCAGCCATTCCGCGGCAACCCAACACGTTGCAAGCAGAAGACCTGCCGTAATGCCGCCGACAGCACGGCGCTGCATTACGGTGGCAAATAACATCGCCGCAATAGCTGGAAAAATGGCCAGTCCGGCGGCCAGTCCCGCGACTGCTGGGATCGCAAGGGCACCGAAACGTTCGGAATCGACGTAAAAGCTTTCGGCAATCCAGGAAATTCCAAACAGGAACTGGCCCATTCCAAAGATCCAGCCGATGACGAAGGCGCGCGCGGTGGAAACCTGCATGAGCACGAGAAAGAGTGCTGAGAAGGCGACTGGAACAGCGATGATCCATGAGAACGGTGGAAGGGTTAAAACCGTTAAACCGCCCGCCATAAAGCTAATCCCTGATCGCAGGGGAAAGCAACGGCTGCAGCCAGTCAATTGCAGCCAACCCGTCATCATGGGCCAGTCTGAAGTTTAGCGGCTAACCACGGTGCTAAGAGCAGCAGCCCCACGCCACCGACCACGAACACATCCGCCATGTTGAAGGCGGGCCAATGCGTGGAGCCGACGTAGAAATCGAGGAAGTCCGTCACACCCCAAAATCGAATGCGGTCGAGGACGTTGCCGAGCGCGCCACCGATGATCGCACCATAGGCGATAGCCTCAACCCGGTTGTCAGTGCGTACCAGCATGACGGTCAACCAGCCGCAGATGGCTAGGGCCAAGGTCGCAAGGCCCCACCATGGTGCTCCACCAAGCAGTCCGAATGTCACGCCATCGTTGCGCAAGTAAATAAGATTAAAACTGGGAAAGACCGGAATTCCGGCGCTCAAATCTGTCGCATTAGCGACGACGATTGCTTTTGTCACCTGATCAACAAGAAAAGCAGTTCCAGCCGCAATGAAGCCTTGGAAATGGGACTGTTTCATCTCATCACCCCAGCCATACATCTAGGAACAACATGATCACGAGGCCGACCGCGAGACCGAAAGTCGCCCTGTTTTGATGGCCGGATCGGTGGGTTTCGGGAATGATTTCGTGGCTGATTACGTAGAGCATCGCCCCGGCGGCGAAGGCGAGGCCCCATGGCAACAGGGGCTGCGAGATGCCGATGATGCCAGCGCCAAGAAGCCCGCCTACCGGCTCGACAAGACCTGTCAGGGCGGCAACCCCCCACGCACGGCGCCTGGAATACCCCTCACCAAGCAATGAGACCGCTACGGCGAGACCCTCGGGCGCGTTTTGCAGCCCGATGCCAATCGCGAGCGGCAAGCCACCAGAGAAACCATCAGCCCCAAACCCGACACCAACGGCAAGCCCTTCGGGAAAATTGTGGATCGTGATCGCTATGATGAAGAGCCAGACGCGGCGCAGAGATGCGGCGGCGGGCCCTTCTCGCCCCGTTTTGAAATGTTCATGCGGCAGTCGTTCATTCATCAGAGCGACCGCCCCCATGCCAAGCAAGATCGCAACACAAACGATGGCTGCCGGGAGAGCACCGTTGTCGAACTGTCTTTCGGCTGCGTCGAGAGCCGGAATGATCAACGAAAAGAATGAAGCAGCGAGCATGACACCCGCCGCGAAGCCAAGCAGCAAATCGCGCGTGGCACGGGAGGGGACGCGTCCAAAGAGAACGGGGGTCGCCCCGACCGCTGTCAGCGATCCGGCGGCAAGGCTTCCAAGAAAGCCGAGAGTTATTGGGGACAAGGGTTCCAAGCGCAGAGTTCCCGCCGATACGTCAGTCAGCGGCCAAATAGCTGCTAAAGATTTCGGTCGACCCATCGCCCTGGATCAAAAAGACATCGTAGCCCTCGCGATCATCTTCCGGTCCCATGCCCGGCGAGCCATAGGGCATACCCGGCACCGCCACCCCCACTGCATCTGGACGCTCATCCAACAAACGCTGGATGTCTGATGCCGGTACATGACCTTCGATCACGTAGCCGCCGACCAAAGCCGTATGGCAGGATACCATGCGCTGAGGCACGCCGGTGTCGAGTTTGAATCGCACAAGAGATCCCCCGAACATGTCCTCGCCTATCGGCGCGAATCCGCTTTCCTCAAGATGCTTCATCCAAGACAGACAACAGCCGCAGCCGTTTGTCTTCCGGACATCAATCTGGATCGCATCGGCGACAGCTTGCGCCGCGGAAAACAAGGCCAGCGTGACTGCAAGAGCGGGAGCCAGTCGTTTCATGGATTAAAGCCTTTCGGTTGTTGTCTGTACAAATTCGCTGGTGAGCCTCTCGGCCAGTAGCGAGCGAGCCTCAGCCAATCGCTCAAGTGCAGCCGGGCCAACCGCATCCCGGTCGGCCGCCTCTACCAGTCGGTCGTCTGAGAGAGGATCCGTCGGGCGACCATCGACCAGAACCTCATAATGCAGATTTGGGCCGGTCGCGGTGCCGGTAGCACCGACGCGACCGATCATGTCTCCGGCCATCACGCGCTGCCCTTGTTCGAGTGTGTCCGGCACCTCGCTGAGATGTGCGTATCGTGTCAGGGTGTCGGAACCATGCGATATCTCCACCACCCGGCCATATCCACCACGACGTCCGATGAAGCTCACGCGTCCAGGCGCCGTTGCTTTTACAGGCGTACCGCGGGCCGCAGCAAAGTCGACGCCGGTGTGCATGCGTACATTCCCATAGACCGGGTGCGTGCGACGGCCGAAGACGGAACTCAGCCGCGCTCCTTCCACCGGTTGGGCAAAGACACGCAGGACCTCTCCATCCACATAGATCGTCGCTTGACCGCTGCCGTCATCCGGCCAGACGATCTCATAGACCGATCCAGCAAGGTCCAATGCGGCAAAGGCAAGCTCGGGCTGGCCAATCCTTTTGTTTCCTTCTCGCGCCTCGCGCCAAAGGAGACGCATCCTCTCACCCCCGGAGAGTTCACGTCGAAAATCGATTGTGCCGCCCAGCATCTGTGCCAGATCGACCGCGAAGCGTGCAGGTATCTTTGCCTTGTCCAACGCTGCGGAGATCGAACTTTCAACCACCGCCTCGCTTGCGAAAATCACCACTTCAGGGTCTGGTTCCAATACGCGCGTAAGAAGTTCTTCACCAAAAACCGTTTCGATCCGCACTCCATCGTCAATGGCCAGTTCTACGCGCTTCGGATTGCCGTCCGCGTTTGAGATCACGGTGATCTCATGGCCTGGGCGCAATCGGCGCAGATCATATTCCACTCCAAGTGCGAGAGCGATCTCCGCACGGGCGGGTGCGGCAACGCCGGCGTTCGCTAAAACTGCATCCAACGTCTCACCCGACGCGATTTGACGCGTCCAAGTCACCAAGGGCGGTTCAATTTCTGGCAAGGCGGTTTCGGTGACGTCAGGCTGCAAGAGAGGGACGTTTAGGATTTTGCGCGCTCCGTCGACTTGTGTGGTTTTGGGAACTGTCATGACGCTATCAGCAAGTCGCGGTTCCAAAACTGCAGCAGGCGCCCATTGCGTTGCTTCGGCAATCGATTGGGGCACCGGTTCTTTGGACCACCACTCTAAGGTGGCGATGGCAGTCATCGAAAAGGCGCCAACCAGGGCCACCGAGGCAACTCTTATTCTCATGTTGTGATCTCTACATCTTCTGTCAACGCACGTCGGATCTTCGGTACTGCGAATTCTCTTGGCTCGTGGTGGTCAATCATGGTGACGAACTCACCGTTGGCGCCAAAAAGGAATATGCTTGCCGTATGGTTCATCGTGTAGTCACCTCCCTCGGTCGGGACGCGCTCATACGAAGCCCGAAACCCTTCTGTAGCGCGGGTAATCTGGTTTTCCGTTCCGGTCCAACCCCGAATGGCCGGATGAAAATAGCCGACATATTCGGCCATGGCCTCGACCGTGTCACGCGCCGGATCGACCGTGATGAAGACCACGTTCATCTGCGCGGCTTCGTCTCCGAGATCTTCAAGCCAGCCTGAGATATCCGATAACGTCGTGGGGCAGACATCCGGGCAGTAGGTGAACCCGAAGAACACCATGGTCGGCCGTCCGATCAGGGTTTCTGGGCCCACTTCATGGCCTTCGTGATCGGTCAGTCGGAAATCCATCACCGTTAGGGGGAGCGGCCTTTGGCCAGTAGGTTTCGGAGCGCCGGGACCATCCACGCGCCACCAGCCGATACCAAGCATCATAGCCAGAGCGCCTGCACCGTATTGGAACAATTGCCGACGCTTCATCAGCTTTCCGGCCCGCGCGCGGCGATCCCCAGAATTGGGACCTCAACAGTCACTTCGCCACCGTCCGAGAAAGTCAGTGTCAGCGGGAAGGTCTCGCCTTCGATCATCGGGTCTTGCAGCTTCATGAGCATGGCGTGCAGCCCGCCCGGCTCCAATGCCACGCTTTCGCCCGGCCCAATCGTGATGTCGCCTGCAGGTGACATTGAACTGACGCCTGCAGCGTTGGTTTTCGTCTCATGGATCTCGGGCATCGTGGCCAGTGGTGTTGTAAGTCCGGTCAGCGTGACTGTGTCTTCATTTGCGTTATGTATAGTGAAATATGCCGCGCCCGGTCGGTTTATACCAATCGAAGCACGGGACCACGCGTTTACTACGATGACGTCCTCCGAACCGGCAAATGTCGGAGTCGACATGCCCGAGAGCAGCAAAAAAAGAGTCAAGCCCTTGATATAAGGTAGCTCTATCATGACAGATTCTCCTTTATCTATCCGAGCATCAACTTTGGCTGACCGCAATTTCTGCAGCGACCAGTCGCCGCAGTTCGGCCTCACCGAACGGGTCTAATGGCTTGGCGTTGACGAAGAACGTGGGCGTTTGTCGCACGCCTACCGCTTCGACATCAGCGCGGTCCTGATTGAGCACTGCCACGACACCGGGGGCCAGCATCTGTGTTCGAGCAGCTTCGACATCCAGACCACCGCTTGCGGCAATCTCAAGGATCAAACCCGGTGCTGGAGTGCCATGGGACGCCCATCGTGGCTGCTCGCGCAGGACCGCTTCCAGCACGGGTTCGAACACATCCTGCATCCGCGCAGCTTCGAGAACACGGATCGCTTCCACTGAAGCTTTCCCGTGAAAGGCAGTATATCGAATGACGACACGGACCGCACCACCGTGCTCAGTCATGATATCCTTGACCACGGGATAGAAGGCGCGGCAGGCCTCGCAAGCTGGATCGAAAAACTCGACAATCGTGACAGGTGCCGTTTCGGGGCCAAGGATCGGGGAATAGGACCGGATCAGCACATCGTTCACTTCGGGCGCGACAGGGACTGCCTCTGCCATGGGTTGGGGGCGGGTGGCATACCAAGCCGCGCCGCCAAAACCTGCGGCACCAACAGCCAGAACGGATAGAACGAGGCCGCGTCGATTCATGTTTGTTTTTCCTTCAGTGAAAGGGCCGACAGCACCCCGATAATCGTGAAGGCGACAAGCGCCATCAGCGGAATCGGAATCCCGAAGACCAACTGGTTGTCGTCGGTACAAGAGGGGCCAGTCGCCGTGCAGGGCTGGATCGCCTCGGGGATCAGACCGACATAGAGGCCGATGTGATACATCGCCACCGCCGCCCCCCCAAGCGCCAGTGCAACGCCATAGCGCCCCACGCGGGAATCCTGCCACCACAACCCGAGCCCAAGAACGATGGCCAAGGGGAACATGAAGGCGCGCTGGAACCAGCAAAGGATGCAAGGCGTTTGACCAAGCACCTCGCCAATAAAGAGCACGGCAAGCGATGAGATAAGCGCAATGATCCACGCTAGGCCAAGGGCTGTTTCTCCAGAGAGTCGGGGCATGACGATCAGATCCTCTCTTTCAGATCGGCGAGGATCTCTTCGGCGGGCGTGCCATAGGGCCAGGAATCCGCGAAGCCTGCCTGCGTGTCGAAAAGGAAAAGGTGTGACGTGTGACCCATCGTGTATCCACCCGGCGCAGTAGCCTCCTCGATCCGCTCAAAGAAAATTGGGAAAGTCTCGGATGTTGCGGCGATCTGCTCCGGCGTGCCGGTCAGCCCGATGATTCCTGCGTCGAACATGGGCACGTACTCTGCTAAAGCCGTCGGCGTATCTCGCTCGGGATCGATCGTTATGAAAATCGGCTGAACCATTGCCGCCTCATCGCCCAAGCCCTCCATCACGGCCGCGACTTCGGACAGTGTTGTCGGACAGACGTCGGGGCAATTGGTGAAGCCGAAGAAGACCAACATCCAGCGACCTTTGAAATCTTCCTCCGTTTGGACCATCCCGCGATGATCGGTCAGTTCGAAATCAGCAAAAAACGGTGGTTCACTCTCTGTGCGGGCAAGGTCGGCACGGTAGTCCACCCACAGCAACAGCCAGATGAGAACGAACGCCGCCACGCCCGCCAACACCTTCGATACCTTCTGAAAACCTGGAAGCCTCACACCGCTACGCCCGAACTTGATTCTATATTTTGGAGGTGTCTACAACTTCTAGCAGCTGTAGGTTCAAGCGCGATTGTCGCTAATTGGCTGGCAATCACGGACCTGTGAGGAGGTGGTGAATCTTGTGATGTCTGCCACTTAAAGCTACACCCTCTGTAGCTAATGTGGAGGGCCTGAAATGTTGACCATTGGGACGCTTGCAAAAAAGACCGGTACAAAAGTGCAGACAGTCCGGTATTATGAGCAGATCGGGCTCATGCCAGAACCCGGCAGAACTGAAGGCGGCCAGCGACGATATGGTGATGCCGAGCTTGACCGCCTGTCGTTCGTCCGGCACGCGCGGCAACTGGGGTTCTCGTTGGATGCGATCCGCGAACTGCTCGACCTCAGCGATCACCCGGGAAAATCTTGCGCGGAGGCCGATGCGATTGCCCGCCGGCAGCTTAAGCAAGTTGAGCATCGACTGGCTCGCCTGGAGGCGCTGCGCACGGAATTGAAACGTATGGTGCATGAGTGCAGTGGCGGGCAGACCGCTGACTGCCGTGTGTTAGAGGTGTTGAGAGACCACTCCGAATGCCTGACAAACCATGAAGAGATCGGCGGCTAAGATGCCCGTTGCGTTTGTCTATCCGATCGCGGCGCTCTTGCCGCGCCGCGTGGGGTGTGACCGCTCTTCGCGTCAAAGAGACAGACACTGTTGTTCAACTTGCATGATCTCGATGTCGCTGCGCGCGCTCTTCATGATGCAGAGGGCAAGACCCCGGCCTTCGACCGCGTGCTCAAGGCCAAGGCCAACTTGTCGCGCATGTGGTACGCGGACTGACTGAAAAGAATCGGGCAGCCGTGTCTGGTCGGTCTGGGCACGGCTCTGAGTTCGCGCGCATCTTTGGCGACGAAGTCATCTTGTGCAGACTGGGATCCCATCTTCCAGTCCCGGAAAATCGCCGCAGGTTCCGATCTCCGTTGCTGAACGCTAAAAGCTGACTTGTCGCGGCTGGCCTCTGGGCGATACGACGGGCGACAAACATTGGCGCAGACAAGGGACGTATTGAATGTTCGAAATCTCCGGTGTCGGGATCATTGAAGAGGTTGCCGGTTGGGTTCGTATTTGTGCTCTATCGTATTGCGCCGCTCTGCCGGGTGTCGAATTCGCTTGAACCTATAGCAGCTAGAGGAACTATGTTGCACAAAGGTTGGAAAGACCGACTACCTGCGCCTCTCGAAGCCGCGTAACGCGAACGCCTCTCGTTCAAAAGGAATACCGCATGTTTTTTCATCGGCCCGCGTGTGACGGATCAGCCAGTTAATCTGATCGCATGGCGACAGGTGCAAGTCAGGACCCGCCGATATTGGATGAGACGGAGATGTAGAAAGATTGTGTATGCTGCACATTGCAGGACATCAACCTCCCCAGACCACTTTGCCATCGCCGTCCCAAAGGTGGCTCATTCTATCTGTCTCAATCGTAGTCGCTCTTACCGCAACGTCGCTTCGCGCCCACACCGACGGCGCACCTCTAGAGCCCCATGACTTCTGGACAACCTGGTCTCTACCGCCTTCCGTCATTTTGCCTTTAGCAAGTGTCGTGGCATTGTACTCACGGGGCGTTCTTCTTGCATGGACGAAGGCCGGCCTAGGCCGCGGCGTCCGAACTTGGCAGACGGGTTCGTTCTGCATAGGCATACTGGCCCTGATTGCAGCCTTAGTGTGGCCTCTCGATGCGTTGGGCGAAAGTCTCTTCGCTGCTCACATGGGCCAGCACATCGTCTTGATGGGGCTGGCAGCGCCATTCCTTGTGCTGGGCCATCCTGTTCCGACTATGATGCGCACGTTGCCAAGGACATGGCAAAGGGGGCTCGCGTCACTCGCCTCATCTGAGGCCTGGCGAACGGGATGGAACTGGCTCACCGCAACCAGCATCGCATCCCTTCAGCAACTGGTCGTGTTTATCTTATGGCACGCGCCACCAGCGATTGCCGTTTCCCTGGAAAACGACCTCGTGCATTCGATCATGCACGGCTCGATCTTTGCTTCTGCATTAGTCTTCTGGACAGCGATAACACGCAAGCACAGTAGCGGACCGGGCGCCGGCGTTCTGGGACTGCTGATTACCTTTAAGTTCTCACTGATCACCGGAGCCTTGCTCGCTTTCGCTCCAGAAGCGTTCTATACGAGCTACGGTATCCGCTCCATGGCTTGGGGCTTGTCGCCGCTCGAAGACCAGCAGCTGGCCGGACTGCTGATGATGACGGTCGGTTCCATGATGTACGTCGTGGCGACAGTCATTCTAGTGGGCGTCTGGCTGGGGGTATCGGAAAAAACCGGAATGACGCCAAACGGATTCGGCTCGAAGGCCACGCGCAAGGGTCCCACTTGATGAAGAAATTTCGAACGAGCAGAACATTTCCAGCGATCTTCGCACTTTCCGCTTGCGAAGGTCCTCAATCTGCGTTCGACGCGGCCGGTGCTGAGGCTGCGCGGGTTCTCACACTTTTTTGGGTAATGCTTATTGGCGCCGTGGCGATCTGGGCTGTCGTTGTCGCCATCGGTTACTACGCTACAAAGACGCGGCCCGGACAACACAGCGAAAAAGCCGGCCTACGGCTCATCATCTGGGGAGGATGCGTCTTTCCGACCGTCGTGCTGGCGATGCTGCTGTTCTGGGGGCTCAGGATGATGCCTGATCTGCGCCCCCCGGTGACGGCCCTACCATCGCCGTCTCGGGTGAACGATTCTGGTGGCGCGTCGCCTACGGCGTCGAGGGCGAACCCGGCGTGGTGCGCAACCTCCCGATAGGCGGGGTCCCTAGCGCCAACGAGATCTGGATCCCGCTGGGGAAACGTACGGAAATTCTCCTCGGCAGCCCGGACGTTATCCATTCGTTTTGGGTGCCGCCGCTTGCGGGCAAGATGGACGCGATACCCGGACGGGTGAATCGGCTCATCCTCGAACCGACAGAAGTCGGCGTCTTCAACGGTGCTTGTGCGGAGTTCTGTGGTACGGCTCACGCGCAAATGGGTTTTCGTGTGGTCGTGGTGCCTGAAACCGAATTCACGGAGTATGTGAGGGCGCAGGCCCAGCCTGCAGCAGTGCCCGAGAGCGAGGGCCTCGATCTATTCATTCGGAACGGATGTGCAGCCTGCCATGCGATCCGGGGCACACCGCCCGACGGGGTAGTAGGGCCCGACCTTACGCACCTCGCCAGCCGACGTACGATTGGAGCTGGCATTGTTCCAACCACTGTCGAGAATATCGCCGACTTCGTTGCCTCGCCGGACCATTTCAAGCCAGGCATCGAGATGCCGGCCTTTGGCATGCTGCCGAAAGACGAGATCGCTCAAATTGCTGCTTGGCTAGGGAGTCTGGAATGACCGAACGCGAGAACACCGCAGCAGATGGACCGGATCAGGAGGACGAGGAGGTTCGTCGCGGCCAGGAGGAGCGGCTCCGCAAGGTCTGGGCTGCACCAAAAGGTTGGCGCTACTGGTCGGCGGTGAACAACACTGAGGTCGGTATCTGGTACACGGCTGCGGCATTCGGGTTCATGTTATTCGCTGGAGTATTGGCGCTGACAATGCGGGTGCAGCTCGCGGTGCCAGAGAACGACTTTCTCACGGCAACCTTCTACAATCAGGTTTATACCCTTCACGGCACGGTGATGATGTTTCTTTTCGCCGTTCCGATCTTCGAGGCAGTGGCCATAATTCTGCTTCCTGAAATGCTTGGCGCTCGTGATTTGCCCTTTCCTCGCCTGTCGGCATTCGGATTCTGGTGTTTCATGATCGGCGGCGTGTTCGTCGCAGGATCCATTTTCTTCGATGCCGCGCCGAACGCAGGCTGGTTCATGTACCCGCCACTCACTACGGACGAGCGGTACACGCCGGGCTATGGCCCGGACATCTGGCTGCTGGGTCTGTCGTTCATCGAGATTGCCTCGCTTGCCGCGGCGGTTGAATTGATCGTGGGAACGCTGAAATGCCGCCCGCCCGGCATGCGGCTAAACCTGATGCCGCTCTACGCCTGGTACGTACTCGTCGTTGCCGGTATGATCCTCTTCGCTTTCCCGCCACTGATCGCAGGTGACATCCTTTTTGAGCTCGAGCGGATGTTCGATTGGCCATTTTTCGACCCTAGCCGCGGCGGCGATCCTGTCCTCTGGCAGCACCTGTTTTGGATCTTCGGCCATCCGGAGGTCTACATTGTCTTTCTCCCGGCAATCGCGCTGGTTGCGATGATCGTGCCGACCTTCGCCCAGCGTCCGATCCTCGGCTATTCGTGGATCGTGCTCGCGGCCGTGGGCACCGGTTTCATCTCCTTCGGGCTCTGGGTGCACCACATGTACACCACGGGCCTCCCTGCGATCTCGCTCGGTTTCTTCTCAGCCGCCTCAGAGGCAGTTGCGATTCCGACCGGTGTGCAGATTTTTGTGTTTTTGGCAACGCTCCTGACCGGCCGCGTGATCTTTTCCGTTCCGATGCTCTTTGTCGCGGGAGCGCTCGCCACCTTTGTCATCGGTGGGTTGACTGGCGTCATGGTGGCGTTGGCGCCTTTTGATTGGCAGGCCCACGACACCTACTTCGTGGTTGCTCACCTGCACTATGTGCTGATCGGGGGGATGCTGTTCCCCTTGATGGCCGGAGTTTACTATTACTGGCCGATCATCGGCGCGCGGAAGCTATCGGATCGGCTGGGCCGGATCGCGTTCTGGCTGATGTTCGTGGGCTTCAATGTCGCATTCTTGCCGATGCACTGGGCTGGACTAATGGGAATGCCACGCCGCGTCTGGACCTACCCGGAGGCACTTGGCGTTGGCATATCAAATCTGGTCTCCTCGGTCGGCGCCTTCGTGTTCGCCTCCGGTGTGTTGGTGATCGTCTGGGACGTGATTCGGCCCCGCAGCAGGGAGCCATACGCCAAGCGAAATCCGTGGACCGCCGGCACGCTGGAGTGGCTGGCAAGAATGCCCTCAGAGAGTTGGGGTGTGCGCTCGGTGCCGATAATCTCTTCTCGCTATCCCCTCTGGGAACAGCCGAACTTCGTCGACGATGTCGACAAGGGCCGGTTCTACCTGCCCGACGCCGAGGAGATGAAGCGCGAGACTTTGGTCACAACAGTTCTCGACGGCAAACCATTGCATTGCCTACGCGTACCTGGCCCCAGCTTCATGCCGATGATCGCAGCCATCATGACCGGCGCAGTGTTCATCTTCGCCACGTTCCACTGGTGGACCCTCACCATTACCGCGATGGTCCTGTCCATCGCGTCTATTATTATTTGGCTCTGGCGCGGCACCGCCCAGATTCCTGAGAAAGCCGAAAAGGATGTCGGCCTCGGCCTGAAACTGCCACTCTACAAGTCGGGTCCGGATTCGATTGGCTGGTGGGCGATGTTTATCACCATGACGGGCGACGCCACGGCCTTCGTCGGCCTGATCTTCGGATACTTCTACTTCTTCACTATCCATGCCGATTTTCCACCACCGACAGCGGTCGGACCTGGTGTGTTCTGGCCAAGCATCGCACTCCTGCTGTTCGCGAGCGCTTGGACGGCAGCCCTCTTCGCACGGATATTGAACCGCGCTGGACGGGTCGGACCGGCACGTGGCCTAATGGCTGCCGGCAGCGTGGCCTCGCTCGCTGCCAGCGCGACACTGCTTTGGGGACCGTTCACCAACGGCCTCGACCCGTCCGCCCACGTCTATCCGGCGACTGTTTGGGTGTTAGCAATCTGGACAGCCGTCCACGGTGGGGTGGGCGGCCTGATGCTCGGCTACTGCTTGGCTCGTTCCTATGCCGACCGGATGACCCCCGAATACGATATCGATATCTCGAACGTGGCGCTATATTGGCATTTTGCCGGAGGTACCGCTCTGGTCACTGTGGCGACGCTCGCGTATTTTCCGATGTTGATGTGAGATCGGCCATGCAGATATTTGGCAGAACAAAGGACAATCTTTGGACACTGATCGCAGCACCAGTGATTTGGGGAATTCACTTTCTCTTCAGCTACTTTCTCGCAGCCTTTCGGTGTGCCCCAAATGCCGATATTTTCGAATCGATCGGAAGCACACGCGTTGCTATCGGTTTCGTGACGCTCGTCTCGCTTTGCCTGATTGCACTCGTAATTCGCCGCGCATGGCACGAATGGCTAACCGGAGGCGGGGGTTTCCGGAATGACCAAGACACGCCGGAAGGGCGTGAAAGCTTTCTCGAATTCTCCACGCTGCTTTTGGCCGGACTTTCATTCGCTGCGGTAGTCTTCGAAACCATGCCCATTCTGGTCATTGGAGACTGTAGATGAACTGCAGACCTTATCGCTCATTATCGCACAGTTGGGATGCAGCTTCATGCGGCTAAAGCTCGTTCTGACCTGGAAATGGATGGCCGGAATCGTTGGCCTCGGCATCGCGGGGGCGCTCCTGATCAGTTGGTCGGGACTGGTTTCGATCGCCGCCTCATCCGGCCACTGGAGCGTGACGCGCTGGTTTCTCGGCTGGACAATGGAGAATGCGGTCGAGAGCCAGTCGTTGCTTGTCTCAAAGCCGGAGGGTCTCGACCTCGATGACCCCACATTGGTTCTTCGCTCGGCCGCCCACTATGCGACGGCCTGCTCCATATGTCACGGCGCCCCAGGTGTCCCGCAATCTCCAGTAGTTCAGGCGATGACTCCGAGCCCGCCTCGTCTCGAGGAAAAAGTCTCTGAATGGAGCGACGAGGAGTTGTTCTGGATCGTCAAGTACGGGATAAAGTATTCGGGCATGCCTGCTTGGCCAACGCAAGATCGCGACGATGAGGTCTGGGCACAGGTCGCCTTCTTGCGGGCACTTCCCGGCATGACGCTAGGCCAGTACGCCGAGTTGGCCTTGCGCGGTGAGCCGACGGGCATTGATTTCGCGCAAGGCGCCGAATCCGCCGCTGCACCAGACGGCGTTGTTGAAAACGCGCTCGCGGATTGTGCCCTTTGCCACGGACGCGATGGCTTGGGTCAAGTAGACGAAGAGGCGGAGAACGCATTTCCTGCCATCGCCGGTCAGCCCGCGCCGTATCTATATGCCACGCTGCGCGCGTTCGCACTCGGAAAGCGACGAAGCGGCTTCATGGAGCTCCCCGCGAGCCGCTATGAACCGAAGGTGCTTGAAGCGCTTGCGCGCTATTTCTCGGAGCAACCGAATCCGGCTCTGGCAACAGTCGCAGGTTCCGGAGCGGAGTTTCGAAGCGCAACCACTGACCTTCCCACCGATAGCAATGCCGTGGACAGCCCTCTCGTTGCCAGAAGTCCAGAACCATTCGTACCGCCGTTGTCCTCCTGGCAGGACGAAGCCGGAATCCTGGAAAGAGAAGATGATGTTTCTAATCCCATGACCCCGACAGCAGCGCCCGCGGGTCTCGTCACTCCAAGGGAAGGATTGCTCGAATTTGGAAGACGCATCGCTGTCGAGGGAGTCAGACCGTTAAAAATTCCTGCCTGCCAAAGCTGCCACGGCCGGTTAGCGCGGGGAAATAACCCCTATTACCCCTATCTTGAGGGCCAGCCCGAATGGTATCTTTCGGAGCAACTCAGCCTTTGGCAACAGAGGAAGCGGGGCGGCACTGTATATTCACACATTATGTCCGAAATCGTGCAAAACATGAGCGATAATCAAATTGCAGCAGTTGCCGCCTGGTACGCTGAACAACCTCACGTGCGCAGGCGCAAGTAAAGTGGCCGGAGCGCTCCAAAGACCCTTAGGGTGCGACAGCGTCAGTAGTTCGCAAGTCCAATGGAATAGGTACAGATGTCACGGTCTTGCAATGCCAGCTTCCGTTTCGTGACAACACATCAAAAGGCGGAGCCTGAACCGTCGTTGCGGAACGGCGACATCGCCTAGATGCAGATTGGGAACCAAATAACCGCTTGCGCGTTCTTGTTGAACTGAAATTAGTATTTTTGGACTTCGCGAATGGTACAGCGGCAGGACGCATCGGAAAGAAGCACACTCTGGATCGTCCTGGGTCTCAACATCGGGCTGGCAGTCGCTTTCTTCGCATCGGGTGCATTCGGCGATTCAAGTGCGCTTATCGCCAATGGCCTCGACAACCTGTCGGACAGTTTCGTCTACGCGATTAGCCTCCTTGCGCTGTCCCGTTCCGCTAAGTGGAAACGCGGAGCGGCGAATGTTTCGGGCGGCCTACTGATCCTCTTCGCCCTTGGCATCCTTTATGACGCCTGGCGCCGCTACGTCGACGGATCGGATCCTCTTGGCACAATCATGATTGTCATGGCGCTGATAGCGGCGGCCATCAACGCGCTTTGCGTCTGGCTGTTGGCGCGGATTCGCGATCCGGACGTAAACATCCGAGCGGCGAATACGTTCAGCTGGAACGACTTCGCGGCTAATCTCGGAATCGTCGTCGGAGGCGGGGTCGTGGCCTGGCTCGGAACTAACTGGCCGGACCTTGTCGTGGGCGTGATCGTCGCCGGTATCGCGGCCTGGGGTGGAGTCGGAATCCTGAGAGACGCACATGGTGAACACCACAAGGCGGTGCACGATGACGGTAAGGCAAGTGAGGACATCGCCTGAAATCGGGGCTTGAAGCTACAGTGACCGTAGCAACTACATTTCCTTGGAAGCGATCCGACGAGAAACCAGCACTCCAAGTATTGAAAAATCCAAATTGTGGCTGCTGCACCGCTTGCGCGGAAACTCGCTGCTCAGCGCAATGAAAGGAACTTGAACACCCGTCTTTCGGTTTCCACGCTAGTAACCAAAACAAGGAGTAAGATCATGCAAGTTCACGAAATCATGACCAGCAATCCAACATGTTGTAGTACCGACACTACGATTCAGGAGGCCGCAAAGCTGATGGATGAAAAGTCGGTCGGCGCGATTCCCGTGATCAATGACGCCGGTGAGCCGGTCGGCATCATTACGGACCGCGACATCTGCTGTGGTGCCGTCGCAGAGGGAAAGGCAGCCGACACGCCGGTTTCTGACGTCATGTCGGATGACCTCCTGACAGTCTCACCTGATGAGGACGTTAAAAGCTGTTGCAGCAAGATGGAAGAAAAACAGGTGCGCCGCAGCGTGGTTACAGACGAAAGCGGCAAATGCTGTGGGATCGTGGCTCAAGCGGACGTGGCACGGGAAGCCGACGGCGCGGAAACAGCCGAATTGGTGCAGGAAGTGTCGCAGCCAGAGAAGAGTTCTGGCTGCTGCTGACCCAATGGCGCATGGGATCCCGAGTGACCGAACTTGTTGCGAATAAGTCCGGTCTGGCTGCACATGTTGAAAGGAAGTCAAAACGCGGCGCTTGACCGCGTTTTGATCTGCCGAACAGATAGGAAATTGCCTGATGGCCCACGATCACGCCCATATCGACCCCGAGTCCGGCGACCGTCGAGTCTCCATCTCCATCTGGGCCAACGGTCTTCTGACCGTCGCGCAGATTGTCGGCGGCATCCTATCCGGCAGCCTCGCACTGATCGCGGATGCTCTGCACAATTTCTCGGATATGGCATCGTTGGTGATCGCCTTTGCCGCTCGGAAAATCGCGCGGCGGCCTGCGGACGCGCGCATGACCTTCGGCTATGGGCGGATAGAAATTGTCGCAGCGCTCATCAACTACACGACCCTTATCCTGATCGGCTTCTACCTGATCTACGAGGGTGGCATGCGCATGATCGACCCGCCCGAGGTACAGGGTTGGACGGTGGTGATCCTAGGCGGTGTGGCACTAGTCGTCGACACGTTGACGGCGGTGCTCACCTATTCGATGCAGAAGGGCAGTGCGAACATCCGTGCGCTCTTCCTGCACAACCTATCGGACGCTTTGGCCTCTGTCGCGGTCATCATCGGCGGCTCGCTTATCCTACTCTACGACATGCGATGGGTTGACCCGGCGATCACCATCGGCATCGCTCTCTACATCCTTTACCTCGCCTTCACCGAGATCGGCGGTCCGATTCGGACGCTGATGCTCGGCAGTCCGCCGGACATCGATAATGAAGCCGTCGTTGAGGCGATGCGGCGTGTGGATGGCGTGGCGGAAGTTCATCACGTGCATCTGTGGCAGATGCAGGAGCACGAAGCGGCTTTGGACTGCCACGTCGTGCTGACAGCGGACGGCTGGCGTCAAATCGAAAAAATCAAGACGGCAATCAAGGACCGTCTGAAGGACGATTTTAGCATCGGTCATTCGAGTTTGGAATTTGAGCACGAAGACCGAGCCCATGAGAACGCCGACCTTTACGGTCACGGCAAGCCGGAAGAAGACGAGAAAAACCATGTTAACCAAGACACTGGCTGATCATGACGAGATGATTGCCCTTGTCGGCGAAGGCAAGCTGAGCGAAAGCGATCTGAAACGGATGCACGTCCTGCTTCAGCAGCGTCTGCAAGAGACAAGCAAGCTAGGGCCGAGACCTCAATCTCACGAGGTTCGAAGCCGGCGCATAGTCGCGTTTGGCTCTGTGAATCTGGCCTACTAGGTCAGATAAGAAGATGGTTCCGCGGAGAGGGGTGAGCTTAGCCGGAGCCAATCAATCGGCAAGCTGGATCGTGATCTAGTCCTCCCGCTTCTAAGAACGATTAAGAGGAGGAAGACCTTAAATGGACCCAAAGTTTTCGAAATCCGACGCTACGTGGGGATATATCCTTTCCGCCCAAGGTAGGCCGTCCGCCAAACGACAGCGACAAGAAATTTCGCTGCATGGGGTAATTGAACAGGTTAGGTGTGACCAGTTTGAAGGGCAAACTACGCGTCCTCGAAAGCATCTCATCCAACGAGAGCAACTGCTGCTGTCGGTAAATCAAGGGGATAAGGTCGTTGTGACGGTACCAGAATGCTTGGGATTGTCAGAACGTGACGTGAACTGGTTCTTGACAGAACTCGCCATTCGCGGCGTGCTTCTGTTGGTCCATTCCGGAACGATTGTTGTTGATCCGGGTGGATCGACAAGGGACTTAGCTGCTGCAGCTGGCCGATTTCACAGCAAACTGCGGGCATGACACTGGAACGCGGAGAAACCGCTCAACAGCAATTTCCGCCAGCTTGAGATCCCTCCAGTCGGCGGAGGGTCCAGAATAAGCGCTAAATATTCAGTGCAATAAAAGATACTTATGGACATCACTGATCAAACGCTGCTGCTTGCATTTGGCCTCGGCTTGCTCGGTTTTGTCGAACCCTGCACAATCGGTGCCCATATGCTGTTTCTGGGAAGTCAGAGGACCCGACCGATGGGTCAGCGGCTCAGCGCAGCGTTAATCTTTCTTTTGGCAAGGCTCGCCGTCATGGGCGGGTTTGGCGGTATGATCGTTGTGCTTGGTCAGCGCCTTATCGGGTTGCAGACAGGCGCATGGCTCATTTTCGGTGCGATCTATCTTGGCCTTGGGGTAACGATCCTTGCGGGTTGGGACAAACCAATGCGTCACCGCATCGGGGTCGCGCCGGATCGCTGGAAAATGGCCTCAAGCCCGATGCTTCAAGGGCTGGCGTTCGGACTGAACATACCAGCTTGTGCTGCGCCGATCCTTTTTGGACTTATGGGCACGGCAACAGCGATTGGATCAGCCAGTATGGGTTTTTTTGATGATGGCAGTCTTCGCTCTTGCGCTGTCGCTCCCGTTGATCCCGCTCTCCGTTATCCCTGGTCTTGCACGCCCCCTCGACCGGGTTGCCGTATGGCTGCGGCCTCGACGCTGGTTGCTGGGCGTGATCTTTGTTGGCCTCGGTATCTGGTCGATATGGTTTGGATTGTTTGTTGAGCCTGTGGATTGGAGTGGGACATGACCCCCCGCCGCCGCTTCTGGCATGTGGCAGGCGCAGGCACTGCATTCCAGGCTGGTTCGGCTGCGGTGGACAGTGGAACAGTCATGTCTGCGCTGGTCTTTCAGTTGACAGGCAGCACTATCGCCGCAGGCGCAGTTTCCACAATTCTGCGGCTCGGTTGGCTTCTGCCCCAACTTTTCGTCGGCTATCTCGCCGGTCGCGGTGCGTCCTCAATGCCATTCTACATCGTGGGCGCGTTCGGAAGGACCGCTGCTATTGCTCTGCTCGCAATCGTTCTGTGGACCGGCGCGGTCGCTGGTTGGAGTGATGCCGCGCTTGGTGCTGCGACCCTTGGGCTTTGGGTTCTCTACGCTTTCCTTAGCGGGATCGTGGGCGTTCCTTACAATGACATTGTTGCGCGGTCCGTTTCGTCGGAACGCCGGAGCCGGATGCTCTCGGTCCGTTTTTTCGGCGGCGGCCTCGTAGCACTTCTTATAGCTGTGGTGGCGGACAGGCTTCTGCGAACGCTTGATTTTCCGATTTCCTATGCTGCGGTGCTTGGGATTGCAGCGCTCCTGATGTTGCTCTCGTCCCTCATTTTCACTGCAATGGGAGAGCCTGAGCAGAAAGCACCTTCAAAAGCGGCCACAAGCTTCATGGCCTATTTGCGCGAAGGTGTAATGACGTTCCGGGACGATCCGGTGTTCCGCCGTTTCGTCTTTGCGCAATGGTGCGGAGGCGCTGTTCTCATAGCCGCTCTGTGGCTGATTTAGCGTTTTAGGCTGTGAATCGGCGTGCGAAATTGACCCACTTGGGTGGGTTATGAGCGTGCAAAATTGACCCACCTGCCACGTTAGCATCCGCGCTGAATAGCGCGGAGGAATGAGCAGGTGATATTGATGGAAAGTGTATCGAAGATCCGTCGTTGGATATTGGTTGAGGGTCGCAGCATCCGATCTGTGGCGCGGGCAACCGGTTTGTCGCGGAACACGGTGAAGAAGTATCTGAAGGACGACAGTCCACCGAGCTATCAACGGCAAGCGCCACCGACCCGGCATAAGCTGTGCGATGGATTTGACGCGCGGCTGCAAGAGCTTTTCGAGCAGGATCACAAGCGCCCGCGCCGGGAGCGGCGGACGGCCACGAAGCTTTACGAACAGCTCGTCTCGGAAGGGTATACTGGGTCCTATTCTCCGGTTCAGCGATTTATCCGAGACCTCAAACGTGCCGATGCTGGATCGGGAGAGGCGTTTATCCCCCTGCATTTTGCTGCCGGTGATGCGCTCCAGTTTGACTGGAGCGAAGAGCGCGTTATTCTCGGTGGTGTCGAGCAGAAGGTAAAGGTTGCTCACTTCCGCCTGTGCCATAGTCGCAAACCTCTTATCGTAGCCTATCCCGGCGAGAGCCAAGAGATGGTGTTGGATGCTTTTGTACGGGCGCTGTCCTTCTACGGCGGGGTTCCGCGACGGGTGATCATCGACAATCCCAAAACGATGGTGACCTATGTCTCCCGCTCGAAGGACCGGGTGTTCCATCCGCGGTTCTTGGCGTTGATGAACCATTATGTGATGGAGCCGGTTGCCTGCACCCCCGCGTCGGGTTGGGAGAAAGGTCAGGTGGAGAACCAGGTCCATTTTTTACGAGGCCGATTGTTTGTTCCCATGCCAGCTTTTGATGATCTGGATGGGCTGAACAACTGGTTGCGTCTGCGCTGCGAGGAATTGGCAAGCCGCGCCCATCCTGATCAATCGTCCCGCACGATTGCGGAGGTTTTTGAAGATGAGCGCGCCGAGCTGCGCCCCCTGGGGCGGGCTTTTGATGGTTATGTGGAAAAGACGGTGCGGGTCCGTTCCACCTGCCTGGTTCAATATGCCAGCAATCGCTATAGCGTGCCTTCCCGGTTTGCAGGCCAGCATGTCTCCTTGCGCGCCTATGCGAGCCGGATCGTGCTGGTGTCAGGCCAGGACGTTATTGCCGAGCACAAGCGTCGCTTCACCCGCAACGTCAGCTACTTTGAGCCTTGGCATTATGTTCCTCTACTGGATCGCAAGCCCGGCGCTCTGCGCGACGGCGCCCCTTTTGTGGACTGGCAACTGCCTGAGGCCATGCATCGGATCAGGGAGCATTACATGGCTGGCAAAGGCGGGGACCGGGAGTTCGTCGATCTGCTTCTGCTGGCCCAGGACCACGGAATCGAGGTGGTGGAGACGGCCTGCGAACTGGCAGTTGAACAAAACACGTTGCGCCTTCCTGCCATCACCAATTTGATCAACCAGTTGGTGGAGCCAATCATCACGCCGTTGAATGAGGGTAATGTCTATCCGCAGCTGACCGTGCGGCCCGAGGCCGACTGCAAGCGCTATGAGGCGCTCTGCTCGGCCGAGGAGGCTGCCGCATGAACGCTCTCATCGACCAACTCACCGCCTTGAGGCTGCATGGAATGGCAGCTTGCGCCCATGATTTGCTGTCCGCGCGCAAGCCACCAAGTCTGACCACAGCGATAAAGCAACTGATCGACGCGGAAACTGTAGAGCGGCGAGTGCGTTCCATCCAGTATCAAATGCGCATCGCGAAGTTCCCCCATCATAAGGACTTCGCCACCTTCGATTACGGCGCGGCCGCGGTGAGTAAGGCCCAGATCGAACCCTTCTGCTCGGGTCAGTTCACCGAAGAGGCGCACAACCTCATCCTGGTCGGCGGAACCGGGACAGGCAAAACTCACATCGCCATCGCGCTTGGAACCACATTGATTAACAACGGCAAGAAGGTCCGCTTCTTCAACGCGGTCGATCTGATCAATGCCCTGATCAAGGAACAGGCCGACGGCAATGCCGGGAAGATCATCCGGCAGCTGTCTGCCCTGGATTGCGTCATCATCGACGAGTTAGGCTACATCCCGTTCCCGAAATCCGGCGGCGCGTTGCTGTTCCACCTGATCAGCAAGCTCTACGAGAAAACCAGCGTCATCATCACCACCAACTTGGAGTTCGGGGAATGGGTCGCTGTCTTCGGTGATGCCAAGATGACAACTGCGCTCTTGGATCGCGTCACGCACCACTGTGCCATCATCGAAACGGGCAACACGTCATATCGCTTCGCTCAGAGCAAAAGTCGCAGAGAAAAATAGCCACGTCGCAAGCAAAGCCCCCAGACGGACTCGCTATATGAGGGCGGTCCGCCTGGGGGCTTTGTCACCCAATAGGCGGGTCAAAATTAAACGCTGAAACCGGGTCACTTTTAAACGCTCATTGACAATCTTTGGGACTACGGTAGCAATCGGCGCCATGTCGGCTCGCTGCATATCGATCAACTGACGTGCAAGGCTTCGGATCTGGCGCGGCGCAACTTGCTGGTTGTTCACCCTGTCACTGGATGGTGGAAATCGAAAAAGCTTCTCGCTGAAGGTTTGCCTTCTGTGCGCTATGCATTGATTGTGGAAATCGATGCGGAAGAGTCGGACACCGAGCTCTATGCCGAGGTTCAAGTTGCTGTTGACGCCTTGATTGCCGCACAAGCGGTTGTACAAGTCTGACTGTATTGGAGACCCCGCGCAGCCCTCCCAATCTAGGCATCGCATCTACATCGGACCGCCACATGAAATGGCAGTTCGATCGCTCTATTGAAACAAACACAGCAAAAGGGGAACCGCGGTCCCACGGCTCCCCTTTGGGTTCAGATCGTCTCCCCCTCGCGTGCCAATTAGGCGACCAGCGAGAGCCCCGCGCCTGCATCCTGCGGCTGCTCACCGCTGTCGATGAACGGGATGATCGAGAAGGTCTGCCCACCGCGCTGTTCTTCGTTCTGCACGGCGTTGACGCGCAGGTCGCCATCGGGCGTGTTGATCAGCAGTGACAGGTAGTCATTGCCCGTGCGGCTGCTTTTGGCCATCCACGCCGAGCCGACGCGGATCGGTGTGCCCCGGGGCGAGCTGACCTCGATCCGGTAATCCGGGTGGGTCTCCTCGGATTTGTAGCTGTTCTCGATCAGCATGAACTCCAGATCGAACATCATGTTGGCGATGTAGCCGGTGAAGGCGTTGTCCGCGTCCATGGCGGTGAGCTCGCCCGAGATCGAGCCGGATTTCATCAGGCCGTTCGAGACCAGCGGGATGATCTCGAATGCGCCGCTCTGGGCCGCGCGCGCCTCTTTCGTCTGCACCGCGTTGACCCGGAACGGGCCGCGGCCGACATCGATCTGCATCGAGATGTAGGGGTTGCCGCTGGTATTGCCGGTCTCGTTCCAGGCCGTGCCGATGCGCACCTTGCGGCCCGACCTGTTGATTGCCGTCACGTCAAAATCCGGGCTGCGTTCGGACATCTTGGCCCGTGCCTCGAGCTGGATGGCGATGTCAAAGCGCGTCGAGTGGATCATGCCGGTGTACTCGGCGGCTGCGGGCTCGACATTGCGGGTGAGGGTTCCTGCGAACATGGGATAGTTCCTTCTTGGATTGGCCGGTGCCTGACGTTCTTGCCAGCGCATCCGGGATTGCTTTCTCGACCCCTTGAGGGATCACAAATCAGAAAGCCTGCTTTCCTTTCAGCCCTACCCGCGGGTCAGAGCTGCCGGCCGAGTGGGAATGCCCCCGCGCCTCCGGGTGCCACGCCCCTCCCCTGCCCGTCTGGTCTTGATTGGCTGCCCGGATTTTCCGCGCCGTCCTCCGATCGCGCGATGAAGAACTCCGCCTCTTTTCCGTTCAACCGGTGCCCGCTCCGGTCGGTCAGGCCGATGCAGCTACCGTTCGGCTGATAGGTGATCAGGTACTGACCGAGCCTGTCCTTGTGGACAATGTCGCCGGTATTGGCCCAATGCACGGTCTGGCCGGCATCGACGGCCGCCTTGATGTCTTCGAGTGTCATGTGATCCTCCTCAAGTAGAATGGTGGGGAAACGACGCAAGAAGCCCGATCTTCCAACCGGGCTTCCGTGCGGCATTCAATTGGCAAAAAGCCGGGTCATGTCAGGCACCTTGCGTGGCTTGCGTCGCGCGCGCCGCCATCCAATCCTTCAGGCCAAGAACCGTTCTTCCGGCGGCGACCTCGGAGGCCCAGGCAACCCTTGGGTCGCCGCAGGGCTCATCGCCGGAATGCCGGTCGATGTGGCCATTGGCCATCCATGGCTCGGGCTGGATCCGTCGCAGCCAGTCCGCCATGCTCGGAATGCGGCCCTGGCAGTCTTCACGGATATGCTGCTCGCCGATCCAGCGCACGGGGATCTCTCGACCTGCGCTATTGGTCAGGGACAGGCCGAAGACACGTTCGGCCTCGAACAGGCCTTGGGCATGGTGGCGCATGGCTCGGTGGGTAAAGAGCGCGAGGTGCTCTTTCGAGGCGTCAAACCAATCGTGCACAGCCTGATAGTCAGACGGCACCCCGCCGAATTTTCGGGCGGAGCTTTCGGCATGATGAAGCGGATGGGCCATCTCAAAGACCCTCGACATAGCTGTGCGAGCATTCGACATAGCGGTCCGCGTGATCGAGGGTGATGCTGTCGTTGCGCAAGTCCCAGGTCAGCGTGCCATAGCCGCCTTCGTTGTTTTCGAACCCCGGGTGATGGTGGTAGACGAGCGACCAGGCGAAGTCGCCAACCTCTGTGGCAAGCGGCTCCGGCAGTTGGACCTCTTCTGGCTGCACCGTCACATCCTCGACATTGCCGGAGTCGCCATAGCCTTCGTATTCGGCAGTGACCCCGCTGATGCCAAGCGCACGTAGTTGCGCGAGCAGCTCCGTTCGGGATGCCTTCAAGGTGGTTTCGCGCTCTGCACGCCACTGAGCCGCCATTGCGGCATAGTCGATCTGGGGATTGGTCATGGGTCTGTCCTCTTATCTGAAATTGGGGGGCCGGGCCTGGCATTGGTCAGCGCGCGCCCGGAAAGCGCAGATCGGCCAAATCCCGATCCACGCCGCCCGACCGGAAGCTCGCTTTGACTTTTCAGGCGGCTTGTTCTGCCGCTCTAGCGGCTCGCTGCCCCACGATCCGGGCCAGAATGCTTCCCGTGTCGACCCCGTCCCCATGCGGCAGGAACACCCGCAGCTGGAAGGCAATGATCTCAGTGAAACACCCCATTGCCTTGAGGCCATCAATCATGCCCCGGTCCACGCCGCCCAGCTCGAGACGCATCTCGCCTGCGACCCGGCGACGGGTCAGGGTCAGACCCCGGCCCAGATTGACAGGTGCGGTGGTGCCGAGGGCGGCGGTCAACATCTCCTGCGGCGTTTGCGGATTGGAGACGAGGAAGCGGGCGCGCAACGCTGCCGCCCCTTCCTCGCTCAGCGTGCGCCCGATCATGGCGGTCGCCCCGTCGGGCGTGACGCGGTAGATGCGCTCATTGGTGGTCGGAATGTCCTTCCAGATCGGCAACAAGAGCCCGGTCAGCAGGTAAAGCTTGGTCGTGGTGGTTTTTGGCAGGGACGCAGCCTCGGCATCCCAAAGCCTTGCGAACTCAGGCCTTCCGATGTCTTCCCAGGCCGAGGACCCGAACCGCGTCTCCTCCAGATAGCTCGACCCGTTTGGCCGCACCACCTTGCGCATCAGCGTGACAATGTCCTCGTCATACATCTGCATGGTGCGCGCCGAGATGAGCGCCGCGCGGCCGGAGGCGCGATTAACCATCGGCAGCTTATCCGGATTGCGCGATATGGCCTCTTCGGCCCCAAGAACGTGGACCGGGTCGGTGACCTCCAGCCCGATGATCCGCGTCACGGCGCCGGATTTCGGGCAGGTCCAGAGATCCTCGGTGGAGACCTGCTCGATCCTTTCGCCACGCAGGGTTTCCACGCCGAGATCGAGCGTGCCCGCCGCGCGCGCCCGTTCGGTCTGATCAGCGATCCGGCGCTTGAACTCGGCAAAGAGTGCGTTCTGCATGTGGATGGGAAGGGCCAGAACCCGGTTGAGAAACCGCTGGATCGGGGGAAGCTCCTCAAGGAGCACCCCGTCCTTGTTGATCAGCCGCAGGGCCGTCCAGTCGGTGAAGCTCTCGTAGCTCATCGCCTCAGCGCGCCCGGCGGCAAGATCGGCGAAATACCCACGTAGTGCGGCCCGCGCGATCGGGCTTTCGAGATTGTCCTCCTCGCGGAACATGCCTTGCGAGCCGGTCTCGCGCTGACCCTTGGTCAAGGCCCCCAGCTGGTCGAGGCGCTTGGCTATAGTCGAGGTGAAACGCTTTTCGCCATGCACATCCGAGGTGCAGACCCGGAAGAAAGGTGCGCTGACCTGGGCAGAGCGATGCGTGCGGCCCAGCCCCTGGATGGCCGCATCGGCGCGCCAGCCGGGCTCCAGAAGATAGTGCCGCCGCCGTTTCTGGTTCTTCGCCGTTTGGGCCGCGTGATAGGACCGGCCCGTGCCGCCTGCATCGGAGAAGATCAGGATATCCTTTTCGCCGTCCATGAAGGCTTGGGTCTCCGACGAATTGCTGCTGGCGGCGCGCTTCTCGATGAAGAGATGTCCATCCTCGGCCTTGAGGGGCCGGATCGATCGACCCGTGACCTCGGCAACTGCCTCGTCGCCAAAGGCCCAGAGGATCTGATCCAGCGCCGAAGGGATCGGGGCCAGCGTCATCAACTCCATCATGGCCGCATCACGCAGGGCAAGCGCCTCGCGCGAGACGACCAGCGCGCCATTGGCGTCGCGCAACGGCTCGGCCACCATATTGCCGTCGATCTCGACCAGCTTTTGCGCGTGGATTGGGAAGGCCTGTTCGAGGTATCCCAGCACGTAGTCGCGCGGCGTTAGCGCGCCCTCAACCAGCTCGTCCGCCGGGTCCATCGTCTCAAGCCGGCGCTTCAGCAGGCTCTCACCCGTTGAGACCACCTGAATGACGCAAGCCTTGCCCGCCGCCAGATCGTCCTTGATGGCGCGGATGATGCTCGGGGCTTTCATGCCCATCAGGAGATGGTTGAAGAAGCGCTGTTTCGTGCTCTCGAAGCGGGACTTGGCCGAGGCGCGTGCGGCCGAGGCATTAGTCTCTCCTGAGGCGACGTTGACGCCGGTCGCTGTCAGCGCGGCCTCGAGATTGTGATGGATCGTCCGAAACGAAGTCGCGTATGCGTCGTAGATCTCGATCTGGGCAGGGGTGAGCGCGTGTTCAAGCACATCGTATTCCACGCCATCGAAGCTGAGGGCGCGGGCCGTGTAGAGCCCGAGCGTCTTGAGATCGCGGGCAACCACCTCCATGGCGGCGACACCGCCGGCTTCCATCGCAGAAACGAAGCTCTCGCGGCTTGGGAAGGGGTATTCGGGGCCCTGCCCCCAGAGCCCCAGCCGCGCGGCATAGGCCAGGTTGTGCACGCTCGTGGCGCCCGTGGCCGAGATGTAGAAGACGCGAGCGCGGGGTGCTGCTAGTTGCAGCCGCAGGCCAGCAAGGCCCTGCTGGGAGGGTTTGACCCCCCTGCCCTGCTCGG
>NZ_JBFQYJ010000008.1:0-149186 GCF_040933935.1 Sulfitobacter sp. PS-8MA | reverse complement strand
TTCCAGCTTCGCGGCATCAGCAGCAGTTCAAGACCAAGGATGAAGAGAAAACTGGCGATGGAAAAACCCAGAATCGGCAGCAGGACGATATAGACACCAAGCGCCGCGAGAACGACAAAGACCAGATAGCGGCGCCGCGCCCAGGCCGCGGTTTCCCGCGCGAAACGGCCATAGGCGGCGCGCGGCAGTTTGCGCAGCGCATCCACGATCGCCACCAGTGACATCAGCATCAGGGCGGCAAAGACCATCTGGGGGAAAGCCCCCGCGCCAAGGCGCTCGAAACGCGAGGCCGGGATGGCGAGCGAGGATAGAAACAACCCGCCCGATGCGAGCAGGATAAAGACATAGCTCAGAAGGCGGGCCGTCTCGCCCGCCTCCTTCGCATGATCTTGGGGCGTCACCTTGTCGGTCACTGGGCGAGAACCTCAGACAGCGACTTCACCGTGGCGTCCAACTTCGACAGATAGGCGCGGTAGCCGTCCTGGCCGCGGAACATGACCGAGGCACCGGCATTGGTGGTCTGTTCGACATAGGTCTCATCCTGCGCCAGCGCCTTGAGCGCCGCCTCCATCTTGTCCCGCGCCTCTTGCGGGGCCCCTTTGGGCATCACGATGCCCCGGGTCACATTCAGCTCCAGATCGCCGCCCAACTCCATGAAGGTCGGCACATCCGGGGTCTCTTCGACCCGCTCTGTCGACCCGACCGCGAGGAATTGCAGATCGCCGCTTTCCACGAATTGCTGCGCCGAGGAGATGTCGCCAATGGCCGCGTCGAGGTTGCCGCCGACCAGCGCCCGGACCCGTTCGCCCGTGCCTTCGTAGCCGACATAGGAGAACTGCACGTCAAAAGCCTGTTCGATCATCGCCGCATGCAGATGCGGCACCCCGCCCAAGGTCACGCCGATGGTGATCTCGCCGGGGTTCTCCTTGGCGAAGCTGACGAATTCCTCAAAGTTGCTATAGTCGTCGGTGGGATGCACCACGAGGTACTGCGGCGAGGCGGTCATCAGCGCGATCGGCTCGAAATCATCCCAGGCCAGATCGGTGATGCCGGTCTCGGTCGCGACCAGCAGCCCTTCGTGCACCTGGCTGATGGTATAGCCATCCGCCTTGCGGCGCGAGGCTTCGCGCAGGCCGACGGTGCCGCCCACGCCCGGCATGTTGATGATCGGCAGCTCAACCCCCAGATGCGGCTCGATATTGCCAGAGACCAGACGCATCAGCGTATCGGAACCGCCACCGGGCGACCAAGGCACGATAAATTCGACCGGTCTTTCGGGGTAGTCCTGCGCGGCGAGCGGTGCCGCGACCAGCGTGGCGGCGGTGCAAAGCGCCGCAAAGCCTGTACGATAAAACATGTCTCTCTCCCTCATATGAAGCGCGCAAGCGCCCGGATCGCTATGGGGGGAAGTCTTATCAGAAGTAAAACAATAGAAAAGCGCGGAATTCTTGCTATTAAAGTAAGCGCGGCTTAACTTAGCGCGATGGATACCCGGCAATTGGAAACACTTCTGGCCATTGTGCATCACGGCGGTTTCGCGGCGGCGGCGCGGGCCGTGAACCTTACGGCCTCTGCAGTGAGCCAGCAGGTTGTTGCATTGGAACAAGAACTTGGCGCGACGCTCTTTGACCGTGCGCGCCGCCCGCCGGCGCTGACCTCCAAAGGCTCCGAGATGGTGCGCACCGCGCGCGGCATCCTGCAGCTGGCGAATGCCGCGAAATCGCAGACCGGCGGGGCCGAGCTGCGCGGCACGCTTGCCATCGGCTCGCTGCGGACATGCGCGCAATCGCTGATGCCCGCCGCCATCGCGACCCTGCACCAGCAGTTTCCGGGCCTCTCCTTCAAGCTGCGGATCGCCATGTCGGAAGAGTTGATGCGCGAGGTGGCGGCGGGGCAGCTTGATGCGGCGCTGGTGGCCGATCACGTGGCGGTGCCGCTGTCGCTGCGCTGGACGGAAGTGCTCAGCGAGCCGCTCGCCCTGCTGATCCCGCCCAAGATCAAGGCCAGCACATTGGAAGAGGTGCTGCACAGCGTGCCATATGTGCGCTATCAAACCCGGGTGCCACTGGCCCGGCAGATCGACACGGAGATCGCGGGTTTCGGGGTGGAACCGGCGCAGATCATCTCCGTCAACACGATGACGGCGGTGATCGGCTGTGTGCAGGCGGGGCTTGGCTTTGCCGTGGTGCCGTCGGTGGCGTTGCAAGAGATCGCACCGGGATCGCTGCGCTCCCTGCCCTTCGGCAGCCCCCCGATCCACCGACGGCTCGGTCTGGTGCAAAGCCCGCATTCCAACCGCAGCGAAGTGCTCGGTCGTCTCTGTCAGGAGCTTGCCGGCGCGGCCCGGGCCTTTGCCACGACCGACGCCGCCGAGCGTCGGAATTTTTAAAAAATTCCGGCCTGATTTCTCTAAAAGAAATCGGGCCGGATGCGCCCTTAGATATCCAGAAAGACGGTTTCGCCCGGCCCCTGCAGGCGGATATCAAAATGGTAGCTGGCGTCGCCCGTCTTCTGCGCGATCAAAGTCTCCACCCGCGGTTTCTGTTCGATCCGGCGCAGCAGCGGGTCGCCTGCGTTGTCGCAATCCTCAAAGTAAATTCGGCTGTGCAGGCCAAGATTGATCCCCCGCGCCACGATCCAAAGCGCAATATGCGGCGCGGTGCCGGGGGCTGCTTGCGCTGCGCCCGGTTTCACCGTCCGCAGGGTAAAGAGACCGGTCTCCGCATCAGCGGCGAAACGGCAGAAACCGGTGAAATTCGGGTCCGCCCCCGGCTGCCCGGCAAAGCGCCCCTTGCCATCACATTGCCAGCTTTCGATCAAAACGTCCCGCAGCGCCCAGCCCGTGCCGTCATAGACCGAGCCGGAAATCTCAATGATCTGCCCCTCGACATCCCCGATGATCGGGGTCGCGCCGATCTCGGTCTCGAAGCTGCCGGGGTTGCCCGCATAGCTCGGCATCAGCCCGATATGGACATAGGGCCCCGCCGTCTGCGAGGCGGTCTCGGCAAGCGTGTTGAGCTTTTGCACCATGTCACATCCCCTCCGGCTGGTTTTCGAACATCGTCTGGCGCCGTCCGCGCAGGACGATGTCAAACTTATAGGCAAGGTGATCCAAAGGCCGGGATTTGGAGAAATCAAGCGGCGCGACCAGCCGGTCCAAGGACGCGCGGTCCTTGACCGTCGCGGCGATGGGGCAATGGTCGATCAGGGGATCCCCTTCGAAATACATCTGGGTGATCAGCCGCTGGCCAAAGCTATGTCCAAAGACCGAGGCGTGAATATGCATTGGCCGCCAGTCATTGCCGCGGTTGGGCCAAGGATAGGCGCCGGGGCGGATGGTGAGAAAGGCATAGGCGCCGGTGTCATCGGTAAGGGTCCGCCCGCAGCCGCCGAAATTGGGGTCGAGCGGGGCGATATAGCCGTCCTTCTGATGCCTGTAGCGCCCCCCGGCATTGGCCTGCCAGATCTCGATCAGCGCCTCTGGCACCGGGCGATTGTTCTCATCCAGCACCCGCCCATGCACCAAGATCCGCTCTCCCAGGGCGGGGGCCGCCCCCTTGCTCCTGTTGAGGATCAGATTGTTGTCCAAGTCACCCAGAATCCCATGTCCGAACCTTGGTCCGGTTTCCTCGGAAGCGCCGCTTTCCATCGACAAGAGCGGCAGGCTGGGCGCGCGGGTCACGCTGGTCTTATAGGCCGGATCATAGGGCGCGGGATGGAGACCGTGGTTGCGCGGGATCAACCGCGCCCCGGGGGCATCGGATGCATCTGTCATGGCGCGCTCTGCTCCATCTCGCGGTAGGTCTGTTTGACCAGTTTCAGCGCATGGTTGGCCCTGGGCACGCCGGCATAGATCGCCACATGTTGCAGCGCCTCGGCCAGATCCGTCATCGAGGCACCGGTGTTCGCCGTGGCGCGCACATGCATCGGGATTTCGTCAAAATTCCCGGTCGCGGCAAGCAGGGCGACCGTCAGCATCGACCGCTCCCGCCGGCTGATCTGATCCGAGGCCCAGACCCGGCCCCAGGCGGATTCCGTGATAAGGGTTTGAAATGGCAGATCAATATCTGACTTAGCGGCCTCCGCCCGGTCCACATGGGCATCGCCCAAGACCTCCCGGCGGGTCTTCATACCCTTTTGATATATCTCACTCACGCGGCACCCCCCTTGCGCGATTCTGATGTTCCTTGTCGCAATGTGATCGGCTCGCGCACAGAAAGAAACCCCTGCCACGTGTGCCACCTGACCGAGACTTCGCTCTAAACCGCCGGGCAAACGGCCTTTCCCGGCTGTTTTCGCGGGCAGATTGGCCCTTGCGTTGCGGCTCTCAGGCGTGAGAATAACAGGCAAAATCCGGCAGGCTCTCTGGTAGGGCACTGGCAAAGACGACGCGCTGGCAGTTCTTGAGAGGTCCGAGTTGAAACTTATTTGTCATATAGGCTCTCCGAAAACGGCCTCTACCTTGATCCAAAACAGCTTTGCGGCGAATGAGGATTGGCTTGCGGAACGGGGCATCGCCTATGGCAAAGTCTTGGCGCCGGATGCGAACCACATCACCCTGTTTTTCGCCTGCGCCGAGAAAATACATGATTTCGCCCGCGTCTATGGGCTGAACACCCCGGCGGAAGTAGCCGAATTTCGCAGCAGATTGTCCCGGCGGATCGAAGAGCATAAGGCAAGCCTGCCCGAACATGTCACCACAATGGTGATGTCGTCGGAGAACCTTTTGGGCAATCTGCGCACCCAGGCCGAGATCCGCTCGCTCAAGAGCTTTCTGTCACAACATTTCGACGACATCGAAATCGTCCTCTATGTGCGGCGGCAGGATGACGCGCTGATCTCGATGTATGGTGAATTCATGCGCCGGGGTTTCAGTGACGAGACCTTCGATCAGTTCATCAAAACCTGCGCCGGCCCCGACAGCCCCGTGCCTTACCTTTACTATCGTCGCGAACTGTCGAAATGGATCTCCGTTTGGGGCAAGGAGAAGATGGTCGTCCGCCGGTTCTCGCCCGTGGACTTTATCCAAGGCGATATCTTGGCAGATTTCATGGGGGTTGTGCAGCGCACCTGGACGCCGGATATGGAGGGTTTCAAACCCTCTCCGGAACCCAACCTTGGCCTGTCGGCCCCGGCGCTGGAATTTCTGCGGCGTCTGCACCCGGCCATTCCATTCGTTAAGAATGGCAAACCCAATGAACAGCGCAGCAAGCTGACCCCCTTTATCAATGCGCTGCCCAAACAGCCCCGCCCGGTCATGGCCGCGGCGACCGCGCGCCGAATTATGGACCCGTTTCAAAACGCCAATAGATGGCTCAAGAATGAGTTCAATCCGACGCTGGAGGGCGCCTTTTTCCCCGCTCGTGCGGATCACCCCGAATTTGGCAATCTGGGACAGCTTACATTGGAAGACAGCATTGAACTGACCGGGCAGCTCTTGGCCAATGTAGAGATCGTACCAAAATAACCGATGAATAGCGCGCAGAAAACCGCGAAGAAGCGACCGATCACAACATTCTGTCGCTCGTCCAGGCCCGCTGTATCAACAGCCAAGACAGCGGCAGAACACCCCGCCGCCGCCCTTGCCTGGCAATCTGACTATGCTGCAACCCATGGTCTGGCCCAATCCCGCCTATAGTTCGGAGCGGGACATGTACGTGCGTCTCAAAGGATCGGCGAGCCAGTCTCTGCGCAGGGGCGAGATCATTCTGGAGCCGAAGGCGGAAATTCGGTTCGACACCTATTTCAACATTGGCAATTGGGCAATCCATTGCGGGTTGAAGACTATTTGGGCTTCAGCTGCGAGGGGACGGTCGGGTCGACCTGGCGGTCTATATCGCCTGTGTGGACCGCACTTGGAGGCGGTGGTCCAAGAAATCGTGACTCTAGTTGCTAATTTGAGTCAACGCATCGATGTCCCTCTCGACGGGCACATGCTTGACGCTACCCCGTCCTCAAGGCCGAATGGACCAAGGCTTACCAAACGCTGATCGGACAGGCGTTCTGGCGCAAAGTGCTCAAATTTGAGCCAAAGACCGAGCGCAGCGACGGCGAGAGCTGAACACAAGGCAGAGACAGGCGACAAATACAAAACGGCGATCTTTTCAGACCGCCGTTTTCTTTGAGCTGGGCCGAGGGGCCTAGACGATGAAGATTTCGTCGGCCAGGCTTGCCGTATCGGTCACACCCTGAAGGAAGAGCGTCTGGCCCGCGCCGAAATCAAACAGCGTGCCGGCCCCGAAGGAGGTGCCATTACTATCGCTGTGATTGCCAACCTGCCGGGCGAAACTGCTCAGCGCATCCGCCGCACTGCGCCCGCCCACAAGGCTGGCGCTGAATTCGAGCCGATCCTCTGAGGTAAAGTCCGTGATGATATCGCCGCCAGTGCCGCTGCCAAAGACGAATGTATCCGCGCCCGCGCCGCCGGTGATTGTGTCTTGGCCGTGCACCTCCAGCTGCGCAGTATCGACATAGCGGTCAGCGCCATTGCCCAGCGTGATCAGGTCCCGCCCATTGCCGCCATCGACCAGATCATTCCCGTCGCCGGCGTGGATCGTGTCGTATTGATCGCCGCCAAAGATGCGGTCATCGCCCAAGCGGCCAAAGATCAGGTCATTGCCAGCCTCGCCCAGAAAGAGATCGTTGCCGTTCCCGCCCTGGATAGTGTCATTTCCAAAACCGGCATAGACCGTATCACGGCCAAACACGCCGCCCTGACCATTGTCGAAATAGATATCATTGCCTTGATTGAGGTAGATCAGATCCCGGCCATTGCCGCCATGCACTACGTCATCCCCGATGCCTGCGGAGATCGTATCGAAGTTGTTACCGCCATAGATCGTGTCATTCCCCAAAGCTGCCCAGATAAGATCATCACCATCTTCGCCGTGGAAAATGTCATCGCCATTGCCGCCCCGAACTGTATCATTGCCCAATCCGGTATAGACCGTGTCGCGGCCCAGCACACCCCCTTGTCCGTTGTCGATGAACAGATCGTTGCCCTGGTTCAGGTAAATCAGATCACGGCCATTGCCGCCATGCACTACGTCATCCCCGATGCCTGCGGAGATCGTATCGAAGTTGTTGCCGCCATAGATCGTGTCATTCCCCAAACCTGCCCAGATAAGATCATTACCATCTTGGCCGTGGAAAATGTCATCGCCATTGCCGCCCCGAACCGTATCATTGCCCAATCCGGTATAGACCGTGTCGCGGCCCAGCACGCCCCCCTGTCCGTTGTCGGTGAACAGATCATTGCCTTGATTGAGGTAGATCAGATCCCGACCATTGCCGCCCCAGACACTGTCATTGCCCTCACCGCCGGAAATCGTATCGGCCCCGTCGCCGCCTTCGACACGGTCGTGCCCCCTGCCAGCGGAGACGCTATCGGCCCCGGCCCCGGTCTCAAGAACATTGTCGGCCGCATTGCCCGTCACGGTATCCTGCCCCGAGCCGGTGATCAGCGCCTCAATCGTCGTGCCGCGCGAAATGGACAGGTTGCCAATCATGCCCCCGAGGTCGGAAAAGGCTTCGGGCCGCAGGTCGATCCGGTCATGGGTGGTCGAATAGCTCAGATCGATGCGGTCGAAGCCGCTGACGTCATAGATGTTAAAGACCATGGCTTTGCCGGTCACATTCGCGGTGGTGCGGCCGCTGGACAGGACGGCAAAGACCTCGTCGAGATAGTTGTTCAGCGTCGAATTGGCGCCCCAAGTGGTATTCCCGGCGGTCGGAGACTGCGCCGAAGGCGCGCCATAGAGGTTCTGAATCGCCAGAACATCCGCGATCATCGGCGTTGTCGTATAGCCAAAGGAGGCGTCGATATTGGTATTATCCGCCTGGTCAAAGTAAGACATGACCGAGGTTTGCCAGCTGTCATTGCGGTAGGAGTTGCTCGACCCGAAATGCGCCTGGCCGTCGTAATCCCCCATATGGCCTAGCCCAAGCGCATGGCCGAATTCATGGATGAAAGTGTTCATCGAATGGCTGTCGATGGTGGTCCCGCTGTTGTTCAGCCAGTCGCGCGAGACATTCATCTCGATCCCATCCGAGGGGACGCTGTTCGGGGCATAGGCATAGGCCCCGTCATTCTCGTCGTCGATCGTGATCATCTCGCCCGAGCTGACCTCCCGGAAACGGACGTTGGCCGACATCTCCCAGGCCTCCATCGCCCAACGGGCGAGTTGCTGGGCCTTGGCTGTAAGACCCGTCAGATTGACCGTGACCTCATTTGACGCCGCAAAATCATAAACATGGCGCCGGTCCCCCCAGTATGTATCCGTCAATTGAAGCGCCAGAGTGTCCAATGTGGCCATGCCGCCACCATAGGCTGCCGCCGTGACCTGCGCTGCGCCACCGTTCGACGGGGCGTTATCGACGCCGATGTAATAGGTGTCAGACGCCTCGGCCGTATAGGTGATTTGCGCATCCGTTCCGGCACCGCCCTTGCCGTCATGGACCACTTCCGCACCGCTGCTGTCGTAAAGCCGAAGCTGCACGTCGGCTGCGCCGCCCGCTGTGCCTGACGCGTCTTCGAGATCAAAAGAGTACCGCTGTCCCGCTTCCAAGGTGACGGCAACCCACGCCGCCCCGTCGCCCTGTTCAATCGACCCCGTAAACCCATCCCCGTCATTCAACCGGTAGGGGGTAGACGTTGTTTCCGGCGCGTCCGCCCCCGCTGTCAAAGTGGCGGCAATGCCCGGTTCCGCATCGTGGCGGGCCGGGTCGAAGGTTTGGGAGATGGCACAGATTGTACACATAGTTCTATCCTCGTCAGAAATGCCAGATCACGAGAGCTGGCATTTTTCTTGTTACTTTTTGGGGGACCTCAAGGAATATTTACGCAACGACTGAAGCACCGAAATCGGCAACGCATATGGGAACGCGGTGACCGAAGTCGGACACGGTGGCTACAGTCTTTGGCATAGATATTACTCAATAGATAATTGCCTGCTGGCCGCCTTGATTTGGCAACTCTTGAAGCGGTTAGAGCGGCAGTTATAGCTGGAAAGGAGGCGATTTATAGGCTGCCGTGGCGACCAGAGGCCGCCATATGCGCGGATTTCAGCCACCCCCGGCTAAGGCTTTGATGCGGCGGAGAGAACCAAGAGCCCTCCGCGCCGGCGCGCTGTCTCATTTCTGCAACATGCGCTGAATTGGCGGTGCACCACCGAAAATTGCGCACTTGAAGCGCGGTCTTGCAGGAAGCTGTCCAGCATGAGATGAGCTTTGCCAAAGTCAGGAGAACGATGATGGATATTTTACTCGTAGGGGCAGGTCTGTCCGGGGCTGTGATCGGACGCAAGCTTGCCGAAGCGGGGCATAATATCACGATCGTTGAATCCCGCGACCATGTGGGCGGCAACTGCCACACCACACGCGATCCAAAGACCGGGGTGATGGTCCATGTCTATGGCCCGCATATCTTTCACACCGATGATGAAGAGGTCTGGAACTACGTCAACAGCTTCGAGACCTTCATGCCCTATAAGAACCGGGTCAAGACCACCTCCAAGGGTCAGGTATTCTCGCTGCCGATCAACCTGCATACGATCAATCAATTCTACCACAAGACCATGCGCCCCGACGAAGCCCGCGCCTTTATCGAAGCGCAGGCCGACACGTCGATCGAAAATCCGCAGACCTTCGAAGAGCAGGCGCAACGCTTTGTGGGCAACGACCTTTATGAAGCATTTTTCAAAGGCTACACGATCAAACAATGGGGGGTTCACCCGTCGGAACTGCCCGCATCGATCCTGAAACGTCTGCCGGTGCGCTTTAACTACGACGACAATTATTTCTTCCATAAGTTTCAGGGCATGCCAGAGAACGGCTACACCGCGATGATCGAGCGCATTCTGGATCACCCGTCGATCACCGTGCATCTGAACAGCTTCTTCACCCGCGATCAGGCGGCGGATTATGATCACGTGTTCTATGCTGGCCCGCTGGACGGCTGGTTTGACTTCGAACTGGGCCGCCTGGGCTACCGGACGCTGGATTTCGAACAGTTCACCTATGACGGCGACTATCAGGGCTGTGCTGTGATGAATTACGGCGAGGAATCCGTTCCCTATACGCGCATCACCGAACATAAACATTTCAGCCCTTGGGAAAGCCACGACGGCTCTGTCCTCTACAAGGAATTCTCGCGTCTGGCTGGCCCGGAGGACATCCCCTATTATCCGATCCGCCAGGTGGACGAGAAAGCGCTCTTGGCCGACTATGTGGCCTTGGCGGAACAGCAGAGCGGCGTGACCTTTGTTGGACGGCTGGGCACCTATCGCTACCTCGATATGGATGTGACCATTCGCGAAGCCCTGGACACGGCCGAGACCTTCCTGGCGCAGGGCAAAGACACGCCGGTCTTTGTGAAGTCACCGCTTTAACGCGCGACAGGCGTTTCGGCACGGCCCTTTCACCGAGGGGGCAACGGTGATGACCTGTTCCAAGGCGGCGCGGGCGAAGATGTCATCTTTGGCCGTCTGGGCAATGATACGATCAATGGCGGTGCCGGTGCCGACGTTCTTGATGGCGGTGCGGGGGCGGACACATTCGTCTTCGACGCGTCAGACTTCGCCGGGAGCGGCCAGGTGGACGTCATCAACAACTTCGAGGTTGGCCTCGATGTGATGCAGATGAACGGTATCACCCGCGACGATGTGACGTTCCTCTATACGGCGGACGGAAGCCATGTGAATATCTTCGTCGATGCCGCCCCTGAAATTCACCTCTTTGGCGAGGCGGGGGAATACGACAACTTCAGCTACGACAATTTCGCCTTCGTCTGACAAAGGTGCGTCCGGCACCCTTTGGGGTGCCGGATTGCCCCCCCTGCCTGTCACAGGATATCGATCGCATCGGCCAACCCCTGAAGGGTCGTCAGGTTCTCCAGCTGCAATATCTGACCATCGCCGAAATCGATCACCACCCCCTCCTGCGAGACCCGCGCCAGGTCTTGAACGATCCCGCGCGCGGTGGCGCCGCCTGTCAGGGCGCTGTTCAGGGCCAGCCTATCGACCCCGACCTGAAAATCCACGATCACGTCGCGGGACATATCGGCGCCGAATACGAAAGTATCCGCCCCTGGCCCGCCGTTGATCGTGTCCTGCCCCAAACGGCCATCCTGGGCGGTATCGACATAGACATCATCGCCGTGGCCCAGATAGATGCGGTCACGCCCGTTCCCGCCAAAGACCACATCATCCCCGGCCCCTGCATCGATGGTATCAAACCCGCTGCCCCCATAGACTGAATCATTCCCCAGCCGGGCAAGGATCAGATCGCTGCCGTTCTCGCCAAAGAACCTGTCATCCCCATTGCCGCCTTGGATCGTGTCATTGCCGCCCCCCGCAAAGACGGTATCGCGGCCCGCAACGCCGCCCTGCGGGGTGTCCCAAAAGATATCCGCGCCTGCGCCAAGGTAGGTTTCATCGCGGCCATCACCGCCCCACACGCGGTCATCACCGTCCCCGGCATAAACCGTGTCATTGCCGCGTCGCGCATGGATGATGTCGTTCCCCCATTCACCAAAGAAGACGTCATCGCCATTGCCGCCTTGGATCGTGTCATTGCCATAGCCGGCAAACACCGTGTCGCGCCCCGCCTCTCCTCCCTGGCCATTGTCCACGAACAGATCGTTTCCCTGATTCAGATAGACACGATCCCGCCCATTGCCCCCATAGACCAGATCGGCCCCATCGCCAGCATGGATAATGTCGTTATTGTCGCCCCCGTAAATCCTGTCGTTGCCAAGCCGCGCGAAAATGACGTCATTCCCGGTGTCGCCATGGAAGACGTCATCGCCATTGCCCCCGGCGATCGTGTCATTGCCACTGCCGCCAAAGACCGTGTCGCGCCCGAACACCCCGCCCTGCGCGTTGTCATAGAAAACGTCATTCCCCGCGCCAAGAAACGCCAGATCGCGCCCGTTCCCGCCCCAAACGCTGTCGGCGCCCGCGCCCGATCGGATGGTGTCAAAGTTCCCCCCGCCAAAAATCCGGTTCCCATCCGCGCCGCCGATCAGGCTGTCGTTCCCCGCACCGCCGTGAAGCTCGTCGCCGCCTTCGGCACTGGTGATCGTGTCGTTGCCCGCGTTCCCAAAGACCGTGTCGCGCCCGAGTACCCCGCCCTGCGCGTTGTCATAGAAAACGTCATTCCCCGCGCCGAGAAACGCCAGATCGCGCCCGTTCCCGCCCCAAACGCTGTCGGCACCCGCCCCCGAGTGTATGGTGTCAAAGTTCACCCCGCCGAAAATCCGGTTCCCATCCGCGCCGCCGATCAGGCTGTCGTTCCCCGCGCCGCCGTGAAGCTCGTCGCCGCCTTCGGCACTGGTGATCGTGTCGTTGCCCGCGTCGCCAAAGACAATGTCGAACTTCTGGTCATCGCGGGAGGGAGTTTCGAGATAGACGTCATCGCCGTCGTCAAGGTGGATTTCATCGCGCCCTCCGCTGCCTTGCACGGTGTCGTTCCCGGCCCCTGCGAAAACCGTATCCGCGCCCGCGCCGTCGTCGATCTTGTCCGCCCCATCGCCCGCATGGATCAGATCGTTGCCATTGCCGCTATAGATCGCGTCGCTCCCGTCGGTGCCTTCCAGCGTGTCCGCACCGCGCCCCCCGCGCACTTCGTTCTGCAGCACCAGAAGCGGCCTGTCGATGGCCCAGTCAATCGCGCCTTCAATGTCGTTCTGGGTGAGCGCGCCCCTTGTGGACCGAAGGTCCAGTTCCTCGCCCCGAAAGGTCAGACGCGCGCCCCAGTTCATCCGGGTCACGGTGATTTGCCCCATGCTGTAGAGCATCGGCACCTGCGACAGGTCCAATCTATCCTGCGCCGGATTGAAGTCGTTGATCACATCCCGCACCCCGTCAAAGGCGATGACAAAGCGGTCGGCCCCCGCCCCGCCCGTCAGCGTGTCAGCGCCCGCCCCGTCGCTCAGGATATCATCCCCCGCGCCGCCGCTCAGCCGATCCGCCCCGGCGCCGCCGACCACGATATCATCCCGGCCCGCACCACTCAGCACCTCGCCGCCGTCTCCAGCGCGCATGAGCCTGCCCTGCCCGGACAGATCAACGCTCAGGGCGGTGATTTCGGCACGTTGGTGGCTGGTGAGCAAAAGGTTCAGTTGCCCCCCCACCACGACCGCCGTCAGATCGCTCACGCTGTCGAGCGACGCGCCGGGCGCGGTGGTGATCGTATCGAGGTGAACCAATTTCCCGCTCGGCAGCAGGGTGAAAAGGTCGATCCCCTGATCGCCGCCGCCCGCGAGCAGATATTGAAACCCGTTATGCTCGACCACGGAGATGGCGGAAACCGCGCCAAAACGGGTCGAGAGATTATCCAAGATGTGATCGGCCACGATCAACTGCCCCTCGGCGGTCAGCTCCATCACCGACAGCGCGGCACCTTTCGTGGCCTCCCCCCGTGACGCCACAATGACGAATGTCTTCCCGCCAATCTGCGCGGTGGCCAGATCGGCGGGCGTGTCAAACAGCCCCAGCCCCAGATTGATGCCCATGGCACCGGTCGGCGTCAGCCGGCCATTGGCGTCATTCACCGCAAAGACCGAAACCCCGGTATCGCCCACGCTGCTGCAGAGCAGATAGGTCCGCCCCTGCAGGGTGACGCTTTCCAGGGCGGTCGGCGTTTGGTGAAAGGTGCTGTTGTTGTCCCACCGCAGAGCCCCGGCATTCAGCGCCCCGTTCTGGCCGACCGAAAACCCCCGCAGGCTGCCGTCGGAGGCTGCCGAGTAGATAAACCCATTGTCGGTCTGCACGGTGAGCGTATCGCGCGCGCCCGCCGCCTGCGTCGCGGTAAGCGCGACGCTCGGCCCAAGACCCTCCGGCGTCATGCGGTAGCCGACAAGCGTGTTATCGCCGCCCGCGCCAACCACCACCACGGTCTCAGACCCACTGTCGATAAGCGCGAGCCGCCCGTCCACAGTATCCGTCACATTCGCGCTGTGGTAGCGCTGCTCCAGCAGACGCGGCCGGCCCTGCGCGTCGAACCCGATACAGATCACCCCGCCGTCACGGCCAGAAACCGACACGACAATCGGCCCCGCATCGGTCTGAACCACTTCGAGATGGTTCAGCCCCACCCCCATGCCCTCAAACAACCGCCCGACAGCACCTTCAAAGCGCAGATCCACCATAGCTCACCCCGTATTCTTCCCGGGATCAGAATGGCGGCGGCCTGCGGTGACTTGGGCTTGTTTTTATGGCCAAACTGCGGAGCTTGATCGTAATTTGTATAAACGATACAGGCAGTTATGAGACCTTGTTAACCAGACCCGCGAGTCAAAGGTTAACCCTCCATCAGCGCCTTATGTGTGTGAATGGCCTCGTCTAGATCACTGAAGTGGGTGATTTTTCCATTGTCCAGCACCAGCCCTTCGTCACAGAACGCGCGGACTTCGGGCATGTTGTGGGTCACGAGGATCGCACTGGCGTCAACCATACGTTCGCGGAAAACCTTACGGCTCTTGCGGCGGAACTGCTCATCGCCCACGGCGGTCACCTCGTCGACAAGATAGATGTCAAAGCGGATTCCCATCGACGTTCCGAACGCCAAACGCGAGCGCATCCCCGAAGAGTAGCTGCGCACGGGAGCATGAAAATGCTCCCCGATCTCGGCGAACCGTTCGACGAAATGGACCAGTTCGTCAGAATCCACCCCATAGACCCGGGCGATGAACCGCACATTCTGCGCGCCGGTCAGATCAAGGTGGAAAGACCCGGCAAAGCCAACCGGCCAAGAGATCGTGCCGGTGGTCACAATCCGCCCGGCGTCGGGCTTCAGGGTGCCCGCGATCAGTTGCAGCAACGTCGACTTTCCCGCCCCGTTGCGTCCCAAGAGCGCGATGGATTTGCCCGGAGGCAGGGTTAGGTTCAGGTTGTCGATCACCACTTTGCGGGTGTTATTCGCCCAATACCCTTTGGTCAGGTTCTCGAAACGGATCATCGCCTATTCTCCAGCCTAGCGCCGGTCGCGGATCGAATAATAGATCAAGGCAAAGATTGACCAGGCCATCACCAGAAACAAGGCCGTCAGACCCAGAATGATGAACCGTTGGGGATATTGCGAACTCTCGGCCCTTGTCGGGTCGATATAGGTCGCCAGATAGCGGGACTGGCGCGCGGCGGAGGCGCGGGCAACATCCAAGGCCGTCAGCGCCGCGCGATAGGCTTCTTCGGCATATTCGCGGTCAACGGTAAGCCGTTCAAACTCGGCAATCAGGTTCGGGTAGTCTTCGTTGATCTGGCCGTTGGTCGCATCGTCCGAGGCGAAACTTTCGCGCTCCGAGGCAATCCGCTCCTGAATGACCGCGATCCGGCGCCGGGCCTGCGCGACCCGGGGGTCATCGGGGCTGGACGCGCCCAGCAGAAGGTCGAAATCGATAAAGGCCTGCGCCAACTGTTGTTGCAGATTGCTCATCACGCCCAAACGGCTTTGCAGATCGGCAGCCGGGTCGACGATCTGGGTGCGGGTGCGGAAATCCGTCAGCGCTTCGCGGGCTTCCTTCAGCCGGTCCAAGGATTGCTGGAGGTCGTCCAAGGCATAGCGCGTGGCGTCGCGGCGCGCGGTGTCGGACAGCCGGTTGATCATAATCTGGCTCTGCGCGACGATCTCCGTCGCGATGGCCTGCGCATAATCGGGATCAAAGGCCAACACCTGCACCTCGATCAACCCGCTTCCCTGATCATAGGAAATCCGCACGATCCGCTTCCAGAACCACAGCAGATCCTCCGCATCCGCATCCGGCCAGAGCGAGAACACCTTATCCGCGGTCAGCAGGTCGCCGTCCCAATAGCGGGAATAATGCGCGCGCAGGTCGAGCTTTTGGTCCACCAGATCGACGAGCCGCTGGCTTTGGATGAATTCATAAAGAATATCCGTGTCCGACGCCCCGCTGCCGCCGCCAAGCCCCGGGATAATGCCCAGAAAATCGCTCGCCGTGGCGCCTTCTTCGCGCTGCACCGAAAACCCGGTGGTCGAGGCGTATTGATCCTTGGCGATGGCAAACAGATAGAACCCCGTGACCGCGACCGGCAGGATCACCAAGAGAATAAAGGAAACCACCTGCCCCCAATGACGCCGCTTCATCTGCGCGGGTGCTGCGGGCTCCGGCGTCGGCTCCAGCGGCACCCCGTCTTTCGACACCGCGGGCGGCGGTTGTTCGCCCTTTTTGAGCACACGTTCTTCGAGAACCGGCTTGCCGGGCTGCGGTCCGGGCAACAAGGGCCCCTCTTGCATAGGCGGCGGAACTTTGTTCGCGGACGTTTTAGAACTCATTATAAGTCTTCATTGTTGTTGTGGGGTCATCAGCGCGGAACATCTCTTTGTTCCTAACGCAAATTTCCCGCGTGTTGAATTGAAATCCGCGGGGGCAGCAGATAGAACTTAAAGCGCCTGCGCCCTGCCCCTGATCGCCTCTTTCTTCTGGTGGTTGGACAGCTATCTTCACTATCGGCAGAGGATGGTGGCCTTGCCCGAACCCTGCGACAGCTTGAGATTGATTACCCCTATGCCAGCCTCTTCCCTGTCCTACGGCCCTGACCACGGCGACGATCTGCCGGCGGTGATCGCACGCGAGCCGATTGGAGAAGCGCCCCAGACCCCCCGCCCCCGGCGCAGCTTTGCGTCGTTTCGCACCATCAGCGCCCTGATGCTGCGCGAAATGTCGACCCGCTACGGGCGCACTGCCGGCGGCTATTTCTGGGCGCTGCTTGAGCCTGTGGCGGCGGTGATGATCATGGCGATCGGGTTTTCGCTCCTGCTGCGGGTGCCGCCCTTGGGGGTCAGCTTCTTTCTGTTCTATGCCTCAGGCTACCTGCCCTTCCATGTCTATCAGCAGATCGCAAACTTTGTGGCGCGTTCAATTACCTTTTCGCGGCCCTTGTTGTTCTATCCTGCGGTGACATGGATCGACGCGGTGCTGGCCCGTTTTATCCTGAACGCGCTGACCGGCATTATGGTCAGCGCCGTGACCCTGGTGCTGATCATGGTCTCGCTGAAAACCCGGACAACGCTGGATGTCTGGCCGATCCTTCTGGGCACCGGCATGGCGCTACTGCTGGGCTTTGGTGTCGGCGTGGTCAATTGCGCGCTGTCGGGGCTCTACCCGGTGTGGGAGATCGTTTGGTCCATCGTCACACGGCCTTTGTTCATCGCTTCGGGGGTTTTGTTCACCTATGAGGACCTGCCGCGCACGGTGCAGGAAATCCTGTGGTACAATCCGCTGCTGCATGTGGTCGGGATCTTTCGTCAGGGGATCTACCCGCTTTACTCCCCCGAATATATCTCAAAGCCCTATGTCGTCGCCGTGGCCCTTGGCCTCATGGCCATGGGGCTTTTGCTGCTCAAGCGTTATTACCGCCAGATCATCGAGAATGGCTAAGCCGCGGGCTTAGCGTGGCGTTTCATCCCCCCAGCCCAGCACGACATCGTGGTCGACTTTCTTGCGGGACAGCAACCCGTCCCTGAGCGCGCGCAGCACCAGTCCGACATAGCGCCGGCGATGGCCTTTGTAGTTCTGAACCTTCAAGAGCCATTTCAGCGCCACCGCAGGCAGCACCAGCGCAAACCATTTGCCGGCGCAGAGCCGGTACACCATCAGCAGGTTCCGGTAGTGGTAATAGGTCTTCCAAAGCGGCCGGAACCGCTGCTTTTCCGAGTTCAGGGTCGAGAAATTATGGTCAAACCGCAGTGCCGGGTCAAAAAGAATGCGCCCGCCCCGCGCCCGCAGCCGCAGCGTATAAAGCACATCATCGCCATAGATGAACAGATCCCCATCCGGGTACTCTGCCAATTCTACGCCCGCGCGAGAGATAAAGAACCCCACAAAGGAGGTGCCGTCGATGTCGCGCGGCTCTGCCGCGTTATAGGCCTCTTCGCCCAGATGAAACCCGTTGCGGCCCGAGCCTGTCACGGTTTTGCGCAGGACAGCGCGGTTCCAGAAAGGGTTGATCGACGGGCGGTTGATGTCGCAAATGCGGCCGTCCAGAGTATAGCACGCCGCCGCCCAGCCATGCGCCATTGACCGATCCTGGCTGTGAAACCGCGCCAGCGTGCCAACCTCGGGGCGGCCATCGTCGTCCATCAGCACCAGCCAATCCGGATCATGGACGCGGACCGCATGGCGCATGCCCTGCTCGAACCCGCCCGCCCCGCCGATATTCCTGGCAGAGCGGATCACATCCACCCGGCCATCCTGTTGCGCCAGCCTGGCAAGATAGGCATCGGTTCCATCGACGGAGGCATTGTCGAAAACCACCACGGCGGCGAGGTGATCCGGCGGGCTTTCCAAGAGGCGCGCCAGCGTGACCTTCAACTCGGACAGGCGGTTGAAGGTTGCCACTACAGCGACAAGTCGGCAGGCAACAGCGTCTGAAGTGGCATTGTTCATAGCGCACGCTTTGGCGGCTTGCGCCGGGCTTGTCAAACCTTTGCCATGATATTGCGCTTTCTGCGCGCATATTTTCGCGATAACCAAATCAGAGCGTGTGCATAGGACAGGTGACGTGACATGCAAGTTGAAGAGACGCCCCTTGCAGGGCTGAAAGTGCTAACCCCAACGCGGTTCGGCGACGCCCGCGGGTTCTTTAGCGAAAGCTGGAATCGCGCGCGTATGGCGCAGGCGGGGTTGGATTATGACTTCGTGCAAGACAATCACTCCTGGTCCGCCCGCGCGGGGACGCTGAGGGGGCTACACTACCAATCCCCGCCCCATGCGCAGGCCAAGCTCGTTCGCTGCGGGCGGGGGCGGCTTTGGGATGTGGCGGTCGACATTCGCAAGGGCGCGCCGACCTATGGGCAGTGGTTTGGCACGGAACTGAGCTTTGACAACGGGCGCCAACTGATGATCCCGGCGGGGTTCCTGCATGGGTTCGTCACGCTGACGGACGACGTCGAGATCGTCTATAAATGCAGTGATTTCTACGCCGCTGACTGTGACGGCGCGGTGGCATGGGACAGCTGCGGGATCCACTGGCCCTTTGATGCCCCCCCGATTTTGTCTGACAAGGACAAGGCGGCCCTGCCGTTCAGCGCCTTTGACAGCCCCTTCACCTTCGGAGCGCGCCAATGAAGCTTTTGGTCACCGGAGGATCGGGTTTTATCGGCTCCGCCGTGGTCCGACTGGCCATCGCGCGGGGGCATGAGGTGGTGAACCTTGATGCGCTGACCTATGCCGCCTGTCAGGAGAACCTCATCAGCGTGGCGGACAACCCGGCCTATGCCTTCGAACATGGGAACATCTGCGACCGCGCCGCGCTCGACAATGTCCTGGCGCAGCACCGGCCCGACGCGATCCTGCATCTTGCCGCGGAAAGCCATGTGGATCGGTCCATCGACGGGCCGGGCAGCTTTATCGACACGAATATCACCGGCACCTATACTTTGCTCGAAGCGGCGCGTTCCTATTGGCAGAGCCGCGGGCGGGACGATGCATTCCGCTTTCTGCATGTCTCGACCGATGAGGTTTTCGGCTCTCTGGGCGCCACCGGCTTTTTCACCGAAGACACGCCCTACGACCCCCGCAGCCCCTATTCCGCGTCAAAGGCCGCGTCGGATCATCTGGTCCGGGCCTGGCATCACACCTATGGGCTGCCGGTGCTGCTGACGAATTGCTCGAACAATTACGGGCCGTATCATTTCCCCGAAAAACTGATCCCGGTGGTGATCCTGCGCGCGCTCGGCGGCAAGGCGATCCCGGTTTACGGCAGGGGCGAGAACATCCGCGATTGGCTCTATGTCGAAGACCACGCCGATGCGCTTTTGACCGTCTTGGGGCGGGGGGCATTGGGCGAAAGCTATAACATCGGGGGCGAGAATGAGCTGCGCAATATCGATCTGGTGCGTATGATCTGCGCCATCTTGGATCGGCAGCGGCCCGCAGATGCGCCCTATGCCACGCAGATCGAATTTGTCGCCGACCGCCCCGGCCACGACCAGCGCTATGCGATTGATCCCAGCCGCATTCGCGAAGACTTGGGCTGGCGGCCTGCAACCCCGCTAGAAGAGGGGCTGGAAAAAACCGTGCGCTGGTATCTGGAGAATGAGGACTGGTGGCGCGCCTTGAAGGACCGGCAGGGTGTGGGCGCGCGTCTGGGGCAGCGCTCGTGATCTTGGTCTTTGGCAAGACCGGTCAGGTCGCGCGCGAATTGGCCCGGCGCCGGGGCGCGCGCGAAGTGATCTGTCTCGACCGTGCCGAGGCCGATCTGACCGATCCGGCGCAATGCGTGGCGGCAATCAAGCGGCACCGCCCCCGCGCGGTGATCAACGCCGCCGCCTATACCGCCGTGGACCGGGCCGAAACCGAAGCGGCGCTGGCCGAGACCGTCAATGCCACCACGCCCAGAGCTATGGCGCAGACCTGTGCCGCGCTTGACCTGCCCTTGCTTCATATCTCGACGGATTATGTCTTCGACGGCAGCGGCGACCAGCTCCATAGGCCAGGCGATCAGACCGCCCCGCAGAATGTCTATGGCCGCAGCAAACTGGCGGGGGAAAGGGGTATTCGGGCAGCGGGTGGCGCGCATCTGATCCTGCGCACCTCCTGGGTGTTTTCCGCACATGGGGCGAATTTCGTGAAGACCATGCTGCGGCTGGCCGAGACGCGCGAAAGTCTCTCTGTGGTGAATGATCAATATGGCGGGCCGACCCCGGCGGCGGGGATTGCGGAGGCGCTGCTGCGCCTCTCTGACGCGATGCTGGCCGGGCATCGGGGCGGCACCTATCACTACGCCGGCACGCCCGACGCCACATGGGCCGATTTCGCCCGCGAGATCTTTGCCCAGACGGGCCGCGCGGTGGAGGTGACGGGCACTGCGACGGCGGACTACCCGACCCCGGCCACACGCCCGCTCAATTCGCGATTGGATTGCAGCAGCCTAAAAACGGACTTCGGCATCTCCCGACCAGAGTGGCGCGCCGCATTGGCGGATGTTTTAAAGGAGCTTTCATGACCGACCGCAAAGGCATCATTCTTGCCGGGGGCACCGGCTCACGCCTGCATCCGATCACCATCGGCATCTCCAAACAACTGCTGCCGATCTATGACAAACCGATGATCTTCTACCCGCTTTCCGTGCTGATGCTGGCCGGAATCAGGGAGATCGCGGTGATCACCACGCCGCATGACCGGGCCCAGTTCGAGCGCACCTTGGGCGACGGCAGTCAATGGGGCCTGTCGCTGACCTATATCGAACAGCCCAGTCCCGACGGGTTGGCGCAGGCCTATCTGCTAGCGGCGGATTTCCTCGACGGTGCGCCTTCGGTCATGGTGCTGGGGGACAATATCTTTTTCGGCCACGGGCTGCCCGAACAGCTGGCCCGCGCGGGGCGTCTTACCACCGGGGGCACGGTCTTTGGCTACCGCGTCAACGACCCCGAGCGTTACGGGGTGGTGGATTTCGCCGAAGATGGCAGCGTGCGCGCCATCGTGGAAAAACCCGACATTCCCCCCTCGCGCTATGCGGTCACCGGACTGTATTTTCTCGACGGCACAGCGCCCGAGCGGGCGCGGGCGGTGCAGCCTTCTGACCGGGGCGAGCTTGAGATCACCTCGCTGCTCGAAAGCTACCTGAGCGAGGGGCAGTTGCAGGTGCAGCAGATGGGCCGGGGCTATGCCTGGCTCGACACCGGCACCCATGCCTCGCTGCTGGATGCCGGCAACTTCGTGCGGACCCTGTCGCAGCGGCAGGGCCAACAGGTGGGCTGCCCGGAAGAGATCGCCTTTCTGAGCGGCTGGATCAGCGCCGCCGATCTGGAAGCCCGCGCCGATCTCTTTGCGAAAACCGACTACGGCAGCTATCTGCGCGGGCTGCTATAGCGCGGCCTTAGCGGTCCCACCGCCCCCATTTGCGCCAGGCCAGCCATGCCACCGCAGCGCCGCCCGCGATCAGAGCCAGATGCCGCGGCCTGATGCCCCGCCCGGTCGTGGCCCCCTCGCCGGGACGGTAGCGCGGGTCGAGCAGCCGGGTATTGGCGAGAAAACCACCGAACATGGTTTCGCGCCGGCGCAGAATCTTGCGCAGCCCCCGGCCTCGTTTCGGGTTCAGCACCTCAATGGTCCGGATCATCGAACCTGTGGCGGCCATCACCTCTTCCACGGTCTGAACCGGCATGCCAAGATGCTCGGCCATCAACCCCGTGCGAAAGCCCGCGATCACCTCTGCCGGATGTTCAATCGCCACGTCGCATTCGGTATCGAACCCCATCGAGCGGTCGTTCAGATTGCTGGAACCCAAGCGCAGCAGCTTGTCATCAATCACCATGATCTTGGCATGGACATAGATCGGCTCCCCGGCTTCGGTAACCGGGTAGTAGATGCGGAAACGGTTTTGATGATCGGCATGGCGCAGACGTTTGACCAGGCGCTCGCGCAGCACATGCATCGCGTCATCTTCAAGCCAGTTCTCCGCATGGTGGGGATTGATGATGACGATCTCGGGGCCGTCATGTTCCAGCAACCGCTCTTCGATCGCGTCACAGATGGATTCCGCCGCGAAATACTGCGACTCGATATAGATATAGTCCCGCGCCGATCTGATCGCCGACAGGTAGAGATGTTCGATCTCATTGATCAAGGGTTCCCCGCTGAACGGCGGCTCGGTCCGGGCGATGGCCACATCCACGTTTTCGGCGGACACCGGCAGCCCCTCGGGCCATTCGGATTGCGGCACGCCATGGGGCGGCTTGATCTCATCCCCGGTGGCCCGCAGCCAGCGTCGGCGGGACAGTTCCGCCAGGGCCTTGGCCGCCGGACCTGCAAGCGCCGATGTCGCGTCATGCCATGGGCCCGAGAGCGAGCCATCTCTGCGCAGGCGGCGGGGGTCATTGGGCAGATGTTCGGGCGTGTCCCAGCGGGCCTCGGTCGCGTCGATGCCGCCGCAAAAGGCCATTGAATCGTCTGCCACGACGATCTTTTGGTGATGACAGGCGCCAAAGGGGTGATGCCCGTCCAGGGCGAAATGAATCCGGTCGCCGCCAAAAAGGCTGAGCGCAAGCGAGGGGACCAAACGCCCGGGCGCGGCGAGCACCGCGCCGTTCCACTTCAGCAGATAGACATGCAACTCCGGCGTGCGCTCAACCACCGCCTCGACAAAGGCGCCCAATTGATTGGGAAAACCGTCTGGCGCCAGCCCATTTTCGTCGCTTTCACCGGGCAGCATCTCAAGCTCGAAATCAAAGTCCCAGCCGATCAGCAGCAGTTCCCGGCGCGCGTTCAGGAACACCCTGCGCAGCACACGAAAGTAATCCGCCGCATCCACGATCAGCGACAGTTTCTCGGCCCGAACCACGCGCCAGCAGCTGTCTTCATTGAACAAGGTCTTGGGCCGTTCCGGGGCCGTCACTTCATCGGGCTCTGTAAAGCTCATCTCGCCGCGCACGCGTTTGTCCCCTTTTGTTTCGCTCGTTTTTGCAAGCTGTTGTGAGATGCTAACGCCTGCCCCCTTGGGGAAGTTGCATAGCGGCAGAGATTTAGGACAAATGGGCGCGCGCCCCCGGCCCGTCAGACGGGCCGCGCCTCGGCCATTTCATCTTGCAGCCGCGCCTCTTCGACAGCCTTGGGCGTGGTGAAACGCGCAAGCAGCAGATAGGCCACCGGGGTGAGGTAGAGGGTCGAGAGCGTCGCCATGCCAAGCCCGCCGACGATCACCCAGCCAAGCGCCTCACGCGCCTCGGCCCCGGCGCCGGAGGACAGGATAAGCGGCACGCCCCCGAGCACGGTGGAGGTCATGGTCATCATCACCGGGCGCAGGCGGATCGTCGAGGCGCCAAAGATCGCCGCATGGACATCGGCGCCCCTGTCGCGCAGTTGATTGGCGAATTCGACAATCAGAATGCCGTTTTTGGCCATGATCCCGATCAGCATCACCAGCCCGATCTGGCTGTAGACATTCAGGCTTTGCCCGGTGAAAAGCAGGGCAAAGACCGCGCAGGCGAGGCCCAGAGGGACCGTCGACATGACGACAATCGCCGAGATGAAACTCTCGAACTGCGCCGACAGGACGAGGAAGACCACCAGAATGGCAAAGCCAAAGGTAACGGCCAGACCCGCCCCGGTCTGGTCCAGCGCCGCAGCTTCGGCCAGAGGCAGGATGCGGTTTTCCTCGCTCAGCACCTCCGCTCCGATCGCGCGCACCTCTTCCAAAGCATCGCCCAGCGACAGCGCGGGGGTGAGCCCGGCCGAGATCGACACCGACCGGTTCTGCCCCTCCCGGTCCAGCGAGGGTGCGACGGCGCGTTCTTCCAGCGTCACGAAACTCGCCAGCGGGATCATCTGCCCCGCGCCGGATTGGACAAAGATATTCTCAAGGTCGCGCGGGTCGTCGATCCTGTCCGATGTCGACAGCAGTTGCACACCGTAGCTGGTGTCATCGATAAAGACCGAGGCGACCTCGCGGCTGTCCAGCATGGCCTGCAACGCCGGCCCCAGCCCGGCGATGTCCACGCCAAGATCCGCCGCCAGTGTCCGGTCGATCTGCACGAAAAGCTGGGGCTGCGTGCGCTCATAGCCAAGCCGCACATTGCCCATCGCCGGATTCTGCGAAAGCCGGTCCACCATGGTCTGCGAAACCTCGGCCAATTGCGCGTAGTTGTTGCCGGTGATGGCAAAGGTCAGCCCCCGCCCCGCGCCGCGAATGCCAAGCGAATTGGGCTGGATCGCAAAGGCCCTTACCCCCACGACACCGCGCAGCTTGCCGTTGATCTCGCCCACGATCTCATCCTGCGAACGGGCGCGGGCCTCCCAATTGGCGAGGGTAAAGACCATGAAACCCCGGTTGCCCGCGCCAAAGCCGCTGATCGAAAAGACATTGGTGATCTCGCCCGCCTCTTGCAGCGGCGCGATCAGCCCTTCGATCTCGCGCATCTTGGATTGGGTATAGTCCAGCGATACCCCCTGCGGGGCCGAGACGCTCAACAGGGCAACCGCGCGGTCTTCGCGCGGGGTCAGCTCTTGCCGGATGCCCCCGGCCAGCAAGACCGCCGTCAGAGCGACGAAACCCGCCAGCAGCAGCACCACGAAAGGCATTGCCAAAGCCGCGCGCAGGGTGGCGGCGTAGAGCGCGAATAACCCGTTGCCCAGGCGCACCATCGGTCCGCGCGGTGTTTGCTCGGACGGGCGCGCCAGCAGGCGGCTGGCCAGCATCGGGCAGAGCGTCAGCGCGATAACCGACGACAGCCCCACCGCCATGGCCAGCGTATAGCCGAACTCCCGAAACAGCCCACCGGCCTGACCGGGCAGGAAGGACAGCGGCACAAAGACCGCCGCCAATGTCGCCGTGGTGGTGATGACGGCAAAGAAGACCTGCGCCGTGCCATGCACCGCCGCCGCCCGCGGGGCCATGCCCGCCGCCCGTTGCCGCACGATATTCTCCAGCACGACAATGGCATCATCCACCACCATGCCTGTCGCCAGTACCAGCGCCAGCAAGGTCAGAATATTGACCGAGAACCCGGCCAGATAGATCGCCGCCAAAGTGCCCACCAGCGCCACCGGCAGGGTCAGCGCCGGGATCATCGTGGCCCGCGGGTCGCGCAGAAAGACAAAGATCACCGCCACGACAATCGCCACCGCGATGGCGAGGGTGCGCAGCACTTCTTGGATCGAGCCGGAGATGAAGGTCGCGTCATCGGAGGTGACAAAGATGCTCACATCCGGCGGCAGGCTTTCGGAAAGAGCGGCCACCACCCGGCGCACATCCCGCGAAATCTCCAATGTGTTCGAGGTCGCCTGCCGGATGATACCGATGCCCAGCCCCAACTGCCCATTCGCGCGCAGCACCGTCTCGCCCGTGTCGGGGCCAAGGGTCACCCTGGCCACATCCCCCAGATGCACGTTTTCCTTGAGCTCAAGCGCCGCGAAAGCCTCTGGCGTGGCGACGCTGGCGGTGGTGCGCACATTGATCGACTGCCCCTCCCCCGCCAAATCGCCCGCGGGCGCGTCATAGGCCACGTCCGACAGAACCCGCTGAATATCGCCCAGGGTCAGCCCGCGACTGGCAAGGGCAAGCTGGTCAATATCGACGCGAAAGAAGGGCTCACGGTCGCCGTAGACCTGCAGATCGGCCACCCCGCTGACCGAGATCAGCCGGTCTTCGACCCGGTCCTGCACCAGCCGGGTCAGGTCTTCGGGCGAGCGGCCCCTTGAGGTGACGGCAATGCGCATGACGGGCTGGGCATCGGCGTCGGCCTTGACGATCTGCGGCGCCTCCGCCCCGTCGGGCAGTTGGTTGGCCACCCGCGCCACCGCGTCGCGCACATCGGTCGCAGCGACGTCGATGTTCACACTCTCATTGAATTCCAGTGTGACCCGGCTGCGCCCGAACTGCGAGCTTGACGAGATCGCCCGCACCCCGGTGACCCGCCCGACCGCGCCTTCGATCCGGCCCGTCAGCTCCTTGTCGACAGTCTCGGGCGCGGCGCCGGTGAAACTTGTGCTCACGGTTACGACAGGCCGGTCCACATTGGGCAGCTCGCGGATCTCGGCCCCGAAGAGGGCGGCAATCCCGGCAAGGACGATCAGCGCGTTGAGCACCACGGCAAGGATCGGGCGGCGCACGAATAGGGCGGTGCCGGAAAGCGTGCTCTCGTTCATAGCGTCTGCTTCGACCCGGCATCCGCGCCGGTCTCGGCGCTGCCCGCCTGGTTGCTGACGCGCAGCGCGCTGCCCTCGCGCAGGGACTGCACGCCCTCGGTCACCACCGATTGTCCCGGCGTCAGCCCCTCGGACCGGACCAGCACCGAGCCGCTGTTGCGCTGCACGATCTCCACCGCGATCCGCCGCGCCTTGCCCTCCTGCACGGCCCAGACAAAGGCGCCGTCACTGTCCCATTGCACCGCCAAAGGGGCGACGGACAAGAGCGGCGCGCCTTCAAAGGTCAGGCTTACCGAAAAGGCCATGCCCGCGCGCAGCAGATCATCGCCATTGGGCACCCGGCCCCGCACCCGCAACGTGCGGCTGGCGCGGTCGATCACACTGTCGATGGCGCTGATCTCGCCGGTCAGTTCCACATCGCGCAGCCCCAGCGGGGTGACGGTGATCGCCTTGCCCAAACGCAGCTTGTTGACCACCCGGTCAGGCAGGCGGAAATCGACCAGGATCTCGCTGCGGTCGGTCAATGTGACCAGAACATCCTGTGTGCCGACACGGTCGCCGACGGAGATATCTGTGATCCCCACCCAGCCCGAGATCGGCGCGAGGATCTGGCGCTGCGAGAGGTCAAACTCGGCCTGCCGCTTGGCCAGTTCAGCGCGGCGCAGGGCCAGTTCGGTCTCGCGCAGCCGCACTTCGGTCACCGCGCCGGTGTCCTTGAGCCGGGCCACGCGGGCCTGTTCGGCCTGCGCGTCTTCCAGTTGCAACTCGGCGGTCTGAAGCGCGATCCGCTCGGCCTCGTCCTGCAAGCTGGCAAGGACCGTGCCCGCCGTAACCCGCTCCCCCGCGGGCAGGGAGAGCTGGGTGATCACCCCGGCGCTGCCGGGCCGCACCGTCACCGTGCGTTTGGCCTGCCCGTCGCCAAGGGCGGTGATCCGGTCGGCCAGATTTTCCTCGACCACCGGCGCGGTCACCACCAGCGCCGCCCCCCGGCCCGGGCGCGGCCCGGGGGCCGCCGCCGCTGGCGCCTCGGGGCTGGCCTCGATCCCGAACAGGTCCAACAGGCCCAGCTGCGCCGCATAGGGGCGCGCGGCGGGGACATAGGTGATCAGCAGGTAGGCCCCGCCGATCAGAACCAGCAGAAAGACAAGTAGTTGGCGCAAGGCGGACACGGCATGGCTTTCAATTTACTTTCCAAATGACATATTCCATCAGCCCCGCGCAAAACGCACGTCAATTCTGCTTGAGGCCGAAATGCACCGCGGCGGCGGGCAAAGTTGGAAATCAGGATGCCGGGGATCATATAGGTCAATCGATGCGGCGCAAAGTGCGGAGGGATCATGCGTTCCACAATCTTCCCATTGGTCACCTTGCTGCTGGGCTTTTCGCTTTTGCAGATGAGCAACGGGCTGCAAGGCACGCTGCTTGCCATTCGCGCGGGGTTGGAAGGCTTTAGCGGGCTGACCACGGGTCTGATCATGTCGGGCTTTTTCGCCGGGCTGAGCATCGGCTCCTTTATTGCGCCGCGGCTGATCAGCGGGGTCGGCCATATCCGCACCTTTGCCGCCCTGGCCTCTGTCGCCTCGGCGGCGGCGTTGATGCATCTGGCCTTTGTCGACCCCTGGGTCTGGATCGCGGTGCGCAGCCTCACCGGCTTTGCCTTTGCGGGGCTGATCATCGTGACGGAAAGCTGGCTCAACGCCTCGGTCAGCTCGGCGCAGCGGGGCAAGCTGCTGGCGGTCTACGGCATGGTTGGCATGGCCTCGGGGGCGGCGGGGCAGTTTCTGCTCAACCTCGGCGACCCGGCGGAGTTCATCCTCTTCGTACTGGTGTCCATCGTGATGTCTCTGGCGCTTGTGCCGATTTCCCTCGCCCGTGTCGAAGGGCCGCTGTCGGATGAGACCCAGGAGCCGCCGTCACTGCGCCGGCTTTGGGGGTTGTCGCCCTATGGCGCGGTGGCGGCGGGGCTGGTGGGGGCGTCGATCGGCACCTTCTACGGGTTGGCCCCGCTTTTTGCGCAGGAGATGGACTATGCGCAGTCGCGCATCGCCCTCTTGATCGCGGCCTTCACCGTGGGCGGGCTGCTCTTGCAGTTTCCGCTGGGCTGGCTGTCAGACCGGATCAGCCGCCGCGGTCTGGGGGTGGGGCTGGCCGCCGCGGGGGGGCTGATGATGATGCTCACCCTGCCCATCCCCGCGCCTTCGGGCACCGTCTTGCTGATCCTTGGCTTTGCGATCGGCGGGCTGGTTCTGCCCGCGCAGTCCATCGTCATCGCCCATGTGAACGACCGCGCGCCCGGCTCTGCCGTGGTCGCCGTGTCGGGGGGGCTGGTGTTGATGCAGGGCATCGGCGCGGCCCTCGGGCCGCTCTTGGCCGGGTGGCTGCTGGACGTCATGGGGCCGCGCGGCCTGCCGCTGGCCCTTGGCGGGTTCCAGATTGCGATCGTGGCATGGGGCCTGTTGCGGATGGGCCTGCGCAGCGATCCCGAAACCCGCGAACGGCATGCCGCACCGCCGCTCACCCCCAACTTTGTCGAAGGCGATCTGAGCCGCGAAGAATAGCGCGCCGCGGCTCAGTCTTCCGGCCAGACCTCGGGCACATTCCTGCGCAGCTCGTCCAGCCAGGGCGAGGCCACACTGTCCGAGGGCGCGCGCCAGTCACCGCGCGGGCTCAGCGCGCCCCCGGCGCTGACCTTTGGCCCGTTCGGCAGGGCCGAGCGTTTGAACTGGCTGGTGGCAAAGAAGCGGTGGAGGAACTTCTCCAGCCAATGGCGGATGGTTTGCAGATCATAGGCATTGCGCTTGGCCTCGGGAAACCCGACAGGCCAGAGCCCCTGCCCCGCATCATGCCAGGCCTGATAGGCCAGAAAGGCCACCTTTGAGGGCGCCAGCCCGTAGCGCATGGTGTGGAAGAGGAAGAAATCGTTCAGCTCATAGGGGCCGATCATCGCCTCGGTGCTTTGAATTTCCTCATCCTCCCCTGCAGGAACCAGCTCCGGCGAAATCTCGGTGTTGAGGATCGCATCCAGCACCGCATGGGTCTGCGGATCGAACTGATCGCTGCTGATGCTCCAGCGAATGAGATATTGGATCAGCGTCTTGGGCACGCCGGTGTTCACCGCATAATGGCTCATCTGATCGCCGACGCCATAGGTGCACCAGCCCAGGGCCAGTTCGCTAAGGTCGCCGGTGCCGATCACGAAACCCTTGCGCTGGTTCGCAAGCCGGAAGAGATAATCGGTGCGCAGCCCGGCCTGGACGTTTTCAAAGGTGACGTCATAGATCGGCTCGCCGCCGGAAAACGGGTGATCCATGTCCTCCAGCATCTGCCGCGCGGCGGGGCGGATGTCGATCTCCTCGGCGGTGATGCCCATGGCGCGCATCAGCTTCCACGCGTTCGACTTGGTGCCTTCAGAGGTGGCGAAACCGGGCATGGTATAGCCCAGGATACGCTCGCGCGGCAGGCCCATACGGTCGCAGGCCTTGGCCGCCACGATCAGCGCATGGGTCGAATCCAGCCCGCCCGAAATGCCGATCACCATGGTCTCGCCCTGTGTCGCCTCAAAGCGGCGGCGCAGCCCCTCGACCTGGATGTTGAAGGCCTCATAGCAATCCTGATCGAGATGGCTTTCGCGGTTCGGCACATAGGGGAAACGCCGTATGGGGCGGATCAGCCCGGCGGCGGCGTTATGGGGCTGGTGCTCGAACCGCACCCGCCGGAAGGCCGGCTCGCGGTGCCGTGCGGCATCGTTGAAACTGCCGGTGCGCATGCGTTCGGACTGGATGCGCCCGCTGTCGATGTCGGCGATGGTCAGTTCCGGCTCCAGCATAAAGCGGGTCGATTCCGCCATGAGATCGCCCAGCTCATGGATCATGCCCTGCCCGTCCCATGCCAGATCTGTGGTGCTCTCCCCCGGTCCGGCAGCGGAATAGACATAGGCCGCAAAGGCCCGCATCGACTGCGAGCGGCAAAGCAGATGCCGGTCCGAGGATTTACCGATCACGATATTCGAGGCCGAGAGATTGGTCAGGATCAAGGCCCCATCGAGCGCCGCTTCCGAGGACGGGGGCGCCGGGGTCCAGAGGTCTTCGCAGATCTCTGTATGAAAAATCAGCCCGGGCAGATCGGTGGCTTCAAAGATCAGATCATCGCCAAAAGGCACGGTCTGGCCTGCGACGGTGATCTCGCCCTCCGTGGCACGGCCATGGGCGAACCAGCGTTTTTCATAGAACTCGCGGTAATTCGGCAGATAGGATTTCGGCACCACGCCCAGAATCCGCCCCCGCGAAAGGGCGATGGCGCAGTTGTAAAGCCGCCCGTCCCGGCGCAGAGGTGCGCCGATCAGGGTCACCGGCTTCAGATCAGCACTTTCCTCGACCAGAACCGCAATGGCCTCTTCGACGGCGGTCAGCAGCGCGTCCTGTAGATGCAGATCATCAATGGCATAGGACGACAGGCAAAGCTCCGGGCAGACCATCAGATCAACCCGCGTGGCATCCGCACGGCGCATTTCCTCCAGCAGACTGTCGCGGTTAAAACTTACATCCGCAGGCCGCACCCGCGGGGTGCTGGCGGCCACCCGGATGAAGCCATGACGGTGGTAGGAGGCAAAACTTGCCGTGTCGGTGCTGCTCATGTCAATGTCTCCTCCAACATATCCAGTATCGTCTCAAGGCTGCGCTGCCGGATCAGATCGCGCCCTATGGGCCCGAAGGATCTGACCCGATGAACGGTGTTCCGACCTAGCTGCGCAAGGGCAAAATGTACAAGCCCCTCTTCGTCCTCTTCCCCCGCAGGGCCGGCAAATCCCGTGGTCGAGACCGCAATATCCGCCCCGGAGCGGGACAGCGCCCCCTCGGCCATGGCAATCGCCACGGCCTGAGAGACCGCGCCCTGCTCGGCCAAAAGCCGGCATTCGACCCCCAGCACCTCCTGTTTCGCTCGGTCGGTGTAGGACACAAACCCCCGCTCAAAAGCATGGGAACAGCCCTCGATATCGGTCAGCAGCGCGGCCACCAGACCGCCGGTGCAGCTTTCCGCCGTGGCGATTTTGCGGTCGGTATCACAGAGCCTTTGCAACACGGCCTTCGCGCGGCGGGCGCTGTCCTGCGAGGGGTAATGGTCTTTTTGCATCTTTCAACTTTCCCTATCCCGTTACCCTTCAAACCGACGGGCGCGGCCCCGGTTCCGCGATAGCGCTCGCGTTGACCCTGTCTCGCGGCCCCCCTAGCATCGCCGCCTGTAACCGCGCCGCCGCAAGAAGGACGTTTTATGATCGATCTCTACACATGGACCACGCCCAACGGACGCAAAGTCTCGATCCTGCTCGAAGAACTGGGGCTCGATTATACCGTGCATTCCATCGACATCGGCCAAGACGCCCAGTTTGATCCGGCATTTCTCAAGATCAGCCCCAACAATAAAATCCCCGCCATCGTGGACCATGAGAGCGGGGTGCGCCTGATGGAATCCGGCGCGATCCTGTGGTATCTCGCGGAAAAGCACGGGCGGTTCCTGCCCGAAGGTCAGGCCGCGCGGGCCGAGGTCATGCAATGGCTGATGTGGCAGATGGGCGGGCTTGGCCCGATGGCCGGGCAGGCGCATCATTTCCTGCATTTCAACCCCGGCAAATCCGCCTATGCCGAGGCGCGTTTCGCGCGCGAACTGCAGCGGCTTTATGCGGTGCTCGACAAGCAACTGTCCGATCAGCCCTTTATCTGCGGCAGCTACAGCATTGCGGATATCGCCTGTTGGCCTTGGGTCTCGCGCTATGAATGGCAGCAGATCGACCTTGCGGGTTACCCCAATCTGCGCCGCTGGTACCGCGAAATCCGCAGCCGTGCGCCGGTGCAGAAAGGCTACCATGTGCCCAAGGTGATGGGCGATATCCCTCCGGGCTGACGCGCCTTTCCACCGCCGCAATCTGCCCCCCGCGCCTTTCCGTGGGAACCAATGCGCTCTCAGATAAGTTGCATTTTCCGAGGGCGGTTCTGTTATCCGAGACTACCGGCATGGAACGCCCCGTCCACCTATGGGGAGTGAGATGTGGCGTTTGATCCGGTGACGAGACCCAGCAGAACGCGGCGAGCGGCCCGATGAACAGCGCGCCGCAGTTCGCTGTTTTCCCCGCCTCGGGCGATGAGACGCCGGTTCTGTCCGACACGACCCGCGCCATGTTGCGCGCCAATGCCCCGAAAGAGGAGTGCGGCGACGCGCCCATCGGCGCGTCGATGGATCTCTTGCGCGGTGAAGGCTTGATGCTGGACGACGGCACCGAGAATCCGCAACGCACCGTGGCGGCCCTGATGCAGATCGGGGCGGCCAATCTGAGCGTCGGACGGCTTTGGGAAGGGCATGTGAACGCGCTGCGGCTGCTGCGGCTCTATGGCAGCGCCGGGCAGGTCCGCAGGGCAGAGGCTCTGATCGCCTCCGGCGCGCTTCTGGGGGTTTGGGGCGCGGATGGTGCCCCGCCGGTCACGCGCGACGAGAACACGGGTAAACTCAACGGCGAAAAGCTCTTCGCCTCTGGTTTGGGCACGGTCACCCATGCGCTGATCACGGTCAATTCCGGGCCGGAGGTGCAGCTGGCGCTGGTCGATGTGCGGGACGAGAACCGCGCCGATGCGCGCCAATGGGACATGCTCGGGATGCGGGCCACCGCGTCGGGCAAGTTCGACTTTACCGGGCTTTCGCTGGACAAAAGCGCCCTGATCGGCGCGCCGGGCAATTATCTGGCCGAGCCGCATTTCATCGGCGGCGTCTGGCGCATTGCAGCGCTTCAGGCCGGGGCCGCTGCCGGGCTGATTGGCGCGGCGGCAGAGCAACTGCGCGCAGCTGATCGGCTGGAGGCCGAAGCGCAGAAAACCCGGCTGATGCAGGTGCTGATGCGGGTCTGGGCGGGCATGGCCATGGCCGAACGGGCCGCCACGGCAGCGCAATGCGACAGTCTGGACCCTGAACGCATCGTCGCCACCTCAATCGCCGCGCGGCTTTTCACCGAGGAGGTCGGACTAGAGGCGATCAGCGCGGTGGAGCAAAGCCTTGGCCTGCGCCACTTCACCCAAAGCGCCGAGACCGGCCGCATGGCACGCGATCTTTCGGTCTATCTGCGGCAGGCGGCGCGGGATGCCTTTCTTCAACGGGCTGCGGGCCAGGCGCTGGCCGAGGATGAGGGTTTCTGGGGGGTCTTTAAATGAACGCACAGGCGCCAATCTCCGCTGCGGCCCTTTCCGGCGAAGAGAAGATCGTCGTTCTGGCACCGCACCCGGATGATGAGACCTTGGGCTGCGGTGGTCTGCTCACCCGCGCCTTTGCCGGGGCGGGGGCGCATGTGATCTGCCTCACCGATGGCAGCGCCAGCCACCCTGGGTCAACCCTCTGGCCGCCCCGGCGTCTGGCCGAGGAACGGCGGCGGGAGTTGATCGCGGCACTCCGCATCCTTGGCGGCAGCGCGGCCGATCTGACCTGGCTGGGCCTGCCCGACAGTCTTTTGCACGAAGAAGACCTCAGCAGCATTGGCGCCGCATTGCAGCAGGTGGTTCACGATCAAAAGGCCCGGCATATCTTCGTCCCGGCGCAGGAGGACAAACATTGCGATCATAAGACCACCGCCCGGATTGCCACCGCGCTGCGCCGCGACAACCCCGATCTGCAGTTCTACAGCTACCCGGTCTGGAGCCGTTGGGAGGACCCCGATTTCGCCCAACGTGCGGCGGCGCATGGGGCCATTCACCTCGAAACCGCCCACGCAGAGAGCCGCAAACGCGCGGCCATTGCCGCGCATCGCAGCCAGCTGGGGCAACTGGTGACGGACGACCCCCAAGGCTTTGTCCTGCCGACGGAATTTATTGAGAAATTTGCGAGCGAAAGCGAAATTTTTTGGAGGATGCCGTGATGGGTGTGGGTCTGGATCATCTGCAAGGGCTTTATGCCGAGACCTCAGACCCTTGGGGCTTTGCCGATAGCCCGTACGAGCAGAGCAAATTCGCCGCCACCCGCGCAGCCCTTGCGCAGAGCGGCTATCGGTCGGCCTTTGAACTCGGTTGCGGCAATGGCGAATTGGCCCGTCACCTCAGCGACATCTGCGCGCGCTATACCGGGATGGACGCGGTCGCCACCGCCCTGCGCGCCGCGCGGGTGCGGGTGCCCGAGGCGCGGTTCATCCAGGGCTTCTATCCCGGCCCGCTGCCCGAAGGGGATTTCGACCTGATCATTCTGTCCGAGGTCTTGTATTTTCTGGACCCGGAGGGGCTGGCGCAACTGGCCGGGGATATCACCGCCCGCTGGCCCGGGGCCGAAGTGCTCTGCGTGACCTGGCTGGGCGACACCGGGAACCCGCTGCAAGGCACCGAAGCGCTGCGGGTGTTCACCGACGCCCTGCAGGGCCATCGGTTCACCCGCCTGGCCGAAACCCCGAATTACCGCATTGACCGTGGCCTGCCGAGGCGCCCCGAATGAGCTTCGCGCGCTGCATAGACACCGCCATCATCATTCCCGCCCGCGACGAGGCCGCGCGGATCGCGCACTGTCTTGCCGCCCTTGCGCCGCAGTGCAGCGAGCGGGTGCAGATCATTCTGGTGGTGAACAATACCAGCGATGCCACGGCCCAGATCGCGCAGCGCGCGGCGACATCTTTGAACATCGACCTTCAGGTCTTGGAGGTTACCTATGCCCCCCAGCTTGGCGTCGGAGAGGCGCGGCGGCGCGGGGCAGAACAGGCTTTGCAAAGCCTGCCCCATCTGCGGCATCTGCTGACCACCGATGCCGATTGCCGGGTGGCGCCGGACTGGGTCGCCTGCAACCTGCGCCATTTGCAAACGGTCGATGCGGTCTGCGGCAAGGTCGATCTGCACCCCGGCGAAATCGCCTGGCTTGCCGGGCTGGACCGCGGCTTTCAAGATCAGGAAAACCGCTACCGCAAACTGGTGCAGCGGGTCTTTGCCCGCCACGCGCCCAACTGCGCCGATTTGGACGGCAGCCACGGCCAGGCGCCGGGGGCGAGCCTTGGTTTCACCCGCGACGCCTATGCCCGCGCGGGAGGATTTGAGCCGATCCCCTGCGGCGAGGACCGCGCGATCATCCGCTGCATGCGCGAGATCGGGCTGCAGGTGCGCCATGCAAGCGAGTTGCGCGTCGCGGCCTCTTGTCGGCTTACGGGTCGCGCGGTTGGTGGCATGTCCGACACGCTGCGGCTTCGCCTCTCCGGGCAGGACTATTTCGCCGATGACTGCCTGCCCCGCGCCGGGGATCTGATCCGGCAGGCCCAAAGCGGAGCGTTGGGCGTCTGGCCGCCCAAGGTTGCGCCGGGCGACTGTATCCCGATGCGCGCGCTGTCCGAGCATCGGGCAAAGCTGCAAAACTTCCTTGCCAAACCCTTGCCTGCCCCCGCAGCCCTGCCGCCCCAAAGCCCGCTGCAACTGCCCGCACATTCCGGTCAGCAGCGGATCTATGCCGCGCCCACGACCAAGGGCTAACCCGCGCGCCAAGGAAGCGGGGCCAGCCCGGAACCCCGGCGGGTTCGTTTGGTTACTCCCAGACAGGCGCGCCACGGGGTCGCGCATCCAGATTTAAAATCGAAACGCCAACAGGAGAGAATATCATGACCGATAAGACACTTGGCAAAGGCGGCGAGCCGCGCCAGCAGACTACGGACCGCGACCGCACGATGACAACCGCCCAAGGCGGCCCGATCTCGGACGATCAAAACACGCTGTCGGCCGGCCCGCGCGGCCCGGCTTTGATGGCGGATCACGTCTTTCGCGAAAAGATGTTCCACTTTGACCACGAGCGCATCCCCGAGCGCGTCGTCCATGCGCGGGGCTATGGGGTGCATGGGCATTTCGAACTGAAAGAGGCGATCCCCGAACTCTCCTGCGCCGACATTTTCCAGCGCGTGGGCGAGAAAACCCCGACTTTCACGCGTTTCTCGACCGTGGCGGGCAACAAGGGTTCCTTTGACCTCGCCCGCGATGTGCGCGGCTTTGCGACCAAATTCTACACCCAGGAAGGCAACTGGGATCTGGTCGGCAACAACATCCCGGTCTTCTTTATCCAGGACGCGATGAAATTCCCCGATCTCGTGCACTCGGTCAAAGCTGCCCCCGACCGGGGTTTCCCGCAAGCGCAATCGGCGCATGACAACTTCTGGGACTTCGTCTCGCTCTCGCCCGAAGCGATCCATATGACGCTATGGCAGATGTCCGACCGGGCGATCCCGCGGTCTTTCCGCTTTATGGAAGGCTTTGGCGTGCATAGCTTCCGGCTGGTCAATGCCGAGGGCAAATCGCATTATGTGAAATTCCACTGGAAACCGAAACAGGGTCTGCAATCGGTGGTCTGGAACGAAGCGCTCAAGATCAACGGCGCGGACCCGGATTTCCACCGCCGCGACATGTGGGATGCCATCGACGCGGGCGACTTCCCGCAGTGGGATCTGGGCATTCAGGTGTTCGACGACGAATTCGCCGATAACTTCGAGTTCGACATCCTCGACGCCACCAAGATCATCCCCGAAGAGCAGGTGCCGGTGCGCATCATCGGCACGCTGACGCTCAACGCCAATGTCGACAACTTCTTTGCCGAGACCGAACAGGTGGCCTTTTGCACCCAGAACATCGTGCGCGGGATCGACCACACCAATGACCCGCTCCTGCAGGGCCGGAACTTTTCCTACCTCGACACGCAGCTGAAGCGCCTCGGCGGGCCGAACTTTACCCATATCCCGATCAACGCGCCGAAATGCCCCTTCCACCATTTCCAGCAGGACGGCCATATGGCGATGCACAACCCCAAGGGCCGGGTGAACTATGAGCCGAACAGCTGGGGCGAGGATGGTAACCCGCGCGAGAACCCCGAGATCGGGTTCAAGAGCTACCCCGAAGAGGTCAGCGGGACCAAGCAGCGCGTGCGCTCCGAGACATTCGCCGACCACTACAGCCAAGCGCGGCAGTTCTACATCAGCCAGACCGAGATCGAGCAGCAGCATATCGCGGCGGCCTATACTTTCGAGCTGTCGAAATGTCAGGAAGAGCGCATCCGCCTGCGCATGCTCGGCCATCTGATGAATGTGCATGACGATCTGGCAAAACAGGTGGCCGAAGGTCTGGGCGTCACCGAAATGCCCGAACCCGCCACCCCGGCCCGCGCGCCGATCACCGATTTGCCGCCTTCGGATGCGCTCAGCATTCTCAAGAACGGGCCGGACAGTTTCGCGGGGCGCAAGCTGGGGCTTTACCTCTCGGGCGGCGCGGATGCCGCGGTGGTCGAAGCATTGGAGAAAGCCTTTACCGACGAGGGCGCCATGGTCGCCATCGTGACACCGCATATCCAAGGCGTGACCCTCTCAGATGGCAGCACCCGCGCGGCAGACGAAAAGATCGACGGCGGCCCCTCGGTGGTCTTTGACGCCGTGGCGCTGGTCTTTGCCGATGATGCAAGCGGCAAGATCGCCAATAACAAACCGTCGCAGGATTTCGTCTCGGACGCCTATGCGCATAACAAGTTCATCGCATGGACCAAAGCCGCCGAGCCGCTCTTGAAAGCGGCGGGGGCGGATGACATGGACGGTGGCATGATGGAAGTCTCGGCAGACAACGCCACCGACTTCGTTCAGTCCTGCCGCAAGCTGCGCTTCTGGGAGCGCGAAGCCAAGCTGAACTGGGAGTGAGACCCGGCGGGCCAGAGGCGCAGACCTCTGGCCCCTTTGCGCCGCCCCTGAATTATTGCGATATTAATCATCGCCGCACCCTTGCCTATTCCCCTCTTGCTCGTTCTTCTGGCGCCACAGTGATTGTAACGCCGATTATGAGCAGGAGCCTTTCCAAATGTCTTTCAACCTGTCGCAGAGCACGCAGACCCGGAAAACCGTCATCGAAACCGAGCATGGTGTCGTCGCGGCGCAGCACCGACTGGCCGCGATCGCCGGGGCCGAGGTGCTCGCGGCGGGGGGCGATGCGGTGGATGCGGCGGTGGCGACATCCTTTGTTATCGGTGTGTTAGAGCCTTGGATGAGCGGCCCGGCAGGGGGCGGGGCGATGATGCTCTGGCGTGCGGAAGAGGGGCAGGCCCATGCGCTGAACCACGGCATGCGCAGCCCCGCCAAGTTGAACCCCGAAGACTACCCGCTAAGCGGGCGCGGCAAGGCGGGCGATCTCTTCCCATGGGAGCATGTCGAGGGTGACCGCAATGTGCAGGGCGCCGCCGCCGTGGCCGTGCCGGGGGTGGTCGACGGGCTCGGCCAAGCCCATGACCGTTTTGGCAAAATGCCCTGGGGCGATTTGCTTTCGCCAGCCATTGATCACGCCCGGAAGGGGATGGAGGTGGATTGGTATGCCGCGCTGATCATCGCCTCTTGCACACGGGAGTTGGCCAAGGACCCCGAGGCCGCGGCGCTTTTCCTCGAAGACGGGCAATGGCCCACGATCAGCGGCTGGACCGCGCTGGCGGAAAAGCGGTTGGACCAGTCGCGCATGGCCGACAGTCTGGACCAGATCGCCCGCCACGGCGCCCGCGCGCTTTACGACGGCGACCTCGGTGCCGCCATGGCGCAAGACGTGCAGGACAAGGGCGGCAGCCTGTCGCGCGACGACCTGCGGGCCTACCGCGCCGAATTCCACGCGCCGCTCGATTTCGCCTACCGTGATGCGCGTTTTCATGTGGTGCCGGGGCTGACCGCTGGCCCGACCTTCCGCGATACTTTCGCGTCACTGGAAACCGAAGACCTCGGCGCCACCCCCGGCCCGGACAGCTATGCCGCCATGGCCGCCGCGCTCAAGGGCGCCTATGCGCGGCGGCTCGGCACCATGGGCGACAGCGGCGAAAGCCCCGAGGCGCCAGGCTGCACCACGCATTTCTCGGTGGTGGACCGGCATGGCAATATGGTGGCCCAGACCCAGACGCTGCTGTCGATCTTTGGCGCCCGGGTGGTGTCGCCTTCCACCGGGTTTCTGATGAACAACGGCATTATGTGGTTCGACCCGGTGCAGGGCCGCCCGAACTCGCTGGGGCCGAACAAACGCTGCCTGATGAACGTCTGCCCGGTGATCGGCGAACAGGGGGGCAAGCGTTTCGCCTTTGGTGCCTCGGGCGGGCGCAAGATCCTGGGCGCGGTGGCGCAGCTGTCCTCCTTCGTGACCGATTTCGGCATGTCGCTGGAAGACAGTTTCCATGCCCCGCGCATCGACGCGTCCGACGCGGCCCATCTGATTGCGGACGAGAGCCTGCCGCGCGCGGTGCTCGACCGGCTGCGCGAGGACAACGAGGTCACCGAGACCAAACGCACGATCTTCCCCTATGCCTTTGCCTGCCCGGCGGGGGTGATGCGCGACGGGGGCCGCAATGCCGGCTGCACGGAGATCATGTCACCCTGGGGTGATGCCATTGCCGAGGATATGACACGGAAGCCTTGACCGTTACCGATGCCCAAGCGCACCGGGGCTGCGCCTTACAGGGCAGCCCTGACGCAGCCCTGCAGCGCCGCCTCTGACAAGACACAGGGGTTGCCCCGCATCGAGGACGACCTTGCCGCTTCGCGCGCGGTCTCGGCCAGATCGGCCTTTTCGGGAATCCAGCGCCCGAGCCGATCCAGCCCCCAATCATCCAGCAGGTCCGACAGCGCATAAAACGCCCCGGCGTCCGGCAGATCGAAGCCTTTCGCCAGCCAACTGCGCAGCTCGGCCATGTGCGCGGAGGGCCCCATCGCATCCGCATTCGCCGCCAGCACCGGCCCCAGCAACCGCCCGCAGATCAGCCCATGCGGCGCGCCAAAGCGCCCGCCGATCACCCCCGCCAGCCCATGCACCGCGCCCAGACCGGCGTTCGCCAGCGCCAAGCCGCCCGAGAGGCTGACATAGGCCAGCGCATCGCGGGCTGAGGCGTCCTCGTCCTTGGCAAGCTCACGCAGGGCGGTGATGCCCTGCGGGATCGCGGCGCGGCAGAGGGCATCGCTGAGGGGGTTGGCCTTGGATGAGAGATAGGGCTCGATCACCTGCACCAGCGCATCAAGGCCGGAGCCGAGGGTCACCGCGCGCGGCGCGTGGTCGGTCAGAGCCGGGTCGATCAGCGCCAGACGCGGCAGCATCCGGTCATCGCGCAGGCTCACTTTGCGCCCGGCCTCCGGCACGGCGATGACGGCGTTCTTGGTGACCTCCGCCCCGGTGCCTGCGGTGCTGGGCAGGGCGATCATCGGCAGCGGGTCCGCCGCAAGGGGTTGGCCCGCGCCCACGACTTCGAGATGGTCCATGACATCGCGGTCCGAGGGGATCAGCGCGGCGGCGGCTTTGGCGAGATCGATCACCGCGCCGCCGCCGATGCCCAGCACCACCTCCACCCCGCGCCCGGCCGCCACGGCGGCGCGCACGTCCTCCACCGTGGGCTCACCGCTGTGGCGCCGCTCGGTCACGTCACAGCCCGCCGCCCGCAGGTCCCGCGCCAGATCATCGGCCCAAGCGACCGACCCGCCGCGCAGCAACAAGACCTTGCGCCCATAGCGGCGCAGCGCCTCGACGGTTTCCCCGGCCACACCGCGGCCAAAACGGATGCGCCCGGCGGTGGCGAAAGCGAAGGGGGCGATGGGCTCCATCAGAACTGCAACGTGGCGTTCACGGCGCGTTTCCATGCGCCGTATTTTGCGTCCCGCGTTTCGGCGTCCATCTGCGCTTCGAACCGCCGGTCGAGCGCCCATTCGCTGGCGAATCCATCCATGTCGGGATAGATCCCGGCGCGGTGACCGGCGAGCCATGCGGCCCCGAGCGCGGTGGTTTCCAAGACGTCAGGACGGTCCACCGAGGCGCCGATCACATCCGACAGAAACTGCATCGCCCAGTCACTGGCGCTCATCCCGCCGTCGACGCGCAGGGTCGCGATCTCGCCCGCCTGCCCTTGCGCGGCCCAATCGGCCTGCATCGCCTCCAGCAGATCGCGGGTCTGGTAGCCGACGCTTTCGAGCGCGGCGCGGGCCAGTTCGGCGGGGCCGGAATTGCGCGTCAGCCCATAGATCGCCCCGCGACATTCGGCATCCCAATAGGGCGCGCCCAGCCCCACGAAGGCCGGCACCAGCACGACGTCTTGATGCGGGTCCGCCTGTTCGGCCAGCGCTTGGGTCTCGCCCGCTTCGCGGATCATCTTGAGCCCGTCGCGCAGCCATTGCACCACCGCGCCGGCGACGAAGATCGAGCCTTCGAGCGCATAGGTCGGCCTGCCGTCGAGTTGATAGGCAATGGTGGTGAGCAGGCGATTGGTCGAGGTTACCGCCGTCTCGCCTGTGTTGAGCAAGGCGAAACAGCCCGTGCCATAGGTCGACTTCATCATCCCGGGCTGGAAACAGGCCTGCCCGATGGTCGCTGCCTGCTGGTCACCCGCCACGCCGAGGATCGGGATCTCGCGGCCAAAGAGATCAGGGCGCGTGGTGCCGAAATCGGCGGCGCAGTCCTGCACCTCGGGCAGCATTTCGAGCGGCACGTCGAACATCTTGCAGATCGTCGTGCTCCAGCGGCCCTTGTGGATGTCGTAGAGCATCGTGCGGGCAGCATTGGTCGCGTCGGTCACATGGCGCGCGCCGCCGGTGAGTTTCCAGATCAGATAGCTGTCGACGGTGCCGAAGAGCAACTCGCCCGCCTTTGCGCGATCGCGTGCGCCTTCGACGTTATCGAGCATCCACTTCAGCTTGGTGCCCGAGAAATAGGGATCGGCCAGCAGGCCCGCGCGTTCGGTGATGATCTTGTCGTCGCCGCTCTCGCGCAGTTGGCGGCAAAAGTCAGCGGTGCGGCGGTCTTGCCAGACGATGGCATTATGCAGCGGCTGGCCGGTCTTGGCGTCCCAGACCAGCGTCGTTTCGCGTTGGTTGGTGATGCCGATGGCGGCGATGTCATCGGGGCGCAGCCCGGCCTTCTCGATCACCGCGCGGCAGGTGCCTGCGGTGGTGGACCACAGATCCTTCGGGTCATGTTCGACCCAGCCCGAGCGTGGGAAATACTGTGGAAATTCCTCTTGCGCGACGGCTTTCACCGCCATGTCGCTGTCAAAAAGGATGGCCCGCGACGAGGTGGTGCCCTGGTCGATGGCGAGGATATGGGTCATGGCGCGGGCCTTGATGTCTTGTGCAATGAAAAGGGGCCGGAACGCGGCTGCGCCCCGGCCCCCCAAAGTTGGCTTACTGCCAGGACTTGATCAACTCTTCATAGGAGATGGTCTCAGGCTCCGGGTCTTCGTTGTCGAGCTTGGCGACAGGAGACCCCTCCTGCTCCAGCCAATGCGAGGCCTCCATTTCCTCGTTCATCTTCGGGCCAAGCTCCCCCTGGACGCCGGCGCGTTCAAGACGTTCCATGACCTTTTCCTGCTCTTCGCAGAGGCTGTCGAGTGCTTCCTGCGGGGTTTTCGCACCGGACATGGCGTCGCCGATGTTCTGCCACCAGAGCTGCGCCAGCTTGGGGTAATCCGGCACATTCGTCCCGGTGGGCGACCAAGCGGTGCGCGCGGGCGAGCGGTAGAATTCCACCAGACCGCCGAGTTTCGGCGCCCGGTCGGTGAAGCTGTCGTGCTGGATCGTCGACTCGCGGATGAAGGTCAGACCGGCGTGGGACTTCTCGACATCGACGGTTTTCGAAGTGACGAACTGCGCATAGAGCCAGGCGGCTTTGGCGCGATCTACGGGCGTGCTTTCCATCAGCGTCCAGCTGCCCACATCCTGATAGCCGACCTTCTGGCCTTCTTTCCAGTAGGCACCATGCGGGCTGGGGGCCATGCGCCACTTGGGCGTGCCGTCTTCGTTCAGCACCGCCTTGGCGGCGTCGTTCACCATGTCGGCGGTGAAGGCGGTATACCAGAACATCTGCTGTGCGATGGCACCCTGCGCAGGCACCGGACCGGCTTCGCTGAAGGTCATGCCGGCGGCGGCGGGCGGGGAGTAGTTCTCCAGCCATTCGATCGCCTTGGTCACCGCATAGACCGCGGCTGCGTCGTTGGTGGCACCGCCACGCGCAACGCAGGAGCCGACGGGCTGCGAGTTCTCATTCACGCGGATGCCCCATTCATCGACCGGCAGGCCATTGGGCTCGCCCACGTCGCCCATGCCGGCCATCGACATCCAGGCGTCAGTGTAGCGCCAGCCGAGGCTCGGGTCTTTCTTGCCGTAGTCCATGTTGCCATAGACCTCGACACCGTCGATGGTGCGGCCGGTGAAGAACTCGGCAATGTCCTCATAGGCCGACCAGTTGACCGGCACGCCCAGCTCATAGCCGTATTTCTCTTTGAACTCGGCCATCAGCTCGGGATCAGTGAACCAGTCGTGGCGGAACCAATAGAGGTTGGCGAACTGCTGGTCGGGCAGCTGGTAGAGCTCTCCGTCCGGCGAGGTGGTAAAGTCCAGCCCGATGAAATCGTCGAGATCGAGACCGGGGTTGGTCACATCCGCGCCTTCATTCTCCATCCAGTCGGTCAGGCTGCGCGCCTGTTTGTAGCGCCAATGGGTGCCGATGAGGTCACTGTCATTGACATAGGCGTCATAGATATTCTCGCCCGACTGCATCTGTGTTTGCAGCTTTTCGACCACATCCCCTTCGCCGATCAGATCATGAGTGACATTGATGCCGGTGATCGCGCTGAAGGCGGGCGCCAGCACATTGGCTTCATATTCATGGGTGGTGATGGTCTCGGAGACCACCTTGATGTCCATGCCCTTGAACGGTTCAGCCGCGTCGATGAAGAACTGCATCTCCGCTTCCTGCTCTTCGCGGCTCAGTGCGGAGCGTTCGATTTCCTCGTCGAGGAACTTCTTCGCGGCCTCCATATCCGCGAAGGCCGGCCCGGCCAGCAGGCCGAGCGTCACCGCAAGCGCGGTGCTGGATTTCATCAGTGATCGTTTCATTGTGTCCTCCCTAGACATCTGGTCGTGTTTTTGGTGGCCGCCCCGGTTGCCCGGGATCAGCCGTGATTGCGCCTAGACCCAGCGAAATACGGCTGCGGCATAGGCAAGGCAGACCAGCAGCGCATAGGGCTGCGGCCCCGCCTCGAAACCCAGCCAGATTAGATTGATAAAGGCCGAGCCGAGAAGCGTGATGAACAGACGGTCACCACGGGTGGTTTCGATCCTGAGAATGCCCCTGCGCGGCGTCTCGGGGAATTTGATCGCGAGGATCGTGAAGGTGACCAGCAACAGCGCGATGACCCCAAAGAAGATCGCGGTGGGCATGGTCCAGGCCATCCAGGACATCAGTCTTCATCCTCATATTCTTCACTAGTCCATTCATCAATCGCATCGCCCCATCCATCACTTTGGGGCTGCCACTGGTACAATTCGATGTTCGAGTACGCGTTTGATGCTGATAATCTATTCATCTCAGCTTGCGCCGATTCGAAGTCTGTCGCGCCGCTTTCCATCGGCTTGTAAGCGACGATAAGGAAACGCGCTCGTTCATCATTTGGTGGTACAATTCCCATTACACTCTCCCTAAAGCAAAGCCCTTGGCGATGTAGTTGCGGACGAAATAGATCACGAGTGCGCCGGGCACGATGGTGAGCACCCCGGCGGCGGCCAGCACGCCCCAGTCGAGGCCCGAAGCGGAGACGGTGCGGGTCATGGTGGCGGCGATGGGTTTCGCGTCGACCGAGGTGAGCGTGCGCGACAGCAGCAGTTCGACCCAAGAGAACATGAAGCAGAAGAAGGCCGCGACGCCGATGCCGGAAGCGATCAGCGGCATGAAGATGCGCAGGAAGAAGCGCGGGAAGGAATAGCCGTCAAGATAGGCGGTCTCGTCGATCTCTTTCGGCACGCCGCGCATGAAGCCTTCGAGGATCCAGACCGCCAGTGGCACGTTGAACAGGCAATGCGCCAGCGCCACGGCGATATGGGTGTCAAAGAGGTTGACCGAGGAATAGAGCTGGAAGAACGGCAGCGCGAAAACGGCAGGCGGGGCCATGCGGTTGGTCAGCAGCCAGAAGAACAGGTGCTTGTCGCCCATGAAGCTGTAGCGCGAGAAGGCATAGGCCGCCGGCAGCGCCACGGCGAGAGAGATCACCGTGTTCATCACCACATAGATCAGGCTGTTGACATAGCCCATGTACCAGCTCGGATCGGTGAGGATCTTGGCATAATTCGCCAGCGTCAGATCCCGCGGGTAGAGCGAGAAGCTCCCCAATATCTCGGCGTTGGTCTTGAGGCTCATGTTGATGAGCCAATAGATCGGCAGCAGCAGGAAGATCAGATAGAGCGTCATCACCACCATCGAGCCACTGGGCCGGAAACGGCTGCGGCGGGCGCGTTTGCTGGCGGTCACATCACCCGGAATGGCGGCTGCGCCGGGGGCTTGTACGGTGCTGTCACTCATCAGACGCCATCCCTTTTGTCGAGGTTGACCATGACGGTGTAAAACACCCATGAGATCAACAGGATCACCAGAAAATACATCAGGCTGAAGGCCGCCGCGGGGCCAAGGTCAAACTGGCCGATGGCCATTTTCACCAAGTCGATGCTGAGGAAGGTCGTGGCATTGCCCGGCCCGCCACCGGTGACGACGAAAGGCTCCGTATAGATCATGAAACTGTCCATGAAGCGCAGCAGGATCGCGATCATCAGCACCCCCGCCATTTTCGGCAGTTCGATGTAGCGGAACACGGCCCAACGGCTGGCCTGGTCGATCTTGGCGGCTTGGTAATAGGCGTCCGGAATGGACTGCAGCCCGGCATAGGCCAAAAGCGCCACCAGCGAGGTCCAGTGCCAGACATCCATGACCACCACGGTGATCCAAGCGGCGGTGATGTCTTGGGTGTAGTTATAGGTGATCCCCAGCTTGTCGAGCGTATAGCCCAGCAGGCCAATGTCGACGCGGCCAAAGATTTGCCAGATGGTGCCGACCACATTCCACGGGATCAGCAGCGGCAGCGACATCAGCACAAGGCAAAAGCTCGCCCAGAACCCGCTTTTCGGCATGTTCAGCGCAATAAAGATGCCAAGGGGGATTTCGATGGCCAGAATGATGCCCGAAAAGATCAGCTGGCGGCCCAGAGCGTCCCACATCCGGTCGCTGTCGAGCATGTCGGAAAACCACTCAAGCCCGGCCCAGAAGAACTCATTGCGGCCAAAGGTGTCCTGCACCGAATAGTTCACCACCGTCATCAGCGGGATCACCGCCGAGAAGGCCACGAGGATCAGGACGGGCAGGACAAGGAACCATGCCTTTTGGTTGACGGTCTTGTTCATGCGGCCTCCCCCTCTGCGCTGACGCGCCAATCGTCGGCATAGACATTGATGCCCGCCGGATCGAAGCGGATCGCGGTGTTGTCGCTTGGCACGGGCGCGCCCTCTTCGGCGATGGCGCTGACCGGCTGGCCCGCGACGTCGAGGCGGATGATCTTGTGCCGGCCCACGTCCTCGACCCGCGTGATCTTGGCCGGCAGGCCCTGTCCCTCGCCATTGATGCGGATGAACTCGGGCCGCACGCCCAGCTGGGTCTTGCCGCCCTTGGGCGCGTAGCCCGCCCCGAGGTCGACGGCGGTGCCCGCGACCTGCGCGGTGCTGCCCGTGATCTCGGCGTCAAAGAGGTTCATGCCCGGCGAGCCGATGAAGTAACCCACAAATGTATGCGCGGGCCGTTCGAACAATTCCTGCGGCGTGCCGATCTGCACCACGCGGCCGTCATACATCACCACCACCTTGTCGGCGAAGGTCAGTGCCTCGGTCTGGTCGTGGGTGACATAGATCATCGTATGGCCGAACTCGTGATGCAGCGATTTCAGCTGGGTGCGCAGTTCCCACTTCATATGCGGGTCGATCACCGTCAGCGGCTCGTCAAATAACAGCGCGTTGACATCCTCGCGCACCATGCCCCGACCGAGCGAGATCTTTTGCTTGGCATCCGCCGTCAGCCCCCGCGCCTTGCGGTTCAACACGTCTTCCATGCCGATCATCTGGGCGATCTGCTGGACGCGGGCAGCGACATAAGAGGCATCCGCCCCCCGGTTGCGCAGCGGAAAGGCGAGATTGTCGCGCACCGTCATCGTGTCGTAGACCACCGGGAACTGGAACACCTGCGCGATGTTGCGCTCTGCCGTGGGGGCCTGGGTCACATCCACATCGTTGAAGAGAATGCGTCCCTGGCTCGGCTGCAACAGCCCTGAGATGATATTGAGCAGGGTGGACTTGCCACAGCCCGACGCGCCCAAAAGCGCATAGGCTTCGCCGTCGATCCAGTCGTGGTTCAACTCTTTCAGCGCATAGTCATCCTCATGCTGCGGGTGGGGCAGATAGGAATGGGCGAGGTTATCAAGCGTGATCTTGGCCATTACGCCACCTCCGCATAGGGCGCGGCAGAGACGAGCCCGCCCTCCGCGTCGAACAGATAAATATGCGCCGGGTCCAGATAGACCGGCAGCGATTGGCCGGGTTTCAGATGCTGGATGCCATGCACCAAGCCAACCCATGTCGCGCCGTGATAGTCGAGATGCACGAAAGTCTCAGACCCGGTGATCTCGGTCACGTTCAGCACCGTCTCAAAACCAATGGCGCCGGGCGCTTGCGCGGTCAGTGTCAGGTGGTTGGGGCGGAAACCGGCGGTGTATTCGCCGTCGCGCAGATCAGCCATGCCCGCCGGTGCGGCCATCTCGCCGCCGTCAAAACGCAGGGTCTCACCCGCTTTGGTCATGCTGAGAAAGTTCATCGGCGGGTCAGAGAACACCCGCGCGGTGGTGGCGTTTTCAGGCCGGCGATAGACGCTCGGCGTCGGGCCGAATTGCGTGACCTTCCCCTCCCAGAGCGTTGCGGTGTTGCCGCCCAAAAGCAGCGCTTCCTCCGGCTCCGTGGTGGCATAGACAAAGATCGACCCGGCGCGCTCGAAAATGCGCGGGATCTCGGCGCGGAGTTCTTCGCGCAGCTTGTAGTCGAGGTTGGCCAGCGGCTCGTCGAGCAGCACCAGGCCCGCGTTCTTGACCAACGCCCGCGCCAGGGCGCAGCGCTGCTGCTGCCCGCCCGAAAGCTCCAGCGGCTTGCGGTCCAGCATCGGGGTCAGCTGCATCAGCTCGGCGGTGTCGCGCACCGCGCTGTCGATCTCGCTTTTGGTTTTGCCCATCAGCTTCAGCGGCGATGCGATATTGTCGTAAACGCTCATCGACGGGTAGTTGATGAACTGCTGATAGACCATCGCCACCTTGCGGTCCTGCACCCGCATCCCGGTGACATCCTCGCCGTTCCAGATCACCTGCCCCGTCGCTGGCACATCCAGCCCCGCCATCAACCGCATGAGTGAGGTCTTGCCCGAAGACGTTGGCCCCAAAAGCACGTTCATCGTGCCTTTTTCCAAGGTCAGATCGGTCGGGTAGATATGGGTCTGGCCCGCCACCGTCTTTGACACGTTCTTCAGGATCAAACTCACCTTCGCCCTCCCCTCATTCCGCCGCTGCGGCGGTTTGCTTTTCGATGCGCGCGCGCATCCAGTCTTCCAGACGCGCGGCCTGCGGCGCATCCAAGCGCAGGCCCAGTTTGCTGCGCCGCCAAAGCACATCGTCGGCGCTGCGCGCGTATTCGCGGTCCATCAGCCAAGCCACCTCACGCGCGGTCAATGTCGCGCCGAAATGCTCGCCCAGATCAGACAGGTTCCGGGCCTCCCCCAAAAGCGCGGTGCTGTCGGTGCCATAGGCCCGGACCAGCCGCGCGGCCCAACGCTGATCGAGGAAATCGTAATCCGCTTTCAGCCGCGCGATCAAGCGCGCGACACCGTCCACCGCAAAATCACCCCCCGGCAGCGGGACACCTGCCGTCCAATCCGGGGGCAGCCCGTCAAAATGCGGCGCGATCAGTGCAAGCGCATCTTCGGCAAGCTTGCGGTAGGTGGTGATCTTGCCGCCAAAGACATTGAGGATCGGCGCGCCGCCGGTCTCATCCACCTTGAGCGTATAGTCCCGCGTCGCCGCCGTGGCGCTGGTGGCCCCGTCATCATAGAGCGGGCGCACGCCGGAATAGGTCCAGACGATATCGGCGCGGCTGATGTCCTGCTTGAGATAGCCGTTGACGAAGTTGATCAGATAGTCCTGCTCTTCGGGGGTGCAGACCGGCGCGACCGACGGGTCGGGGTGATCCGCGTCCGTGGTGCCGATCAGGGTGAAATCCTGCTCATAGGGGATCGTGAAGATGATCCGCCCGTCGGTGCCTTGGAAGAAATAGCATTTGTCATGATCGTAGAGCCGTTTGGTCACGATATGACTGCCGCGCACCAGCCGCACCCCTTCGGAGGAGTTCAGCCGCGCGGTGTTGTGGATGATGTCACCGACCCAAGGGCCGCCCGCGTTCACCAGCATCTTCGCGTGGATCACCTCTTGCGGGCCATCCGCGCCATGCGCGACCGTCACCGCCCAGCCGTCCTCTTCGCGCGTGGCCGAGAGCACTTTGGTCTGGGTCATGATACGGGCCCCGCGCAATTCGGCATCGCGGGCATTGAGCACGACAAGGCGCGAATCCTCGATCCAGCAATCGGAGTACTCGAACGCCTTTTCGAACCGCGCGTCCAAAGGCGCGCCCTCCGGGCTGCCGCGCAGTGAAAGGCTTTCCGTCGCGGGCAAAATCTCGCGCCCGCCGAGATTGTCATAGAGAAACAGCCCCAAGCGGATCAGCCAAGCCGGGCGCCGCCCGCGCATCCACGGCATGAAGACGCGCAGCAGCTTGGACGTCGGCGTATCCCCCTCGAACCGCATGTCGCGGTGGTAGGGCAGCACGAAACGCATTGGCCAAGAGATATGCGGCATGGCTTTCAACAGCACTTCGCGCTCGGCCAGAGCGTGGCGCACGAGGCCGATCTCGAAATACTCCAGATAGCGCAGGCCGCCGTGAAAAAGCTTGGTCGAGGCGGAAGAAGTCGCAGAGGCGAGATCATTCATCTCGGCCAGCGAGACGCTGAGCCCCCGCCCCGCCGCATCCCGCGCAATGCCCACACCGTTGATGCCGCCGCCGATGATGAAAAGGTCGACCGAGCTCTGCACGTCAGACGGTTCGGACAGGTGCTGCGTCATCCGACTCTCCCCAAGTCTGGCCTTTTGCCTATGGGATAGTGTTACGAAACGACTCCGATCTGCACAAGTTTTATTTTCGTTTGTGTTCGTTTAATGTCGATACCGAACATGATCCCCCGCGCGCCTCGTGCGATGGCTTGCGCCGATGGTCGCTTTGGCGGTAAAACGCGTCAGTTCAGGCAGGAGCAACACCATTTCACAGACTTTCCGGCACCCCGATATTCTGGAAATCGCCCGGCGCGAGGGCAAGGTCACCGTCGATGGGCTGGCCGAGTATTTCGGCGTCACCCATCAGACCATCCGCCGCGACCTGACCGAACTGGCCGACAGTGGCAAGCTGGAGCGGGTGCATGGCGGCGCGGTACTGCCTTCGGGCGCCAGCAACATCGGCTACGCCGAGCGGCGCAACCTGCATGAAGAGGCCAAGACCCGCATCGCCCGCGCCTGCGCCGCGCATATCCCCGACGGATGTTCGCTGTTTCTCAATATCGGCACCAGCACCGAGGCCGTGGCCCGCGCCCTGCTGCACCACCGCGATCTGATGGTGGTGACCAACAATATGAATGTGGCGAATATCCTCGTGGATAACCCCGAATGCCGCATCGTGCTGACCGGGGGTGCCCTGCGCCGGGCCGATGGCGGTCTGGTGGGCAATCTGACCATTGAGACGATCCGCCAGTTCAAATTCGACATCGCGGTGATCGGCTGCTCGGCCATGGATGCCGACGGCGATCTTTTGGACTTCGACATCGAAGAGGTCGGCGTCAGCCAATGTATCATCGCGCAGTCGCGCAAGACCTTTCTGGTCACAGACCACTCGAAATTCAAACGCTCCGCCCCCGCCCGCATCGCTTCGGCGCGGGAGATGGATATGTTCTTTACCGACCTGCCCCTGCCCCCCGGCCTGAGCGAAAGATGCCGCGAATGGCACACCGATGTGGTCTTCGCCCCGAACTGAAAAGCGATCGGCGGGATCACTCCGACCCCTGCGCGGCGGCGGAACCGGCGCGGCGATCAGACATTGGTCTAACATATCTTCAACCTTAACGGGGGCCCGCCCGCGGGCCGCCGCCAGAGAGGAGCATGTGATGACCGAGAAAGATTTCGACGCATTGGACAGCCCGCAGGACCAACCGGGCCGCGAGCATAAGATGGACCCGGCCCCCGAGTATATGCCCCGCTATCCCGGCTCCGGCAGGCTCAAGGGCAAGACCGCGCTGATCACCGGGGGCGACAGTGGCATCGGGCGCGCCACGGCGATCCTCTATGCCCGCGAGGGGGCGGATGTGGCGATCGTCTACCGCGAGGAGAGCCGCGACGCGGAAGAAACCCAGCGTTTGGTAGAGGCCGAGGGCCGAGAGGCGCTGCTGATTGCGGGCGACGTGGGGGAGAAATCCTTTTGCGCGGATGCGGTGAGCCGCACGCTGGAGCGCTTTGGCAAGATCGACATTCTGGTGAACAACGCGGGCGAACAACATGCCCAAGAGGGGCTGGAGGACATCGAAGAAGCCCAGATGGAACGCACCTTCCGCACCAATATCTTTGGCACCATTCTGATGACCCAGGCGGTGCTGCCGCATCTTAAGAAAGGCGCGCGGATCATCTGTGTGACCTCGATCACCGCCTATAAGGGACAGGACCTGCTGCTCGACTATGCCTCGACCAAAGGCGCCATTCTGGCCTTCCTGCGGGCGATGGCGAGCAAGCTGGCACCGGAGGGGATTTTGGTGAATGGCGTGGCACCAGGGCCGATCTGGACACCGCTGATCCCGGCCTCCTTCCCCGCCGATAAAGTCGAGGAATTCGGCGAAAACAGCCCGCTTGGCCGCGCCGGGCAACCCAATGAGGTCGCACCCTCGCTGCTGTTCCTCGCCTGTGAGGATTCATCCTTCATGAGCGGTCAGGTGCTGCATCCCAATGGCGGCACCCCGGTCGGCGGCTAGGCTTCCGACTTCACGCGCGGCGTTGGTTTGACGACCAGCGTCGCGGCGCATTTCTGAAGCGTTCGGACATAGCTTTGCGACCATTTGGTGACATCCGTCGCCCGCACCTGTTCCATACAGGCCGCATAGCGCTGTTTGCGCTCTTCCAGTGGCATGGTGAGCGCGGTTTTCAGCGCCTCGCTCATCTCTTCGATATCATAGGGGTTCACCAAAAGCGCCTCGGTCAAATCCTCCGCCGCGCCGGCCATATGCGACAGCACCAGCACGCCGGGGTCTTCCGGGTCTTGCGCGGCGATATATTCCTTGGCCACAAGGTTCATCCCATCGGCAAAGGGCGTCACCACCCCGACCCGCGCGCGGCGGTAGAGCCGGGCCAGCAGGTCTCGGTCAAGGTTGCGGTGGATGTAGCGCAGCGGCGTCCAGTCGATCTCGCCATGCTCGCCATTGACCCGGCCCACCAGTTCCTCCAGCTCATAGCGCAACTCCCGATAGGCCGAGACTTCTTCCCGGCTGGGCGGGGCGATCTGCACCATGCTGACCCGGCGCTCGCGCTCGTCGCGGGTTTCCAGATAGCGGCCAAAGGCGCGGAATCGGTTGGGCAGCCCTTTGGAATAGTCAAGCCGGTCCACCCCGATCACCAGATCCCCGCTCATGTCGTCTGCCAGCTTGTCGCCCTGCCCGTCGCTCTGGGCGGCTTTGACAAAACTGTCGACGTCAATGCCAATGGGGAAAGACTGCACCGCCACGGTGCGCGAGCCGCATTTGACGGTGCCGTCCATCATGAACTCCGCCTTGCTCTCGGCCCGAAACATCTCAAGGCAGCGCGCCACATCGGCGCGGGTTTGCAGACCGACCAGATCGTAATCCGCGAGCCATTGGGGGAGGTTGGCCGCGCGAGGCAGAGCCCCCAGATCCCCCAGGGCGGGAAAGGGGATATGCAGGAAGAACCCGATCTTTCCGGTAAAGCCGGTCTTGCGCAGCTCGCTTGCCAGCGGGAAGAAATGGTAGTCGTGCACCCAGATCATATCCTCGGCGCCCGCGACCTCGGCCACCTGCCGCGCCAGACGGGCGTTGACGGCTGCATAGCCCTCCTCATAGCCGCGGTCGAGCTGCACCAGATCGCCGCGGCGGTGACAGACGGGCCAGAGCACCGAATTGGAAAACCCAAGGTAGAAATTCTCGTAATCGGCGCGGGTCAGACGAAAGGCCAGCCGTTCATATTGCGCCTGCTCACCGTATGGGCTCAGACCGTCGGTAGGCTCTTCGACCAGATCCGGATGCGAGCCGATCCAGATGCCGCCGATCTTGCGCAGGGTTTCATGCAGCGCGAAAACCAGTCCGCCAGCGGGGGCCGCCTCGGAGGGAATACGGTTCGAAATTACGATTAATTTTCCAGCCATTTCGTCGCCTCGGGGAAAGATCTCTTTGGCAAGTCTCGGCAAGCCATACTCCTACCGAACCAATGGTCAAGCCGCCCCAAAGGTTCCCGCCTGGCGTGCCGGTTTTCCAGATGAAGGCCGCGTTATGCGCGGCGCCAAGGGCTTAGCGCCCCATAAAAAACCACAGCGCCCCAACCGGCAGCAGCGACATCAGCACCATCGACAGAATAACCACCCGGCCATCCCGCATGAGGTAGCCGGCGGCAAAGATGGCGATCATGGCAGAGGCGATGGAGCCGGAGGTGGGAATGACCTCCATAAAGGGCATCACCAAAGTCACCGCCAAAACCATCAGCAGCGGCAGATAGACCCAGGGGCGGTGCAGCAGATAGGTGCTGCGCTCATGCAGAAAACGGTCCACAAAACCCACGGGTTTGCGCAGCCAGGAAACCCCCTCGCGCAGTTTCTTCGCCGCGATGTCCCGGCGCATGATAAAGCCCGGCAGCCAAAGACTGTCGCGCCCGATGATCATCTGGACCACCAGAAACATGATCACCACGGCCACAAAGGCGGTCACCCCGGGGATGCCGCTGGCCGGAGAGGTCGAGATCAGCGAGAATGCCAGAATTGTCGAAGCAAAAGAATGTTTGCCCAGACAATCGATGATCTCCTCTACGGTAATTTGACGGTCCTTGCCGCCGGACAGGTTTTCCATCTGGTCTAATACCCCGGTCAGGGTTGGTGCGTCTTTGTCAGCCACAGGGTTCTGCTCCTTCATTCGGTTTGTGCAACCGGTTGACGGATCAATGATCGAGCGGATCAAAAGTTCACGGCGCGGGCAATCTTATTCACTTCGCAAGAAAGTCAGCAGCCGCGTTTCGGCCTGGGTCATCTCGTCCAGCGGCTCGGCCTCGGGCAAGGCGCGCGGCGTTTCGCAAAGCGCGATCACCTGCGGGTGAATATAGCTGCTGCGCGCGATCGCCGGGGTGTTGTGCAAACGGTCTGCGGCGGCCTCGCTCATCGCTTTGATCGTCGGGCGGTCCGTCGCCAGCGCCATTTCGAATGCCGCCAGCGTGCCGGCCCAGGTGCGAAAGGTCTTGGCCGAAAACCCCTCGGTTCCCGTTGCCTCTGCGATATAGTCATTCAGCGCGGTGGAGGTCAGGCTGCGCGGGGTGCCATCGTCATCCAGCCAGGTGAGCAGGTCGGCGCCGGGCAGGTCGCGGATCTTTTGCAGCGCCCTCATCAAGGTCCGGTTGGCGATCTGGCGGCGCACCCGCTTGCCGCCTTTCGCGGTGAAACTGGCCAGCAGCTTGCCATCGCGCAGCCGCAGATGCTGGCGTTTGAGCGTGAGGGTGCCATAGGTCTGATTGGTCTTGGCATAGACCTGATTGCCCACGCGCAGCGACAGCCGGTCAATCATCGCCACCGCCGCCGCCAGCGCAAAGACCCGCGCGCCCAGCTCGCCTTTCAAGTCGCGGCGCACGCGGCGGCGCAGCCGCGGCAGGGTCTCGCCAAAGGCCACCAAGGCGGCGTATTTCTCTTCCGCCTGCGCCTCGGCCCAAAGCGGGTGATAGCGGTATTGTTTGCGCCCCTTTGCATCAATACCGGTGGCCAGAAGATGCCCGTTCTCATAGGGGGTGATCCAGACATTCTCATAGGCCGGTGGCACCGCCAGCGCGGTCAGGCGGCTTCGCTCTTGCTTGTCCTTGATGCAGCGCCCGTCTGGCCCGATATAGGAGAACCCTCTGCCGCAGCGTCGGCGCGAAATGCCGGGGGCGCTGTCGGGGTAATATCGAAGCGAGGCTGGTGCAGGCATGGAGGCTCCCGTAAGGGCAAAGGGACGGGCACCGACCGCTGGGCCGTCATCGGCAGCCTGTCCCTTGGATACGCAGGCTAAACGTCACAAGCGCCGGGCGGTTCCCGCAGCCCTGCCCCGCAGCGTATTCTTTAGAGATCGCATTGATTTAACGGGCATGGCACATAGGTAGCTGCTCAGCCCCCCGCAAAGGCCCCGCGAAGGCCCCTGCAAAAGATTGTGAAGTACAAAGTGAACATGCCGGACACGATACAGCCCACTACCCCGCCGCCGCGGATCAAACCGGGCGCGCATGGGTTCTTTCTTGATCTCGATGGCACCCTCGCCCCGATCGTCGAAGACCCGCAGGACACCCGCTTGCCAGAGCGGACGCGAAACCTGCTGACCCGGCTGGTTGCCGAGGTCGGGGGCGCGGTGGCGGTCTTGTCGGGCCGCGCGCTTGCGGATCTGGACCGGATCATGGGCGCCCTGCGCCTGCCGGCCTCGGGGTCACATGGGCAGGAATTGCGCTTTGGCCCCCATGCCGCGCATCCCGACGCAGAGGCCGAAGGGGTACCTGCCGCCATCATTGACCGGGTCGAAGAGTTTGCCGTGCTGCATGGGGTCACCTCGGAACGCAAGCCGGGGGCGATTGCGCTGCATTATCGCAAAACCCCCGATCAGGCCGAAGCCTGCCGTGGCTTCGTCGATACGCTGACCGCCGAAGAGCCGGGCCTGCGCGCCCTGCATGGCAAGATGGTGAGCGAAGTGGCGCTGGCCGGGATCGACAAGGGCGGCGCCTTGGAGAGGCTCGCCGATACGGTTGATTTTCAAGGGCGTATCCCGATCATGGTCGGGGATGACGTGACTGATGAGGACGGCTTTCGCGCGGCACAGGCGCGGGGCGGTTTTGGCATCAAAATCGGGGCGGGGCCGAGCGCGGCTCATTACCGCCTGGAAGATGTCGAGGCTTTTGCCGATTGGCTTGAAGAGATATTGCGCTGACCGGCCCCCGCGCCCGTCAGACAAGGAAGTGAAAGAGGATTCTATGGAACTGGGTGTCATCGGAAACTGCGCCGTATCGGCGTTGGTGAGCCGCGAGGGTGCGATCAACTGGTTCTGCCTGCCGCGTTTTGACGGCGATCCGGTCTTTCACAGTCTCATGGGCCATGGCGCGGGCGAAGAGGGCGATGGCGAGTTCGCGGTCGAGCTTGACGGCATGACCGACACCGAACAGAGCTACCTGCCCAATACCGCCATTCTGCGCACCGTGTTGCACAGCCCCAAAGGCGCGGTCGAGATCGTTGATTTCAGCCCCCGCTTTACCGCCTATGGCCGCAGTTTCCGCCCGCAGATGCTGGTCCGGCAGATCCGCAGGCTCGAAGGCTCGCCGCGGATTCGGATCAGGCTGCGGCCGCGGTTCAACTATGGCGAGGTTGCGCCGACCCTGACGCGCGGGTCGAACCACGTGCGCTTTGCCGGACCTGAGCAGAGCATGCGGCTGACCACCGACGCGCCGATTGACCATGTGCTGGATGCGCGGTTGATCAATCTTGAGGGCGAGATGACCTTCATCCTTGGCCCCGATGAAACCCTGTCGGACAGTGCCGAGCAGATCGGCACCACCTTTCGCACCAAGACCCTGCGCTATTGGCAGCGCTGGACCCAGCGTCTGGCGATCCCCTTTGAATGGCAAGAGGCGGTGATCCGCGCGGCGATCACCCTGAAACTCTGCAGCTATGAGCCGACCGGCGGCGTCATTGCCGCGATCACCACCTCCCTGCCCGAAGCGCCGGATTCAGGGCGCAACTGGGACTACCGCTATTGCTGGGTGCGCGACGCTTTCTTCACCGTCCGCGCGCTCAACAGCCTCGCGGCCACCCGCACGCTGGAGCATTATTTCCAATGGCTGATGAATGCGGTGGCGGATGCCGAGGGCGGGCATATCCAGCCGGTGCTGGGCCTGGGGCTGGAAACGCAGTTGACCGAGCGTATTTCGCCCAGTCTGCAAGGCTATCGCGGCATGGGGCCGGTGCGGATCGGCAATCAGGCGCATGAGCATTTCCAGCATGACACCTATGGCAATATCATCCTCGGCGCCGCCCCGGCGTTTTTCGATCACCGGCTGCCGCTGCACACCGGGCGCACGGCGTTCGAGCGGTTGGAGCCGCTTGGCGAGCAATCCTGGGAGTTGCATGACCAGCCCGACGCCGGCATCTGGGAGCTGCGCAGCCGGGCGCGTATCCATACCTCGTCGTCGCTCATGTGTTGGGCGGCCTGTGACCGTCTGGGCAAAATCGCACGGCATCTCGGGCTGCAGGACCGCGCGCTGCATTGGGCCGAGCGGGCCGAGGTGATCCGCGACAAGATCCTCGACAATGCCTGGTCCGAAGAGCGCGGCGCCTTTGTCGAAAGCTTTGGCGGCAGCACATTGGATGCCAGCGTGCTGCTGATGGGCGAGGTCGGGTTCCTGCCGCCGAAAGACCCGCGTTTCATCGCCACGGTCGAAAAACTGTCCGAGGTGCTCGGGCGCGGCCCCTTCATGCTGCGCTATGAAGAGGCGGATGATTTCGGCGTGCCTGAGGTCGGCTTCAATGTCTGCGCCTTCTGGCGCATCGACGCTTTGGCTCGGATCGGGCGCGAAGACGAGGCCCGGCAGCTTTTCGAAGAGCTGCTGGAAGCGCGCAATCACCTTGGTCTCATGTCCGAAGATACGGCATTTGCCAGCGGCGAGGGCTGGGGCAATTTTCCGCAGACCTATTCGATGGTGGGGATCATCAACGGTGCGATGCGCCTGTCGAAACGCTGGGAGGCGGAACTGTAAGGCTGGCGGCGCCCCTCGCCCGCGGAAGGGTCCCCGGCCTAGAACCTAGCCCGGGGCGCTGCCCCTCGGTTACGCGTCACACAAAGGACCGCACCGTCGCAATCGCCCCCTCCAGCGCCTTGCCTTCCGCATCCTGCAATGCCGCTTCGCGCAGCCGGGCCACCCATGCGGCGGCATCTTCGCGCCCGCGCAGCATCTCTGCCGCGCCCATCACCCGGTCGAACTTGCCCAGGCCCCGCGCATGGGTGTCTGAGTAGCCCTTGATCAGGCGGCGGCATTTCACCAGCTCCACCGCAAGCGGGTAGTCATCGTCGACCTCCGCAAGACAGCGGTTTAACCAAGCCTCCAGATGCGCCGCCTCAATCGCGTGACGATGGGTTTTGAGCCGGTAGCCCTTCATTCCCCCCAGCACATGCAGCATGAAAAACGCGGGCAGCCGGTCGGTGCGCAAGCGGCGGCCCTTGTCGAACCAGCGGTTCAGCCGCGCCATCCATTTGTCGCTCGCCTCCACCTTGGCCCCCAACCGCGCGGGTATCAGCCCCGCGATCTCCTCGGCCCGGGGGTGGAAATACTCGGTGAGCTGCATGAGGTTGTTTTCGCCCGCCCGCATCTCCTGCCGGATATGGGTGAAACGCGGGGCGCGGGTCTTGAGGTCGGCCACGCGGATGATGTCATCATAGGCCATGGCATTGGCGATATATTTCGCGGCCGCCGCCGAGAGCTGCCAATCCTGCGCGGCACTGTCGCGGGCCAGCACGGTATCGAGCCGGTCAAGATAGAGCGTGCCATAGGCGCAGTCTTGGAAGTTCACCACTTTGGCGAGCCCCGCCAGCGCGAGGTCATGCACCGCTTCGGGCAGCGCGTCGGCGCGTTTGACCAGCGCGTCCCACTGGCCTTGCAGCGCGTCTGGCCCGGCAAGGCGGAAAGGGGTTTCGGGTTCTCCCACCGGCGCGGAGGCGGTGGCGGGCAGCTTGCCTTGCGCCGCGTCAAACCCCACGGCAAAGGCGCGCAGCGAAGGCTCGACCCCCTTGCCACCTGCCTGGATCGCGTTCTCATAGGCTTCTCGCGGGAAAGGCAGCGCGCCGGAGCCGGCCAAGGCGCCGAAAAGCGAGGCGGAGATGACGGAGCCTGCCCCGACCGCCAGCCCTTCCATATCCTCCAGCACCAGTTTCTGCGCCGCGATCTCGGCGGCGGCGCGGACCTCATCCGCGTCCGCGATGCCATCGCCGGGGGCCATCTTCTCGCTCACCGCCAGCGCGCGGTGGGTCGAGCCGATCAGCGTGGTGCGATCCGGTGTCACGAAGCCGCGCATCACCGCGCGGCCCACCTCCATCATCTCGGCGGCGATCAGCACATCCACGTCACCCGCCGCCGGGGCGAGGGCAAAGACCGGCGCCCTTGTGGTTTTCGGGGCCATTTCGACATAGTAGATCGTGGCGCCCGTGCGCTGCGCCACGCCCGCGACCGAGGTCGCCTGACAGACATAGCCTTCGGCCCGCGCCATCGCCTCAATCCAGCCGGTGAGCACGCCGCCCCCCTGCCCGCCCACGGCCATGACCGCGAGTTTGAGGATGTCACCGGCCCGTGCGTCCGGGGTCTTTTGCGGCAGGATCATATTCACGTCGTCACTCCTTCGCTACGCAGGCGTTTGGCGTCGCGCCGGTCTTGCAGCCAGCGGATGATCTGCCCGGTTTTCTCGGCCCGCCATCGCTCGAACCGGGTGGGGTTATGGACCACATCGGCCTGATAGAAGGAGGGGCAGAGCACCGCCGTATCCGCCACCTCGCCACAGTTGCCGCAGCCGACGCAGGTCTGGTCGATATGCGCCACCGGATCGTCGCGCAGCGGATCGTCGAGGCGTTTCAGCGACAGCGACGGGCAGCCCGAAAGCCGGATGCAGGCGTGATCGCCGGTGCAGACATCGGCATCGACGCCAAAGCGCGGCACCTCCATGCGGCGGCCTTCCTTGATCGCCTGATTGCGTTTCGGCTTCTCGCGGCGCTGCTTATTGAGCATGCATTCCGAGGAGGCCACGATCACCTTCGGCCCTTTGTAATCGGTGGTCAGCGCCTCGCGCAGCACCTCGCGCAGCTTGCCCACATCATAGGTCCGGTCGATCTGGCGCACCCATTCCACGCCGACGCCTTTGAGCGCTTTGTTGATCGGGTTGTTGGTCGATTTGGTGTCATTATGCGCGCGCGAGGAAAGCACATCCTGCCCGCCGGTGGCGGCGGAATAGTAATTGTCGATAATCACGGCGACACTGTCGGATTTGTTGAACACCATATTGCCGATGGAAGAACTCAGCCCATTGTGCCAGAACCCGCCGTCGCCCAGGATCGAGATCGCCCGCCGCTCGCCACCGCCGTCGAAGGCCGCGTTGGAGGCGGGTCCGAGGCCGTAGCCCATGGTCGAGCCGCCGATCTCGAAGGGTGGCAGGCAGCCGAAGAGATGGCAGCCGATGTCGCCGGTGATCTGGTGTTTGCCCAATTCCTGCTCGGTCAGTTTCATCGCGGCGAAGATCGGGCGCTCGGGGCAGCCGGTGCAGAAACCGGGCGGGCGGATCGGCACGGTGTCGGTGAGGTCGGGGATCGCAGGGGCTTCGGCATTGGGGGCGCGGACGGCGCCGGGCAGCATCTCGGGCGCGGCGATCTTGAGGAATGCCGTCACCCCGTCGAGGAGCACCTGCCCGGTGTATTCCCCGGCCATCGGCAACACGTCCTTGCCGTGCAGCTTCACCTGACGGCCCAGCTTGTAGAGGTAGGAGCCAAGCTGCTGTTCGATGTGATCGGGCTGGCCTTCTTCGACCACCAGCACATGCTCCTTGCCCGCGCAGAAGGCGTCGAACTCATCGCGCAAGAGCGGGTAGGTGACGTTCAGCACATAAAGTGGCACCTCGGTCTCACCGTGGATATCCGCCAGCCCGAGCCGTTGCAGCGCGCGGATCACCGAGTTGTACATGCCGCCCTGCACCACGATGCCCAGAGGCGCCTTCTCCGGCCCAAAGAATTCGTTGAGCTTGTTGTCACGAATGAATTTCTCCGCCGCCGGCCAACGGTTCTCGATCTTGTCCTTCTCATGCAGATAGGACATTGGCGGCAGCACCACGCGGTTGAAATCCGACTGCGGATTGGCCGCCGCCTCGGCCACGGTGAGCGGCGGGCGCTGGTTGTCGCGGGTCTCAAAACTCCCCGTCACATGGCAGGAGCGGATGCGCACCATCAGCATCACCGGCGTGTTGCTGGCCTCCGAGAGTTCAAACCCGTCCTTCACCGCTTTGGTGATGCAGGGCAGGTTCGGGCGCGGGTCGAGCATCCAGAACTGCGATTTCATGGCAAAGCCGTGGCTGCGTTCCTGCATGATCGAGGAGCCTTCGCCGTAATCCTCGCCCACGATGACCAAAGCGCCACCGGTCACGCCGGAAGAGCTGAGGTTCGCCAGCGCATCCGAGGCCACATTCACCCCCACCGGCCCTTTGAAGGTCACCGCCCCGCGAATGGGGTAATGCACGCTGGCCGCCAGCATCGCAGCCGCCGCAGCCTCGGAGGCATTCGCCTCAAAGCGCACGCCCAGCTCGCCCATCAGCTCTTCGGCATCGGCCAGCACATCCATCAGATGGCTGATCGGCGCGCCCTGATAGCCGCCGACATAGCCGACCCCGTTTTCCAACAGCGCCTTGGTGATCGCGAGAATACCCTCACCGGTAAAGACGTCGCCGTCTCCTTTGCGCAGGTGCTCTACCTCTGCCTTGAACGAACGTTCGGCCATTGGACCCTCTTAGAAATCATGTTTGCGGATGTTGCGCAGCATGGTGCGCAGGGTGGCCACAAAGGCCGCTTTCTCGGCGTCGTCGATGCCCTTGAACATCGCGCCGTAGGCTTCGGCCATATGCGGCCAGAGCCTTTCATATGTCTCGCGCCCCTTGTCGGTCAGATAGACACGGGTCGCGCGGCTGTCACTCGCATCGGTCTCGCGCCGCACCAGCCCGTCGCGCACCAAAGCGTCCAGCGCGCGGCTGAGCGTCGATTGCTGCACCACCGCATAGACGGCCAATTCGCGGATCAGAATACCGTCGACCACCGAAAGCACCGCCAAGGAGCGCATCTGCGGCGTGGTCAGGCCAAGGGCGGCCATTTCCGCCGAAAGCGCCGCATTGTACCGCCCCATGATCCGGTTCATCAGATAGGGCGCGAAATTATCGAGCCCGAGCTGTTCCAGCGGCGCATTGGCCGCGTCATCATGGGACGGTTTGGTCATCATCTACCCTTTCGGCACCAGCGCCAGCGCCCGGATCGGGCTGCCGGTGCCGTTTTTGATCTTGAGCGGGGCGGCGATCAGAATAGCGCCTTTCGCGGGGAGCCTGTTCAGATTGGCAAGGCTCGCCAACCCGAAACAATTATGTTTGTGCAGCAGGTTATGTGCGGGATAGGGCGGCTCCATCTCGCTCGCTTGGCCGGCATCGGTGCCAATGCATTGCGTGCCCCAGCCGACGATCTTCTTGCCGGTCAGATACTCAATCGCATCCGGGGTTGGCCCGGGGCTATGGGGGCCGGTTTCATCGGCATTAAGAAACCGCGCCTCATCGTTCACCCGTTTGTCCCAATCGGTGCGCATCACCACCCATTCACCGGCGTTGATCTCGCCATATTCCGCTTCCCATTCCTTGATGCCCTTGGCATCAAGCAGGAAATCCGGGTCGTCCTGGGCCTGCTGCGAACAGTCGATCACATTCACCGGCGCGACAAGGCGCTGCACGTCGAGCGTGTCGGTATAGCCGTCCGCGTGGTCCTTGCCGGTGATCCAATGATGCGGCGCGTCGAAATGGGTGCCGGAATGTTCGCCCAGCACCAACCAGTTCCAGGCGAAAAACGGGCCATCTTCGTCATATTCGCTGATCTTGTGAATCTCGACCTTGGGCGTCGGTTTGGCGAAATCGGCGGGCAGTTGCAGGATCGGTGTCTCCGGCCCAAGCACGCCGGAACAGTCCACCACCTCGACGCCGCCCGAGGCCAGCATGGCCCCGAAATCGCGCATAACCTCGGTTGCACTCATTGTCTTCTCTCCCTGAATAGCGCGCCCCTCCCGGCGCGGTGTTCCCAAGGGAAGGCTAGAGCGATTTATATGCGTTTGCAATTATCTTATTCATGCGGATTCAGAGGGTCTGCGCGGGGTGGTGGGCTGTGGTTTGGCGGCGCGGGAACAGTGTATTTTCCGGTAACATATTGAATTATCTGGATTACATAAAAATTCAATTGCCGGATTGACAGGTGGAAAATCTCAACCGCATACTCGACCAATCTGATATTGGTTCAAGAAAGCGGTCCATTGCCCAGCCTTCCCTCCGATCCTGAGAAGATGTTGCTCGAAGTGCGCGACTTCAGCCTGCGGTTCCGCGGCGCGCCGAGCGACCAGATCAATCACGTGAATTTCTCGGTCAGCGCGGGCAAGACCCTCTGTGTCGTGGGCGAGAGCGGCTGCGGCAAGAGCGTGACCTCGCTGGCGTTGATGGGGCTGCTGCCGCCCGGTGCGGCGACGATCCGGTCGGGCGAGATGATCTTTGAGGGGCAGAAGCTCGATCTGGCGGACCACAGCGCCATGCGCCGGTTGCGCGGCAGCCGTATGACGATGATCTTTCAAGAGCCGATGACCTCGCTCAACCCCGTTTTCCGCATCGGGGACCAGATCGCGGAATCGGTGCTGGCGCACCGCAGTTGCAGCAAATCCGAGGCGCAGGACCGCGCCTTGGCGATCCTGAAACGTGTCGGCATCCCGGCGGCGGAAAAGCGGATGCGGGACTATCCGCACCAACTCTCCGGCGGGATGCGCCAGCGGGTGATGATTGCCATGGCGCTGGTCAACGACCCGGCGCTGCTGATCGCGGATGAGCCGACCACCGCGCTCGACGTGACCATTCAGGCGGAGATCCTTGAGTTGATCCGCGACCTTCAGGCCGAGACCGACATGGGCACGATCATGATCACCCATGATCTGGGCGTGGTGGCCGAGATCGCGGACACTGTGGCGGTGATGTATGCGGGCACCATTGTCGAGACCGGCCCGGCCGCGCGCATCTTCAACGATCCGCAGCACCCCTATACCATCGGGCTGATGTCTTCGATCCCGCAGCTGACCGGACCGCGCGGACGGTTGGCGACCGTGCCCGGCATGGTGCCGACGACGCTAAACATGCCCGAAGGCTGCCGTTTCGCCACCCGCTGCCCCTTTGCCCAGCCCGTCTGCGCCAAGGAGCCGCCGCTGGCGCCGCTGGAGGATGGCCATGCGGTGGCCTGCCATTTCGCCCCGCTGGAGCAACATCTGGAGCAGAGCGCATGAGCGACAGGATCCTGACAGCGCGCGGACTAAAAAAGCATTTCAAAACCGGCGGCGGCATGGCGAAAAGCGGCACGGTCAAGGCGGTCGACGATGTCTCCTTTGACGTGCGCCGTGGCGAGACCTTTGCCATCGTGGGCGAATCCGGCTGCGGCAAATCCACCCTCGCGCGGCTGCTGATGCGCTTGCTGACCCCGACCGAGGGCGATGTGCAGTTTGACGGCATCGACGTGGCAGGCCTTCAGGGCCGCGATCTGACCGCGCTGCGCCGCGACATGCAGTTCATCTTTCAAGACCCGTTCTCCTCGCTCAACCCGCGCATGAGCGTGGGCCGGTTGGTGGGCGAGCCGCTGGAGACGCATTTCCCGAAAATGTCCGCCGCTGAGCGGCGCGCCAAAGTAGCCGAACTGCTGGCCAAGGTCGGGCTGCGCCCGGAACATGCCGAACGCTACCCGCATGAGTTTTCCGGCGGCCAACGCCAGCGTATCGGCATCGCCCGGGCGCTGGCCTCTGCGCCGAAACTGGTGATCGGGGATGAGCCGGTCTCGGCGCTCGACGTCTCGGTGCAGGCGCAGGTGATCAACCTGCTCGGTGATCTGCGCGATGAGCTGGGGCTCACGCTGGTCATCATCGCCCATGACCTCGCCGTGATCCGCCATATGAGCGACCGGGTCGCGGTGATGTATCTGGGCCAGATCGTCGAACAGGGCGATGTCGACACCGTCTTCACGCATCCGCGCCACCCCTATACCCGCGCCCTGCTCTCGGCGATCCCGGTGGCCGCCCATGGCGACCGCAGCCCGCGCAAGGCGCTCGACGGCGAGATGCCGAGCCCGGCGAACCCGCCATCGGGCTGTCGGTTCCATACCCGCTGCCCCTATGCGCAGGCGCGCTGCACCACCGAGCCGCCTGCCCTGCGCGCGACCGGTGCCGGCGACGACCATATTGCGGCATGCCATTTCTTCGAGGAAATCGCCGCCAATGAGCCAGATCTTGGCCTCGCCGCGGCTCCCAAACGCGCCCCCGGCGCCGCCGCGCGTTTCGCGCTTTACCAAGATGCCATGCAGGAGCGGGCCAGACCCCGCCCCCGCCAAGATCAAGAATAACAGGCTAAACAAGACCAAACATACGACAGGAGAGTTCAACGATGACTTTGACCAAAATGACCCTCGCCGCCGCGTTGCTGGGGGCCACCACCCTAGGCGCGCAGGCCGCTGACCTGCGCATCGCGCTGCAGTCGGACGCCGATGTGCTGGACCCAGACCAGTCGCGCACCTTTGTCGGGCGGATCGTCTATGCCTCGCTCTGCGACAAGCTGGTGGACATCACGCCTGACCTTGAGATCATCCCGCAACTGGCCACCGAATGGTCCTTTTCCGAGGATGGCAAGCAGCTCACCATGAAACTGCGCGAGGATGCGGTCTTCCATGACGGCACGCCCTTCGACGCCGAGGCCGTGGCCGCCAATATCGACCGCAGCCAGAACATGGAAACCTCGCGCCGCAAGTCCGAGCTGTCCTCGATCACCGGTGTCGAAGTGCTGGGGAGCCATGAAATCCGCTTTGATCTGGCCGATGCCGATGCCACGCTGATGGCGCAGTTTGCCGACCGCGCGGGCATGATGGTCTCGCCCACCGCCGCCGAGGACGCGGGCGATGACTTCGGCCTGAACCCGGTCTGCTCCGGCCCCTACCAGTTCAAGGAGCGTGTGGCGCAAGACCGGATCGTGCTGGAGAAGTTCCCGGACTATTTCGACGCCGACAAATACCACTTCGACACCGTCACCTATTTGCCGATCCCCGACACCACCGTGCGTCTGGCGAACCTGCAGTCGGGGGACATCGACATCCTCGAACGCCTCGCTGCCACCGATCTCGCGCAGGCCGAGGCTGACGAGGGCATCAAGGTCGAAAGCGCGGTGTCGCTCGGCTATCAGGGCATCACCATCAATGTCGCCAATGGCGAGAAGGGCGACAACCCCTGGGGCAATGACAAGCGGCTGCGTCAGGCGCTGAGCCATGCGATTGACCGCGAGGCGATCAATCAGGTGGTCTTCAACGGCGCCTTCGCTGCGGGCAACCAGCCCTTCCCGCCGAACTCGCCTTGGTACAGCAGCGATTTCCCGGTACCGCCGCGCGATGTCGAGCGGGCCAAAGCCCTGCTGGCGGAAGCGGGCTATCCCGACGGCATCGACCTTGAGGTGCAGGTGCCCAATACCACCGTGCCGCTGCAGCTGATGCAGGTGGTGCAGTCGATGGCTGCCGAGGCGGGGATCAACATCTCGATCACCTCCAAGGAATTCGCGACGCTGCTGGCCGACCAGTCGGCGGGCGACTATCAGGCGAGCCAGATCGGCTGGTCGGGCCGCGTCGACCCCGATGGCAATATCCACCAGTTCATGACCACCGAGGGCGGGATCAACGATTCCAAATATTCTAACCCGGAAGTCGATGAGCTTTTGGACAGCGCGCGCAAGTCCAACGATCAGGCCGAGCGCAAGAAGAACTATGACGCCGCCCGCGCAATCCTGAATGACGAGATGCCGATCGTCTACCTCTATCACCAGACGTGGATCTGGGCGCTGGATTCCGACATCACCGGTTTCACCCCCTACCCCGACGGGATGATCCGTCTGGAAGGCGTGAAAAAAGAAGAAGGCTAAGCCCTTTATCCGCAGCGCCGGGGCCGACCCGGCGTTGCTCCCTCTCAAGCGAGACCTACGCCCATGCTGTCCTTCATCCTGCGCCGTCTGCTGATCGCGATCCCCACGATCATTCTGATCTCGGTCTTTGTCTTTACCCTGCAAAAGCTGCTGCCGGGCGATCCGGTGCTGGCCATGGCCGGTGAGGAACGCGACCCGCAAGTGCTGGAGTATCTGCGCGAAAAATACCGTCTGAACGACCCGATCCCGGTGCAATATCTGACGTGGATCGGCAATGCGCTGACCGGCGATCTGGGCATTTCGCTGCGCACCAACCAGCCGGTGTTGGAGTTGATCGGGGAAAAACTGCCGGTGACCATCCAGCTTGCCACGATGGCGATGATCTTTGCGCTGGTGATCGGCGTGCCTGCGGGCATATTCTCTGCCGTCAAGAAGGGCAGCGTGACCGATTACATCGCCAATGTGGTGGCGCTCTCGGGTCTGTCGATCCCGAACTTCTGGCTGGGGATCATGCTGATCCTGCTGGTCTCGGTGAAATGGAAGCTGCTGCCCGCCTCGGGCTATGTGCCGCTGAGCGAAGACCCGATCCGCTCCATCACCGTGATGATCATGCCCGCTTTCGTGCTGGGCACCGCGCTCGCCGCGACGCTGATGCGCCACACCCGTTCCGCCATGCTGAGCGTGCTGAGCAGTGACTACGTCCGCACCGCCCGCGCCAAGGGGCTGGTCGAGCGTCGGGTGATCCTGAAACACGCGTTTCGCAACGCGCTGACGCCCATCGTCACCCTGACCGCGCTGCTCTTCGGTGAGTTGATCGCGGGCGCGGTGCTGACCGAACAGATTTTCACCATCCCCGGCTTTGGCAAGCTTGTGGTCGATGCCGTGTTCAACCGTGATTACGCCGTGGTGCAGGGGATCGTACTCGTCACTGCTGTCGGCTTCATCTTCATGAACCTGCTGGCCGATGTCGCCTATGTGCTGCTGAACCCCCGCCTGAGGAAGCAATAATGGCCCAACCTGCCACCCCCATCACCATCGACGCCGAAAGCGCAGCCGATCCGGTGCTCTCCGCCCGCCCGGAAAACCGGGTCTGGAAGAAGTTCCGCCACCACCGCAGCGCCATGCTGGGCGGCGTGCTGGTGGTGTTCTTCGTCGCCATCGCCGTGCTCGCGCCGCTGCTGCCGATCCCCGACCCAGCCGCCACCGACTGGGGCGCGGTGCGCAAGGGCCCCTCCGCCGCGCATTGGATGGGCACCGATGAGCTGGGCCGCGATGTGCTCTCGCGGCTGGTCTGGGGGGCGCAGGCCTCCTTGCTCGCGGGGGTCGTCTCGGTCGGCATCGCGCTGAGCCTCGGCGTGCCCTTGGGCATTATCGCGGGCTATTTCGGCGGCTGGATCGACGCGGTGATCTCGCGCTGCACCGAGGCGCTGCTCGCCGCGCCCTTCCTGATCCTCGCCATCGCGCTCGCCGCCTTCCTCGGCCCGAGCCTGACCAATGCGATGATCGCCATCGGTATTTCGGCCACGCCGATCTTCATCCGACTGACCCGTGGTCAGGTGCTGAGCGTCGCTGCCGAGGATTACGTCGAAAGTGCCCGCGCCATTGGCCTGAGCACGCCGCGCATCCTGCGCCGCTATATCTTTCCCAATGTGCTGCCCCCGGTGCTGGTGCAGGCGACGCTGACCGTCGCCACCGCGATCATCGCTGAAGCCTCGCTGTCCTTCCTCGGCCTTGGCCAGCAGCCGCCCGCGCCCTCTTGGGGCTCAATGCTGAACACCGCCAAGAACTTCCTTAACCAGGCACCCTGGATGGCGCTTTGGCCCGGCATTGCGATCTTCATGGTGGTGCTTGGTTTCAACCTTCTGGGCGACGGGCTGCGCGATGCGCTCGACCCGCGCGAACATTGAGCGGGGGCGACCATGAGCTTCACCACCCGCCCCGAGATCAGAGGGTCTTTCGGCGTCGTCACCTCGACCCATTGGATCGCCTCTACCGTCGGGTTTGGCATCCTGGAGAAAGGCGGCAACGCCTTTGACGCGGCGGCCGCCACCGGCTTTGTGCTGCAGGTGGTCGAGCCGCATCTGAACGGCCCGGCGGGGGATCTGCCGATCATCTTGCACGATGCCAAGGCCGATGAGATCAAGGTCGTCTGCGGGCAAGGCGTCACCCCTGCCGCCGCGACGATTGCGCATTACCAAGCGCAGGGGCTGCGCCTGATCCCCGGCTCCGGTCTGCTTTCCACCGTGGTGCCCGGCGCCTTTGACGGCTGGCTCTTGATGCTGCGCGACCATGGCAACCTGCCCCTGCGCGCTGTCTTGCAGCCAGCCATCGACTATGCCCGCGACGGCCATCCGGTGCTGCCGCGCCTGTCGAACACGATCAAGGATCTGGCCGGGTATTTCGCCGAAGAATGGCCGACCTCTGCCGCGGTCTGGACGCCGGGCGGCAAAGCGCCCGAGCCGCATGAGAACTTCAAGAACCCCGACCTTGCCGAGACCTATGACCGCCTGCTGCGCGAGGCCGAGGCCGCCGCCACCGACCGCCGCGCGCAGATCGACGCGGCGCGCAAGATCTGGTCCGAGGGCTTTGTTGCCGACGCGATCTGCGACTACCTGAAAGACGCCTGCGTGCAGGATGTCTCGGGGCAGAAAAACAGCGCTGTGCTGTCGCGCGAGGACTTGGCGTGTTGGTCCGCGACCTATGAGGAGACGTTGAGCTACAGCTACCACGGCTGGACGGTGCATAAGACCCGTGCATGGTCGCAGGGGCCGGTGTTCTTGCAGACGCTGGCGATCCTCAAACATTTCGACCTCGGCGCGATGGACCCGATGGGTGAGGCTTTTACCCATACGGTGGTCGAGGCGATGAAACTCGCCTTTGCCGACCGCGAAGCCTATTACGGCGACCCCGATCACAGCGCGATCCCGATGGAGATCCTGCTGTCGGATGCCTACAATGCCGAACGCGCCAAGCTGATCACTGCGCGGGCCTCGCTTGATCAACGCCCCGGCATGGTGGCGGGGCTGGAGCATCTGGCGGAACACTATGTGACACGTGCCGCGCGTGGTTTTAGCGCGCCGCCCGCGCAGAGCGACACTCGACCGCTGGCGCAACGCACCGAAAAGCGCGGCGATACCGTGCATCTGGATGTGATCGACCGCTGGGGCAATATGGTCTCGGCCACGCCTTCGGGCGGCTGGCTGCAAAGCAATCCGGTGGTGCCGGGTCTGGGCTTTCCGCTGAACTCCCGCGCGCAGATGTTCTGGCTGGAGCCCGGCCTGCCCACCTCGCTCGCCCCCGGCCGCCGCCCGCGCACCACGCTCACGCCGTCGCTGGCCGAGAAGCCCGACGGCACGCGGCTGGTCTTTGGCACCCCCGGCGGCGATCAGCAGGACCAATGGCAGCTGATCTGGTTCCTGCGCCTCGTGCATCACGGGCTGGACCTGCAGGAAGGCATGGATGCGCCGCTGTTTCACACGATGCATTTTCAGAGCAGTTTCTTCCCGCGTCGGACCCAGCCGGGCGAGATCACCATCGAGCCGAATGTCGGCACCGCTGTCATCGACGGCCTGCGCGCGCGCGGGCATGTGGTGACCGTGGCCGAACCTTGGTCCGTCGGGCGGCTCACCGCCGCGATGCGCACCCCCGATGGCGGCCTGCGGGCCGCTGCCACCCCCCGCCTGATGCAGGCCTATGCCGTAGGACGCTGACCCATGACCTATTCCATCATCGCCCGTAACCCCGAGACCCGAGAGATCGGCATCGCCGTTGCCAGCCGCTTTTTCGCCTGCGGTGCTGCCGTGCCCTATGTCGGGCGGCGGGTGGCGGTGGCGACACAGGCTTTCGTGAACCCGCTCTGGGGCACCGAGGGCCGCCGGATGCTGGAGAATGGCGAAGCTGCCGAGGCGCTCATCGCGGAATTCGCCGCACGCGATGCGGGGCGCGATATTCGCCAATGTCACATGCTGGACGCGGCGGGCAATTTCGCCGCCCATACCGGCAAGGACTGTGTCGACTGGGCCGGGCATCGCAGCGGCAGCCATCATTCCGTTGCGGGCAATATGCTGACCGGGCCTGAGGTGGTCGCGGCCACCTTTGACACCTATGCCGCCCGCGATGACCTGCCGATGGCCGAGCGGCTCTTGGCCGCCATGCGCGCGGGAGAGGCGGCGGGCGGCGACAAGAGGGGCCGGCAGGCCGCCGGGCTGGTGATCCACCGCGGCGAAGACCACGCCTATCTTGATTTGCGCGTCGACGATCACGCCGATCCGCTGAGCGAGCTTGACCGTCTGCTGGAGGTGGCAGGCGAACGCTATCTGCATGTCGCGGAGGCCATGCCGAGCCGACACAACTTCTCTGGCACGACGGACCGTGCGCCGATCGACGCGGCGATCCTGCGTGGTGAAATCGCCCGACAGAAAGCCGGAAAGCCCAGCCGGTCTTTGGCGACCGATACCGTGGTAAAGAAAGAATAGACTGATGATGGCCTTTGATTTTAGCCAGTTGCTGCCCCTTCTCGCCATCGCCGTGGCCGCCGGTGTGGCCGGGGGCATTCTCGCCGGCCTGCTCGGCGTGGGCGGGGGCATTGTTATCGTGCCGGCGCTCTACCTCGCTCTGTCCACCGCGGGGATGGACCCGGCGATCACCATGCAGGTTGCCGTTGGCACCTCGCTGGCAACGATCGTCTTTACCTCCCTTTCCTCGGGCTACGGGCATTTCAAACGCGGTGCCATTGATATGGAGCTGCTCAAACTCTGGGCGCCCTCGCTGCTGGTGGGCGTCATCATTGGCGCGCTCTTGGGCGGCTATGTCTCTGGTCTGATCCTTGTCGGGGTCTTTGCCACCGTGGCGGCGCTGGTCGCCATCGACATGATCTTTCGCAAGACCAAGGACGAACCCAGCCCGCGCGGCTTTGCCAAACCGGTCTGGGCGCTGCTGGGGACCGTGACCGGCGCACTGTCGGCGATGATGGGGATCGGCGGGGGCACCATCGGGGTGCCGCTGCTCAACTTCCTTGGCTATGACATCCGCCGCGCCGTTGGCACCTCGGCGGCGATCGGCTTTATCATCGGCCTGCCCGGTGCGGTGGTCTATGCGCTGACGGGTCTGGGCGCCGAGGGGCTGCCGCCCTTCTCGCTGGGCTATGTCAATCTGGCGGCGGCGGCGATCATCATTCCGCTTACCAGCAGCTTTGCCCATGTGGGTGTTAAACTGGCCCATAGCATCCCGCGCCGGGCGCTTAGGTTTGCCTTTGGAATCTTCCTGATGATAACGTCATTGCGCATGTTGTTCGATCTTTTCAAGGCCTTCGCCCTTTCATGAGTAAAAACGCCCAACCCACCCCAACCGAGATCGAACTGGCCGAGCGGCTGCGCGGCGCGATCCGGCAGGGGGACATTCTGAAGGACGGGCGGATGCCGCCCGAACGGGCGCTGGCCGAACATCTTGGCGTCAGCCGTGCGCGGCTGCGTCTGGCGCTTGGACTGTTGCAAGAGGACGGCACGATCTACCGCCGCCACGGGCAAGGCACTTTTGCCACCCCGCCGCCTGCGACCAATGCCGACAGCCTGCGCCATCTGGCGCGGCAGGTCACGCCGAGCGACATTATGGAAGTGCGGCTGGAAGTCGAACCGGCCCTCGCCGCGCTCGCCGCAGACCGCGCCCGCCCGCAAGAGATCGAGCGGTTAGAGCAGCTGATGCGCGCCACGCTCAATCTCAGCAGTGCAGATGCCTATGAGACGGCTGACGACAAATTCCATTACAAGATCGCCGAGGTTGCCCGCAACCCGCTGTTCCTGACGGTCTACGACTCCATCCGCGCGGTGCGGCGCGAGGTGGCATGGACCTCGCGCCGCCGCACCTACCACCCGCCGGAAACCCTGCAAATCCTTGGCGAACAGCATATGACATTGGCCGATGCCATCGCCCGGCGCGACAGTCTGGGCGCTGCGGCGGCGATGGAGCAGCATTTGCTGACCGTGTCGAAAACCCTGCTGCGGGACCGGGTGCGCAAGATCGAACTTGATATCTGACGCCGCCCCGGCTGTTTCCGCTCCGCTTTGTGAAATTTCTGTTAAACTTTCCCGAGCATGCCGCCGACTTTGTCTTGGCGCAGGAGATTTTCGGTGTCATGTAGCGGCGCGGAGGCAAATCGCGCCGGATTGTCTTGCAAACGAAACAATTCAATGTTCGTATCTGCGCATTATTAGCCTTCGTACGACGCGAAGGTTTCTCAGGGAGTAGAACGCGATGACCCATAAGACTATTTTTGCCGCCGGCCTGATGGCGGCGTTCACCTTTACCGGCAGTGCCGCTTTCGCGCAGGAGGACTGTGAGCGCGGCCAGCTTGACGAGATGTTCTGCGACGCCAATGGCGATCTGGTCGCCGACGCGCCGACCGATCCGGAAAAGCTGAAAAACCCCGACACGCTTGTCTTCGCCTATACCCCGGTCGAAGATCCCGCGATCTATGAGGATATCTGGACCCCCTTCATCGACCATCTTGAGGACGTGACCGGCAAGGACGTGCAGTTCTTCGCGGTACAATCGAACTCCGCCGAGGTCGAAGCCATGCGCTCGGGCCGTCTGCATATCGCGGGTTTCTCCACCGGCCCGACACCCTTCGCGGTGAACCTCGCTGGGGTTGAGCCCTTCGCGATCATGGGCGCGGATGACGGCCAGTTCGGCTATAAGCTGCAGGTCTACACGCAGGCCGACAGCGACATCCAGGAGATGAAAGACCTCGCCGGCAAGCGCGTGGCCCACACCTCGCCCACCTCGAACTCCGGCAACCAAGCGCCGCGCGCGCTCTTCCCCGATCTGGGCGTGGTGCCGGATGAGGATTACGAAGTGACCTATTCCGGCAGCCACGACCAGTCGATGCTGGGCGTTGTCGCGGGCGACTATGACGCGGCCCCGGTGGCCTCCGAAGTGGTCGACCGTATGGCCGAGCGCGGTCTTTATGACCCCGAAGATGTGCGCATCGTCTGGGAAAGCGATCCCTTCCCGACGACCTCCTACGGTGTCGCCCATGACCTTGCGCCCGAGCTGAAGGAAAAGATCAAAGAGGCTTTCTTCTCCTTTGATTTCGAAGGGACCGCGCTTGGCGAGGAATTCACCGGCGTCAGCAAATTCATCCCGATCACCTATAAAGATCAGTGGGCGGTCATCCGTCAGATCCAAAAGGCGAACGGTGTCGAGTACACGCCCCAAGGTCTTGCGGCGGAATAATCGTTTAACGTCGGGGCCGGCAAACGCGCCGGCCCTGCACACAAGGTACAACACATGCTAAAAATCTCCGACCTCGTGAAGCGCTATGGCAGCGGTGATCCGGTGCTGAAAAACCTCGACCTGACGATCGAGGGGGAAAGCGTCGTTTCGATCATCGGCTCGTCGGGCGCGGGCAAATCCACGCTGCTGCGCTGCATCAACCGATTGGTGGAACCGACCTCGGGGTCGATCAACCTCAATGGCACCGAGCTGACCAGCCTGCGGGGCAAGAAACTGCGCGGCGCACGGCGCAAGATTGGCATGGTGTTTCAGGGGTTTAACCTCGTTGACCGCCTGACCGTGATGGAGAATGTTCAATCGGGCCGCTTGGGCTATATCTCGACATGGTCCGCCGTCACGCGCCGCTATCCCAAGGAGGATATCCGCCGCGCCTATGAGCTGATGGAACGTGTTGGCATCGCCCAATACGCCAATACCCGCGCCGATCAACTCTCGGGCGGTGAGCGCCAGCGTGTCGGCGTGGTCCGCGCCCTGATGCAGGACCCCGACATCCTGCTGGCCGATGAGCCGACCGCCTCGCTCGACCCCAAGACCTCGGAACAGATCATGGGCCTGCTGCGTGACCTCGCGGGCGAGTTGAAACTGCCGGTGCTGATCAACATTCACAATGTGACCGAGGCTAAGGAATATACCGACCGCATCGTCGGCATGCGCTATGGCCGGATCATTTTCGACGACGTGCCTGCCAAGCTTGACCAAGCGGCGATGGACCAGATCTATGCCGGCAGCCCCCATGCTGACCGCGCCAAAGACGGCACCGAGAACGGGGCCGCGGCATGAGTGCAGCCCGAGATACGTGGAAGAAACCACCTTTCATCGCCAACCCGCTGCTGCGGTGGGCGGTGATCCTTGGCGCGATTGCCTATTTCGGCTGGGTGGGGCTGACCATGCCGATCGATTGGAACCGCGTGGCCGAAGGCATTGGCCGGGCGGGCCGTATCTTTGGCGGGGCTTTTCCGCCCAGCTTTGAACGCTCCGGCCTGTTGATCGACGGTTTCCTTGAAAGCCTGAAAATCGCCATTCTCGCCACCGCGGGCGGGGTGCTCTTGTCGATCCCGATCGCCTTTATGGCGGCGCGGAACGTGGCGCCGAAACCGATCTTTTACCTCGGCCGCGCCATCATCATCGTCGCGCGCAGCTTTCACCCGGTCATCGTCGCGATCCTTTTCGTCAAGGCCGTGGGCTTCGGCCCCTTTGCGGGCGTGCTGACGCTGATCGTCTATTCCATTGGTTTCGTCGCCAAGATGCTGGCCGAGCGGATCGAGGAGATCGACTTCGGTCAGGTCGAGGCCATGCGCGCCGCCGGTGCGCCCTACTTCTCGACGCTGGTCTATGCGATCTTTCCGCAGATCATGCCGCGCCAGATCGGCCTCACGATCTATCAACTCGACAGCAACCTGCGCGCCTCTGCCGTGGTCGGCATCGTCGGCGCGGGCGGTATTGGCGCGACACTGGCCAATGCTTTCGGGCGCTACGACTATGACTTCGCTCTTGCGATCACCATGGTCATCGTCGGCGTGATCCTTATCTCCGAAGCCGTCAGCGGCGTGATCAGAAAGCGCATCCAATGACGACGATTGCAGAGAAATTCGGTCGCGACGACTGGACCCGCTTCACCCTGCGCCAGCGCATGACCCGCTACGGCGTGATCTTTGGCTGCGCGCTTGCCATCGCCTGGGCGCTGACCTCTATCGAAGTGATCTGGGCCTGGGTCTGGGGCGCGCCTGAGCAGATCGGTGACCTTTTTGGCCGGATGTATCCGCCTGACCCCAGCAATCTTGAGACCATCCTCAAGGTGCTTTGGGACACGGTGAACATCGCCACTTTCGCCACCACCTTCGCGGTGCTGCTGTCGCTGCCGGTGGCCTATATCGCGGCGCAGAACACCACGCCCAACCGTGCCACGCTCTGGCTCGGGCGGCTCATTCTCGTGACCTCTCGGTCGGTCAACACGATCATCTGGGCGCTTTTGTTCGTGGCGATCTTTGGCCCCGGTGTGGTGGCGGGCATTCTTGCGATCATGTTCCGTTCCATCGGCTTCATCGGCAAACTGCTGGGCGAGGCGATCGAGGAGATCGACAAACGTCCCGTCGAGGCGCTGGAGGCCACAGGCGCGTCGCGCTTCAAGGTCATCGCCTATGCCATCGTGCCGCAGGTGATGCCGACCTTCTGGGCGGTCTCGATCCTGCGGTGGGATATCAACCTGCGCGAATCCACCGTGCTGGGCCTCGTCGGTGCGGGCGGCATCGGGATCATCCTGCAGGGTGCCATCGACACCTTCAACTGGCCCGAGGTCGCCACGATCCTCATCGCGATCATCGTGCTGGTGATCATCGGCGAGGTGATCTCGGCCTTCCTGCGCCGCCGCATCCTGTGAGCGTCGCCATAGACCCCGCGCGGGCGCTGGCCGAATACCAGCGCCTGCGCCCCCGCCTGCCCGCCCACGCCCGGCGCGGCAAGGCGGCAGACGCGGCGCGCTTCCTTGATATCGCCGCCCCCTATGACCTGATCCTCTTTGACGCCTACGGTGTGCTCAATGTCGGAGAAACCGCCATCGAAGGCGCGGCCGAGACCATTGCCGCGCTGCGGGACCAAGACAAGAGCGTCATGGTCGTGTCGAACTCCGCCGCCTACCCCAAGGCCCATATGATGGACCGCTACGCCCGGCTTGGCTTTGACTTTGCGCCCGATGAGGTCGTCACCAGCCGCGAAACCCTGCTGGCGCGGGTGGCGGAAGAGCCTGCACGGCAGTGGGGCGTCATGCTGAACCCCGAAAAAGACATGGGCGAGATAGCCGATCTGGGGGCCGCCGTGCTCGCCGATGATCCGGCGCTTTATGATCAGGTCGAAGGTTTCCTCTTGGTCGGTGCCGATGGCTGGACCGAGGCGCGCCAAACGCTGCTGGAGGCCAGTCTTGCCCGCGACCCGCGCCCGGTCTTCGTCGGCAACCCCGATCTCGTCGCCCCGCGCGAAGATGGGCTGTCGCTGGAACCCGGCTGGTTCGCCCATCGGCTGATCGATGCGACCGGCGTGGCGGTGCATTTCTGCGGCAAGCCGTTTCCGGATATCTTTGACCTTGCCCTCGCGCGGCGTCCGGCAATCCCGCCGGAGCGGGTTCTGATGGTCGGGGACACGCTGCACACCGACATTCTCGGCGGGGCGCAGGCCGGATTTGCCACGGCGCTGGTGACGGGCCACGGCGCGCTGTTGGGGCTCGATGTGGCCGAGGCGATTGCAGGCTCTGCCATCGCGCCGGACCATATCCTGCGCCAGATTTAGGCCGCGTCTTGTCGTTTCAGCGCTGCCCGACCTCGGGCCGGGCGGCGCTGACATCTCACTCCGTCTGTATCCAAACCGCCTTGGTATCCAGATAGGCCTGAAGATGCTCGACCCCGCCCTCCTTGCCATAGCCTGACATTTTCAAGCCGCCAAAGGGCACCGCCGGGTCAATGGCGTGGTACATGTTGACCCAGACCGACCCGGCCTTGAGCCGCTTGACCGTGCGATGCGCGGTGCTGAGATCGCGGGTGAAGATACCGGCTGCCAGACCGTAGGGCGTGGCATTGGCCCGCACGACGACCTCGTCCAGCGTGTCGAAAGGCAGAACCGAAATCACCGGGCCGAAAATTTCTTCGCGGGCGATGGTCATCTCGTCGGTGACATCGGCAAAGATCACCGGCTCAAGGAAATTGCCGCCAGCGTAATCCGCGCCTTCGGGCCGGGCGCCGCCGGTGACCAGCCGCGCGCCCTCGGCCTTGCCTTTTGCGATATAGCCCTCGACCTTCTCAGTCTGCACCGCGTTGATCAGCGGGCCAAGATCGGTGCCCGCGTCCAGGCCATGCCCAATCTTCAGCCCCCGCGCAAAGGCGGTGAGCTTTTCGATAAATTCGTCCTGTATCTCCCGCGCCACGAAGAGCCGCGAGCCGGCGATGCAGATCTGCCCCGAATGCGCATAGACCGCCATCGCAGCCACCGGCACGGCTTTGTCGAGATCGGCATCCTTGCAAATGATCAGCGGGGATTTCCCGCCCAGTTCCAAGGTGATCCGCTTCAGCGTATCGACCCCGGCGCGGGCGATCGTCTTGCCGGTCGCGGTGGAGCCGGTGAAAACCACCTTGTTCACATCCGGATGCTCGGCCAGTCGCGCACCGGCCTCGCGGCCCCGGCCTGTCACCACATTGACCACCCCATCCGGCACGCCGGCCTCCTGCATCAGCCGCGCGATCATCAGCGGCGTCAGCGGCGCATCTTCGGATGGTTTCAGCACCACGGTACAGCCGGTGGCCAGCGCCGGGGCGATCTTCCAGATCGAGGCGGCGGTGGGCGCGTTCCAGGGGATGATGGCGCCGACCACGCCGACCGGTTCGCGGGTGGTGAAAGACAGCATCGACTGCGAGATCGAATTCTCGATCACATCGCCATGCAGCGCCACGGCTTGGCCCGCATAAAAGCGCAGCATGCCGATCACGCGCCGCTTGTTGCCCAGGGTCCGTGCCAGCGGCAGCCCCATGTCGGCAGTGTCCGACACGCAGAGCTTTTCCCAATCGCGCTCCATCACATCGGCGATGCGCAAGAGCAGCTCTTGCCGGTCGTAGGGGGTGAACGTGGACCATTCCCCCTCAAAGGCCCGGCGCGCGGCGGCGACCGCGGCATCGACATCCTCGGCCCCGCCGCGCGGCACCGTCGCCAAGGCGCGGCCAGAGGCGGGATCGACCACGTCAATCACCTCCCCGGACTGCGCAGGCACCTCTTTGCCGTCGATGATCATCGGGCAGAACTGCCCGTGATAAAGCGTCTGGGACAGGGCGTGGGGGTCGAAGGTCAAAGTCATGTCAGCCTCATTCATTCTGCCCGCCATTCCTAGCAACCCAAACGCCGGGGTCAAAGCCGCTAACGCCTTTGCCGAAAAGAAAATCACCCCGCCCCGCATTGTGCCACGACGGGCCGGGTTATAGACCTTGGGTCAGGGAACTGCCCGTGCAGATGCGGGACAGCGCAGAGGGGAAGAATATGAAAGTTGGGATCATCGGTGTCGGCCTCATGGGCCACGGCATTGCGCGCAATGTGATGCGACGGGGGGGATTTGACCTTGGCTATATCAACCACCCCGGCAACCAGCCGACGGAGGAGCTGGACGGTCTGGGGGCGACGGCTTTCGACAGTCTGACAGAGCTTGCCGCTGCCTCTGATGTGGTCATCCTCTGCGTCACCGGCTCGCCGCAGGTCGAGGCGATCCTGACCGGGGACGGCGGTGTCATCGCCGGGCTCAAACCCGGTGCGGTGGTGGTGGATTGTTCGACCTCCCTGCCCGCCTCGACGCTGAAGATGGCCGAGGCGGTCAAAGCGGCGGGGGGCGGGTTTATCGACGCGCCCATGACCCGCACCGCGCCTTTTGCGCATGAGGGGAAATTGAACCTGCTGGTGGGGGGCGACGCGACTGTCGTCGCCAAGGTCGCGCCAGTGCTTGCGTCCTTTACCGAAGAGGTCAAACATGTGGGCGAGGTCAGCGCCGGGCACCGTTTGAAACTGTTGCACAACTATGTCTCCGTCGGTTTCATGTCGCTGCTGGCCGAGGCCGCGGCGCAATCTGCCGATGCGGGGATTGACCCGCAGAGCTTTGTCGATGTGCTCGCCGCCGGGGGCGGTGCCAGCGCGGCGCTTGATCGGCTGTCGCCCTTTATTGTCAACGGGGACCGCGAGACCCTGCCCTTTTCGATCAGCAACGCCATGAAAGATTTCGACTATTACCGTCAGATGTCCAGTCAATCCGGCGCCCGTGTGGAGATTGCCGACGGGGTCTATAAGGCGCTTTCGGATGTGGTGAATGACGGTGCGGGCGATGCCTATGTCCCTGAATTGGTACGGTATTTTCGCAAGGGCGCCTAGTGCCCCCTTCCCGATGTTAATGCCCTAGCGCGGGCACCCTCGAAGGCGTTGACGGCCAGACCGCCTAGACACCCTCCGCCTCCGCCCCTTGGGGCAGCCAGACCGTAAAGGCGGCCCCGCCCTCGGCCAGGTTGCGCACGGATATGATCCCCCCGGCCCGCTGGATCAGGGTCTGGGAGATCGACAGCCCCAGCCCGGTCCCCTCCCCCGGTTTGGTGGTAAAGAATGGATCAAAGACAGAGCCCAGCAGCGCCTCCGGCACCCCCGGTCCGCTGTCTTGTACTGTCAGCGCCACGCCGGGCAGATCGTCTCGCTCGGCCTGCTTGAGTGAGATATACAAGCGCCCTGCCCCCTCCATGGCCTGTGTCGCATTCACGATCAGGTTCACCACCACCTGCTGGATCTCGCCGGACTCCGCGCGCACAGGCGGCACATCGTCCAGATCGCAAATCAGCTCTATCTGCCCCCGGCTCAACAGATGTTCGACAAGAACCAGACAATCTTGCACCAGGGGACGCAGCAAGGTATTATGTTCACAATCGGAAAATTCGGACGGACTGGCGAATTGTAACAATTTGCCAACGATGACCTGAATCCGCGACACCTGCTTGTCGATCAACCCCAATTCGGTGGTGACCTGCTCGGCCTGTGCGCCGAGCGTCTGCCGGATGACATCGACATTGCCTTGAATAACCGCCACCGGATTGTTGATCTCATGCGCCACCCCGGCGGTGATCTCACCAATCGAGGCGAGCTTTTCACTCATCACCAATTGCCGGAAGGTCTGCTCCAACTTCTCATTGGCGTCGCGGAGTTCTGCCGTGCGTTGGTCCACCCGCGCATTCAACTCATCATTCCAAAGCCGCAGCGCGCGGTCGCGTTCCTGCACCTGTTCCAGCAGCCAGTCGAGATGTTCTGCGACCGCCGCAATCTCTCCCTTGGCTGAGACCGGCCCGATCCGCGCTGCCAGCTCGCCCCGCCCGACCCGGCGCATGACCTCGGTCATCCTCTCTAAAGGTGCAAAGATGCCGCGGGCCATCCATAGGAAAACCGGCCCCGAAATCCCCAGCACGATGACGAAGGCCCCGATCAGCCACCAAAGCGCTTCGCGCTTTTTCTGCGCGAAAGGTGCTTCGAGAAAGCCGACGTAGAGCATACCGACATGATTGCCGAAACTGTCGGTGATCGGCTCGTAGCCAGAGATGTACCAGTCGTTCACCACAAAGGCGCTATCCAGCCAAGTGCGACCGTCGAGCAGCACCGCCTCGCGCACCTCGGCTGACACACGGGTGCCAAGCGCGCGGACCCCTTCGAACAGTCTGACATTGGTCGAGATGCGCAGGTCGTCCAGAAACAGCGTCGCGGTCCCCTGCCGGTCGCCGCCGGTCACGGCGTCGAGATAGACCAGATCGTTCATCCGATCGATGAAATCGAGGTTCCGGTTGAGCAGCATGCCTCCGACCAACACGCCCTCTTCGCCGTTCAAACGCACCGGGCTGGCGGCATGGACCACCATCCCCCGGTCTTCTACCTCGCGGTCGGTCGGCACAGCCGCCGGGGTATCGACCAGCGGCACGCGGGCCTGGGCGGCCAGATCGCTCGACAGGGTTGTCAGCCGTTCATTGCTGAAGATATCGATCTCGGCCCGTGCTTGCCCCTGGGTCGCGCTCCGAATTACAGGCCAGTCATGCCCGGCTTGCAGCGCCTCATCCCGCGGTAGATAGCGTAGAAAGTCGAGGCCAAGTTCCTGCCGGGTCTGGTCCAGCAGCTCCGCTTGTCTTGCGTCGGGCTGCTCGAACCAGCGGCTAAAGGCCACCGACCGGGCCACTGCGTCAAGCTCATCGCCGGTCTGCGCCAACAGCCGCGCCAGATATTGGCTGGCGATCTTGAGATCACTTTCCACATTGGCGATCAGCACCTCGTCATACTCTTCCGACCATCGCGACATGCCCAAGAGCAAAAGCAGCGGCATGAGCACGACAAGGGGGGTCAGAGCCAGGATCAAAAGGCGAAAGCGGACGGAGGTCATAGGTTTATCCAGAAAACTCGCCGCAAACTAGCTTTTGACGGGGGCAGGGGGAACCTTTCAGCCGCTAATTGTCAGGAAATTCGACCATTTGTCAGGGCGGCTTACGTTAACCATATGAAATACCTACGGGTTTTAAATTGTCAGCTGACAATTTGCCGGTTGTTCAAGGCGGCCAGCATGGGTTCCAGCCTAAACCGCCCAAGCCGCGCCATTTGTGTCAGCCGGCGCAGATAGGCTCCAGGGCTCCGGATGGCTGCCGCCCGTTCCAAAAGGCAAAGCACTGTCACCGCGGCGCTTTCCAATCCAATCTGGCGCTTCGCCTCATGAAGCACGGGAAGATCGATCCCAAGCATGGGGGCAATCCGGTCTGCAAGATGAACAACATCGGCCCAGTTGCGCGGCCTTTCGGGGAAATAGCTACGCACTTCCTTGCATGCAGTTAGCACTTCAGAAAGCAGGATGCCGCTATCTGTCCCTGATGGTGTGATATCGGGTTTGTCAGCCGGTTGTTCTTCGCGCCGAAGAGCCGGGGTGCTCTCTTCAGAGTCAAAATAGGATTTGACTGAATCCTGTATGTGCCGCTCATTTTGCACGTCATTGCCGCTCAGCTTTGCTGTCGAAAGGCGCGGGGCTGGGGTCTCAGTTTCCTGTTCCGTAACCTCCAAGGCGCTGCGCAACTGCGCTTCGAGGGTCGAAAGCAGGTCCGCGCAGGGTTTGCGCCGTAGAACACGCCCAGCTTCATCTGTCAAAGCCGAGGGTCCGTCTTGCCGGATGAGCGCATGTCGCAGCACAAGAATCCGGTCCCTCTGGGCCAAGGTGCGTTGCAGCCGTTCCTCTGCTTCCCGGGCGGCGTCGTCGATCACACCGGCCTGTAGCACCAAGGGCGCCAAATCAAACCCGAAAGCCAAAGCGATATTTCCCTGTTGGCTGCGTGCAAAACGCTTCCGGTTTGGGCTGTCCTGTCGCGCGATAAGACCGAGCTTTACCAGCCGGGCCAGATGACGCCGCAGGGTGCTTTCGGGCATGCCATGCAGCCGGTCAGACAGCCGCGCGTTCGATGCGAAAACAACCCCCGCAGGCCCGCTTGGGATCTGGCGCGAGGGCAGGAAGCTCAACAGCGCCTTCAGGACGGTCAGGGTGCGATGCGAAAGCTCAAAATCATCCGCTGCAATTGTCAGCCGGTCGAGCAAGGCCCATTTGTCCGGCCCCTCCGCTGGTGATTGAACAGCCGCTCTCGGCCGCTCGAACGCAGTTCGAAACGTGGTTTCCATGGTAAAATCACGAAAGACAACAAAATACCGGCCCTATCCCAACGGGTAGAGTTGACAGTGGTGAATCTTTGGGGCTATCTCGAAGGTGCAAAGTTTGAGAAGGGCCTTCCGGGATTCATCCTGGGGGGCTTTTCTTTTGTGGTCCTGATGTGCCTCCTGTTGCTACTTCCTCAATGTCTCACGCGCGGGTCTGTTGCCAGCGGTCGTGAATCTCTTGCAAAAGCTCTTCCGCATGAGCGTCGAGCCATGTGTCGAAACCCTCTGCCGCCCGCGCCGCGACGGTCAGGGTGACGCCTCGCTTGCCGCTGCGAATATCGGCAAGGGCTTTGCCATCGCGGTTGCGCAGGGTGCGTGCCTTGGCGGCGGCTGTGGGGGAGGGGGTCTCTTTGCTGGGCGCAGCGCTCGCTTGCGCAAAAATCGCCTCGAACCGCTCGTCCGAGGTCAGCCCGCTCCATTCGGGACGGCTCATATAGGCGACTGCCCGGTCCTTGGCCTCTGCCTCCTGAAACAGTTTGACCAGCGCCATCCAGCGATCCCGGCCAATTGATGGGGCCGAGCCGACCTGCCGCAGAAAGGGCAGATCAAAGGCGTGACCCACCTTTAACATCCGACTGACCATCGGCAGATCGATCGACAGCGCATCCGCTATTGTCTGCCGATCATGCCCACCGGAATCGAGCTGTGCCGCGAAACTCGCCTTTTCGATAAAGGACAGATCCTGCCGGGCCGTGTTTTCCTGACCCTGGGCCATGACCAAAGCATGATCGTCGAGCTGCCGCACCATTGCTTTGACGGGCAGGCCAAGCGACTTCAGGGCGTGAAGCCGACGCCGGCCATAAACGATCTCGTAGCGACCCGGTTTTTTCGGATGCGGCCGCACCAAGACGGGCACCTGTTGGCCATAGGACCGCAGGCTCTCTTCAAGCTGCTCTTGCGCCTGAAGATCAGTCCCTAAACGGTCCTCGACCCCCGCCATATCGATGAGCGATGCATCCAACTCTTGAACGGCATTTTCCTGCATCCGGTTCAAGGATGACTGCAATGCACCCACCGCACCGCGCGGCATGAGATGGGACTTGGGCTTAGCCCCAACAGGCTCTGAACCGAAAGATTTGGCTCTGCTTTCGGTTTTTGTCTCCGGACTGGACCCGGTTGAAAGAATACCCTTACGCGCCATTACCGCCCCCATGCTTTCTGGATCAAGGTCTCTATTTCGTCATTCACGAGGTTTAGTGAATCCACCGCACGGTCATAGGTCGTGCGGTGAAACTGTGACCGGTCGACCTCATAGATCGTCTGATGGGTCAGCCCCGCGTCGGAGATCGCTGTCGACTTCAACATCGGGGCCACCATGACCTCTTCGTCAAACAACTGGCGCAGAAAAGACAGCACCTGCTGTTGCGGGCCATCGTTTGGCTCATAGCGGTTGATGAGGAAACGCAGGAAGTCAAACTCCATGCTTGCCCCCGCGTTAGAGACGACATCAAGCAGATCGGCGCTCATCTGCAAGAACTGAGACATCGACGCGACATCGAGCATATTGGGCACAACAGTGATCAACACGCTTGTGGAGGCGCAGAGGGCCGACATTGTCAAATAGCCCAATTGCGGCGGACAGTCGAAGATGACCACGTCATAGTCTTGTTCGCCGTCCTGCAAAGCCGTCGCGAGCCGAGCAAAAAACGGCGGATGGGCATTGTTCAAAAGCGCCTGCGGCGTCTCATGTTCAAATTCCTGAAGCATCAGCCCGCCGGGTGCGAGGTCGATACCCGTGAAATAGGTCTTTTGAATGACATCTGCCAAGGGCAGGGGGTCGTCATAGCGAATGGCATCGTAGATCGTACCCGAATTAAGGAAATCATACTCAGGACGATAGCCAAAAAGCGTTGTTAGAGACGCTTGGGGGTCGATATCAACGCAAAGGACGCGATAGCCTTTAAGCGCCAAACGCTGCGCCGCATGGATCGCGCTCGTGGTCTTGCCACTGCCGCCTTTGAAGTTGAGGAAGGACAGCACCTGTAGCTTATCGCCTTCTCGACGCCCCCGTTGATACGCGCCGCGGGTTTTTGCGGAGGATTCAAGGGTCCGGCGGATCTCAAGCAGGTCTTCGGCGCTGTAATGGCGCCGCCCACCCGGGCTGGTTTGCACGTCGACGACTTTCCCGTCAAAATGCAGCTTCCGCAGGAAACTGGTAGAAATGCCAAGCAATTCAGCGGCTTCTCCGGCCGAAAAGCGCCGCAGCTCCTTCCGAGCGTCCGGTGCGAAGACCTTTAGCATGTGACTTTCCAACGCTTCGGAAAGCGTTTCCGCGTTACGGCGGATCCGTGTATTGATGTGTACGGTAGTGGTCACATCTGCCCTCGCTCTCAGTAACGCTATTATTCGGTAGCGCTTTTGTTTCCGTTACTTAATGTTAATCCGCGTGATTGTGCAACAGATTCTTGCGCGCGGTGTCTTGGCCACAGTGCTAATGGCTACGCTGAACGGGGGATGAAAGCGCGCAGTTCCACCGCAAATAATTGACCTCATTCGTTTTTTCTCCAGGCAGGCAGGGCTAAGGACCAGAAGGCGCCGCCCAATCCGCCAGACTGCATCCCCCCAAATTAGACCCTAATGCGGTGCCTTTGATAGAATCGAAGAAACCCACCGACGATCCTTGGACAAAATAACCCTACCGGGCCGATATCGCCAAAAGCACCGGTCCCTTTGTCTTTGCCGCGATTTTCTAACGTTTCCGCTCTGGCCTCCGCTGCGCGCTCCTGACAGGGTGCGGGCGCGCGGGAATCTGCCCCGCTAAGGAGGGCCGTCACGCCATGGTCGATATTTGGAGCGGTATGACGCAGGCCTTCTGGCTTGTGTTGACGCTGGATCCCGAATTGGTCGAGATCGCGGGCCGCTCGTTGCAGGTGACCCTGTCTGCATTGGTGATCGCCTGTCTCATCGCGCTGCCCCTTGCGGCTTTGGTCGCGGTCAAACGGTTTCGGGCGCGGCGGCTGGTGATCGCCATGCTGAACGCGCTGATGGGGCTGCCCCCGGTGGTCGTCGGGCTGATCGTTTACGTCATCCTGTCGCGCTCCGGCCCCTTGGGGGTCTTCGGGCTGCTTTTCACCCCCGCCGCGATGATCATCGCGCAGGTGATTATCATCGTGCCGCTGATCGCCTCGATCGCGCATCAATCGATCCGGGATCTTTGGCAGGACTACCACGATCTGCTGATCTCGATGAATGTCACGCAGCGCCAGAAAATCCGGACGTTGCTCTGGGACAGCCGCCGGGCTTTGCTGACCGCGGCCTTGGCCGGCTTTGGCCGGGCCATTGGCGAGGTCGGCGCGATTATGATTGTGGGGGGCAATATCGACCATGCCACGCGGGTGCTGACCACGGCAATCGCTCTGGAGACAGGCAAGGGCGAATTCGCCTTGGCCTTGGCACTGGGCTTTGTGCTGATCGGCATGGCGATGACCGTGAACCTTGCCATCCATTGGCTGGGCCGGACCGAGCGTGAGGGGCGTTGGTGATGGATCTTTTCCCGCTCACCGCACGCGGCATTCAAAGCCGGCGCCGCGGGCAACAGTTGGTTGGGCCGATTGATCTCACTCTTGCCGGGGATGGGGCGACCGTCGTGCTCGGGCCGAATGGGGCGGGCAAAACGACCCTCTTGCAGCTTCTTCACGGCACCGCGCGGCTTTCGGCAGGGCAGATCGAATGGGCCTGTTCAACCGAAGAGGCGCGGCACCATCAGGCCTTTGTTTTCCAGCGTCCCGTGATGCTGCGGAGGACCGTGATGGAAAACCTGCTCTATCCCCTAAGGCAAAGGGGAATGCGGAAAGCGGAGGCCAAAGTCAGGGCCCAGGACTGGGCGGAGCGGGTCGGACTCGGACGGCTTTTAACCCGCCAAGCCCCGGTTCTATCAGGCGGAGAGCAGCAAAAGCTGGCCTTGGCCCGCGCGCTGATCTGTGAGCCGAAACTGCTGTTTCTCGACGAACCCTGCGCCGCGCTGGATGGCCGGGCAACGCGGGAGATCGAGGAAATCCTGCAGAATGCCAAAGCCGCGGGCACCCGTCTTATTCTATCGACCCACGACCTTGGCCAAGCGCGACGTTTGGCGGATCGCGTGCTGTTTCTGCTCGGTGGCCGACTGCATGAAGTCGGCGAGGCCGCAAGTTTTTTCAACCAGCCCAAGACGCCTCAGGCGCGGGCATTTCTCAGAGGAGACATTGTAGAATGAAATATTGGATCACAGGGGCCGTTGCAGCAATCGCAATGGCCAATACGGCACAGGCCCAGGACGTCATGAAAATGGCGGTCACGACCTCCTTTAACAATTCCGGTCTGGCGGATGTCCTGCTTCCTGAAATCGCAAGCGATCTGAATATTGATCTGCAGCTTCTGGTGGTCGGCACCGGGCAGGCGATCAAACTGGGCGAAGCGGGCGATGTGGATGCGATCCTCGTGCATTCACGCAGCGCCGAAGAGGCATTTGTCGAAGGCGGCTACGGGTCGCATCGCACAGAGGTCATGTATAATGATTTCGTTTTCATCGGGCCGAAAGCAGACCCCGCCGAGATCAAGACATCTGATTCAGCCACCGCCGCATTGGCCGCCATCGCCGAGGCGGAAGCCGAGTTTGTCAGCCGCGGTGACGACAGCGGCACCCATAAGAAGGAACTGTCGCTCTGGCGCGAGGCCGGCTTGGACCCGGCCGAGTTTGGCGATTGGTACAATGCCGTGGGCGCCGGCATGGGCGCCGCGCTGAACACGGCCTCGGGGATGCCAGCCTATATCATGTCAGACCGGGCGAGCTGGCTGAACTTTGGCAATAAGGGCGATCTGGCCCTGCTCTATGCGGGCGATCCGGTTCTGTTCAATCAATACGCCTATCTGCCGGTGAACCCTGAGATGCACGGCCATGTGAAGAATGATCTCGCGCTGAAGCTGGAGGATTGGCTTACCTCCGACCGCGCCAAGACCTTGATCAATGACTATAAGATCAACGGTGAGACGCTCTTTGTCTTCAATGCGAATGCGGCGGACTAGCCTGCGTTAGAGACGATCCGCGCCCCCGAGGACCGGGGCGCGGGCACTCATTCCGGCAGATCGCCGTGAATGGCGAATTGTTCCAATCCGGCGTCCTGTGGCTGGATCATGCGAAAGCTCTCGCGCACACCGGCGTCGGTCAATTCGCGCGCCACGGTCAACAGGCAGTTCGGCGCGTGATCCGCGCAGAGGTCGATCATCTGGGCCAGTTCCTCCTGCGCGACGGGGCGCGCGGCATCGACCGAGGGCGCGCCGTAATAGGTCACGAAATGCTGCGCCAAGAGGGCCGCCAAGGTCTCGACCTCGGCCTCTTCGATCTGGGTCACGGCGACAAAGGTGACACGGCCAAAGGTCTCCAACCCCAGCCAGCCATTCGCAAAGGCCTGACGTGCCTTGCCGGTCAGGTCGCCCTCGGTCCAGTCCGAGAACTCGAACCCGCCAGAGATGCACCATTCGCCGGTCCGGGCGGGGGAGGCAAAGACGTTGCGGTCGCTTTCGTCGAAATGGATCGCGCGGGCAAGTTTGAGGGTCATGGGGCGGGCTCCAATAGGGTGGTGAGCGGGATCAGCCGCGTGGTGTCTGCGCTGCGCTGTAACATGCCGAAATCCTCATCGACACCGATGAATCTGCCGCTCTGGCCCTGCACTGTCGCATCCTCGTCGATCCCGAAAACCAAACCGCGCCATTCCCGGTGCAGGCTCGCGGGGCCAAGGTCTTCCCAACGGTTGATCCAATGCAGCGTGTGTCTGGCCCAGGCTTCGACAAGGGCAGGGGGCTGCACCTCGGCGCAGCCTTCGGCATAGAGCGCGGTTTGATCGGGGTTCAGACCGGTTTGGGCCAAATCAGGGTCGTCGGCGGGATAGAGCGGCAGGGTGAAACCGACGACCAGCCAATCAGGAATGGCCTCGGGATCGGTGGTCGGGGCGACCATGCGAAAGGCCCCGCAAGAGGCGCCGTTGAGCCGAATGCCGCCGTCCCAGTCAAGCTGCACCGCAACCTCGGGTGGCGACAGCGCGCCGAGGGCGTTCTGAAAACCCACGCCGCAGAGCGGCAGCATCGCCACAGCCTGCGCCAGCGGCACCTCGGGGGCAAAAACCAGCGCGGCTTGCATCTGGGCCCCGTCCAGCCGGTAGCAGATCAACCCCGCATCGCAGCCCGCCGCCGCGCGGGCGCAGGCGGCGGCGATGGCATCGCCCGTCACCGCTTCGCCCGACATCAGCGGCGGGAAGGACAGGGCCTCGCTCATGCCGCGCCGGCCTCCACGAGTTGCTTGGCAATGATGTGAAAGGCCGCGGCCTGTTTGCTGTCCGGCTGGCTCACGGTGATCGGCGCGCCGCCGTCGGAGGCAAGGCGGATTTGCAGGTCCAGCGGCACTTCGGCCAAGAGCGGCACGCCCCATTTCTCGGCTTCCGAGGCGACACCGCCATGGCCAAAGACATGCTCTTCGTGGCCGCAGTTCGAGCAGACATGCGTCGACATATTCTCGATCATGCCGAGGATCGGCACCTTAAGCTGGTTGAACATGTCGATGCCCTTGCGCGCGTCGATCAGAGCCACATCCTGCGGTGTAGAGACGATAACCGCCCCATCGACCTGCGCCTTTTGTGCCAGCGTCATCTGCACGTCGCCGGTGCCGGGCGGCAGGTCGACGATCAGCACGTCAAGCGCGCCCCATTGAACCTGTGTCATCATCTGTTGCAGCGCGCCCATCAGCATCGGCCCGCGCCAGACCACGGCTTGATCTTCGTTGGTCATCAACCCGATCGACATCATCGTGACACCATGGTTGCGCATCGGCAGGATCGTCTTGCCATCGGGCGAAGCCGGGCGGCCCGAGACGCCAAGCATGCGCGGCTGGCTGGGGCCGTAGACATCCGCATCCAAGAGCCCGACGCGGCGGCCTTGGGCTGCGAGTGCACAGGCGAGATTGGCCGAAACGGTGGATTTGCCGACCCCGCCCTTGCCCGAGGCTACGGCGATGATGCGGTCAACACCGGGGATTTTTTGCGGGCCAGTCGGCTCGGCCTTGCGCTGCGGCTTGAGGTCCGGGGGCGGGGCCTTCTCGCTATGGCCGGTCAGCACGATGGAGACTTTGCTCACCCCGTCCAGCGCGTTCAGCGCCGCTTCGGCCTGCGCCTTGGCCTCCTCATAGGCTTTGGCCTGCGCGGGCGGGATTTCCATCACGAAACGCACCGCGCCCGCGGCGTCCACGTTGAGCGCCCGCATCACGCCACTGGCCACGATGTCGGTGCCCGTGGCCGGATCGGTCACGGTCTTCAATGCGGTCAGAACCGCGTCTCTGCTGGCAGTCACGTCGCTTACGCCTCGCCCTGATCCGCGCCGGCGATGGTGCCGTCGATCTCATGCTCAAGGCCCAGTTCGGGGATGGTGATCACGGCTTTGACAGCGAAATTCTTACCGGCGGTGTCATGCTCGCGCATGGCTTTCTCGATCGCCTGCTGCGAGGTCACGCCGACCTGTTTGAGAAACTTGCGCATCGACATGTTGAAGTCTTCGCTCATGGGAGGCTCCTTTGCTAAGGTGGCGGCCTAGTGGTCGCGCCGTTTGGAGAGGTAATCGTCGGTGGTCCGCGGGCGGGGACGCTCCGCCCCCGTCATCGGATTGTCGCTGCTATGGTACTGCGCATTGATCCGGCAGTCATCGCACATCTGGATCATCCGCAGCTTCGCTTCATCCGCAAACATCGCATGGCTGCGCAGCTTGTCGGTGATGCGTTCCACGGTGGATTTCACCCCGAAAAGGCTGCCACATTCGACGCAAGGAAAGGGTTCTTCCTCGTTCAGCACGCGCTGGCTCAGCGCCGCCTCGGTAAGGTCGAGCCGCGGGTCCAGCGCGATGGCATCTTCGGGGCAGACATTGGCACAAAGACCGCATTGCAGGCAGGCATCCTCCTGAAAGCGCAGCTGCGGCAGGTCCGGGTTGTCACCGAGCGCGCCCGAGGGGCAGAGCGAGACGCAGGAGAGACAGAGCGTGCAGGCGTCCTTGTCCACCAGCACGGCGCCATAGGGGGCACCTTGGGGGAGGGGCAGCACCTCGGTGTCGGGTTGCAGCGCGCGGGCGGATTGCCGGGCGATCTGGCGGCGGCTGCCCATCGGGCGCACCGGTTGGGCGACGGGGGCAGGGGCCACACCGTCATAGAGGATATCGGTCAGCGCCTCGGGGTCGGGCGTGTCGATCAGGGACATCCGGGTCTCGCCGGCGATGGCGCGGGCCAGCGCGGTTTGGCTTTCAATCGCCTCGCGGTCGGCCTTGGGGCCGAGCAGCAACGAGACATGGGCGAAACCTGCCGCCAGCCCCGCCAGCGCCTCGGCATGGCCAAAGGCCGCGAGCGCGTCGAGTTCCATCGGCACCACATCCGCCGGCAGCCCGCGCCCGTGGCGTGCGGCAAGGCGGATCATCTCGGCGCCATGGGCGTCATGCACCAGCAGGCGCGGCGCATCGCCACCGGCTTCGAGATAGGCCCGGGCCAGCGTCTGCACCCGGCGCATGGTGAAATCCACCGGCGGCGCGTCATAGCTGATCGCGCCCGAAGGGCAGGCCGAGGAACAGGCCCCGCAGCCCGCGCAGATCATCGGGTCGACGGTGACATGATCGCCCTCGGGGCTGATCGCGCCCGTGGGGCAAAGGTCGAGACAGGCGGTGCAGCCGGTCTGCCCGGCACGGCTATGGGCGCAGAGCAGCGGCTCGGTGCGGACGTAGAGCGGCTGCTCAAACGTGCCGGTGAGATGCGAGGCGGCCAGCACGGCGGCGGCCACGGCAGGCGGGTGGCCGGGATCGGCGCGCAGGTAGCCTTCGCGTTTCTCATGCGCGGGGAAAAGCGGGGTCTCGCCGCGCAGATCAAGGATCACGTCACATTGGCTCTGCGCCCCATCGCGCGGCGCGGTCCAGCTCAGCGGGCCACGGCCGCGCGGGTCAATCTGGCGCAGCGCGTCGATCACCACCTCGAACTGGCCAAGCGCCCCTTTGGCCCGGCGCAGCTTGCCGGAGATGAGATCAAAGTTGCGGACCTCGGGCAGGGTGTCGCCGGCCGCGGTCACGCTGTCATCCATCAAAAGCGCAACGCTGAGGTGGGACTTGAGCTGCTCGGCAGCCTCCAGCGCCGCAGGCCCGCGGCCAAGGATCAGGCACAGCCCTTCGGAGCCCACATCGATGGTTTTCTCTGCGGGCACGTCCAAAAGCGCCTCTGCGGCCAGGGCGGACATTTTGGGCAGTTTATCCCCCGCATCATCGGACCACCCGGCCCGGTCGCGCAGGTCGAGCAGGGGGGCAGGGGGCAGGCCCAATTCCTCGGCCAATTCGGAAAAGACGCGCTCTTCCTGGGTGCAGCATAAAATCGCATCACCGCCGGTCAGCGCCTTGGCCGCGCGGTCGATCTGCTGGGTGCAGAGCGCCGAACAGGGGGGCGCCACGTTCAGACCGGTGCGCCCGGCCAGCGCATCGGAATCGATACGCTGCGATCCGGCGCAATCGCATGTTATCAACGTCTTGGCCATGAATTTTCCCTTATGTCGCGCGCCATTCCGATGCCACTTGGGGCCTCGGTGCGGCCCCCAAGCTAGACAGGTTTTGACCCCAGCTACAACCGCAATTCTGCGTGAGCGGGCCGCCAGGGCAGGGCCGAGGGCGCCTGTGGGAGCATCGGGCAAACCCCTGTGATTCGCCAACTGCGATCTGCGCGAAAACCGACCGAAAAGGTCAAGTTAGACAAAAGGTCCAGATCGCGATTGAACCCCGAAAGCGCCGGGTCATCTTGTCTCTCAAGGCGGGTTTTTCGCCGTTTTGGTTTGATTGTACTTCCCAGATGGCGGCTAGCTGGAGAAAGATGAGGCAACGGAGGCGCTAATTGATCCACAACCCTAAAATGTACCGGACGATGCCTGTGGGCGTTGTGCTGCGGCGTGCGCCCGGGGTGACCCGTTGGGCCAAGTGGAGCTGGAAGGCGACCGCTGTCCTGCCCGGTGCGGGGGCCGCCGATTGGCGTGAACTGCGCCGCGATGGTGATACGGTTGAGTATCACGCGGCGACCCTGCCGATTGAACTGCATGGGGCGGAGACCGAAGCCTATGTGCATGGGCTGGGGGCGGATGTGCCTTGCGTCTATGTCGTCATGCGCCCGATCCCCGGCAACAATGAACGGCCTTTCAAGATCGCGCTGATCACGGCCTCGCCCTATGAGGCGCAGGATTATTGCGACAGCGCCGAGGAAGTCGTCGAGAAAGTCGCGATGACCCCGGGCTTGTTGGCCTGGGTGCAGGCGTTTGTCGAAGAGTTCCACCAAGAGGAAGCCTTTGTGAAGCGGCGGCGGGACCGTTTGCGAATGGACCGCAAGCAGGATGGCATCGGCGATCCGCGCATTGAAAAACCCGCCGACGTCTATGCCTCGCCCGCCTTGAAACGAAAGCGGCTGGCATGAGTGGGTTCTGGCAAAAACGCCGCGCCGCCGTGGTGGCAGAGGCCGAAGCCGAGGCGCAAGCCGCTGAGGCGCGGGCGCGCGCCGCGCAGGAAGCCGCACTGGCCGAGCGCAGTGATGACGACCTGCTGGCCGAGTTTGATCTGCCCCTGCCCGAAGATCTGGTCAGCGGCGAACAGCTGCGCGCCTTTCTCAAGGCGCAGCTGCCGCAACGGCTCAAGACCCGCGCCCTGCGCAGCTTTTGGAAAACCAACCCGGTGCTCGCCTGTCTTGACCGGTTGAACGATTACGACGACGATTACACCGCAGCGGCCACCGCCGGCAAACCGGTCAACACGATCTATCAGGTGGGCCGTGGCATGGTCGCCAAGGTCGAAGAGCTGCTGGAGGGGGACAGCCCCGCCGAGGTTGAAGAGACGACCACGACGGATGTGGTGTTGACAGAAGCGCCGCCGCGGGACGAGATTGAACAAGTAGCCTATCAGCCGCAGGCCGAGCTTGGTCCTGACGTTGAAGAGACAGCCCAGCCCGCCCCGACGACGCGTCGGATGCGGTTTCACTTTGCCGATGATGCGGCGCAGGATTTTGGAGGGACAGGCGCATGACCCAATTGGCCGCAACGAGCTTGCCCGAGGAAGACCGCCTGCGCGCGGATCTTTATAACTTCATGGGGCTGATCCTTGCCGGACCGCCGGACCAGATGCTGCTCGATCAATGCGCAGCGCTTTCCGGCGATGACAGCGATCTGGGCCAGGGCTTTGCCGCGCTGTCGAAACTGGCGGGCAAGACCAAACCGGCGGGGGCCGAGAGCGAGTTCAACCGGCTCTTCATCGGTCTGGGCCGGGGGGAGCTGTTGCCCTATGCGAGCTATTACCTCACCGGGTTCCTGAATGAAAAACCCTTGGCCGCGCTGCGCCAGGATATGGTCGCGCGCGGGTTGGAACGGGCGGCGAATGTCTTTGAGCCCGAGGACAACATCGCCTCGCTGATGGAGATGATGGGCGCGATGATCGTGGGCCGGTTCTCGGCCCCCGCGTCACTGGCGCAGCAAAAGACCTTCTTTAACCGCCATATCGCGCCATGGGCCGGGCATTTCTTCACCGATCTGGAGGGTGCCAAAAACTCGGTCTTCTATGCGCCTGTGGGCAAGATCGGCCGCGCCTTCATGCAGATCGAAGCCGAAGCCTTTCGGCTCAGCAAAGACGGCTGAGACAACAGACGAGCGGGCCGCCGCGCCCTTGAACAAGAGACGTAACAGGAGAGACAGTATGACACGCAAGCCAGAGGGTTCCGCCGAGACGCCCGCCCGCAAGGATCGGCGCGATTTCCTGAAATTCGCAGGCACCGCCGCGCCTTTGGCCGCCGTCGCCGTGGCCACCGGCACCGGCGAGGCCGAAGCCGCTGCCGCCCCTGATCTGTCGTCGGACCGCATTCAGGACACCGAGCACACCCGCGCCTATTACGCCGCGGCGCGGTTCTGAAAGACATCTGGGGGCGCTGCTCCTTTACCTTTGGCAGGGCGTGCGCGCCCGCCGTTCAATAGTATCTCAGGCGGGGCCGACCTCGCATATAGGGAGTGAAGACATGTTGAGGAAAAAGACCAACGGGGTCGCGCGCACGACGGGGCGGACGGGCATCCTGTCCGATGTGGCGCGCAGCGGAATTGACCGGCGTGCCTTTCTGCGGGGATCGGGCCTTGCCATCGGGGGGCTGAGCGCGATTGCCGCCACCGCAGGCAGCGTGCAGCAGGCCTCAGCCGCCACCGCCGCGGTGAGCGGGAAGATGGACATCAAGAAATCCGTCTGCACCCATTGCTCGGTCGGCTGTACCGTCATCGCCGAAGTCTCGGACGGTGTCTGGCTGGGGCAGGAACCCGGTTGGGACAGCCCCTTCAACCTCGGCGCCCATTGCGCCAAAGGCGCTTCGGTGCGCGAACACGCCCATGGTGAGCGGCGTCTGAAATACCCGATGAAGAAGGTCGGCGGCGAATGGCAGCGGATCTCTTGGGAGCAGGCGATCGAGGAGATCGGCGACAAGATGCTGTCGATCCGTGACACCTCCGGCCCGGATTCGGTTTACTGGCTCGGCTCGGCGAAACACTCCAACGAACAGGCCTATCTGTTCCGCAAGTTCGCCGCCTATTGGGGCACCAACAACGTCGACCACCAGGCGCGGATCTGTCACTCTACCACCGTGGCGGGCGTGGCGAACACATGGGGCTACGGCGCCATGACCAACAGCTACAACGACATCCACAAGTCCAAGGCGATCTTCATCATCGGTGGCAACCCCGCCGAGGCGCACCCGGTCTCGCTGCAGCATGTGCTGAAGGCGAAGGAGGAGAACAACGCCCCGCTGATCGTCTGCGACCCGCGTTTCACCCGCACCGCCGCCCATGCCGATGAATATGTACGCTTCCGTCCCGGCTCGGACGTGGCGCTGGTCTGGGGCATCCTCTACCATATCTTTGAAAACGGCTGGGAAGATCAGGAATTCATCCGCACCCGCGTCTGGGGCATGGATGAAATCCGCAAGGAAGTCGCCCATTGGACGCCCGAAGAAGTCGAACGTGTCACCGGCGTGCCGGGCGAGCAGCTTTTGCGCGTGGCACGCACGTTGGCCAACCACCGCCCCGGCACGTTGATCTGGTGCATGGGCGGCACGCAGCACACCAATGGCAACAACAACACCCGCGCCTATTGCATCTTGCAGCTGGCTTTGGGCAACATGGGCCGCGCCGGCGGTGGCACCAATATCTTCCGTGGCCATGACAACGTGCAGGGCGCGACTGATCTGGGCGTTCTGGCCGATACGCTGCCGGGCTACTACGGTCTGTCGGATGGCTCCTGGGCGCATTGGGCGCGGGTCTGGGGCGAGGATCTGGATTGGATTCAAAGCCGCTTCGCGGCCTGGACCGATGGCGCGGGCGAAGAGCAGCGCATGATCAACCTCACCGGCATTCCGGTGTCGCGTTGGATCGACGGCGTGTTGGAAGATCGCGAGAACCTTGAGCAGCCCGACAACACCAAAGCCATGGTGCTCTGGGGTCACGCGCCAAACTCGCAGACCCGCCAGATGGAAATGAAGACGGCAATGGAAAAGCTCGACCTGCTGGTCGTTGTGGACCCATACCCAACCGTTTCCGCCGTGTTGCATGACCGGACCGAAGACACCTATCTGCTGCCGGCCTGTACCCAGTTCGAGACCTCGGGCTCTGTCACCGCCTCGAACCGCTCGCTGCAGTGGCGCGAGAAAGTCGTCGAGCCGCTGTTCGAGAGCCTGCCCGACCATACGATCCTCTATAAATTCGCCAAGAAGTTCGGTTTTGAGGACCGCATGTTCCGCAACATCGAAGTGAACGGGGAAGAGCCGCTCGTCGAAGATCTGACGCGGGAATTCAACAAGGGCATGTGGACCATTGGCTATACCGGCCAATCGCCCGAGCGGTTGAAGACGCATATGCAGAACCAGCATACATTCGACAAAACCACCCTGCGCGCCAAGGGCGGCCCGGCGGATGGGGATTTCTACGGTCTGCCCTGGCCCTGCTGGGGCAGCGCCGAGATGAACCACCCCGGCACGGCGAACCTCTATGACATGTCGCTGCCGGTGGCCGAGGGCGGCCTGACCTTCCGCGCCCGTTTCGGGGTCGAGCGGGACGGCGAGAACCTGCTGGCCGAGGGCGTCTATTCCAAAGGCTCCGAGATTCAGGATGGCTATCCGGAATTCACCATGCAGATGCTGATGGATCTGGGCTGGGACGGAGATCTGACGGCAGAGGAACGCGGCATCATCGAGGCGGTCGCGGGCTACGAAAAACCGACGAATGCCGATAACGGGCAGGAAGAGGTCGGCGAAACTTCGCAGCAGGGCGAGATCGAATCCGACTATGTCGAGCAGGTCGGCGGCATCAACTGGAAGACCGACCTTTCGGGCGGCATCCAGCGGGTCGCGATCAAACACGGCTGCGCGCCCTTCGGCAACGCCAAGGCCCGCGCCGTGGTCTGGACCTTCCCCGACCCGGTGCCGAAGCACCGCGAGCCGCTTTACTCGAACCGGCGCGATCTGGTGGCGGATTATCCGACCTACGAGGACAAGACCTTCTGGCGGGTGCCGACGCTTTACGCGTCGATCCAGAAGAACGACTTCTCGCAGGAATTCCCGATCATCCTCACCTCCGGCCGTCTGGTCGAATATGAGGGCGGCGGGGATGAGACCCGGTCGAACCCCTGGCTGGCCGAGCTGCAGCAGAACATGTTCATCGAGATCAACACCCGCGACGCCAATAACCTCGGTGTGCGCGACGGGTCCGATGTCTGGGTCGAAGGGCCAGAGGGCGGCAAGATCAAGGTGATGGCCATGGTCACCGAACGGGTGGGCGAGGGTGTGGCCTTCATGCCCTTCCACTTCGGCGGGCATCTCGGCGGCGTCAGCCTGCGCGACAAATACCCCGACGGGGCCGATCCGATCGTGCTGGGCGAAAGCACCAACACCGTGCAGACCTATGGCTACGATTCAGTCACGCAAATGCAGGAGACGAAATGTACTCTCTGCAAGATCATGCCAGCGTAAGGAGACAAGAGAATGGCAAGAGCAAAGTTTCTCTGCGATGCCGAGCGCTGCATCGAATGCAACGCCTGCGTCACGGCTTGTAAGAACGAACATGAGGTGCCCTGGGGCATCAACCGCCGCCGGGTGGTGACCATTCAGGACGGCCAGCCGGGCGAACGCTCGATCTCGGTCGCCTGTATGCACTGCTCGGATGCACCCTGTATGGCGGTCTGCCCGGTGGACTGTTTCTACCAGACCGACGACGGCATCGTGCTGCACTCCAAGGACCTCTGCATCGGCTGCGGCTACTGTTTCTACGCCTGCCCCTTCGGCGCGCCGCAGTACCCGCAGGCCGGAAACTTCGGCAGCCGCGGCAAGATGGACAAATGCACCTTCTGTGCCGGTGGCCCGGAAGAGAACCACAGCCAGGCGGAGTTCCAGAAATACGGCCGCAACCGGATCGCGGAAGGCAAACTGCCGATCTGCGCCGAGATGTGTTCGACCAAGGCGCTTCTGGCGGGCGACGGTGACATGGTCTCCGACATCTACCGCGAACGCGTCGTGGCGCGCGGCTTTGGCTCCGGCGCCTGGGGCTGGGGCACGGCGTATGAGCAAAAGGGCCAGTAACGGCATTCGGGGCGGCCTGACCGGGCCGCCCCTTTTCACCAGATTTGTCTAGCCGGGGGATTTCCCATGCTGCGCCACCTGATGGCTCTTTTCATACTCGCCTTGGCCGCGCTGCCCTTTAGCGCTGCGGCCCAAGACGTGCGCCTGCCGGAAAACGCGACGCCCTCGGCGATTGACCGCGCCAGCACCGGCGGGGCGCAGACCCTGCAAGATATCCAACTGCGCGAAAGCGGGGTTCAGATTGACGACGGCTTCCGGCGCAACAACCTTGGCGGCGATGCGACCAATGTGCCCGGGCTTGGGCCGCTCGGCGGGCGCTCGGACCCCGATATCTGGCGCGGCATTCGCTATAATGAACTGCCGGTCAAGGTCAGCACGATGAACAAGACCGGCCGCGTGCTGGTGCAAGACAATGGCATCTGGTGGCAGCAGGTCCGCGAGGGGCCGCTGGCCACCTATGGCATCTGGCTTCTGCTTGGCATGATCGTTCTGCTCGCAGCGTTCTATCTTCTGCGCGGGCGGATTCGGATCGAGGGCGGCAGGATCGGCCGCACCGTCACCCGCTTCAAAGCGATCGAGCGTTTTGCCCATTGGATGCTCGCGGGCTCCTTCATCCTCTTGGCCCTGACCGGCCTGGCCACGCTTTTTGGCCGCAAGGTGGTGATCCCGCTGCTGGGGCATGAGTTCAACTCGGCCCTGCTGACCGGCTCCAAGTTCATCCATAACAATGTGTCATGGGCCTTCATGATCGCGCTGGTCATGGTCTTTGTCATGTGGGTCTGGCACAACATCCCCGACCGGTCCGATTGGGTCTGGATCAAACAGGCGGGCGGTTTTATCGGCAACAACCACCCCCCGGCCAAGAAGTTCAACTTTGGCCAGAAGATCGTCTTTTGGGGCGTGATCATCCTGGGCTTTTCGGTCTCGCTCTCGGGCCTGTCGCTGCTGTTCCCCTTCGAGGTGCAGCTCTTTGGCCATACCTTTGGCATCATCAACGATGTCGGGATGGCGGAATGGGCCGGGATGGGCCCGTTGCAATCCGATCTGACGCCCCATGCCGAAATGCAATATGCGCAGCTGTGGCATGCGATCATCGGCTTTGTGATGATGGCGCTGATCCTCGGGCATATCTACATCGGCACGCTCGGCATGGAAGGCGCCTATGACGCCATGGGCAGCGGCGAGGTGGACGAGCGTTGGGCCGAGCAGCACCATTCGCTCTGGCTCGATGAGGTCAAACAAGACAAAGGGACGCCTGCGGAATGAATGGTCGGCAAGAAGGATACGCGCAATGAAAGCCATGCTGGCAGGGTTTCTGGGCGTCGCGGTGATCGGCGTCGTGGCCTATTTCGGGCTGCATGAGATGGGCTTTTCCTCCGCCGAGGTCTATTCAGGTGAAAACGTCCGATTGGACTGACACTGAAGAGGCGTAGCATGGCGGCGAGGGACGAATATGGCGGCACGCTCGAAGGCGCGTCGGTCCTTGTGATCGACGACGAACCGGGGATGCGCCATTTCCTGACCAAGATCCTTGAGCCGCGCGTCAAACGGGTGGCGCAGGCGGCCTCGCCGGCGGAGGCCACCAAACTCTTGGACGAGGCGCATTTCGATGTCGTCGTGCTCGACAATATCATGCCGGGCAAAACCGGGTTGGAATGGATCGCCGAACAGCGCCGCAAAGGCTTCTACGCCGACACGGTTCTGATCACCGCCTATGCCGATCTGGAAACCGCCATCGCGGCCCTGCGGGCCGGGGTCAGCGATTTTGTCCTGAAGCCGTTTCGCGCCAACCAGATCCTCGGCGCCGTGTCCCGTACGCTTGATCGCAAGAACCTGCGGCGGGACAATACGCTGCTGCGGCGCGAATTGCATGCGGGCACGGCGGGGCAGATGCTCGGCAAATCCGAAGCGCTGGCGAAAGTGCGCGGCCTGCTCAATCGCTTGGCTCCGGTGCCGACGCCGGTGCTCTTCACCGGGCCCAGCGGGACCGGCAAGGAACTGGCCGCGCGGCAATTGCACCAGATGTCCGACCGCGCCGATAAACCCTTTGTCGCGGTGAACTGCGCCGCCATCGCGCCGGACCGTTTGGTGCCGGAGCTTTTTGGCGCGGTGGAGGGCAATGAGACCCTGCAGCCGGGTCTGTTCCTCTTGGCCGATGGTGGCACCCTGTTTCTGGACGAGGTCGCCCAGATGCCCGAAGCGCTACAGGCCGCGCTCTTACGGGTGCTCGAAGACCAGCGCATCCGGCCCGAAGGGGCCGAACGTGAAATCCCGCTGAACCTGCGCCTGCTTTTCGCGACCAATGCGGATCTGCCAAAGGCCGTGGAGGAGGGGCGTTTTCGTGCCGATCTCTACCACCGGATGAATGTCGTCGAAGTCGCGATGCCGCCGCTCAAGGACCGATCCGAAGATATCGTTGAGCTTGCCGCGATGTTCATGAAGCAGTTCTCCATGGCCTTGGGCATGCCCGCGCTGCGGCTCGACGCGGAAACCCTGCTCAAGCTGCGCCGCTACGACTGGCCCGGCAATGTGCGCGAGCTGCGCAATCTGATCGAGCGCTCGGTGATCCTCGGCAGCCTGCCCGAAGCCTTTGCCGGCCACGGGGCTGTGGATGGCCCGCGCGCGATCGAAGACCTCGAACTGGTGACACAGCGCCACATGCTGCACATCCTTGATCTGTGCAACGGCAACCGGGCCGAGGCCGCCCGGCGCTTGGGCGTCTCGCGCAAGACGGTGGATCGAAAACTGGCCGCCTGGGCGGCTGAGGGGCTTGATATCGACGCGCTCTAGACGCAGGCGGGTCTTTCGGGGCCATGCATGATCTGCATATCCGTTCCGCTAGGGGGGTATTTTTTGAAGTTTGCGAGAACAGCGTTCCGATAGGTATTGTCTCATCGGGAAAGATTCCTTCCGCAGCGCGGGCCAGAAACTCTTGTTCCTGCCAATCGTTCTACCTTGGATATCTATCCCTCATTGCTCCGCCATATTGAAGCTTTCGGCCCGCAGTGACATCTCAAGCCCAAGCGAAAAGGAGTAACCCCATGCTGAAACAGATCATTTCCGCCGCCGCCCTCGCCGCGGTTTCCGGCTCCGCTGCCTATGCCCAAGAGGCCGACACCCTGCGTGTGGGCATGTCGGGCGGCTATTTCCCCTTCACCTTTGTAAAGCAGGACGAGTTGCAGGGCTTTGAAGTCGATGTGATGAACGCCGTCGGCGAAGAAGCGGGTCTCGACGTCGAATTTGAAACCATGGCCTTCTCTGGCCTGATCGGCGCGCTGGACGCGGGCCGCATCGACACGATCGCCAATCAGATCACCATCACGCCCGAGCGTGAGGAGAAATTCGTCTTTACCGCGCCTTACGTCTTTGACGGGGCCCAAGTGGTGACCAAACAGGGCAACGAAGAAATCGGCGGTGTTGAGGATCTGCGCGGCAAGACCGTGGCAGTGAACCTTGGCTCGAACTTTGAGCAACTGTTGAACGATCTGGACTTTGCCGATGAGATCGAGATCAAGACCTATGAGTCCAACATCGCACAGGACACGGCGCTTGGCCGGGTCGACGCTTTTGTGATGGACCGGGTGTCATCGGCCCAGCTGATCCAGGAAAGCCCACTGCCGCTGCAACTGGCGGGCAAGCCGTTTTCGGAGATCCGCAACGCCCTGCCGTTCCAGGACAATGACGAAGGCCGTGCGCTGCGCGACCAGATCGACACGGCGCTGACCGCCCTGCGCGAAGACGGCACGCTGGCCGAAATCTCGCAGAAATGGTTCGGCACCGACATCACTAAAGCGGAGTAAGACCCATGCGGGCGCTGGACCTCGACTATATGCTGGGACTGGTGCCCGTTATTCTGGGCTATGTGCCGCTGACCTTGTTCATGGCGGTGGCGGGGATGGTGTTCGCCCTCATCCTCGCCTCGCTTCTGGCGGTGGAGCGCGTGGCCAAAGTGCCGGTGCTCGACTGGTTCGTGGTGCTTTTTATCAGCTTTTTCCGCGGCACACCGCTGCTGGTGCAGCTCTTTCTGTTCTACTTCGGCCTGCCGCAGGTGCTGTCTTTCCTCACCCAGATCGACGGGGTCACGGCGGCGATCATGGGGCTGACCCTGCATTTCTCGGCCTATATGGCCGAAAGCATCCGCGCCGCGATCATGGGGGTGGACCGGAGCCAATGGGAGGCGGCGCAATCCATCGGCATGACCCAAACCCAGATGATGTGGCGGATCATTCTGCCGCAGGCGGCGCGCATCGCGGCGCCGACATTGGTGAACTACTTTATCGACATGATCAAAGGCACCTCACTGGCCTTCACCCTTGGCGTGACCGAGATGATGGGCGCGGCCCAGAAAGAAGCGGCGGGCAGTTTCCTTTATTTCGAAGCCTTCCTGGTGGTGGCGGTGATGTATTGGGTCATCGTCGAAGTCTTGAGCCAAGGCCAGAAGCGGCTCGAAACCCATCTCAACAAGGCGTTCGTGCGATGATTGATATCTCTGGCCTGACCAAGCATTTCGGCGGCGGCCCGGTTCTGGACAACATCGACCTGCAGATCGCGGATGGCGAGCGGGTCGTGGTGATCGGGCCTTCGGGGACCGGTAAATCGACCCTGCTGCGCTGCCTGAACTTTCTGGATGTGCCGCAGGCGGGGCGGATCACGATCGGAGATGTGACCGTGGATGCCGCGAAGGCCGGCAAGGCCGAGGTGCTGGCACTGCGCCGGCGCACGGCGATGGTGTTTCAGAACTACGCGCTCTTTGCCAATAAGACGGCCAAGCAGAACATCATGGAAGCCCTGGTGACCGTGCAGAAGCGGTCAAAGGCCGAGGCCGAGGAGCGTGCCTTGGCGGTGCTGGCCGAGACCGGTCTGGCCGATAAGGCCGACAGCTATCCGGCGGCGCTTTCGGGCGGGCAGCAGCAGCGGGTCGGCATCGGTCGCGCCATGGCGCTGGAGGCGGAGTTGATGCTGTTTGACGAGCCCACCTCTGCGCTGGATCCGGAATGGGTGGGCGAGGTGCTCGACCTGATGCGGGCTGTGGCGGAGCGCCGCCAGACCATGCTGATCGTGACCCATGAGATGCAGTTTGCGCGCGAGATCGCGGATCGGGTGATCTTTATGGAAGGCGGGAAGATCGTCGAGAGCGGGGCGCCGGCAGAGATTTTTGGTGCGCCGAAGGATGCGCGGTTGCAGAAATTTCTGAAGCGGGTTGAGGGGTAAGGTGATTTTGCCACCCAGGCCCGGGACAAGCCGCAGGCGCCGGGCCATCGCCTGCCCGCGCGCCACGCCAAAGGCGTGCCACCAGTATGAAGGGCGCACCTTTGGTGCGACCGGGGAGGCGATTTAGTGAGGCTTGGCGGGACAATGCTGGCGCACATCACGGTTGAGAAATAAAGTGGTATGAACTGCTGTGGGGTCGCCGACCCGCGGGCAGGCGATGGCCCTCCGGACATACAAAAAGGCCCGCCAATGGCGGGCCTTTCCGTTAGAACCGTTTGGCTCAAATCACTCCGCGCAGCCGCGAATTTTCTCGATGTCCGGACCATTCGGCGTACGGCCCAGGTTGAACGGCGCCGAAGCATCACGCCATTTGGCGTAGTCGTTCAGATACTCCAACTGGCTCAGGTAAACCTTTGCGGAATCGGGGTTCTCGCAAGCGGTCTCCTCGATGGTCTCATTGGCCATTTCCTGAACCTTGGCGAGGGTCTCATCGTCATAGCGGTTGATCTCGATGCCTGCGTCCAGGAACTGCTGGTAGGCTTCGGTCGCGCGCTTTTCGGTGAAGGAGAGCGACCAGACGAGGTTGGCCTGCGCCGCGATTTCAAGCGCTTCGCGGGTCTCGTCGGACAGCGCGTCCCAGGCGTCCTTGTTGATCATCACACCGAAGATCGACGCCGACTGGTGCCAGCCCGGGGTCGCCCAGTATTTGGTGACCTGCTGGAAACCGCCCGAGAAGTCGACGTTGGGGGTCGAGAATTCCGCCCCGTCGATCACGCCACGTTCCAGCGACTGGTAGATTTCACCACCGGCCATGGAAACTTGGCTACCGCCCAGCTTCTCCAGCAGACGGCCCTGCTCCAGACCCGAAAGACGCAGACGCTTGCCCTTGAGGTCTTCCAGCGTGACGATCTGTTCGTTGGTGCGGAAACCGGATTCGTTGTTGGTCACGCCATAGGGCAGATAGACCATGCCGAACTTGCCATAGATCTCGTTATAGAGCTCCTTGCCGCCCCATTGTTCGATCCAGTTCACGTAGTCGACCGCGTTGAACAGGCTCGCCGTGGTCGCCAGTGGCGAGAAGGCGGAGTTGCGGCCGGCCCAATAGCCGGGCCAGTCCGCGCCGGCCTGAACGGTGCCGGATTCAACGGCGCCGAAAACTTCGCCCGCAGGCACGAGCGAACCGCCTTCGAAGAATTCGATGGTCAGATCGTCGCCGGTCAGCTTGTTGGCCAGATCGACGAAATGCTTGTCGATCTCAATCAGCTCCAGCGAGGTCGGCCATGTGGTGGTCATGGTCCAATTGTCCTGCGCTGCCGCCTGCGTGGCAAAGCCCGCGCAGAGTGCCAGACCGGCAAGGGTTGATTTCATTGTCATTATTATACTCCTCCGTTGGTTATTTGGTATAAAGGGTTTCCGGCAGCCAGGTGACCAGCTGTGGGAAGAGGGCGATGGCCACGCACATCATCAGGATCAACCCGATGAAGGGCAACACACCGACGATGATATGCGACGTCTTGACCTCGCGCGGCGCAATGGCGCGCAGGTAGAACAGCGCATATCCAAAGGGCGGCGTGAGGAAGGACGTCTGCAGAACCACCGACATCAGGACGACGAACCACAAAAGGCTCACGTCCATCTCCTGCACGATCGGCAGGAAGATTGGGAAGGACAGCAGCACGATGCCGGTCCAGTCGAGGAAGGCACCAAGGATGAAGACGATGAACATTATCATCGCGATCAGCAGCCAGGGCGCCATGTCGAGGTTGCGGATGATCTCCTGCGTCGCGCGCAGCCCCCCGGTGATGTTGAACACCCCGGTAAAGGCGGTGGCGCCGATGACGATAAAGAGGATCATCGCCGAGGTGCGCCCGGTTTCCAGCATGGCGCCGTAGAAAGACGACCAGCTGAATTTGCGCCGCATGATGACAATGACCAGCGCCAACGCCGCACCAATGGCCGAGGCTTCGGTGGCGGTGGCAATCCCGGCGAGCAGCGAGCCGAGGATGCCGAGGATCAGCACCAGCGGCGGCACGGCTTCGATCAAGAGCATGCGGATGAGGGCGGGTTTGGAGATTTTCTCATCGGGTTCAACGGCGGGCGCCATATCGGGCCGCACGACGGCCACGATAAAGACCCAGACCGCATAGAGCAGCCCCAGCACCACGCCCGGCACCATGGCCCCGGCGAAAAGCTCCCCCACCGACAGTGGCGAATAGGAGGCCATGAGGATCAACATGATCGAGGGCGGGATCAGGATGCCAAGACAGCCCGAGGCCGCGATGACGCCGGTGGTCAGCGTCGGACTATAGCCATATTGCAGCATCGGCCGCAGCGCCATGACGCCCATCACGGTGATCGAGGCGCCGATGATGCCGGTGGTGGCGGCCAGCAGGATCGAGATGAAAACCACCGCCAGCGCCAGTCCGCCGCGCACATTCGACATCAGCAGGCGCAGCGATTCGAACATTTTGTCGGTCACGCCCGAATCGGACAGGAATCGGGCCATGAGGATGAAGAGCGGAATCGCGATCAGCGTGAAGTTATCCAGCACATCGCCGAAGATGCGGTTGATAACGATGCCAAGCACCATCGGCTTGCCAGCGATAATGGCGCCCAGAACGGCGGTGCCGCCAAGGACAAAGGCCAGCGGGTGGCCCATGAAGAGGCCCAGCAACAGCAGGCCGAACATGGTGAGTGCAATGAGTTCAGGCGTCACGTGGCAAGTCCTGACGGTTAAGTACGAGTTTCAGAAATTCCGACACGCCTTGCAGCAAGAGCAGCCCGGCGGCGAGCGCCATGGCCATCTTGAGCGGATAGACCGGCAATTGAACGGAGCCATAGGTCGTCTCGCCCTGCGCATAGGAGCGCATGGCAAATTCATAGGACCTCGTGGTGAAGACCCAGGCGAAGGGGAAGAAAAAGATCACATAGCCCGCCGCTTCGACCCAACGGCGTGCGTTATGGCCCAGTGTTTCGGTGATCAGGTCGACCCGCACATGCGCCTGGTGGCGCAGGGCATAGCCGCCGAGCATGACGAAGTAGAAACCATAGAGCTGTTTGGTCACGTCAAAGGCCCAACGGGTCGGGTCGTTCATGACATAGCGCATGAAGACGTCATAGATGATGATCGCGGCGAAAATGGCGGCCACAACCGACACCACGCGCCCGACGAATTCATTCATCCGGTCAATAAGTTTTAGCAAGTTCTGAGCCCTCCCTGGCAGCAGGCACAATATTCGCCTTTGCGCCGGAAACAAGGCAAATATCCAGTAATACAGCAGCTTTACGTAGCACTACGTATGTGGGGGCGGGGGCATTTGTCCAGCAGATCGCCCCTGGGCTTTGCAAGGGGCATGGACATTTTCGACGGGCGGCGATTATCTGCTGTGCAGGACGTTTCGGCCAAGTGTCGGAAGTGCTTAACAATAACTCGATTCCGGGAGGACATCATGGATCGTCGTTCATTTATTCGCAAAGCTGGTGTGATGGGCGCAGGCGCGGCTGCCACCACACTCGCCGCCCCTGCCATCGCGCAGGGCAATATCACCTGGCGTATGGTCACCACTTGGCCCAAGAACTTCCCCGGTCTGGGTGTCGGCGCGCAGCGTCTGGCCGACCGGATCACCGCCGCTTCGGGTGGCGAGCTAACCATTCAGGTTTTCTCCGCCGGTGAGATGGTCCCGCCGCTGCAGTCGCTGGATGCCGTGATCGACGGCACCGCCGAGATGAGCCATGGCGCCGCCTATTACTGGCAGAACAAATCGCCGGCGCTGTCCTTCTTTACCGGCGTGCCCTACGGCATGACCACGCCCGAGCTCACCGCATGGATGCGCTACATGGGCGGTCAGGAGATTTGGGACGAGATCTATGACCAGTTCGGCGTTCAGGGCTTTCTGTCGGGCAACACCGGCACCCAGACCGGCGGTTGGTTCCGCGATGAGCTCAAAAGCCTCGATGACGTCAAAGGCGTGCGCTTCCGGACCCCGGGCCTCGGTGGCCGCGTGTGGGAGAAGCTGGGCGCGACCGTGACCAACATGGCGGCGGGCGAGATCTTCCAGGCGCTGCAGTCCGGCACGCTGGATGCCGCCGAATTCGTCGGCCCCTATAACGATCTGGCGCTCGGCTTCCATCAGGTGGCCAAGAACTACTACATGCCGTCCTTCGTCGAATCCGGTCTGGCGACCGAGCTTGTCGTCGACAAGAAGAAGTACCAGGAACTGCCCGAGAACCTTCAGGCGATCATCCGTGACGTGAGCCAGGCGGAATACGATCAGGTTGCGGCGGACTTCTACGCCAACGACCCGCGTGCGCTGAAGACGCTGGTGGATGAGCATGGCGTGACCGTGCGCAACTTCCCCGACGACATCATGGAAGCCGGTGCCAAGGCGTCGGTCGAAGTGGTTGAGGAACTGCGCAGCAGCGACGACCCGCTGGTCAAGAAAACCGCCGACAGCTTTGTCGAAGCGCTGAACCTTGTCCGCACCCGGACCGAGAACATCGACAGCCCCTATATTCAGGCGCGTCAGAAGTTCTTGAAATACTAAGCTGTGCTTGAAGCGACCCAGAAGGCCCGGTGGAAACGCCGGGCCTTTTTTGTTGGCGCTAAGGGGATCGCCCTCCCTGGTGGGCGATCGGCACCTCAATATTTGGCTATCACCCCGCAACAAGCGCAGACCGACCCGTCCCTTGCACCGTTGCAAAATCGCCCTCCGGGGGAGGGAGGGCGATGCCCGGTGTGCCACCGGGCGGGACATATTCGATACCTCTGAGCTCAATAAAAAAGGACCCGGTATCGTTGCCGGGTCCTTCGTTGATCTCGCGTCAGCCTCAGCCCGAAACCACCTTCGGCAACCATGTCACGATCTCCGGGAAGGCAAAGAGAATCGCAATCGCCACCACCTGCAACAACACGAAAGGCAGGATGCCTTTGTAGATCGCACTGGTCGGCAGATCCTCCGGCGCCACCCCGCGCAGATAGAAAAGCGCAAAGCCGAAGGGCGGTGTCAGGAAGGACGTCTGCAGGTTCACCCCCACCAAGACACCAAGCCAGATCGGATCAATGTCCAGCATCAGCAGCACCGGCGCGGTGATCGGGATCACGATAAAGATGATCTCGAATGTGTCGAGGATGAAGCCAAGGAAGAACATGATCAACATGACCACCGCCACCGCCGCCAAGGGGCCGCCGGGCAGGCTGCTGAGGAATTCATGCACCAGATTGTCGCCGCCCATCATCCGGAAGACGATGGAAAAGACCGAGGCGCCCAGCAGAATGATAAAGACCATGCTGGTGATCGTCGCCGTGGCAATCATCGTCTCGCGCAGGATGCGGAAAGACAGCCGCCAGCGCAGCAGCGCCAGCACCATGGCACCCACGGCTCCCACCGACGCGGCCTCGGTCGGGGTCGCAATACCGCCCAGGATCGAGCCCAGCACCGCGAGGATCAGCAACAAGGGCGGCACCAGCGCGACAAAGAAATCGCGCATCAACGTGCCTTTTTCCTCGGCCGGAACCGGTGTGGCGGGGCAGGAGGCCGGGGCGGTCACGGCCTTGAAGAGCACATAGCTGAGGTAGAGCGAGACCAGCAGGATGCCCGGCAGCAGCGCCCCGGCAAAAAGATCCCCCACCGAGACCGGCGAGGGCGCGAAATTGCCCTTGGCCATCTGCACCTGAGAGTTGATGCCCGCCAGCATGTCGCCCATAAAAATCAGAACCGTCGACGGCGGGATGATCTGCCCCAGCGTCCCGCTCGCACAGATCACGCCGGTGGCGAGCTTCGGGTCATAGCCCGCCCGCAGCATCGCGGGCAGCGAGATCAGCCCCATGGTCACAACCGTGGCTCCAACCACCCCGGTCGAGGCCGCCAGCATCGCGCCGACCAGCACCACAGAGATGCCCAAACCGCCGCGCATATTGCCAAAGAGCTTGCCCATGGTCAGCAGCAGCTGCTCGGCGATCTGGCTGCGTTCCAGCATCACCCCCATGAAGATAAACAGCGGCACCGCGACCAAGACCTCATTGGTCATAAAGCCAATGTATCGGTTCGGCAGAGAGCCAAAGTTCGACGGGTCAAAAACGCCAAAACCCATGCCCACGGCGGCAAACAGCAGCGACACACCAGCCAGCGTAAAGGCCACCGGAAAGCCCAGCAGCAAAAATCCGATCACGCCAAAGAACATGAGCGCGGCGAGCATCTCGCCAATCAGTATCGGGTCCATCAAACGGCTCCCTGGGGGTGGTCAGCGGCGATTTGATCCCGGCTGTATTGGATGGATTTCGGCACCAGCGCGGCATTGCCGCTCAGCACCAGAATGGAGCGGATGATCCAGGCGATCCCCTGCAGGGCCAGCAAAAAGGCAAAGCCGATGATGAAGGCCTTGAGGATATAAAGCCCCGGCATGCCGCCCACATTGGCCGAGCCTTCCTGATAGCCCCAGGCGCGCTGCACAAAGGGGATCGAATAGGCGTAAACGATCCAGCAAAAAGGCAGCAGAAAGATCAGAACACCCAGCAGATCGACCAAGGCCCGCCGCGCCATGGTGGCGGGGCGGTAAAAGATATCGACCCGCACATGGTCATCCCGCAGCAGGGCAAAACCTGCCACGGCGGTGAACATCGCGCCATTGAGCCAGATATAGAGGTCCTGCATCCAGACATAGCTGATCGCAAAGACATAGCGCTGCACGACCACGGTGAAACAGACGAGGACGATGCCCAGTGACAGCCAGGCGAAGACATTGCCGATCACGATATTCACCGCGCAGATCGCCCGCGCAATACCTGCTAGAAAACGCACCCTGTCCCCTCTCCCGTCAAGTTCGTTTGCACGTCAATCAAAGGGAGGGGGCTAAATGTCAAGTTTTAGATGTCCGCGCCGGGCCTGCGGCGCCTTGACTGTTGCGCCGGGTCAGAGGCTGCGACGCGGCTATTTTCAATAGATCGAAGTCTCCGGCGCGCTGCCTTTGCGGACCATGCCACGGTACATGCCCTGCGCATTGAAAGGCATGGTGATATTGCCATGCCGATCCACCGCGATCATGCCGCCCGAGCCGTCGTTCTTTGCCAAATCCTGCATGACCACGTGCTCGGCTGCGGTTTGCAAAGTCTCGCCCGCGTGGCGCATCCGCGCGGCGATTTCGGCAGCGGCGTTCCAACGGATAAAGACTTCGCCATGGCCGGTCGCCGACACGGCGCAGGTTTCATTGTCGGCGAATGTACCCGCCCCGATCATAGGCGTGTCGCCCACCCGGCCCGGTGCTTTGGCGGTCATCCCCCCGGTCGAGGTGGCGGCCGCGACATTGCCCGTGGCGTCCCGCGCCACCGCGCCCACGGTGCCATGCCGCCGTGCCGGATCGTCCGACACCTCGCCGCGTTCGCGCATCTCCAACGTTTCCTGAAGCGAGTCCCAGCGGGTTTGGGTAAAAAAATACACCTCATCCCCAAAGGGCAGCCCCGCCTGCCGCGCCAGTTCCAGCGCATTGGGGCCAATCAGCGTGACATGTTCGGTCCGCTCCATCACCGCGCGGGCGAGGCGAACGGGGTTCTTGGGGCCAAAGACACCGGCCACCGAGCCCGCGCGACGGTCTTTGCCGTCCATCACGGCGGCGTCCATCTCCTGTTTCCCAGCAGAAGTGAAAACGGCCCCGCGCCCGGCATTGAACAGCGGCTCATCCTCCAAGGCGCAGACCGCTGCCACCACTGCATCCATTGCAGTACCGCCTTCGCGCAGCACGGCCTCTCCCGCCTCCAATGCGCGGGCCAGTCCGGCGTGATAGGCGGTTTCCATCTCGGGCGTCATCTTGGCCTTCAGAATGGTCCCGGCGCCGCCGTGGATGGCGAGGGAATAGGTCATGGGCGTCCTTTCAATGCGCAGTCAGGCGGCCTGCATATTATGCGCGCCGAGCGCGGCGTAAAGGTCATCGATGATATCATCGGCCCCTTCAAGCCCGACCGAGAGGCGCACCAGCCCCTCGGCGATGCCATGTTCGGCGCGTTCCTCGGGCGAATAGGTCGAATGGGTCATGCTGGCGGGATGTTGGATCAGGCTTTCGGCATCGCCAAGGCTCACCGCCCGCTGGATCAGCTTCAGCCGGTTCATCAAGGCGATGCCGCCGGCTTTGCCGCCTTTGACCTCGAAAGGGATCATACCGCCGAAATCCGCCATCTGCCGCCGGGCAAGGTCGGCCTGCGGGAAATTGTCGAGACCGGGATAGGCGACATGCAGCACGGCGGGGTGCTCGGCCAGCGCCTCGGCCACTTTGCGCGCGGTGGCGCAGTGGCGCTCCATGCGCAGTTCCAGCGTCTTGATCCCGCGCAGCAGCAGCATCGCGGTCAGCGGCGACATCACGGCGCCGGTCATGTCCTTGAGCCCCACGAGCCGCACCTGCCCCATGTCCTCTTGGCTGCCGACAACAAGCCCCGCGACCACGTCGCCGTGGCCCGACAGAAACTTCGTCGCCGAATGCAGCACGATGTCCGCGCCATGTTCGATCGGGCGGGTAAGCACGGGGGTGGCATAGGTGTTGTCGACCACCACCTTGGCGCCGGCACGATGGGCGATCTGGGAAATCGCGGCGATATCGACCAGACGGTTGTTGGGGTTCGCCGGGGTCTCGAAATAAACCACTTTGGTCTGGGCGCTGATCACCTCGGCGAGGTTTGCAGGGTCGGTCATATCGACCAACGTCACCTTGACGCCAAAGCGCGGCAGACCGTGTGTCATGAAGGCAAAGGTGCAACCATAGAGCGTCTTGTCGATGATGACCTCATCACCGGCCTCAAGAAAGGACCAGAGCGTCGAGGTGATGGCCCCCATACCAGAGGCGGTGGCCAGCCCGGCCTCGGCGCCTTCGAGATTGGCGATGCGCTTTTCCAGATGATCCAGTGTCGGGTTGGAAATGCGCGTGTAGAAATGCCCCGCGCGCTCGCCTGCGAACATGTCGCCCCCGGCCTCGGCGGTCTCAAAGGTGAAGGTCGAGCTCATATAGATCGGCGGGTTCAGCGCGCCCTGTTCGGCCTGCGCGTCATAGCCGTGGTGAATGGCGCGGGTGGAGAAGGATTTCTGCGAATTGTCCATGATGGCCCCCTGAGACTGGTTTGGCGGCATTATTGAATGGTTGGCGCAGCATTTATGTGCTAAATAACCTCAACCTTGAGAGAGAATTGGCATATCATGCCCCAAATCCCCGAATTGGACGCAACGGACCGCAAGATCATCCGCGCCCTTCAGCGCAATGGGCGGATGACGAACCTCGAACTCGCGCAGGAGGTCAACCTGTCCCCCTCGCCCTGTCTGCGCCGGTTGCGGCAGTTGGAAAAGACCGGCGCGATCCGGGGCTATAGTGTCGAGGTTGACCCGAAAATCTACGGGTTGCCGGTCACGGTGATGGTGCGCGTGACGCTCGACGGCCATGATGAGGCGACGGTGCAGCGGTTCGAAGCCCAGATCAAAGCGATCCCCGAGGTTTTGGAATGTTTCGTGATGAGCGGGCTGTCGGACTACCTGCTGCGGGTCGTGGTGGCCGATCTGGAGGATTACGAGCGTTTCGTGCGGCGGCGGCTGCATCCCATCGGGGGCATCGGGTCAATCGACACCAGCTTTGTTTACGGGGTGGTGAAACGCAGTCATGTTTACCCCGATATCAGTCGTTAAACCGCTCAAGAGGAGTAGAGAATGGACATTCAGACCTTCGGCGTCGAAATGTGGATGAACGAGTTCGAAAACCACTGCCGCTATAACCTTGCCGAAACCTGTGTCGCCTCGATCACCTTGGGCGAACTGATCGATATGGCGGGGATGGATAACAGCGTCATGGGCGATCTGCGCGCCATGCGCATGGGCTATGGGGCGATCGAAGGCTCGGAACGGTTGCGCCGCGCGGTGGCGGGGCTTTACGAGCAGCAGACTGCCGACAATGTGCTGACGACCCATGGCACGATTGGCGCCAATGCGCTGGTGCATCAGACGCTTGTCAGCCGGGGCGATCATGTCATCGCGGTGGTGCCGACCTATCAGCAGCACTATTCCATCCCCGCGAGCCTTGAGGCCGAAGTGGAGTTGCTGCACCTGCGCCCCGAGGACGGTTTCCTGCCTGATCTGGAGGCGCTGCGCGCGATGCTGCGGCCAGAGACGCGGCTGATTGCGATCAACAATCCCAACAACCCGACCGGCGCCTTGATGGGCCGCGAGATGCTGGCCGAAATCGCGGATATCGCCAAGGGCAGCGGGGCTTGGGTGCTCTGCGACGAGGTTTACCGCGGCACCGACCAGAGCGGGGATGGCTATACCACATCCATCTGCGATCTCTATGACCGGGGGATCAGCACGGCGGGCATGTCGAAAGCCTATTCGCTGGCGGGTCTGCGCGTGGGCTGGGTCGTGGGGCCGCGCGAACTTTTGGACAGGATCATGGTGCACCGCGACTATAATACGATTTCGGTCGGGGGCTTGGATGAGCTCTTCTCGGCCATGGCGCTTGAGAACCGCGATAAAATCCTGACCCGCGCCCATCAGATCACCCGTGGCAACCTTGAGATTCTGGCCGATTGGGTGGCGGGGGAGCCTTTGATCGACTGGGTAAAGCCGCAATCCGGCACCACCGCCCTTCTGAAATACGATCTGCCGATACCCTCGCGCGATTTCTGCACCCGGTTGCTGGACGAGGAAGGCGTGCTCTTCACCCCCGGCAGTGTGATGGATATGGAAGGCTGGCTGCGGATCGGTTTTGCGAATGCCACCGACGATCTGCGCGCTGGTCTGGCGCGGGTCTCGGCCTTTCTCGCGCGGGAACAAACCGCGCAGACCGCAACGAGCCGGACCGGATAAAAGGGCATATCATGACATCTGATCTCATCGCCCAATCTGCGGCGCGCTCGGCTGCGGTGCATCGCAAGATCGCGCAGGCCATTCACCGCACCCCGGTCATCCCGTCGCGGCAGGAACTGCCGGACCATACGCGGCTTTTCTATAAGGCCGAGAATTTCCAGCATACCGGCTCCTTCAAGCTGCGCGGGGCCAGCGCCAAACTGACCACGGAGCCGCTCGACCGTCCGGTGATCACCGCGTCATCCGGTAATCACGGCATCGCCTGTTCCCTTGCCGCGCAGACCACCGGGCATGAGTTGATCGTCGTGCTGCCGGAGACCGTGGTCCCGATGAAACGCCAAAGGATCGAGGCCTTCGGCACGCGGGTGGTGATCCATGGCGCCGATGCGGCGCTGGCCGAGCTGCACGCGCAGCATTTGGCCGAGACCGAGGGCTATAGCTACATCTCGCCCTATAACGATGCGGAGGTGATCGCGGGGCAGGGGACGGCGGCGCTGGAACTGCTGGATCAGCTGGCGGGGGTCGATAACGTCTTCATCTCAATGGGCGGGGGCGGGCTGATTTCCGGTATGGGCGCGGTGCTGAAAGAGTTTGCGCCCCGGACCCGGGTGATCGGCGTCAGCGCCACGAACAGCTGCGCACTGGCCGCGTCGATGAAGGCCGGGCGGATCGTGGAGACCGAGCATTTGGAAACGCTGGCCGATGGTGTCGCCGGGGGGGTGGATGCAGATTCCGTCACGCTGCCGATGGCCTGTGAGGTGGTGGATGATGTGATCCATTGCGACGAGGACCAGATCGCCGCCGCACTTCGTATCCTGGCGGCGGAAGAGGGGATGCTCGTCGAAGGGGCCGCTGCCTTGGCGCTGGCGGGCTATCTGGCGAAGCCGGAGGCTGTCGCGGGGCAAACTTCCGCGGTGTTGCTTTGCGGCGGGAATTACCAGTGGGACCAGTTGCGGGGGCTGCTTTAGGCGAACGCCCCCGCGCCGCGGCTCAACGGCCTTCTTCGTAGCCCTGCGGGTTGGCGCTTTGCCAGCCCCAGACGCTTTCGCACATCGCATCGAGCCCCAGTTCCGCGCGCCAGCCCAGATGTTTCGCCGCGCGGCTGGCATCGGCTTCCATCGCGGCCACATCGCCGGGGCGCCTGTCGGTGACCTCGTAAGGAATGGGCCGGTCCGCCGCCTTTTCAAAGGCGCGGATCATGTCGAGCACGGAATACCCCTGTCCGGTCCCGATGTTGAAGACCTCGGCCCCTGCCGTATGCTCGGCAAATTCAATCGCCTTCACATGCGCCCGCGCCAGATCGGTCACATGGATATAGTCGCGCACGCCGGTGCCATCGGCGGTGTCATAATCATCGCCAAAGACCATCAGCTTGTCGCGCCGCCCGACGGCCACCTGAGAGATAAAGGGCATCAGATTGTTGGGAATGCCCTGCGGGTCTTCCCCGATGCGCGAGGAGACATGCGCCCCCACCGGGTTGAAATACCGCAGCAACATCACCGCACCTTCGGGGTTCGCCCGCTGCCAATCGGTCAAAATCCCCTCGGCCATATGTTTGGTCTTGGCATAGACCGACAGCGGCACGGTTGGATGCGCCTCGTCATAGGGCAGGTATTCGGGCACGCCGTAAACCGTGGCCGAGGAGGAAAACACGATCCGGCGGCATCCCACCGCTTCCATCGCGGCCAGAAGCGTGAGCGTGCCGGCCACATTCACATCATAGTAATCGCGCGGGCGCTCTTCGCTTTCGCCCACGGCCTTGAGCCCTGCGAAATGGATCACCGCTTCGGGGCGGAATGTCTCGCAGACTTCTGTCAGCGCTTTGCGGTCGCGCACATCGCAATCGGTAAAGGGGATCGGCCGCTGCACCAGTTCCGATACGCGGTTCAGCGCCTCGGGGACCGCGTTGTCGAAGTTATCCACGACATAGGGCTCATGCCCGGCGGCAATCAATTCGATCAAAGTGTGGGTGCCGATATAGCCGGCCCCGCCAGTTACCAATACGCGCATTCAAAAACTCTCTTAGCTGCGAGGGGAATGGTCAGTCCGCGCCGAACAGATCCCGTGTAAATACTTTCTCCGCGACATCGTTTAATGCGTCGCTGCGCCGATTGGAAACAATCACATCGGCTTCGGCCTTAAAGGCCGCGAGGTCGGTGATGACCCGCGAGTTGTAAAAATGCGTGGCGTCGAGTTCCGGCTCATAGACGATCACCTCGATGCCCTTGGCCTTGATCCGCTTCATGATCCCCTGGATCGAGGAATGCCGGAAATTGTCGGACCCGGCTTTCATCAGCAAACGGTAGATGCCCACGACCTGTGGCGCGTGGGTCAGGATTTCATGGGCAAGGAAATCCTTGCGCGTGTGGTTGGCCTCCACTATCGCGCGGATCAGGTTTTGCGGGACCTGCTGGTAATTCGACAAAAGCTGCTTGGTGTCCTTGGGCAGGCAATAGCCACCATAGCCAAAGGACGGGTTGTTATAGTGATTGCCGATGCGCGGATCGAGGCTGACGCCTTCGATGATCTCGCGGCTGTTGGCGCCGCGCGCCATGGCGTAGCTGTCCAACTCGTTGAAGAAAGCCACGCGCATGGCAAGATAGGTATTGGCAAAGAGTTTGATCGCTTCGGCCTCGGTGGCATCGGTAAAGCGCACGGGAATGTCTTTGGCCTCGGCCCCTTCGACCATCAGATCGGCAAAGATGCGCGCCGCCTCGGTCTTGGCGCCCACGATGATGCGGCTGGGGTAGAGGTTGTCATAGAGTGCCCGCCCTTCGCGCAGAAATTCGGGGCTGAAGATGATATTCTCGCAGCCCGTCTCGGCGCGGATCCGAGTGATGAAACCCACCGGGATCGTCGATTTGACGACAATGGTGCCGCGGGCGTTCAGGCTGGCGGCGAGTTTGATCACCGTTTCCACGCTGGTGGTGTCAAAGGAGTTTGACCGCGGGTCATAGTCCGTCGGCGTGGCCACGATGATATAATCCGCATCCCGATAGGCGCTCTGCGCATCGGTCGTGGCGGTGAGGTTCAGGGTCTTTGTCTTGAGAAAGACATCAATATCCGCATCCGCAATCGGGCTGATCCGCGCGTTCACCTTGTCGACCCGGTCCTGGCTCAGATCAACCGCCACCACCTCGTGGTTCTGCGCAAGCAAGACACTGTTGGACAGGCCGACGTATCCCAAACCTGCGACTGCGATTTTCATGTATCCATCCTGTATCGGGCCGGTGATCGCCGCGGCGGCGGGTGCCGTCTTGGGTAGTGCGGTTCACCCGTCGATACAAGCGTTCACCCGCGTTGGAACGTCATCTCCCCATCCATAAAGACGCATGTCGCGCTGGCTTCGATCACGGCTTCGGCGGGCAGGTCATTCAGATTGTGGCTCAGAACCGCAATGTCAGCGTCCATCCCCTCTTTCAACTGGCCGCGGGTCGCCTCGGCAAATTCGGCCCAGGCGTTGTCGCGGGTGTAGCTGGCGAGCGTATCATGCAGGCTTTGGCTTTGATCGGGCCAGTCCTCGCCAAGGTCCAAGGGCGCGATGGCGGCTTTGATATTGGGCATCACATCCACCGGGATCACCGGCCAATCGGTCGAAAAGATCACCTTGGCCCCGGTGTCGCGAATGCTCTGCCAGGCATAGGCCCCGTTGATCTGTTCGGGGCGGATATAGTTGCCGACCCCATCTGGCGGAAAGACATGGCCGCGCGGCGCGTGGCCCGGTTGCAGCGAGGCGACGATGCCCAAATCGGCCAGCCGGGGCAGGTCATCGGGGTGGATCACCTCGATATGCTCGATCCGGTGGCGGCTGTCGCGTTTGCCATTCGCCTGTTGCGCGGCCTCGAAGGCGTCGATGGTGCGGCGCACGGCGGCGTCACCGATGGCATGAACGGCGATCTGAAACCCCAGACGGTCGGCCTCGACACAGGCCGCGGTGAAATGCTCCTGGGTGAAAACCTCATCGCCGCTGTTGCCGTCTTTGCCCATCTCGCCGGGATAGGGCTGCAACATCAGCGCGGTGCCGCTTTCGATCACCCCGTCGATGAACATTTTCACATGGCTGCAGCGCAGTTTCTCCCCTTGAAAGTCATCGCGCAGGGCGGGCGCTTCGCGGGTCAGGCGGGCGACAGGGTCGGTGCCTTTGAGGTGAAAGGGCACATGGCAGCGGCAGAGCAGGCGGCCCTCGGCTTCCAGCTCTGACAGCAGTTCAAGCTGGTAGCGGTTGCCGTCCATCAGATGCAGGCCCGTGATCCCCTGCGCGGCGCAATGGGCCAGCCCACGGGCGATGACGTCCTTGTCCATCTCGCGCTCTACCGGTGTGGCGGGCGGCTCAGGATCGCGGCCCGCCGTCAGCCCCAACATATCGCGGCCGCCATAGCGGGTGAGCGAGAGGATCGGGCTATAGGCGCCCGGCTCAAGCAGCTCGCCACTGGCGAGCCCATCGTCGCCCATCACGATCTCGGAGCCTGCGTCGACTTCGCCGCCTTGCAGCAGTCCGGCGGCCTCCAAGGCGGCGGTATTGGCCCAGACGGTGTGGTGATCGGGGGCGAACATGGCGAGCGGGCGGTCGGGCAGGATGGCATCAAGATCATGCCGGGTGAGGGTCTTGCCGGTGCCCAGAATGCCATAGTCCGCCATGACGCAGAACAGCATCCTGTCATCGGGGTTGGCCTCGGCATAGGGCAGGATCAACCGGCGCATCTCCGCCAGCCCGGTAATGCCGTAAAGGCTGAGGTATTCCAATTCGACCGAGCCGCCAAAGAGATGCACATGGCTGTCGATAAAGCCCGGCAGCACCGTGCCGCCCTGCGCGTCGATCAGCTTGGTCTTCGGCCCTGCCAGCGCCATGACCTGCGCGTCGGAGCCCACCGCCGCGATCTTATTGCCCGTGATGGCCAGCGCGCTGGCCTCGGGCTGCGCCGGATCAAAGGTGATCAGCGCGCCGTTGTGGATGACGATATCTGCGGACATGGTCTTTAATTCCTTATCAAAATCTGCGCCCCGGCGGGTTACCGGGACGCAATTTGTCTGTCTCACCGCTTACTTTTGAAGATCGGTCCAGATCGCGGTATAGAGCTTTTGCGCCTCTGGCGGGCAGACCTTGGCGACATAGGCCGCACCCTTCAGCTCTTCCGGCACCACCACTTCCGGGGCGGCTTTCATATCCTCCGGCATGAACTCTTCGGAGCCTTTGATGCCATTGGCATAGCGCGCGAACTCGGACAGCATCGCGGCGTTTTCCGGGTCCATCACGAAGTTGAGGAAGGTCTTGGCCTCTTCGACATTCTGGGCATCGGCAAGGATCGCGGCATTGTCCATCCAGACCGGATAGCCCTCTTGCGGGTAGCCAAAGGCAATGTCGGGGTTCTGGTTGCGTGCCCGGAACGACGCGCCGTTCCAGTTGATCCCGGCGGCGATGTCCCCCTTGGCGTATTTCTCGATATTGCCATAGTCCATCGACAGCCAGTGGGGCTTGGCCGCGCGCAGGATATCGCGGACCTTTTTCAGCATTTCCTTGTCGGCCGTGCATTGCTCGCCACCCGCATAGTGGATCGCCATGCCCATGACGTCATTCATCTCGGGCACCACATTGATCTTGCCCTTCAGCTCTTCCGGCGGGTCAAAGATCACGGCGGCGGTGTTGATGTCCCCGTCATAGACCGAGGTGTTCACCGTCACCCCCACGGTGCCCCATTGCCAGGGCACGGTGTAGTTCCGGCCCGGGTCGAATTCCACATCGACCCACTGCGGGTCCATATGTTTGAAATTCTCCATCTCGTTGGGCTTGCTTTCCATCAGCAGCCCTTCGCCCACGAAGATCGGCACATAGGTGCCCGAGGGCACCACGATGTCAAATCCATGGCCGCCCGCTTTCACCTTGGCCAGCGCGGTGTCGTTGCTGTCATAATCCGTGATGGTGACCTTGATGCCGGTCTCTTTCTCGAATTTCTCGATCATCTCGGGGCTGGTGTAATTGCCCCAGTTGTAGATGTTCAGCTCGCCTTCGGCCATGGCCGGCCCGGCGAGGATGAGGGTCAGTGCCGTCAGTGTCTTTTTCATCGTTACGCTCCCGTTGGTTGGTTGGTTATTTTTTCACTCTGCTGAGCAGGGTATAGGCAATCACCATGGTTACAGAGACGCAAAGCAAAACGGTCGATATTGCGTTGATCTCTGGCGTCACCACCCGCCGGAGTTGGCCCAGCATATAGGTCGGCAGAGTGTCCTGCCCGGCGGATTTCACGAATTCGGTAATGACCACATCATCGAGGCTGATGACAAAGGCCAGCATTGCCCCCGCCAGAATGCCTGGCCAGAGCTGTGGCAGGGTCACATGGCGGAAGACCTGAAACGGCGTGCCATAAAGATCGGCGCCGGCCTGTTCCAGGGTGAGGTCCATCCCCTGCAACCGCGCCCGGATCGGCAGATAGGCGAAGGGGATGCAAAAGGCCGAATGCGCAATGATCAGATAGAGCAGCCCGGTATAGCCGGTCACGACTTTGATCGAGGCAAAGAAAATCAGCAGCGCCACCGCGGTGACGATCTCGGGCACCATCAGCGGCTGGTGGATCAGCGCAAAGACGGTGCTTTGCCCGCGAAACTTGCCGGTGCGGGTGGTGCCAAGGGCCGCCAGCACCGCGACGCTGGTCGAGATGGCGGCGGCAGAGACGGCGATCACAAGGCTGCGCACCGTGGCCTCCTGCACCATCTCATTGTCCCAGGCCGAGACATACCAGCGCCAGGAAAACCCTTCCCAGATCGCGATGGAGGTGCCGGCGTTGAAGGAATAGACCACCAGCAGGATGATCGGCATGTAGAGCATAAAGAAACAAGCCATGGCGATGCTGGTAAAGCCGGTGAGCTTGCGAATGTTGAAGCCACGATTAGCCATGCTGCCCCTCCTCATTCCCCGCCGCGCGGACATAGGCCAAGAGCGCCACCATCACGATGGCCAGCAGGGTGATCGACAGCGCCGCCCCCAAGGGCCAGTTCCGCCCCTGTCCGAATTGCAATTCGATCAGATTGCCGATCATCAACTGATTGCCCCCGCCCATGACGCGCGGTGTCACATAGGCGCCCAGCGACGGCACCAGCACGAGGATCGAGCCTGCAATCACCCCCGGTTTGACCAGCGGCAGGATCACCCGCCGCAGCACGTGAAAACGCGTCGCGTAAAGGTCATAACCCGCCTCAACGAGCCGGAAATCCAACCGCTCCAATGAGGCGTAGATCGGCAGCACCATCAGCGGCAGATAGACATAGACCATGCCCAGAATGATCGAAAACTCGGTAAAGAGCATCTGGATCGGCTCATCAATGATCCCCAGAGCGATCAGGATCGAGTTCACCGTGCCCTCGTTGCGGATCAGTTCCAGAATGGCGAAGGTGCGGATCAGCAGGTTGGTCCAGAAGGGGATGATGATCAGCAACATCCAGAATTCACGCTGCTTTTTCGGCCGGGTGGCGATGAAATAGGCGGTGGGGAAGCCAAAGAACAGACAGGCGAGCGTGGTCAGCACCGACAGTTTCAGCGAGCGCCAGAAGATGCTGAGATGCGCATCGGACCAGCTTAGCGTGTCGTCGAAGATATCGCGCTGCATCAGCACGCTGAACCAGGCATCGGTCGAAAAATCCCAGACCACCCCGCCGTAATCGCCGGGGGTCAGGAAGGAATAGAAAAGCGTGATCAGCAAGGGGCCGCTGGCGGCGAAGATCAGGATGATCAGCGCGGGCGTCAGCAGCAGCCAGCGGTTCCGGGCGGCGCGTTTGGCGACAGTGTTGGACAGCTCTGCCATGGGTCAGTCCCTCAGCACCTGAGCGGCACCCGCGGGGAAGGAGACCCCGACCCGGTCGCCGGTGACAAAGGAATGCGCGACGGTGGGGCTGTTTTGCTGGCGCAGAACAAAGTCGCTGCCATCGTCCAGACCGACATGGAAATGCGTATCGGTGCCGAAATAGACCACCTCGCGCAGGCTGCCCGCCAAAAGCCCGTCGGCTTCCGCGGTCAGTTCCGCATGTTCCGGCCGCAGGGCAAGGGTCACCCGGCCCGTGGCGGCTTCGGTGGCATGGGCCTCTACCGTTTTGCCCGAGGGCAGACGCAATTGCGCGGTCTCACCTGCGCGGCTGAGGATCTCGGCGGGCAGGAAATTGGTGTCCCCGATGAAATCGGCCACGAACCGGTCCGCGGGGCGGTCGTAAATCTCGCGCGGACGCCCGACCTGCCGCACCGCACCGTTCGACATGACCGCGATGCGGTCCGACATGGTGAGCGCCTCTTCCTGGTCATGGGTCACGAAGATAAAGGTGATGCCGGTCTCGGTCTGAAGCCGTTTCAGCTCCAGCTGCATTTTCTTGCGCAGTTTGAAGTCCAGAGCGCTCAGCGGTTCATCGAGCAGCAAAATCTTGGGCCGGGGGGCGAGCGCGCGGGCAAGGGCCACGCGCTGCTGCTGCCCGCCCGAGATCTGACTGGTCTGCCGATCCGCCATCTGCGTCATCTGCACCAGTTCCATCATCTCGGCCACGGTCGATTTGATCGCGGCCTTGGAGGTGCCGAGCATCTGCAAGCCAAAGCCGATATTCTCGGCCACGGTCATATGCGGGAACAGCGCGTAGTTCTGAAAAACGGTGTTGATCGGGCGTTTGTAAGGGGGCGCGGCGAGCAGGCTTTCGCCGAACATGTCCAACCGGCCCGATGTGGGATGTTCAAACCCCGCGATCAGCCGCAAAAGGGTGGTCTTGCCGCAGCCCGACGGGCCCAGCAGCGTGAAAAATTCGTTGTCTTGAATCTCCAGATCAATGCTCGCCAGCGCTTCGACCGGCGGGTTGCCGGGATATACTTTGCGCAGCGCCTGCGCGGTAATTGCCTTGGTCATCTGTCCCCCTGATTGCCCAGCTTGGTTCTTGTTTTTGAGCAAAGCCTAGCCTGCATGATTGCGCCAATAGCAATTGGTTTATATACCCCATCAGGGGTAGAGTTCCGTGATTTTTGATCAGATTTTGGAGTATTTTTGGCCGAAACGCTGACAGATGAAGCGATTGAGCAATTGCGCGACGCGCTTCGGGCCGTTGGCAGCGCCGATTTTTTCGAGGTCTACAAAGCCTTTTTCAGCGCGCGGATCGCCTTTGGGACATTCCTGATGCTGCGCTTTGACCGGGATCAACCGCCCTTGCTGATAGACCATTGGATCGAGCCGGAAAAGCTGATCGGGCGGCCGCTCGAAGACTATATGGAAAGCAGCTACGCCTTTGACCCGTTCTACCTCTACCGCAGCCCGCCCGAGGGGGGTGGGCTTTACCGTCTGGCCGATATCGCGCCGGATCGGTTCTTTTCCAGCGAATATTACCTGCAATATTACCGCGGCACGGGGCTTTGCGACGAAGTCGGTCTGCTGGCGCCGCTAAAGGATGGCGGGATCGCGCATGTCTCTTTGAGCCGGCGGGATGAACAGGGGCCATATCGGCGCGGTGAGCTGCGCAACCTGCAAGGTTTCGCGCCCTTGTTGCTGGAGCTTTTGGCGCAGCATTGCAATGCGGTGGCCCCGGCCTGTCCCGCCCAGCCCGCCGCCGCACGGCCCGCGCCTTCCGATGCGATCAGAGATCACGCGCGGGACCAGCTTGGCGTCAGTCTCACCCTGCGCGAGGCGCAGATCGCCGGTCTGGTGCTTCAGGGCCATTCGAACGGGTCCGCCGCGAAATTGCTGAATGTCGCGGCGGAGACCTGCAAGGTCCACCGCCGCAACCTGTACCGCAAGCTCGTCATCTCATCGCAGCGCGAACTTTTTGGGGTGTTCAAACATCTGCTCTAGCGCCGCCGTCCGCGCCCACTGGACTAGCGGGCCAGAAAATCGTTGATCCACCCGGTGATCGCGTCAAAGCTTTCGCGCGCCCGCGCACTGCTATGGCGCGCCCGCAGATAGCCGTGGATCAACTGCGGCTCATTGCGCCAGTCGGCGGGGATGCCCGCGGCCTGCAAAGCTTTTTGATAGGCCGGACCATCGTCGCGCAGGGGGTCCACATCGGCGGTCACGATAAAGGCCGGGGGCAGATCGGCGAAACTCTCGGCAACCAGGGGCGAGACTTCGGGGTTGCTGCGGCGCAGCTCCATGTCGCCGCCCGTCAGCATGCCCGAATAGGTCTTTAGATCCTGGGTCCGCAGCAGCGGGGCTTCGGCGTTCTCACTGTAGCTTGGCGCGCCCATGTCGCCGCCGAGCCCCGGATAGATCAGCACCTGCGCCAGCGGCATCACCCCGCCGGTGCGGCGCATCCGAAAGCAAAGCCCGGCCGAAAGATTGCCCCCCGCGCTGTCGCCAATCGCGATGCCCTGCCGGCCATTAGCGCTCTCGGCGGTCCATACGGCGGCAACATCGTCAATCTGCGCGGGAAACAGATGCTCCGGCGCGAGGCGGTAGTCGACAGAGACAACCTCGCAGCCGGTCGCGACCGCCAGTTCGGCGCAGACATCATCATGGCTTTCGAGCCCGCCGACGACAAAGCCGCCGCCATGGGAATAGAGCAAAAACGGGCGCGCCTCAGCGCCTTCAGGCGTGTAGCGGCGCACCGGCACACCGGCCACATCCTCATCGCGCACCGGCAGGCCTTCGGGCCGCGGGGCGCGAAAGACGGCGCACATGGCGTCATACATGCGGCGGTTTTCCTCGGCGGTGGCACCATTGGCTTCGGCAGGGTAGGCGGCTTCGGTATCGGCGATAAAGCGCAGCACTTCGGGGTCGGTAATTTGCATCGGTCAGGCCTCCTGTCGGGTCTTTATGGTATGGTCGAGCCAGTCGGGATCCATTTCCGGCACCGAACTGAGCAGCAATTTGGTGTAGGGGTGATGCGGCGGGGTGAACATCTCGCCCTTCGGGCCCTGCTCCACCACCTGGCCCTTTTGCATCACCACCACATGATCCGCGATGGCGCGCACGGTGGCGAGGTCATGGGTGATGAACATATAGGCCAGCCCGCGTTCGTCCTGCAGCCGTTTCAGCAGCCGCAGGATGCCTTCGGCTACCAATTGGTCGAGGGCGGAGGTGACCTCGTCACAGATGATGAATTTCGGCTCGGCCGCTAGGGCGCGGGCGATGCCGATGCGCTGCTTTTGCCCGCCGGAGAGCGAGCCGGGATAGCGGTCGATGAACTCATCCGGGTCAAGCTCGATCGCGGTGAGCAGCTCGCGGATCTTCTCCTCCTGCGCGCGCCCGCGCAGGCCAAGGTAAAAGCGGATGGGGCGGCCGATGATCTCGCGGATGGTCTGCTTGGGGTTCATCGCGGTATCTGCCGATTGGTAGATCATCTGCACCTGACGCAGATGATCCTTGCGGCGCTGCGCAAGCCTTGGGGGCAGGGGCGTGCCGTCCAACTCGATCTGCCCGGAGATGGGGGGCAACAAGCCGGTGATCGCCCGCGCGGTGGTGGATTTGCCCGAGCCGCTTTCGCCCACAACCGCAACCGTGCGCCCGGCGTGGATGTCGAAACTCACATTCTCCAGCACCGGGGTGCCATAGACATATTCCGCCGTCACATCCTGGACCCGCAGCACCGGGGTTGCGCCCTCGGGCACGGGCCGTTCCTTGGATTCGAAACTGCGCACGGCCCAGAGCGATTTGGAATATTCCTCTTTCGGGCTGTTCAGCATGGCGCGGGTGGGCTGCTCTTCAACCTCTTCGCCGCGCAGCAGGATCTTGATGCGGTCGGCCATCTGGGCCACCACGGCAAGGTCATGGGTGATGTAGATCGCGGCGGTGCCCAGCTCGCGCACCACATCGCGAATGGCGCGCAGGACTTCGATCTGGGTGGTCACATCCAGCGCCGTGGTCGGCTCGTCAAAGATGATCAGATCGGGTTTGCAAGACATCGCCATCGCCGTCATGGCGCGCTGCAACTGCCCGCCGGAGACCTGATGCGGGTAGCGAAAACCGATCTCATCGGGGTTCGGCAGCCGCAGTTGGGCATAGAGGGTGCGGGCCTCTTGCGCCGCGTCCCGCTGCGATGTCAGCCCGTGAATATCGGTCGGGCCTTCGCTGTATTGATCGATCAAGCGATGCGCGGGGTTGAAGTTTGCCGCCGCCGATTGCGCGACATAGGCGATGCGCTTGCCGCGCAGCCCGCGCTTGCGGCGCTCGCTGAGGCTGAGCAGATCCATCCCGTCAAAGGTGATCTCTCCCCCCGAGATGCGGGTGCCGTCGCGGGTATAGCCCATTGCGGCCAGACCCAAGGTCGATTTGCCGGCGCCGGATTCACCGATCAGCCCCAGCACTTCGCCGCGTTTCAGCTCAAGGTCCACCCCCTTGATGATGGGAAGCCATTGGTTCCCCTTGCGGCCTTCGATCTTGAGATCACGGATGGTTAAAAGCGGTTTGCTCATCTCTTAATCCTTCAGGCCAGAGGTGCGGTGAAGCATCCAGTCCACGACGAAGTTGATCGCCACCGTCAGCAAGGCAATGGCGGCGGCGGGCAGCAGGGGGGTGATGTCGCCGAATGTGATCAGGGCGGCATTGTCGCGCACCATCGAGCCCCAGTCGGCGGTGGGCGGTTGAATCCCGAGGCCCAGAAACGACAGGGCCGAGATCGCCAGAAAGACAAAGCAAAAGCGCAGGCCGAATTCGGCCACCAGCGGGGCCATGATATTGGGCAGGATCTCGCGCCGAATGAGCCACCACATGCCTTCGCCGCGCAGCCGTGCGGCCTCGACAAAATCCATCACCACGACATCCATCGCCACCGCGCGGGACAGGCGGAAAACCCGCGTCATTTCCAGCACCGCGATGACAAGGATCAGCGTCAGGATCGAGGTGCCGAAGATCGAGAGCAACAGCAGCGCAAAGAGCAGCGAGGGGATCGAGATCAGCATGTCCACCAGCCGCGACAGGATCTGATCGGCCCAGCCCCCGATCACCGCCGCCAGCAGCCCGAGCAGCGCGCCGGCGAAAAAGGCAATGGCGGTGGTGGCAAGGGCGATGCCGATGGAATTGCGCGCACCCCAGATCAGCCGCGACAGCATGTCCCGCCCAAGGTTGTCCGTGCCCAGCAGATAGGCGCCACCGGGCGGCTCAAACTCCATCCCGACGATCTCGGTCTCACCGAAAGGTGCCAATTGGCCGGCGAAAATCGCGGTGAAGGCATAGAGCAGGATCACAATAATGCCGAAAATGGCCGTGGGCGGGACGGAAGCACCGTTATAAAGTCTCATGGGTTACTTCCTGTGCATCAGGCGGGGGTTGGTGGCGATGGCCAGCACATCCGCGCCGAGGTTGAGAAGAATATAGATGCTCGCAAAGATCAGACAGCTTGCCTGCACCACCGGGATGTCGCGTTTGGCCACGGAATCGACCATCAACTGCCCCAGGCCGGGATAGACAAAGACGACCTCGACGATGACCACGCCGGTGATCAGATAGGCAAGGTTCAGCGCCACCACATTGATGATCGGGGCCAGCGCATTGGGCAGCGCGTGGCGCAGGATCACCCGCAGGGGCGAGGCGCCTTTGAGCCGGGCCATTTCGATATAGGGCTGGGCCAGCAGGTTGATGATCGCCGCCCGCGTCATGCGCATCATATGGGCCGTCACCACCAGCACCAGCGTCAGCGCCGGCAGGAAGGTGCGGTAGAGCATTTCACCCAAGCCCGCATCGCCGCCGAAATCCGAGATCGAGGGGAAGATGCCCCAGCGGATCGACAGGAAAAGCATCAGGATATAGGCGACGAAATACTCCGGGAAGGAGATCGACGAGAGGGTAAAGATATTCACCCCCCGGTCGAACCAGCTGCCCCGGTAGAGCGCGGCCAAAAGCCCCAGCCCCACCGCCAGCGGCACCGAGATCACCGCCGCATAGACCGCAAGAAAGAGCGTATTGCCAAGACGCGCGGCGAGCAGATCCGAGATCGGCCTGTTGTTCGCCAGCGATTGACCAAAGTCACCTTGCACCATGCCGCCGAGCCATTCCAGATAGCGCTGATAGGCCGGTTGATCGAGCCCCAGCTCGCGCCGGAAGGCGGCCACGGTCTCTGGCGTGGCGGATTGGCCCAGCACCTCTTCGGCAAGGTCGCCGGGCAGCAGTTCAATCGCCAGAAAGATGAACAGGGAAATCGCGAACAGCGTCAACAGCCCGAGCGCCAGACGTTGCAGGATCATACGGGCGAGCGGATGCATGTCAGTCGGCCTCCGGCTCGGGCCAACCAATATCGCGTATCGGACGGCCCGCGTGGTCCGGCGCCTCCAGCCCGCTTTGGCCCGGCGACAGGGCGGCAAGCCGTTCGGTCAGCGGCGCGGCCATCGGGCTTGCGCGGCCGGCTTCGGTGTCCACATGCATCAGCATATGTTCGGCCGTGGCTTGGACCTGCCCGGCCTCATCGACCATTTCGTGATGCAGGCGAATGCGCTTGGCATCATGGCCCAGCACGCTGGTGTTCACCGACAGCCGCGTGTTCACCTTGGTTTCTGCAAGGTGGCGGATATGTGTCTCCACCGTATAGACCGAACGGCCCGCGCTGCGATAGGCGTCGTCCATGCCGATATGGCCCAGGAATGCGTCGGTGGCATCGCCGAAAACCTGAAGATAGCGGAATTCGGTCATATGGCCGTTATAGTCGAGCCATTCGCCCGGCACGCGGGTCTCATGCAGCACCATGGGCGCGTTATAGTCCGGGTCCGTGGCCCCGGCGCTGGCCTTTGCGCGTTCAAAGAAACGGTCTTCCATCTCGCGCAGGGTCTCGCCGGCGCCCCAGTCATTGGCCCGCAGCGCCTGTAGGATGCCGATCAGATTGTCGTCGCGGATGCGCTCCAATTCGCGGATCGAATGTTGGCCCGATTGCGCGTCGGACTGATCCCCGATCTTGCTGGCCAGCGCATCGGTCATTTCGGGCACATCCATCAGCTTGGTCCAGGGCCATTTCAGCGCCGGGCCGAATTGTTCGATGAAATGTTTCATCCCGGCCTCGCCTCCGGCAATCCGGTAGGTCTCAAACAGGCCCATCTGCGCCCAGCGAAGGCCAAAGCCAAAGCGGATGACATCGTCGATCTCTTCGGTCGTGGCCACATCGTCATGCACCAGCCAAAGCGCCTCGCGCCAGACCGCTTCGAGCAGCCGGTCGCCGATATGCGCGTCGATCTCCTTGTGGATGCGGACGGGTTTCAGCCCGGTCTCGCGCTGGATTTCCGCCGCACGGTCAAGGGCGGCGTCGGTGTTCGCAGGCGAGCCTACGATCTCGACCAGTGGGACAAGGTAGACAGGATTAAACGGATGCGCCACGAAGAGCCGTTCGGGATGGGCCATACCCTCCTGCAGCTGCGAGGGGCGAAAGCCCGAGGTCGAGGAGCCAATGAGCGCCTCGCGGGGCGCGGCGGCTTCGATGGCGGCGATGACGGTATGTTTCAGGTCGAGCCGTTCCGGCACGCTTTCCTGAATATAATCGGCGTCCTTCACCGCCTCGGCCAGCGTGTCGTGAAAGGTCAGCCTGCCTTCGGGGCAAAGCGGGGCCATCATCATGCGGCGATAGGCGCGGCGGGCGTTCTCAAGCACTTCAGCCACAATGCGCCTTGCGTCGGGATGGGGGTCATGCACCGCCACGTCGATCCCGTTGAGCAGGAACCGTGCGATCCAGCCACCACCAATGACGCCGCCGCCGATACAGGCGGCCTTTGAAATCCGTTGAGACATTAAGAAGCCTTTATTCGTCGAGAGTTAGAGGCTCTGCCGCGGGGGAGGGCGCGGCAGAGCGGGGGGGTTAAACGTCGGTGAGCCACCAGCGTTCAATGGCTTTCCAGCCGTCCAGATACCGGTTCGCCGCAAGGTCGCCATGGGCGACACGGTCGTTCTTGCCGTCGATATAGTTGCCGAACATCGGGATGATCGCCCCGCCATCGTCGCGGCAAAGCCGCTGCATATCGGCATACATCTCGGCCCGGCGGGTCGCGTCCAACTCGGTCCGCGCCTGGATCAACAGGGTGTTGAACTCTTCGTTCTGCCAATTCGTCTCGTTCCAGGCCGCACCCGAGGCATAGACAAGGCTGAACATCCAATCCGATGTGGGGCGCCCGTTCCAATAGCCCATGAAAAACGGCTCTTTCATCCAGACGTTGGACCAATAGCCGTCAGAGGGGCGGCTGTTGACCTCCAGATTGATCCCCGCTTTCGCAGCGCTTTGCTGGAACAGCACCGCGGCATCCACCGCGCCGGCATAGGCGCCTTCCGAGGTCGCCAGCGTCACATCAAGACTGTCGAGCCCGGCTTTCTTGAGGTGGTACTTCGCCTTGTCGGGGTCATAGGTCCGCTGCTCCAGATCGGCGGCGTGAAAGCGCTGCGAGGGGGCGATCGGGTGGTCATTGCCAAGGCTGCCATGGCCGCGAAGCACCTTGTCGAGCATTTCCTGACGGTTCACCGCATGTTTCAGCGCCAAGCGGACGTTTACATCGTCAAAGGGCGCTTTGTTGCACTGCATCGCAATGGGGAAATGCGAGGTGCCGGTGACCTCGACGGTCTGCACATTCGGGCGGCGTTTGAGCATATGCACGGTCTTGGTCGGCACCGCGTTGATGATGTCGACCTCGCCGGTGACCAGCGCGTTCTGCCGCGCGGTCGGGTCGTTGATGGTCAGGATCGTCACGTCATCAAACCAGGCGCGGTCGGATTTGAAATAATCGTCGCGGCGTTTCAGCCGCATGCGCACGCCGGGCTCGAACTCTTCCAGCGTATAGCCGCCGGTGCCGACGCCCGACTGCCAGTCCAGCTTGCCATCGCCATCCGCCGGCATGATCCACAGGTGATAATCAGCGGTCACGAAGGGGAAGTCGGCGTTGCCGCTGTCGAGCTCGAAGACCACCACATTGTCGCCATCGGCGCGGATGTCCTTGACCTGTTTCAGCAGTTCCTTGGCACCAGATTTCGTGTCTTCGCCCCGGTGGTGGTTGAAGGAGGCGATCACATCCCGCGCCGTCACCGGCTTGCCGGTGGAGAAATTGGCCTTGCGCAGCCGGAAGGTCCAGGTCGCCGCATCGGCGCTGGCCTCAAAGCTTTCGGCCAGTTCGGGCTGCGCCTTGCCGGCGGCGTCGACCTCAACCAGCGTGTTGCAGACCGCGAGCATGCCAAGCGCCACCACGCCGCCATAGGTGGTGGCCGGGTCGAGCGTGTCGGAGGTGGCGCCGCCCGAGCTGCCGATCCGCACGCTGCCGCCGCGTTTGGGCGCAGGCTGGGCCAATGCGGCGGGGGCGAGGCCCAGAGCCATTGCGGCAGCGGAGCTTGTCCGCAGGAACCCACGGCGGTTGAGGTTGGATATGGTCATAGCAAATCTCCCGTTTTGCCGGCGCTTTGCGCCTTTTGTTGCGCCGGGTTTACCAGCGTTTCTTCAGGTTCAACTTGGCGCGCACCTCGGCCGGGGTCAGCAGGTTGACGTTCATCGCCGAGAGCATCGTCGCGGCCCGGTCCACCAGATCACCATTGGAGGCCGGCACGCCTCTGTCGAGCCAGATGTTATCCTCAAGCCCGACACGCACATTGCCGCCCGCCAGCACCGCTTGCGCGGCAAAGGGCAGTTGCATCCGCCCGATGGAGAACATCGAATAGCACCAGCCCTCGGGAATGTTGTTCACCATCGCCATGACGGAATTCAGATCATTCGGCGCGCCGTAGGGGATGCCCATGCAAAGCTGGACCAAGACCGGGTCGTCGATCAAGCCTTCGTCCACCAGCGTTTTGGCGAGCCAGAGATGGCCCAGATCAAAGACTTCGATCTCTGGCTTCACGCCCGCCGCCTGAATCCGCTGCGCCATGGCGCGCAGGGTGCCGGGGGTGTTGGTCATGACATAATCGGCTTCGGCAAAATTCATCGTGCCGCAATCGAGCGTGCAGATCTCGGGCAGCAGCTCTTCGACATGGACCAGACGCTCCGTCGCGCCGATCAGGTCCGTGGCGTCTTCGTTCAGCGGCAAGGGCGCTTCGGGGGAGCCGAGCACGATGTCTCCGCCCATGCCTGCAGTGAGGTTCAGCACCACATCGGTCCCGCTGTCGCGCACCCGCGCCACGACTTCGCGGTAGAACGCCGTATCGCGCGAGGGGGCGCCGGTTTCGGGGTCTCTGACATGGACATGGGCGACGGCCGCGCCCGCATTCGCGGCTTCCACGCAGGCCTCGGCAATTTCCGCTGGCGTTACAGGGATTTTGTCGCTCTTGGTGTGGCTCTGTCCTGAACCTGTCACCGCACAGGTGATGAATGTATCCCAGTTCACGTTGTCGCCTCCGTTCGCGTGATGTCTCGATGCGGCCATATTAGGAAATAAACGACTTCTATCTTGGCGTCATCGGCCATATTCTTTGCACATGTCGCCAGAACGCCCTTTTCAGTTAACAATTTTACCTTTCGACGGTTTCTCCAACATGGTGCTCGCCAGTGCGGTCGAACCGCTGCGCGCGGCCTGTGACATTTCCGGCAATCCGCTGTTTCACTGGCAGGTGGCCACCATGGGCGGCCAGCCGGTGCGCAGCTCATCCGGGATGCAGCTGCGCGCCGATCTTGCGCTGGAGGAGGTCGAAAGCGCCGACGCGCTGGTCATCGTGGCGGGATATGGGGTGCGGGAGCAGGCCGAGCCGCCACAGGTCCGCGCCGCCCTGCGCAGGGTGGCGCGGCGGGCCGACAGTCTGATCGGCCTCGACATGGGGGCGTGGATCATGGCGGCCTCTGGTCTGCTGCACGGGCGGCGCGCCACGGTGCATTGGTATGAGTTGGACGCCTTTGCCGAAGCTTTCTTGCAGGTCGATGTGGTGGCCGACAGCTATGTGGTGGACCGCGACCGGCAAAGCGCGGGCAGCGCCACCTCGGCCATGAGCCTGATCCTTGATCTGATCCGGGACCGAGCCGGGGATGCGCTGGCGCATGATGTGAGCACGCTGTTTGTCTATGACACGGCCGAGGCGCGGCGGGCTGACAGCGGCGCGCTCTCGCCGCGCTTGGGCCGGGCGGTGCGCTTCATGCTGAAATTCATCGAAGACCCGCTGCCGCTTGCCGCGATTTCCGCCCAGACGGGGGTTTCGCTGCGCTCGCTTGACCGTATGTTCCACCGCGAACTGGGGGTGTCTGCCGGGCAATACTATCGCCGTCTGCGGCTCAACCAAGCGCGCAGCCTCGCGATGGAAACCAGCATGCCGACCCATGAGATCGCCGCCCGCACCGGCTTTGGGTCCGCCGCCACGCTGGCGCGGGCCTTCAAGCTGCAATTCGGCGGCACGATCAGCGAGCTGCGCCGGGCGGAGCGGAGCTAGCCGCGCCGTCTAGCCTGCGGTTGCGCTCAATTGGTAGGCACAGGTTTGGGCATCGAAGCCGGTGATCCGCAGACCCTGGGCAAAGGCGGCGGTCATCTCCGCCCGCACGCGCAGTCTTTCTGCGATTGCGCGTTCCAGCTCATCGGCCAACAGAGCGCCGAAATCCTGCGGTATCACAATCTTCTGCGCGACATCCGCCGCCGCTTCCTGCGGCGCGGCAAGCGCCCAATCCGCGATGATCCGGTCCGAGGCGACGCCCGCGTTGATGCCCTCCATCTGGCCATAGTAATCCGGCAGATAGACCTGCGCGGTGGCCCCGAGCCGCGCGATATTGAGATTGGCGTTGATGCGGCGCAGGGGGTCGAATGTCCAACGCACCGAGGTGATCCCCCGCGCCAGACACCAGTCGCGTTGATACCATTTCAGCCGCGCGCCCAGCCCCAGCCCCCGGCTGTCGGGGTGCACGGCAAGCCGGTGGGAATGCTGCACCTTGGGGTCGCTGGTCGGAAAGCCAAAGAGGAACCCGAGCATCCGCCCCGCCACAAAGGCCCCGGCAACCAGCCCGCCCTCATGCTGGATCGCCAGCATCAGGTCAGAGTTATCCGCCGGGTCATCCTTGCCCCAGACGGTCCGCTGGAAGGCTTCGGCCTGTTTCAACTCGGCCACGCCGTCGAGTTCGCGCAGCACCACATCTGTCTCTGCGGCGGTCATGGGCGGATCACTTCGGAATGGCTGGTGACGGTTTTCATATAGTCCCGATCAAGCGTGACCCCGATCCCCGCGCCATTGCCGGGCACCGGCATTTCGCCTCCCGCCGCCTCCAAGCGCTCGTTGATGATGTCGCGTTTGAAATAGCGGCTGGCGCTGGAAGTATCGCCCGGTTTGGTGAAATTCGCCAGCGTGGCGAGGTGGATGTTATGCGCCCGGCCAATGCCCGCTTCCAACATCCCGCCACACCAGACCGGCGCGCCGAAGGCGGCGCTGACGTCGTGGATCGCGCGGGCCGCCGCAAAGCCGCCGACGCGCCCGACCTTGATGTTGATGACCCGCGCCGCCCGCATCTCCAGCGCCTTGCGCGCGTCGACCGCGTTGCGGATGCTCTCATCAAGGCAGATGGCTGTCTTCACCGCCGCCTGCACCTGCGCATGGTCGTGGATGTCGTCAAAGGCGAGAGGCTGTTCGATGTAATCGAGGTCAAATTCGTCAAAGCGCCGCAGCAGGGCGAGGTCTTGCAGCCCGTAGTCGGTATTGGCGTCCACCGTCAGTTTGATGTCGGGGTAGCGGGCACGCACGGCGTCGAGCAGGGCCACATCATGGCCCTTGGCGATCTTCAGTTTGGTGCGTTTATAGCCCGCCGCCTGCGCCTCGGCGATCAGCTCCAGCGTCAGATCAATGCTGCCGATCCCGATGCTCACCCCCACATCCACCGCATCGCGCATCCCGCCAAGGGCGGCTTTCAGCGGGATGCCGAGGCTCTTTGCCCAAAGATCCCAGAACGCCATTTCAACCACCGCTTTCGCCATGCGATTGCCGCGCCAGGGGGCAAGGATCGGCTCCAGCTCATAGGGCGAGGCAAAGCGTTTGCCGACGATCTGCGGCAGCAAGACATCGCGCAGAAAGGCCATGGCGGCGGGGATCGTTTCTTCAAGGTAGTCGGGCACCTCATCCATCACCGCTTCGGCGATGCCTTCGATGCCCGCGCCCTTGAGCACCAGCAGCGGAAAGGTCTTGTCGGTCAAGGTCTGGTTGGAGATCACGAAAGGGGTGATGAGCGGCAGGCTGACGACATGCAGTTCCGCCGCTTCGATCAGGATGCCGCCGCCGGTAGCTCCGGGGCCTGTGTTATGCTGTGACATGGAAACTCACTTGGTCAAAAGGGCAGGGCGTTATTTCACGGTCGCGATGAAACGCTGAAAGACGTCCGTTTGCGGGTTGGTGAACATCTGTTCAGGCGCGCCGCGCTCGGCGATGCGGCCCTGGTGCAGGAACACCACTTCGGAGGAAACATCGCGGGCAAATGCCATCTCATGGGTGACGACGATCATCGTACGCCCTTCGGCGGCGAGCGATTGCATGACTTTCAGCACCTCGCCCACCAGTTCAGGGTCGAGCGCGCTGGTCGGCTCATCGAATAGGATCGCATCCGGCTCCATCGCCAGCGCCCGGGCAATGGCCACACGCTGTTGCTGCCCGCCGGAGAGCTGCGCGGGATACATATGCATCCGCTCCTTCAGGCCGACCCGTTCCAGCAGCGCTTCGGCCGCCGCGCGGGCCTCCGCCTTGGCGGTCTTCTTCACCTGCACCGGGCCTTCCATCACGTTTTCCAACGCGGTGCGGTGGCTCCAGAGGTTGAACTGTTGAAACACCATGCCAAGCCGGCTGCGCACCGTCTCGATATGCCGGGCGTTCAGCGGCTTGCCGTCGCGCACCTGGATTTCTTCACCATGCACCGTGACCGTGCCCGAGGTCGGTGTTTCGAGGAAATTCAGGCAGCGCAGAAAAGTGCTCTTGCCCGAGCCCGAAGAGCCAAGGATCGAGATCACATCGCCCTGCCGCGCCTCAAGCGAGATGCCTTTGAGCACCTCGACCGAGCCAAAGGATTTACAGATATCCTCGGCTTTCAGAATAATATCGGCCTCGCTCATGGCTTTGGTCCTTCCGGGGGAGAGAGTATGGAACGGCCCGCGCGGTGGGGGCCGATGTGACGGCTCAGACGCGCCTCGCCCTGCCGCCAGAGCAGCACGAAGATCGCCGTGATGCAGAGGTAGATCAGCGCCGCCCAGAGGTAGATCGAGAAATCGAATGAGCGCGAGAAGATCTGCCGCGTGCGGCCCATGATATCGAAAACGGTGACGACGCTGGCCAAGGCACTGGCTTTCATCAGCAGGATGATCTCATTGCCAAGCGCGGGCCATGCGATGCGGTAGGCATGGGGGAAAGTCACCCGGCGCAGGATTTGCAGCCGCGTCATGCCGATGGCCTTGGCCGCCTCAACCTCACCCCGCGCCACGCCCATGATGCCGCCGCGCAGGATTTCGGTTTGATAGGCGGTGGAGTTCAGCGCGAAGGCCATCAGGGCACAGTTGAACGGATCGCGGAAAAACCCCCAAAGCCCCCAGTCCTGCAGGAACGGGCGAAACTGGCCGGAGCCGTAGTAGATCAGGAACAGCTGCCCCAGGATCGGCGTGCCGCGCATGAAGGAGATATAGAGCCGCAAGGGCGCCTGTGCGACGGGCGAGGCATTGGCGCGGATCAGGGCGAACCCGGGCGAGAAGAGCGCCGCGATGAGCGCGCCCAGAAAGGTCAGCTTGATGGTCATCAACGTGCCATCCAGCAGCCGTGGCCAATAGGTAAGCATGATATCGAGCGGGTTCATGTCAGACCCTCCGAATGCCGCGATTGGCGCGGCGTTCCATATAGGCCAGAACCACTTCCGACAGCAGGCAGAGCGCCCAGTAGATGAGGCAGGCCAAGAGGTAGAAGGTGAAGGGCTGTTTGGTCACCCCCACCGCGACTTTGGTCATCCGCATCAGGTCGTCCAGCGCGATGATCGAGACCAGCGCCGTGTCCTTGAGCATATTGATCCACAGGTTGCCGAGCCCGGGCAGGGCAAAGCGCCAGACCTGCGGCAGACGGATGCGAAAGAAGATCTTGCGCGGCGACATGCCAATGGCCCGGCCCGCTTCCATCTGCCCTTCGTCGAGCGATTGAAACGCCCCGCGCAGCACTTCGCCGGCAAAGGCGCCAAAGACCATGCCAAGCGCCGTGACCCCGGCGGCAAAGGGGCTGAACTCGATATTGGTGCTGCCGGGATTCCACCAGGCCGCCAGCTTGTTCAGCAAGAGCCCGACGCCATTGTAAACCACGAAAAGCGTCAGGATCTCGGGCAACCCGCGCATGATCGTGGTGTAGCCAAAGCCGATGGCCCGCAGCCCCGCGTGGCGGGACATGGAGGCAAAGGCCGCCGCGAAACCGATCAGCAGGCCCACGGGAAGCGTCACGATGGCAAGTTGCATCGTGATCGCCAAACCCGCGAGGATTTCATCCCCCCAGCCGGCATCGCCGTAAGAGAGCAACTCAAACATAAAAGGCTTCCGATTGGGGGGAGGTCGTCATCATTTCATCGTGTAGACGTCGATGTCGAAATACTTGTCGTTGATGGCCTTATAGGTGCCATCCGCGCGCATTTCGGCCAGCGCGGCGTTCAGCTTCTCGCGCAGCTCGTCGTCTTCCTGACGCAGCGCGATGCCCACGCCTTCGCCGACAAATGCCGGATCGGTGATCGGCTCACCGGCCAGTTCGCAGCAGGCGCCATCTTCGGTCTTGGTGGTCCAATCCAGCATCGGCAGCATGTCGCCCACCTGCATGTCGATCCGACCGCTCGCCATGTCGAGGTTGACCTCATCCTGGGTCGGGTAGAGGCGCACATCGGCGTCGGGGTAGGTGGCTTCGATATAGTCGGCCTGCGTGGTGCCGGACTGCGCGCCGATGATCTTGTCGGCAAGCGCCTCATTGGTGAATTCGGTGATGTCCGACCCTTTGGGCACGACGTTCGTCATCGCGGCAAGGTAATAGGGATCGGTGAAATCCACCTGTTTCTTGCGCTCTTCGGTGATGAACATGGAGGCGATGATGAAGTCGTATTTATTGGCCAGCAGACCGGGAATGATCCCGTCCCAATCCTGCGCCACGACCTCACATTCCTCGCCGATCCGCTTGCAAAGCTCCTGCCCGATCTCAACGTCGAAACCGGCAATCTCGCCGTCCGCTTCGATGTAGTTGAAGGGAGGATAGGCCCCCTCGGTCCCCAGCCGCAGCGGCTCGGCAGTGGCGGCGGACAGGCCGGCGGCCAAGGCCAGGGTCGAAAGCGCCGTGGCCAGTTTGAATCTAGTGGTCATCATCTTCACTCCTGTTGGGGTTTTGGGTATGATTTTTGCGTTTGGCACCCTGCCGGGCAGGGCGGTCGACATGGCCGGTAAAGCGACCATAGAGATCGGCGATCCGGTTGAGCCGGCTCTCCACCTCGGACCCCAGCTTTAGAAAGACGCTATGGATCAGCAGGTTGGACAGGCTCGCCATCTGGGCTGTCGAATCCCAGAATTGGTTGAACTGCGTGGGCACCGCGAAAACCTGATCTGCCGCCTCATGGCCCCAGTCGCAGAAGACATCCGTGATCAACGTCACCGTTACCCCCGCCGCGCGGGCCTCATGGGCGAGGTCCTTGGCCAGCACCGAATAGCGCCGCGCTTCGAATATCACGAGATGGGCCGGGCGCGCGGTCAGCAGGACTTCGGCAAAGTTCCCGCCTGCGAGGTCGAGCAATGTGACACCGTCGCGGAGATATTGCATCTGGTTGGCGAAATACTGCGCCAGACCGCGTTCGGTCTGAAACCCGGCCACAAAGACCTGAGGCGCCTGCGCCAGACGCTCGGCCTCTTCTTGCCATTCGGCACTGCCCGCCAATTCATAGATGCCGACGAGCGCGGCAATCTCCAACTGTAGCCCTTGGTTAAGCGCGGCGCTGTCGACACCGCCGCCGCTGCGCATCTCTTGCAGCCGGTCGGACATCAGCCACGGGTCATCGCCCATATCGTGCTTGAGGTGATCCTTCAGATCGCGAAAGCTGCCGTAGCCGATGGACCGGCAGAACCGCCCGACCGTGGCTTCGCTCACCTTGACCGTGCGCGCGATGCTTGCGGCGGTCTCAAACGGCAGCCCCCCCCAAGAGTCCAGCATATAGCGCGCCAGAAGACGGTCGGCTTTCGACCCGTCCTCCAAGGCGCCTTCAAGTTGGGCTCTGATCGAGGGTTGCAACAGGGTCTCTCCAAGGTAATCTCCTGGTGAGTTTGAAATATAACTTTCATTCATGTCAACTATGAAAGTTACCCTTCATCCCCCCGTGCGGGGCGTGGCGCTTCGTTCAGGGGGCAGCAATCGCCTCGACAACCTCCGATATGAAGGGATCAGCCTCGGCAGGGTTGGCCCAGAGCAGCATGACATCCGCCCGTGCCTCTGCCGTGGTGATGGGGATTGTCACCAGCGGCTGGCCGTCGTAGCTGACATTGGTCGGCGGGTTTGAATAGCTGATCCCGACGCCCGCCCCGCTCGCCGCCAGAGAGCGCATCATTTCAAGCGATGACGTCTTATGCCGCACATCGGGCCTCAGGCCCAACTCGGCCAGCAGGTTGCGGATATAGCCAAAGGATAATTCTTCCGCAGACAGGATCAGCGGGCAATCGTTCAACTGGCGCAGATCGACCTCGGCATGTGCGGCCAGAGGGTGGTCCAGTGCGACAAAAACCACCGGGGCCACCTGTTTGATCTTGCGCCGCCCGAAGCTGGCATCAAAGCCGATATCATAGGTGATCGCCAGATCGACCCGGCCCTCGCGCATCTCGCGCGCCAATTGGGTGAACCGCCCCTCATAGGCCCGAAACTCTGCCGCCGGGAAGCTGTCGCTCAGCCCTGCGAGGGTCTTGGTCAGATACCATGGGGCGAGATCTTCAAAACATCCCAAGACAAAAGGCCGCGCGCTGTCTGGCAGACGTTCAATCGCCGCGGCGGCGTCGATCACGCGGCGGGCCTGTTTCACGAACCGATGCCCGAATGGCGTCAGCGTCGTGGCGGAGCCCTTGCGGCGCGCGAAGATCTTGCGCCCCATCTTGGCTTCGACATCCTTGAGCGCGATCGACAGCGAAGGCTGCGAGATATGTACCGCCACCGCGGCCTCGGTGATCGAGCCCGCATCCGCGACCGCAATGACATATTCATATTGGCGCAGGCTGATAGATAGCATCCGACTATTCATTTTATTGCTAGATATTATTTCAGCCTATTAGGCAGGGCCGCTAAGGTCCAGCAGGAAAGAGGAGGCCAAGATGAACCCATTGATCACAGAAGCGCAGATTGACGCGTTCCAGAAAGACGGCGTGGTCCTTGTGAAAGGACTGTTCAAGGATCACATCGAGACGATCCGCGCCGGCATTGAACGCAATATGTCCGAACCGGGACCCTATGCCGCCGAGAACCTCAAGGAAGGCGAAGGCGGTCGGTTCTTCGATGACTATTGCAACTGGTCCCGCATTCCGGAGTTCGAGGAGGTGATCCGCAGCTCGCCCGCTGCCGAGGTCGCCGCTGATCTGATGGGATCGACCCAAGTTCAGCTGTTCCACGACCATGTGCTCGTCAAGGAGCCGGGCACCTCAAAAGCCACGCCATGGCATCAGGATGGCCCCTATTACTTTGTCGACGGGATTCAAAACGTCAGTTTCTGGTCGCCCATGGACCCGGTAAAGGGCAACAGCCTGCGCTGCGTTGCCGGCAGCCATGCTTGGGAAAAGCCGGTTCTGCCAACCCGCTGGCTTGCCGAAACCAGCTTCTACCCGGATGACGACAAATACATGCCGGTTCCCGATCCGGATGCCGAGGGTATGGAGATCAAGGAATGGGAGATGGAGCCGGGCGATGCGGTCGCCTTCAACTACCACACCCTTCACGGCGCGCGCGGAAACACCACCGAAAACCGCCGCCGTGCATTCTCGCTCCGGCTCGTGGGGGATGATGCGCGCTATGTCGAGCGGCCCGGCCCGACCTCTCCGCCGTTTCCCGGGCATGGGATGAAGCCGGGTGAAAAGCTGCGCGAGGACTGGTTTCCAACAGTCTTTCGGCGCGCGGCGGGCTGAGGCTGCACCCTGACAGAGGCGCAGGGCAAAGAAAAAGGGCGGCTGCCATATGGCTGCCGCCCTTTGGGACAGGTTGAGGAAAGGCGTTAGGGCAACATAACTAGGCTTATCGGCCCGATGCCCCGTCCGCTGCGCCTTGGCGAAATCCCTGCCTCACCATCGGGCAACCCCTTCGGTGACGCAGGGAGATAGCCGCAGCAAACCGCCGGGCTTATTCGCTGAGCAGTGCCGAGAGTTTCTCGCGCGCCTCATCGTTGATCCAGTCGCGCCAGATCGGCTTGTTGTTCATCAGGAAATGCACGGCGGCTTCTTCGGCGGAGGCGTTGTTTTCGTCTTTCCAGGCCAGAAGCGCGCTCATTTGGCTGGTCTCAAAGCTGATGTTGCTCATCAACTCGGCGATCTCGGGGTTTTCCTCGACAAAGCTTGTCGTGGCGACCGTGTAAACGAGGCTTGGCGGGTAGGCGCTCGGCTCCGGGTTGACGACATCCTCGTTCAGATTGCCTTTATGCGCGTCCAGATCGACGTCCCCGATATCGACCATCGTCATGTCGAACCGACCCATGAGGGCTGTCGGCTCCCAATAGTAGCCGAACCACGGTTCGCGGGCCTCATAGGCCGAGGCCAGGGACGCGGCCAGGGTTTCGCCCCCGCCGTGGTCAAAGACTTCGATACCCGCTTCCTCAAAGCCGTAGGAGCGGGCGATGTTGCGGTTGATGATGCTGCAGACCCAACCGCCGTCGGGGCAGTTGTTAAAGCGGTTGCCGACCAGTTCGGGATTGTCCAGAATCCCCTGGATGGTCTTAAGCTCCGGATGTTCCTCGGCCAGATAGGTGGGGATCCACCAGGCTTCCAACCCGCCGGGTTGCAGCACTTGGGTCAGGTCCACGATGACGCCGTTTTCCTTCAGCTTTTCATAGGGCGCCCCGGCGGAATTGACCCAGAGCTCGGTGACGATGTCAGGCTCGTTGTTTTCGGCCAGCGACGTCAGCGCAGGGATCGTGTCAGAGGGCACCCGCGTGACGTCGCAGCCGTAGCCTTGCTCCATCAGGAAGGTCGCGATCTCGGTCGTGATGATTGCCGAGGAGAAGGTCATTTCGGTAATGCTGACTTCACCGCAGTCGGCGGCAGCAATGCTGGGGGCCGCACCTGCAAAGGCCGCAGCGGACAGCAAAAGGGTGAATTTATTCATCGTGGAGTCTCTCCCGTTGTTTTTCTTGGTGGCCGCAGAGAGCATCGAACGGACAAAGGCACATGTCGCTGTTGTCTGCCCAAGCGGCGTTTTTGTGTCTTTGGATCATGACATTGCCCGACAGAAAAGACCACAGTTTGAATGTCAAAAGCCCGGCATCTTTTGCGGCCCTGCCCCCGCTGGCCCTCGCCCGCTGCCCCGCCAGCCTTGATAATCGGCAATATTGACGCTATATAATGTCAGGATAACTGTGAGGTAGCACCATGCATATCGCGAACTTTGCTGAAGGCGGGCAATTCGAGCCCAAGAAAATCGCGTCGGCTCTATGTACCTCCGCCGAGGAGATCGCCCTGACGGTGGGTCTGGGCAAAGACGCGGTGCAGCGGCGAGCCCGGATCAGCTCCAGCAAAACACAGCGCCGCCTGCGCGAGTTGGTTGAGGTGCTCAATAAGGTCGAGCCGCGCTTTGGGTCCGAGCTGATGGCCTATGCCTGGTATCGCTCCGAACCGCTGGCAGGCTTTGATGGGCGCACCGCGATGCAGCTTGTGCAGGAAGGCAAGGCGCAGCAGGTCTTGGAATATCTCGATGCGGTAGATGCGGGTGTCTTTGCCTGATGGCTTTGCACGCCGGGCGTTTTACCGGGCCGCTCTATCGGGCGCTGAACCCCGTCTATGCCCGCGACCCGCTGTCGGGCCGGGGCGCGGAACTCTATGGCGGGCGGTTCAACGCCCAAGGGGTGCCGGCGCTCTATACCGCGCTTGATCCCGCCGGCGCGCTGCGCGAGGCCAATCAGGCGGGCAGTTTGCAGCCGACCATTCTGGTTTCCTATCGGGCGGAGCTGGGCCCGATTTTCGACACCCGGGACCCGGCCTCTCTTGGGCCTTATGCGATGACAGAAGACGCGCTTGCCGATCCGGGCTGGCGGGCAAAGATGCTGGCCGGCGCGCCCGTCCCGACGCAGGACTTCGCGGGCAGGCTGATCGCGGAGGGTTTTGCGGGGCTGCTGATCCGAAGCTATGCGAAAGGCGCCACCGCCCACGATCTCAATATCGTGTTGTGGCGGTGGAGCGGGGCCGAATGCAACCTCAGGGTCGTGGATGATGAGGGCCGCCTGTCACGGCTTTGACCCATTCTACGCCATGGCCTGCGCGGCCTTTTGCTGCGAGAAATAGGCGCAGACCAGCAGTTGCAGCATGTGGAAGATCATCAGAGGCAGCACGATCGCGCCAACCGTTTCCGGCGCAAACAGGGCGCTGGCGATCGGCAGGCCGGAGGCGAGGCTTTTCGTCGAGCCGCAATAGAACAGCGCCGCGCGATCTGGCGCGGGCAGGCCGCAGACCTTGCCCGCCAGCACCATCGCCCCCATGGCGAGCGCGAGAAACACCACGACAACGCCGGAAATGACGGCCAGATCGCCCCATGACACCGTGGCCCAAAGGCCCGAAACCGTCCCGGCAGAGAAAGCCGCATAGACGATCAACAGGATCGAGCCCCGGTCGACGGTCATGCTCAGCAGCCGGTGCCGCCGGATAAAGCCCCCGATCCAAGGCATCGCCACTTGCCCGAGCACAAAAGGCAGCAGGATCTGCGTCGCGATTTTCACCACGGCGTCAAAGCCGACCCCGCCGCCATCCTGCTGCAACACCAGCGCCACCAGCGCGGGGGTCAGCACGACACCCAGCAGGTTCGACAAGGAGGCGGCACAGATCGCCCCCGGCACATTGCCCCCGGCGATGGAGGTGAAGGCGATGGACGATTGGATCGTCGAGGGTAGAACCGCCAGAAACAGAAAGCCAAGCACCGCCGTGGCGCCGAGCAGCGGGCCAAAGAGCGTGACCAGCAACAGCCCCAGCAGAGGAAAAATCGCATAGGTGGCGATCAGGCTCAGCCCTTGCAGACGCCAGTTCAGCAGCCCGGCCCGGATCGCACTGGGGTCAAGCTTGGCACCATAAAGGAAGAACAAGAGCGCCACCGCCCAGAAGGTGACATCCTTGAGCAGCGCGGCGGCGAGCCCCTCTGCGGGCAGGACCACGCCAAGCCCGACGGTTCCAAGCAATACGAGCATGTAAAGATCGATCCCGATCTTGGAGAGAAAACGCATAAAGCACCTTAAAAAAATTGAGCGGACGCATAAGAATGCGCCCGCCTTTTCGGCAAAATGTGACAGGGCGCCCCCGGGGCGCCGCGTTCCGGATCAGAAGCCGGCGGCCTGACCGTCCTTGCGCGGATCGGAACCTGCCATGTAACCGCCTTCGGGCAGGCGCGCAATCAGCTGCGCGCCGCCAAAGCCAAAGGCGTTGTCGGGTGCTTCGACCTCGATGCGGTGGCCGAGCCTGCGCAGCCCGTCGATCAAGGCCACCCCCATGCTCGGCTCGCAGGCCACATCCAGGCCGGAAATTGTGCGCCAGCGCGGCGCGTCTGCGGCGACCTGCACATCCTGCTCCCAGAGCTGCGTGCGCAGCAGCAGTTGCAAATGCCCCATCGCCTGGATCGGGCCGCCCATCATGCCGTAGGCCATCAGCGGCGCGCCGTTCTTCATGGCAAAGCCGGGGATGATCGTGTGGAAGGGCCGCTTGCCCCCCGCCACTCGGTTCTGATGCCCTGCCTTGCAGGTAAAGCCAAAGCCGCGGTTCTGCATCGAAATCCCCGTGCCCGGCACCACCACGCCCGAGCCGAAGCCGGCGTAGTTCGACTGGATGAAGCTCACCATCATGCCGCTCGCGTCCGCCGTGCTCATCAACACGGTGCCGCCGCGCTTGGGCGCGCCCGCGCCAAAGTCCTGCGCCTTGTCGGCCGCGATCAGCGCGGCGCGGGATTTGAGGTAGTCGGGGTCGAGCAGTGCGGTCTCGTCGACCTCGTTCATATGGTCGCGGTCCCCGACAAAGGCGTGCAGATCGGCATAGGCAAGCTTGACCGCCTCCATCTGCAAATGCACCGCGGCGAGATCGTCAGGGCCGTGGTCGCGGATATCGGTGTGCTGCAACATGCCAAGCGCCATGAGGGCTGCGATGCCCTGCCCGTTTGGCGGGATCTCATGCAGTTCCACATCGTCAAAAGACTGGCTGACGGTGCCGCACCAGTCGAGCCGATGCGCGGCGAGGTCTTCGACGGTCATCGCGCCGCCATTGGCCTTGGCGAAAGCCGCGATTTCTTCGGCCAGCTCGCCTTCGTAGAAGGCTTTGCCCTTGGTCTCGGCAATCAGGCGCAGGCTGCGCGCGGCACCGGGGTTGCGGAACCGCTCCCCGGCTTGCGGCGTGCGGCCACCGGGCATAAAGCATTCGGCGAAACCGGGCTGTTTGCCCAGCACCTCGGCCCCCTTTTCCCACAGCCGGGCGATCACCGGGGAGACGATGAACCCCTCTTCGGCATAGCGGATTGCGGGGGCGAGCACGGTGGCGAGGTCGAGCGTGCCGAATTTTTCCGACAGTTCCACCCAGGCGCTGACCGCCCCCGGCACGGTGACACTGTCCCAGCCGTGCTGCGGCATCCCATCGGGGAAACGCTCGGGCGACCAGGCCGCAGGCGCGCGGCCCGAGGCGTTGAGCCCGTGCAGTTTCTCGCCGTCCCAGAGGATGCAAAAGGCGTCGGAGCCAAGCCCGTTGCCGGTGGGCTCGACAATCGTGAGCGCGGCGGCGGTGGCGATGGCGGCGTCCACCGCATTGCCGCCCTGTTGCAGGATCGTCAGACCGGCCTGCGTGGCCAGGGGCTGCGAGGTGGCGACGACGTTTTCGGCCAGAACGGGCGAACGGCGGGACGGGTAGACGGGATCATGACGCAGGCGCATCTTCGGTCCTCTCGGTTGTTTGATTTTTCTTCAGATGGGCGCGCACCGCCCAGCCGATGGACAAGACAGCCGCCAGCAGAAACAGCAGACTGATGGGCCGCGTGAGAAACAGCGTTGGATCACCGTCGGTCATCAACGCCCGGCGCAGGTTGGTTTCCGCAATCGGGCCAAGGATCACGCCGAGCACCAGCGGCGCCAGCGAATAGCCCAGGGCGCGCAGCGTGTAGCCCGCCACCCCGATAAAGCCGAGCAGGTAGAGATCGGTCACCCGGTTGTTCAGCGCAAAGGACCCGACGACGCAGCAGGTCATCACCACCGGCACGATCAGCCATTTCGGCACCGAAGCAACCCGCAAAAACACCCGCAACGACAGGACCGAGACCACCAGCATCATCAGCGAGGCCACGGCCATGGCGATGAACATGCCGTAGACCAGATCGCCGTGATCCATAATCAGCCGCGGCCCGACGGAGATGCCATGCACCATCAGCGAGGCCATCAGGATCGCATCGACAGCCGAGCCGGGAATGCCCAGACCGATAAGCGGGATCAGCCCCCCGCCCGCCGTGGCACTGTTGCCCGCTTCCGACGCGACGACGCCGTCGGGGTGACCATTGCCGAACGCTTCGGGCGTTTTGGAGGCGCGTTTGGCCTGATCATAGGCCACAAGGTTGGCGATCGACCCGCCCGCCCCCGGCAGCGCGCCGATGAGCACGCCGACGATGGACGAGCGGACAAGGTTCACCGGGCGCATCAGCACCTCTTTCATCACCTTCCAGGTCTGAAAGTCGATGGCCCCGGTGACCAGCGCATTGCCAGAACGCACCGATTTGGCGTCCTCGACCTCGGAGACCAGCTGCGAGATCGCGAAGATACCGATCAAGACGACAAGGAAGGGCAAGCCCGCCGTGAGCATCTCGATCCCGAAATCAAAGCGCGGACGCCCCATGATCGGATCACTGCCCACGGTGGAAATCGCCAGACCGATCAGCCCCGCAAGGATGCCCCGGATCACACTGTCGCCGACAAGGCTGGCAACGATCGTCAGGGCAAAGACAATAAGCGAGAAATACTCCCAAGGCCCCAGCTTGACCGCGAACATCGCCAAGGGCGGTGCCGCGACGATCAGCACGACGGTCGATAGAATGGTGCCAAAGAAGGAGGCCCAAACCCCGAGCGACAGCGCCCGCCCGGGCTCGCCCCGCCGCGCCATTGGGAAGGCGTCAAAGGTGGTGGCGACCGACGACGGCGTGCCGGGAATGCCCAGAAGTGCGGCCGAAATCAGCCCGCCGGTATAGCCGCCCACATAGACCGAGAGCATCACCGCGATGCCCTGCAACGGCTCCATGGCAAAGGTCAGCGGCAGGGTCAGCACGATGGCCATGGTCACGGTAAAGCCCGGGATCGCCGCCGCGATGATCCCGGCGATGGAGCCGGCGAGCATGTAGATCAGCGTCGACAGGGTGAAAATCTGCGACAGGCCAGACAGGAAATCTTCCATCTCAACGGCCTCCGCGCGGCAGGAACACGTTAAAGACCTCGGCAAAGAGCCAGTTCAACCCGAAGGAAAAGACCACGGCCACGATCACGGCGATCACCATGGTT
>NZ_JBFQYJ010000007.1:0-961616 GCF_040933935.1 Sulfitobacter sp. PS-8MA | reverse complement strand
ATGATAAACATCGCCGCAATGGTCCAGGGCGCGGGGTTCGACAGCACCTCCAGCGCATCGTCATAGGGCAGCACACCAAGCGCCAGCAACAGGGCCGCCCCGGCGATGGCAACCACTTCGGTCGGAAAGGCTTCGCGCAGGAAAAGCACGAACATCATGCCGACGACCACCAAAGTGAGCACCGACGTCTCCATCGGAGAGAAGCTGAAGAATTCCATCAAGAACCTGTCGTTCGGGCAAAGGCGCGTTGTCCAGTTACCCTGATTGCCGCGCATGGCGCAAGCATCACGCGGCGCGCCCCAGGGTCCGTTTTCAGGGCGCGCTGGCCTGCAAAGCACCCCCGTCGCGCACCGGCACAATCCGCGTGGCACGCCCGCTGCGGTCATCGGTCTCGATATAGACCCCCGACAGGGTCGCTTCGCCATTGGCGGGGGTGAAACGCTCCTTTGGCATGCCGGTGATGAAACGCCGCAGCGGCTCGGTCTTCTCCATGCCGATCACCGAATGATAATCGCCACACATGCCCGCATCGGTCAGATAGCCGGTGCCGCCCGGCAGCAGCATCGCATCCGCCGTCGGCACATGGGTATGGGTGCCGACCACAAGGCTCGCCCGCCCGTCGCACCAATGGCCCATGGCCATTTTCTCGCTCGTCGCCTCGCAATGCATGTCGACGATGATCGCCTGCGCCAACCCGCCCAGCGGATGCGCCTTCAACACCGGCTCAAGCGCCGAGAAAGGATCATCAAAGGGCCGTTTCATAAAGACCTGCCCAAGCGCCTGGGTCACCAGAACCTTCTTGCCGTTCTGCGCCGTGAACAGCCGCGCGCCCCTGCCCGGGGCGGATTTGGAAAAGTTCAGCGGCCGGATCACCCGCGGTTCCTGCTCGATAAAGCTCAGCATGTCCTTTTGGTCAAAGGCATGATCGCCCAGGGTCAGACAATCCGCCCCGGCCTCCAGCAGGGTCTTTGCATGCGCCCCCGACAGGCCCATGCCGCCGGTGGCATTCTCGCCATTCACCACAATGAAATCGAGCTTCCAGTCGCGCCGCAGCCGGGTGAGATTTTCTGTGATCGCCCGCCGTCCGGCCCGGCCCATCACATCGCCAAGGAATAGAATTTTCATGGGCTATGGGTTAGGACGCCGAGCCCGCCGCAGCAAGTCTTATTCCACCTGACCGCGCGGCGGCCCGCAGATCAGACCGATGTTCCCACTTCGATCACCCCGGCCTCGGTCACGATCAAATCCAATGGCTCATCGGTCGCTTCCAGCGGAATGTCATCCCATTCCTGCCCGGCAAAGGCGAAACCGATGGCCATGGTTGCCCGCCGGGCGCGCAGCATCGCCAGCGTTCGGTCATAGAAGCCCCCGCCATAGCCCAGCCGCGCACCCCTGCGGTTGAACGCCAAAAGCGGCAGGATCACGATCTCCGGCTCGAAAAAATCATTATGCTCCGGGATCATCGCGCCAAATGTCCCCGCCACCATCGGCGTCTCCGGCGTCCAGCGCGAAAAGGACAGCGGGTGGTTGGGCCGGGTGATCACCGGCACGCCGACCGGCCCATGCGCCGAGGCCTCGGCCATCGCCGGGCGCGGATCAATCTCGGTCCGGATCGGCATGAAGCCCGAAAGCGGCACCCCGCGGTAGCCCGCCAGCACTTCCGAGAGGTACCCCGCCTGCGCCGGCGTCGCCTGTTCAAACAATGGCTTGCGCCGGGCGAAAGCCGCCGCGCGCGCCGCCGCCTTGCCGCCCGCCGCGGCGCTCACAAGAGCACCCAGGCGGCAAGACCGAGGAAGGCAAAGAAACCCACCACATCCGTCACCGTCGTCACAAAGGCCCCCGAGGCCAGCGCCGGGTCGACCCCGATCCGCTCCAGCAAGATCGGGATCCCCGTCCCCGCAAGCCCGGCCACCACAAGGTTGATCACCATGGCGGCGGCAATGACATATCCAAGCGCCGGCGAGCCAAACCAGACCACCCCGACGATCCCCATGATCAGGGCAAAGATCAGCCCGTTGACCAGCCCCACCAGACATTCGCGGCGGATCACCCGCCAGACGTTGGAGCCGGTCAAATCCTTGGTCGCAATCGCCCGCACCGCCACCGTAAGGCTCTGCGTCCCGGCATTGCCCCCCATCGAGGCCACGATCGGCATCAGCACCGCCAGCGCCACGATCTGCGCAATCGCCGCCTCGAACTGAGAGATCACCATGGAGGCCGCAATCGCCGTCACAAGGTTCACCGCCAACCAGGGCAGCCGCTGTTTCGTGGTCTCCGACACCCGGTCCGACAGTGACCCCTCGCCCACACCGGCCAGACGCAGAATGTCTTCCTCATGTTCTTCGTCCAGCACCGCCATCGCGTCATCGATGGTGATCACCCCAATAAGCCGCCCTTCCTCGTCCACCACGGGGGCCGAGATCAGATGGTATTGGTTGAAAGCATAGGCGACATCGGCCTCGGCCCGCGTCGCGGGGATGATCTGAAAGGTTTCCTCCAGAATATCCGCCAGCCGGGTCTCGCGGCGCGAGCGCATCAGCTTGCCCAGCGTGACATTGCCCAGCGGCCGCAGCCGCGGGTCGACCATGACGATGTGGTAAAACTGATCCGGCAGGTCTTCTTCCTTTGTGGCGCGCAGGTGGTCGATGGCCTGGCCCACCGTCCAATGCTCCGGCGCCATGACCACTTCGCGCTGCATCATCCGGCCTGCGGAATACTCCGGCCAGTTCAGCGCCTGTTCGACGGCAACCCGGTCGGTTTCCTCCAGCGCGTCGAGGATGGTTTCCTGCTGGTCGTCCTCCAGATCCTCGATCAGATCGACCACATCGTCGCTGTCAAGCTCGCGCACCGCCTGGGTCAACACCTGCGGCGTCAGGATCGAGATCACTTCCTCGCGGATCGACTCGTCGAGTTCCGACAGGATCTCGCCGTCAAACTCCTGCCCGTAAAGCCGGATCAGCGCCGCCCGGTCGGCCTCGTCAATCTGCTCCAAAAGGTCCGCGATATCCGCCGCATGCAGCGGCTCCATCAACTGGGTCAGATGCGCCTGATCCCCGGCATGCACCGTCTCAAGGATCGCGGCCACCGCCTTGCGATCAAGCATATAGGCCTCGGCCCGATCCTCGGGGGCGGCTGTCGGATCCAGTTCTTCGATCTGCTCTGACATCCAGCCGTCTCCTGCCTGTGGTGGTCGTGGGGCCGACAATAGGCAAGCGCCCTGTCTCGCACAATGCCGCCCGGGCCGCTTCGCTATTGTTCCCCGTCCCGGCGTCACCTAAACCATTGGCATGACAAATCAACGACTCCTTTTGGGCGCGACGCTCACCTATTCCGGCAACCCGATGCAGACCGCCTGGGAAGATGCCGTTCAGATCGACACCAATGGCGGGGTGCTGATCGAAAATGGCCATATCGCCGCCGTGGGCGATGCCGAGACCCTGCGTGCCGCCCATCCGCAGGCCGAGGTGACAAGCTACACCGATGCGCTGATCTGCCCGGGTTTCGTTGATGCCCATGTGCATTACCCGCAGACCGCGATCATCGCCTCTTGGGGCAAACGGCTGATTGACTGGCTGAACAGCTATACGTTCCCCGAAGAGATGCGCCTGTCGGACCCGGCCTATGCCGAAGAGATCGCTTCGCGTTATCTCGACCTGACACTGGCCCATGGCACCACCACCGCCGCCTCCTATTGTACGATCCACCCGCATAGCGCCGATGCGCTGTTCCAGGCGGCGGCGGATCGGGGCCAGCGCATCGTGGCGGGCAAGACCTGTATGGACCGCAACGCCCCCGACGGTCTGCGCGACACGGCGCAATCGGCCTATGACGACAGCAAAGCGCTGATCGCGCGGTGGCACGGCAAGGGACGTGCGAGCTATGCGATCACGCCGCGTTTCTCGCCCACCTCGACGCCCGAGCAGCTTTCGGCGCTCGGCGCGCTTTGGGCGGAACATCCAGGCTGTCTGATGCAGACCCATCTCAGCGAGCAGACCGATGAGATCGCATGGGTGCGGGAGCTCTACCCCGAGGCCCGCGACTACCTCGACACCTATGAGGCGCATGGGCTTCTGGGCGAACGCGGTCTCTACGGCCATGCCATCCACCTTGAGCCGCGCGAGATTGACCGGCTGGCGGAAGTCGGCGGCGCGCTGGTGCATTGCCCGACCTCAAACACTTTCATCGGCTCGGGCCTCTTCGACATGACCGGGCTTGCGCAGCGCGACATCCCCCTCGCGCTGGCCACGGATACCGGCGGCGGCTCGTCCTTTTCGATGCTGCGGACCATGGCGGCGGCCTATGAGGTCGGCCAGCTGCGCGGGACACCGCTGCACGCGGCGCAGTTGATCTGGCTCGGCACCGCAGGCTCGGCCCGCGCGCTGCATCTGCAGGATCAGGTGGGCAGGCTGGCCGCGGGGATGGAGGCGGATATCACCGTGCTGTCGCTCGACTCCACCCCCGCGATTGCGCAGCGGCATGACGCGGCGAAGGATATCTGGGAGAGCCTTTTTGCAACGATCATGATGGGCGATGATCGGGCGGTGAAGGATGTCTGGGTCGCGGGAAAACGTGTCGGTCAGACCCAATAACCACGGGCGGTGGCGAGGCCGCGTCGCCTCAACAGGGCGCGGCCAGGACCATTACCCACACATCATCCCCTGCCCGCGCCAGCCCCATCTCCCGGGCGCGGGTCTCGACCATATTGCGATAATGCCCCGGTGAATTGGTCCAGCCCGTCATCACCGCCTCCAAAGACCGCTGCCCCTTGGCGACATTCTCGGCCACAAAGCACCATTTATACCCCGCCGCCGTCACCCGGTCCCCCACGGTCGCGCCATCGCGCCCTTGGTGACCGAAATACCCATGTTGCGCCATATCGCGGGCATGGGCCTCTGCCGCCTGCTCCAACTGGCTGTTATAGCTCAGCGGCTCCAGCCCTTTCACATCGCGCAGCGCATTGACCGCCTCTACCCCCATCGGATCGGCCAAAGCCGGCAGCGCCGCCAGCGCGAGTATCGCCCCGGAAACCTGTTTCATTCAGCCAGCCCCCTTGCCAGTTCATTCTGCCGCGCCACCTGTGCGGCCAGATCAATCGTCATGACCTGACCATCGCGCACCACCTGCCGGCCCTCAACAAAAAGGTCGCGCACCGCGGTCGGGCCAGCAAGAAGCAGCGCAGCCGGGTCCCAGCTGCCCGCGCTGGCGACGCCCGAGACATCCCAGATCGCCACATCGGCGCGTTTGCCGACCGCCAGCCGCCCGCAATCGCGCCGCCCGAGCACATCCGCCCCGCCCCGCGTGGCCAGCTCCAGCGCTGTGCGCGGGCTCATCGCATCGGCGCCGCGCGCCACCCGTTGAAGCAGCATCGCCTGTCGCGCCTCTGCCGCCAGATTGCCGCTGTCATTGCTGGCCGAACCGTCGACCCCCAGCCCCACCGGCACCCCCGCATCCAGCATCGCCCGCAGCGGCGCGATGCCCGAGCCCAGACGGCAATTCGAACAGGGACAATGCGCCACCCCGGTGCGGCTGCGGGCGAAAAGATCGATCTCCCCCGCATCAAGCTCCACGCAATGCGCATGCCACACATCATCGCCGAGCCAGCCCAGATCTTCGGCATATTGCCCCGGACGGCAACCGAATGTCGCAAGCGAATAGGCCACATCCTCGGCATTCTCGGCCAGATGGGTGTGCAGCATCACCCCCTTGTCGCGGGCCAGCAGCGCGGTGTCGCGCATCAGCTCGCGGCCTACGGAAAACGGCGAACAGGGCGCGAGGCCGACCCGGCACATCGCGCCTTCGGCGGGATCGTGGAAGGCATCGACCACGCGGATACTGTCCTCCAGAATCGCCGCCTCTCGCTCGACCAGCAGATCGGGCGGCAAGCCGCCATCGCTTTCGCCAATGCTCATCGCGCCCCGGGTGGGGTGAAACCGCAGCCCCAATTCGGCAGCCGCGTGGATCGTATCTTCGAGCCGCACGCCGTTGGGATAGAGATAAAGATGGTCCGAACTCAGGCTACAGCCCGACAGCGCCAGTTCCGCCAGCCCGATCTGCGCCGAGACGAACATATGCTCCGGCCCCATGCGCGCCCAGATCGGATAGAGCCGTTGCAACCAGCCAAAAAGCAGCGCGTCCTGTGCGCCGGGCACCGCGCGGGTCATGCTTTGGTAGAGATGGTGGTGGGTGTTGACCAAGCCCGGGGTCACGACGCAGCCTTTGGCCTCGACCACCGCGCCGGTGCTCTGCAAGCCCGCCCCGATCTCGACAATCACCCCGTCGCGCAGCAGCAGGTCAGCGCCGGCAAGCTCGCGGCGGTCGTCGTCCATGGTTACAAGATGGTCCGCCGCGCGGATGAGGATTTCGGCCATAGGTCACACACTCTTCACCTGCCCGTCTCATGAAGAATGTGGGGCCGGTGGAAAACGGGCATGAGAACCGGCCTGCCCTGTCTATAACGACAGGCGGCGGCTTCCGTCAACGCGGGCGGCTTACCTCCGCGAGAGGAGCGCCAAAGCCTGCGCGTGAATCTCTGCATTGGCCGCCGCCACGGCGCAGCCGCCTTCATGCACCGGGTTGCCCTGCCAGTCGGTCACGATCCCGCCTGCGGCCTGCACCACCGCGATCGGGGCCTGAATGTCATAGGCGTTGAGCCCCGCTTCAATCACCAGATCGACCTGCCCCGCCGCGACCAGAGCATAGGCGTAGCAATCCATCCCGTAGCGGGTCAGCAAAGCCTGCGACGCCACGGCCCGAAAGGCGGCGGCTTCCTCGGCATTTCCAACCTCGGGAAAAGTCGTGAAAACAATGGCTTGCCGCAGGTCGCGTGGCGTACGTGTGGCCAGAGGGCGCGACCCCTGCGGGCCGGTCATCGTGGCCCCATCCGGCGCGCCTTCGAAACGTTCCCCGATATAGGGCTGGTCGATGAGGCCATAAAACGGCCCCGACACATCGCTGACCGCAATGAGCACACCCCAGGTGGGCGTGCCGCTCAGAAAACCGCGGGTGCCGTCGATCGGGTCCAACACCCATGTCAGCCCTGACACCCCCGGCTGCGCGCCATATTCCTCCCCCAAGATGCCATCGGCAGGCCGCTCGCGGGCCAGCACCTCGCGCATGGCGCGTTCGGCGGCGCGGTCGGCCTCTGTCACCGGATCGAAACCGGCGCCGAGCTTGTTGTCAGCAATCAGATCAAGCGCGCGAAAATAGGGCAAGATCACAGCCCGCGCCGCATCCGCCATCAAATGCGCCACGCGGCGGATATCGGGGTCAAAATCAGTCGTGTTCACCATATCAAAGGCTTGGCAGTTTGCAGGTCGCTGCGCAAGCCTTAGCCCGCAAATGCCACCGCGTTTCCGCGCCGGAACGGCCCGTAGCCCCTTGAAGGCAAACCAAAGCCGCGATCAAGCCACGTCGCTCAGCACACGCGCCAGTTCAAACAGGCGCCGCCGCTGGTTTTCGGGGATCGCGTAATAGGACCGCACCAGTTCCATCGCCTCTTTATCGCCCATCAAATCGGTCGGCAGCCCCTCTTCCGAGGCGGCTTCGCTACCGTCTTCCTTCAGCCCTTCGAAAAAGAACGACACCGGCACGCCAAGCGCGTCCGCGATATCCCAAAGCCGCGAGGCACTGACGCGGTTCGCGCCGGTCTCATATTTCTGTATCTGCTGGAACTTGATGCCCACCATCTCTGCCAGCTTTTGCTGGGTCATCCCCGTGAGCCAGCGGCGCTGTCGAATACGCTTGCCAACATGCACATCCACCACATGAACCATCTTGCTACTCCTTGTTGAAGGCACCCATCCTGTGCCGCCCCCTGTTTAACGGCGAAATAACCGTTCGCCCCACTGTGCCGCGGTACCGCAGAGGTTGAACCAAGGACCGCATAACAAACATACCGGTTGCACGGCATTCTTCAAAGTCATTTCGCGCAACTGTGATCCACGACGGCCCCTGTCCCCCGGCAACCACAGGCAGAACCGCCCGCCGCGTAGGCCGCGAGAGACGCTCCTGCAACAGCTTGGCCCTGCATTTCATTCGCGTCGTGGGAGAGCAACCCGAAGATGAATCCGCCGTATATCAAAGAGTTCTTGGCGATGCTTGAGACGGGCTGCCCGGAGCAGCGCCAAAGCGCCAGACAGCAAGTAAAGCGGGCGGAAACGGACGTGCGGGGGCGGCAGGGCGATAGGAAAAAAACCGCCGATATGACGCCGAAGCGGCTGCCTCCCCCGCCCGATGGTCTGTCAAGGATTTTCTGTAGCCGCTCAAATCGGCGGGATAACCGCGCCGCAGCCCCCGTTTGGCGCCGAAAATCAGCCTAAAAAAGCGCCCATGATCAGCGGTCAAGAGACTTGAATTCCAAGCCTTCAGACCCGATATTCGACGCAACAACGTGCCGCTGCGCTATCGGCACGCAACTTTGCCAATGGGAGTCACTAAATGGCTGACGTCAATACAATTCGCTCAACCACCGGGTCGCGCGCCTCCGCGATCGATGAGGGTCTGCGCGCGCATATGAACAAGGTGTATGGCACCATGTCGATCGGCATGCTCATCACCTTTGCCGCCGCTTGGGCCATTTCGGGCCTGTCGGTCACCACGGACCCATCCGCTGCCGTGGCACAGTTGAGCCAGGATAAATACCTCACGCAGCTTGGCTATGCGCTCTATGCCTCGCCGCTGAAATGGGTCGTGATGTTCGCGCCCTTGGCCTTTGTTTTCGGCTTTAGCGCGATGATCAACAAAATGTCTGCCGCCACGGCGCAGACGGTGTTCTATGTCTTCGCCGCCGTGATGGGCATTTCGATCAGCTCGATCTTCCTGGTGTTCACCGGCTATTCCATCGCGCAGGTCTTCCTGATCACCTCGATCGCCTTCGCGGGCCTGTCGCTCTGGGGCTACACCACCAAGAAGGACATCTCCGGCTGGGGTAGCTTCCTGATCATGGGTGTGATCGGCCTGATCGTGGCGTCGATTGTGAACATCTTCCTCGCCTCCTCGGCCTTGATGTTTGCGATCTCTGCGATTGGTGTTCTGATCTTTGCCGGGCTGACCGCCTATGACACGCAGAAGATCAAGACCGAATATCTGGCCCATGCGCATCACGGCGACACCGAATGGCTTGGCAAGTCCGCGATCATGGGCGCGCTCAGCCTCTATCTGGACTTCATCAACATGTTCATGATGCTGCTGTCGCTCTTCGGCAATCGCGAATAAGCCTTACGGCGGTAGAAAACACAGGGGCCGGTTCCGAAAGGGACCGGCCCTTTTTCATGGGCGGCCCGTGGCCTGTTAGCCCGCGGCGCCAAAGATCTGGCCGACGGCGGCGGTCACACCCATGGCCAGCCCGCCCCAGAACACCACCCGCCGCACCGCAGGCCAGAGCGGCGCGCCGCCCAGCCCGGCGCCGCCGGCCCCGAGCAGCACCAGCGCCAGCCCGGCCACAAGCGCCACCACCCCGCCGCGCAGCCCCTGCGGCGCAAGGATCGCCGCCAAGAGCGGCAGCCCGCCGCCCAATGCGAAAGCTGCCGCGGATGCGCCCGCGGCTTGCAAAGGGTCGGCCTGCCCGGCAAGGCCGAACATCCCCAGCTCTTCCCGCGCATGGGCGCCCAGAGCGTCGTGATCGGTCATCTGGGCGGCGACTTCGAGCGCGAGGTCACTTTCGACCCCCCGATTCTCCAGCCCTTCGGCCAATTCGCTGAGCTCATAATCCGGGTCCTCGATCAGCGCGACACGCTCGCGCTCCAGATCGGCCTGTTCCACATCCGCCTGGGCCGAGACCGAGACATATTCCCCCGCCGCCATCGACAGCGCGCCGGCGGTGAGACCGGCAAGCCCGGTCAGCACCACATTGTCATGGGTCATGCCCGCCGCACTGACCCCGACCAACAGGCTGGCCGAGGACACGATGCCATCATTCGCCCCCAAGACGGCGGCGCGCAGCCAGTTGCTGCGGTTGATGTAGTGACCTTCTTTGGGCATGGCGCGGGGCGTCGGTCAGTTTGGCTGCCAGATCAGAGGGTCGACCGGATAGATCACCGGACGGTCCCCGCCGAGCCCGGTAAAGCCGACGCTCCCCGTCGGCTGCGCCTGCTGCATCGGCACGCAGGCGGTGGTCAGCAGGATCAGGATGGCGGCACTTACTTTGGCAGACATGGTATTTCCCCCAGCAGGTTGGCCTTATGTATCACGGCTATGGCGGCGCAAGGCAACAGCGTTGCGGCGTCTGCGCACGCTGCGGTCAGCCCTTGGTAAGCGCAGGGGCGTAGAACGCTCGGCAATCGCGATTGCGCCAAAGGGCTTTCCACCCTTCTGGCAGACCATAGGATGAAAGGCCCCATAGGGGTCACGTCAATGCGCTTTGAGGTGCAGGGAAACCTGCTTTGCACATCCGATCTGGCGGCGCCGTCTTTTTTATCTCCCGCCCCCGTTCCTGAATGAAGCCGCCCCCCGATGTCTTTGCCGGACAGCGGGGCTTGCGGCGTGGCCGGTCAGAGCTTGATCGGCTGCATCACCTGCGGCTCGACCACATCGACACCGGGCAGCCCCTCGGCCAGCGCCTCTGCCGATTGCTCCAATAGGTCAAAGGTGCGGTAGTGGCAGGGGATGACGGTCTTGAAATCAAAGTAGCGTTTCGCGGCATAGGCGGCCTGCGCCATATCCATGGTGAAATGCCCGCCCGCCGAGAGGATGCCGATGTCGGGTTTGTGATAATCGCCCATCCAATCCATATCCGCCATGATCGCCGTGTCGCCGGAGTGGTAGATCGTGTGGTCTTCGCCCGAGATCATGAAACCGGTCTCCATCCCGGTGTAGATCGGCCCGTTCTCGCCATCCACCGATGAGGAATGCGAGGCCGGGACCATGGTCACCGCGACATTGCCCGCGCGGATCGTGCCGCCCTTGTTGAAACCGGTGCAATTCTCGACGCCCCGCCCCTCGAACCAGGCCATCAGCTCATACATGCCCGCGACCGGCGCATTGGTGCGGCTGGCGATATCGGCGATGTCCTGGGTGTGGTCGAAATGGCCATGGGTAACGAGGATCTGCGTGGCGCCCTTTATGGCCTCGGCATGCTGGTCTTCGCCCAGCATCGGGTTGCCGTTGAGCCAGGGGTCGATGAGCAGGACCTGATCTTCGATCTCGATGCGGAATGAGCCGTGGCCGAGCCAGATGATGTTCATGGGGGCCTCCTGAGGTTGTTGCTTGCCGTAGACTTGCGCGTCCTTGCGACGGAATCAAGAAGACGGTTCCCTCTGCCACTCCGGCCCGGAATCGAGCCGTAGGCGCCGGGCCGTCGACCGTGACGGCGCAGGCGGGCCGTCAATCATGACGCACCTTTGGCGCGGCGATCAGACGACGATGCCTAATGATGAGATTGCTCCCTTGGCCACAGCCTCAATCGCAACGTCTTTGAAACCAGCTGGCCCGGAATCAAGCCGAAGGCGCCGGGCCATCGCCTGCCCGCCCGGACGGGTAGGCGATTTGGCGAGGCTGGGTGCGACCTCTCGAACACACATCTTGGCTGAGGCATAAAGTGGCACGAGGCCACCGGGGATCGCCAACCCGCGGTCAGGCGCTGGCCCTCCCCTTCCAAACCGCCCCCAAACCCTTGCGAGGCCCGCCCCGGAGCGGTAGAGGACCAACAAAGAGATGGAGATGTTCATGTCGATCGACGAAAACACCGCCGCACGCGTGGCGAAACTGGCCCGGATCAAGGTCGAACCCGATGCGCTTCCGGCGCTGGCGGAAGAGTTCAACAATATCCTCGGCTTTATCGAACAGCTGGGCGAAGTGGATGTCGAGGGCGTGGAGCCGATGACCTCTGTCACCCCGCAACGGCTGAAACGGCGCGAGGATGTGGTCACCGATGGTGACCAGCAGGACCGCGTCTTGGCCAATGCGCCCGATGCCCGTGAAGGGTTCTTTGCCGTGCCGAAGGTGGTGGAATAATGAGTGATCTGAACAAACTCGGCCTCGCCGAGGCCCGCGATGCCCTGCGCAAGGGTGAAACCACATCCCGCGACCTGACCGAAGCCTGCCTCAAGGCCATCGACGGCGCCGGCGCGCTCAATGCCTTTGTGCACCGCACGCCCGAGATCGCGATGGAACAGGCCAGCGCCGCAGACGCGCGGATCAAGCAAGGCGACGCCCCCGCCATGTGCGGCCTGCCCATCGGCATCAAAGACCTCTTCTGCACCAAAGGCGTGCCGAGCCAAGCCGGCAGCCGTATCCTCGAAGGCTTTCTGCCCGAGTATGAAAGCACCGTCAGCCAAAAGCTGAAAGACAGTGGTGCTGTGATGCTGGGCAAGCTCAACATGGATGAATTTGCCATGGGCTCGTCGAACGAGACCTCCGTCTATGGCAATGCGGTGAACCCCTGGCGTCGCGAGGGTGACACAGCGGAACTGACACCGGGCGGCTCCTCGGGTGGCTCCGCCGCCGCCGTGGCGGCTGACCTCTGCCTCGCCGCGACCGGCACCGACACCGGCGGCTCGATCCGCCAGCCTGCGGCTTTCACCGGCACCGTAGGGATCAAGCCGACCTATGGCCGCTGCTCCCGCTGGGGCATCGTCGCCTTCGCCTCCTCGCTCGACCAAGCCGGGCCGATGACCAAGACCGTGCGCGACGCGGCGATCATGTTGGAGGCCATGTGCGGCCATGACGCCAAGGACAGCACCAGCGCCGATCTCGCGGTGCCGGATTTCGAAGCGGCGCTGACCGGCGACATCCGCGGCAAGAAAATCGGCATCCCGCGCGAATACCGCATGGAGGGCATGCCCGCCGAGATCGAAAAGCTCTGGCAAGACGGCATCGCCATGATGAAGGACGCGGGCGCCGAGATCGTCGACATCTCACTGCCGCATACGAAATACGCCCTGCCCGCCTATTACGTCATCGCCCCCGCCGAGGCGTCCTCGAACCTCGCCCGCTATGACGGCGTGCGCTTTGGCCACCGCGCCAAGCTCGACCACGGCGACGGCATCACCGAGATGTACGAGAAGACCCGCGCCGAAGGTTTCGGCCATGAGGTGCAGCGCCGCGTGATGGTCGGCACCTATGTGCTTTCGGCCGGTTTCTACGACGCCTATTACAACCGCGCCCGCAAGGTCCGCACCCTGATCAAGAAAGACTTCGAAGACGTCTTTGCCCAGGGCATCGACAGCATCCTGACCCCGGCCACCCCCTCGGCGGCCTTCGGTCTGGGTGAGATGAAGGACGCAGACCCGGTGGCGATGTATCTCAACGACGTCTTCACCGTGACCGTGAACCTCGCCGGTCTGCCCGGTGTCGCCCTGCCCACGGGTCAAAGCGCGACGGGTCTGCCGCTCGGGCTGCAGCTGATCGGGCGGCCATGGGAAGAGGCAGACCTGCTGTCCTCCGCCTATGCGCTGGAACGGGCCGCCGGTTTTGTGGCCAAGCCTGAGAAATGGTGGTAAACCCGCGGACGTTAGTCATTAGGCAAGAGCGGATCAGATGATCACACGGACACTTCTAGCGATCACGGCGGGCGGTCTTCTGGCGGCCTGCCAACCGGCCATTCCCGACTCCGGGCGCGGCGTGGGCTTTGGCGATGGCGATTTCGAGGCCGAGCAACGCGCCCGCGATGCGGCGCTGGCGGGCAGCAATATCGACAGCGCCATCGCCGCTTCCACGCCGACCGCGACCCCGGCCCCCGAAGCGGGCTCCCCCGAAGCCACCGCGGCTGAGACCGCCCGCGTGCTTGCCGCCACCCGCCCCGGCGGCGCGCTCATAAACGCCAGCCCGTCGAACCCGGCCCCTGCGGTGGTCAATTCCGTCGGCATCTCGAATGAGAACAACTTCGACGCCGTCTCGGACCAGCGCAGCATTGAGGATGACGCCGCCCGTGTCGCCGCGAACCGCGCGCAATATCAGGTCGTACGGCCCGAAGCCCTGCCCGAGCGGCGCGACAGTGGCCCCAATATCGTGGCCTATGCGCTGCAGACAACGCAGTCCGTCGGACAGAAACTCTATAGCCGCATCGGCTTTAACAAGGCGCGCAAATATGAACGGGCCTGTGCCGAATATGGTCATGCCGATCAGGCGCAGATCGCCTTTCTCTCCGCCGGTGGCCCTGAAAAGGACCGCTTGGGGATGGACCCGGATGGCGACGGCTTTGCCTGCGACTGGGACCCATCGCCCTTCCGCCGGGCCGCCCAGGGCTGAAACATGACCCGCGCGCCTGACGTCGTGGCGCATCTCTCGCCCAATTGCGGCCCGCGACGCGGCGGGCTGCGCCCGCATCTGATCGTGCTGCACCACACCGCGATGGACAGCGCCGAAGCGGCGCTGGCGCGGCTCTGCGACGCCTCTGCCGCGGTCTCGGCGCATTATCTGATCTGCGGTGACGGGCGCATCCTGCAACTGGTCGATGAGGACCAGCGCGCCTGGCACGCCGGGGTCGGCGAATGGGCGGGGCAAGACGACATCAACTCGCGCTCCATCGGCATTGAGCTGGACAACCGCGGCGATCATCCTTTTTCCGACCCGCAGATGCGCGCGCTCGAAGCGCTGCTGCCCGGCATCATGGCGCGCCACGGTATCGCGCCCGAAGCGGTCATTGGCCATTCCGACATGGCGCCGGGGCGCAAGGTTGACCCCGGCCCCCGATTCGATTGGGCGCGGCTGGCGCGTCAGGGTCTGGCACGGGCGGCGGGGAACGGCTCTCGGCCCCGGCAGGTCACCGCCGAGAGTTTCCGCCGGGCCGCCCAAGCCGCCGGATACACCGCGCCCTGCGACGATGCCACGCTGCTCCGCACCATCAGGATGCGTTTCCGCCCCCATGGGCGCGGCCTGCTCTCCCCCGCCGATCTTGCCGTGCTGCCGGCCCCCATTGACGCGGCCTGCGCCCCCGTCTAGGGCGGTTGGGCGCGGAAGGCTGGATGGCCGCTTTGGTGCCCGCAGGGGCGCCGGGGAGGAAAGTCCGGACTCCAAGAAGGAACGGTGCCGGGTAACGCCCGGGCGGGGCAACCCGACGGAAAGCGCCACAGAAATGAAACCGCCCCTTGGCCCGGCTTGCCGGAATGCCCAGGGGGTAAGGGTGAAACGGTGGGGTAAGAGCCCACCGCGGGGCTGGCAACAGCTCTGGCACGGCAAGCCCCACCGGGAGCAATGCCAAATAGGGACCGCGCGCCGCTGATCTTCGGGTCAGAGGCGGGGCTCTTCTGCCCCAGCAGGTCCGGGTTGGCAGCTGTAGCCGCATCGGCAACGGTGCGGTCAGAGGAATGGTCATCGCCTGTTTTCGGACAGGTACAGAATCCGGCTTATAGGCCTTCCGCGCAATTTCCTGCTCTTTCGGCACCGAAAGACAGGTTTTTCGACGAAACCGGCGTCTTTTGACCTCGGGCGGGCAAATAGCGGTTGACTCGGGCGCGGGTCTGACTAGAACCCGAAATTCAGAATTCACGCAGGCCTGCGCGGCGCTGCAGCAGGAGAAGACACATGGCGAAGCCAACCACGATCAAGATCCGTCTGAACTCGTCCGCGGGCACAGGCCATTTCTACGTCACCAAAAAGAACGCACGTACCATGACCGAGAAGATGGTCATCAAAAAGTACGACCCCGTTGCGCGCAAGCACGTGGAATACAAAGAAGGCAAGATCAAGTAAGATCGCCTGATTTGAACGGTTTGAAGGGCCACGTGCATTGCGCGTGGTCTTTTGCGTTGGGGGGGCAGAGGTTGGCAGCCTTCAACCTCTGCGAATATCCCTGCCCGGCTCAGCGCTCCTGCATCACCCATTGCCTCGAAGTCGGCACAAGCCGATAGCGCAGGCACCCGCGCGCCCCGTCAAAATCGAGCGGCTCGCGCCGAAGGACCGCTCCCGCCTCCGGTGCCACTTCGAAGGTCGCGCAGACTGCAAATGCGCCCTCACTCTGCTCCAGATCATATTCCTCCCCGGTCAGCGGATCATGCGCCTCCCCCGCCCCGCGACAGGCCCGCGCAAAATCCGCCTGACCGCCGCTCTCGCAGATCACGCCCTGCGCGATTCGCCGCAGGTCCGCCCGCCGTCTGTCGTCGCGGTTTTCGGCCCGCGCATGTTCCGGCCCGCCGACCACGGCGAAACCCGCAGCCAGCGCCGCCAGTCCCAAGACGAGCACGCCCCAGAAAAACAGCCTATGCACCGGCCTCCCCCCGGCGCCCATCGCTGCGGTAATAGCCGAAAATCCCCCCGGCCACGCCTGCCACCACCAGCGCCTTCAGCGCGAATTGCAGCGTGAAATCACCGTTCAGAAAGGCATAGATCACCGCCACCAGATCGCCCAAGAGCACGGCAGCGGCGAAAAGCAGCGTCAGGGACACCATCCAATTGCGAATGGCCGAACGCTGCATTGCCGGGTCTGCCGAGGACCGCCTGCGCTCACGCGCGGCAAGCCAGAGATAGAGCGGCAGCGTCACGATCAGCACCGCCATGGCCCAGCGGATTTGCCGCGCCGCGCCATGGCCCGCGGGGTCGAGCAGCTGGTCGATCAGCGCGTGCAGCAGCCCCACCAGATAGCCCGCGCCAAACAAGAGCGCGCCGAACATCAGCGCATAGACAAAGAAATCCCGCGCCGTGACAATCGGCTGCGGGCGCGGCACCGGCGGGGCGAAAGGCACATCGGCCCAACCGTCAAGCGCCTCCGCCACCTCCTGCGCCGACCAGCCCGCCTGCGTGAGCACCGTGGCAATCTCCGCCCGGCCCCGCCCCGCGCTCAGCGCATCGCGCACGAAGACCGCCAGATCCTTGCTGCTCGCCATGGGTTACCCCCCTCTTTTTGCTTTGAAAAATCCCGACAGAAGGGCTTCGGCTTCGCCCGCTGCGATCCCGTCATAGACCTCTGGCGCATGGTGGCATTGGGGATGGGAAAACACCCGCGCCCCCTGCGCCACGCCGCCTGATTTGGGGTCGGCCGCGCCATAAAACAACCGCGCCACCCGCGCCGCCGCAATCGCCCCCGCGCACATCGCGCAGGGCTCAAGCGTGACATAGAGCGCGTGGTCGATCAGCCGCTCGGACCCCAGTGCGGCACAGGCCGCCCGCAGGGCCAGCATTTCGGCATGGGCGGTGGGATCATGGCGCGCGCGGGTCTCATTGCCCGCCGCCGCCACGATCTCGCCGGTCGGAGAGACCACAACCGCCCCCACCGGCACCTCGCCCCGCGCCGCCGCTGCGCGGGCCTCGGCCAGCGCCTGCCCCATATATGAGCGAAACTCCATTCCGCCACATGGCCGCAAACGCCACCCTTTCGCAAGGGCGTGAAACAGGGTAAGCGCAGTATATGACCGCAAAACCTCCCGCCTCCGGCTCCGGCCCGACCGCTGATTCGTCCGATGCCGCTAAAGGCGACCGCATCGCCAAAGTGCTGTCCCGCGCAGGCATCGCCTCGCGCCGGGAGGCCGAGCGCATGATCGAAGCGGGCCGGGTGCGGGTGAACGGGGAGCAGATCACCTCGCCCGCGCTGAACGTGACCTCCGAGGATCGGATCACTGTCGACAACACCCCCGTCGGCGCGCCAGAGCCGCCGCGCATCTGGCTCTATCACAAGCCCAACGGGCTGGTGACCACGAACGCCGACGAAAAGGGCCGCGAGACGATTTTTGACGCCCTGCCCGAAGACATGCCACGGGTGATGACCGTGGGGCGGCTTGACCTCAATTCCGAAGGGCTCTTGCTGCTGACCAATGATGGCGGGGTGAAACGCAAACTGGAACTGCCCAGCACCGGCTGGCTGCGCCGCTACCGCGCCCGGGTGAATGGCCGCCCGAGCGATGAGATGCTGGAGCCCTTGCGCCGCGGCATCAACATCGAGGGCGAGCAGTTCCAGCCGATGGAGGTAACGATCGACCGCCAGCAGGGCGCGAACGCCTGGCTCACCATCGGTCTGCGCGAAGGCCGCAACCGTGAGATTCGCCGCGCGATGGAAGCCGTGGGCCTGAGCGTGAACCGGCTGATCCGCATCTCTTATGGCCCCTTCCAACTGGGCGAACTGAAGGTCGGCGAGGTCGAAGAACTGCGCCGTAAGGTCGTGCGCGATCAACTGGGGCTGGAGTTGGAAGACCCCTCTGGCACCGCCGCCAAAAAGCCCACCTCCGTGCGTCGCCCGCCCCGGCGCAAGCCCGGCGGTTTCGGGGGCGCGGGCCAGCCCGGCCTGCCGGTCGCGCCCAGCGAAGATGATGCCCCGCCGCCCCGCCGGGGCGGGGGCAAGGCCAAGAATGCGCCCCGCGGCAAGGCGGCGGCGGGCAAGACGGCGGCGGGCAAGACGGCGGCGGGCAAGGCGCCCGCGCGCTCCGGTGGACGACCGGGCGGCAAAGCCGGTGCGCGGCCCTCCGCGCGGCCCGGTGGCAAGGGGCCAAAGCCCCGCCGCTGAGGCCCGCCTCTTTCGGAACGCCGCAGCGCAGCGCCGCGTTGGGCCAGCACTGCCGGGCTACGCCGGCATGAAACCGCCGGAAGAGGAGCGCCGATTTGGCACGTATATTGCTGTTTTTGTTGGTCTTCGCCGCGCTCGCCGTTATCATCCTTGCTGTGGTCTCATTTCTGAGCCGCGCAGCCGACAGCGCCGATGCGGCGCTGCGCCCGATCTGGGGCAGCAAAAGGGGAAATGTCATGGCGCCGACCAGCTTTCAAAAGATCGCCTATGTGGCGCTGCTGCTTGTGTTGCTCGGCGTGACCTCGGGCCTTCTGGGAGGGCTTTGAGCCATGGCGCAACGGTTTGGCGGGCAGTATAGCCCCGATCCCGAAAACACGCCCGGCGACAGGCCCCGCCCCCGGCCAAGGCTGCGCGTCAATCCGGTGGGCGGTCGGGTGAACCTCTTGTTCCTGCCGCCTGTCGTGCTCGCCGTGACCTCCTTCACCGGCGGTGCCAGCACGCTGCTTATGGGGCTGGTCGGCGCCTTTCTGCTGGCCTCTGGTGTCTGGCTGCTGCGCGAAGGGCTGCTGGCCGAAGCCGAATACCACGACCGCAAAGTCGCCCGCCGCCCGGCCTTCCCGCGCAAGATCTTTGCCGCCCTCCTGGCCGGGCTCGGCGCCGCTGTCGCCGCCTATAGCTCCGAGCCGGGCGTCGTGGCCCCGGTGCTCTTTGGCCTTGTCGCAGGCGGTCTGCACCTCGCCGCCTTTGGCATTGATCCGTTGAAAAACAAAGGCATGGAAGGGGTTGATACCTTTCAGCAAGACCGCGTGGCCCGGGTGGTGGATGAGGCCGAAAAACTGCTCGCCAGCATGGGCAGCGCCATCAAACGCGCCGGCGACCGCCGCGCCGAAACCCGGCTCGCCGAATTTCAGGACACCGCCCGCACGCTGATCCGCACGGTCGAGGAAGACCCCCGCGATCTGACCGCCGCGCGCAAATACCTTGTCGTCTACCTGCGCGGCGCGCATGATGCGACGGTGAAGTTTGCCGACCTCTATGCCCGCAACCGCGATGAAAAAGCCCGCGACGATTACCTCGCGCTGCTCGACGATCTGGACGAGAATTTCGCCGCCCGCACGGCGAAATCCCTGCTCGATGACCGCAGCGATCTGAATGTCGAAATTGACGTGCTGCGCGCGCGTCTTTCCCGCGAAGGGGTCCGGTTGGCGCAACCGGCCTCCGATCATACGAAGGATGATATTTGATGACCGATGCTGTCCGCGAAAAAGCCGCCCAATCGCAAGGGCTGGTCGAAGAAGTCAACGCCCATGTCCTGCCCGAACCCGCAAAGGCCGATGCCATCGTGCCCTTGAACAAAGCCGACCCCGCGCAGAGCTTTGAGATCGAAAAGCGCATGGCCGAGATTGACGTGACCGACACCCAGTCGATTGTCAGCTTCGGCTCCAACGCACAGGCGGAACTGCAGGAGATCAGCCAGTCGATGCTTGCCGATGTGCGCAACAAGGACGTCGGCCCGGCGGGCGACAGCCTGCGCTCCATGGTCAGCGCGATCCGGGGGTTCTCGGTCTCGGAACTGGACGTGCGGCGCAAGCAAAGCTGGTGGGAGAAACTGCTGGGCCGCGCCACGCCTTTCGCCAAATTCACCGCCCGTTTCGAAGAGGTGCAGAGCCAGATCGACCGGATCACCGATAATCTGCTCGGCCATGAGCATACCTTGCTGAAAGACATCAAATCGCTCGACCTGCTCTATGAAAAGACGCTGCAGTTCTACGACGAATTGGCGCTCTATATCGCGGCGGGCGAGGCCAAGATCACCGAGTTGGATCACAAGACGATCCCCGCCAAACAGACCGCGCTCGATAAGGCCAAGGACGAGAAACAGGTGATGATGGCGCAGGAGTTGCGCGACCTGCGGGCCGCCCGCGACGATCTGGAACGCCGGGTGCATGACCTCAAGCTGACGCGGCAGGTGACCATGCAGTCCCTGCCCTCGATCCGGCTGGTGCAGGAGAATGACAAGAGCCTGGTGACCAAGATCAACTCGACGCTGGTCAACACCGTGCCGCTTTGGGAGACGCAATTGGCGCAGGCCGTGACCATCCAGCGCAGCAGCGAGGCCGCGGGCGCGGTGCGCGAGGCCAATGACCTGACCAATGAATTGCTCACCTCCAACGCCAAGAACCTGCGCGACAGCAACAAGGTGATCCGTCAGGAGATGGAGCGCGGGGTCTTTGACATCGAAGCGGTGAAACAGGCCAATGAAGATCTGATTGGCACGATCGAAGAATCGCTGCAGATTGCCGATGAAGGCAAAGCCAAACGCGCCGCCGCCGAGCAGGAGTTGCAAGAGATGGAAACCCGCCTGCGTGACACGCTGGCCGCGGCCAAAGCCCGCGAGACGGGGCTTGGCGATGCCACCGGCGGTGCGGTGCCAAGCTGAGATCTGAGTGAGGTTCGCGACGATGTATAGACGTCTGCAGCGGCATCTGCGGACCAGCGTGGTGCTGGCATTGGGCATGGCCCTGCTGGGCTGTGTCGAGCCACCGCAGGCCCCGTCGCGCGTGGTCAAACCCAAGCCGCGCGTCGAGGCACCGCCGGCGCGCCCGCCAAAGGTCGCCCGCCCCACCTCGCAGAAAAGCGCGATGCTGCGGAATTATCTGCACCAGGTGCAGAAAGCGCAGCTGGAACAGGGGCTGCTGCGGCGCGATGGCGGCGGCGATGACACGCCGTTCACCAGCGATATGCTGGCGCGCAACTTTGAGCAGATCGCGCTTTACAACGAATATGACGGCAATTTCGCCGGGCGCGGCGGGCAAAGCCCCCTGCGCCGCTGGGAGGCGCCCATTCGCATGGGCATCCTGTTCGGCGATTCCGTCCCGCCCTCGCAGCGGCGCAGCGATACCGCCAATATCGAAGCCTATGCCCGCCGTCTGGGGCGCATCACCGGCCATCCGATCTCCACCAGCGGCACGCCCAATTTCATGGTGGTGGTGGCCTCCGAGGATGACCGGGTCGAGACGCTGGCGCTGGCCGCGCAGCAGGTCGCGGGGGTCAGCGCGTCCTCCTTGCGCGCCATGCGCAATATGCGCCGCGACACCTATTGCGCCGTGGCCGCCTATGCCGCCGGGGCCAATCCCAATGTCTATACCGCCGCCGTGGCCGTGATCCGCTCGGAAAACCCGGCGCTGCTGCGGCTCTCTTGCATCCACGAAGAACTGGCGCAGGGCTTGGGGCTGGCCAATGACTACCCTGCCGCCCGGCCTTCGATCTTTAACGATGACGATGAATTTGCGCTGCTGACGCGGCAGGACGAGCTGCTGCTGAAAATGCTCTATGATCCGCGCCTGCGCCCCGGCATGACCGCCGCCGAGGTCAACCCCCGCACCCGCATCATTGCCCGCGAGTTGACGGACGGGCCGTTGTAGCGCACCCTTTGGCAAGACGACAGAAGGACCATCCCCATGGGCATTTTCGATTTCCTCTCCGGCCAGTTCATCGACGTCATTCACTGGACCGACGACAGCCGTGACACGATGGTCTGGCGCTTTGAGCGTGAGGGGCATGAGATCAAATATGGCGCCAAGCTGACGGTGCGCGAGGGGCAGGCGGCGGTCTTTGTGCATGAGGGGCAGTTGGCGGATGTCTTCACCCCCGGTCTCTATATGCTTGAGACCAATAACATGCCGATCATGACCTCGCTTCAGCATTGGGATCACGGCTTTCGCAGCCCGTTCAAATCCGAGATCTATTTCGTCAACACGACCCGGTTCAACGATCTGAAATGGGGCACCAAGAACCCGATCATCGCCCGCGACCCCGAGTTCGGCCCGGTGCGCCTGCGCGCCTATGGCACCTATTCGGTGCGCGTCAAAGACCCGGCGCGTTTCCTGACCGAGATCGTCGGCACCGATGGCGAATTCACCATGGATGAGATCTCATTCCAGATCCGCAACATCATCGTGCAGGCGTTTTCGCGCACGCTGGCAAGTTCGGGCATCCCGGTGCTCGACATGGCCGCCAACACCCGCGAGTTGGGGCAATTGGTCGGCAAGGAGATCGAAGCGCAGATCGCGGAATATGGTCTGGCGATGCCGGAGCTTTATATCGAAAACATCTCGCTCCCGCCCGCGGTCGAGGCGGTGATGGACAAGCGCACCTCCATGGGTGTGGTTGGGAACCTCAACGAATACATGCAGTTCCAGGCCGCCGAAGCGCTTGGCCGCGAGGGGGCCGGGGGGGCCGCGATGCAGACCGGCCTTGGCGCGGGTCTGGGGATGAGCATGGCGCAGGCCGCCACCGCACAGGCCGGCCCCTGGGGTGCCCGCCCTGCGCCCACGGCGGCAGCCCCGGTGCCCCCGCCGCCCCCGCCGGTGGAAAAGGTCTGGCATATTGCCAAAGATGGCGCCACCTCCGGCCCCTTCTCCAAGGCGGCGATGGGGCGCAAGGCGGCCGAGGGCAGCCTGGGGCGCGACAGCATGGTCTGGACGCCGGGCCAAGACGGCTGGCAACGGGCCGAGGATGTGGCCGAACTGGCGCAGCTCTTTACCGTGATGCCGCCGCCCCCGCCGCCACCCGCGCCCTGACATCGCGCCGCCGCTCGCGCGCCCTGCCCTCCCCGATTGCTTTCGCAAGGTCTGATCCATGCCCCCTCCCCGTCCGCGCCCTGCAGCCCCGCTCGAAGAGCACCGCTTTCCCTGCGACACCTGCGGCTCGGACATGCGCTTTGACCCTGCGCAGGCGCGGCTGGTCTGCGACCATTGCGGCAATGTCGAACCCATCGACGGCAGCGGTCGCCACGCCGAGGCCATCGCCGAGCAGGATTTCCGGGCCGGTTTGCAAGCCGCCCTGCCCGGCGCCGAGATGGAGGAAACCCGCGTCACCACCTGCCCCAATTGCGCGGCAGAGGTGGAGTTCGAGCCCGGCAAACATGCCACCGAATGCCCCTTCTGCGCCACGCCGATCGTGGTCGACACCGGCACCAACCGCCACATCAAACCCCGCGCCGTGCTGCCCTTTGCCCAATCCGAGGAAAGCGCCCGCAGCGCGATGAAAGACTGGCTCGGCAGCCTCTGGTTCGCGCCCAATGGCCTGCAGCAATACGCCCGCAAGGGGCGGAAGATGCAGGGGATCTACGTGCCCTACTGGACCTATGACGCGCAGACGGCCTCGCGTTATCGCGGCGAACGGGGGACGGTCTATTACGTCACCCGAACCGTCATGCGCAACGGCAAGCGGGTGCAGCAGCAGGTGCCGAAAGTGCGCTGGCGCAGCGCCTCGGGCCGGGTGGCGCGGTTCTTTGACGACGTGCTGGTGCTGGCCTCGCGCTCCCTGCCTAAGACACATACCGATGCGCTGCACCCTTGGGATCTGGCGTCGCTGGAACCCTATGCGCCGGAATATCTCGCCGGTTTCCGGGCCGAAGCCTATGGGGTCTCGCTGGAAGAAGGCTTTGCCCAGGCCCGCGCCCATATGGACCGGGTGATCGAGCGGGACGTGAAATTCGACATCGGCGGTGACCGCCAGCGGGTGCATGACATCCAGACAGAGTTGGGCGACGTGACGTTTAAACACATCCTGCTGCCGGTCTGGCTCGCCGCCTATAAATACCGTGGCAAGACCTATCGTTTCGTGGTCAATGGCCATTCCGGCAAGGTGCAGGGCGAACGGCCCTATTCCGCAATCAAGATCACCATCGCCGTGGTGCTGGGGCTGATCGCTGCCGCCATCCTCGGCTATTTCGTGGCGCAGCAACAATGACCCAGACCTATGACGCATTCACCGCGCTTTTGCGCGCGCGCTATTCCTGCCGCGCCTTCCGGCCAGACCCGCTGCCGGAGGAAATGATCACCCGGATCGTCAGCGCCGCGCGCCATGTGCCCTCTTGGTGCAACGCGCAGCCCTGGCAGCTCACCATTACGCGCGGCGCGGCCACCGAACGGTTCCGCGACACCCTGCTCGACGCCGCAGGCAGCGACACCCCCGTCGCCCCCGACCTGCCCTGGCCCACAGGCTACTCCGGCGCCTATGCCCAACGCCGCCGCAGCTGCGGCTTTCAGCTTTATGACGCGGTGGGCATCGAAAAATCCGACCGCGCCGCCCGCAAGGCCCAGATGCTGCGCAACTTCGCCCTGTTCGACGCGCCCCATGTGGCCATTGTGACCTCTCCCGCCGAGCTTGGCCCCTATGGCGCGATGGACTGCGGCGGCTTTGTCACCGCCTTTACCCTGGCGGCCACGGCCCTTGGCGTCGCCAGCATCCCACAGGCCGCCATCGCCTCCTACGCCCCGCAGGTGCGCGCGCATCTGGGCCTGCCCGATGACCGGCTGGTGCTCTGCGCCATCTCTTTCGGCTATGCCGACCCTGACCACCCCGCCAATGGCTTTCGCACCGACCGCGCGACGCCAGAGGCCATTATCGACTGGAAAGACTGATATGCGCGCCCTGCTGCAACGGGTGACCGAAGCCTCGGTCACCGTGGAGAACGACGTGATCGGAGAGATCGGCCCCGGCCTGCTGATCCTCACCTGCGCCATGCCCGAGGACACGGCAGAAACCGCCGCGAAACTGGCCGAGAAAATCGCCAAGCTCCGGCTTTTCAAAGATGACGCGGGCAAGATGAACCTGAACCTCAGCCAGACCGGCGGCGCGGCCTTGGTGGTCAGCCAGTTCACCCTCGCCGCCGATACCTCGCGCGGCAACCGCCCCGGCTTTTCCGGCGCGGCCAAGCCCGAGATGGCGAAAGAGCTCTACGAAGCCTTCGCCCGGCACCTCGGCACGCTCGGCATTCCGGTTGAGACGGGCCGCTTTGGCGCGGATATGTCGGTGGCCCTGACCAATGACGGCCCGGTGACCATCTGGCTCGACAGCGCGGCCCCCTAGCTTTTCTGGCCGGACATACTGTCAGAGGATCGCAGCCCAACGCTGCCCCTAAAAAAGCAAAGGCCGACAAGCTAGGGAGGAAGCTTGCCGGCCGGTATAACGGGTCCGGGAGGAGGACCGTTAACATGCGGCGTCGGATCAGCGCGGGGGGAGGACCCGGGTCCGACACCTGACAATGCCGCCCCGGGAGGAAGGGCGTGCATTGATCTTGGGACAACGTGTAGCGCGGGGCTTACAGACCGTCGTATTCGTCAAGCACCAGCGCGCGGGCGTGCTGGGGGATGTCTTTGCGGGTGACCCCTGCAGTGGCGAGCTGCTCATCGCTCATGCCGTTCAGCACGGATTGCATCCGCGAGATTTGCATATGCGTGATCGCATTGCCGAAACCGGCGCGCAGCTTGCCACCGAATGTGCCAGCGCCAGTCGACAGGTTGGCCAGAAGGTCACGCAGCGGTGCGCCATGGGAGGCGGTGAGGGTGTTGTGGTTGTTCATCGGTTCAATCCTTCAGAAGTTCTTCACGGGCCAGGCGGCGGATGTCACAGCGGGCGAGGCCGATATCGGCCAATTCGCGGTCGCTGAGCGCCTGAAGCTCGTTCAGGGTTTGGCGATAAGAAGCGCGGCGCGCGCGCGCCTCTGTCATGGCCGTCCAGAGCGACGCAAAGTAGCTCAGCGGCCCTTTAGCGGCGCCGAATTGCGCGCTGCGGTCTGTTGTATGTGCCATCGACATGGTGCGGCTCCTTTTCGAATGCTGCGGTGCAACATCAATGCTGCAATGCGGAGATAGGCCCGCGCCATGGGGTTTTAAACGGCCAAATCTGCATAGGGGCTATGCTCACAGCGAAGGGCAGTGAGGGGTCCGCTGCCCGGGGAGAAAGTCTTTTGGAAAAAGGGTTTACTCAAGGGAAAGGCCGATGGGCTGGACCGCCCCCGCCCATCGAAGCGGCTGGCCCCAAGCGCATCGCAGCAGGGGCAAACGCAAAAGCCGCCGGCCTTTCGGCCAGCGGCTTTACCTATCGTCCTGTCAGGCCGGTCAGCCCGCGGCAGGCTCCCAAGGCCGGGTGAAGACGCTCAGCACCTTGCTGACCTCCTCATGGCTGGCCCCGTTCATCGTGACCTGCGCCACCAGCCCGCGCTTCTTGTCGTCGGTCACCTCGGTCACCCGCGCGGCGCAATCGGCTTTCTGCAAACAATCGTTATAGATCCGGGTGATCGCATGTTTGCGCAGATCGGGCTTAAAGATCTTGCCCACCGCGGTCTTGGGCAGCTCGTCCATGATCGTCAGATGTTTGGGCTGGGCCGCGCGTTCCGTGACCCGTTCCTTCACAAAGGCCAGCAGGTCTTCTTCGCGCGCCTCGCCCCCATCGACCAGTTCGACAAAGGCGCAGGGCACCTCGCCCGCATGGGCGTCGGGCTGGCCGATGGCCCCGGCAAAGGCGACGGATTCATGGCCCAGCAGCGCCTCTTCGATCTCTGCCGGGTCGATGTTGTGGCCGCCGCGAATGATCAGATCCTTGGCGCGGCCGGTGATCCAGATATAGCCGTCGCTGTCGATCCGGCCCAGATCGCCGGTGCGCAGGTATTTGCCGTGGTAGAAGAGATCCTTGTTCTTCTCCTCTTCGACATAGGTGTGGCCGGCATAGACACCGGGGTTCGACACGCAGATCTCGCCGATCTCATCCACATCCGCATCAATCGGACCGTCCGGCGTGCTTTTGATGATGCGCACATCGGAATAGGGAAAGGCGATGCCAATCGAGCCGACCTTCTTGATGCCATCGGTGGGGTTGCAGGAGACCAGACAGGTCGCCTCGGTCAACCCGTAGCCTTCGACCAAAGTGACGCCGGTGGCTTTCTCAAACCGGCGGAAGAGTTCCAGCGGCAGCGGCGCGGAGCCCGAGAAGGCGGTTTTTACGGTGCTGACATCGGCATCGATGGGCCGCTGCATCTTGGCGGAAATCGCCGTGGGCACGGTGATGATAAAGGTGATCTTCCAGCGCTCGATGAGCTTCCAGAAATTGTCGAACACGCCCTCGCCGCGGTAGCCCTGCGGCGTGGGGAAGACCACATGCGCGCCTGAGGCCACGGCCGCCATCAGGATCACATGGCAGGCAAAGACATGGAACAGCGGCAGCGGACACATGATATTGTCGTTTTCCGTGAACAGCAGCCGATGACCCAGCCAGCCGTTATAGATCAGCCCGGAGTATTTATGCTGCGCCACTTTCGGCAGGCCGGTGGTGCCGCCGGTGTGGAAATAGCAGGCGACGCGGTCTTCCTGCACATCCTCGAAATTGAGCGTGGTGCTTTGTTTGGCGATCTCGGCGTTGAAGTTCTTGTAGGTCGCTTGGTTTTCGGCCAGCCCCTTGGGCCGGACCAGCGGCACGATCCAGCTTTTCGGCGGGGTCAGGTAGCGGACAAGATCGACTTCAAGCACGGTATGGACATTGGGCGCGAGCTTGACCGCCTCGGCGGTTTTCTGGGCCACATCCGTCTTTGGGAAAGGCCGCAGGGTGACAACGACCGAGGCGCCCACTTCGCGCAGGATCGCGCCGATCTGCTCGGCGTCCAAGAGCGGGTTGATCGGGCTCACGATCCCCGCCACGGCGCCGCCCAGCAGGGTGATCGTGGTCTCGTTGCAGTTCGGCAGCACATAGGCCACCACGTCTTTCTCGCCCACGCCAAGGCTGCGAAAGAGGTTCGCGGCCTGGGTCACGCGGCCATGCAGTTCCTTCCAGCTCAGCGTCTCGGCCTTGTCCTTGGGGCCCGAGAATATCTGATAGCTGACCGCATTGTGGTCCGGGAATTTCCCGGCCGTATTGCTCAGCATCCCGTAAAGCGTCTTGGCGACATCGCGCTCTTCCCACGGCATTTCCGCCGCAATGGCATTGCGGTCCTCGATCCCGGCGAATGTCATGGTCGTTCCTCCCCTGTTGCCGGTATTCCGGCGCGTTTTCTTCCCACCAGACTGCGGCGAAACGCCCCGCTTCGCAAGCAATCGGATAGAGGAAACGCTGCGTTACGAGGGGTGACGTTGCGCCAGTGGCGGGCTTTACGCGGCCACAGCCCCATCGGTGAACTGAAGCCGCGCCAGACGGGCATAGAGACCATCACGCGCGACCAGTTCCTCATGGGTGCCAATGGCGGCGATGCGCCCGGCTTCCATGACGACAATGCGGTCGGCCTTTTTCACCGTCGCCAGACGGTGCGCCACGATCAGCGTGGTGCGGTCGGCGCTGAGCCGGTCGACGGCGGCCTGCACCAGCCCTTCGCTTTCCGAATCCAGCGCGCTGGTGGCCTCATCGAGCAGCAACACCAGCGCGTCGCGCAGGATGGCGCGGGCGATGGCGATGCGCTGTTTCTGCCCGCCCGAGAGCATCACGCCACGTTCGCCGAGGTAGCTGTCATAGCCTTCGGGCAGCGCGGTGATGAACTCATGCGCGGCAGCGGCGCGGGCGGCTTCTTCGACCTCGGCATCCGTGGCATCCGGGCGCCCAAAGCGGATGTTTTCTGCAGCGGTGGCAGCAAAGATCACCGGGTCTTGCGGCACCAGCGCCACGGCGCGGCGGAAGTGGTCCCGCGCCATCTTGCGCAGGTCCACCCCATCAAGGGTGATGCGGCCAGAGGCGGGGTCGTAAAAGCGCAGGATCAACTGGATGATCGTGGTCTTGCCCGCGCCCGAAGGGCCGACGAAGGCCACGGTTTCGCCGGGCCGAATGTCGAGGTTGATGCCATCAAGGGCCGAGACATCAGGCCGCGCGGGATAGGTGAATTGCACGTTTTCAAAGGTGATATGCCCGGCGACCTTGGCCGGCAGGGTCTGGGCCGCGTCGGGGGCCGGGTCATTGACCGTGTCTTCCGATTGCAGCAGGTCGATCAGCCGCTCGGTGGCCCCGGCGGCGCGTTGCAGCTCGCTCCAGATTTCCGACAGGGCGGCGACCGCCCCGGCGACCATCACGGCATAGATCACGAATTGCACCAGCGCGCCCGCGCTCATCGCATCGGCCCGCACGTCCCGCGCCCCGATCCAGAGCACGCCGACCACCCCGGTGAAGACCAGAAAGATCACGATCACGGTCATCGCGGCGCGGGTCTTGATCCGGCGCTGCGCGGCGTCAAAGGAGGCTTCGGTCATCTGCGCGAACTGGCTCCGACTGGCGGCTTCATGGGTGAAGGCCTGCACCGTCTGCACGGCGGTCAGCGATTCGGAGGCATTGCCGGAGCTGGCCGCGATCCAGTCCTGATTTTCGCGGCTGAGCCCGCGCAGCCTGCGGCCCAGGGTCAGGATCGGGATGATCACGGCCGGCACGATCAGCAGCACCAGCCCGGTGAGCTTGGCCGAGGTCAGCAGCATCAGCCCCAGACCACCGATGAAAATCAGCAGATTGCGCAGGGCGATGGAGACCGAAGAGCCGATCACCGAGAGGATCAGCGTGGTGTCGGTGGTGATCCGGCTCAGCACCTCGCCGGTCATGATGCGCTCATAGAAGGTCGGGCTCATGCCGATCACCCGGTCAAAGACCGCACGGCGAATGTCGGCCACGACACGTTCGCCCAGCCGGGTCACCAGCGCATAGCGCAGCCCGGTGCCGACCGCGAGCAGCCCCGCGATTGCCAAGGCCGCGATGAAATACTGGTCGAGCAATGCGGTTTCATCGACGCTGAAATTGTCGATCACCCGGCGCACGGCTAAGGGCAGCGTGAGCGAGATCACCGCCGTCAGCACCAAGGCCGCCCCGGCGGCCAGCATCAGCCAACGGTAGGGCCGCATGAAGGGCATGAGCGCTGCAAGCGCCCCGATCCGCCGCGATTTTTCGCGTTCGTCTTTGGCAGTCGGGGCGGGCGTGGGCGTGCGGGCCATGGGCAATCCTTTGTCTGTCGACAACGGTCATGGCGCGGGCGTTGGGCGGGTCAAGCAAGACTGCCCCCTCGGGACAATCTGCCGCCCCTGCCCTGCGGCGCCAAGATCAGCGCCGCAGGGGGGATTGGGATCACTCGTTGGGCAGTGTCGGGACGCCGTCTTTCCACTGGTCCCACTCTGCCACGATCCGGTCGACCAAAGGCGCGCCCACAAGGGTGATGTTCGCAACCGTCTCGGCAAAGCCGCCTGCGGTCTCGCCCGGCGCCGGGTCGAGATGCGCGAGCGTGGTTTCATCCGGGTGGCCCTGGTCAAAGTTCACCGCGCCGCGCAGGCTGGCGATCCGGTCGGTGCCATGCAGACGTTTGATGACCAGCGCAATGGCGGCGGCCTCCATTTCGGTGATCATATAGTCGTCCGCACCGTAGAGCTCGGCCATATACTGCGCCTCTTGCGACAGGCCGGGCCCGTGGAAGAAGGTATCGCCGGTCATATGGGTGCCGACCTTGACGCTGGGCGCGGCCTGGGCCGCCGCATCGGGGTAGCGCTGGCGGTATGTCCGGGCGGCATCGGAATCCTGCATCTCGACATCTTCCGACAGTTTCACGCCCCAGGCGACCAGATCCTCGTTCATCTCGAAACGGCGGTAATCCTCATAGCCCGCGCGGGGCATAAAGACGGGCGCGCCCGGCTCGCCTTCCTCGGGGGCCCAGCGGTGGCCAAGGTCATAATCCACCAGCCAGCTGCCCCAGACCACATCGCCAATGGTCCCGCGCGAGGGTGGCGTGCCGGCCACGCCCGAGAGCAGGAAATAGCTCTGTGAGAAGTCGTAATCGGGGTTGAGCAGAATCGCCTGCATGGAGGCCGAGGCGTTCACCTTGCCCATGCCCAGCACCGCGCCGCAGACGCCGTCCGCGTTGCAATACATCTCGGAGAACGCGCCGGGGATCTCTTGGGCTTCGGCCTCGGTCCAGTATGTCTCATACCAATGCTGAAGCTCGCCGGCGCGGTCGCCGCTGTTCTCGCCAATCTCGAACATCGCGCCGATGAAGACTTTGACAGGCAGGGGATCTTGGGCGGCCAACGGTGTGGCCAGCGCGGCCAGAGCGACAAGGCCCGAGGCGGAATATTTCAGCATGATATGTCCTTTATGGATGTGGCCCGCGCGCCGCGCGCAGACAGGGGCTGTCCTTAAAGGGTGACCTAGCGGAAACCAAGCCCGAAGCAAGCCGCTTGGGGCGGTAGCGGCGGGTGATTGAAGTGGGGGGGGAGAGGCTGGAGCGGGCGACGGGAATCGAACCCGTATCATCAGCTTGGAAGGCTGAGGTCTTACCATTACACAACGCCCGCGTTGCGGCTTTGGGTCTATTTTATCGCCGAGGGGTCGTCAAGTGGGGCGCGGCGCCTGTCTGCGAATAGTGGCTCGGCCCGGTTTTGCCAGTCTGCCGGTTTGGCGGTGGCAAGGGCGCGCGTGGCGCACTAGCTTATGCGGCAGGCGAAAGACGCGCCTGAGCAATGACGGGGCAGAGGATGGACGCCAGACCGGCTCATGACCAGAAGCGCGAAGTCGTGATGACCCATGGGATTCTCAGCGAGAACCCGGAGGATCTGTTCCACGGCACCGGCTGGCGGGTCGGGCGCGCGGTGCTGCATGAGGCGATCTTGCGGCTTTGGAGCGATGATGCTTTCGGCATGGCGGGCAATGTGGCCTTTCGCGCCCCTGCTGGCGATATTCCCCTTTCTGATCTTCACCAGTTCGCTCACCGCCTTTGTCGGGGACCGGTCGATGGCCGATGATCTGATCCATTTCCTCATCGCCATCGTGCCCCCTGCGCTGATTGATCCCATTGTCGCGGAGGTGGAAAAGGTGATGACCGTGCCGCGCGGGCGATCTGCTCAGCGTGGGTATCCTGCTGACGATCTGGTTTGCCGTTGGCGGGGTCGATGGCATCCGGGTCGGGCTGAACCGCGCCTATGGGCTGCGCGAGACCCGGTCGACCGTGATGCTCTTTGCGGTGCAGATCGCCATGGTGCTGCTGGCCAGTCTGATCCTTGTGATTGTGGGCTATCTGCTGGTGCTGGCCCCGCGTGCCGGGTCTTGGCTGCATATGCTGATGCCGGGGTTTGACCCCGGGTCGGTGACGGTTGGTCTGATCCGCTTTCCGGTGTCCTTTACCATCCTGCTGATCGCGCTTTTTGCGGCGCATGTGATCCTGCCCGCGCGGCGCACCAAGTTTAACAACATCTGGCCCGGCGTGCTGGTCACCGCAAGCGCCTGGTCGCTGCTGGCGGTGGTGTTTTCCTATTACCTGCGCAGTTTCGGCACCTATGCGAGCTATTACGCGGGCATGGCGGGGATCATCGCGGCGCTGTATTTCATGTATCTTGCGGCGCTGGTGCTGATCTTTGGCGGAGAGTTGAACCGCGCCCTGCGCATTCGGCGGCTGGCGCGGGTGATGCGGGAGTAGGTGCTAGTCCGTCGTGCAGGGTGTGCCGGCAGCGCCCCAGAGCGTGACATCATGGACCAGCGCATCGAGCGTGGTTTTGGGCGCGGACCGCCCTGCGCCGGGGGTGAACCCCCAGGCCACAAAGGCCGAGTTGCGCAGGTGATCGACGAGCGAGGCAATGTCATGGCCATCGTTGCGCTCAGGATCGCGCAACTGGGTACAGACCTCGGCGGAGGTCTTGCCGAACCATTCCAGTTCCACCGGCGGCAGACGCCAAGCATCATCGATATGGGGCGGCGCATGGGGTGTGGTATTCGCGGCGGCGGAGGTGACATGGCAGGCGGCGCAGGGAATGCTTTCCGCCCCGATCCGGCTTTCACCTGCCTGTACCTTCATGCCGTGCACCGCCTCTGGCCCATAGCCCAAGCCCTGCCACATCGGCAGACCGCGCGCGCCCACATGGCAATTGGTGCAGCGCGGGTGCGAGGTGACGGTATAGATCCGCTCCCAGGCGGCAAGGCCCGCGTCGCGGGTCACGCTGTCTTGCGCCGCCTCTTGCGCAGCGGCGGGGGCGGCCAGCAGGGCGACGCAAAGGGTCAGGTATTTCATGCGAAAGCCACCGACTTGGAGAGCGGCAGCGCGCGGATGCGCTGGCCGGTGGCGGCAAAGATCGCATTGGCCAGCGCCGGGGCCGCCGGCGGCACGCCCGGCTCCCCGATGCCGCGCAGCTTGCCGCCGGTTTCCAATCCGCGCACCTGAATCTTGGGGGTCTGATAGAGGCGCAGACCGGCATAGAGGTGGTAATTGTCCTGCTGCGGCACACCGTCCTTATAGGTCAGCTCGCAGTTCATCGCATGGCCCAAGCCCCAGATCACACCGCCCGAAAGCTGTGCCTCAAAGTTCACCGGATCAAGCACACGGCCCACCTCGGCGGCGACGGAGACCTTGTCGATGCGCAGCCCCGCCTCGGTCTGGCTGACCTCAACCACCTCGGCCACCGGCACGCCGAAAGACAGGCAAAAGGCCAGCCCCCGGCCCTGCCCCGGGCCGAGCGCGGCACCCCAGTCGGACATTTCGCCCACGGCCTCCAGCACCCTGCGCGACGGCGCATGGCTGCACAGCCGCAAACGTTCCTCCAGCGGGTCGGCCCCGGCGGCGTGGCAGAGCTCGTCCATGAAGCTTTCGTGCAAAAAGGCATTGCCCGAGGCCCCGACCGAGCGCCATGAGCTGACCGGCACCATGGCAGGCACCCGGTGGCCGGTGACGCGGTAGTGGGGGATGGCGAAGGGCTGATCCCATGCGCCCGCGACGATGGCGACATCGGGGCCAAAGACCGGCTGATGGACGCGGCCAAGCTGCGATTCCATCACCGAGGGGGCGGCGATGGCGAGGTCATAGGCCGTGAGCCTGCCCTCGCTGACCTTGCCCTGCGCGCGGGCCATGGCCAGCGGGCGGGGGAAGTCATGGGTGAAATCCTCTTCGCGCGACCAGACCATTTTGACCGGGGTGCCGGGCATCTGCTGGGCCACTTCGACCGCGCGCATGACATAGTCATCTTCCAGCCGCCGCCCGAAACTGCCGCCTGCCATAAGCACATGGACATGGACATTCTCGGCCTCGACCCCGGTGAGCCGCGCGACATTGGCCTGCATGAAACGCGGGATCTGCGTGGCGGTCCAGATGTCGACGCGGGTCTTGGTGAATTTGACCAGCACGCTCATCGGTTCCAGCGGCGCATGGGCAAGATAGGGGATGCGGTATTCGGCCTTGAGCACTTCGCCTTCGGACAATGCGGTGGTCACATCGCCATCATCGCGGAACTGGCTGTCTTGCGTGTCTTCGGTGAAGGCGGCGGCGACGGCTTCGAACTGGTCCGCCGTGTCGCCGATATAGGGCGATGGCCCCCAGTCGCAGTCCACCGCCTGCGCGGCCTGAAAGGCGCGCCAGGTGTTGTCGGCCACCACCGCCACGCCGCCGGTGATCGGCAGCACCGCCTTGACGCCGCGCATCTTCTCGGCGCGGCCTGCGTCAAAGCCCTGAATAGCGCCGCCCTGTGCCGGGTTGGTGCGGGTGGTGGCAAAGACCATGCCCTCCATCACCATGTCGATGCCATAGGTCTGGGTGCCGGTGGATTTGGCCAGCATATCGGTCCGCATCTGCGGCTGGCCCAGATGCTTCCATTCGGCGGGATCGCGCAGGGTGACATCGGTGACCGGGTCAATCTCTGCCGCCCCGGCGGCGAGATCCTGATAAGCGAGCCGCGCCCCATCGGGGAGGACCACGGCCCCCGCCTCGGTCCTGAGCTGGTCGCGCGGCAGGCCGGTTTGCGCCATTGCGGCGGCGATCAGCGTCTCGCGCGCCACCGCCCCGGCCATGCGCAGCCGGTCGTACATATCCGGCACGGTGGAACTGCCGCCGGTGAGTTGCAGCCCCAGCAGCTTGCCCGCCACATCCGAGGCGCCGCGTCCGGCGCGGGCAAAGAAACTTTCCGAGGTGGCGGCGATGGGCATGCCCTCGGCGCTGACGACGCCGTTGTAATAGACCGGCGAGGGCGGGCCGGGGGTGATCGTGACCTGCGCCAGATCGACGTCCAATTCCTCAGCAATCATATGGGCTTGGATGGAATAGCCCCCCTGCCCCACATCGGCGCGCGGGGTGATCAGGGTGACGCCGCTGGCATCGACTTTGACATAGGGGGTGATGGCGGCGGCGCCCGGTTCCAACCCGTCGAGCAGCGGGTTGTCGAGCTCGCGTTTATAGAGATAGGTGCCAAAGGCCACGCCCCCGGCGATGGCAGCGGAGCCGACAAGGAAGCTGCGGCGGGTGATGGTGCCGAGACGCGACATGCTCAGGCCCCGCGCAATTCGGCGGCGGCGTCATGAATGGCGGCGCGAATCCGGGGATAGGTGCCGCAGCGGCAGAGATTGCCGCTCATCGCGGCATCGATCTGGGCGTCGCTCGGGTCGGGGTTGAGGTCAAGGAAGGCGGCCGCCTGCATGATCTGGCCGGACTGGCAGTAGCCGCATTGCGCGACCTGATGTTTGACCCAAGCGGCCTGCACCACATGCAAAGCCTCAGGCGTGCCGAGCCCTTCGATGGTGGTCACATCGCCCGCCACATCACCGGCGCGCAACTGGCAGGAGCGGACCGCCATCCCGTCGATATGCACGGTGCAAGCGCCACATTGCGCGATGCCGCAGCCGTATTTCGGGCCGGTGATGCCAAGCGTATCGCGCAGCACCCACAGCAGCGGCATGTCGTCTTCGACATCCACCTCATGGACCTTGCCGTTCACCGTCAGCTCCATGCTGTCCCCTTTTGAAGTCTATCGCCTATAATGTAACGATCCATGGGGCCGCAACAAGGTCCGCGCCCAAAGATGGCGCAGCGTCATGGCCAAGGGAACAGCCGAGAGAATGACGCGTTATTCGAGGTCTTGCGCGGTCAGGGCGCGGTGAATCTCGCGGCGCACCAGCTTGCGGACGTTGCGGGTGATCCGCTCGCCCAAGGCACCCTGCAATTCGGCCCGCACGATCTCTGTCACCAGATCGCGCAACGCCTCTTCGTCGAGGAACTGATCCTCGATCCCGATCCCGGCGGCGGCATCGGCCTCAGCCGGTTCCGGCGCGCGCGGCCCACTGTCCGCAAAGCGGCGCACCTGTTCCTCAATCTCGGGGGTGGGGCTGCGCTGCGGCTGTGGCTCGGCCGGCGCGGTCGGGCCGGCGGCCGCCGGCGCTTCGGCCTCGGGCTCCTCGTCATCTTCCCAGGCCATGGCAGGCGGTTCGGTGCCGGAATAGTCATTGTCGCCGGGGCTGTCCGGTTCCCATTCTTCGGAAATCTGGCCAATCGCGGTTTCAAGCGCGGCGATCTTATCGCTCAGCTTGGCCTGCGGCTGGTCCGAGACCACCGGGGTGAATTGCGCCGGGTCAAAGCCCGCGTCATCGGCCATGTCGAAAGCCGGCGTTTGCGCGGCCGTGGCGGGCGTGGCTTCCGCATCCTCCGCATGAAGATCGGCGGGATCATCATGCAGCATGTCATAATCATAGGGCGATATGGCGGGGCTGGCCGAAATCTCCTCCTCCGCTTCGCGCGGCGCGCTGCCTGCGGGCTGCGGCAGGTCCTTCCCGTCAGAGGTCGCGACCCGCAAGGCCGGGGTCAGAACCAGCCGATCGGTGGCGGCGGGCGCCTGCTCTTCCTGCGGGGGGTTCATCACTTTGCGCGAGGTAAAGAAAGGCCGCTCTTTCGAGGCTCTGGGCGCGGCCTCTGCCCCGCGGCGCGTGAACGACGGGGTTTGTGGTTTCGCGCCCTCTGCCGCTACCTCCGCCGCGCTGGATGGTGGCACATGCGGGGTGAAATCCCCAGAGGCGACGGTCGCCTCCGCCGCTGCCCCCGGCGCTGTGGATGGCGCAGCCGCTTGGGGCGCCGCAGCCTGATCAGAAGCGGGCTGGGACGGTTGCTTGGGGCGTTTGTCTTCGGACACCAGACGGCGAATGGAAGACAAGACATCTTCGACTTCCGCGTTTGAAACGGGTTCGGACATATATTCACCACTCTTTCCTCCCCGTCAGCTTAACCGCGCGGGAGGATTCTCACAATGGGGCGCTTTGAATTGTCAGTCTTTTTGCAGCGCGCGCAGCACACGGTCCAGCGCTCTGCCCTGTCGGGAATGCAGCGGCGGCCCGTCTTTCACGAGGTTGTAATAGGCGCTGGCGTCATAGAGCTGCACCGGCAGACGCAGATCGCGGGCGGTCAGCTGGCCGGTTGCCGCCAGCACCGAATAGGCCGCGACATAGAGGTTGGCGCGGGCCGACACGCGGATCACCTCGGCATTGAGCAGCGCCTGTTCGGCATCCAGCACGTCCAATGTGGTCCGCGCGCCAAGGGTGGCTTCTTCGCGCACGCCGCGAAAGGCGATACGTGCGGCGCGAATCTGACGGTCGGAGGCTTCGAGCTGGGCCCGGGCCGAGGAGAGCGCGGCATAGGCATTGCCCACGTCCTGCTCCACATTCATGCGGACCACGTGAAGGTTGGCGCGTTGCGCGTCACGCTGCGCCATGGCGCGGCGCAGGGCCGAGGACAGCGCCCCGCCCTGATAGATCGTCTGGCCCACATCGACCCCAACGGTGCCGCTGCGGGTATAGCGCTCACTGTCAAAGCTTTCGGTCAGCCCATATTGGCCTCTCAGCGTAACCCGCGGCGACATCGCCGCCTCGCTGGCCAGCACTGCCAGATCGGCCCCGGCGACCTGATGCTGGGCGGCAAGGATCGAAGGGTGCTGTCGCACCGCAAGCGCCTTGGCCGAGGCCATTTTACCGGCCACATCTGGCGGGCTCGGCGGTGTGGTGAGCTTGCCGGGCTTGTGACCGACCGCGTTGCGATATTCCTCGACCGCGCGCAGCAGAATCCCTTCGGCCCCGGCCAGACCGCTGCGGGCATTGGCCAGTTGCGCCTCGGCAAGTGCGACATCGGTGCGGGTCACTTCGCCTACGTCGAAACGGTCCCGCGCGGCGCGCAGTTCCTGGGTCAGCAGACGCAGGTTGTTGTTGCGCAGCGCCACGGTTTCCGAGGCTTCGATCACGCCCATATAGGCGGAAACCGCGCGCAGCAGCACCTGTTGTTCGATGTTGAGCAGGGTGTGACGGGTCGCCAGAACGGTCTCTTTCGCCGCCTCGATCCGATATTTGCTGGCCCCGAAATCATAGAGCAGCATCTCAGCGATCAGGTTTATCGAGGTGGATAGATCCTCGATCGATTGGGCGGGCTGCAGGGCGGAACTGCGGCTGGTGCCGAAACTCTGGGTCAGGTTGCCGGCCCATCGCAGAACCGGCTTCAGCGCGGCTTTGGCGGCGGCGACATCCTCATCCGCGGCCCGCAACAGCGCGCGGTTCTGGTCCAGCAGGCCGGAATGTTCATAGGCCCCGACCAGCGCATCGGCCAGCGTTTCCGCAACCGCCGGGCGCGGCAGCGCCAGCGCCAGCCCCAGGGGCAGCGCCAAAGCGAGGGTTTTAAAAGATGTCTTGAAACTGGTTACGCGCATGGCTGGACCACCCTTAAATCAATCTATCAATCTTGCAGGCCGGGCCAAAGACCCCGCCGAAAGGAGCGCCAAGCGCCCGAAATTGGGGCTGCGCTTATCACCGCCCCCATGCGACACAGCATCGGTCAAAGTTGAAAAGCCACCTGACGCTCGAACCCGCGCAACACCGGCGCGCCGGCATTGAACTCGGAGCGCCAAGACAGCTGCGCGCCCTGCTTATACCCGATCCGCACTTCCCCCAGACCCTCTTCCATAAAGAGACAGGCGATGCGCCCGCCGTCCTTGATCTGATCCACCAGCGCCTCGGGCAGCTCTGCCACCGCCCCCTGTATGATCACCACGTCATAGGGACCATGCTGCGGCGCACCTTCGGCCAATGGCCCGACATGAACGACCACGTTATCGGCCCCGACCTGCGCCAGCGCTTCCTGCGCCTCGGCCGCCATGGCCTCGTCCTCTTCCACGGCGACGACGGCTTCGGCCATATGCGCGATCACGGCGCTGGAATAGCCCATGGCACAGCCCACATCGAGCACCAGTTCGTCATTCTCGATCGCCAGGTGATCCAGCATCTTGGCCAGGGTGCGCGGGTCGAGCACCACACGCCCCTGCCCCAGATCGAGGTTTTCCCCCAGATAGGCGGCCTCGCGCTGCGCGGCGGGCACGAAATCCTCGCGCGGCACGGTCAGCATGGCGTCAATGATCGGGAATTTGGTCACATCCGACGGGCGGACCTGCGTATCGACCATGGTGGTGCGGCGGGCGGCGAAATCACTCATCAGCGAAACTCATGTGTTCTAGGTATCTGCGACCTGATGTGCCACATCGCCGGACCAGCGGCAACGGTGCGCGATCATTTTCACGCGCATATGGGTCTTGCGGCCCACAGCGCGATCCGGTAGCACTGCGCCAACCACAGGACGGCGAGTTGGCGGAGTGGTTACGCAGCGGATTGCAAATCCGTGTACACCGGTTCGATTCCGGTACTCGCCTCCATTTATTTTCAATGACTTAGCAGATTTTTGAAGAATTCGCCGCCGCGCGTCTAAACATTCGTCTAAACATTCTGTTTTTGTTCTGTTCGCACTTACCCCTCGAAAATCGCGAGGTAAGACTCTCGCGGCCTCGCTATCGGCAGCCGCCTTCGTCACTATGACCGTTGCGAAATCTGTGCCCGTGCAAGCCTTGTCGGAGCTGTCCGCTAAGGCGCCAGAGCGATCCCCCTAGAACCTTTAGGCCTGGGGCTTGCGCTTGGTGCGCTGCTGCTGCGCTTGGAGCGCCTTAACTTTCTGGCGGACCTTCTTGGTGTAGCGCAACACCATGGCCGGACTTTGGCCCGTCACCGCAGCCACAAAATCATCGCTGCAGCCTGCCTCTACGAGCTCGCAGGCAGCGTTGTAGCGCCAGCTGTGAATATCGTAGTCCAGAACGCCGATGCGCTCCCGAACGCTCCTGTGTCAATCGGCAGGCAATCTTGACCCCCTATCGGCATCCAAAAATGACCCCCCATCGGAGCGCTCGGGTAGCTGGCCCGATGCGGTGTAGCCTTTATACAGCGCAGCCGTATCGGGCCAGCGGGGTTTAGGTCATTCGCGGGTCTTGAAGCGCCAGCTCTCGTTGCCGGTTTCGACGATGTCGCAGTGGTGTGTAAGGCGATCGAGCAGTGCTGTCGTCATCTTGGCGTCTCCGAAGACTGATGGCCACTCACCGAAGTCGAGGTTGGTCGTTACGATGATGGACGTGCGCTCGTAGAGGCGACTGACGAGGTGGAACAGCAGCTGACCGCCAGTCTGGGCGAAGGGGAGATAGCCGAGCTCGTCGAGGATCAGGAAGTCGAGGCGGCACAAGAGATCCGCAGTGCGCCCCTGGCGATCAGCCCGGGCTTCTGCGTCGAGTTTGTTCACAAGGTCGACGATGTTGAAGAAGCGGCCGCGTTTACCACGGCGGATGCAGGCCCTGGCGATGCTCACGGCAAGATGGGATTTGCCGGTCCCGGTGCCGCCGATCAGCACGACGTTGCGTTGATGTTCAAGGAACTCTCCGGAGGCCAGATCGCGCACCAGCGTCTCGTTGACCGGCGTGTTCTCGAAGCTGAACTCATCGACCTCCTTGGCCAGTGGTAGTTTGGCAATCCTCATCTGGTATCTGATCGAACGCGCCTGCTTTTCGCTGATCTCGGCGTGCAGGAGGTCGCCGACGATCTGTTGCGGTTCGTGCTGACGCTTCACTGCTGTCGTGATGATCTCATCGTAGGCGGCCTTCATGCCGTAGAGCTTCAGCTGGCTCATCGCATCCAGCACTTGTGATCTTTCCATGGTTGGGTCTCCTGAGGCTGTCGTAACGTTGGCAATCGGCCACGGGCTGGCAAGTCAGCCGCAACGCGTCCGGCGTATCGATGGTCAACGGCGGCGGCGGCTCACGATGCCGGGCCAAGATGTTAATGATGACGGAGGCGGCGTGAGCCCCTTCATTCAGGGCTTCGGCACAAGCGGCATCCACGGCATCCAGCCCGTCGGTTGGGATCATGCTCAGGATCTGAACCATCTGGCGGTCGCCGTTCGGCACCTTACCAAGCTTGCGCTGCACACGCCTGATTGCTGGCGGCAGCTCCCAGTCCTTGAAGGGCGCACCATTCCTGAGCGCGCCCGGTTTGCGAGCCAGAACAGGGATGTAGTGCAGCGGGTTGTAAATCGACTTATCGCGGCCGAAGGCTCGGTCGTGCTGCCCCACAATCTTACCGTCCTGCCAGAACTCGACTCGCTCGGCATAAGCACGGATCTCAACTGGGCGTCCGACGGCTCGACCATCCACCGAGTAGCGGTTCTTATCGAACCGAACGAGGCAGGTTTTGGACACCGAGGCAGGCAGCGCGTGGAAGCCATTGAAGGGGCCGACATACGGCACCAAGCTGGCTCGTTCTTGCTTGAACACCTCCCAAGTTGTCCGATCCCGGAGCTCGGGGTGCGGGTTGGACTGAGCCCAGGCAACGCACCGGTCTTCAAGCCAAGCGTTCAGTTCGGCATAGCTTTTAAACTTCGGTCGCGGCACGAAGAACCGCCGCCGGACAACGCCGACCTGGTTCTCGACCTGTCCCTTCTCCCAGCCCGAGGCGGGGGTGCAGGCGACCGGATCGACCAAGTAATGTCCGCACATCTGCTGGAACCGGCGATTATAGGCGCGGTCGCGACCGACAAAGATCGTATCCACCGCCGTCTTCATGTTGTCGTAAATCCCCCGAGCACAGGCTCCGCCGAAGAAGGCAAAAGCTTTGTCGTGGGCGTCAAAGACCATCTCCTGTGACTCGCGCGGGTAGGCTCGTACGAACAGCATTCGGCTATGGCAAAGGCGGACGTGCGCCACCTTCACTGTCGTCGTCGCGCCATCGATCACCACGATCTCATGGCTCCAATCAAACTGATAGGCCTCACCGGGATCGAAGGTCAGCGGCACATAGGCAGCGGCTGATGCCCCCTGTTCCTCCTTGGACCATGAGGCCGCGTAGCGCCGGACAGCATCGTAGCCGCCGTCATATCCGAGGGCTCTGAGTTCTTCGAAGACCCTAATCCGGGTCAGCCTCTCACGCTTGGGCTTGCGCGCGTTCACTGACAGCATCTCGTCGAGCTTGTCTTTCCAGGGCCCAATCTTCGGCTGCGGCTGGACCGTCCGCTCGTAGGTGAGCTCCGTCACACCGGATCGGATTACCTTGCGCACCGTGTTCCGCGATACCCGTAACTCCCGGCAAATCTGCTTAATCGGCTTCTTGTCCTGAAAATACGCCCGCCGGATCTTCGCAATCGTCTCCACAACCAACATCCCACACTGTGCTCCCCGATAGCCTCGGGGGCATTATCCACATCAGTGTAAGGGGGTCATTTTTGGACGCCGATCACCCCTCTACGGGGTCAAAATTGCATGCTTGTTCACACCTTGTGCAGCCGATCTCCAGCGCTCTCGAAGGCGGACTGGATTTTTATCTCCTCACACCCCGTCAGGGCGCGTCCGACGCCTCTATACAGGTGCGGCGCTGGCTGCTCGGCATGAGGAACGACACAGACTGAATTGCTCGGCCCTGCATTGTTGCCGTTCGTGTCCGTTGCAGCGAAGGTCTGCGATCCGCCCCACTTGCCGGGGGATTTTGATGGCGCAATTGCACTGTTCATGTCCGCCTTAGGACGAGAACCATTGTTCGCGATGCATAGTTTTTTAGTCCAGTTTCGCCCCCTAGCGCCCACTGGTCTTCTGTGCATCAAATTTCTGCCAAACGTGCATGTGCCCTTTCTGCCGCGCAGCTGCGAGCCAAAGCTTTTTTCGAGCATCTTTGGTCTCAAGCTGCAGGTAAGCACCCCCGGAATATTTCGGCCAGTCGATCGCAAGTCCCTGCTCTACCATCTCTGCTGACAGGTCCCGGCCATCTGAAAGGAAGCACTTCGCTACAGTTCTTCCATAATCATCTTCTTCCAATATTTCCGCCCGAACGTTCTGCCCCTTACATAGCGAGACCAAAGCCCATTTGGCTTTCTTTCCGTAGGGGTGGTCCAATTCAGGCGCGTCAATGCCGAACATGCGTATCTGCGTTTTCTGGATGACCACTGTGTCGCCATCTACAACGCGCGCATGTCCCGAGATGATACGGCAAGCGGGTATTTGCCTGGCCGATTGTTCATCAAAAGTTGCCGCTGGGGTCGACTCTGCATCCTGATTGCCATGGTCCGTATCGGGATCGCTAAGAGCCGGAGGGGCGACATTCTGCGTAAAACCCTCGGCGCGGGGTGGCTCCCCGCTCGAATGATCTGCTGCCGACCTGCGTTGTGGCCCCGCCTTAGTGTACAGCTCTTTGCCACTCTTCAACGGCGCTTTGCGCGTCTTTGGCCAATCGGCGGCCGTCCTATCAAGGCGGCTGGAAGATGGCTTCTCTCGCCCTCGCTCGTTGCCCCAGAATAAAAATGCAGAAACGACAAGAGCCAATATCAGAAATAGAATCAGGAGCTCCACAGTACTTTTTTCTCAGTGTGATCGCCGAGCACAGGTACAGGATTGAGGATGTGCTAAGCGCGGATATTCAACCCGGAACCTTTCCACGTTGTCAACCAAACGGCCCCACGAAGCCTGTAAACATTCTTGATATGTTCCGCAGATTTCAGGCTCTATTCTAAACACAAAATATTATTTTTCAGCAACTTACCTAGCCTTGCAAATCCGTGCACACCGGTTCGATTCCGGTACTCGCCTCCATTTATTTTCATCGAAAATTCGGCATTCGGCTCTCTAGCCAATGCGCTAAAAATTGATCGGTTTACCGACCAACCCACAAACGGCACCTGGTAGAACCTACTGGGAGCCCCCTATCCTACAGCAAGGCTGTGCAGATTGCTCTACGCGGCATCTATTCTACCGATATCCTTCGAATTTCGTGAGGCCACCACGTTAGGATAACCAAATCATCCGCCGGGCTTCTTCCCAAAGCCAATTGGGGCTTCTCATTCATTTAATCTTGCCTTCGTATCCCCGCGCTTAGGCTGATTCAAAGAACATCCGGCACGCAATAAGCGCCGCCACGGCAGTCCCCCCATTTCGCAGGGCTGCAATTGGACGCGAATGCGGTCGGGCGAAAAGCCCGGCATTATGCGTCGCGGGACTGCGTTCAGAGAAGCCATATCTGTTGAAATCTCTTCAGGGCGCGACCGGGCGCGCCCGCTGCTTCAGCCGTTTTTCCGACACAGCCACGGCGCGCATGCGTTCGGCTAGTACGGCCGCGCCCATACGGTATCGTGGACTAGACAGAGCCACGTCCGAATGCTGCCAGATATGCTCTCAAGCATCATGGGGCGGCGCACCGCCCCACCGCCTCATTCCACGGTACTGCCGCTGTCGGGGGTGCCCGCCAATCGGGTGCCATCGGCGACGTCACTATCAAGAAGGTAGGTCGCAATGGCCTCCAGATCCGCCGGGGTCAGAAAGCGCGTGCCGTTTTGGACGACCTCGCCCATGCTGCCGCCGAAGACATCCCCTGACGGGGTCACGCCGCTCTTGAGCGCATAGGCCAGGTTCCTGACCGTCCATCCCCCCGCTGCGAGGTCGGAAGGCAGGATTGACGGTGCCTTGTTCCCCCCCGGCAGGTCGTCGTTGCCGGCGAAGACCGCATCGGGCATCCGTCCTCCGGCGAGGTTGCGTCCGGTATGACAGGCCCCGCAATGCGCCGCGCCGCGCACCAGTTTGCGGCCGCGGTTCCAGACATCGCTCTTGCCGGGGATCGGTTCGGTTTCCGGATCACGGTTGAACAGCGCGCGCCAGGCTTTGAGCCCCCAGCGTTGGTTGAAGGGAAAGCCCACATCATGGTCCGGGGCCGCTTCGGCGACCGGGGCGACGGTTTGAAACGCTGCCCAGAGATCGGCGATGTCCTGATCGGTGAAATCCGCATAGAAGGGATAGGTGAAGGCCGGAAAATAGGGCTCCCCCTCGGGCGAGACGCCCTGCCTTACCGCCTTGGCAAAATCCGTCACCTGCCATCTGCCGATGCCGCCTTCGGGATCGGGCGTGATATTTGGTGGGTGAAAGCTGCCAAAGGGCGTGTTGAGAGGCGCGCCGCCGGCCAGCGGCGCGCCTCCTTGCTCAAAGTTCGTGTGGCAGGCGATACAGCCACTGGCCCGCGCCAGATAGGCGCCGCGTTGCACGTCACCGTCGAGATCTATCGTGGCGGGCGGCGTGCCGATCGGCCAAACGACCAAGGCGGCGATTGCCGCAGCGCCTGTCAGCCCCGCTGCGGCAACTCCTGTCAAAACCCCTCTCATTCTAGTTGCCCTTACTGCGGAAGCGGGTGTGGCAGGCCGCGCAGGTCCCGCTGACTTTCGAGAAAACTTGATCAACGGGCAGTTCAGCGAGGTCTTCGGGGGTCGGCAGATCTTTCGCGGTCTGGCTGTCGCCGCCCATCATGGTAGAGCCGCCCATCATCTCGGAGCCGCCCATCATTTCAGAGCTACCCATCATCTCGGAGCCCCCCATCATGGCCCCAGCGTCTGGCGTCGCCTGAGTGGCCGGTGCAGGCGGATTATCGGCGGCCAGCGCCAGCCCTTTGGCATAAAGCGCCAACTCCTGCGCGAGCCGTTCGAATGCGTCCCATTCCTCCCAAATGTTGTCTTTGGCAACGGAGGGCATGCCGCTGCTGCCTTCGGGAAACAGACGTGTCATATCCTCGCCGGCATGTGTTTCGATCTGCCCCGCTGCGGCGCGGAGACGCTCGGCATCATAGGGCGCCTCACCACTCATCATGGGGGTGATCTGTTTAACGGCCTTGCCCATTGCGACCATCGCGTCCATGCGCTCTTTGACGATCCCGGTGGCACCATTATGCGCCAAGGCAGCCGTGGTCAGGCCCGCCACAAGGGCTGCCGTGATAAGTCCAGTATTCTTCATATTTTAGTCCTTGAGTTCTGAATCCGTGAAAGGGAGATCAGACCCAAAGTCTCGGTGGCGGGGGCTCATAGGCCGGGCCGCTTCCATCGCGGGTAATGGGAGAATGGCGAAAAACCGTGGCCGTGGCGGGGCTGAACCGCAGGGCAAAGATTTGCTCTGCCGGAACCGCCATGAGGGCACAATCCACCCCCAATTCGCATTGCTCAAAGGCTTCCGAGATCAGCGCATGGTCCTCCCCATGCGGCATTGAACTGGCGGCCCCCTCGCCCATCCCGGATGCCGGGGAATGTGCCTCGGCAGCCTGCGGAGAAAGACCAAACACAAGCATCGCGCAGAGCAGCAGCGCGCGCGTCAGGTCCACAAGCCAGATTACATGTCGGTTACCGCTCAAGAGCATTTTTCCTACTGAGGTTCCCGAATGTAGCGCATAATGATCCTCACGTCACCACCCGTCGCATGTAGGCTGGCTGCGGGCGGTCAAATGGCCGAAGTTTCAGCCCTAGGCCGCTCTTTGCGGTATGGGGGTCTCGGTTCATGGACCTTGCGGAAACGGCGGAGTTATTCTTTGTCGACCTGCAGAATATCCGCCGGCTTATCAGCTGGTCCTTGGTGGCGCTGGCGGGCTACAGCTTGATGGCTGTCGCGGTGCTCGGAGTGAGCGCAATTGCGCTGATCGCCCTGCTTGCCTTGCCTCAAACCCTATTTCTGCAGATCATCCTTCAGACCAGCCAAGCCTTCAACTGGCGGACTGAACAAAGCCACTATCGCAGTTCTTATCCCCCCTCTGTCTTTGTCAGCGGAGCCTTACCCGCCATCACCTGCAAAATGAAACTGCCCGAGGCGGTAATCATAAGAAACCCATGGAAGGCTTCGATCCCGGTTATGAACCTCAGATGTCCGTCAGGGTTCAGATCCCCACGCCCCAATGTGGTGAAATTGACCAGAGAGAAGTAATAGTAATCCATGAGCGTGACATTGGCCCTTGGCCCTGAAGCCTCAAGGTCACCGATGTGCAGCCCTTCCGCCGCCCACCAGAAGAACAGCGTATACACCAATGCCTCGACCACATGCGCCATGGTGATGGCGCCGACGGTCAGCCCGAGGTTTCGCCCGGGGCGGTTTCTGCCACTTCGTGCAATGATATCCGATGTTTGTTTGAGGGTGCCGTAATGCAACACGGTGCAGATGGCCACCACAAGGGCCGAGAGGATCATTGCCTGAATCATGAGATTTCAACACCTACCCTCATGGTCTGGTTCCCAGCGACATCTTGGGCGCTGGCAGCGTTCACATTTAACAGGTCACCTGGCTTTGTTCGGATAGTCACGGCTGGGCGGCGCAGAAAATGCGCCTTTAAATCACCACCCCACCATGCTAACGAGCCTCAACCCACCCCCGGACCGGACAACATGTTGAACATAAAGCATAGATTGCTGGCCCTGCTGATGGCGTTGACGATGGCTTTGTCATCGGGGGTTGCCCATGCTGAGGCCGTGATGAACGGCCAGCATGACTGTGTGCATAGCGTTTCCATGTGTGAGCTTCCTGCCGAAACAAGCGAGAGCATGGCCGATTGTATGGCCATGATCGGGCATTGCCTCATCGCCATGGGTGATATTTACGAATTGTCAGAGCCGTCGGTCACGCGGTTTGACGCCTTTCATCCCGCCTTGGCGATCAAGATCGACAGCCCTTTCGTCAGGTTCGAGCCGCCGCCGCCACGCGGCTGACCCGCGCGGGAACCGGCTTTTCATCACGCATGTATGAAACATTAGGCTGCGCCATCAGGTCAGCTCGCCCTTCCGCGCATTCAACTATCCCGACCCGATAAGGCGCATAGTGCGCCCAAATATTTCTGACTATTTGAAAGGAATGGAAATGGATTCCATTGCCATCTTCCGTGCGGCCCTCCTAGGGTTGGCGGTCACGACATCGGCCGGGCATAGCGCCCTTGCCGGAACCTATGATATCAGCGTCGACAATATCCGGATCGATACCGGCGACTTCAAGAAAAAGGGCGTTGGCTACAACAACAGCCAAATTCCGACCGTCTTGCGCTTCAAGGAAGGCGAGAATGTCACTCTGAACGTCAAGAACAACCTGCGGGAGTCCACCTCGATTCACTGGCACGGCCTGATCCTACCCTTCCGGCAGGACGGCGTGCCGGGCATCAGCTTTGACGGCATCAAACCGGGCGAGACCTTTACATACAATTTCCCGATCGAGCAGGCCGGGACCTATTGGTTTCACAGCCATTCAGGTTTTCAGGAGCCCGACGGCGCCTATGGTGCCATTGTTATCGAACCAAAGGGGCATGATCCGATCCATGCCGATCGCGACTATGTGGTGCAATTGACTGACAAACACCCCCATAGCGGCGATAAAATTTTTCGGAACGTCAAGCGCTCCGCTGACTACTACAACCGTTCGCAGCGCACTTTGGCTGATCTGCTGCGCGACAGTCGGGCGAACGGTGTAAAAGAGACACTGAAGGACCGCAAAATGTGGGGCCAAATGCGGATGCTTTCGACGGACATCGAAGACATTCAAGGCTTTACCGCGCTGATCAACGGGCAGAGCACCAAACAGAACTGGACCGGGCTGTTCAGACCGGGCGAGAAGATACGTCTCCGTCTGATCAACTCGTCGGCGATGACTTACTTCGACGTCCGGTTGCCGGGGCTGAAGATGACCGTGGTGCAAGCGGATGGCAATCCCGTGAAACCGGTAGTGGTGGACGAACTCCGCATTGCAGTGGCCGAAACCTATGACGTCATCGTAGAGCCGCGCCAGAATGCTGTGTACTCGATCATCGCTGAATCGATGGGCCGTACCGGGCTTGTTCGCGGCACTCTTTCACCCCAGCCCGGCCTTGCTGGCGGCGTTCCTCGTCTGCGCCCTCAGCCCTCTCTCACGATGGCCGATATGTCTGGCATGATGGGCGATATGGATATGGGCGGCATGGAGATGGATCACATGGACATGGGGGGCATGAAGATGGATGTCTCGGAACTGAAGGGGCCGAGAATGAACCTGACGGACAGCGGGGCGGACGTCGATCCCCATGCTGGCCATGATATGTCGAACACGAAGAAGAAGCCTGCAGAAGCTAACCCGCATGCGGGCCACGACATGTCGGTCATGAAAATGGAAGAACCGGCAGCGGCTGATCCCCACGCAGGCCATGACATGTCGGAGATGACGGCTCAAAAACCAGCGAAGGCCGATCCGCACGCAGGTCACAACATGGGTTCGATGGCAACAAGCAGCAAAGCAAAGTCATCTGCGTCTCGTGCCGGACACAACATGAAGGGCATGGGCAATTCCCACGCGGGGATGTCGATGGGTGGCATGACTGACATGGCCTCGGAAACTGCCTTCTATGTGCCCGGCAGCGGGCTGACGCCCCAGGCGGCGAACGGTGGGAAGTTCCTGTCCTATAGCGACCTGAAAGCGCGCAACCCGCTTTATCGCGACCGCGAAGCGACCCGCGTCATCGAACTGCGTCTCACCGGCAACATGGAGCGCTACACATGGTCGATCAACGGCGTGAAAATGGAGGATGCCGATCCGATCTTCCTCAAATACGGAGAACGCGTGCGCTTCAAATTCGTCAATGAGACGATGATGGCCCATCCGATGCACCTGCACGGGATGTGGTCGATCCTGGACACCGGGAAGGGCAAATGGGACCCCATCAAACATACCGTTAACGTGAACCCCGGCACCACCGTTTTCACCGAAACCGAGGTCGACGCGATCGGCGACTGGGCCTTCCATTGCCACCTGTCCTACCACGCCGAAGCGGGCATGTTCCGCAAAGTCGTCGTCGTCGGCGGCCCGGCATAAGCGCGTTCAATCAAAGGATCAAAAACATGAAAAACCTTCTCGTATTGGCCTCGCTCGCGGGCGTTGCCGCCACCTCAGTTCACGCCGACCCCGGCGTTGCCCCCGTGATCTACGGGTTTCAAGCAGAACAGTTCGAATATCGCTTTGGCGAAGACGACAGTGAGATGCTGGTCTGGGACTTTGACGCAATGATCGGTGATGACGATCTCCGTCTCGTCTTTCGCAGTGAAGCCGAAATGGACGCCGGCTCCGGCGATTTCGAAACACTGGAGAACCAGCTTCGCGCGCAGATGCCGATCTCGACCTTCTATGACGCCGCGTTCGGGATCCACGCCAGTACCCCGACCGCGGGGCCAGAGCGCTATAATCTGGTTGCCGGGGTCAAGGGGCTGGCCCCGCAATGGTTCGAGATTGACGCAGATCTCTACCTTTCAGAGCATCCCTTCGGGCGCTTTGAGGCCGAGTATGAAGCGTTGCTGACAAACAGCCTCATCATAACGCCGAGCATCGAGATCAACCTACCGTTCAAGGATGACATCGAAGCCCTCCAAGCAGCCGGAGGTGCGACCGTCGAACTCGGCGCGCGGCTAAGCTATGATCTGATTGATCGCACGATCTCGCCTTATGTCGGCATGAACTACGAAAAGTCCTTTGCAGGGACCGCCGATCTGATCGAAGCCGCCGGAGAGGAGAGCGATAACTTCTCCGTCGTGATCGGAACACGTCTGTTCTTCTGATCGACGAAAAGGGGCAGCGCTCTACCCGTCGTAGGGCGTTGTCCGACCACGCAGATTACCAACAGCGTTCGACGTTGCGCGGCGTATGAAGAGAACACGGCATTAACCTGCACCGTTGAAAGAATACGCCCGTCGGGTCGGAGCACTGAAGCCGACCTCGACACAAAAGAAAATGCTTCCCGGCCTGTAACAGCCGGGAAGCACCGCTAATTTAACCTGCGAGGATAACCCGCGCAGGATCAGTCAGAACTGGCAGTCTGCGGCTTCCCATCGGGACCATAGTAGACAATCTCGACATCCTTGCGCAGATCCTCTTCCACATCAGAGAACGCCTCTTGGCGCAGCTGTTGTTCGATCTGGGCGCGCACCGCCTCAAGTGGCGGAATTTCTTGCTCGCTGTTGGATTTGATCTCATCATATTTCGCTTCAACAGATTGATCCGTCACGCGATTACCCAGCTCGCGTTGAAGCCAAACTTGGACCATCGCATCCTTCTCGTTCGCAGAATTGGCTTCTTCGACGAGTGCGACGACTTCTGAATCTTCATTGAGCTTATCCGCCAGGGCGGCCTGATAGATCAACTCTTTCGCGATCAGCTGGTTCACCGCCATGGGCACCAGCAATTCTGGCGGCTGTTGCCGAAGCTGCGGGGGCAGCGCTGAAATGGCGCCGGAAACGTCCGAACGGCTGATGTCCTTATCGCCGACGCGCACGACCAGCAGGCCAGCGTCTGCGGAATCCGAGTTATCCGCCATGGTGTTTTCGCCTGCGGTCTTGCCGGTCTCCCCGGCCTCATTCTGCATGGCTTGGGTTTCAGTGTTGGATGTGTCGCTCTGCGAGTCTTGGGCATAGAGCGGTGCCGCGACCAGAGACACGACGAGCGCAGTGGTAGTGGTCAGTTGGGTCGTCAATGGCATGTCTTTGCTCCTTTCGTTGCAACAAGTGCTGACAAAACGGCCAGCCTTTCTTGTTGTTCCGGTTTGGCTAGGAAAGGCGTGGATCGGGCGGGTTGCCGCATGCCCTGGATTCAGCGCTTTATGGAACATCGCCTTCGCCCATTTGTTTTGGTGATGACGCAACCGAATTGAAGGAGGTTCAAACTATGAAACGCATTACCGTTTCCGCTCTGGCACTTACGATGGCGACCGCAGGCTTCGCGGCGGCCGATACCCATCTCACGGACCAGAGAACTTACAGCGGCATCGTGTCTCCCGAGGTCTCGCAAAACACCCTGCGCGCCGAGGCCATGATCGACGCTGACATCTATACGCTTGAGCGCGCGTATGACGAAAACGAATGGTTCGACACCAATTATTACGGTGCGGTCGACACCGATTGGGAAGAGATCGGTGAGGTCGAAGACATCGTCGTCTCCCGCGACGGCCGCATCGTTGGCTTGGTCGCAGAGATCGGCGGTTGGCTGGATATCGGCGATGAAGATGTGATCATCGATATGAATGACGTCCGGATTGTGGGCGACGACCTTGGCGATATTGCCTTTGTGACCCGGCTCAGTGAAGAGCAGCTTGAGTCCCGCCAAGAGGTGGATGAGGCTTGGGGCTGGTAAGCTTTCACTGACCCTATCCGATGGTCTTTTTGAGCGCGATACTTGATAGGTGTCGCGCTTTTCTATTTAGCAAGCATGGGATGCCAACTGCAGATTGACCGAGCCGTTCGAGGGACCCAGCCCTCCCCTGCCCCTCAGGCTATCGCTGCTTTAACCAGTTACTGGCTGATAGTTTGCATCAAACCGTATCTGCTGCCAGTCTGCGCTTCCGGCAATTCCTTTGCGCATCCGCACAGAGGTGCTTTCAGTCATCTCATAGAGCACGGAAGCAAAGGTGCTGGATCCGCCGTTGGTATTGGTGTGCATGCAGATTGGCGCCGTGTCGTCATCAAATAATGTTTGGATGGACGCCGCGTCGTGTAGCCGTGCGCGGTTTTGCTGCAGCCAATCAAGGCGCGTAGCCGAGCTTCGATTGAAGCCGCTCTTAGTCAACCGTGTCTGTGCCGCAGGGTCAACGCCGGTATGCACAAGAGGATGATTGGTGTGCAATAATGCGCCCTCGGAGACCGGCACCGGGGCCGTCCCGCCAGCTGCGCCTTCTAGGGAGGTGATCCCATCCCGGGCCACAAGAGCGAAATGTTGGCCACTGGCGTGCGGCATCGTCATCAAGCGCTGGCGAGCGTCCGGCGCATCGCGGGCTGCCAGGGCGCTGCGTGTGACAAAGGCAACAGGCAGCCCGTCGGACGCGTGGTTCAGCATCAAAAGGGTGTTCACCCCCACCGCAAGTCCCGCGTCGTTAACCCCGGTGAGCCCGATCAGGCCCGCGGCACTCAGCACGATCTGCTGCGGGATATCCGGACCTGCCAGACGCAGGGCGACTTGGGAGCCTTCCATATGCGCGGGCAGATCCATGTTCTGCGCCAATACATGCCCTTCCGCCACGGGCGCGGCGACCAGACTGCACCCCGGCGGCGGTGCAGTCGGGAGCGCGTCATACCACCATTGTTCATCCATCAAATTATAGGCTGCAATACGCTGCAGCGGTTGCCCTGCCCCTTTCGCAATGCCGACCAACTCGTCATATAGGGTCGGCGCTGTCTTGGCGGCCCGCGCCATCAACGCTGTGTTCTCTACAAAGTCGGCGCAATAGGTGTCAAAATCTGCCGGCGCTCGGTTCGCGAGCGCCTGCATGGTCGCGGTCTCCCAATGCGACAGCGCCTCTGCAATGCCGCTGCGTAGGCTCTCGCCGTGCATTTCTCCGCGCTCGGATGGTGTCCCGAAGCAATCGACTACCTGCATGGGTTTTCCTTACTTTTCAAAACTGTGGCCCGGCCCGTGACTTTCGCCGAGGCTGCGGGCCCCGTGAACGGATCCGCGTTATATGGTTTTTTGAGCACCGTCTCACGTCAGCCCTATTGCACACCCGCGTCCTGTAACCTTCATTCAGCATCGCCTTTCGAGCTTATATCGGTGACCGGCCGCATCTGGCGGCTTGGCTCGTAGATAAAGGGATCGAAATGATCGGCCAAATCGCGCATCTCGCGCATCCTTTTGGCCGCCGGTTCGCCGACGCGTGTTGTGATCCCATTGAGAAACAGGCCCAGTAAGGCCGACAGCCCCGCCGTGCTGTCGAGATAGGCCTTGGTAAAGGTTGTTACCGCCAAAACATGCGGTGTGTATTGACGCGGCCAGGCGCTGTAGCGGTCGGTTACCATTATCAGCGGAATGTCGCGCCGCAGACAGAGTTCGGCGATTTTGACCGCCTCGCGGGCATAGGGCAGCACCTCAATCAAGATCACACAAGATTTCTGCGGTGTTTCTAAAAAAAGCTCTGACCAACTGCCGCTGCGACCATCGGCAAACCGAACACCGGGGCGAACGTATTTCAACCGTGTAGCAAAATCCATCGCCATGCCTTTGACCGCCTGAAGACCGACGATGTTGACGTGTTCGGCAGCCTGTGCGCAGTCCAAAGCGGCCTGCCATTGGTCTGTTGTTGCCAACTGGTACACGCCTTTGATCGCCTCAACTTCCAACTGAAGTTGTTCGTCAAGTTCTAGCGCTGTCCCTGCGGGGAGCGCCAAGCGGCGGCTGCGCTGGCTTTTGGTATCTGCTTCGGGCCTGCGGAATTCCGCGTGTACCGCGGCTTTGAACGCCTTGAAGTTCTTGTAGCCCAAACGTCGCACAAAACGGCTGATGGTCATTTCGCTGACCCCCGCGCCGACGGCAAGATCGGCCGCCGTTTCGAACGGCAGGTTGTCGAAATTGCGTTCTACCCAAAGCGCAACCTCGCTTTCGGCCTTGGACAGGTTGCGTGCGGTCTTGATCCTATCGCGTGCGCCGACTTCTGGGGGCTGGGGAGGCTTCGTCATGCGGCATTCCCCTCAAGGTGCGGAATAGCGTCGATCAGGGTGCGGGTATATTCATGTTCCGGCGCGTCAAACACTTTCGCCGTCGGCCCAGATTCGACGATCTGTCCTGCACGCATGACGACCACTGAATTGCACAGGCGCCGAATGACGGCCAGGTCATGGCTTATGAATATCATGCTCAGCCCCCTCTCCTTCTGTAGCTGTAATAAAAGCGCGATGACTTGAGCTTGAAGCGTTACGTCTAGCGCTGACGTCACCTCATCGGCGATGAGCACACGTGGATCGAAGGCGAGCGCCCGCGCGATCGCCACGCGCTGGCATTGCCCCCCTGACAGTTGACTGGGCAAGCGGTTTGCCAAATCGGGCGCCAGGTCGACTTGGCCCATCAGCTCGGCCACACGCTTTGAAAGCACATTACGCGGACACAGATGATGGCGCAGCAACGGTTCGGCTATGGCCGCGCGCACCGTCATGCGCGGGTTTAGCGCCTCAGAGGGGTGCTGGTAGATCAATTGCATCTCGCGCAGATAAGCGATGCGCGCCCGCCCGGTGAGATCGGCGGGGGCGCCGTCAAACAAGATCTCGCCGCGACGGGGTTTGGCCAGACCTACCAGCGTTCGTGCCAGAGTGGATTTTCCCGAACCGCTTTCCCCCACGATGCCCAAGGTCTCACCAGGGTGCAGGGCGAAATCGGCTTTCTCGACGGCCATAAAGCCCCCCTCACGCCCGACGATCCAATCGGTCACTGTGCGGCTGCCATAGCGGACCTGAAGTCCGCGTGCTTCGACCAGTGCAGAACCTGGCAGTACCGCCGCCGGGGGGCGTTGCGGCATCCGGTCTGGATGAGAGGCAATGAGCTTTCGCGTGTAGTCATGGCGCGGCGCATTGATGATCCGGGAAACGGGCCCGGTTTCGACCAGGCGCGAGCGGCGCATGACCAGTAGATCATCGCATACCCGTGCGACCGCGCCCAGGTCATGGCTGACGAATATCATCGATAGATTGTGCTCGCGGCGCAGATGGGCAAGCAGATCCAGTACGCTTTTCTGGACCGTCGCGTCCAAGGCCGTGGTCGGCTCGTCCGCCAAAAGTAGATCCGGCTGGCTGGCCAAAGCCCCGGCGATCATTGCGCGCTGTTTCATGCCGCCAGACAGTTGATGTGGATAGGAATATGCGCAGCGTTCCGGATCAGGGATGCGCACCACATCAAGCAGGCGAAGCACTTCATCCCGGACTGCGAGCCCTTTAAGGCTAGTGTGCTTATGAAGCGTCTGAGCCACTTGATCGCCTACCCGCATCAAGGGGTCCAGATGTGACGAAGGGCTCTGAAAGATCATCGCCACACGTTTGCCGCGCACACGATCAAGCTCCGCCTCAGGCATCCGCAGCAGATCGCGCTCTTCGAACTTGACCTGACCGTTGATCTGCGCCGAAGCGGGCAACAGCCGCATCACGGCACGACAGGTCACAGATTTACCGGAGCCGCTTTCGCCGACGATCCCCAAGGCGGCCCCTGGGGCAAGATCGAAGGACACATTGTCTACGGCCACGGTCGCACCGAAGCGCACAGTCAGGTTTCTTACGGACAGCAAAGATGTCATTGTTCAATCCTTAGCATTCGGGCCAGCCCGTCACCGACCAAGGCAAAACCAACGCCGATAAGAACCATAGCGAGACCAGGGAAGAAGCTGATCCACCATGCGGAGGAAATGTAGCTCTGGCCTTCGGCTATCATCACGCCCCATTCGGCTGCAGGCGGCGAAACCCCCATCCCCAGAAAGCCAAGCGCGGCACCGAATAAGATGACCAGCGTCACATCCGTCATCATATAGACCACGACGGCAGACAGCGAATTGGGCAGCACATGCCGCCATAGGATATAGAGGTGCGAGAACCCCATGGTGCGCGCTGCAAGCACGAATTCGGACTGACGCAGCACCTGCGCTTCCGCGCGCGCCAGCCGGGCGTAGCCTACCCAGCCAACCAATGCGAGCGCGATGAAGTAATTCTCGATCCCCGGCCCCAACACCGCGACAATGGATAGGACCAGCACGAAAAACGGAAACGGCACGGTGATGTCGACCAGTCGCATCGCAATGGTATCAACCCAGCCGCCAAAGTACCCCGCCATCAGTCCGATTGTCATGCCGATCAGCAGGGGCGCGACTACACCCAGCAACCCGATGTAGAGTGCAAGCCGTGAACCATAGATGACCCGACTGTAGGTGTCGCGTCCGACATTGTCGGTGCCAAACCAGTGCTCGGCACCCGGCGGCTGCAGGATCGCTTCGAAATCAATAGCATAAGGGTCGTGGGTCGCGAGCATAGGGGCGACAAGCGCAACCACGCCCCAAAGCAGAACCATGGCTAAGCCCGTCGCAAACATAGGAGAGATTTTCATGGGGCCACCCGAGGGTCGATGAGTGCTGATAAGAGGTCCACTGCCAGCATGACCAAAAGTGTCGTGAGAGCGAACACCAACGTCGCGCCTTGGACCACGAAGTAATCACGTGCGAGAATGCTATCTATCATCAGCTTGCCCATTCCGGGCACCGCATAGACTGTCTCGACGATCACCGAACCGCCCAAGAGATACGCCACGATGACCGCAAACAGGTTTAGGGTCGGCAGGATGGAGTTGGGAAAGACATGGGTCCGGAACACCTGACGCGCGCCCAGCCCTTTGGAAAGGCCGGTCAGCACATAATCGCGGTTCAGTTCACCCAAAAGCGCCGAGCGCAGGGTGCGCACCAAGATGGGCACGACCCAGATCGTCGTGGAAAGCGCCGGCAGAAACAGATGCAAGAGATGTTCCGGGATGGTATCGCCGAAACCGCTTACCGGAAACCACCCCAAGTTGACGCCAAAGAGGCGCGTCAGCAGAAGCGCGAGCCAGAACACCGGGACGGCAAGCCCGAGCACGCCGAGCAGTCGGATGATCTGGTCGGCGGGGCCGTTTTGGCGTTTTGCGGACCAGATAGACAGCACAATGACAGGCGGCAGCGTCAACACGACCGTGTAAAGCACTAGAAACAATGTGACCGGATAATGCTGCGCGATCAGTTGTGAAACTGGCACACGGTAGCGCAAGGAAGACCCAAGATCGCCCATCAGCAGGTTTTTGACGTAGGTGAAATACTGCAACAAGATCGGGTCGTCCAACCCGTAGCGATCTCGGATCAGCGCGATCGTTTCAGGCCCGGCGCGATCTCCGACCAGCAGCCGGATCGGATCCCCCGGCGTCGCGGCCATCAGCACAAAGGTGATGACGCTGACACCAAAAAGCACTGGAATGGCCTGAGCCAGTCTTAAGACAATGAATTGAAGGGTTTTCACGTAGGGCTCTCGAATATGAAAGTCAGGTTCGGATGGCCACGCCAAGAGCCGGCCACCCGCGCGCGTTTGGCCTTTAGCCGTCGGTCAATTCGGCTTCTTCCAGCGTCCATTGCAATGCCGGTGTCAGCCCCAACCCCTTCACGCGATCTGAATAGCCGTTCGCATAGGGCGTATAGTAAAGCGGGATCTGCGCGATCTCACTTACCGTGATCTCTTGAATGCGGCGGTATAGGTCCGCGCGTTTCGCCTCATCGGTTTCGCGCAGCGCTTGTTCGGTCAGCTCGTTGACCTCTTCGTTGTTGTAGCGCGTGTAGTAGGAATGGCTTCCGCAGGTGCCGCAAAGGGCCCAGCGAATGGCCAGATCCGGATCATCGGTTTCATTGAAATACCATGACGAAGTAACGTCATAGTCGGCGTCTGCCATCTTGGACCACCAAAGCCCGGCATCAACACGCTCGACTGTGGTTTTAAAGCCGACAGCATCCCACTGCGCTTTGAGCAGCGTTGCGATCTGTTCGATCGCGGGGGTAATCATCATCGTGATTTCGGTGCCCATGAGGTCGTGTTCTTCCAGTAGGGCACGCGCTGCGGCGGGGTTATAGGGGGGCATGCTGATCGACGGATCGTAGAACTTCAGCGCATTCGAGAATGTCGAGTTTGCCACAGTGGCATTGCCCAGTGTTACGGCTTTTGCGATTGCTTCGCGGTCCAGTGCCATGGTGGCGGCGCGGCGCACGTTTATATCGCTAAAGGGCAGCCTGGTGTGATTGGGCAAGACGAGTTGCAACACAGTAGACGGTTCGAGCTTAACCGATACGCCTTCCGTATTGTTGACCTCCGCGATCTGTGGCCAGGGAACCGCCCGGTCGACGTCGATCTCACCGGCCATTAGCATCGTGGCACGGGCGTTGGCGTCGCTGACCTCAAGCAATTCGACTCTCTCGATCTTTGGCAGACCTTCGCGCCAGAAGTTCGGGTTCGCCGTTAGCGACAAGCTGTCATTGGGCTTCCATTCTTCGACCATGTAAGGGCCAGAACTGACCGGATCGACCACGAAAGCATCCTCGCCGCGCTCTTCGACGTCATCCTTACTCACGATGCCCGCATTGAAAATGTCGAGGTTGGCCAAGATTGGCGCACTGGGATGCTGCAAGGTCCACTGCAAGGTGCGCTCGTCCAGAACTGTGATCTCCTTAATCGGCGCGAAACCCGCTGGATAGGCTGAGTTTTCGTCCTTTGCAGCGCGGTTCAGGCTGAAGGCTGCGTCCTCGGCGGTTATCGGTGTTCCGTCTGAAAATTTCGCGTCTCGCAAATGGAACGTATAGGTGAGGCCATCGTCGGATATCTCGTGCCGCTCAGCCAGCCCCGGCTGGAGATTGCCGTCTTTGTCGGTTCGCATCAGCCGCGAGAAAAGCAGTCCGTAGGCTTCGATATTGCCCCCTCCCGCAGAGACGATGGGGTCAAGCACGGTCACCTTATAGGGTGATGCTATCCGGATCGTATCCTGCGCCATCAGCGCAGTGCCAGAAAACGCCACAGCTGCGGCTGCCATTATCCTTTTGGCGTACATCAAAGTTCCTCCCAATTTTCCCTTATCCAGCTTGTTAGCAAACTATCTAGCTAAATTAAATATGGTATTTTTATCCCAACCGTCGAATCTGGGTTTCGTTTTGTCGATATGGGGCTTTTCAGGGGCTAGCAGATCTGCCTGTGGGGATGGGGAGGGCGGCTCTGCCGGCTTACTGTCGGTTTTTCGCGCGACTATCGTGGATCGCAGCGATAGCTCCGCGTAGTTACACTGATTGCTATGCCGATCAGGCGACAGCGCCTCTTCGCAATTCTGCATGAAGGCCCGCGTGTGGTACCGGGAAGATCCGACAGCATATCAATCCCCGCGCCCTCGAACTGCGCCCTAAGGGCTTTGACCATTGCACCGGCGGGGTCACTCATTCGCGGCAAATCCAACTCCACAGCCCCACGCTATCTGGCTCGCCCATCCCCCTCCGAAACGGGCGCCCCCTCCGCCGCCTCAGCCACATTCCTTCCAAGCTCCGCGCGCAGGCGCGGCAGTGCTTCGGGGTGCTCTTTCTGCAGCCATGTGATCATCTTCTCGCGGATCTCGCAGCGCAGATCCCAAGCCTGCGGGGAGGTTCGGGCGCTGACGAGACCGCGGACGGCGATGCTGTCTTTCTCGGTCTCGGAGACCTGCAAGTTCACCACATTGCCGTCCCAGAGATCAGAGGCTTGCGCCAGCTCCTCAAGCTTCGCCCGCATCTTGTCGATGGGGACCGTGTAGTCGAGATACCAAAACACCGCCCCGATGATCGACGCGCTTTCGCGGGTCCAGTTCTGGAAGGGTTTCTCGATGAAATAGGACAGCGGCACCACCATGCGGCGCCAATCCCAGAGGCGGACGACCACATAGGTGGCGAAAATCTCTTCGATCCAGCCCCATTCCTCTTCGACGATCACCACGTCTTCGAGCCGTATCGGCTGGGTGATCGCGATCTGAAGCCCGGCGATGAGATTGGTGAGAACCGGCCGCGCCGCCAGCCCCAGCACCAGCCCCGCGGCCCCGGCGGAGGCAAAGAGCCCGGCGCCGTATTTCTGCACACTCTCAAAGGTCAGCAGAACCCCCGCGGCGGTGAAAATGCCCAGGATGATGGTTGTGGTGCGGCGCAGCACGCGCGCTTGGGTGACGAATTTTCGCGCCGAGAGGTTGTCTTCGACATCCAGCCGATGGCGCCGCACCGCGCGTTCCGAGAAATGATTGGTCAGCAGGATCAGCGTCCACCCGACCAGGATGATCAGCAGGATCAGGAAGAGATGCCCGAACTTGTCCTGCCAGCCATAGGGCATCCGGATGTTCGGCAAGACCCAGGCCAGGGCCGCGATCACGGCGGCGAGGCGCGACGGCCGGCGGGCGCGGCGCAGGAGCGACCGGCCCGTGGCATTCTCCTGCGCGATGGCGCGGTTCAAGGCGCGGTAGGCCAGCCAATGCAGAAACAGCGCGGCGATACAGGCCGCCAGAACGGCCAACAGGGGCGCGACGAAATTAGGGGCCGCGTCCAGCCGCAGGTTGATCTCTTCGCCCAGACGGTTCAGCGTTTCCATGGCTCACCACCACCAGATCACCATCGCGGCGGTGGCAAGGATAAGGATACCGGCCCAAAGGGTACGGTCCTGCCAAAGCGGCTTTTCCCATTGGGTGAAAATCTCTTTCGCCTCATCCGCTTGCCAGACAAGATCTTCGATATTCTCTTTCTCCTTGGGCGCGGTGGCGTAGGAGATGCCGAAATGCAGGATGATGCCGATGGTCATCATGATCGAGGACATCACCGTATAGTGGATTTCCGGCAGACCCATATAGACCCAGTAGTTTGTCACCTCTTTCAGTACGAAAAGCGGGATGCCGACGACCAGACCGAACATGATCGTCCAGAAAGCCCCGTTGCCGTTCAGCCGTTTGAACATCAGGCCCAGAATATAGACCACCACGATGGTGGGCACGATGTAGGAGAGCGAGGATTGGAAATAGCTGAACAGGCTCTCGAACCCCGCGATCATCGGCGCATAGATCGCGCCAAAGACCATCACCGCCGCGGTGATCAGCTTGCCCAGCCAGACCTGCCGCTCTTCCTTGACGTTAAAGATCGGCTCCGCGAAATCCTTGACCACCAGGGTGGAGGCAGAGTTCAGCGCCGAGTCGAGCGACGACATGATCGCCGCGATCAGCGCCGCCATGATGAGCCCCCGGATACCGATGGGCATCAGCTCAAACGCCAATGTGGGGAAGGCAAGGTCCGGGGTTTCCAGATCAGGGTAGAGCTTCAGCGCGATGACCCCCGGCAGCACCATCAGAAAGATGTTGGGAAGCTTCAGGAAACCGGCAAAAAGCGCACCGATCTGACCTTCCTTGAGGTCTTTCGCCCCAAGGGTGCGCTGCACGACGAATTGGTTGATCGTCCAGTAGTAAAAACCCAGCAGGGTCACGCCCAAGAGCCCGGTCCAAGGCAGGAAGTCATCATCCGCCGGCAGGATCATATGGGTCATGTCTTCGGGCGTGCCGGTGAAGAGCTCTTGCCAGCCGCCGATCTCATCCAGCCCGATCCAGAACAGCGCGGCGGCCCCGATGATCAGCAAGATCGCCTGCACCGTGTCGGTGACAACCACCGCCGACAGCCCGCCCAGAATGGTGTAGATACCCGCCACCAGCGCCAGCACGGCGACGGCGGCCCATAGGTTAAGGTAGCCGGTGACATTGGAGATCACCAAACCGCCCGCGTAAAGCGCGCCGGCGGTGTCGATGAACATGATCGCAAGGATGGTGAAAAGCGAAAACGCCCGGCGCGAGCGGACGTCATAGCGTTCTTCCAAGAACCCCGGCACGGTGGAAATCTTGGCCCGAAGATAAGACGGCAAGATGAAGATCGCGAATAGGATCAGCACCAGCGCCGCGGTCCATTCGTAGTTAAAGATCACCACGCCATTGGCATAGGCACCGCCCATCAGCCCGACAAAGCTGGACCCGGACATATTGGAGGCGAAGAGCGAGAAACCGATCAGATACCAAGGCAGCGAACGACCGGCGAGGAAATAATCCTCCGACCCCCCGGTGTTCTTGCGCGAAATATAAATACCATGGGCCACCACCCCGATGAAATAGAGCACCACAATCGCGTAATCGATCAGGTGAAGGTCAAATTTCGCGCTTTCCATATCAGGTCTCCTGAAAAATCTATTGGTCTGTAATTGCCATCAGGCGGGCAGGCTCTGGCTCAGCCTTCCTCTTCCCAAGGCTCCATGTTTTGCAATTCTTCCTCCGTGGCAGAGACATAGGCCCGCAGGTCGTCGCCGCCGAGGCGGCGCAGCTCGATCATATCAAGGGGCAGGGCCACTTGCGTTTCGCCCATCCCCAGAAAGCCGCCGATATCAAGGATCACCTGATCGATCTTGCCATCATCGGCAAAGGTCACCTGAGAGACTTCGCCGATCCAATTGTCGTTCTGCCCAAAGGCCGCAAGGCCGAGAAACGCTTCGGAATCCAAATCACTCAGCTGAACGATCTCGACTTTTTCTCCGTCCTTGCGCATGTCCGCTGCGCGCAGGCGCACCTCGTCTTCATCGTATTCGGGGGCGGCTTTCAGATCCTCCTTCTGCCCGGTATAGAGCAGGAAGAACTCATTCTCCTCATCCGCATCCGGCAGGAACCGCAGCTCGTCGAGAGACACCACCCGCGTGGCGCCTTTGCCCAGAAAGCCCCCCGCATCCACCACGACACCGCGCAGCGTGCCGTCGCGGGTCATGACCAATTCGGCGATATGGCCGGCCATGGTCCACTCCTCGGCGGGCTCCTTGAGCTCTTCGAGGTCAATCTCCGAGAGCGGCGTGTCTTTCCCCGGCAGGAAGAGCTTATGGCCGGTCACACTCGAAACGGCGATCAATGTGTCTTCGGAGATGAACTGCGGCGCTTCGGGCTCTGACCTGAGAGAGGTGGCGGCAAGGCTCCCGATGAGCGTGAAGGCGAGAAGCGGCGCATGTTTCATGGATCAATCCCCTGCTGTAAATATTGAGCGGCCAAAGCCGGAAGCATCGAGATGGTAACGGGATCGTCAGGGCGAAAGTTCCCTGTGCTCGGCGGAATTTACAGGACCTGCACCCCAAGCGCCCCGGCGTAAATCACCAGCAGGCCGATGCTTTCCCAGCCGATGCCGTGGCGCTGGCGAAAGATCAGACCCAAGGACAGCACCGCAGTCATCATCATCGCGACCGTGAGCCAGAAGAGATCATCCGCGCTGATCGCATGATAGAGCGACCCGTCGCGGTAGCCGATATCCGAGAGGGTCAGGAACAAAGTGTCAAAGGTATTGCCCCCGATGATCCCCCCCACCGCAAGCTGTAGCGCCCCGCGCCGCACCGCGACAAGCGTGGTGACCAACTCGGGCAAGGAGGTCAGCACCGCCGTCATGGTGGCCCCCACCAGCGTATCGGACAGCGACAGCCGGTCCGACAGCTCGCCCGCGATCCGCGCCACGCTCCAGCCCGAGAGCGCCATAAGCACCAGCAGGGTGATGAAAGGCACCACCAAAGCACTGGCCGGTTTCTCGGCCTCCCCGTCGTCTTCCGGCTCATCCGATCTTGTGTCCGAAGTGGCCACCGGATGCCACATTGGCTCATCGCGCAGCCGTGCGGTGGCGCGCAGCCCATAGGCGTAGAGGACAAAGAGCGCGATACTGGCCGGGTGAATGCCCCAGAAAGCCACTTCGGGCGCGGCGAAAGCCATCAGGGGAACGGTGAGCAGCAAAAGCAGCAGCCCCGCCTGAAACACATTGGCCAATTCCGCCGCCGCATGTTCCAGATTGGCCCGGCGGTAGAGCATATCGGCGAAGGCCAAGAAGGCCGTCTGCGCCGCGATCCCGCCGATCCCGTTGGAAAAGGCCAGAGAGGCGCGCCCGTCCAACGCCGAAGTGAGCGAGACGACCGTGCCCGACATCGACGTGGCCGCGCCCAGCAAGGCCGCCCCCACCAGCGCCTCACCCCATCCGGTTCGGTCCGCGATCTGATCGCTGAGACCGGTCATCCGGTATCCGGTAATGAGAATGACCAGCCCGGCGAGACCGCCAAGCGCGAAGAGGATCGGGGTAGAAAGGCTTGCGAACATGGACAGCCAACGCACGGCAGGGCCGATACGTTCACGCAAACTGCTCAAAAGATTTAAAAAGTGCCGGAACCAGACAGGAAGTTTACCGTTGGGGTGATGACAGACCTATTTTCAAGCGGAGCCTCATTTCATGGCAAAGCTCTATTCTCGGCGAGCTATTTTAGCCCAAATCGCGCTTGGTGCCGGCGTTGCAGGTGCCGGACTTCCCGTTCCCCATGCCTTTGCTGCCAAGGACGACAGGCCGTGGGCCTTCTTTACAGATGCCGAAGCGCAATGGACCGCAGCCGTGGCGGATGTCTTCATCCCGCAGGACGATTTCCCGTCCGCCTCGCAGGCCGGGGTGGTGGATTTCATCGACTTTCAGATGGCCACTGCTTACGGCGCGGGCGAAGGTCTCTATCTCGACCCTCCGTTCCCTTCGGGGGCGATCCCCGAACAGGGCTACCAGCTCAAGTTCACCCCCGCGCAGCTGTTGCGGCAGGGGATCGAGCAGGCTGGCCAGCTGGAGGACATCGCCGTGATGGACGCGCCCGCGCGCGCGAGCCATGTCGAGCAGATGTCCGAGCGCGACGACATCGTCGGCACGCTGATCGCAGAGCTCTGGAAGCTGACAAGACAAGGCTACTTCGCCGATCCGATCTATCTGGGCAACCACGACTACGCCGGTTGGCGCATGGTGGGCTTTCCCGGTGCCCATGCCTATTACACCGAACGGGTGGACGAACATCGGCGCTCTGTCACCCCACCGCCGCGCGGCATTGCCCATGACCGGGGCGGCACCCCCTATCCGCCCCGTGCGATTGGCGGAGGGTCCGACTGATGGCGCCAAGAAAGCTTCCCAAGACCGACATCTTGATCATCGGCGGCGGCTGGACCGGCCTCACCGCCGCCTATGAGCTGGCCCATGCCGGGCAGCGCTGCGTGGTGCTGGAGCGCGGCAAGAAACGGCATACGGCGACCTCCTTTGGCGCGCCCGAGGAACATGACGAGTTGAAATACGCCCATCGTTATTCCCATATGATGGACGTCAAGAAAGAGACCCTCACGATCCGCAACAACCGCGACCAGCAGGCGCTGCCGATGCGGCGGCTGGGGTCGTTCCTCCCCGGTTCCGGCCTTGGCGGCGCGGGCATCCATTGGAACGGGCAGCTCTGGCGGCCCCTGCCCTCGGACCTGCAAATGCGCAGCCATTACGAAGAGCGCTACGGCAAGGATTTCATCGGCCCGGACCTGAGCGTGCAGGATTGGGGCGTGACCTATGAGGAGCTTGAGCCGCATTTCGATTTTTTCGAGCGGGTCTGCGGCGCCGCCGGTTTTGCCGGCAATCTGGGCGGCGAGGCTCGCGCCGGTGGCAATGTCTTTGAAGGCCCGCGCAGCGCGGAGTATCCGAACCCACCGATGCGGCAGCCAATCTCCAACACGCTCTTTGGCGAAGCCGCCGCCCGGATGGGGCTGAACCCCTTCCCCATGCCCTCGGCCAATGTGACCCAAGCCTATGTGAACCCCTATGGCGCGCAGCTGCATCCCTGCACCTATTGCGGGTTTTGCGAGCGCTTTGGCTGCGGCTACTATGCCAAGGCCGACCCGATCATCTGCGTTTATGATCGCATCAAGGATCATGAGAATTTCGAGATCCGCTTTGACGCCCAGGTGCTGCGGATCGAGAAGAGCGAAGACGGCAAAACCGCCACCGGGGCGATCTATCTCGATGAGAACGGCGAAGAGGTTTTCCAACCCGCCGACACGATCTGCATGAACGCCTATGCCCTGTGGAACGTGCATCTGATGCTGGTCTCGGGACTGGGCAAACCCTATGACCCCGAAACGCGAACCGGCGTGGTGGGGCGCAACTACAGCTATCAGACCGTTGCCGGGGTCGATGCCTTCTTTGACGATAGCGTGAAGACGGACCCTTACATGGGCGCGGGCGCGCTTGGGGTGGTGATCGACGATTACAACGGCGACAACTTCGACCACAGCGAATTGGGGTTCGTCGGCGGCGGCTATATCGCCTGCAAGCAGTACCACGGGCGGCCCATCGGCTATCAGCCGGTGCCCGAGGGCACGCCGAAATGGGGCGCGGAATGGAAGCAGGCGGTGCGCGAGAACTACAACCACCATGCCGATCTGGTGGTGCATGGCTCCTCGGTCTCGACGCATGAAAACTATCTCGACCTCGACCCCACATGGACCGACGCCTATGGCCGCCCGCTGCTGCGGATGACCTTCGACTTCCCCGAGAACGACCGCAAAATGTCGGACTATGTCATGCAGCGCGCGATGGAGGTCGCGCGGGAGATGGACAATGTCACCTCCGTCAGCGGCAGCAACCTCGCCGGGGTCGACAAACATTATGACATCGTCCCCTATCAGACGACCCATAATGTCGGCGGCGCGGTGATCGGCACCGACCCCGAGACCAGCGTGGTGAACCGCTATGGCCAGATGTGGGACCATCACAATGTCTTCGTCTTTGGCGCCTGCTTGTTTCCGCAGAACCTTGGCTACAACCCCACCGGCCCGCTGATGGGCCTCGCCTATTGGACGCTGGAACATATGAAACGCGATTACCTGCCCAACCCTGCCCCTTTGATGGATGCCTGAGACAGATCGAAAGGACCGACCCATGACATTCCGCACCGTTCTGACGACCTGTAGCGCTCTCGCCGTTCTGGGCATCTCGGCCGGGTTTATCCGGGCGCAGAACTATGAAGCCGCGCCGGGGATCACCGCGATGGAGCAGCGTTTGCAGGATGATGTGCTGCGTTTCAATGCCACGGTGAACACCGAAGTGGACGATGATGTGCTTGAACTGGGGCGGCTCGTGGCGATGGGCGGGTCCGAGGCGGGCGACAGTGGCATGGCCTGTATCACCTGCCACGGCGGCGATGGCACCGGCGACGGCTCGGGCGCCTTCCCAAGGCTCGCGGGACAGGCCGGCTGGTACACCTATAAGCAGCTCAAGGACTACGCCTCGGGCGACCGGCAGAACCGGGTGATGTCGGGCATTGCCCAGAAACTGACCGAAGAGGAGATGGAGGCCGTCGCCGCCTATTATGCCACGATCTCGGCCCCCTATACGCCGCCTCTGGGCGATGTGGATGGGATGACCCTGCAATGGGGCGGGCAATTGGGCGCGGTGGGTTCCGCCGAACGCGGGGTGCCGGCCTGCGTCAATTGCCACGGGCCGAGCGGCCTCGGCAATCCGCCCTCTGTCCCCTATCTCGCCGGGCAATATGCCAGCTATATGGAACATCAATTGCAGATGTGGAAGGAAGGCAAGCGCGACAATGATGTGGACAATGTCATGTCCGCGATCGCCAAGAAGATGACCCAGCATGACATCGAAGCCGTCAGCGCCTATTACAACCGCGTCCGCCCGACCCAGCCGCTGCCGCCTGAGACCTCACCGCTGTTGGAGCCGTCCACGGCGCCCACGCAGTGAGTTGACGGGATGCGTGTTTTCACCGTCATATCGGTTGTGCTGCTCACGGCGCTTGCGATGGTCTGGTCGGCCCTGCCGCCCCAGAGCAGTCTGGCAGCCGCGATGGCCGGCCCGGTGCGAGAGACGTCGCAGCAGATTTCGGACTGGTACCGGATCAACATCCGGCAGGGGCTGATCGAAGAGACGCCCGACTATGAAGCCGCCTCGCGCCGGTTTCTCGATGCCGACCCGGCGCGCGGGGTGGATTTGATCAAGCTGAACGGCTGCGGCGCCTGCCACCGGGTGCCGGGCCTGCGGGAGGCGCAGGGCACGGTCGGCCCCGATCTGCATGATTTCGCGCGGCAATCCTATGTCGCGGGCGTGCTGCCCAACCGCCCCGGTGATCTGACCCGCTGGCTGATGAACCCGCCCGCCCATAGCCCCGCCACGGCGATGCCGGACTTGGGCCTTGAACGGGATGAGGCGCGGGATATCGCGGCCTATCTGCTAGGATCGGAGGCGCGGGAATGAGCGAGACCGCACAGTCCACCCTTGGCGAATTTGGCGTTCAATCGGCCCTGTCGCCAGAGGGTGTCGGCGCCAGCGCGATCAACGGGCTGACCATCGGCATGACCGTCGCTTTCGGGGTGATCTTTGTCCTTTTGCTGCTCTTTGTCTGGGCCGTCCTGTCAGGCAGGCTTGCCCCGCAGAAGTGGTGGATCTGGGCGGGTGGCATCGCATTGCCGCTGGTCTCGGTGCTGATCCTGATGGGCTTTTCCACCGTGATCCTGCAACGCATCACCTCGGAAGACCCCGAAGCGCTGGTCATCGAAGTCACCGGCAAGCAGTTCTGGTGGGATGTGGTCTATGACCCCGAAGGCTGGGCGCTGCGCGGCGCCAATGAGATCGTCATCCCCAAGGGCCGCCCGGTCACATTCCGCCTCAAATCCACCGACGTGATCCATTCCTTCTGGGTGCCCAAGCTCACCGGCAAGATGGACATGATCCCGGGACGGGTGAACAGCCTGCCGGTGATGGCGACCGAGACCGGGCGGTTTCGCGGGCAATGCGCGGAGTTCTGTGGCCTGTCGCACCCCGAGATGGCCTTTGAGGTTGTCGTGATGGAGCCCGAAGACTTCGACGCATGGATGCAGCGCAGCAGCGGCGAAGCCCGCGACGCCGCCACGACAGAGCTGACCCGCGGGCGCGAGGTCTTCATCGAAGCGGGCTGTGCGGCCTGCCACAGCATCCGCGGCGTGGCCGAGACCGGCACGCTGGGGCCTGACCTCAGCCGCGTCGGCGGGCGCGGCAGCCTTGGCGCCGGAATGTACCGCATGAACCAAGGCACGCTGGCGGGCTGGATCGCGGACCCGACCGCGATGAAGCCGGGGGCCAAGATGCCTTCTTACAACCATCTGCCGGGGCCGGACCTACGCGCGCTCTCGGCCTATCTGGCGAGCCTTAAATGACTGACCGTACCGCATATGTCGTGGATCTGCCCGAAGACCAGAGCTATTCCGGCAGCGCCAAGGGCGAGCCCGAGAAGAGCTTCGAGCAGATCTGGGACTACCCGCCGGGGATCCGCTACCTATCTTCGGTCAGTCACCGGGTTGTGGGCAAACGGTTCTTGGTCACCGGGTTCGTCTTCTTTCTGATCGCCGGGTTCCTCGCCCTCTTGGTGCGCACTCAACTCATCGTGCCGGACAACACTTTCCTCGATTCCGAGACCTATAATCAGGTCTTTACCATGCATGGCACGATCATGATGTTCCTCTTCGCGATTCCCATGCTGGAGGGGTTTGCGGTGCATCTCATTCCGCTGATGGTCGGCGCCCGCGATCTGGTCTTCCCACGGCTCGGGGCCTTTGGCTATTACTGCTACCTCTTCGGCGGCATCATCGTGCTGTCGTCCTTTCTGTTCGACGCGGCACCCGCGGGCGGCTGGTTCATGTATGTGCCGCTCTCGACCAGCGCCTATACCCAAGACCTCTCGGCGGATTTCTGGCTCATCGGCATCACCTTCGCCGAGATTGCGAGCGTGACCGCCGCGGTGGAGATCATCGCCGCCATCCTCTGCACCCGCGCGCCGGGGATGAGCCTGACGAAAATGCCGATCCTGATGTGGTATCTCTTGATCACCGCCTTCATGATCGCCGTGGGCTTTCCACCGCTGATCATCGGCTCGATCCTGCTGGAGGCCGAACGCCTGCTCGGCCTGCCCTTCTTCGACATTGCATTGGGCGGCGACCCGCTGCTCTGGCAGCACCTCTTCTGGCTCTTCGGCCACCCGGAGGTCTATATCATCTTCCTCCCCGCCGCCGGCATGGTGGCGACGATGCTGCCGACCTTTGTGGGCAAGCCGCTCTTTGGCTATGGGTTCGCCGTGGCGGCGGTGGTGACGATGGGGTTTCTGAGCTTCGGCCTCTGGGCGCATCATATGTTCGCCACCGGCCTGCCGGTGATGTCGCTGACGCTCTTCTCGGCGGCCTCGACCATGGTGGCGATCCCGACCGGGGTGCAGATCTTCTGCTTCCTCGCCACATTGGCGCAGGGCCGGCCACGCATGGATGTGCCGATGCTCTTTATCCTGGGCTTTCTGTTCATCTTTGTGATCGGCGGCTTCACCGGCGTGATGGTGGCCGCCGTGCCCTTTAACCTTCAAGCCCATGACAGCTACTTTATCGTCGCGCATCTGCACTATGTTCTGATCGGCGGGTTCATCTTTCCGATGTTCGGCGCGCTCTACTATTGGATGCCGCAGTTCACCGGGCGCATGATGTCCGAGACCATCGGGCGTTGGGTGTTCTGGCTGATGTTCATCGGTTTCAACATCGCCTTTTTCATGATGCATCTGACCGGCCTGCGCGGGATGCCGCGGCGCATTGCCAGCTACCCCGAAGGGCTGGGCTGGGACCGGCTTAACATGCTCTCCTCGATCGGCTCTTATATCCTCGCGGCGGGGGTGCTGCTCTTTGTCTTTGACTTCTTCTGGCACCAGCGCCACGGGCTGCGCGCGCCGCGCAACCCTTGGGGGGCCGGCACGCTGGAATGGCTCTATCGGCCGATCCCGCCGGGGTTCAACTTTCACGCCATCCCCGAAGTCCGCTCGCGCGAGCCGCTGTGGGACCAGCCTGAACTGTTGGACCGTCCGGGCCCGCAGGTCGAAGGCGCGCTGCGTCCCTGTACCGATCACCGGCGCGAGACCATGGGCAATGATCCGATCACCGGCGCGCCGATGCAGATCGTGCGGCTGCCGCATCCGACATGGACGCCGCTGATCTCGGCCTTTGGTCTGGCCCTGGGCTTTGGCGCCACGCTGGCCTCGGCCTATTGGCTGGTGGCGGTGGGATTTGCCCTAGCGCTCATCGGGATCACCGCCTGGATCTGGGAGCCGTCGGACAGTGGTGTGCGGCGCGAGAGCGGGCTGCGCGGGCTGCGCCTGCCGGTCAATGTCGTCGATCCGCGCAGCCATCTGCATATCGCGGTGGTGGGCACCATGCTGATATCTGCGGCGCTCTTTGCCTCGCTGCTCTTTGCCGGGCTTTATCTGTGGAACACCCAGCCCCATTGGGCCGAGACCACCCCCCCTGCCGCGCCGCTGATGGCCGCGCTGGCGGCGGGTGCGGCGCTGATCTTGCTGCTGCTCGGCTGGGCCAGCCGCCGGGCGGCCTATGGGGCCAAGGTCACCCCGGTGATCGCGGTTGATCTGGGGCTGGCCCTGACCGCGGCGGCGCTCGGCCTGCTGCTGTTCTACGCGATCCGGGTGGTCGACCCCTATGGCTCGGCCTATGCCGCCGTGGGCTGGGCGCTCTTCGCCTTCGTGGCCGGATACCTTGCGGTGCTGGTCTATTGGGCGCTTATCAATGCGCTGCGCAAAGCCGTCGGCGCGGTGAAGCCGGGGCAGATGTTGCCGAACCTGCTGATCGGCACCTATGCCCGCGTGGTGGCGATCATGGGCGGGGTGACCGCGGCGGCCTACCTTCTGGCGGGGGGCGCGCTATGAAAAACCTGACCCTCGGTATCGCCAAACCCGTGCTGCTCTGGGCGCTGCATTTTGCGGCGATCTACGCGTTGATCTCGGCCGCCTGCGCGCCACGGGCGCTGCTGTCGCAGGACCAACTGTTGATGGTGTCGGTTATCGCCACTGTGGCGGTGGTGATCTTGCAGATCATATGGATGTGGGGCGCCCATAGCCAAGGGCGCCGCCCCGGTCTGACACCAGATGCCTTTGCCCTTGCCCGCGCGGCCTGGTGGGCGGGGCTGATCTCGCTCATCGCAAGCCTGGCCAACCTCTCGCCCGTGCTGATCCTGCCGGGCTGTCACGGTTAGAAAGGACGTATCATGGAACCCGATCCCTATACCCCATTCTGCGGCACCCCGCCCCTGCCGGGCGAGTTGCTGACCCGCTGGACGCTGGACCCAGCCCTGCTTGCCGGATTGGCGCTTTTTACCGTCGCCCTATGGGTCACGGCGGAGCGGCGCAGGCAGTCGATGACGGGGGCTGCACTGGTGGCTTTCCTGTTCATCTCCCCGCTTTGTGCGGCCTCAATGGCGCTGTTTTCCGCCCGGGTCGGGCAGCATATCCTGCTGACGCTGGTGGCCGCCCCGATCATCGCCGCCGCCTTGCCACGCCTGCGCCTGCCGGTCTGGCCCATGGCCCTGCTCTTTGCCGTGCTGTTCTGGGTCTGGCATCTGCCCGCGCCCTATGCCGCGACCCTGCGGTCGGATGGGGTCTATTGGGCGATGCATCTGTCGCTGACCGGCGCTGCTATCGCGCTTTTCGCCGGCTTCCGGGGCGCAGGCGCCCGGGCGGCGGTGCCCGCGGTGTTCACCGCCGCGCAGCTGACGGCTTTCGCGGTGACACTGACACTCGCCCCCACCGCCTGGCACGATTGGCACGCAATGACGGCGCTGCCTTATGGCCTGTCGTCGCTCGCTGACCAGCAATTGGCTGGCGCGCTGATGTGGGTCGCTGGCGGGGGGCTCTTTATGGTGCTGGTGGCGCTGCAGGTGCGGCAGTTCCTGCGGCAAGACGCCGTGCCGCAGGGGGCCGCCTGAGCGGCATTACCCGGCAAAGGTCTTTTCAAGCGCGTCCTGCGCCTCGCGCTTCAGCACGATGATCAGAATATCGCCCTCTTGCAGGGTGATCTCCTTGTCGGGCAATTGCTCCGCCCCGTCGCGGATCAGGGCCACGATGCGGCCCTCGCCCGGCAGGTTCAGCGCCTGCCCGGCAAGACGTTCGGGCACGCTGACCCGGGTCAGCATCAGACCCTCTTGCAGCAGCGGCTCCTGCGCCGCCTCGCCGCCGTTGTCCAGAGCCTCCACGATGTCTTCGGCCACTCTGGCATGGGGGTTGATCACATCGTCCAGCCCCAACTCGCCACAGACGCGCAGCAAGGCGTTGGAGGTGATCTGCGGGATCACCCGGCCATAGCCGATGGAGCGGGCGATCAATGCGGCCAGAATGTTGATCTCGGAGGCGTTGGTCACAGCGATACAGACGTCATCTTCGTCGCGGAACGCCTCGCGCAGCACGTCGGGGTTGCTGCCGTCGCCCTCGATCATGCCGCAGTCGATCCGTTCCGCCGCCTGTTCCAGCAGGTCGCGCGACTTGTCGACCAAGACGACCTCGTGGTCGCTCTCGATCAATTGCTCCGCGATGGCGAGGCCAAAGCTCGACGCGCCGACGATGACGATGCGCATGGGTTTTCTCCTAACTTGCTCTGGCCCAGCTGCGCGGCAGCAGCAGCGCCAGCACGGCGATGAATTCCAACCGCCCCAACCACATGGCAAAGGCGACCGAGAGTTTCAAATCGACAGGCATATCCGGCCCCACAGCACCGGTCGACAGACCCACCGTAGAGAGGGTTGAGATACTGTCAAACAAGGCGGGCAAGGGGGCATAGCCATGGGCCAGAAAATGGAACCACAAGAGCCCCGCAAAGCTGAGGTAGATCAGCACGAAAGCCAAGAGCCTGACCAATGCTTCGGCGGAAACGGGGTGGCCCTCATGGCGCAGGGGCACCACCGCATGGTCGGTCAGACGCACATGCTGCACCGCATGAACCATGGCACCGATGCAGACATGCAGGCGGCTCAGCTTGAGCCCGCCCGCGGTCGATCCGGCGTCGCCGCCCCAGAGCATCGCCAGCAGCAGGATCAACAGCGCCGGCCCGGCGTCATAGACCGGCCCGGTCGAGAAACCCGCCGTGGTCAGCCCCGAAATCAGGTTCAGCGCATGTTCGTAGAGCGTCAGCTCGCGGTCGGTGGAGATGATCGCAACCGCCGCCAGATAGACCACCAGCATGACCGCCAGCGCCGCCGCGACCCGCTGCGCCGAGCCCAACTGCCAGGCCTCGCGAAACCGCCCCTGACCGAGATGGACAAAGACCAGCAAAGAAACCGCGCCCAGCACACAAGACAGCATCACCATGCCCTGTCCCAGCGGCGAATAGCTGGCCAGACTGTCGGCGCGGGGGGAAAAACCGGCGGTGGAGATGGCCGATAGCGTCAGCACCAGCGCCTCGCGCCAATCGGGGATCACCAGTATGGTCAGCGCCACCATCGCCAGGGTCAGCGCGCCATAGACCGTCAGCAATTGCCGCGCCTGTTGCCGGGTCGAGGAAATCCGGTCGCCCTGCGGAATGTCGACCCGCCCCAGCCGCCGCGCGGGCCGCCCGCGCGGCAAGAGCAGAGCCAGCACCGCCGTGGCGATCACCAGCCCGCCGCACCATTGCATCCAGCCGCGCAACACATGACCCGCGAAGGGCCAGCTTTCCGCCTCCTGCGCCACGGTGAGCCCGGTGGTGGTGATGCCGCTGACCGCCTCGAAAAAAGCATCCACCGGGGGCATGCCAAGCACGACAAAGGCAGGCAGAGTAAGCAGCGCCGCGATCAGAAACACCAGCGCCACGGTCATCATCGCCTCAAGCCCGCGCAGGTCGTCGGGCAAGGGGTGACGGCGGGCCGCCAGATGCACAGCCCCGGCCAGCAGTGCCGGGGCCAGCAGCACCGCGGCAAGCAGCCAATCCCCCTCAACCAGCGCCCAGGCCCCCGGTGGCAGGCAGAGGACGCCGAAGATCGGGGCATGTTTGGCGATGGTGAGCACAATCACGCGCGGCCGCGCCACGGTCATCAACGCCGCAGACCCCGACCGAAAGAAGGATGCCGGGCGGATCGCCATCAGGCCGGAGCCGTCAGCGCCCGCCGGACCTTACTGCGCATCGGGGGGCGTCTGCTGATAATATAGCGCGACGGCCCTGATCTCATCCGGGGTAAGCGATTTGGCAATCTGCTCCATCACCCCCAGCGGCCCATTGGCGCGGTCGCCCTCGCGCCAGGCGACCAGTTGATCGGCGATATATTGCGCCGATTGCCCGTTCAACCGCGGGATCGCAGCGCCGCTGGTATCCCCGCCACCATGGCACTGGCTACAGGCGGTCACCGTGTCGCTGCCCGTGGCCGCGAGGGCCCCGCCCTGCTGCACCAGATCGGTCGGCGCGCTTTGCTCGAACGTGGACAGTTTCGGCGCGACCGAAGCATAGTAATCCGCCACGGCCTGCCGCTCTTCCTCGGTCAGCTGCGTGGCGATGGGCACCATGATGGGCGAGAAACGCGCGCCCGACATGAAGGCTTCGAGCTGCTCTGCCAGATAGTCAGCCGGCAGCCCCGCCAGCCCCGGCATATCGCCCAAGCCGGCGCCCGCGTCATCCAGACCGTGGCAGGCCATGCATTTCATCCCGACGCCGCCCTTCTGCGCGCCGCCCGAGGCCACGGTGCGGCCCAGAGCGGTGTCCGGTGTCCGTTCGCTGCCGCCCTCGGCCCCGTCAAACAGCGGCGGCGGGGTCTGGGCCACAGCGGCCATGGCGGCGGTCAGGGCGGCGGTCAGAGCGATGGGCAAGAAATAGGTCAGTCTCATGATCACCCCTCATCCAAATCTGCGAACTCTTCGCGCATCCGGCTGACATCCTCTGCCGTGATGTCGGCGCTGTAGTCATTGCCCATATTGGTCTGAATATAGGACACCACCGCCGCCACCTGTTCGTCATCCAGCCAATCGGCAAAGGACGGCATCGCGCCATTCCCCTCAAGGATCAGGTTCACCGGGTAGCGCGCATGGCCCAATCGGGGATTGGCGGCGAGCGCGGGGTATTTCCCGGCGCCAAAGGCACCCTCCCCCTCCGGACCGTGACAGCCGGAACAGGCGCGGCGGTAAAGCTCGGCCCCATCGCTGTCGGTAAATTTCTCTAATGTCGAGCCAAGATCACGGCGCCCGACATCGACGGGCGAGTCTTCCTCCTGCGCGAGGCTCGGCCCGGACAAGACCAGCAGCAATGGCAAAATGGCATAACGCATGGCTTATCCCTCCTTCACAGCACGGTCATGGACCTGGCGCACCGCGTCCAGCGCCGAGAGCAGCGAGCCTTCCTGCCAGCCCGGCAGATAGCTGATATGCTCGCCCGCGCAAACGAAGCGGTTGTCCATCGTGGCGGCGATCTCATAGTCGCGGCCCCGGTCGTCCCAGTCAGAGTAACAGCCCAGCATCCAAGGCACCCGGTGCCAGCTGAGCACCACGCCATTGCTGAACTCGTCCCGGTACTGCGGGTGGATCTTGGCGCCCTGTTCCAGCACGGTTTCCAGCCGCTCTTCCGGCGTCATGGAGTTGAAGGCATAGGCCTGCGGCCCGTAGACATAGGCACCCAAGAGCACGCCCGGCCCGTTTGCATGCATCTCTGCCGAGGGGTAGCTGATTTCGGCGATCGGCAGATCGGTCAGGGTGATCCCGCCGTAGATCTGCTCATCGCGCTCCCAGAAGCGGCGTTTCATTTCGAGCCCGGCCTTTACGGCCTCGTGGTAATGCAGGGCCCGCATCACGCGGCGCATGTCGGCGGAAACATCCACATCAAGCTGGCTGAGGACCGTAAAGGGGATCGTGCAGATGCAGTAATCCGCCGTTTCCACCCCGCCTTCGCCTTCGCCATCGGCGCTGGTATATTCCACCTCGACGCCATTCTCGGTCTGCCTGATGCGCTCGACCTTGGCGTTATAGGTGATCGTATCCTCCACCTCGCGGGCAAAGGCATGGGCGATTTCTTCCATGCCCCCCACCGGCTGGAACATCGGCGCGTGATGGCGGTAGGTGGTGTGGTTGCGCATCTTTTCCCAAAAGCGGGACTTCAGCAGATCGGTAAGCTCAATCGGCTCGGAAGGCTCTGGTGCGGCATTGTAAAGCCCGCCCCCCGGCGCGCCCCCCTCGGGATAGCCACGGTATTCGGAGGTGTCGAGACTGGCCTCATAGCTGTAATCATTGTTCAGGATGCCAAAGGATTTCAGCGATTCCAGCAGGATCTCGGTGTCTTCCTTGGTCAGCGCGGAATCGAGCCGCCCCTTATCCACCGACTTTGCCAAAAGCTCGGTGATCTGCCCGACATAATCGGCCCAGGCATGGCCATAGCGGATCGGCTTGCCGCCAAAAGCGGTCTGGGAATGCAGGTAGGCGTTCTGGTTTTCCTGAACGAATACTTCCAGCGGCACGTTCAACCGATGGCAATAGTCGAGCAGCGCCAAATGGTGATGTGGAATGCGCCAAGGGCCGATGTTGATATACTGCCCCTTCGAGAACTCGACCTTCTGTTTGAACCCGCCAAGCTCCTCAAACTCATCGCCGCCCTTGAGCGTCCAGCAGCGCCCCCCGGCGCGTTTTTGATATTCCAATATGCTGACCTCATAGCCCGCATTGCGCAGTTCCAAAGCCGCGCACATCCCGGCAAGACCCGCCCCCAGCACCACGACCTTGCGCCCCTGCGGCGCGCCAGAAAGATCGATCGGGCCTTTATAGGGGCTTTGCCGTGCATGGCCTAGCGAAGACATCGCATGCAGCATGGTGGAAGAGCCAGCGGCCAGACCGATCATCTTGAGAAGATCACGGCGAGAGGGGGGCCGGGCGTTGGAGGGGTGGGACATGAGGGACCGCTCCTATATCGGATAAATATGTAGAACAATTAGGGAGCCAACGCTTGTGATGCGAAGTGGTTCCACCGCAAAGCGAAACTTTCGGGCGGCGCGTTCACTGTAAACGCAGCCCCATTTCATCCAGCACCACATTCACCTGCGCGGCCTCCAGCGGCGGCACCAGGCCCGGTGCGGGCCGCCCTTCGAGCACGTCCAAAAAGGGCTCGATCCCTGCCCCCGCGTCCAAGGGCGACAGGGCGGTCGTCCCTGTCGCTATCGGGTTACCGCGCCGACCGGTTTCCAACCTGCCATCGCGCAGGCGGGCCCAGCCCGTTTCACCGACGAGATCCAGCTCAAGGCGCATTTCACTGTCCGTCCAGCCGGCCTCCACCACCCCGGTGGCGCCGGTTTCAAACCTCAGTATCCCTGCGCCGTGATCATCCACCGGCCAGCCTAGCATATTGCCCGTCACCGCCTGCGCGCTGCGGATCGGCCCCAGCAGCCATTGCAGCGCATCGATGCAATGCACCGCCTCATCCGCAAAGCCGCCGTAGCAGGCCAGCCCCGGATCGGTCATCCAGCCGGTCAGATCCAGCCAATCGGCATAGCCGCCATCATGGGCAAAACGCAGGCGCAGCTCGATCACCCGGCCAAAGGCTCCCCCTTCTATCTGCGCGTGCAAGCCGCGCAGCGCCGCATTGGTGCGGAGAAAATACCCGGTGTGAAGCGTGCATTCTCTGGCGATGGCCAGTTCAGCGCACCGCCGCGCCGCCTCGGCGGAGCCCGCCAATGGCTTTTCGACAAAAACCGGAAGGCCCGCCTCCAGCGCCGCGGTGATGTCCGCCTCATGAAAGACCGTCTCGCTACAGATCACCACCCCCTCACAGCCCGACCGCGCCAGACCGTCGGTGAGGTCTTTTTGCTCCAGCCACGCTGCCCCCAGATCCTGACACAACCGCTCGCCCCGCGCGGGATCGCGGTCCGCCACATGCGACAAACGCCAGCCCCGGGTTTGCAGATGCTCTAAATGATCCGGGAGATGGACATGGGCCCCACCCAGTAGCGCAAGTGTTTGCTGTGTCATATCCCACCTGTAATTGCCGGTCAGAGAGACAACGATTGCGCGGCGTCATTGATCCAACTTTGCGCGATAAGAACACCGGGTTTACATGTTGAAGTCCATCAATCGCGAAGCGGAACATGAAGGAACCTACCCTTAGACCGTGGCCGCAGGTGAAAAGCACCACTGCTCTGGTGGATCAATTGGTTTGCGCAGAACAGCTAAAACGGCACCGCGACGCAAAACCCTAATAGATAATGCCTGCCGCGGCGCAGTCTTGCGCAGTTACCGCAGAGAGATCCGGTGTCTCGCCTGTCCCCTCTCCCGAAGCGAGGCGGTCTGCTGTGATGCTGCGGGATGCAGCGAATGGCTCTCCCTCACCCGCCTCCCCGTCTCCCGTGCTCTCTGCACCCTCCTCCGCGTCTTCTCGGTCCGTGGTCTCTGCCGCCTCGCCCTCTCCCTGCAAGCCGCGGCAATGTTCGATGATGGCACTCATGACGGCGCGGTCGTCTGTCTCGTACTCCTCCGTCCCCAGATAGAGCGGCGCGGCATCTGCGGTTGCCGACAAGCAAAAGGCGAGCGTCAGGCCCAGCGCTATGGGGGTGAAAATCGGCTTGTGACACATTGGACGGCCCTCAATGTTCTTCGGAGAGATATTCGCGCATCTCGGCCACCGCCTCGGTCGAGACCGCGCCGCTGCGGCGGTCGCCGCTGTTGCGCAGATAGGTCAGCAGGTCGGCGATCTGCGCGTCGGTCAGCTTCCAGGCGAAGGGCGGCATGGCGAGCATGCTGGGGATCGTTTCGGTCGGCTGTGCCCGGGCGCCGCCTAGGATGATGCGGATGGCGGTCGAGGGATCCTTGGCATGCAGCTTGTTCGACGTGCTGAGCGGGGCGAAGAAATAGGGCACGCCCGAGGCATCGGCGGCATGGCAGGCGGCGCAATTGTCGAAGTAGAGCCCTTCGCCGGCCGCCATCCGCGCCGTCTCGGGCGCCTCTTCCGGCTCGCGCAGCTCATCGTCGAGGCTCTTGAGATAGGTGGCGACGGCGCGCAGGTCGGTCTCGTCGAGGAACTGGGTCGAGATCGAGACGACCTCGCCCATGCGTTGCATCGGGGCGGTGTGCTCGGCGCGGCCGTATTTCAGGAACTCGAAGATGTCGTCCTCGTCCCAATGGGCGATGCCGCCGTTTTCGCCGCCGCGGATGTTGGGCGCGAACCAATTCTCCAACGTGCCGCCGCGCAGATATTCATCGTCCTTGCTGGCGCCCAAAAGGTTCTTGCCCGTGTGGCAGCCACCGCAATGCAGCGGCCCGTCGACGAGGAACCGCCCGCGGTTCCATGCCTCGAAGCGGTCGGGATCGGTCACGAAGTCCTCATCCTCGAAGAACAACAGTTTCCAGCCGCTCACCGACAGGCGGATGTTAAGCGGGAAGGGCAGCTCGTTCTCCTCTTCCTCCACATGTACCGGTTCGAGCGATTGCAGATAGGCAAAGATCGCATCGGTCTGGCCACGGGTCATCAGGGTGAAATAGGGATAGGGCATCGCCGGGTAGAGATGGCGGCCCTCGTCGTCGATCCCCTCGTTCAGCGCGTTGTAGAAATCCTCGCGCGACCAGCGGCCGAGCCCGGTTTCATCGTCGGGCGTGAGGTTTGAGGAATAGATCGTGCCAAAGGGTGTCGACAGCGCCCGCCCCCCCGCGAAGGGGATGCCGTCGTTTTCGATATCCGTGTGGCAGGCTTTGCAGTCGCCAGCTTGCGTCAGATAGCGGCCACGCTCCACTTCCGAGGAGGAAAGCTCCTGCGCCTGTGCCGACCCGAAGGTGGCGCTGCAGAGGGCGGTGATCAGCGCCAGCCGTCTCATGTCTGCACCAGCGGGCCGGGATCGGCCATATATTGATCGATGATCGCCGCCACCGACCAGTAGGCCAGCGCCGCGACGGTGCCGGTGGGGTTGTAGCCCGCGTTCTGCGGAAACAGCCCCGCCCCGGCGACGAAGAGATTGTGCAGGTCCCAGCTCTGGCAATAGCGGTTGCAGACGCTGGTCTGCGGGTCGGTGCCCATGATCGTGCCGCCGGTGTTATGGGTGGTCTGATAGGGCATCGTGTCGTAGGAGCCCTTGCGCTCGGCCACATTGACCTCGCGCCCGCCCATGCCGCGGGCGATCTCTTCGGCGAAGGGGGTGATATGGGCGGTCAACCGGCGGTCGTTGAGAGTGAAATCATAGGTCATGCGCAAGAGCGGCCTGCCATGCCGGTCGGTATAGGTCGGATCAAGATCGAGGTAATTGCTGCGATGCGCCATCGAGGCGCCATGCACGCCGACGCTGGTGGTCTTGAGGAAATTGGCCCGGACCGACTGCTTCCATTCGCTGCCCCAGCCTGGCACGCCGTCGGGCACCGGGTGGCTTTCGATCGGGCGGGCGTTGGTGGTGTAGCAGGCGACATAGCCGCCGCCGATAAAGCCCAGCCCGGAATGGTCGAAATTGTCGCCGTTGTATTCATCCACCACCATGCCGAGCGCGCCGGCGCCGACGAAACCGTTGGTATATTCCTCGTCATAGAAGACCGTCGCGCCGGACATCACCTGATAGCAGTAGTTCTTGCCCACCACGCCCGCGCCGGTCTGCGGGTCATAGGGCGTGCCGATCTCGGAGAGCAGCATCAGCCGGGTGTTCTCCAGCGGATAGGCGCAGAGCACCACGACCTCGGCAGGCTGGAAGAACTCTTCGCCGCTGGTATCGACGTAAGTCACCCCGGTGGTGCGCGTGCCATCGCCGGACTTCTCGACCGAAAGCACTTCGGAATCGGTGCGCAGGGTGAAATTCTCTCGCTGCATCAGGACCGGGATGATCGTGGTCTGCGGCGAGGATTTGGAGTAGTTGCCGCAGCCATGTTTCTCGCAGAAACCGCAATAGGTGCAGGGCGCCAGCTGCAGTCCCAGCGGGTTGACATAGGCGCGCGACATATTGGCCGAGGGCACCGGGAAAGGGTTCAGCCCCAACGCCCGCGCCGAGGCCTCGAAACGGTCCTGCGAAAAGGTCATCTCCATCGGCGGATTGGGGTATTCATCGCTGCGCGGCCCCTCGAAAGGGTTGCCGCCCGCCCGGATCTCGCCGCGCAGGTTGCCCGCGGTGCCGCAGATGCCGCAGATCTTCTCGAAATAGTCGAAATGCGGCTCCAGCTCGTCGTAGGTGACACCGTAGTCCTGGATCGTCATCTCTTCGGGCAGCGGGCCGTAGCGCTCTTCGTTGTGGCTCTTGGCGACAAAGTCCGAGGGCAGAAAGCGGTAGGTCTGGCCGTTCCAATGCACGCCCGAGCCGCCCACCCCATTGCCGGGCAGGAAGGAGCCCCAATGCCGCATCGGCAGGGCGGTCTGCGCGCCGTTGTTGCGGAAGGTGACGGTGGATTGCGACGCCTCCTGGAACATGCCGTGGCGCCAGTAATAGCGCAGCTCGTCCTGCGCGAAGGTGGTGGCGAAATCCTTGGGCGTGTCGCGCCATGGCCCGCGTTCCAGCGCCAGCACCTCCATCCCGGCGGCGGTCAGCTTCTCGGCATAGATCGCCCCGGTCCAGCCGAAGCCGACCAGAACCACATCGACCTTGGGAAGCTGTTTCGTCATGGGGTCACCTCGTCTCTCACTCAGGAACGTTCCAGCCGGGGCGGCCCATCAGGCTCACCGGCGGCAGGTCGATGCGCGCGCCGTTGTGGCCCACGAAATCGCGGTAATCATAGCGGGCGCCCGGAAAGCCCACGTAATGCCAGGCCACCATGTCGCGGTTGCCGCCGTAGATCGGATCGGCGAAATAGCCCTCAATGGTGTTTTTCAGGATCAGGTCAAAAAACGCCTTGGCCGAGACCCCTTCGAAGGTGATTTCCTCGTCATCCATCCCCTTGAGAATTTCGTCCTGCTGCGCCTCCGTCAGCGCGGCAAAGCCGGCGTCATGCTGGGCGCGGCTATAGGCGTCAAGCTCGGCCAGGGCATGGCGGTAAAGCTGTGCCGGGGGATGTTCGCTCTGATAGCCTTGGGTCGCGGTGCCTTCGAGGAAAGGGCCTTTCATATACCAATGCTGGCCGCGCCCGTAGAACCCCGCCATCTGCCGGTCGAGAAAGGTGATCACATCGGCCTCGATCGCGCCCGGCCCGTCCTCGTCCGAGGGGATCAGCCGTGCGCAGATGGCGGCGACGGCCTCGCGCTCCTCGGGGGTGAAAAAGCGGTCCTCATAGGTGCCATAATAGGGCGGCTGCCCCTTCAGCGGCTCCCAGGGCATCCCCGCGCCCCGGCCATAGAGCGCGCCGAAAACAGCCGAGGGGGCGGCAATGGCGGTGCCACCGATGAGCAGGGACTTCAGGATTCTGCGACGCGTCGGAAAAGACAAGTGACCCCTCCAAATGGTGCATGAGACAGGGGCTGAATGCGCCCTGTGGTAGAAAGTGGATCGGTTTCACAGCGGGTCAAGAAAATTTGATGGGCAGGATGTGAACCAGACCGCGCCGCATTTCGTTTGGAACGAAGCGCGCGCGCGCGGCGTTCTTGTAAGGGAACGACGGAAGGGAAAAGAAGACCTTGCTCAGCGACGCTTGGATTCGAACCTATTGTGGCCCGGCCCCGCTGCCGGAGAGCCTTTGGCTGCGCTGGAACTTCGACCCGCTGCTTCTGACCACCCTGCTCCTGCTTTTTGTTGTCGTCCTGCGCGCCCGTAGTGGTCACGGGATGCTGGCCGTCGGCGTTCTGGTGCTGGCCTTCGTCTCGCCGCTTTGCGCGCTTTCTTCGGCGCTGTTCTCGGCCCGGGTGGTGCATCATGTGCTGCTCGTCGCCGTTGCCGCGCCGCTCTTGGCCTGCGCATGGCCCGCGCGGCGCGCTGGTGGGGCGATGCTGGCCTTTGCGGTCTCGACGGTGGTGCTTTGGCTCTGGCATCTGCCGGTCGCCTATGACCTCGCGCTGTCGCATGTCGGGGTCTATTGGCTGATGCAGATCAGCCTTCTGGGCTCTGCCCTGTGGTTCTGGCGCGCCGTCTTTGCGCAGGGGCGCAGTCCGGTCGAGGCCCTCACCCTGCTGATCGCGGGCTTTGCGCAGATGGGGCTTCTGGGCGCGCTGCTGACCTTCGCGCCCGAGGCGCTTTACGCCGCCCATGCCCTCGCGCCGCTCAATTGGGGCTTTTCCCCGCTGACCGACCAGCAGTTGGGCGGCGTCCTGATGTGGGTGCCGGCCGGCTTGCCCTATGCCATCGCTGCCGGGGCCGTGGCCCGGCGCGGCTGGGCGACGCTGCGGGCTGGCGCTACGTGAGCGGCTGGTTTCCGGTTCTGATCACCCTCTTCAAGGGCGTGCATATTGCCGCGCTCATCCTGTGGTGCGCCGGGCTTCTGGCCCTGCCTCTGATGCTGTCGCGCCATGACCCTTCCGCGTCGCGCGACTATTACGGGCGCATCCGCCGGGCTACCCATACGACCTATGCCATCCTTGTCACCCCCGCCGCCGTTGTCGCGGTGGTGGCGGGCACTTGGCTGATCTTTTTTCGCGAAGTCTTCGTGCCTTGGCTCTATGCTAAGCTGCTCTTTGTCGCGGCCCTTGCCGCTGCCCATGCCTGGATCGGACATCTGGTGGTGCAAGTGGCCGAGAAACCGGAAAAGCACCGCCTGCCCCCGCCCTATCTGCCGATCACCGCCGTCGGCATCCCCGTCATCGCAATCCTCATGCTGGTCCTCGGCAAACCTGATCTCTGGAACTTCCCCCTGCCCGACTGGCTACAGGAACCGCGCGGCGGTCAATTGCCCTTCGACGTGCCCAAACGATAATCAAAGACCAATTTACCCCCATGCCAACCCGTGAACCCCACCATTACCGCGCCGAGCCCCGACAGGAGGATGCCGAAAGGCAGCACCGCCTCTTGGTAGCCATAGAGCCTGTGGCCCCAGTTCGCGCCCAGCACCGCCAGCAGGGTGACGGCGATGATCGCATGGGTCCAGGCCGCGGCGCGCGAGCGGATGCCGCTCACGAGCAGAAGCTCGGCGGTGCCGGAAAACCCCGCCAGCACGCCGAAAAAGAACGCCGTCCCCGCCGCCCAGAGCGCAGCCCGCGCCCAGAAGGCATCGCCGGTCCACCAGTAGAGCAGATCGGCCCCCAGCAGGCAGAAGGACAGCGCGATGGGAAAGGCCACGCTCATCGCGTGGATCGGGTGCCCTTCGAGCGCGATGCGGGTCTCGGTCTCCTCATAGCCGGGTTGGGAGGCGATCGGGTCGATCAGCCGGTCCTCGGTCGGCTCATTGCTTTGGTCGCTCATCGGGGCAGGCTCCTTCGCGGGGTGATTGCTGGCACAACGTGCAGCCTGCTGATTGGTTGCAGCGGTGATCTGTCGGTGGTCGATCCGGCAGGTCCGGCGGCGCGCGCTATCGCCACGCTCTGGTGGGTGATGCTGATCGGCGCGGGGCTGATCCTGGCGTTGGTGGGGGCTTTGGTCATCGGCGCTTTCCGGGCGCCTGCGCGTGACGGCGCTGCCGGGCGGGACGAGAAATTCTGGATCATCGGTCTGGGTCTGTGTTTCTCCATCACGGTGCTTGCCGCGCTGCTGGCCTATGGGCTGATCGCCGGCGAGCGACTCATGCCCCGCGCGGCGGCGGATGTGGTGCGGGTCGAGGCCGAGGCCTGGCAATGGGCTTGGCGCTTTTCCTATGACGACCGCCCCGGCCATGTCACCGAGAACCTGCTGCATATCCCCGCCGGGCGGCCCGTCGATGTGGCGATCACCAGCCGGGACGTGGTGCATAGCTTCTGGGTGCCGCGGCTGGCCGGAAAGCTCGATGCCATTCCCGGTCATGTCAATGTGCTGCGGATCGAGGCCGATGCGCCCGGCACCTACCGTGGCCTCACCGCGGAATACAATGGCCCGGGCTACAGCCGCCATACCTTCACCGTCGAGGCCCATGACCCGGCGGGCTGGGCCGCCTTTACCGCGAGGGAGACACCATGAACGCGCTGCGCCGTCACCGCGAGTTGGATGCGATCTGGGCCTCCGAGTCGGGCTGGAAGGGCTGGACCAGCAGCGTGAACCATACCGACCTCGGGCGGATGTTCCTTGCCACCGCCTTTTTCTTCTTCCTCGTCGGCGGGGTGCTGGCGATGCTGATCCGCGCGCAACTGGCGACACCCGATTCCGCCTTTGTCGATGCCGGTGCCTTCGCGCAGTTCTTTACCATGCATGGCACGATCATGATGTTCCTTTTCGCCATCCCCACCTTCGAGGGGTTGGCGATCTATCTGCTGCCGAAAATGCTGGGCACCCGCGACCTCGCCTATCCCCGGCTCACCGCCTATGGCTACTGGTGCTACGCCTTCGGCGGGGCGATGCTGCTGGTGGCGCTGTTTTTCGGCATCGCGCCCGATGGCGGCTGGTTCATGTATCCGCCGCTCACCGGGCCGCTCCATTCGCCCGGCATCAACACCGATTTCTGGCTCATCGGCATTACCTTCGTCGAGATCTCGGCGATCTGCGCGGCGGTGGAGTTCACCGTCTCGATCCTGAAATACCGCGCGCCCGGCATGTCGCTCGACAAGATGCCGATCTTTGCCTGGTACGCGCTGGTCACCTCGCTGATGATCCTCACCGGCTTCCCGCCGCTGATCCTTGGCTCGGTGCTTTTGGAGGTCGAACGCGCCTTTGGCCTGCCGTTCTTTCAGGCCGATCTGGGCGGCGACAGCCTGCTCTGGCAACACCTGTTCTGGCTGTTCGGTCATCCGGAGGTCTATATCATTTTCCTGCCCGCCGCGGGGGTGATCTCCACCGTGATCCCGGTGATGGCGCGGACCACGCTGCTGGGCTACGGCTGGATCGTCGCGAGCGCCTTGGCGCTGGCCTTCCTCAGTTTCGGGCTCTGGGTGCATCACATGTTCACCACCGGCATCCCGCATATGGGGCTGGCGTTCTTCTCGGCCGCCTCGACGCTGGTGGCGGTGCCGACGGGGGTGCAGGTCTTTGCCTGGATCGGCACGATGTGGAAAGGGCGGCCCGAGTTGCATCTGCCGATGCTGCATATCCTCGGGTTCTTCGTCACCTTCGTGATCGGCGGGCTGACCGGCGTGATGGTGGCCGTGGTGCCCTTTGACTGGCAGGCCCATGACACCGCCTTCATCACCGCGCATCTACACTATGTGCTCTTCGGAGGTTTCGTCTTTCCGATCCTCGCCGGGATCTACTACTGGCTGCCGCTGGTGAGCGGGCGCAAGCGGCTGTTTCGGCTCGGCGAACTGGCCTTCGCGCTGATCTTCCTTGGGTTTCATGGCACTTTTCTGGCGATGCATTGGGTCGGGTTGCTGGGCCAGCGGCGACGGATCGACACCTATGACGCCGAGACCGGCTGGGGGGTGATCAACTTCATCTCCTCGGTGAGCAGTTTCATCATGGCGATCGGCCTTGCCATGGTGTTGGTCGATATCGTCATTCACGGCTTCGTGGCAGTGCGCGGACGGCGCAACCCCTGGCGCGCCGGGACGCTGGAATGGGCCGGCATGTCGCCACCCGCCGCCTATAATTTCGCCAGCCTGCCCGAGGTTGACGCGCGGCGCCCGCTGCACGAGACCCCGGACCTCGCCAACCGGCTGGCCAAGGGCGAAGGCTATCTTGGCGTGCCGAGAGCAGGCCGGCGCGAGACCCTGATGGTGGATGCCGCCAGTGGCCGCCCCGAGGCGCTGGTCATCTACCCCGGCAACACAAGGCTGCCGATCCTGATGGCGGCGGTGACGGGCGGCTTCTTCCTGTCGATCCTGCTGAAACTCTTCTGGCTTACCCCATTGGCGCTGGCCGGCGTGGCGGCATTGGCGCTGCTCTGGGTCTGGCAGTTGGGCGCGCGGGAGGATCAAGGGCCGCAGAAAGTCGGGCGCGGCACCCTGTTGCCGCTGGCGCGCGAGGGCGACAGATCGCCGGGCTGGTGGGGCTCGACCTTCCTTCTGGTGGCCAATGCCACGTTCTTCGGCTCGCTGCTCTTTGGCTATGCCTTCCTCTGGACCGTCGCGCCCGGCTGGCCCCCGGCGCAATGGCTCGCCCCCTCCTGGGTCGAGCTTGCCCTCGGCAGCGGCGCGGCGCTGGCAGCGGCGGCGGCCCAGCATCTGAGCGCCCGTCGCAACCGCGCCGGTGCCACCCCGATGGCCGCCCTTGCCCCGGCGCTGCTGGCCACGGCGGTCACCGGGGGGGGCTTTGCGCTGATGCTATTGCGCCTGCCGCCGCCGGACAGCCACGCCTATGCGGCGACGCTGATGGTCCTTACGGCCTATGGGCTGGCCCATGCGCTGCTCGTGCTGCTGATGCAGGGCTTTCTGATCCTGCAGGTCCGGCGCGGCTATACCTCGCCACGGCGCCGGACGGGGTTTGCCGTGGTGGCGCTTTGGTCGGATTATCTGGCGGCGATCACGGTGCTGATCCTGCTCGCCGCCCATCTGCCGGGGATGATCGCGTGAGAGAGCTTTTCCGCATCCTGCTGCCGCTGCTGCTCTGGCTTGCCAGTTTCAGCGCGATCTATGGGCTGCATGGTATCGGCTGTGCCTTTGACTGGACCGATGTGACCCTGCCCGCCCTGTCGCTGTTCCGCTGGGCGCTGCTCTCGGCCTGGGCGGGGGCCATCCTGCTGCAACTGCTCCTGATGTGGGCCGCGGCAAGGCCGCGTTCCGCGGCGCCGCGCGGGTTCTATCGCTGGGTCCGCCTTGCGACCGCATGGACTGGCCTGGTCGCAACGCTCTGGACCCTATCCCCCATCGCCCTCTCCACCTCCTGCGGCTAGGGCGCGCCGAGGCGTTCCGCGCCGCTCAGCCGACCCGGCGCGTCAAGTCTGATGCTGCTGGCGCACGTAGTCCATCACCGCGCCGCGCACCGACATCTCGCCGCGTTCGCGGGCGGCGTGGATCACCTCGCGCACATCGTCGAGATTGCAACGCCGCAGCAGGCTTTTGACCGGGCCGATGGAGGCCGGGCGCATCGACAGCGTGTTCAGCCCAATCGCCGCGAAACAGAGCGCTTCGACCGGACGCCCGGCATCTTCGCCGCAGAAAGACAGCGCCGTGCCGGTCTCGGCACAGCGTTCCACGATGTTTTCGAGGAAGGTCAGGAACGACACATTCAACGTGTCATAGCGTTTGCGCACGCGCTCGTTTTCACGGTCCGCGGCAAAGAAGAATTGCTTGAGGTCATTGCCCCCGATGGAGAGAAACTCGACCTCTTCAAAAAATTTCTTTGGCGCAAAGGCAAGGCTGGGGGTTTCCAACATGGCGCCGATCTCGACCTTTTCGGGCAGGCGGTGGCCAAGGATACGCTCGCGCTCCATCGCCTTGTCCATCTCGTCCCGCGCGGCGCGGAACTCTTCGAACTGCGCGACAAAGGGAAACATCACCGCCAAGGGCCGCCCGCCGGCGGCGCGGATCAGCGCCTGAAGCTGCATCCGCATCACGCCGGGTTTGTCCAATCCTACCCGGATCGCCCGCCAGCCGAGCGCGGGGTTCGGCTCGTCATTGGGTTTCATATAGGGCAGCACCTTGTCCGACCCGATGTCGAGCGTGCGGAACACCACGCGTTTGCCATGGGCGGCATCCAGCACGCGGGCATAGAGGGCGGCCAGCTCGGTGCGGCGGGGCATCTGGTTACGGACCAGAAATTGCAGCTCGGTGCGGAACAGCCCGACGCCCTCGGCGCCCGATCCTTCGAGTGACGGCAGGTCCGCCATCAGGCCCGCGTTCATCTGGAGACTGATCACCCGCCCGCATTTCGTCTCGGCCGGTTTGTCGCGGATCGAGGCGTAGCGTTCCTGTGCTGCGGCCTGCATGGCGATCTTGTCGCGAAAGGCGGTGGCGACGTTTTCATCCGGGCGTAGATGCACAACCCCCTGTTCCCCGTCGATCATGATATGGTCGCCATTGAGCGCGTCATTGGTCACCCGATTGGCATGAACGATCAGCGGAATCGCCAGCGCCCGCGCCACGATCGCCGCATGGCTGCCGACCGAGCCGCCCTCCAGCACGATGCCGCGCAGCGAGCGGCCATAGTCCAGCAGCTCCGCCGGGCCGATGTTGCGCGCCACAAGGATCGGGTCCACCGGCATCTCGGCGCCGGTGTCACTGCCCTGCCCGGTCAGATTGCGCAGCAGACGGTTCGACAGGTCGTCGAGATCCGACAGCCGCTCGCGCAGATAGGCGTCACTGACCTGCCCCAAACGGGCGCGGGCCATGGATTGCTCTTTCTCCACCGCGGCCTCGGCGCTGAGACCGCTTTGAATATCCTCCACCATGCGCCGCATCCAGCCTTTGGAATTGGCAAACATGCGGTAGGCTTCGAGCACCTGTTGCTGTTCTTTGTCGGCGGTAAGGCTTAACAATTGGTCAACGCTGACGCGCAATTGCTCGACCGCCTCGGTCAGACGCTCGGTCTCGCGCTCGGGATCGTCGGCGATGGGGTTCGAGACGACGACACGCGGCTCATGCAGCCAGACATGCCCCTCGGCCACGCCCTCTTGCGCCACCGTGCCGCGAAACAGGACCGGCTGGCTGTGCCGCGCCGACATCGCCGCCCCTTCGCCGACGAAAGCGCCCAGTTCGGCCATTTCGGCCAGCACCATGGCCACGACCTCAAGCGCATAGACCTCATCGGCGGAAAATTCCCGCGCCGCCTTGGACTGTACCACCAGCACGCCCAGCGTTTCGCCCAGCCGTTGCACCGGCACGCCGAGGAAGGAGGAATAGATCTCCTCCCCCGTCTCCGGCATGAAGCGAAAGCCCGCCGCCTGGGGCGCATTGGGCGTGTTGATAACGCTGCGCCGCTTGGCCACGCGGCCAACCAGACCTTCGCCCAGTTTCATCCGGGTTTCATGCACCGCGGCGGCGTTCAGACCCTCGGTGGCGCAAAGCTCCAGCGTGTCTTCGTCGCGGAACAGATAGATCGAACAGACCTCGCAACCCATGGAATTGGCAATGAGATGGGTGATCTTATCCAGCCGCGCCTGACCCGCAACATCGCCCGCCATGGCATCGCGCAGACGCCCCAGCAGCTTTCGGCTTTCGGTTTCAATACGTTCGGCCATCGGATCTGTCCCTGCCCTTCTGGTTCAGGGTTTAGCGCACTCACGCAAAGATAGAAATGCAATTTGCGTAAAACCGATCGGGGCAGGCCGCAGAGGTGCTGCCTTTTGCGGCACCCTGCCGCCCGCCCCGACCCAGCGGTTCAAAGCCGCCTGATAATTGGGCAGCCCTCTTAGGCGGCCTTGTCGAGTTCAAAGGCGTCATGCAGCGCCTGCACGGCCAGTTCCATATATTTGCGGTCGATCAGCACGCTGATCTTGATCTCGGACGTGGTGATGACCTTGATGTTGATGCCCTCATCCGAGAGCACTTTGAACATCTTGGCCGCCACGCCGGTGTGGCTGCGCATCCCGATGCCCACGACCGAGACCTTGGCCACGCCCTTGTCGGCGACGAGTTCCTGGTAGTTGATGATCCCGTCTTCATGCGCCTTTTGCATGGCTTTCTCGGCCCGGGCCACCTGATCGACGGGGCAGGACCACGTCATATCGGTGCGGCCTTCTTCGGAGATATTCTGCACGATCATATCGACATTCACGCCCGCATCGCTGAGCGCGGTAAAGATCGTTGCCGCGATGCCGGGCCGGTCGGCCACGGACAAGAGAGTCAATTTCGCTTCATCACGGGAAAACGCGACCCCGGCCACCACATTGCTTTCCATGATTTCCTCCTCATCGCAGACCAGCGTTCCGGCTGCGTCCGATTGTTCCTCGAAACTGCTGAGCACCCGCAGCTTGACCTTATACCGCATCGCCAGTTCGACCGAGCGGGTTTGCAAGACTTTCGCCCCGAGCGAGGCCAGTTCAAGCATTTCTTCAAAGGCGATCTTATCAAGTTTGCGCGCCTTGGCCTCGACCCGTGGGTCGGTGGTATAGACGCCGTCGACATCCGTGTAGATGTCGCAACGTTCCGCGCCAAAGGCGGCGGCAAAGGCCACGGCGGTGGTGTCCGACCCGCCCCGGCCCAGCGTGGTGATCCGGCCCTGCGGGCTGATGCCCTGGAAACCCGCGACCACGGCGACCTTCATGCCCTCGCCAAATTTGGCGGTGATATTGTCGGTGGGGATTTCCTCGATCCTTGCGGCGGAATGGGCGTCGGTGGTGCGCACCGGCACCTGCCAGCCCTGCCAGGAGCGCGCCGGCACGTCCATTTCCTGAAGCGTCAGCGCCATGAGCCCGGCGGTGACATTCTCCCCGCTCGACACGATGGCGTCATATTCACGCGCGTCATAAAGCGGCGAGGTCTCACTGACGAAACCCACCAGCTTATTGGTCTCACCGGACATGGCCGAGACGATGACGATCACGTCATAGCCCTTGGAGACCTCAACGCCCACGCGTTTCGCCGCGCGGCGGATACGGTCCAATGTGGCGACCGAAGTCCCACCGAATTTCATAACCAGAACAGGCATTTTGTCCCCCGCGCAACAGTCCAGCGCGGTCTAAGCCGCGGGACCGGCAGAGGCAAGCCTATTTCACACCCAAGGGCGGGGGATCAGAAAGGATGCGCGCGCCCGTCCCATGTCTCGAACGCGCCGCTATGGGAAAGATCGAGCGCCGCGATACGCTCGGCCAGCCCCTGCGCCGAAGCCTGCGCCGTGATGTCGCCCGAGGCCCCGCCCATATCCGTCTGCACCCAGCCGGGATGGTAGATGCCCACCGCGATGCCGTCAGATTTCAGATCGACCGCCAGATTACGCCCCAGATTGATCGCCGCCGCCTTGGAGGCACGGTAGATATAGCTGCCGCCGGGAGCTTTGGTCTGCGAGCCCATCTGCGAGGCGATGATCGCGATTTTGGCTCCCGCTGCCGCGCGGAGATTGTCGAGCAGGCTTTGCACAGTCAGGAAAACCCCGGTGACATTGGTAGCAAAGCTCTGCGCCCAAAGCTCCGCACCAAAACCGCTTTGCAGATCATCGCCCTTGTCGAGATAGACACCCGCATTGCAGATCAGCAGGTCCAGCGGGCGGCCCTTGAGCGTGGCGGCGAAAGCCGCGTGGCTTTGCGGGTCGGTCACATCCAGCTTGGCCTCTGCCCCGGCCCCGCGTGCGGTGCCGATCACCTCTTCCCCGGCGGCCCTGTACTGCGCGGCCAAAGCCGCTCCGATGCCGCGGCTTGCGCCGGTGATGACGGTGGTCATGGGCGTTCCTTTAGGAAAGTTCGCGTTTGGGTTTGAACGGCAGCGGCATCAGCGGCACGCCTTCCGCGACCAGAGCGCGGGCCTGATCGAGCCGCGCTTCGCCGTAGATTGACCGTTCGGGGCTGCGCCCCTCATGCATGGCACGGGCCTCTTTGACGAAGTTCTTGCCGACGTAATCGGCACTTTCCTCCACCTTGCGCCGCAGGCTGGCGAGGGCCTGTTCGACCTCGCTTTGCGGTTTGGAGAGCGTGGGGGCGGTCTGAGTGGCTGGGTCTTTCTTGGCCGACACGTCAGCCTCCGGCGTTTCTTTAGAGGTCACGCGCGGCGCCATCAGGGATTTGCTGACCTCGGATGAGCCGCAGACAACGCAGGCCAGATGCCCCGCGCGGGCAAGGCTGTCAAAGGCCGCGGCGGACTGGAACCAACTGTCGAAACCATGCCCGGCTTCGCATTTCAATGCATAACGGATCATCTGCGCAGTCCTTAACTCTGCTCTTTAAATGGGCTGCGGCGGCGATGAGGTCAAGCGCATGGGGCGCCGCCCTGCCCCTCCGGCTGCGCCTTAACGCGCGGCAGACTTGGGGTCGAAATGCAGGATCAACCTTGCCAGATCGGCGTTATCGAGCAAGCCTGCCGCCTTTTTCGGCGAACACCAGCGCCGCTGGCGTTGCCCCGCTTCGGGGTAGTGTTTGGCCAGCGCCTTGACCTTTACCGGATAGAGCAGCGCCAGACAGGCAATCGGCCCTTTGGGCCCGGCTTTGGTATAGCTGTAGCTCCCCAAAGGCTCCGCCCCGGCCTTGCCCTGCACGCCCGCTTCCTCCCAGGCTTCCACCAGCGCACTCTCCTGCGGCGGCTTGCCCGCCATCGGCCAGCCTTTGGGCACGATCCAGCGTTTGCGCCCGCGCGAGGTGACAAGCAATACCTGCAGCCTGCCCGCCTTGCGCCGCCAGCAAAGCGCTGCCAGCTGCAGGCGTTGACCGGCCTTGTCGGCCGGGTTGCGCGTGATCGGCGTCTGTGTCGTCATATGCGTCCTGTCAAATCACCGTGAGCCTAGCGCGCGGCCAGCGCCTTGACCATATGCGCTTGCTCCGCCCCGGCGCATCAAAGATAGTGCGGGCATGAACCGGATCGCCGCTTTTTTCATCTTCATCTGCACCCTCGCCACGCCGCTCCGTGCGGGGGCAGAGCCCCCCGTCACGGTCTTTGCCGCCGCCAGCCTGCGCGGCGTGTTGGAGGAGATCGCCGCCGCCTTCCCCGGACCCTTGTCGTTGGCCTATGGTGGGTCGGGCACCATGGCCCGGCAGGTCGCGGCGGGCGCGCCGGCGGATGTGGTGCTGCTGGCCAGCAGCGATTGGATGGATTGGCTGGAAGGGCAAGGACGCCTGCAGGGGCCGTCCCAGATTTTCGCCCGCAACCGTCTGGTGCTGATCGCCCCTGCGGGGGCCGCCCCGCTTGCGGAGGCAGAGATTGCCCCCCGGCTGGGGGACCGCGGACGGCTTGCCATGGGCCAGCGCGTGGCGGTGCCGGCGGGGGTCTATGCGCGGCAGTGGCTACAACAGGCGGGGCTTTGGGATGCCTTGCAAAGCAGATTGGCCGAGACCGACAATGTTCGCGCCGCCCTGGCACTGGTGGCACGGGGCGATGCGCCTTTGGGCGTGGTCTACGCCAGCGACGCGCGGGCCGAGCCGCAGGTTGAAGTGGTCATGGAAATCCCCGACGAGGCGCATGATCCGATCACCTACCCCGCAGCGGCGCTGACCCCCGAGGGCGCGGCGCTGGTCGCCTTCCTGATGAGCGACACGGCGCAGGCGATCCTCGCGGATCACGGGTTCTTGAAGGCTGACCATGGGTCTTGATGCCGCCGCCTGGGAGGCGCTGCTGCTGTCGCTGCGGGTGGCGAGCGTGGCGATGCTGCTGTCGCTGCCGCTGGCGCTTTGGGTGGCCTGGATATTGGCGCGCAAAGAGTTTCGCGGCAAGGGTCTGCTGAGCGCGCTGGTGCATCTGCCGCTGGTGCTGCCGCCGGTGGTGACGGGCTATCTGCTGCTCCTGGCCTTTGGCCGCAATGCGCCGCTGGGGCGGCTCTTGGAGAGCTTTGGCATCGGCCTTGCCTTTCACTGGACCGGCGCGGTGCTGGCGGCGATCATCATGGGCTTTCCGCTGATGGTCCGCGCCATGCGGCTCGCGATCGAGGCGGTCGACCCCAAGATCGAAGCCGCCGCCGCCACCCTGGGCGCGCCGCGGGTCAGCGTCTTTGCCCGCGTCACCCTGCCGCTGATCCTGCCGGGCATTCTGGCGGGGGCGGTCATGGGCTTCGCCAAGGCGATGGGCGAGTTTGGCGCCACGATCACCTTTGTCGCCAATATCCCCGGCCAGACCCAGACCCTGCCCAGTGCGATCTGGACCGCCTTGCAGGTGCCCGGCGGGGAAAGCCGGGCGTTGGTCATGGCGGCGCTGGCGGGGCTCGTGGCCCTGCTGGCGGTCCTGGTGTCCGAGGCGCTGGCGCGGCGGGTGGCCAAACGTATTTCGGGGGCGCGCTGATGCTGGAAGTGGCGCTGCACCACGGTTTCGCGGGCTTTGACCTTGATCTCGCCTTCGATGCCGGGGCCGGGATCACCGCGCTTTTCGGGCGCTCCGGGGCGGGTAAGACGACGGTGATCGACGCCGTGGCCGGGCTGCTGCGCCCCGAGGCCGGGCGCGTAGTGCTGGATGGCCGGGTGCTGTTTGACGCCGCAGCGGGCATCTGGGTGCCGCCGCACCGCCGACGGCTGGGCTATGTCTTTCAGGACGCGCGGCTGTTTCCGCATCTCACCGTCGAGCAGAACCTGAGGTTCGGCGCGCGTTTCGCGCCGCGGGGCAGTTCGGGCGCCGGGTTTGACGATGTGGTGGCGCTGCTCGGGCTGGCCGGGCTGCTGGGCCGCGCGCCTGCGACGCTCTCGGGTGGGGAAAAACAGCGGGTGGCGCTTGGCCGGGCGCTGCTCAGCCATCCGCGGATGCTGTTGATGGACGAGCCTCTGGCCAGTCTTGACGGGCCGCGCAAACAGGAAATCCTGCCCTATCTGGAACGGCTGCGCGACGGTGATCTATGCCTGCCGATCCTCTATGTCAGCCATGCGGTGGACGAGATCGCCCGGCTGGCCGACCGTTTGGTGCTGCTGCAGGACGGGCGTCTGCGGGCGCAGGGCGCGCTGTTCGACGTGATGGCCGACCCCGCCGCGGTGCCGCTTTTGGGCGTGCGCGAGGCCGGGGCGGTGCTGGAGGCGGATGTCATCGCCCATGCGCCGGACGGGCTGTCGACCCTTGCGATCAGCGCGGGCCAGTTGGAACTGCCGGGCGTCCAGGCCCCGCTGGGCGCGCGGGTGCGGCTGCGGGTCTTGGCGCAGGATGTGATCCTGTCGCGCGACCGGCCTCGGGGGCTGTCTTCGGTCAATATCCTGCCGGTGCGGGTCGAGGCGGTGCATCCCGGTGATGGGCCGGGGGCGGCGATTGCCCTGACGGCGGGCCGCGACCGTTTGCTGGCGCGGGTGACCGCGCGGGCGGTGCGCGAGTTGGACCTGCGCGCGGGGGTGAATTGCTATGCGATCCTCAAGGCCACCACCGTGGCACCGGGCAGCATCGGGCGCTAGGCGGAGCCCCCCTCTGTTTGGCCAAAGAGAATGGGGGGATCAGAGTTTGGGAGCTGTCTGACCCATTTTCTGACGCAGACGCGCGACCAGTTCTTCTTGGGAGAGGTCCGCGTCGATGGCCAGTTTGCGCATGCCGAAATGCACATGGGCCATGTCCTGGTAATAGCTGGTATAGGCATAATTCGTCGCGGCACCGGCCACCGCGCCGAGCACCGGCACCGCCTGGGCGGCGAGTTTTTGGCCCAGCACCACCGCAAGGCGCGGGGCGACACGGGCGATCACCGCGTTCATGGCGCGACCGGTAAGCGCCATGCGCACGGTGAGGAACCCCAGATCGGCGCCGTCATCCTCGGCCAAAGGGCCGGCGGCGGTGAAGACATGGACACAGTCGAATTGCACGTTTTCCGCCGCCGGATCAAAACCATGTTCCGCCGCGACCCCTTGGATCACGCGCAGCAGCAGCGTCGTGGTGACCGGAAGCTCGGCCAGTGCCGTGGGCAAACCCCCTGCCCCGCCAGCCGCGCCCATGGCGGTGGAGACCGCTTGGTTGAGCCACCCCTGCTGGTCTTTCACATAGCTGCGGCTGGAATGGGCGGCCTGCATGGCATGGTTCAGCGCCTTCATCGTGGCGCTTTCGAGGTTGCGGCGCACCGGGGAGGGCAGCCGGTCGATCAGCCCATCCGCGCTGCCGCCGATCAGGTTGAGCACATGGATGCCCACGCCGCCCGCCTGTTTGTAGCGGCGCGCGATCTCATCGAGCCGCGCGTCAACGTCGACGGTGCTGGGCAGGTTGCTTTCGATCTTCATGGGCGTCCCTCATTCCACTTGGCCTCAATGTGGGTCGGCGGGCGGGGAAAATCAAACCCAGCGGCAGACTTTGCCGGTGATGCCGGTCCAGGCATCGGGCGTGAGGGCGCGGCCCAGCACGCGGGCGGGGTTCGTGGGGGGCGGCATTTCGACATCTGGCAGCAGGGTAAAGCCGAAACGGCTGTAATAGGGCGCATCCCCCACCAGCATCACGCGTTGCCAGCCCAGAGGCGCGGCCCGGGCCAGAGAGGTCGCGATCAGCGCCGCGCCCAGCCCCTCGCCCTGACGCGTGGGGTGGACCGCGACCGGGCCCAGCAGCAGCGCCTCGGCGCCGCCGATCCGCACCGGCCAATAGCGGATCGCCCCGGCGAGGATGCCGCCGCTGTCACGGGCCACATGGCTCAGCCCCGCCACGGGCGGCACGCCATCGCGCAGCCGGTAAGAGGACAGCGCCTCACGCCCCGGCGCAAAACAGGTGTCATAGAGGGCTTCGACCTCCCAATGATCGTCTGGCACCTCCGGGGTCATCTTATAGGGGGATTGGTGCAAGGCCGGGGGCTTTCGAAAGCAATTGCGGGTGGCGTCGGACGTAGCATGAGGCTAGCCATGGGTGCAAACCATCAAGGAGTGCCCATGTTCTACCGCCCCGAAGACGGCCACGGCCTGCCGCATAACCCTTTCAACGCCGTCGTCAGCCCGCGCCCAATCGGCTGGATCTCAAGCCGCGATGGGCAGGGCCGCGACAATCTTGCGCCCTATTCGTTTTTCAATGCCGTGGCCTATGTGCCGCCGCAGGTGATGTTTGCCTCGACCAGCGCCAAGGAGGATGTGGCGGGGACCAAGGATTCCGTCTCCAACATCCGCGAGTCCGGGGTGTTCTGCGTCAATATCGTGGAATATGCCGCGCGGGATGTGATGAATGTGACCTCTGCCGGATTGCCGCATGGCACCGATGAGTTCGAGCGCGCCGGGATCACCAAGGCGGAATGCGAGCAGATCGCCTGCGCCCGGGTGGCCGATGCGCCTGCGAACTTGGAATGCAAGGTGACACAGATCGTGCAACTGCCGGGGGAAGCGAATTTCGTGGTGTTTGGCGAGGTGATCGCCGTGCATCTGCGCGATGATTGCATCGTCGACGGGCGGTTTGACGTGACGCAGTTCCAGCCGCTGTCGCGTCTGGGATACCGTGATTACGCCGCGGTCCGGGATGTGTTTGAGTTGAAACGACCGGATGATTGAGGGCTGAGAGGGGCGCCTGCGGCTTGAGTCCGGGCCGGGGTGGAAATCGCAACCAAGTTGCAGAAAACCCGGCACCTATCGGTGCCGGGTTTTCTTGTCAGTGCCCGCCCAGAACCCCGGTGCGCACGTCGTAATCCACCGCCAGCTCGTAATGCGGGTCATCGTCGCTGTCGACCATGAGATGCCCGGCCTTGGTCAGCAACCGGTGGCAATCGCGGCTCAGGTGGCGCAGCTGCAAACGCTTGCCCGCCGCCTCGTATTTCGCCGCCATGGCCTCAATCGCCTGCAGGGCGGATTGGTCCACCACCCGGCTGTCGGCGAAATCGACGATCACCACCTCGGGGTCATTCTCCACGTCGAAAAGCTCGGCGAAACCATCGGAAGAGCCAAAGAACAGCGGGCCGTGGATCTCATAGACCTTGGCGCCCTTTTCGGTCACCGAATCCCGCGTTGTCGCATGGATGCGGCGCGCGTTGTTCCAGGCATAGGCCAGAGCCGAGACGATCACGCCCACGACCACCGCCACGGCAAGGTCTTCCATCACCGTGACCACGGTCACCAAGAGGATCACGAAAGCGTCCATCGCCGGCACTTTGCGCAGGATGGTGAGCGAGTTCCACGCGAAGGTGCCGATCACCACCATGAACATCACACCCACGAGCGCGGCCAGAGGGATCAACTCAATCACCGAAGAGCCGATCAGGATGAAGAGCAGCAGGAAGACCGCCGCCGCGATGCCCGCCACACGGGTGCGGCCGCCGGATTTCACATTGATCATCGACTGGCCGATCATCGCGCAACCGCCCATGCCGCCGAAGAAACCGGTGACCGTATTGGCGACCCCTTGGGCGATACATTCTTGGCTCGCCCCGCCGCGCTTGCCGGTCAGATCGCCCACAAGGTTCAACGTCAGCAGGGATTCGATGAGCCCGATGGCGGCCAGAATCACCGCATAGGGCAGGATGATCTCAAGGGTTTTCCAGGTCAGCGGCACCATCGGGATGTGGAACTCCGGCAGCCCGCCCTGGATCGAGGCCAGATCGCCCACGCGTGGCACATCAAGGCCAAAGCCGATCACCAGCGCCGCGATCACCCCGATGCCAGCGAGGGGTGCGGGAATGATCTTGGTGATGCGCGGGGTGATCCAGATGATCGCCATGGTGGCGGCCACCAGCCCCAGCATCAGATAGAGCGGCTGGCCCGAGAGCCATTCCCCGCCGCCCATGCCATGGCCGGTGTCGACCATGGTGCCGGGGACTTTGAACTGGCTCATCTGGGCCAGGAAAATCACGATCGCCAGACCATTCACGAAGCCCAGCATCACCGGATGCGGCACCAGCCGAATGAACTTGCCCCATTGCATGACGCCGGCGAAAATCTGCAACAGCCCCATCAGAACCACGGTGGCAAAGAGGTATTCGACCCCATGCTGCGCCACCAAGGCGACCATCACGACCGCCAGCGCGCCCGTCGCCCCCGAGATCATCCCCGGACGCCCGCCGATCAGCGCGGTGATGAGACCCACGAGGAAGGCAGCATAGAGCCCGACCAGCGGATGCACCCCGGCGACAAAGGCGAATGCCACGGCCTCTGGCACCAGCGCGAGGGCCACGGTCAGGCCGGACAGAAGTTCAATACGCAGGCGTCCGATGGAGAACCCTTCCTCCGGCATCCAGCGCAGGTCGGTCACATCGAGGTTCTTGGCAAAATTATGCAGCGTGGCGCGCATGGGGGCGTCCTTTGACTTTCGGAAAACGGATCGGGGCGCCGGGGCCGCAGCGGCGCGGCGCTTTTGGCTGCACCTAGAACAGTTTTGCCGCGAGGGGAAGCCTTTTGGCCGCAGCACGGTCTTTGCGAAACCTGAGGTAACGGGCCGGCATCGGGGCACAAGACGCGCAGAGACCTCTGACGAGCCGGGGCGAAAACACTTGAATCCTGTGGGTTTCTATGAGGTTCTCTGCGGCAGGCGCATTGCAACCAAGACATAGGCACTTCCATGACAGACACGAAAATCGCCGTGATCGGCGGCTCCGGCCTTTATGACATCGACGGGCTACAGGATGCCGACTGGATCACGGTGGAAACGCCCTGGGGCGCGCCCTCGGATCAGGTGCTGACCGGGACGCTCGACGGGGTGGCGATGGTGTTCCTGCCCCGCCACGGGCGCGGCCATGTGCATACGCCGACCTCGGTCCCCTACCGCGCCAATATCGACGCGCTGAAGCGTTTGGGCTGCACCGATGTGATCAGCGTTTCGGCCTGTGGCTCCTTTCGCGAGGAAATGGCCCCCGGCGATTTCGTGGTGGTGGACCAGTTCATCGACCGGACAACCGCGCGGGAAAAGAGCTTTTTCGGGCCGGGCTGCGTGGCCCATGTGAGCGTGGCCCATCCGACCTGCCCGCGCCTGGGCGATGCCTGCGAGACCGCGGCGCGGGAGGCGGGCATCAATGTGCACCGCGGTGGCACCTATCTGGCGATGGAGGGGCCGCAGTTCTCGACCCTGGCGGAATCCAGGATGTACCGCGAAAGCTGGGGCGCGGATGTGATCGGCATGACCAATATGCCGGAGGCGAAATTGGCCCGCGAGGCCGAGCTTTGTTACGCGAGCGTGGCGATGATCACCGATTATGACAGCTGGCATCCGGACCATGGTGAGGTCGATGTGACACAGATCATCGCCACGCTGATGGGCAATGCCGACAAGGGCCGCAACATGGTCGCGCGCCTGCCCGCGCTGCTGGGGGCCGGGCGCGCGCCCTGCCCGCATGGCTGTGACCGGGCGCTGGAATCTGCGATCCTGACCCAGCCCGATGCCCGCGACCCGGCGCTGGTGGCCAAGCTGGACGCGGTGGCGGGGCGGATGCTTTGACCGCGGGCCAAGGCGCGCGCGGCGGGCGGCGGACGGTATTTGAGAAAGGATGAAGGGAGGGGGTTTGGCGCCCCTTCTCTGCCGGGGCGCGGCGCGCAGATGGGGGGTTCGCCCGGGGGACGCGCTGCGCTATGACGGTTCGGATTGAACGACGCGAAAGGGCGGCATGAAACAGGTTCAGGACTATATTCGCACGATTGTCGATTTCCCGCATGAGGGGATCATGTTTCGGGATGTGACGACGCTTTTTGCCGACCCGCGCGGGTTTCGCATGGCGATTGATCAGATGCTGCATCCCTATGCCGGGATCGCGATTGACAAGGTGGTGGGGCTGGAGGCGCGCGGCTTTATCCTTGGCGGGGCGATTGCGCATCAGCTCAGCGTGGGCTTTGTGCCGATCCGCAAGAAGGGCAAGCTGCCGGGAACGGTGATCAGTCAGGAATATCAGCTGGAATATGGCGAGGCCATTGTCGAGCTGCATGACGATGCGATCAAACCGGGCGAGAAGGTCCTGGTGGTGGATGATCTCTTGGCCACGGGCGGCACGGCGGAGGCCGGGATCAAACTGATCGAGCGTTTGGGCGGCGAGATCCTGTCCTGCGCCTTTATCATCGATCTGCCGGAGCTCGGTGGGCGCAAGCGGTTGGAAGCGCTTGGCAAAGAGGTTCATGCGCTCTGTGCTTTTGACGGGCTTTAGCCGCGCAGCACGGCGCCGGGGTTCATGATGCCCTTGGGGTCGAGTGCGGCTTTGATGGCGCGCATGGCGGCGAGTTTGGCGGGGTCGCCATAGCGTTCCAGGTCCTCGACCTTGAGCCGCCCGATGCCATGTTCGGCGCTGAAAGACCCGCCGAGCTCCTGCACGAGGTCATGGACAAGGCGTTTGACCGCGCCGCGCCGGTCTTCGTAATCGGCGCGGGTTTTGCCTTTGGCGGGGAAGACGTTGTAGTGCAGATTGCCATCGCCGACATGGCCGAAGCAGTTGATCCGGAAGTCACCGAGGGCGGTGAGCGCTTCGGTGGCGCGGGCGATGAATTCGGGGATCGCGCCCAAGGGCACCGAGATGTCATGGCTGGAGACCGAGCCGACGAGCCGGTTGGCTTCGGGGATGGATTCGCGGATGGTCCAGAAATCCTGGGCCTGCTGGGCGTTCTGGGCGATCAGACCGTCCGAGACGAGCCCCGCGTCGAGCGCGGCGGCGAAGAGGGTTTCGAGGGCAGCATCGGTGTCGATCTCGCCCGGGGTGCCGATCTCGACCAACACGCTCCATTCCGGGGCGGCGGCGAAGGGCTGGCGGATCTTTGGCAGGGCCTCGTTCAGGAAATCGTAACCTTGATGGTGCATCAACTCGAAGCCGCTGATCATTTCGCCCATATGGTCGCGGGCGAGGGACAGGAGCGACAGCGCCGCGGCGGGGCTGTCGACCACCAGAAGCGCCGTGCCACTGCGGGCGGGGCGGGCGTAGAGTTTCAGCGCGGCGGCGGTGATGATGCCGAGCGTGCCTTCGGCGCCGATCAGCAGATGGCGCAGATCATAGCCGGTGTTGTTCTTGCGCAGGCGGGTGAGGCCGTGCCAGATCTGCCCGTCGGGCAGAACCGCTTCGAGGCCGAGGCAGAGGTCGCGGGCATTGCCGTAGCGCAGCACGCCGGTCCCGCCTGCATTGGTCGAGAGCGTGCCGCCGATCCGGGCGGTGCCCTCGGCGGCAAGGGAAAGTGGGAACAGGCGGCCTGCTTCTTCGGCGGCGCTTTGGACATCGGCGAGGATCACGCCGGCTTCAGCGACCATGACGTTCTCCTCGGGCAGCACGGCGCGGATGCGGTTCATGCGTTCGAGCGAGAGGATCAGGGGCGCAGGCCCGGGGCTGCTGATCTGGCCACCGACGAGCCCGGTGCCGCCGCCGTAGGGGACGACCGGCACCTGTGCTGCATGGGCGGCGCGGATCAGGGTGGCGACTTCAGCGCTGTCGCGCGGCAGGGCCAGCAGGCCGCCCTGCCCGGCGTAGCGGCCGCGGGGTTCTTCAAGGTAGCGCGGCGCAGGCGCGCGCAGCACATCCTCGGGCAGCTGGGGGCGCAGGGTATCGGCGAAGGCGGTGTCGGCGGGGTTCAATGTCATGGCGTCTTGATCGGGCGCGGGCGGCGCAGATGCAAGGGGTTTTAACCCGCCGCCGTGCGGCCGCGTCGGTCCTTGCGCAGGGCGGCATAGAGCACATGGGTGCGCCAGCGGCCATCAATTTGCAGGTAGCTTTGCGCGACGCCCTCATATTTGAAGCCGGATTTTTCCAGCAGCCCGCGCGAGGCCTGGTTTTCCGGCAGGCAGGCGGCTTCGATGCGCGACAGGTCCAGCCGGGTGAAGGCCTGATGCACCGTCGCCTCGATCGCCTCGCGCATGTAGCCTTGGCGGGCAAAGGGCTCGCCCGTCCAATAGCCCAAAGTGCCGGATTGCGCGGGGCCGCGGCGGATATTGTCGAGGGTGATCGCGCCGACGAGGTTCTGGTCGCTGCGCCGGATCAGGAAGAGCGGCATGGCGTTGCCCGAGGCCACCGAGCGCTGCGCCCAATAGACCCGGTTGGTGAAAGCCTTGCGGGTGAGGTGATCCTCGGCCCAGGTCGGCTCCCAGGGGCGCAGATAGTCATTGCTGGCGCGGCGCAGGGCCGACCAGGCGCGGTAGTCGGCGTGGATCGGCGGGCGCAGGGTCAGCCGGTCGGTCTCGATCCGCAGTTTGCGTCGGCCCAGCAGCATCAGGCCGCGCGTCTGTTGTGAAGATCATCCAGCGTCGGCGCGGCGTCGACGGGCCCGTAGAGTGCCAGCGCCGCCGGGGCTTGGGTGGCCATGCGTTCGGCAAAATCGCGCACATCGCCGGTGGTGACCGCGTCGATCTGGGCCACGGTCTCGTCCAGCGGCGGGATCCGGTTCCAGATCTGGAGCAGGCGGGCCAGACGTTCGGCGCGGTTCGACGGGCTTTCCAGCCCCATGAGCAACCCGGCCTTCATCTGCGCCCGGGCGCGGGCGACTTCGGCGGGCGACATGTCGGAAGCGGCGCGCTTCATCTCATCGATGGTGATATTGGCCAGTTCGGGCAGCTGCTCGGCGCTGGTGCCGGCGTAGATCGTGGTCATGCCGGTGTCGGCATAGGCGCCGGCCTGGGCAAAGATCGTGTAGCAGAGGCCGCGATTTTCGCGGATTTCTTGGAACAGGCGGGAGGACATCCCACCGCCCAAGGCAGAGGCGTAGATTTGCGCGATGTAGATGTCGTCGGAGCGGTAGCCGGGGCTTTCAAAGCCGAGCGCGAAATGGGCCTGTTCGAGCTGTTTGACCTGCCGGAACTCACCGCCGCCGAAGCGGGCGCTGTCGATCTGGTAGAGCTGTTTCGCGGGCATGTCGCCAAAGAGGTTCTCGGCCAGCCTGACGATCTTGTCATGATCCACCGCACCGGCGGCCGAGAGGATCATCTGCTCTGGCCCGTAGTGATCGGCGATGAAACGTTGCAGATCATCGCGCGAGAAGGCCGAGACCCGCTCGCTTGGCCCGAGGATGGTGCGGCCAATGGGTTGGTCGGGGTAGGCTTGCTCCTGCAGCCAGTCGAAAATCACATCGTCGGGCGTGTCGAGCGCCTGGCCGATCTCTTGCAGGATCACGCCGCGTTCGACCTCGACCTCCGATGGGTCCAGCACCGGGTTGCGCAGGATGTCGGCGATCACGTCGAGGCCAAGCGCCACATCGTTTTCCAGCACGCGGGCGTAATAGGCGGTGACTTCGCGCGAGGTATAGGCGTTGATATAGCCGCCCACGTCCTCAATCGCCTCGGCGATTTGCAGCGAGGAGCGGGTTGCGGTGCCTTTGAAGGCCATATGTTCGAGGAAATGCGCGATGCCGTTCTGCTGCGGCGTCTCATGCCGTGCGCCGGCGTTCACCCAGACGCCGATGGCAGAGGAGGCCATGCCGTCCATATGTTCGGTGACGATGCGAAAGCCGTTGGGCAATGTGGTCTGGTTCAAGCTCACGCCGGGAGGTTTCCTTTGATATGCGCTTTGAGCGCGTCGAGGTCATTGGGCAGCCGGGTGAAACGTTCTTCCCGGTCGAAAAGGTCCGCCATGCGCGGCGGCAGCGGGGGGCGGATGCCGGTGGCCGCCTCAACAGCATCGGGGAATTTGGCCGGATGCGCGGTGGCGAGGGTCACCATCGGGGTGGCCGGGTCGCGCAGCTCATCCGCGACTTTGACGCCGACGGCGGAATGCGGGCAGAGCAGCTCGCCCGTGGTGCGGCGGCGGTCGGCGATGGTGGCGCTGGTTTCCTCTTCCGAGGCGCGGCCCGAGCGGTAGATGTCTTGCAGCGCCTGCATGGCACCTTGGGAGACGTCGAAACCGCCCTGCCCCAGTTCATCCATCAGCTGCGCCACGGCACCGGCGTCGCGGTCATAGGCGTCAAAGAGGGCGCGTTCGAAATTGGACGAGACCTGAATGTCCATCGACGGGCTGATCGAGGGGGTCACGCCGCCTTTGTGATAGCCTTGGCCCGAGAGGCAGCGGTGCAGGATGTCGTTCTGGTTGGTGGCGACGACGAGATCGGCAATGGGCAGCCCCATGCGCTTGGCGATATAGCCGGCGAAGATGTCGCCGAAGTTGCCGGTGGGCACGGTGAAGCTGATCTCACGCAGGGGCGCGCCGAGGCTGGTGGCGGCGGTGAAGTAATAGACCACCTGCGCCAGCACCCGGCCCCAGTTGATCGAGTTCACCCCCGCCAGCCGCACCGAATCGCGGAAGTCGAAATCGTTGAACATGTCTTTAAGGCGTGCTTGGCAGTCGTCGAAGTCGCCGTCGATGGCCAGCGCGTGGACGTTAGTTTCCGTGGGCGTGGTCATCTGGCGGCGCTGCACGTCCGAGACCCGGCCATGCGGGTAGAGAATGAAGACATCCACATTGTCGAGCCCCTTGAAGGCTTCGATCGCGGCCGAGCCGGTGTCGCCAGAGGTGGCGCCGACGATGGTGACGCGCTCGCCCTTGCGGCCCAGAGCGGCTTGGAACATCTGGCCGATCAACTGCATGGCGAAGTCTTTGAACGCCAGTGTCGGCCCGTGGAACAGTTCCAGCAGGAAGTGGTTCGGGGCGAGTTGCACCAGGGGCGCGCGGGCGCTGTGGCCGAAGCCCTCGTAGGCGCGGGCGATGATGGCGCGAAATTCTTCGTCGGTGAAAGTGTCACCGATGAAGGGGCGCATGACGGTGAAGGCCACCTCTTCGTAGCTTTGGCCCTGCAGGGCGCTGATCTGTTCCGCGCTCAGCGTCGGGATGGTTTCGGGCACGTAGAGGCCGCCGTCTCGGGCAAGACCGGTCAGCATCGCCTCTTCGAAGCTGAGGACGGGGGCGGAACCACGGGTGGAGATATAGCGCATGGGGTCAGTCGACTTTCGGCGTTGCAGGGGCGCGGCGGCGGCGCAGGAAAAGGAGGGTCATCGCCAGCCAGATGGCGGCGAGGGAAAACCAGGTGATCGCATATTGCAAGTGGTCGTTGGGGATGCGGGCGGTATCGACGGGCAGCGGCGTGACCTTTGGATCGGGGCCTGTGCCCGCGCGGGCGACGACGAGGAGCGGCTCGGTACCGAGCGCCTCCGCCATCTGCGGCACGTCGCGGGCGAACCAGATGTTGCGGTCGGTGTCGGCCTCGGGGGTGAAACTGTCGACCTCTTGCGGCCATTGCAGATTGCCGGTGAGATTGGCCGGGCCCGCGGGGTCGATGGCGTCTTTGTTCCGCGTCGGCGTGAAACCGAGATCAATGAGGATGCGCCGCCCGTCCTCCAGCGTCATCGGCGCGATGATGCGGTAGCCCGCGCCCTTTTGCTTTTGGCTGACCAGCACATGCAGCGCCTCGGCGCCGACCTCGCCGCGCACGGCGACGGGCAGATAGGCGTCGGCCGCGGGGTCGGGCTGCGCCGGCAGGGCGACGGGGGCGGCGGTGATACGGGCGTTGATGTCAGCGATGATGTCTTCTTTCCACGCCAGCCGCTGTACCTGCCACAGGCCAAGCCAGACAAGGATCGCTGCCCCGCCAAGACCGACGATGATGAAGAACAGGCTGCGCCGCATTCGAATCTCTCTGGCTGAAACGACAAACGCGCGAAGAAGGCTTCGCGCGTTTGGGTTTTAAGGGTGTGGGGCGCGGATGCAACCCCGCCTTATGTTCAGGGCTGGCCCCACATGTAGACGGCAAAGAAGAGGAACAGCCAGACCACATCGACGAAGTGCCAGTACCATGCCGCCGCCTCGAAGCCGACGTGGCGTTCGGGGGTGAAATGGCCGCGCATGGCGCGCAGCAGGCAGACGAAGAGGAAGATCGTGCCGATCACCACGTGGAAACCATGGAAACCTGTCGCCATGAAGAAGCTGGAGAAATACATGTCGCCGCCGAAGGTCCAGTCATCATGGACCAGCAGCTCATAATATTCGTAGGCCTGCAAAGCGGTGAAGAGCACGCCGAGGATCACCGCGATGGTCAGGCCCGAAATCAGGTCCTTGCGGTTGTTCTCATGCGCCAGCGCGTGGTGCGCCCAAGTCACGGCACAGCCTGACAGCAGCAGAACCAGCGTGTTGATCAGCGGCAGGTGAAAAGCGTCGACCGCGTGAATCTCGGGCTTCACATACTCGGTCCCGGCGTATTCATACATCGGGTAGAGCGCCTGTTTGAAGAAGGACCAGAACCACGCCACGAAGAACATCACTTCGGACATGATGAACAGGATGAAACCATAGCGCAGGCCGATCCGGACAACGCCGGTGTGATCGCCGACTTCGCTTTCGGTTACGACCTCGGACCACCATGCGAACATGACGTAGAGCGTGGCAACAAGACCTCCGAGGAAGACATAGGGCGTGACGCCATGCATCCAGAGCACGGCGCCGCCCAGCATGGCGAATCCGGCCAGCGAGCCCAGCAGCGGCCAACTTGAGGCGGGTAGGATATGGTAATCGTGGTTCTTTGCATGGGCCATGGTGGCGGGTCCCTCACCTTTGTTCATTCAGGTCGTTAATTTGTTGCTGTGACGCTGTCCTGATCGAGGGCGGCATAGCCTTCGGGCAGGTCAATTTCGTAGAATGTATAAGACAGTGTGATGGTATGTACAAACTTCCCATCGCGGTCATCGACCATTTCGGGGTCGACAAAGAAGCTTACCGGCATCTGCACCCGCTCACCCGGCGCAAGCACCTGTTCGGTAAAGCAGAAACAGTCGATCTTCTCAAAGAACGGCCCGGCGGTATAGGGGGTCACGTTATAGCTCGCCTGCCCCGCCACCGGTTTGTCGGTGGGGTTATAGGCTTCATAGAAGGCCAGGCCGGTCTCGCCGATGCGCACTTCCATCTCGCGGACCACGGGTTTGAACTCCCATGGCATGCCGTCATTGAGCGAACCGTCAAAGCGCACCTTGACCGTCTGGTCGAGCACCTCATCGCTGCCGACGGAGACCTGGCCGGGGGTGCCGCCAAAGCCGGTGACCCGGCAGAACCAATCGTAAAGCGGTACTGAGGCCCAAGCCATACCGCCCATCAGCACGACAACGCTGACGGTTTGCATCACTGTTTTTTGGGGACCGGAAAGCGCCATTACTGGGTCACCTCACGCTGGTTGGGGGGGAGTTCGAAATCGGTTTGGGTGATCTTGACGTAAGTCAGCGCCATCACCAGCACCACAAAGGCCGCCAGCATCAGGCCGACGCCGACATTGCGGCCCCGGCGGCGCTGATGCAGCTCGTGTTCGGGACGTATGCTCATTACCAGCCCCCCAGTCCAAAGGCCCGCAGCGCGGCTTCGCCCAGGATCGCCCCGAAATGCAGGAAGAGATAGGCCAGCGACAGGCGGAAGAATTTGCGTTCCTCGGCGTAGTCGTCGCCCTCGGCCATCACCTCGTCCCGGTTCCAGATGCGCCATGCGCCGAGCAGGAAGGCCGCGTTCAGCACCAAAGCCACGGCAAAGTAGAAGATGCCGCCAATCGCGGTAAAGGCCGTGCCAATCGCCAGCGCGGCCAGCAGCGCGGTATAGACCAGAATATGCAGACGCGTTGCCGGGCGACCATGGGTCACCGTCAGCATCGGCACTTTGGCATCGTCGTAATCCGAGCGCATGAAGAGCGCCAGCGCCCAGAAATGCGGCGGGGTCCACATGAAGATCAGCGCGAACATCAGCCAGGCCTCGACCGAGAAGCTGCCCGTGGCGGCGACCCAGCCGATCACCGGCGGGAAGGCGCCCGCGGCGCCGCCGATGACGATGTTCTGCGGCGTCAGACGTTTCAGCCACATGGTGTAGAAAACCGCGTAGAACAGGATCGTGAAGAGCAGCATCCCGGCGGCCAGCAGATTGGTCGCCAGCCCCAGCATCATCACCGAGAGGCCCGAGAGGGCCACGCCCAGCACCATCGCCTCGCCCGGCTGCACCCGGCCTGCGGGGATCGGGCGGTTGCGGGTGCGGCGCATCACCCGGTCAATGTCGGCATCCCACCACATGTTCAACGCCCCCGAGGCACCGCCGCCAATGGCGATGAACAGGATCGCGGAGAAACCGACGACAGGGTTCACGGAGACTGGCGCAGCCAGCAACCCCACCAGCGCGGTGAAAACAACCAGCGACATGACGCGCGGTTTCAGCAGAGCGAAATAATCCCCCAGCTGCGCGTCGTACTCGGTTGTTGGCGTATTGGTAATGTCAGTCATCCCGAACCTTTCAGGTGGAACACGGGGCGCGCGCGCAAAGCAGGCGCGCCCCGCGGAACGGACTTACTTGGAAGCGACGGTCAGCGGCTGTTCGATGCCCGCATATTCCGCCTTGGCCTTGCCCAGCCATTCGTCATAGGCCTCTTCCGACACCACTTTCACGGTGATCGGCATATAGGCATGGGCCTGACCGCAAAGCTCGGAACACTGGCCGTAGTAGACGCCCTCTTGCTCCGGGGTGAACCACAGTTCTGCCAGTCGGCCCGGCACGCCATCCTGTTTCACGCCGAAGGCGGGGATGGTCCAGGAGTGGATCACATCGCTGGCGGTGACCTGGAACACGATGGTCTTGCCGACGGGCAGAACGATGGCGGTGTCGGTCGCCAGCAGCCAGTCTTCGCGGGTATAGCCTTCACGCTCCAGCTTGGCGATCATCGCGTCGTCCAGCACAAAGGGGGTGACCCCTTCGTCTTCGTCGCCCAGCGTCGCCGGGGCGCCGATCATATAGCTGTCAAAGCCGAAATCTTCGTCGACATATTCATAGGTCCAGTACCACTGGTTGCCGATCGCCTTGACCGTGATATCGGCCTCGGGGATTTCCTGCTGGCGGAACAGGATGGGCAGCGAATAGGCACCGATCAGCACGAGGATGAGAATCGGCCCGATGGTCCAAGCCACCTCGATCGGGGTGTGATGCGTGAAGGACGAGGGCGTGGGGTTGCGCTTTCTGCTGTAGCGGAACATCACCCAGATGATCAGAGCGGTCACAAAAATCGTGATCAGCGTGATGATCACGAGAATCAAATAGTCGAGGCTGTGCAGATCCCGCGCCACTTCGGTCACGGCGGGTTGAAAGCCGGTCGCGCCGTCAACAGGTCTGCCGATGACATCAAGCCCGTCAACGCGCAGGCTGTCCTGAGCCAGTGCAGGCAGGGCCGCAAGGCTGGCCATGAGACCGGAAAGGGGGAGTAGATGTTTCATATGTCGTCCTGATCTTGTGACCCTTGTGAAGCCGAAAAGACGCCCGAGGCGCGGCTGCGACGCGGTGCCGTTGTAATCCTGGATGCTTACAATCATATTCTGCGTACAAGATAAAGTCACATGCTTGCGTCATAGGGACGCGCACAGGAGTTTTGTGGCAGCAAGTGAGGATATCTCCGATGAGCAGCGCCCCTTTCACCCCGTTTGAAGCCGATTTGGACCGAGAGACCGCTCTGAGCGTATTGCGCGAGGCCGTGGCCGGGGCCGATGACGGCGAATTATTCCTCGAACGCCGCCGCTCCGAAGCGCTGGTTTTCGATGACGGGCGGCTCAAGACCGCGAGCTATGATGCCGCCGAGGGCTTTGGCCTGCGCGCGGTGCGTGGCGAGGTGGCCGGCTATGCGCATTCGACCGAATTGAGCGAAGCCGCGCTGCGCCGCGCGGCGGAGACCGCGCGCTTGGCGGTGGGCGATGGCGGCGGCCGCTGGGCCGATGCGCCGCAGGCCAGCAACACGCGGCTTTATACCGATGAAGACCCGATCGCGGGCCAGAGCTTTCCGGTCAAGATCGACACGCTGCGTGAGATCGACGCCTATGCCCGGGCGCTCGATTCCCGCGTCGTGCAGGTGAGCGCGACGATTGCCGCCAGCCTCCAAGAGGTCGAGATCCTCCGCCCCGAGGGCCATTCGGTGCGCGATATGCGCCCGATGACGCGGGTCAATGTCTCGGTCATTGTCGAGCAGGACGGCCGCCGCGAAAGCGGCGGGGTTGGCGGCGGCGGGCGGATTGGCCTCGATGGGATGCTGGCGCCCGAAGACTGGCAGGCCAAGGTCCGCGAGGCGCTGCGCATCGCCTGCGTGAATCTGGAAGCCGTCCCGGCCCCGGCGGGCGTGATGGATGTGGTGCTGGGCCCCGGCTGGCCGGGCATCCTGCTGCATGAGGCCATCGGCCATGGGCTAGAGGGGGATTTCAACCGCAAAGGCTCCAGCGCCTTTGCCGGGCTGATGGGCCAGCGCATCGCGGCCCCCGGGGTCACGGTGCTCGACGATGGCACCATTCCGGACCGGCGCGGCTCGATCTCGGTCGATGACGAAGGCACCCCCTCGGCGCGCAATGTGCTGATCGAGGATGGTGTGCTGGTCGGCTATATGCAGGACCGCCAGAACGGGCGGCTGATGGGCGGCGCCTCGACCGGGAACGGGCGACGGCAATCCTATGCGCATATCCCGATGCCGCGGATGACCAATACCTATATGCTGGGCGGTGACGCCACCCCCGGTGACATTGTGGCGGACCTCAAAGACGGGATCTATGCCGTGGGGTTCGGCGGCGGGCAGGTCGATATCACCAACGGCAAATTCGTCTTCTCCTGTACTGAGGCCTACCGGGTGCAGAATGGCAAGGTCGGCGCGCCGGTCAAGGGCGCAACCCTGATCGGCGATGGCGCCACCGCCCTGCAACAGATCCGCGCCATCGGCAATGACCCGACGCTCGACCCGGGCATGGGCAACTGCGGCAAACAGGGCCAATGGGTGCCGGTGGGTGTCGGCCAGCCGACCCTGATGATCGGCGGTCTGACCGTCGGCGGCGCGGCCAGCTAAGCACTCGCATGAGTTGAGGAAAATGGGTGGAGATTCATTTACCAGTTGTTAAGCACTAAATCTTATACCTGATTCTGCAACGGACGGAGCTTCGGGATGACTGACAAGGACCTACATCCTTCTTCCACTCACCCCCCACTCCCACCCACCCAGGAAGATGAACAGTTCGCCCGTCTTCGTCTGTTGCGCTCGCGCCGGGTCGGCGCTTCGACGTATAAACGTTTGCTGACCGAACATGGCACTGCGCAAAACGCGCTGGCCGCGCTACCTGAGGTAGCGCGTGCCGCGGGCTTATCTGACTACCGCATCTGCCCCAAAGGCGTGATCCAGGCCGAACTGAACGCGGCCCATGCCGCCGGCGCGCGGCTGCTGGTGCAGGGCGAACCGCCCTACCCTGACCTCTTGCACGATCTGGCGGATGCGCCGCCCTTCCTGTGGCTGCTCGGCGATCCGGCTTTGCTGATGCAGCCAATGATCTCCATCGTCGGCGCGCGCAATGCCTCATCCCTGGGGCTGCGCATGGCACGCCGTCTGGCCGAGGATCTTGGCGATGCGGGCTTTGTCGTCGTCTCTGGCTTGGCGCGGGGCATAGATGCTGCGGCCCATGACGCGGCGCTGAAAACCGGCACCATCGCCGTTCAGGCAGGCGGGGTCGACGTCATATACCCGACCGAGAATGCGGCCCTCGCCCATGAAATCGCCGAACGGGGGCTGCGCCTGTCGGAACAGCCCATGGGTCTGCGGCCCATGGCGCGGCATTTCCCCAGCCGCAACCGCATCATCTCCGGGCTCAGCCGCGCGACGCTGGTGGTGGAGGCGGCGGCGCGTTCGGGCAGTCTGATCACCGCCCGCGATGCGCTGGATCAGGGGCGCGAGGTGCTGGCGGTTCCCGGCCACCCGCTCGACGCGCGCGCGGCGGGCTGCAACATGCTCATTCGCGACGGGGCGGTGCTGGTGCGTTCGGCGGCGGATGTGCTTGAAGTGCTGGCCGGATTGAACAGCAGCGGCCCGGCAGGCAAAGCCTCACCGGCCAAGACATGCCGCGCACCAACGCCGCCGGCGCGTCCGCCAAAACCCAGCCGCAGCCTGCGCCAGATGGCGAAGCTCCACCGGCAGATCCTCTCGCGCCTCGGCCCTGCCCCCCTCGCCGAAGATCAGTTGATCCGAGACCTTCAGGTGCCCAGCACCGACGTCGCCCCGGCACTTGTCGATCTGGAGCTGGAGGGAGAGATCGAACGACAACCCGGCGGTTTGCTCAGCCGTATCGGTTGAGGGTAGCGCTGCCCCAAAGCGATGGATCACCGGCGATATCCCCTGTCGCGGCCCCTCAGGTTGCCCCCCGCAATCTCACCTTGCCCACCATCTGCATTGACAATCACCCCCACGATCCCACATGAGACAGCGCAAAGCCGCCCCCATTTTTGATCCAAGGTGCCTGTATTTATGCCCGTCGTCGTTGTCGAATCCCCCGCCAAGGCCAAAACGATCAACAAATATCTGGGTGACGATTACACCGTTCTTGCCTCCTACGGCCATGTGCGTGACCTGCCGCCAAAGGATGGATCGGTCGACACCGACGCCGATTTCGACATGAAATGGGAGGTCGCCAGCGACAGTAAGAAACATGTCAAAGCGATCGCCGACGCGCTGGCCCAAGACAACGCATTGATCCTCGCGACGGACCCCGACCGCGAAGGCGAGGCGATCAGCTGGCATTTGCAAGAGGCGCTGACCAAGCGCAAATCGATCAAGAAAGACACGCCGGTGAGCCGCGTCGTCTTTAACCAGATCACCCAAAAGGCCGTGACCGAGGCGATGCAGAACCCGCGCCAGGTCGATATGCCACTGGTCGAGGCCTATCTCGCCCGCCGCGCGCTGGACTATCTGGTGGGCTTCAACCTCTCCCCCGTGCTCTGGCGCAAGCTGCCGGGTGCCAAATCCGCAGGCCGGGTGCAATCGGTCACACTGCGTCTGATCGTTGAGCGGGAGATGGAGATCGAAGCCTTCCGCGCCCGTGAATATTGGTCGGTCAAGGCATTGCTCGCCACCCCGCGCGGTCAGGAGTTCGAGGCGCGTCTGGTCTCGCTCGCCGGCAAAAAGCTGGAGCGGTTCGATCTGGCCGATGCGACACAGGCCGAAATGGCCGTGCAGGCGATCACCAGCCGTGCGCTGAAAGTCATGAATGTCGAGGCCAAACCGGCCAGCCGCAACCCCGCCGCGCCTTTCATGACATCCACCCTGCAGCAGGAAGCCAGCCGCAAATTCTCCATGGGCGCGCGGCAGACCATGTCCACTGCCCAGCGGCTCTATGAGGCCGGTCACATCACCTATATGCGGACCGACGGCATCGACATGGCGCCCGAGGCTGTCTCGATGGCGCGCGACGCGATCAAGGACCGTTTCGGCGCCGATTACGTGCCGAAAGAGCCGCGCATCTATAAAAACAAGGCCAAGAACGCGCAGGAGGCCCACGAATGTATCCGCCCCACGGATATGACGAAGGACGCCAAGACGCTGAAGCTCGACGCCGATCAGGCCAAGCTCTATGACCTGATCTGGAAACGCACCCTCGCCTGCCAGATGGAAAGCGCCCGGCTGGAGCGCACCACGGTTGACGTTGGCAGCGAGGATGGGCAGGTCGGCCTGCGCGCCAATGGTCAGGTGGTGCTTTTTGACGGTTTCCTGCGCGTCTATGAAGAAGGCCGCGATGATGTGGTCGACGAAGATGACAAGCGTCTGCCGCAGATTCACAATGGCGACGCGATGGACAAGCGCAGCGTCACGCCGGAGCAGCATTTCACCCAGCCCCCGCCGCGCTATACCGAAGCGACGCTGGTCAAACGCATGGAAGAGCTCGGCATCGGCCGTCCTTCGACCTATGCCAGCATCGTCACCACGATTCAGGACCGTGAATATGTCCGCAAGGACGGCAACCGCCTGATCCCCGAGGATAAGGGCCGGCTCGTGACGGCTTTTCTTGAGAACTACTTCCGCAAATATATCGGCTATGATTTCACCGCCGATCTGGAAAACCAGCTTGATAAGGTCAGCGCCGGGGATGCCGCCTATAAGGAAGTGCTGCGCCGCTTCTGGCAGGATTTCTCGGCGGCGATTGCCGAAACATCCGAGCTGCGGATCACGGAAGTGCTGGAGAAGATCAACGAGGTGCTGGAGCCGCATCTCTTCCCGCCGACCGAGGACGGCAGCGACCCGCGGCTGTGCCCGAACTGCGGGCTGGGCCGCCTGTCGATGCGCACCGCCCGTTCGGGCGGCGCTTTCATCGGCTGTTCGAACTACCCCGAATGCCGCTACACCCGCCCCTTCGGTCCGCCCGACCCGGAGGCCGAAGCCAGCGCGATCCCGCCCGACGGCAAGCTTCTGGGCGAAGATCAGGGCGATGAGATCCGCGTCTTCAAGGGCCGCTTTGGCCCCTATGTGCAGCGCGGCCCGGTGACCGAAGAGAACAAGAAACCCCCGCGCCAGTCGATCCCCAAGGAATGGCCCGCCGAAGAAGTGACGCTGGAACAAGCGGTTATGCTGCTGTCCCTGCCGCGTCAGATCGGCCCCCACCCCGAGGACGGGGTGATGGTCTGGGCCAATATCGGACGCTACGGGCCTTACATCAAACATGCCGAAAGCACCTCGGACCGGGGCGGCACCAATGCCAATCTTGAGGGCATTGACGAGGTCTGGACCGTGGGCATGAACCGCGCCGTGCAGCTGCTGGCCGAGAAAGTCGCCAGCCGGGGCGGCCGCGGCAAGGCCGCCAAACCGATCCGCGAGATGGGCGAGCACCCGGATATGGGCGGCGCGGTCAATGTCATGGAAGGCAAATACGGGCCCTATGTGAAATGGGAAAAGGTCAACGCCACGATCCCGAAAGAGATCGAACCGGCAGATCTGACCATGGAACGCGCGGTGGAATTGATCGAGGAAAAGCTCGCCAAATCCCCCGCCAAGCGCAAGGCGGCAACGAAGAAGAAAGCGCCCGCGAAAAAGCCTGCGGCGAAGAAACCGGCGGCAAAGAAGGCTGCGGCCAAAAAGCCTGCGGCGAAGAAAGCCCCTGCGAAAAAGACCGCGGCCAAGAAACCGGCCGCGAAAAAGGTCGAAGCCAAGACCGACGAGGCCTGACCCCTGCAAGGCAACCGCGCCGCTCGGCGCGGTTCCGCTGGTCCTGCGACATTGCATCGCATATCATGAATATGTGATTTGCCTTTCCCCGATGGTTTCCCGATCAACCACGCGGCAAGACCAAGAGGAAAGGCAGTAACATGTCAGGCATGAAGTTTACCCGGCGTCGCGTGCTCGTAACCAGCGGCGCGGCGCTGATGACCCCGTCGATCCTGAGCGCACAGGAAGTGGGCCAAGCCGCCCGCGAACTCTCCAATGAACCGCCCGTGTCGCGCAACGCGTCGAGCTTCTCGACGCAGCGCTGGCAGGATCACTTTGACAGCCTCGGCAAAGGCGCCATTGTCGCCGACACCACCAGCCGCGCGCTGCATTACTGGAGCGCGGATGGCCAGACCTATAAGGTCTACCCCACTTCCGTCCCCGCCACCGAAGAGCTCACCAAACGCGGCTATACCGAGATTGTGCGCAAGAAAGTCGGGCCGGACTGGACCCCCACCGCCTCGATGATGGAACGCTTCCCGCATTACAAATACATGCCGCCCGGCCCCGACAACCCGCTCGGCACCCATGCGATGTACCTCAGCTGGCCCGCCTATATCATCCATGGCACCCATGACACGCGCAAGATCGGGCGGCGGTCCTCGGACGGCTGCATCGGGCTTTACAATGAAAAGATCGAAGAGCTTTTCGGCATGTGTCCGATTGGCACCCAGGTCCGCATTATTTGACCGTGTGCGGGGGTGGCCTTCCCTTGCGTAGCTCCACGTAATTGACACTGCGGCAGTGCAGCGTCACATATGGCGCAACGTAACCAAGGAGAGGTCGCCCGTGAAGAAAATCTATGGATCTGCCGCCGAAGCGCTGGAAGGCGTATTGACGGATGGCATGCTGATCGCCGCCGGGGGCTTTGGCCTCTGCGGCATTCCTGAGTTGCTCTTGCAGGCAATCAAGGAGAACGGGGCCAAAGACCTCACCTTTGCCTCCAACAACGCGGGCGTTGATGATTTCGGCATCGGCATTCTGCTGCAATCGCGGCAGGTGAAGAAAATGATCTCTTCCTATGTCGGTGAAAACGCCGAGTTCATGCGCCAGTATCTGAGCGGTGAGCTGGAGCTGGAGTTCAACCCCCAAGGCACTTTGGCCGAGCGCATGCGCGCCGGCGGCGCGGGCATCCCGGGCTTCTATACCAAGACCGGCGTCGGCACCCAGATCGCCGAGGGCAAGGAAGTGAAACAGTTTGGCGGTGAGGATTACATTCTCGAAGAGGGCATCTTTGCCGATCTCAGCATCGTGAAAGCCTGGAAAGCCGACGACACCGGCAACCTCGTCTTCCGCAAGACCGCGCGCAACTTCAACCCGCCCGCGGCCATGTGCGGCAAAATCTGCATCGTCGAGGTCGAAGAGATCGTCCCCCGCGGCAGCCTTGACCCCGACCACATCCACCTGCCGGGCATCTATGTGCATCGCATCATCCAAGGCGAGCATGAGAAACGCATCGAAAAGGTCACGACACGCAAGCGGGAGGACGCATAATGCCTTGGGATAGAGATCAAATGGCGGCGCGGGCCGCGGAGGAACTCGAAGACGGCATGTATGTGAACCTCGGCATCGGTATTCCGACGCTGGTGGCGAACTACGTCGGCGACAAGGACATCACGCTTCAGTCCGAAAACGGCATGTTGGGCATGGGCCCCTTCCCTTACGAGGGCGAGGAAGACCCCGACCTCATCAACGCTGGCAAACAGACCATCACCGAACTCAGCCGCACCGCCTATTTCGACAGCGCCATGTCCTTTGGCATGATCCGCGGCGGCAAGATCGCGGCGGCGATCCTTGGTGCCATGGAAGTGGCCGAGAACGGCGATCTGGCGAACTGGATGATTCCCGGCAAGCTGGTCAAGGGCATGGGCGGCGCGATGGATCTCGTCGCCGGCGTGCGCAAGGTCATCGTCGTGATGGACCACCAGAACAAGGCCGGTGAGTCGAAGCTGCTGAAAGAATGCACCCTGCCGCTGACCGGCAAAGGCGTGGTCGACCGGATCATCACCAACCTTGGCGTGCTGGATGTGGTCGAAGGCGGGCTCAAAATCGTCGAATGCGCCGATGGCGTCACCGAAGACGAGCTGCGCGCGGCCACTGAAGCCACGATCGTCTAAACAAGAACCTCCCCCGCCCCCCCTTTTGGGGTCCGGGGGAGGGAACCCCCGGCGGCCCGCCGCAAACGCCCGGTCAGTGCATCGCCGCGAAAACGCAGCCATCGCTGATCAACTCGGGCGGTGTTTTGCAAAGCCCTTTCGCCACCTGAAACGCCGCCAGCACCTTGGGCACATATTCCCGCGTCTCGGCAAAGGGCGGCACCCCCGCATGTTTGCGCACCGCCCCCTCACCCGCGTTATAGCCCGCCAGCACCAGAATCGGATCACGGTCGAACTCGCCCATCAACCAGTCGAGATATTTGACCCCGCCGGTGATATTCTCGCCCGCGATCATACTGTCGGCCACGCCAAATCGGGCGGCGGTGGCGGGCATCAGTTGCATCAACCCCTGCGCCCCCGCCCGGCTCACCGCCTCGGGCCGGCCCGAGGATTCGACGCTGATCACCGCCAAGACCAAAGCCGGCGACACCTGCGTGCCGACCGTGGCGCGCAGAATGTCGATCCCGTTCTGCCCAGCAATGTCCTGCATATGCTGCAACCGGGGAGACGGCACGCGCGCCCCTGCCCCGGCCAAAGCCGCCAAGGCCGGCGCAAGCCTGCCCGCCCCGGCGCGGTCTGCGGCGGGGGATATCTTCTCCCAGAACCAATCGAACTGCCCCGCCGCCAAAGGCGCAATCGCCCCCGAAGGGCTTGCGACCACCGCGGGCCCAGTCTCGACTGCAGCCGCCGCTGAGGCGCGGGCCGCCGGATCGATCTGAACCGTGATGCGTTTGGCACCCTTTTTGGGGGGTGCCACCCGTTTGGCGGAGAACTCGGGAAAGGGTTTCGGCCCCTCAGCCCATGAAACACGGGGAAAAGGCGCCGCGCAGAGCGCCGCGATCAGTGTGAATGCGAATACTCGATACATCTGCCTGCTCAATCCAACGTCTGATGCGTTTTCTGGGTCCAATATTCCACGAAACGGAGAATCGGGCCAGCCATTGTGGCGCCAGATCATGGCGGTTTCGCCCTATTTGGCCCAAAAGCGGCAGGGCAACAGGGTTGGAACGCTGGCTTCGATCTAGTTTTTCGTATGTTTTCTGCAGGTTAAAGAAAGTTCCGCAAAAACCGTGGCGTAAACGAAAAAGTCACATTTGCCGCCAAATTCGCGCCCCATTCCCAAGGCTATATAGGGTCATACCAAGTCGGACAGCTTCGAATGAGAGACCGGGGCAGACAAGACGGCGCGGTTGAAGACTTTAAATTGAGTGATCCTTGGAGGGACATGACATGATGAACTTTATCAAAAACTTCCGTAAAGACGAAGACGGTGCTGTGACAGTTGACTGGGTCGTTCTGACCGCTGCAATCGTTGGCCTGGCTGTGGCAGCATTCACAACAATCGACACGAATACCGACGCCCTGATTGGTCAGATTGAGGGCGACCTTGCTGGCGCAAAACGGGCGGAGTAAGAGCACCGAAGCGACCATCTCTTCTGTATTGAGAATGCTTATCTATGAAGCCGCCTCCCTATGTGGGGGGCGGCCCCCTAGACTAGCGCGATGCAGCAGGACCTAATGGATATATTTCTATGCGCCGGATCTTTAAAAAATTCGCAGATGATCAGAGTGGCGCAGTAACCGTCGATTGGGTCATCTTAACCGCCTCGATAATCGGCTTGACGGTCATCCTCGCGGGCATCGTGACAGACAGCGTCGACGACGTTGTTGCATATATCTTGATAAAGCTTGCCAGCTAATCGCAAGCCCCCCCCCGGGAGCGCAGCGCTGCAACACTCCTTCGCATCGCCCCCATACCGACTAAATCTCGTCACATTTAACTGCTAGATAGCTTGCTGACAAAGACGGGCCCAGCCCCGCTTCCATAGCAAAGAGGTAACAACATGCGAGCCGTATTCGGACTGGTCCTTTTGGTAGGTATCGCACTTGCCGGTGGGGCCGTATATTTGGCGCAAGACCAGATCGCTCAATATCAGGCGGCTAACGCGCAAGCCCAAGCCGCACTCGCGCAGGTTGTGCCGACGAAAACCGTTTGGGTCGCAGACAAGCCGCTGAAATACGGCCAACCGCTGACCCGCGAGGACGTGCGTGAGGTCAAATGGCCAGAGGACGCGATCCCTGAGGGCAGTTTCCTAGCGGAGACCGAGCTCTTTCCCGAAAACACCCGCGAGCAGCGCGTAGTGTTGCGCAATATCGAGAAAGACGAAGCGATTCTGGCCGTCAAAGTCACCAAGCCTGGTGAGGATTCGGGCCTGACATCGCGTCTGGCTCGCGGCATGCGCGCCTTTACCATCAAGGTCGATGTGTCCTCCGGTGTGTCCGGCTTCTTGCGCCCGGGGGACAAGGTCGATGTCTATTGGACTGGCCGCGTCAATCTGGATGGTCAATCCAGCAATGGGGACGTCACCAAACTGATCGAACCCGCCGTGCCGCTGATTGCCATCGACCAGAGCGCCGACGCGCTGGTGATGGAGGAAGCCTCAATCGCCAAGACCGTGACCGTGGCTGTGAACCCTCAGCAGGTTGCCGCTTTGGCACAGGCGCAGTCGACCGGCAAACTGTCCCTCTCGCTGGTGGGGGTGAATGACGACACCGTGGCCGAGGCCATCGAAGTCGACCAGCGCTCGCTTTTGGGGATCGAGGCACAGGAGACCATTGCCGAGATCGCCAAAGAGAAAGTCTGCACAATCCGCACCCGTCGTGGCGCCGAAGTTGTGCAGATCCCAATTCCCTGCACGAACTAACATGATAACAAGCGCTTAATATGCCTTTACCAAAGCGCCGCAGCCTCCTGCGGCGTTTTGCGTTTCGCGCCGCTGTTGCCAATAGCCCACATGCACTGCACCGGCGAAGCGCTTGATTCTTGCAATAAAATTGGAATTGCCTCAGAGTGCCCGGAACGAAGGGCGCAAAGACCCATCCCGAGGCGTGATCAAAAAGGCAGGTCACATGAAAATCGACAGATTTCTGAAAGCAACTCTTATCGGGCTGACATTGGGCGCCATGCCATTGGCCATGAGCCTGCCCAGCATGGCGAGCGCAGATACGCTGCGGGTGGTCAAACGGGGCACGACCTCAACGCTCGACGTGCCGATGAACCGCGCGGTGGTGGTGGAAAGCGACATTCCCTTCGCAGAGCTGAGCATCGCCAACCCCGGCATCGCTGACATCTCTTCGCTGTCAGACCGCACCATCTATGTCTTGGGAAAATCCCCCGGTTTAACGACCCTGACGCTTTTGGATGCGGCGGGCCAGTTGATCACCAATGTCGATGTGCGCGTTGCGGCCGACGTGTCGGAGTTCAAGGAACGCCTGCGGCAGATCCTGCCGGGGGAGAGGATCGAAGTGCGCACCGCCAATGACGGTATCGTGCTGTCGGGGGTTGTCTCCTCGACCCAGCGGTTGCAGCGGGCGCTGGATCTGGCCGAACGCTATGCGCCCGAACGGGTCAGCAATTTGATGAGCGTCGGCGGCATTCAACAGGTGATGATGAAGGTGCGCTTTGCCGAGATGCAGCGCAATGTATCGAAATCGCTTGGCTCGTCGCTGGCGTTGAACGGCTCCATCGGCGGCACCGGGATCAATGGCGGGACCGGCACGACGAACACCTCTGGCAGCGTTGGCAATTCGCTCGGCGGCACGATCCCCTCTGTCAACCAGAACGCCGGCGCGGTGCTGTTTGGCTTTAACGCAGGCTCCACACAGGTCGGTATCCTGCTCGAAGCGCTTGAGGCGAAAGGCGTTGTCCGTTTCCTTGCCGAGCCCAATCTGGTTGCCCTCTCGGGGCAAGAGGCGAAATTCCTAGCCGGCGGTGAATACCCGGTGCCGGTGGCGCAATCGGGCGATCGCATTTCGGTCGAGTTCAAACCCTTCGGTGTCGAACTGGCCTTTGTGCCCCGCGTTGTCGACAAGGAGCTGATCAATCTTGAGATGAACGCCGCCGTCTCGGCGATTGACCCGACCAACAGCATCGCTCTGGGCAATGGGGTCGAAGTCTCGGCCTTTACCCGCCGCGAAACCTCCACCACCGTCGAGATGCGGGACGGGGAGAGCTTTGCCATTGCGGGCCTGCTGACGGATGATTTCACCGACAATTCGCGGCAACTGCCGTGGATCGGCGATGTGCCGGTGCTGGGCGCGCTGTTCCGCTCGGCGGATTATCAGCGCAGCCAGACCGAGCTTGTCATCATCGTGACCGCCCATCTGGTCAGCCCGACACGGGGCGAAGCCCTTGTCTTGCCCACCGACCGTATCAGACCGCCCAGCGAAAAAGACCTGTTCTTGCACGGCCGCACCGCCGCAGACACCCGCACGCCGCGCAAAGGGGCGGCAGGCGAAGTCGCCAAGCAGGATTTTCAAGGCTCCTATGGCTATGTACTGGATTGATCCGATGACACCTATGACAGCCAGACCGATCAAACTGATCGCCAGCGCCGCCGCTTTGGTCGGGATCACCGCCTGCGCCCCCACCAATGACCCGGTCTATACCCAGTTTCACCGCGAAGCGGGTTCGATTGTCGACACCGGTCAGTTTGGCAATGCCACGCTGCACAACCGGCAGGTGCTGACTGGTGAAAAGCGGGTGACCTATGACATGGCGAACCGTTTCGCCAGCGAAGTGCGCTCGACCGTGACCTTTGCGTTCAATTCCGCCCGGCTTGACGGCACGGCGCAGGCCATTCTGCGCCAGCAGGCCGATTGGATACGGCAATTCCCCGAAATACGGTTCCGGGTCTACGGCCATACCGATCTGGTCGGCTCCAACGCCTATAACCGCGCGCTTGGGCTGCGCCGCGCGCAGGCGGTGGTGTCTTACCTCAGCACATTGGGCATTTCCCGCAGCCGACTTGAAGCGGTGGTCTCTTTTGGCGAAACCCAGCCTTTGATCGTGACGCAGGGTCGCGAGCGGCGCAACCGGCGCACGGTGACAGAGGTCAGCGGTTTTGTGCAGGGCCATTCGCAGTTGCTGGATGGCAAATACGCCGAAGTCATCTACCGCGAATATGTGGCCAGCGCCGTGCCGGCATCGACGCTCAGCAGCATGGCGACCGATGCCGGTGGTGAGTAACCGGCCGCGCCAGAACAGCTAGACCATGCCCCGCGCCCGCCTTCGGGCGGCGGGGTTTTTCATGCAGCCCCCTGCCCCGGGGCGGCATGTCCAATCGCCCGCGAACGCCGGGATCGTTTCACAATACCCAACAATAGAAACTTTTTAGCCCCAATCTCGCCCCAGTTGGCTGTGATATTCGCTCCAGTAGGACAATTGTGCCCGGTCAAAGCGCCCGGCACGGGCAAGGCCCAAGGTCGACAAGACGACAGAACGTCGTCACGGCCTGAGGTTAAGCCATTGATGTAAAGGACAAAAGGTCATGAGCAGCAGTATGCCCCAGCCCGAAGCAGCGCCAATTGTCGCCTGTACCATCAGCCGCGATGTGCAAAACTTCGACCTGTTAATTGAAGATATGGAATCGACCCTCGGCGAAAGCTGGGGTGATCTTGGCTTTGCCGAAGCGCTGGCCTTCTTTGGTCAACCCGAAGCCGAAGCGATGGAATTCGTGGCACTGGCCATGGATGAGACCGACGAAGACAACCTCGTCTTGATGGGGGAGATCATCTCTCAGGCCAAGGCGCGCGACATTTCGGTCATCTTGATCGCCGAAGACGTCACCCCCGCCGCCCTGCATTCGCTCTTGCGTCAGGGCGCCGATGAATTCGTCCCCTACCCGCTGCCCGAAGGCGAGCTGGCCCAGGCCATCATCCGCCTGCGCGATGGCAGCAGCGCCGCCGCGCCGGAACCGGCAGAGGCCAGCGGCCCGCAGTTGAAAGCAGGCGCGCAGAAGGACGGTGCCCTGATCGTGGTGCATGGTCTGGCCGGCGGCACCGGTGCCACGACATTGGCGGTCAATCTGGCTTGGGAGCTCTCCATGGCGGATAAGAAGAACCCGCCATCGGTCTGTTTGCTGGACCTTGATCTGCAATATGGATCGGTCGCCACCTACCTTGATCTGCAACGCCGCGAGGCGGTCTATGAGATGCTCTCGGACACCGAATCGATGGATGAGGAAATCTTTGGCCAAGCGTTGCAGACCTTTGGGGACAAGCTGCAGGTGCTGACCGCGCCTTCCGAGATGCTGCCGCTTGATCTGATCACCAATGAGGATGTCGAGCGCATCCTGAGCATGGCCTGCAACCAGTTCGACTATGTCATCGTCGACATGCCTTCGACGTTGGTGCAATGGTCCGAGACCGTGCTGACCCATGCCCATATCTATTTCGCGACCTTGGAGTTGGACATGCGTTCGGCCCAGAACGCCCTGCGCTTCAAACGTGCGCTGCAATCCGAAGAGCTGCCGGTGGAAAAGCTGCGCTATGTGATGAACCGTGCGCCCAAATTCACCGATCTCAGCGGCAAGAGCCGGGTCAAGCGGATGGCCGAATCGCTGAGCATTTCGATTGACCTGCAACTGCCCGATGGGGGCAAGCCGGTGACACAGGCCAATGACCACGGCCAGCCGCTCGCCAGTTCCGCCGCCAAAAGCCCGTTGCGGCGCGAGATCGCCAAATTGGCCAGTTCCATCCACGACCTCAAGGGCGATCAGGCCCAAGCGGCCTGAGCCTCTAGCGAAAGTACGTAGCGATGTTTTCCAAGTACAAGAAACCCACCGCCACCGCGCCCAAGGCGGCCCCCGCGACGCCTGCAAAGGCGGCAAAGGTTGTCGAAGCCGCGCCGATCGCGGCAGCGCCCGCCCCCGCTGCGGCCGCCAAACCGGCCACCATGCGCCGCGCGCTGAAACCCGCCGCCGCGGCCCCGGTGGACCGCGAGGTCAAGCGCAAGCAACGCATGAGCGAGATCAAACTCGAACTGCACCGCGCGCTTTTGGACAACCTCAACCTCGCCGCGCTGGAACATGCGAGTGAGGCGGACCTGCGGCAGGAAATTAACGACATCGCGGTCGAAATCCTGTCGGAAAAAAGCATCGTGCTGAACCGCGAAGACCGGATGACGCTGAACTCCGAGCTTTATGACGAGGTCACCGGCCTCGGCCCGCTGGAGACGCTGCTGAAGGACGAGACGGTCAACGATATTCTGGTCAACGGCCCGCAGCAGATTTTCGTCGAACGCGACGGCAAACTGCAACTGACCGATGTGACCTTCAAAGATGAAAAGCACCTGTTGCGGATCATCGACAAGATCGTCTCTGCCGTGGGCCGCCGGGTGGATGAAAGCAATCCTTACGTCGACGCCCGCCTCAAGGATGGCTCGCGGTTCAACGCCATGGTGCCGCCGGTGGCGGTCGATGGCTCCTTGGTCTCCATTCGGAAGTTCAAGAAAGACAAGCTCGGCATTGACGATCTGGTCAACTTCGGCGCCTTTTCCGAAGAGATGGCGGCCTATCTTCAGGCCGCCGTGGCGACCCGGCTCAACATCATCGTCTCGGGCGGGACCGGCTCGGGCAAGACCACCACGCTCAACGCGCTGTCGTCTTTCATCGACAATGCCGAACGCATTCTGACCATCGAAGACACCGCCGAACTGCAACTGCAACAGACCCATGTGGGCCGGATGGAGAGCCGCCCGCCCAACGTCGAAGGCAAGGGCGAGGTTTCGCCCCGCGACTGTCTGAAAAACGCCCTGCGGATGCGCCCCGACCGGATCATCGTGGGCGAAACCCGTGGCGAGGAAGTCATCGACATGCTGCAGGCCATGAACACCGGCCACGACGGCTCCATGACCACGATCCACGCCAACTCTGCCCGCGATGGGATCAGCCGTCTGGAAAACATGATCGCCATGGCCGGGATCGAAATGCCGCTCAAAGCCGTGCGCAGCCAGATTTCTTCGGCGGTGAACCTCATCGTGCAGGCCTCGCGTCTGCAAGACGGCTCGCGCCGCATGACCTCGATCACCGAGATCACGGGGATGGAGGGCGAGGTTATCTCGATGCAGGAAATCTTTCGCTACCAGCGCGTGGGCCTGACGCCCGAGAACAAGATCATCGGCCATTTCACCGCCACCGGCGTGCGCAGCCATTTCGCCGAACGCTTCCGCATGTGGGGCTATGACCTGCCCTCCTCCATCTACGAACCCGTCGCGGCCCAGTAAGGAACGATCCCATGAGTGCCGAACCTATTATCTACGGTCTGATCTTTATCGGCGTGCTGGTGCTGGTCGAAGGCCTGTATCTTGTCGCTTTTGGCAAATCCATCAGCCTCAACAGCCGGGTGAACCGTCGGCTTGAAATGTTGGAAAAAGGCGCGCGGCGCGAAGAGGTGCTCGACAAGCTGCGCAAGGAAATGCAGCAGCATATGAAGGCGCGGTCGATCCCGCTTTATTCACTGCTCTCGGACAAGGCGCAGAAGGCGGCGATTGCCTTCACCCCGAAACAGCTTTTGTTGATCATGGCGGGTCTCTCGGCGCTGGCGTTCCTCGGGCTGACCATCGGCACGCAGAGCAGCGCCCCGGTGCGCCTGCTTCTGGCGATCTTCATGGGGGTCGGCGCGGTGTTCTTTTGGGTTTCCCATAAGGCCGGCAAGCGGATGGCGCTGATCGAAGAGCAACTGCCCGACGCGGTGGAGCTTATGGTGCGCAGCCTGCGGGTGGGGCATCCTTTCTCCAGCGCGATTTCCATCGTGTCGAAAGAAATCCAAGACCCGCTGGCCTCGGAATTCGGCGTGATCTCGGATGAATCCGCCTATGGCCGCGACGTGGGCGAAGCGCTCAAGGACATGGCGGAACGGCTCGACATGCAAGACCTGCGCTTTCTCGCGGTGGCGGTGACCATTCAACAGCAATCCGGCGGTAACCTGGCGGAGATCCTCGCCGGGCTGGCCAAGGTGATCCGCGCCCGCTTCCGGCTGTTCCGCCGGGTCAAGGCGATCACGGCCGAGGCGAAATGGTCGGGCAAATTCCTCTCGGCCTTCCCGCTGGTGGCGCTGGTTGTGATCAATCTGGCCGATCCGCATTACTATGATGAAGTGCGCGACCATGCGCTGTTCATTCCCGCCTGTTTCGCCGTGGGCATTTTTCTGGCGCTGAACCTTTTCGTGATGCGCATTCTGACCAACATCAAAGTCTGAGGGATCGGCCATGGAACTTTTCGATCAGATCAACGACCGCCTGAGCGACACCCTCGGCCCGATGGGGCTTATCATCATCATCGGCGTGCTGGGTCTGGCGCTTGTCGCAATCACCATCGTGCTGATGCTGCGCCAGCCCGAAGACCCGCTGGCCAAATTGAAACGCACCTCCTCTGCGCCTACGGGCGAAGCCTCGCGCCAGCAGTTGCGGCAATCGGATCAGAACGCGCAGCTGCAGAAATTCGCGAAATTCCTTGAGCCGGAGGACGGCGCCGAGCTGAGCGCGAAACAGTTGATGCTGCGACAGGCGGGCTATCAGTCCCGCGATGCGGTGCGCCTCTACTACTTCGCCCAATTCGCACTTGGCATGCTCGGTCTGATCGGCGGCATGGTCTATATGAATTTCCTCGGCGGCAGCGCCGGCATGACGACGCAGAAAACCATGATGTACACCATCGGCCCCGGTGCGATCGGCTATTACCTTCCGAAATACTGGGTGCGCCGCCGCGTCGATGCCCGCAAGGAGGAAATCACCCAAGGTTTCCCCGATGCGCTCGACATGATGCTGGTCTGCGTCGAGGCCGGGCAGTCGCTCGATCAATGTATCGTCCGCGTGGCCAAGGAACTGCGCGCCTCCTACCGCGCCCTCAGCGAAGAGTTTGAGATCGTCGCCTATGAGATGAAAGCTGGCAAGGATAAGATCTCCGTGCTCAACGACATGGCCGAACGCTGCGGCGTGCAGGATGTGTCCTCCTTTGTGACCGTGCTGATCCAATCCGCGGCCTTTGGCACCTCCATCGCAGATGCGCTGCGGGTCTATGCCGGCGAGATGCGTGACAAACGGGTGATGCGGGCCGAAGAAGCGGCAAACAAGTTGCCAACCAAGATGACCCTTGCCACTATGGGCCTGACTGTGCCACCGCTCCTGATCATTCTGGTCGGCCCGTCGGTGCATGGCATTACGGAACTGGGCAAAATGGGAAACTGATGGATCGCTCATACCGGCGCGGCAGGGCCCGCGCCGCCCTCACCGGGGCTCTCTCTGCCCTCTTGCTGGCCGCCTGTTCCCCGGGCGGCTTTTCCGCCTTCGGCGCGGATGACAGGCCGCAGGGGGTCTATGCCCCCGGCGTCGACCAAAAGGCCGAGGCCGTCGACGGGCTCGAAGTCGGCCATCGGCTGATCGCGGCGGGGGAATATGAACTGGCGATCAAATCCTTCAACCGTGCCGCTTTGGAACATGGGCTGAACGGCGAGATCCTCTCGGCCCTCGGAAGCGCCAATCTGGGGCTGGGCCGATTGGGCCAGGCCGAAACCCTGCTGCGCCGCGCGGTGAAACAGGACGCGGAAGAACCCGAGGTCTGGAACAACCTCGGCGTGGTGCTGATGGAACGCGGCGAGACGGCGGAGGCCGAACAGATCTTCCGTAAGGCCTATGCGCTCGATAATGGCGAAAGTGACGCAATCCGGGACAATCTGCGCTTGGCACTCGCAAAAACTGAAAATTCTGTTATGACAGAAGTCAATGAAGATAATTACAAATTGGTGCGGCGCGGCAGCGGGGACTACCTGATCCGCCCGACATCATGACCAAGGCAGAGCAGTAAAAAGGACGCAAAATGCGCCATCCCATTCTTCTGGCCGTCTGCACGGCAGGCGTCACCGCTGTGGCAGGCTGCGGTGAGAAAGATGCAAACGCCACCGTTGAACGCGCCTTCAAGGACGTCAATGTGGTGGATGAGACCAACCTTTCCGATGTCATGCTGACCGTGGCCGACCCCAATGAGGCGGTGAGCTACTTCGCACGCTCTGTCAAGGAAGACCCCGACCGCATGCGACCACCAGCGCGGGCTGGCCACCTCCCTCGCCCGGGCCAAGCGCCGGACCGAGGCGGTGAGCGCCTGGGAAAAAGGTCACCAAAATGCAGGGCGCCACGCCCGATGACAATGTGGAACTGGCCGACGCGCTGATCCGTGCCGGCGACTGGGCACGGGCCGAGACGGTGCTCAACAGCATCCCCCCCACCCATGAAACCTTTGCCCGCTACCGGCTGGAGGCGATGGTGGCCGACAGCAAAGAACAGTGGCACCGCGCCGACAGTTTCTATGAAATCGCCGTTGGCCTGACCACCACCCCTGCGGCCGTGATGAACAACTGGGGCTATTCCAAGCTCACCCGTGGCGACTACCCGGAGGCGGAGCGGCTCTTTGCCGAGGCGATCCGTCAGGACAACACGCTTTTTACCGCCAAGAACAACCTTGTCATGGCCCGCGCGGCGCAGCGTGACTACACCCTGCCGGTGATGCCGATGGAGCAATCCGAGCGCGCGCAGCTGCTGCATACGATGGCGCTTTCGGCGATCAAACGCGGCGATGTGGCCACCGGCAAAGGGCTGCTGCAAGAGGCGATCGACACGCATCCCCAGCATTTTGAGGCCGCCGTGCGCTCGCTGCGCGCGTTGGAAGCCGGCTGAGCCATGGCGATCTCGGCCACGGTGGCGCTGTGGTTCCTGCCTTTCGTGCTGCCTCTCTGTCTCTATGTCGCATTCACCGACATGAAACAGATGCGCATCACCAATCAGGCAGTGGTCCTCTTGGGGCTTATCTTTCTGGTGCTGGGCCTCTTCGTCCTGCCCTTTGAAACCTATCTCTGGCGGCTGATGAGCCTGATCATCGTGCTCGCCCTCGGCATCCTGCTGAATGCCGCAGGCGTGATGGGCGCGGGCGATGCGAAATTCGCCGCCGCCGCCGCCCCCTATGTCGCGCTTGGCGATCTGCGCCTGCTGATGGCGCTTTTCATGGCGGTGCTTCTTGCCGCCGCCGCCACCCACCGCGCGGTGAAATATTCCCCCCTGCGCCGCCTCGCGCCCGAATGGCAAAGCTGGCAGGAGACCAAGAAATTTCCCATGGGCCTCGCCCTTGGCACGGCGCTGGCGCTCTATCTGATCCTCGGGGCGCTCTACGGCCGTTAAGACAAAATTTACCCCGTCCGCTGACGCCCCCGTTGTTTCCACATTCACGCCATATTCAACCGCTATGTCTCAGGCTCATCGCGCCGCAGCCCCTGTCTGTTTTGCAAGGAACCCGCTCATGAATGTCTCATCCAACACCGTCCTTGCGCCGCCACCGCCCAAGCGGCTGGAAGACATGAAGCTGCCGGTCGTGATGATGCGCGACATTCTGTTAAAGACGATCTTCCGCAAGAATATCGAGATGGTGAGCGATCTGGCAAAGGCGCTTTGCCTGCCGGTGCAGGTGACACAGGAGATGATCGACCACGCCCGCGGCCAGCGTCTGATCGAGGCCACCGGCACGCTGAATGCCCATAACGGCAACGAACTGGGCTATCAGCTCACCGATGGCGGCAAGGCCCGGGCCCTGGACGCTTTGGCGCAGTCGGAATATTTCGGCGCCATGCCGGTGCCGCTAGAGGTCTACCGCGAACAGGTCAAACGCCAGTCGGTGCGCAACCTGCAGATCACCCGCGCCCAGCTGACCGAGGCCATGGGCCATCTGGTCCTGCCCGACAGCCTGCTCGACCACCTGGGCCCCGCGGTTTCCGCCGGGCGCTCGATCCTGATGTACGGCCCCCCCGGCAACGGCAAATCGAGCATTTCCAACGGCATCCGCGACGCGCTTGGCGACAGGGTCTATGTCCCCCGCGCCATCGAATACGCGGGGCAGGTCATCACCGTCTACGACCCGATCGTGCATTCCGCCGCCGAAGCCGAGGTCCAGGACCCGACCTCCCTGCGCCGCGTCACGCGCTTTGACAGCCGCTATGTCTGCTGCGAACGCCCCACGGTGATCACCGGCGGCGAGTTGACGCTCGACATGCTCGATCTGGTCTATAATCCCACCGCGCGCACCTATCAGGCCCCGCTGCAACTCAAGGCCACCGGCGGTATCTTCATCGTCGACGACCTTGGCCGCCAGCAGGAACCGCCGCAGAGCATCATCAACCGCTGGATTGTCCCGCTGGAAGAAAACAAGGACATTCTCGCCCTGCAATCGGGGGAGAAATTCGAGGTGCCCTTCGACACGCTGGTGATCTTCTCGACCAACTTTCACCGAACGAGATCTTCGATCAGCCGCCCTGCGCCGATCTTCTTCAAGATCAAGATCGACGGGCCGGACCAGCAGAACTTCCTCAAGATCTTTGCCATGGTGCCAAGAAACGCGGCATGGCGCTAGGATGAGGCCACGCTGGTGCATCTGCTCAAGGTCAAATACCCCGCCATCGACAATGTCTATGCCAACTACCAGCCGGTGTTTCTGATCGACCAGATGATCGCGATCTGCGAGTTTGAAGGCTGCCCTATCAGATGAGCCCGGATCTGGTGGACCGTGCCTGGGCCAATATGTTCGTCAAGGACGAGGTCATCGTAAAGTAAACCCCCGCGTTTTGGGGCTGGCAGCGCAGGCCCCAAAGACTACATCACTGACATGCGCGCCCTCCCCCCCAAATTCGCCGATTGGTTCGCCCAGAATGGCTGGTCCCTGCACCCGCACCAGCAAGAGATGCTGGACCGGGCCGAGGCCCCGCCCTCTTGCTCATCGCCCCCACCGGCGGCGGCAAGACGCTCGCGGGTTTCCTGCCCACGCTGGTCGATCTCGCCGAGGCACCGCATGAGGGGATGCACACGCTCTACATCTCACCGCTGAAAGCGCTTGCTGCGGATATCAAACGCAACCTCACCCGCCCGGTGGAGGAGATGCACCTGCCGATCCGCATCGAAGATCGCACCGGCGACACCTCGCAATCGCGCCGCCGCCGCCAGCGCGCCGACCCGCCGCATATCCTGCTGACCACCCCGAAAGCCTCGCGCTGCTGACCTCTTACGAGGACGCCGCCCGCACCTTTCGCGGGCTGAAACGGGTGGTGATCGACGAAATCCACGCGCTCGCCGAAAGCAAACGCGGCGATCAGCTGGTGCTGGCGCTGACCCGGCTGCAAGCGCTCTGCCCCGATCTGAAACGGGTGGGCCTCTCGGCCACCGTCGAAGACCCCGCCGCCATCGCCCCATCTCATGGCCCGCCACCCCGATCCCTGCGAAGTGCTGCTGGCCGACCCCGGCCCGCCCCGGACATCCAGATGCTGCGCACCGAAGAAGCCCCGCCATGGGCCGGGGCGGCGCGGCCTATGCGATCCCCGCCGTGCTCGATCAGGTGCGCCGGCACAAGACCACGCTGATCTTTCACAACACCCGCGCTCAGGCCGAGATCTTCTTTCACAATCTCTGGCTCGCCAATGAAGACGCCCTGCCCATCGCCATCCACCACGGCAGTCTTGACCGCGCACAGCGCGAGAATGTCGAAGCGGCCATGGTGCGCGGCGACCTCAAAGCCATCGTCTGCACCGGCACGCTGGACCTCGGCATCGACTGGGGCGATGTGGACCTGATCATCCAGATCGGCGCGCCGAAAAACGTCAAACGGCTGGTGCAACGCATTGCCGCGCCAACCACCGCTACAAACGCCCCCTCAAAGGCGCTGCTGGTGCCCGCCAACCGCTTTGAGGTGGTCGAATGTGTCGCCGCCCTCGAAGCCGTGCTGGAGGGCGCGCTCGACGGGGACCCCCGCGGCCCCGGTCCTCGCGACGTGCTCTGCCAACATATCCTCATCACCGCCTGCGCGGGTCCCTTCGACGCCGACGCCCTGTTCGGCAGATCCGCTCTGCTGGCGCCTATGCCGCCCTCTCCCGCGCCGCCTTCGACGCCTGCCTCGATTTCTGCGCCACCGGCGGCTACGCCCTGCGCGCCTATGACCGCTGGCAGCGGCTGCTGCAACGGCCGACGGCATGTGGCACTGCGCGACCCGCGCAGCGCCCAACGCATCCGCATGAATATCGGCACGATTCAGGACACCGACAAACTCAAGGTGCGCATGCAGCGCAAACGGGGTGGCAAACCCTTGGGCGAAATCGAAGAAGGCTTCGCCGCGACCCTGACCAAAGGCGACACATTCCTCATCGGCGGCCAGATCGTGCGCTACGAAGGGCTGCGCGAAACCGTTGTCGAAGTCAGCCGCAACGCCGCGAAAAAACCCAAAGTCGCCACCTTCGGCGGCACCAAATTCGCGACCTCGACCCAACTCTCGGCGCGCGTGCAACAGATGTTCACCCAAGAAAGCTGGCCCGAACTGCCCCCCACACCGCCGATTGGCTGGCCCTGCAACGCGAGGTCAGCCAGCTGCCGCAGCCGGGTGAAATGCTGGTCGAAAGCTGCCCCCATGACGGCGCCGAACAAACCGTCTTTTACGGGTTCGCCGGGCGCAACGGGCAGCAAACACTCGGGCTCTTGCTCACCAAACGCATGGAAGATCTGGGCCTGCGCCGCTCGGCTTTGTCGCTACCGACTATGCCACACTGATCTGGGCCTGGACGCGGTGGATGACCCCGCCCCGCTGGTCGATCCGGCCGCCCTGCATGATGGTCTCGACAGTTGGCTCGCCGGCAATGCGGTGATGAAACGCACCTTTCGCGCCGCCGCGACGATCGCCGGGCTCATCGAACGCAACAGCCCACAGGCGCGCAAATCCGGGCGGCAGGCGACCTTCTCCAGCGACATCCTCTATGACACGCTGCTGCGCTATGAGCCGGACCACCTGATGCTCGACATCACCCGCGAAGAAGCGCTGCGCGGGCTGGTCGACTTTGGCCGGATCGAAGAGATGCTCGCCCGCATCGCCGGGCGCATCGAACACCGCCGCCTGCCCCGGGTCAGCCCCCTTGCCGCGCCGCTGCTGCTGGAAGCAGGCCGCGTCCCGGTCGAAGGTGCGGCGCAGGAACGGATGCTGGCGGAAGAGGCCGCGCGGTTGATGGAAGCCTCGGGGCTCGCGCAGCTGACCCCGCCGCCTTCGAACATCCCCGGCGGCGGCAGGTCTCCTGAACACCGGTCGTGCGCGGGCGGATCTGTCGTGCAGCGGTATTTGAAAAAGGATGAAGAGGATTAAGAGTTTTTTAACCCAACGGACGCATTCTATCTCGGCGGTACAGGCTGCGGAGCCGATGACCGCAAGGATGAAGGCGCGTCTCATGTGGGGCAGCAATCCGGTCATGGGGCGCGCTTTCTACCCTTCATCCTTTCTTAAATACCGCTGCGCTCCCCTCACCGCCTGCGCGACGCTGTTTTGACCCCTTGCCAAATCAGCCGCAATTGCAGATGAACAAAGGATGAACGGACTCGACTTTTCATTCGCCGGCGCGGCGCTGACGGCGCTTGGCTCCGGCGCGCTTTGGTGGCCCGCCAAGGCATGCTCTGCGTCAGTGATTTACATCTGGGCAAGTCTGAGCGCATTGCCGGCGCGGCGGGGCGGCCCTCCCCCCCTATGAGACCCGCGATACGCTGACCGCCTTGCCGCCGATCTGGCGGCGACCGAGCCGCGCCATGTGGTCTGCCTGGGCGACAGTTTTGACGATCTCGGCGCGGCGCAGGCCCTGCAGGAACCGGAACGGCTGTGGATTCTGCGCCTGCAGGCCGGGCGGCGGTGGGACTGGATCGAGGGCAACCATGACCCGGGCCCGGTGGGTCTGGGCGGCGCGCATCTGGCGGAACTGCAGCTTGGCCCGCTTACCTTTCGGCATATCGCGGACCCTGCGCAACGCGCCGAGGTGTCGGGCCATTATCATCCCAAAGCCTCGGTCTATACCCGCAAGCGCAGCATTTCACGGCCCGCCTTTCTGTTTGACAGCGATCGGCTGATCCTGCCGGCCTATGGCACCTATACCGGGGGGCTGCGCAGCGGGTCGGACACGCTTTGCAATCTGATGCAGCCGAATGCCTGTGCGATCTTGACCGGGCCGCAGCCGGTGGCCATTCCTATGCCGCGAAAGGCCAGTTGATGAATGAAATGGAAAAACGCATTCGCGCGCGGTTTGACGCGCAGACGATGATGCAGACCTTCGGCGCCGAAGTGGTCGAGGTCGGCGAAGGGCTAGTTCAGATCGCCGCGCCGGTCTTGCCCTTGGCCTGCCAGCAACAGGGGTTTGGCCATGCCGGGCTTTACCTTTTCGCTTGGCGATACGGCGGCGGGTTTTGCTGCGCTGACGATGATGCCACCTGAGATGGACGTGGTTACATCGGAGATCAAGATCAACCTCTTGGCCCCGGCCCGCGGTGATCGGCTGGTGGCCACCGGCCGGGTGGTCAAACCCGGGCGGCGGCTTTGTGTTGGTCACCGCAGAGGTGCAGGCAATCACCGGGGGCGAGGCCAAGTTGATCGCCATTTTGCAAGGCACGATGGTGCCGGTGAACCCGGCCTAGGCGGTCAGCCCTTCGGGTTCGTCCAACCCGTTGGCGCGGCAGCAGGCGGTGACCGTAATTGGCCAGCAAACAGGCGATGGTCATCGGGCCGACCCCGCCCGGCACCGGGGTGATGGCGCCGGCGCGGTCTTTTGCGCTGTCGAAATCGACGTCCCCGACCAATTTGGTCTTCTCGCCGATCTCGATCCGGTTGATGCCCACGTCGATCACGGTGGCGCCTTGCTTGATCCAGTCGCCGGGCACCATTTCGGGCCGGCCGACAGCGGCCACCACGATGTCCGCCCGGCGCACGACATCGGGCAGGTCGCGGGTGCGGCTATGGGCCATTGTCACGGTGCAGCTGTCGCCCAGCAGCAGTTGCGCCATGGGTTTGCCGACGATGTTGGAGCGCCCGATCACCACCGCCTCCATCCCCGAGAGATCGCCGTGATGCGCGCGCAGCATCATCAGGCAGCCGAGCGGCGTGCAGGGCACCATGCTTTTCTGCCCGGTCCCCAACAGCCCCACGTTGGAGATGTGGAATCCGTCCACATCCTTGGCTGGCGAGACCGCGTTCACCACCCGTTTCTCATCCATATGCTCTGGCAGCGGCAGTTGCACGAGAATGCCGTGGATTTCGGGATCACTGTTCAGATCGTCAATCAGCTTGAGCAGCGTCTCCTGATCCACGGTCGCCGGCAGCTTGTGTTCGACGGATTTCATCCCCACTTCGCGGGTCATCTTGCCCTTGGAGCGGACGTAGACCTGGCTGGCCGGGTCTTCGCCGACCAGCACCACCGCAAGGCCGGGGGTGAGCCCGTGATCGGCCTTTAGCCGGGCGACATGGCCAGCCACCTTTTCGCGAACTTCGGCCGCAAAGGCTTTACCGTCGATGATTGTTGCTGCCATATCCGTCTCTCTTTCGCCAGTGCTGAGGTTGAACAGGCCCTACATCACCGCGCCAGAGCCTGTTTGCAACCCGTCTTAGAACAGCCCTTCGACATCGCCATCGGCATTGAGCTTGATCGCCTCGGCCGAGGGCACACGCGGCAGGCCCGGCATGGTCATGATCTCGCCGCAGATCACCACGACGAACCCCGCCCCCGCCGAGAGCCGCACTTCGCGCACCGGGACCGAAAAATCCCGTGGCGCGCCGCGCAGCTCGGGGTCGGTGGAGAAACTATATTGGGTTTTGGCCATGCAGACCGGCAGATCGCCGTAGCCTTGGTCCTCCCAATCCTTCAGCTGGGTGCGGATTTTCTGGTCGGCCAGCACTTCGTCGGCGCGGTAGATGCGTTTGGCGATGGTTTCGATCTTGCGGAAAAGCGGCATGTCATCGGGGTAGATCGGCGCGAAATTGGCGCTGTCGCCATCCGCGATCTCGGCGACGCGCGTGGCCAGATCGGCAGCCCCTTCGGAGCCCAGCTCCCAATGGCGCGACAGAATCGCCTCGGCCCCCTGCTCGGCCACGAAGTCTTTCACCGCCTGCACCTCGGCTTCGGTATCGGTGACGAAGTGGTTGATCGCCACGACCACCGGCACGCCGAAGGATTTGACGTTTTCGATATGCTGGCCAAGGTTGGCGCAGCCCTTTTGCACGGCCGCGACATTCTCGGCCCCCAGATCGGCTTTGGCCACGCCGCCGTTCATCTTCATCGCCCGCACGGTGGCGACCACGACGACGACGGACGGCGCAAGCCCCGCCTTGCGGCATTTGATGTTCATGAATTTTTCGGCACCGAGGTCCGCGCCAAAGCCGGCTTCGGTCACCACGTAGTCAGCCAGTTTCAGCGCCGTGGTCGTGGCGATGACCGAGTTGCAGCCATGGGCGATATTGGCGAAAGGGCCGCCGTGCACGAAGGCGGGGTTGTTCTCAAGCGTTTGCACGAGGTTCGGCTGCATCGCGTCTTTCAGCAGCACCGTCATCGCGCCATCAGCCTTGATATCGCGGGCAAAGATCGGGCTGCGGTCGCGGCGGTAGGCGACGATCATCGCGCCCAAGCGTTCTTGCAGGTCGCTGAGATCTCTGGCGAGGCAGAGGATCGCCATGACCTCGGAGGCCACGGTGATGTCAAACCCCGTCTCGCGCGGGAAACCGTTCGGCACGCCGCCCAGAGACGCCGTGATCTGCCGCAGGGCGCGGTCGTTCATATCGACCACGCGGCGCCAGACGACGCGGCGGGTGTCGATTTCCAACTCGTTGCCCCAGTAGATATGGTTGTCGATCATCGCCGCCAGCAGGTTGTGGGCCGAGGTAATGGCGTGGAAATCGCCGGTGAAATGCAGGTTCATCTCTTCCATCGGCACCACTTGGGCATAGCCGCCGCCGGCGGCCCCGCCCTTCATGCCGAAATTCGGCCCAAGGGAGGCTTCGCGGATACAGACCGCCGCCTTTTTGCCGATGCGGTTCAGCCCATCGCCCAGCCCCACGGTGGTGGTGGTCTTGCCTTCGCCCGCCGGGGTGGGGTTGATCGCGGTGACGAGGATCAGCTTGCCATCCGGGCGATCCTGCACAGAATCGATGAAGCTTTGGCTGATCTTCGCCTTGTCATGGCCATAGGGCAGCAGGTCATCGCTGGAGAGCCCCAACTTCTCACCGATCTTTTGAATAGGGCGTTTTGCCGCTTCTCGCGCGATCTGAATGTCGGATTTAAAAGCCATGAGATTCCCCTGTTGCCGTTGGTCGCGATCTTGATGAACAAGACTTACAGGCACAAGGCTATGATGAGAGGCCGTGTTTCCGACACTCAAGCGGCGCGAAACGGCGCGGGGTCAGTCGAGATGCGGCCAGACCGGCTGGTCCGGGACAAAGAGCCGCATTTCATCGCCAAGCGCCAGCGGCCCTTCGCGTTCGACCCAGGCGGTCACCCCGCGTTTGCCCTGCGCCGCCGCGCGAAAGCCTTTGCCGTGGCCGGGCCGCTCATTCTCGATCTCGCGCGCCGGGAAGTTGCAGGGGCCGTTTTCCACATCAATCACCAGCGTGGTGCCTTGGGCCGTCTGCAAACGCGACCCGGGCGGGACGAGGGTGAAATCCGCAATGCCCTCCAGCACGATCGACGCGCCGAGCAGCGCCGGATCGAGCTTTGGCAAATTAATCGCTGCAGCGATCTGCGCCATCTCTTCGGCAGAGAGGATCGACAGCTGGCGGGTATTGCGGATTTCGGTGTCTTTCGGATGCAGATTGCGCACGCGGACACAGGCCGGGCGGGTGAGCCCGGCGTGAAAGTCCCCTTCAAACCCTGCGTAACCCGCGAAAGCCTGCGCCAGCGGGGCGGAGCGGATGTTCTCGCGCTGCGCGGGCACGGCCCCGAGCCAGGTGATCCGTCCGATGTGGTTGGTGCTGCGAAGAGCGGGCATGCGCTGTCCTTTGCCTGTCAGCCTATTGGCGGTTCAAATGGACCGTGAAACCGCCGCCGCTGATGGAGGCTCTGGCCAATGTGCGGGCGGTATAGACCAACTCCATCCCGAAGGATTTCAGATAGAAGGGCGCGACATAGCCCGGGCCCATCACGACGCGGTAGGACATGTCGCATCGCTCCCTGTCGCCCTCCCGCTGCACGGCCTCGGGCGCGATCTGCACCACGCGGCGGCCGTCATAGGCGGCCAGCGGCGCGGGGCATGTTTCGGCAGTGGCGAGGGCGGCGAAGAGTTCCGGCGGAAAGATCACCCCCGCAGGGACTTTCGCCGCCTCGGAAATCTCCGTCCGTTCCGAGGGCGGCGCCACCGCGACCGAGGTCACCTGACCGGCGCTGCGGGTGATGTCGATATCGCGGGTTTCACTGCCCCGGTTCGTGCCAAGGTAGCTGACCTGATCGCCTTGGGCCTGTGTCACCGCGCTGAAGGTGCCATTCTTGATGCCAAAGGGGGCATTGTCCAAGGCCAGAAGAAACGCCGCATTCCGGCTGTGCCCGTTGAAGGTCAAGGTTCCCAATTGACGCCCGGCGAGCGAGACGCTGTAGCTTTGCTCCCCTGCCCAAGTCGGCCCGGCAAGCAGCGCGAGGAAAGCGGCGGTGAGGCGGAAGTGGCGTTTCATAAGAATCCGTCGGTCTAGAACTCCGGTTCAGGTGTAGCTGCTCTTGTGCCGTTATGCGACAGTCGAATGCGCGGGCGGTTACCGGCCTGCGCCGCGTCATGCCCGGACACGGCGAAACGAAAAGACCCCGCCGAAGCGGGGTCTTTCTTATGTGTCTTGAAGGATCGGATCAGACCGAAGGCTCAGGCTCCATCCCGCCATCCTTCGGCGGGGTTTTCTTGCCCTTCGCCTTGGGGATCGCGGTGACGCTGGGCGCGCTGCCCGCGTCGGAGTTGTCGTCGTTCGGGTCTTCGCTGGGCGGCAGACCGTCCATCACCCGTTTGATCTCATCCCCGGTCAGCGTTTCATATTCCAGCAGACCCTGCGCCAGACGCTCGAACTCCACCTCTTTCTCGGTGATGATCTTCAGCGCGTGGTCATAGCCGTCCTGAATGAATTTCTGGACCTCTTTTTCCACCAGTTCCTTGGTATTGGCAGAGACCGAGAAGCCTGCCGTGTTGCCCTGATAACCCTGCGCAGCCTCGGAATAGTCGATATTGCCGACCTTGTCGGACATGCCCCATTGCAGCACCATCGCCCGCGCCAGCGCGGAGGCTTGCTGAATGTCGCCCGCCGGGCCGTTGGACACGGAATCGGGACCATATTTGTGGATTTCCGCCGCCTTGCCCGCCATGGCCATGGCTAGGCGCTGGTGGCATTCGTCCTTGAACATGTTCAGGCGGTCGATCTCAGGCAGGCTCATCACCATGCCAAGCGCCCCGCCGCGCGGGATGATCGTGGCCTTATAGACCGGATCGCATTTCGGCAGCGTCATGCCGACCAGCGCGTGACCGGCTTCGTGATAGGCAGTCATTTCCTTCTGCTCGGCGGTCATCACCATCGAGCGGCGCTCTGGCCCCATCATCACCTTGTCCTTGGCCTGCTCAAAGTCGACCATGGTGACAAAGCGGCGGCCCACACGGGCGGCCATCAAAGCGGCCTCATTCACGAGGTTCGCCAGATCCGCCCCCGAGAAGCCCGGCGTGCCGCGCGCAATGATGCGCAGGTCAACATCCGGCCCCAGCGGGGTCTTGCGGGCGTGGACCGAAAGGATCTTCTCGCGGCCTTTGATGTCGGGGTTGGGCACGGTGACCTGACGGTCAAAGCGGCCCGGACGCAGCAGCGCAGGGTCAAGCACGTCGCGGCGGTTGGTCGCGGCGAGGATGATGACACCTTCGTTGCTCTCAAAACCGTCCATCTCGACCAGCAGCTGGTTCAAGGTCTGCTCACGCTCGTCATTGCCGCCGCCATAGCCGGCACCCCGGTGACGGCCCACGGCGTCGATCTCGTCGATAAAGACGATACAGGGGGCGTTTTTCTTGGCCTGTTCGAACATGTCGCGCACCCGGCTGGCACCGACACCCACGAACATCTCGACAAAGTCGGAGCCGGAAATGGTAAAGAACGGCACGCCCGCCTCCCCGGCAATGGCGCGGGCCAGCAGCGTCTTACCGGTACCCGGAGGGCCCACCAGCAGCGCGCCTTTGGGAATCTTGCCGCCGAGACGCGAGAACTTCTGCGGGTTGCGCAGGAATTCGACGATCTCTTCAAGTTCCTCCTTGGCCTCGTCGATGCCCGCCACGTCGTCAAAGGTCACGCGGCCCTGTTTCTCGGTCAGCATCTTGGCCTTGGATTTGCCAAAGCCCATGGCACCGCCTTTGCCGCCGCCCTGCATCCGGTTCATGAAATAGATCCAGACACCGATCAGCAGCGCGATGGGCAGCAGCGACATCAGGAAGGTCTGGAAGCCGGATTGCTCCTGCGGGCGGGCCTTTACCGGGATATCATTGTTGATCAGCAGCTGCGTCAGCTCGGCATCCTCAGGCTTGATCGTCAGGTAATCAGACCCATCCGCCGCACGGAACCGCACCTGCTCGCCATCAAGTGTCACATTGCGCACATCGCCATCCTGCACAGAGGCGACAAACTCGGAATAGCTGACCTCGTTATTTTGCAGCGACCCGCTGGACCCGCTGAACAGGTTAAACAGCGCGAGCACCAGCAGCATCAGGACGACCCAGAAGGCGAGGTTACGAACATTTCCCAAGGAAATTCTCCTAAATTCACATAGCCGCAGGCAAGTCCTGCGGCCCAAGGGGCGCCCGTTGAGGCAACCACCATACTAAGATAGACATGATGCGCTCATGTTCAATGCGATAATGGCGCGGTTTTGAACCACGCCGCATCGCGTTCAAGCTGCACATGCCATTTCTCGTCTAGCCCGGCAAGGGGCGCTGCGAGCAGCCGGTCGCCCTGCCAGAGCGCCGGGGTCGACAGCAGCATGGCGCGCGGGCGGCCGGTGTCGCGCCATTCGGGGCATTGGGCCAGCCCCTGCGGGCCGAGGGCGCGCAGTTCAGCACCTGCGGGCGTGGCGGCATCAGAGGTCGCACGCCAACGGCTGTCCCAAATGTGATCCGCTGGCACAACATGCGCAGCTACGGCGTTATATTCGCGGAAAATCCAGATTTCCCCGCGCCGTAAAAGCGCCTGACAGCCATCCAAGGTCGCCGCCTGCCCCTCTGCCAAACGGGCGATCAGGGCGGCAACGGGGGCGCGGCGGGGCGCATAGGGGCGGCCGCTGATCCAGCCTAGAGCGCGCAGGATCAAACGGCGGCGAATTTCTTCTGGGGCCGCGAAAAAACCCTCGGCCTCGGCCACCACGGCCCCGGCCTCGATGCGCAGAAACTCGCTCGCGGCGCGGTCGGTCTGATGGTCAAGCGCGGCGCGGGCGCTGGCCATATTGCGCGCGACTTCGACCAGGGCCTCGGCATCAAGGCCAAGCGGTTCGAGCTGGGCGAGGGTTTGGCGGGCCTGAATACGGGCGTAGTGGAGATCGTCGTTGCTGGGGTCATCGACCCATTCCACACCCGTTTCTCGCAGGTAATCGCGCAGTGCCTCGCGGCGCAGAGAGAGCAGTGGGCGCAGCCATGTGATCCCATGCCGCCTGCTGCGCGGCGCCATGGCCGACAGCCCATCCACCCCCGCACGTCGCGCCAGCCGCATCAGCACGGTTTCGGCCTGATCATCAGCGGTATGGCCAAGCGCCACGAAAGGCAAATCCCGCCGCCCGGCCCACTCCGCAATCAGCCGGTAGCGCGCTTGCCGCGCTTCGTTCTGGAGGTTGCCCTGCCCGTCCCAGCCCCGCCAGCGCAGGGTCTCATGGGGCAGACCAAGGGCTGCGGCATGGCGGGCAACGAACGCCGCCTCTGCCGCCGCCTCGGGCCGCAGGCCGTGATCGACGGTGGCGACCTCCAGATCGGTCCCGGCCGAAGCGCAAAGCCGGTGCAGCAATGACAGCAAGGCCATCGAATCGCCTCCGCCCGATACGGCAACACCGAGGCACGGGGGCAGCGCCCCCCCAAGCCCCGCCATCAGCTTTTCAGCCAGACCTGCGCTGGCCGGGGCGGCGGCTTTGGTCACGGTGGCTTATGAACAGCCCAGCGTCTGGCGCTGCGCTTCGGCTTGGCTGACCTGCGGCGCATCGGGAAAGCGCACGGCGACTTCGGACAGGGTCACACAGGCTTCTTGCGTCTGCTCCAAACTGCCCAGCGACCGGCCCAGTTCAAACAGCGACTGCGGCGCGACCGGCCCTTCGGGATCGGTGCTGAAGGCGGCGAGAAAGGCGCGGGCGGCTTCGCGGTTGTCGCCTAAGCCCGTCAGCGCCTCGCCGCGGCGCAGCTCCGCTTCGGCGGCTAGCGGGCCGCCGGGATAGGTCTGATTGAAGGTCGCAAAGAGATCGGCGGCGCTGCGAAAGTCACCGGAGGCGAGCGCCTCCTGCGCCCGCTCGAAATCGGCCTTCTCGCTGACCGCCAGCTCTGCCTCGTTGAAGGGGGTGACAATGCCGTTGGACGGGGCCGCCCCATCGCCGGGGGTGAGCGGAACCACCTCGCGGCCCGTGTCGGTTCCCGGTGCCGCGACAGCAGGTGCCGCCCCGCCGCCGAGGGTCGAGGTCTCGCCAAGCGCGCCCAGATCGCCGCCCTCAAGCTCAACCAAACGGTATTCCAGATCGCCGATCCGGTTGGTGCCATCCGCCACCACCCGGTTGATCCGGTTTTCCATCTCCTCGGTCTTGGAGGTCAGGCGCTGCAATTCGCTTTCCATCGTGCTGACCCGTTCCAGCACCGAATTGCCCCCGGTTTCGACAGAGGCCCCGCCGGTGGTCGACAGCTCGCGGCGCAGCTTTTGCACTTCGACGTTCAGAATGGTGAGCTGCTGGCGAATATCGGCCAGCGTCTCCCCATTGTCCTGCGCCATGAGCGCGGCGGGGGCGGTCATCAGCCCGATCACCGCGACGAAGATATATCGCTTCAGCACATTGGCCTCCTTCACTTGGTCATCGCGTGGCGCGGGTTAGCTGGTCAGCCCACCACCGGCGAGCACGGTCACGGCGCGGCGGTTCTTGGCATAGCAGGCCTCTTCCGAGCAGATCTCGATCGGGCGTTCCTTGCCGTAGCTGATGGTTTTCAACCGCGAGGCCGCGATGCCTTTGGAGATCATATATTCGCGCACCGCATTGGCCCGACGGCCGCCAAGCGCGATGTTATATTCGCGCGTGCCCTGCTCATCCGCATGGCCTTCGATCACGGCCTGATAATGCGGGTTGGATTGCAGCCAGGCCACCTGCCCGTCCAGCGTGGCGCGCCCGGTGTCGGTCAGGGTCGACTGGTCAATGAGAAAGAGCACCCGGTCGCCCACGGCCTGCTGGAAATAGGCGGTGGAGGTGGGGTCATTCGCGCTGCCCGGCACGATACCGGCATTGGCACCCGCGCCCGCACCGGCCCCGCCCATGCCATCGGCACCGAAACGGTCCGGGTTGGTACAGGCCGACACGGCCAGCGCGGAAATCAAAAGCGTGCTCGTCAGAATGCGTTTCATGGGGTCTGCCCTCTCTGTGGTGGCGTTATTCTTGCTGGTGTTAGCACAGGCGCGGGGCCATGGGAATTGCCCGCGCCTGCGGGGGAATTTACATCGGCTTAGTTCTGCAGGGGCGACCAGGACGGATCGGACCCGCCCTCGGGCGTGCGCACCGGTTTCAGGTTACGCCCCGAGATATCGACCGAATAGAGCGAGGATGAGCCGCCGGCACCTTGGGTCTCACGCGCGAACATGATGACCCGGCCATTGGGCGCCCATGTCGGGCCTTCGTCAAGGAAGGAAGCGGTGAGCAGCCGTTCCTCGGAGCCATCCGTGCGCATCACTCCAATGTGAAAGCGGCCCTTGTTCTGTTTGGTAAAGGCCACCAGATCCCCGCGCGGCGACCAGACAGGCGTGCCGTAACGCCCTTCGCCAAAGGAAATCCGCGTCGCCTCACCGCCGGTTGCGGGCATGATATAAAGCTGCGGGCTGCCCGAACGGTCACTTTCAAAGACGATCTGGCTGCCATCGGGCGAGAAGCTGGGCGCCGTCTCAATCGCGGGTGTTTGGGTCAGCCGCACCGATTGGCCGGAGTTGATGTCCATCGAATAGATGTCGGTATTGCCGCCATTGCTCAGCGAATAGACCACGGTCTGACCGCTGGGCGAGAAGCGCGGGGCGAAGGCCATGCTGCCTGCGGCACTCTCCAAGGCGCGGCGCTGCACCGAGCCGATGTCGAGCACATAGATCCGCGGGAAGCCGCTTTCATAGCTGGTGTAGAGCACCCGCTGGCCATCGGGCGAGAAACGCGGGGCCAGCACGATGGAGCCGGATTCGGTCAGATATTTCAGGTTGGCCCCGTCGTAATCCATGATCGCCAGTCGTTTCTGACGGTCGTCCTTGGGCCCGGTTTCAGAGACATAGACCACGCGGCTGTCGAAATAGCCGCCCTCACCGGTGATCCGGCTATAGACCGCATCGGCCACCTTATGCGCCATGCGCCGCCAGCCCTCGGTGGTGCCGGAAAACTGCAACCCGCCCTGCCCGTTCGCGTCGAGCAATTCCTCGCCCGAAAACACGTCATAGACGCGGAATTTCACATTCACGCTGTTGCCGCTGACATTGACCGCCCCGGTGATCAGCGCCTGCGCGTTGATCGCCTTCCAATCGGCGTATTCCACCGGCGCGTTGAAATCGCTGACGGTGGAGATATAGGCGCTGGCCGGGATCTCGCGAAACAGGCCGGTGCCGGTCAGATCGTCAGAGACAACGCGGGCGATGTCGGTCGCAAGCTGCCCCGCCTCGCCGCTTTCGGGCTGAAAGCTGGGCACGGCAAAGGGCAAGGGCTCGATCGTCGGATCGTCGATCACGATGCGCAGCGGTTCGGCACGGGCCGGATCGGGGGCCAGCGTGAATACGGCGGCGGCGCTCAGCGCCAGCAGTCCCAGAAGTCTCGTCAGCATGTTATCGGCTCCTCATTGGGTCGAATGTCATCTCGATGTCTTGCCATTGGCTGTATTTTTCCTGCGGCAGGTCGTAGCCCCGGCTGCCGCAGCGGATCACCGCGCGTTTGGCGGCTTCAAAGGCTTGGCGGGCGGCGGCATCGCTGCCGCCACTGGAACTCAGCAGCCGGATCGAACTGGCAACAGGTGTGCCGTCCTGATTCATCTGCAATCCCACGATCACGGTGGTCCGCGCCGCCTCTGTCGAGAGCGCGCCGATGTTCCAACAGGCCGACACCGCCACGCGCAGCGACTCGCGTTCGCCCGAGGACAGCGGCGGGCCGCTCGGCACCGGGGCCTCGGCCTCCGGCTGGCCGAGCACTTCGCTCAAAGCGTCCGCGATGGCGTCTTCGGTCGAGCTTGGCGTCTCGGCGGGTTCCGGCTCCGGCTCTGGCTCCGGGGTCGGGTCGGGCTCCGGCGCAGGTTCGGGCTCTGGCGCGGGGGCCTCCGCAGGTTCCTCCGGCGCCTCGGCCACCTCGACCGGCGGCGGGGGCGGCGGGCGGCGGCCCGGCGGACGTGCGGAGGCCGCCGGGGCCTTGTCGGCCTCGGTCACGATCTCGGTGGTGCTGTCCTCCGGCGTCTGCGCCTCTTGCGGCTCTTCCACCTCGGTTTCCGCCTCGGCCTCGGCATCGGGGGTCACGGCGGGCTGTTCGTCGAGATCGGGGCGGACCTCGGGGTCGGGCTGTTCCACAGGCTCCGGCGCCACACGCGGGGCTTCGCGGGGGGTGGCTTCGGGCGCGATTTCAGGCACCAGAACGGCGGTATCGCCAATCGGCTCGGGCATTTCGGGGGCGGTGTCGTCGACCTCGGTCTGCGGCGGCAGTTCCAGCTCGGTCACCTCTGGCGGCGCGTCCTCGGGCGGGATCTCGGTCTGTACCGGGTCGGACTGCTCAATGGCCGTGTCGGGCTCCGCCGTGACATCGGGGGCCTCCTCGGTCACCTCTGGCGGCGCGGGCTGGGCGACTTCGACGGTGGAATCGGGCGCCTGCGGCCCTGCCACCAGCGCGTCATATTCCGCGGCAGAGATCACCGAGACCTCGGTCATCTCGACCGGGTCCGGCTCGGAGGTGAAGATATTGCCAAACAACAGCCAACCGATAAGACCCAGATGCCCGGCACCTGATATGTAATGCCCGGTATGCACCGCTCAGCCACCCGACGTGTCGCTGCCGTCCAACGCCGGGCCGCCGATGTCAGTCACCAGACCGATGTTGGAAAAGCCGCCTGCGTTGAGCGCGCCCATCACTTCCATGACCTGCGCATAAGGCACATTGCCATCCGCGCGCAGGAAGACCCGGTCGCTGGCCCGCTCTGAGGCAATCGCCCGCAGCTTGGTCACCAGCTGGCTGCGCGGCGTGTCGGTGGTTTGGATCTGCACCGCGCCCTGAGCGGTGACGGTGACGGTCAGCGGCTCTTCCTGGTCGGCGGGCAGCGCGCTGGCGGCGGTTTTCGGCAGTTCCACCGGCACGCCCACGGTCAAGAGCGGGGCCGCGACCATGAAGATAATCAGCAGCACCAGCATTACGTCGACAAAAGGCGTGACGTTGATCTCGGCCATCGGTTGGCTGCGACCGCGTCTGCGCCCCCGTCCGCCCTGTTTCTTGATGACACCTGCGCCCATGGCTTAACTGTCCAACTGGCGGCTAAGGATGGTGGCGAACTCATCCGAGAAGGCTTCGTAATTGCCGAGGATGCGGTCACTGTCGGCGCTCAGCTTGTTGTAGAAGATAACCGCGGGGATCGCGGCCAGCAGGCCGATGCCGGTGGCCAGAAGCGCCTCGGCAATACCGGGGGCCACGACGGCAAGATTGGTGTTCTGCTGGGCGGCGATCTCGATGAAAGAGTTCATAATGCCGAAGACGGTGCCGAAAAGGCCCACGAATGGCGCGGTGGAGCCCACGGTGGCCAGCACCGGCAGACCTTTCTGCAGACGCTCGGCTTCCTTGGAAATCGCCACATCCATCGAACGGTCGATCCGCGCGGTGGCGCCGGGGATCATCGCGCCATCCTCGCGGTGCGAGCGGCGCCATTCCGACATGCCGGCGGCAAAGATTTTCTCCGACGGCCCGTCGGGATCGGCGCCAATGGTGTCGAACAGCCCGTCCAGCGGCTCGCCCGACCAAAACGCCTGATCGAACTGCGCCGCCTCAGCGCGGGCTTTGCGGTATTGGATGGTTTTCTGAATGATGATCGACCACGACCAAAAGGAGACCGCGATCAGCATGATCATCACCAGTTTAACCGTCAGTGTCGCCTTCGCGAACAGCCCCCACAGGGAGAAATCAATCCCCTGTGCCAATGCCAGCGTCTCTGCTTCCATTTGCCTATGCTCTTTTCCTGCCACCCCTTACGGGGCAATCTGCCTCTTGGGCCGTATTTTTCCGGCCTCAATTTGGGGCAAAGCTAACGGGTTGCAACCGGGATTGCCAGAATTATGGTATCAGCCCGCGGGATCACTGTCTGACAGGCGAAGTTTCGCTGGCAAACGGGTGGGTTTTCCGGCTGTTGTCATGCAAACGGCGGTCACTTTGGCGCGAAAGATCACCTTGCCATCGCGCAGCACGTCTTGATCGAACACCCAACGCACCGGCCCTTCGGCCTGATGGGTGGTCTGCACCTCCAGCCGGTCGCCAAAGCGCGCCGCCCCGATGTAATCCGCCTCCACCCGCGTCACGGCAAAGACCAGCCCGTCCTCGCGCATGGCGCGCTGGTCGAGGCCGATCTGCTCGACGATATCCGACCGCGCCCGTTCGATATAGCGCAGGTAGTTGGCGTAATAGACGATGCCCGCCATGTCGGTGTCCTCATAGAAGATGCGGACGGGAAAGACATGGCTCATGATGCCACCTGCACCCGCGCGGCAAGGCGCAGCGCATGGCTGGCATCATTGGCGGCGCCGGGCATCACCGGATCATAGGCGGCGCGGATCACGTCGGCCACCTCGGGGCGCAGCACCAGCGCCTCTTCGGCCAGCGCCAAGGGCGATTGCTCATGAAAGGCGTCTTCGGACCAGAGCAGGATGATCTGCACCGCCTGGCTCAGCGCCAAGACCTGCGCCGACATATCGCGCAGGCTCTCGTCCATGCGCAGGAACACGAATGCCGCCTTGATCGCGCCGTTTTCGTCGAAGCGGAAGAAGCGGTATTGGTTCGCCCCTGCCGCCTGCAAGCGTTCGACCTGCGCCGCGAGGTCCGGCACCAGACCCTCCATCCCCGGCACGTCGAGCAGCTCTGCCCAATCGGCAAAGAAGAACATCATCAGGTTGCTGCCCAGCTCGGGATCGGTCTCGGCCATCTCATGCCCGGCAAGCTTCGCCACCGCCTCCAGCGCGCCTTTGACCACCGGCAGGGCCGCGTCCTCGACCCCAAAGACCACCGGCGCGATGGGGCGGCCCCAGCGGGCAAAGGCGAACTGCCCGTCGCGGCGGGTGAAAAGGGTCTCGATCTGCTCTGCGGTCATCGTCATCTGTGTTCCCTTCGCTCCGGGGGCGTCAGCCGAAAAGGTCGCTTTGCCCCTTTGGCGCGGCCATGCCGAGATGGCTCCACGCCTTGGCCGCCAACATTCTGCCGCGCGGGGTACGCTGGATCAGCCCCTGCTGCAACAGGAAGGGCTCGATCACCTCCTCCAGCGCATCGCGGCTTTCCGACAGCGCCGCCGACAGGGTTTCGATCCCCACCGGGCCGCCTTGGTAATTCTCCGCCATCAGCCGCAGGTAGCGCCGGTCGGCCCCGTCAAGGCCCAGATGATCGACCCCGAGCCGCGTCAGCGCCATATCGGCCAGTTCCCGCGTCACCCGACCATCGCCCTCGACCACCGCGAAATCCACTACCCGGCGCAACAGCCGCCCGGCAATGCGCGGCGTGCCGCGGGCGCGTTTGGCAATCTCGCGCGCGCCGCCTTCGTCGGCAGGGGCGCCGAGTTTGCGGGCATTGCGGTCCACGATGATGTAAAGCTCATCCTCGGTGTAGAATTGCAGCCGTGTCGGGATGCCGAAACGGTCGCGCAGTGGCGTCGTCAGCAGCCCCATGCGGGTGGTGGCCCCGACCAGCGTGAAGGGCTGCAACTCGATCCGCACGGTGCGCGCGGCGGGGCCTTCGCCGATCACGAGGTCCAGCTCGAAATCCTCAAGCGCGGGGTAGAGCACCTCTTCCACCGCCGGGTTCAGACGGTGAATCTCGTCGATGAACAGCACATCGCGGGCTTCGAGATTGGTCAGGATCGCCGCCAGATCGCCGGCCTTGGCCAACACCGGGCCAGAGGTCATGCGAAAGCCCACGCCCAACTCCCGCGCCATGATCTGCGCCAGCGTGGTCTTGCCCAAGCCCGGCGGCCCGTGAAACAGCGTGTGGTCCATCGCCTCGCCGCGCTGGCGGGCCGATTGGATGAAGACCGCAAGGTTGGCCCGCGCCTCGGCCTGGCCAACGAACTCCGACAGCATCTGAGGCCGCAGGGCGCGGTCAAAGTCTTCGGGCATCGGCTCGGGCCGCACGGTGGGGTCAATGTCACTCATAGGGCCTCGTTATGCCGTAGGCTGTGTGGTTCTTCCAGCGGAAGGTTCACGCAGCATCTGTCGTGCCGGGTCACCCCTTCGGCGCCAGCAATTTCAGCGCCGCGCGGATGAGCACCTTGGTGTCCGCCTCCGGCGTCTCGCCCGCTGCCTGCGCCACCGCTCCTGCCGCATCGCCCGGCGCGTAGCCCAAGTTGCCAAGCGCCGAAAGCGCCTCGGATTGCGCCGAGGCATTGGGGGCTGCGGGTTTCGGTGCAGGGCGCGGGGCGGCGGCTTCGATCACGCTCTCGTCGGCAGCGGCCTGCGCTTCGCCCAGAGCATCGGCCACCGTGCCGGTCATCGCCATGACGCCCGGCGCCTTGTCCTTGAGGTCCAGCACCACGCGCTGCGCGATCTTGGGGCCGACGCCTTTCGCCGCCTTCACCGCGTTCCAGTCGCCCAAGGCAATGGCACGGCTGACCCCATCCGGCCCCAAGGTGCCAAGGATCGCCAGTGACGCCTTGGCCCCCACCCCCTGCACCGAGGTCAGCAGCCGGTGCCATTCCTTCTCCACCAGCGTCTGAAAGCCAAACAGCTGCATCAGATCTTCGCGCACCACCAGATCGGTATAGAGCGCCACGACCTCGCCCACGCCCGGCAGCGCCGCCATGGTGCGGTCGGAGACATAGACGAGGTACCCCACGCCGCGCACATCGATCAGCAGGTGATCGGCGGCGCGGTAGTCGATGCGGCCGGAAATCTTGCCAATCATGCCCGCGCCCTCGCCACCGCCTGTGCCAGCGTGCTGGCCCCGCCGTGATGCGCGTGGCAGATCGCGATGGCCAAAGCATCCGCCGCATCCGGCCCCGCGATCTCGATCCCCGGCATCTGCATCCGCACCATATGTGCCACCTGTCCCTTGTCGGCATGGCCGACGCCGACCACGGTCTTCTTGACCTTATTGGGCGCGTATTCCCCCACCGCGATGCCAAATTGCGCCGGCACCAGCATCGCGATGCCCCGCGCCTGGCCCAGCTTCAGCGTGCCGGCCCCGTCCTTGTTCACGAAAGTCTGTTCCACCGCCGCCGCGCCGGGGCGGTAGCTGGCGAGCACCCGCGTCAGCTGCCCATGCAGCGACAGCAGCCGCGCCGCGAGGTCTTCGCCCTCGGACTGGCAGATGCCATTGGCGACATGGGCGATTCGGCTGCCCGCCACATCGATCACGCCCCAGCCAAGGTTGCGCAGCCCCGGATCTATGCCGATCACCCGTATCATCTCTGCCCTCGTCAGATTTATTGCTTTTCGGAGCATTAGCACGAAAGGCGAACATCCGCCAAGGCTTTGCGCGTGCAGCGGCTGGGGGTGCATGACTTCAGTCGGGTGGCGAGATTGAGCTGCCGGGCAGGTCGCCCCCGATATCGCGCAAAGAGGCGTCGGCCCAAGGCAAAAGCCGTAGCCGGATTCCTCCGCTACGGCCTCTTTACACTACGAAGGCTTCTTCGCGATCAGCGCAGGATTGGGCCGACCGTGCCGGCCAGCGCTTCGGTCAGCGGATCGATCGCCACCAGCTTTGCCCCGAACTGCGCGAGGCTTGGCCCATTTTGCAGCCGTGACAGCCGCTCGTTATAGGTGACCGGGCCGATCGCCGCGAGGGTGAAGGCTTTGAAGACGAAATAGACCAGAACGATCAGAAACAGCCCTTTAAAGGGAAACCCTCGGCGGGCGCGTTTGGGCAGAACCGTCATCAGCCCGTCGCGGCCGACGCGGGTGACATAGCCCTGCTCCATCTTGCGGTGCTTGCGCCCCAGCAGTTCCAGACGTTTGGTGAACTGAGCGTGATCCACGGTCATGACAGTCTCCGTCGCAAGTCGGCCCCCACCGTTTGCTGCCAATTTGACTAAAGACCAAATGTGGCAAGAAAGCGGCAAAAGGGCCGAATGCAACGAAAATGAGGCGTAAATTATGCGGTTTTTTGCAGCGTGAGCGTCGTCCAGTCACCAATGCTTTCGCGCTGCAGCAGATTGATGCCGGATCGTGCATAAACCTCGATCACCTCATCGGCCTGTTCGTTCAAGAGACCAGAGAGAATCGCATAGCCCTCAGGCTGGAGCGCTGCGGCCATATCGGGGGCCAATGCCACCAGCGGGCCTTTGAGGATATTGGCAAAGACCAGATCAAAAGGGGCCGCCTCGGCCAGGGTCGGATGGTCGAAGCCCGCCGCCTCGACGCAGATGACGCGGCCGGTGAGCCCGTTGGCATCCACATTGGCCTGCGCCACCTCGACGGCGACCTCGTCAATGTCGCTCGCCAGCACCGTCTCGGGCCAGATCCGCGCCGCGGCCATGGCCAGCACCGCGGTGCCGCAGCCGATGTCGGCGACGTTCCTGCCGTGGAACCCCTCGCCCGCCAGTCGGTCCAGCGCCTTGAGGCAGCCCAGCGTGGTGCCGTGATGCCCGGTGCCAAAGGCCATGGCGGCTTCGATCAACAGCGGCTCGCAATCTTCGGGCACCTTGTCGGCGTCATGGCTGCCGTAGACAAAGAAACGCCCGGCTTCGACCGGGGCCAATTCGCGGCGCACATGGGCGACCCAATCGGTCTCGGGCAGTTCCGAGATGGTGAACTCCTTGGCCCCCATTGCGGCGGCCAGCACGGCCAATGCGGCGGTGTCGGGTTCTTCCTCGAAATAGCCGCCGACTTCCCACAGGCCCGAGCCGTCCTCGACCTCGAAGACACCGACGCCGGTGGGCTCAGGGGTCAGCCGCTCCATCGCTTCGCCCAGAGCATAGGCGGGGTCGCGGCCTTCGAGGGTGGTCAGGGCGGTGAAAGTGGGCATGGCGCGGTCCTTTGCTGCGGTGCGGTTGGGTTTCGCCTAGGGCCGCGGGCGCGTCGGGTCAAGCCATGCTGGTCTTTGCGCGCTATTCGGCCAGCTGCGGCACGGCGCGCTGAAAGATCGTCTCATGCCCCGGCGCCGGGTGGCGCGGGATCAAGAGCGACAGCATCAGCGACACCGCCGCCATGCCCGCCGCGAGGAAGAACACGGCCGCCGGCGAGGCGAGCCACAAGAGCCCCAAGCCCACCGGCAGGAAGACCGCCGCGATATGGTTGATGGTAAAGGCCACCGCCGCCGTGGGGGCGATGTCTGCGGGGTCCGCGATTTTCTGAAAATAGGTTTTCAGCGCCAGCGCGAGGGCAAAGAACATATGGTCGAGCACATAGAGCGCCGCCGCGATGACCACGCCCCAGCCAAGGTAGTAGACCCCGCCATAGGCCAGAAAGACCATAATCAGCCCGATATATTCCACAGCCAGCGTGCGACGCTCGCCGAAATGGCCGACCGCGCGGCCCATCAGCGGGGCGAAGATCATATTGGCGATGAGGTTGATCAGATAGAGCGTGGTGATCTCATGGACCTGAAAACCAAAGCGTTCGACCATCATGAAACCCGCGAAGACCACGAAGATCTGCCGCCGCGCGCCCGACATGAATTGCAGCGCATAATAGAGCCAGTAGCGCTTGCGCAGGATCATCTTCTTGCTCTGCACGGTGGGGGATTCAAACTGCGGATAGGCGATCATCGCGGTGACGGCGATCACCACGGTGATGCCGCCGCCGATCATATAGACGATGCTGTAGCTGAGATCGAGCGTCTCCCAAAGCGCCATGATCGCCAGATAGGCCACCAAGGTGGCGAGTGATCCGGCGGCCATGAGCCAGCCGATCATCCGCGGGGCGTCTTCGATCTTGAGCCATTGCAGTTGCAGCGATTGGTTCACCGTCTCGTAGTAGTGAAAGCCGATGGAGCTGAGCATGGTGATGGTCAGGATGCCCCCCATCGAAGGGAAATAGGCCGTGACCGCCGTCGCCGCGCCCAGCAGGGTGAGGGAGACCAGACCCAGCACCTGTTCGCGCACAAACAGCAGGATGGCGATGACCCCGATGGCAAAGAAACCCGGAATTTCACGCACCGTATGCAGCAGGCCGATGTCGGACCCGTCGAAGTCTGCCACTTCGATGACGAAGTTATTGAGCAGCGCCGACCATGTGTTGAAGGCGATGGGCATGGCCAGCGCCATGAGAAACAGCAGGGCCACGGGGCGGCGCCAGAACGGCAGGCGCTTGGCCTCTTCGAGGGTGATGAAACGGGTCATGCGGATTTCAATACGCCGCGGTATCGGGGATGGCGAGAGAAAAGAGGGCAATAGGCGCCACGGCCGGGCGGCGCCAGACCGGGGACTGGCGCCGCCCGGCGGCCTTCAGGGCTCGGTGCCACCGGCCCGGACTCAAGCCGCAGGCGCCGGGCCATCGCCTGCCCGCCCCCCGGGTAGGCGATTTGGTGAGGCGGGGTGGAACCTCGCAAAGGCACATCACGGCTGCACCATAAAGTGGCATGAGGCCCCCTCGGATCGCCGACCCGCAGGCAGGCGCTGGCCCTCATCTTCTGGCCAGCCAGCCTCAGTAAAAACTCTGCGGATCGATATCCACCGCCAGCCGCAGATCGCCCTTGAGCCGCAGCGCCCCGACCCAGCGGCCCAGCGCCTCCTGCAAAGCCACGCCTTTATCCGCCTTCACCAGAAGCCGCACCCGGTGCCGCCCGCGCACCCGGGCAATCGGCGCAGGCGCGGGGCCAAAGACCTGCGCGCCCACCGCCCGCAAAGGTGCGTCATGCCGCGCTAGATGGTTGCCCAGATCAAAGACCGCCGCCGCATCGCTGCCGCTAAGGATGATCCCCGCCATACGCCCGTAAGGCGGCACCCCGGCCTGACGGCGCTCTCCGGCCTCCGCGGCCCAGAACTTCTCCTCCTCACCCGCCAAAATTGCCCGGATCACCGGATGCTCGGGCTGATAGGTCTGCAAGAGCGCCGCCCCCGGCGCTTCGGCCCGGCCTGCTCGCCCCGCCACCTGCCGCATCAGTTGAAACGTCCGCTCCGCCGCGCGCAGGTCCGACCCGGTCAGCCCCAAATCAGCGTCGATCACCCCGACCAGCGTGAGCTTGGGAAAATTATGCCCCTTGGCGACCAGCTGCGTGCCGATGATGATATCCGCCGCCCCTTCGGCGATCCCCGCGATCTCGGCCTTCAGCGCCCGCGCCGAGCCGTACATGTCCGAACTCAGCGTTGCGATCCGCGCCTCGGGCCAGAGTTCCGCAGCCTCCTCGCCCAGCCGTTCCACCCCGGGGCCGATGGGCGCAAGCTTGCCCTCGACCTCGCAAGAGGGGCAGACCTCGGGCATCGGCTTGGTCTCGCCGCATTGGTGGCAGACCAAACGTTTCAGAAACCGATGTTCCACCATCCGCGCATCACATTGGTCGCAGCCGATCTGTTCGCCACAGGCGCGGCAGAGCGTGATCGGCGCATAGCCGCGGCGGTTGATGAAAAGCATCGCCTGTTCGCCGCGTTCCAGCCGCGCATCGACCTCGCGCTTCATCTCGGGCGAAATCCACTTGTCCCCCGGCAAACCCGCCTGCCGCATATCAATCGCGCCCATCTGCGGCATCACCGCCGGGCCGAAACGCGAGGTCAGCTCAAGCCGCCGATATTTCCCCGCCTCGGCATTGGCCCAAGTCTCAAGGCTCGGCGTCGCACTGGCCAGCACCACCTGAGCCCCGCAGATCGAGGCGCGCAGCACCGCCATGTCGCGGGCGTTATAAAGCACCCCGTCCTCTTGCTTGTAGGAGGTGTCGTGCTCCTCATCCACCACGATCAGCCCGAGGTTCTGAAACGGCAGGAACAGGGCCGAGCGCGCCCCGATCACCAGTTGCGCATTGCCCTGCCCCACCATCCGCCAGATGCGGCGCCGCTCGGTCATGGTGACGCCGGAATGCCACTCGGCGGGCTTGGCGCCGAAGCGCTCTTCGACGCGGTCGAGGAATTGTTCGGTCAAGGCGATCTCGGGCAGCAGCACCAGCGCCTGCCGCCCGGCCTGCACCGCCGCCGCCACGGCTTCGAGATAGACCTCGGTCTTGCCCGAGCCAGTCACCCCGCGCAGCAATGTCGTGCCATAGGTCTCGGCCTTGATCCCCTCCCGCAGCACCGCCGCCGCCTTCGCCTGATCCTCGGTCAGCGCCTTGCCGGGCAGGCTGGGGTCGAGCGGGCGGAACGGCAAGTCACGCGGGCTTTCCTCTTCGCGCACGGCGCCTTGCTCGACCAGCCCCTTGACCACCGACGGCGTCACCCCGGCCATCTCCGACAATTCCTTCAGCGTGAAGGCCAGATCGCCGTATTCCTCCAGCACCGCCATGACCCGCTGGCGGGCGTCGGTCATGCGGCTGGGCACCCCCTCCCCAGCCCGGTAGATCTTGCGCATCGACGGCGGATCGCCCAGACCCGGCGCGCGGGTGGCGAGCCGCAGCATGGCGGGCAGCGGCGTCAGCGTATAGGCGGCGGACCGCAGCAAAAACTCGCGCATCTCTTCGCGCATCGGCGGGGCATCCAGCACCCGGATCACATAGCGCACCTTGTTGATGTCATAGTCCCCGGCCCCCGGCCCCCAGACCACGCCCATCACCTTGCGCGGCCCCAGCGGCACTTCGACGAACGCCCCCGCATGGCAGCCGCCCTCAGGCGCGCGGTAGTCCAGCGCACGGCCCAAAGGCTGGGTGGTCATCACCGACAGCAACTCGCCATGATGGTAGAATTCAGCCATGTCCGCCGTATGCTCCGCCTCGCTTGTGGGAATTGAGGCTTTAAGCATCGCAGATCATGCGGTAAAGCCAAGGCAACCGATTGCCCCCCGGGCGATCACATTCCAGACCGGAAGGAAAGCCCATGAAATTCTTCGTAGATACTGCCGAGATCGACGCCATTGCCGAGTTGAACGACCTTGGCATGGTCGATGGCGTGACCACCAACCCCTCGCTGATCCTGAAATCGGGCCGCGACATCCTCGAAGTGACCAAGGAAATCTGTGACCTCGTCGATGGTCCGGTCTCTGCCGAGGTCGTGGCGCTGGAATCCGACGCGATGATCGCCGAAGGCCGCAAACTGGCCGAGATTGCCGAGAACATCACCATCAAGCTGCCGCTGACATGGGACGGGCTGAAAGCCTGTAAGGTCCTGTCGGGCGAGGGGCATATGATCAATGTCACGCTCTGCTTTTCGGCCAACCAGGCGCTGATCGCGGCCAAGGCGGGGGCGACCTTCATCTCGCCCTTCATCGGGCGTCTTGATGACATCAACCTCGATGGGATGGACCTGATCCAGGACATCCGCGTCATCTATGACAACTACGGCTTTGACACGCAGATCCTCGCCGCCTCGATCCGCAGCGTGAACCATGTGCTCGACGCGGCCCGCATCGGCGCCGACGTGATGACCGCGCCGCCCGAGGTGATCAAGAAGCTCGCCGCGCATCCGCTGACCGACAAGGGTCTGGAGCAATTCACCGCGGATTGGAAAAAGACCGGCCAGAAGATCCTCTGAACCGGCCCTTTCTGAACAGATGACCCCCCCTGCCCCCGGCAGCGGGGGTTTTTCTTTAGGCGGCTTCGCCCTCGACCGTCAGATGATCGCCGGACCACAGGCCGGGCCGGACCTCGGCCTCCGCGGCCCCGTGACGGATGCGGCGGCATTGCCCCACCGGGATCCCCACGGCCTGCAACACCAGATCCGTGCCATGCGCCGCCGTTTGCGGCGGCAGCGCCGCATGCAACCCGTCCAGCGCCACCGAAACATCACAGGGCAGATAGACGCTGGCCCCGCCCACGCCGGTGTCCTGCTGCCAAGGCGTCAGCGGCGCACCGACAGCGCCGACACAGCAGACCGCGGTCTGCAATTCGATCGCCCGCGCCCGGGCACAGCTGAAGACGCGGTTGTAGCCGGTGATCATGTCGGTCTTGGCCGGGATGAGCACCAGATCGAGGTCCAATCCCCCCAGTTTCGACCAGAGCGCGGTATATTCCGCGTCAAGACAGACCGCGATGACACAGCGCAGCCCCTGCCATTCAAAGACATTGATCCCCGTGCCCGCGATGGTCACGCCGCTGGCGCCATTGGCCTCCAGGGGCGTGAGGCTCAGCTTGTTTTGCACCTGCAAACCGCCCTCGGGGGTCAGGAACCAGGCTTGGTTGAGGTAACCTTCGGGCGCATCGGCCGAGGGGAAGGCCACCGGGAAGGTCCCGGGCAGCAGGGCCACCCCGGTCTCGCGCACCATGCGGCGCATCTCGTCACGCGCCTCGACGGCGGTTTCGGCCAGCCAGCCCAATTGTTCTTGGGCGGGCAGCCCGGCGGGGGCAAAGCTCAGCCATTGCGCGCAGCAGAACTCGGGCATCACCAGCAGCGCCGCACCGCGGGTGGCGGCCTGTTGCAACCGTGCTTCAACCCCCGACAGCCAGCCTTGCAAAGACTCCGGCGCGACCTGAAGATTGGCCGCCCAAAGATCGACGGAAACATGTTCCATGAAAGCTTTCCTCCCCCGGCACCGGCCCCTTTGCACCGCATCCGGGGATCTGCGGCGGGGCGTTCATGGCACGCGCAGCCTTCCGGCCAAAATCCGCGCGTCGACGGGGGCCAACCCGCTTTGACCGCTTTTGTTCCGCGCCACTTCGATCTACATCCGCGAAACGCGAACTGGCACAAAGACCACAGGCCGCAGGACACCGCTTTAATTGGGGCAGATTTCACCGCCCCTTCATGCTATGACACCGCAAACCAAAATGAGACGCAGATGAGCAGCAGCCCTAAAATCGACGACGCCCTGCGCGAGGCGATCATTTCCGCGCCGGATGTTATTCTTGACGACAGCGACGTGATGCAGGCCCTGATTGCGGCCAATGAAAAGGCGATGGGCGGCAATATCGTCGATCTGCGCGGCATCGCGATGGAACGGCTTGAGACCCGCCTTGACCGGCTGGAGGACACCCACCGCAGCGTCATCGCCGCGGCCTATGAGAACCTCGCCGGGACCAACCAGATCCACCGCGCCATCCTGCAAATGCTGGACCCGGTGGAGTTCGAGACCTTTCTGCGCAATCTCGGCGGCGAAGTGGCGGATATCCTGCGCGTCGATGTGGTGAAACTGGTGCTGGAATCGGTACAGAACGACAATGACCCGGCGGTGCAGCGTTTGGGCGATGTGCTGACCGTGGCCGAGCCGGGCTTCATCGACGATTACCTAAGCCAAGGCCGCGGCGGCATGGTGCGTCAGGTGACCCTCAGGGCGCTGCAAGACGGCTCCGAGACGCTCTATGGCACCAAGGCGGGCTGGATCCGTTCCGAAGCCTGCCTCAAGCTCGATTTCGGCGCGGGCCGCCTGCCCGGGCTCTTGGTCATGGGCGCGGAAGACCCGCATATGTTCGGGCCGCAACAGGGCACCGATCTGCTCACCTTCTTCACCGGCGTGCTGGAACGTTCCATGCGCCGCTGGCTGTCTTGAGCGAGAAGGCAAATCCGCTGTTGATCAGCCCCGCGGCGCGGGATGCCTTGCAGATGTGGCTGGACCATCAGCGGGCGCTCAAGGGTGCGGCGGAAAACACGGTGACCGCCTATCAGGGCGATGTCACCGAGTTTCTCTCCTTCATGACGCTGCATAAGGGCGACAGTCAGGGCCTTGGCGCGTTGGCCAAGATCACCATCAGCGACATGCGCGCCTGGATGGCCAGCACCCGCAGCACCGGGGTCGGCTCACGCTCGGTGGCGCGCAAGCTCTCGGCGGTCAAAGCCTTCTACCGCTGGCTGGCCGAGCGCGAAGGCTTTGAGCCCACCGCCGTGCTGCTGACCCGCTCGCCGAAATTTCAGAAAAAACTCCCCCGCCCCTTGGCCGAAGACGCCGCCCGCGCCCTGATCGATTGTGTCGAGACCCAAGCCCGCGCCCCATGGGTCGCAGCACGCGATGTGGCCGTGCTGACCCTGCTCTGGGGCTGCGGGCTGCGGATCTCCGAGGCGCTGGCGCTCAAGGGCGGCGACGCGCCTTTGCCCGACACGCTGCGGATTCTTGGCAAGGGCGGCAAGGAACGCGTCGTGCCGGTGCTGCCTGCCGCGCGCAATGCGGTGGCCGATTACCTCGCCGCCTGCCCCCACCCGCAGGCGCAAGAGGCACCGCTGTTCCGCGCCATTCGCGGCGGGGCGCTGAATGCGCGGGCGGTGTCGCAGGTCATGGCCGATGCGCGGATGCAACTGGGCCTGCCGGCCAGCGCCACCCCCCATGCGATGCGCCACAGTTTCGCCACCCATCTGCTTGACGCCGGCGGCGATCTGCGGGCCATTCAGGAACTGCTGGGCCATGCGTCGCTGTCGACCACACAGGCCTATACCGCCGTCGATACCGCGCGGCTGATGGAGGTCTATAACAGCGCCCACCCCAAGGCCGGGCGCTGACCCTCTTGCACCCGGCGCGCCAATCGCCATATTGGGGCCAAGCGAGGACGACCTCCCCCCTTTGGGAAAACACTCGGGACGACCCGACCAACACCGGGACCGACCCATGCGCAAAACCGCCGACCGCATCCGCCACGCCATCAGCTTCGAAGTCTTGGCGCTTTTGATCGTCACCCCTGCCGCCGCGTTGATTTTCAACAAACCTCTGCATGACATTGGCGTCGTGACCGTGGTCAGCGCCAGCATCGCCACGGCGTGGAACTATCTCTACAACCTCGGCTTTGACCACGCGATGAGACGCTTGCGGGGGACGGTGCGCAAGACGGTGCCGATCCGGGTGCTGCATGCCATCACCTTTGAGGTCGGGCTGCTTTTCGTGCTGATGCCCTTCATCGCATGGTATCTGGGCGCGTCCCTGATGGAAGCCTTTCTGATCGACGTGAGCTTTGCGGCCTTCTACCTGATCTACGCTTTCGTCTTTAACTGGCTCTATGATGTGATCTTCCCGGTGCCGGAAACCGCCCCTCAGACCTGATCGCTGCGCAGGCGGCGGACGAATGCCGCCGCGGCCTCTGCCGGGTCGCGCGTGCCCTGGGCCACCGCATCGCTGAGCCGCGACAGATCATCCTTCGCCTGCGGTGTTTCCATCTGTGCCAGCAGCCGTTGTTTCACGTCCTGCTCAAACCAATAGCGCGCCTGCGCGGCCCGTGTGTGGTCCCAAAACCCGTTCTCGCGCCGCCAGTCGACCAATTCTTGCAGCGCCGCCCAGGTCTCGTCCAGCCCGTGTTCTTCCTGCGCCGATACCGCCAGTGCCCGGGGGTAGCCCTCGGGGTCTTGCGGGCGTTTGCGCAGCAGGCGCAGGGCGCCGGAATAGTCAGCACGGGTGCGGGCGGCGGTGGATTTCAACTCGCCATCCGCCTTGTTGATGACGATGAGATCGGCAATCTCCATGATGCCGCGTTTCACGCCCTGCAACTCATCCCCGCCCGCGGGCGCGAGCAGCAGCACAAAGGCGTCCGACATTTCCGCCACCACGGTCTCGGACTGGCCGACGCCCACGGTTTCGATCAGCACCACGTCAAAGCCCGCCGCCTCGCAAAGCCGCACCGCCTCGCGCGAGCGCCGCGCGACACCGCCGAGATGGGTCTGGCTGGGCGAGGGCCGGATGAAGGCGCGCGGCTCACGGCTGAGCCGGTCCATCCGCGTCTTGTCGCCGAGGATCGACCCGCCGGAACGGGTCGAGCTTGGGTCCACCGCCAGCACCGCCACGCGTTTGCCCTGCGCGGTGAGCATCATGCCAAAGCTCTCGATGAAGGTGGATTTCCCCACCCCCGGCGTGCCCGAAAGCCCGATCCGCAGCGCTTGGCGGTCGGTGGGCAGGGCCGCCAGCAGTTCCGCCGCCGCCGCGCGATGATCCGCGCGGCCCGATTCCACCAGTGTGATCGCCCGCGCCAATGCGCGGCGCTCGCCTGCGATGATGCCCTTGGCCAGTCCGTCGATATCCATGGCCAACTTTTGCGGGGGCGGCGCGGAATTGTCCATCCCCACCCTTGGCGCGGCCACGGCTTTGCCCGATAACTGCGCCATGTCCAACGCTGATTTCGCCCTGCCCATCGACGCCGTCCTGCCGGATGTCATCACTGCCCTGCGCGGCACGGGCTGCGTGGTACTGCAAGCGCCGCCGGGCGCGGGCAAGACGACGCGGGTGCCGCTGGCGATGCTCGACGCCGGGGTCACCCAAGGCCGCATCCTGATGCTGGAGCCGCGCCGCCTCGCCGCCCGCGCCGCCGCCGCGCGCATGGCCGAGAGCCTCGGCGAAGAGCCCGGCCAGACCGTCGGCTTTCGCGTGCGCGGGGCTTCGGCGGTATCGAAAGCGACCCGTATCGAGGTCGTCACCGAAGGCATTCTGACCCGGATGTTGCAGGACAACCCCGACCTGCCCGGCGTCGGCGCGGTGATCTTTGACGAATTCCACGAACGCTCGCTCAATGCCGATCTCGGCCTCGCGCTCTGCCTCGAAGTTGCGGGTGCCTTGCGTGACGATCTGCTGCTGGTGGCCATGTCCGCCACGCTCGACGCCGCACCGGTGGCGGAACTGATGGACGCCCCCACCGTGACCTCGGAAGGGCGCAGTTTCGAGGTGGAACCGCGCTGGCTCGACAAGCCGATGGGCAAGCAGCGGCTGGAAAATGCGGTGGCCGATCTGACGCTGAAGGCGCTTGATGAGGCCCCCGGCTCGGCGCTGGTCTTTCTGCCCGGCGAGGGCGAGATCAGGCGGGTCGAGGCGCTGCTGCGCCCGGCCTTGCCGAAGGATTGCACCCTCGCCCCGCTCTTTGGCGCGCTGGATTTCAAAGCCCAGCAGGCCGCCATCGCCCCCGCCCCGTCGGGCCGCAAGGTGGTGCTCGCCACCTCCATCGCCGAAACCTCGCTCACCATCGAAGGCATCCGCATCGTCGTCGACGCGGGCCGCGCGCGCCGGGCGCTGTTCGACCCCTCCTCGGGCATGTCGCGCTTGGTCACCGAACGTGTCACCCGCGCCGAGGCCACCCAACGCGCGGGCCGTGCCGGGCGGGTCGAGGCGGGGGTGGCCTACAAGCTCTGGACCCGCGGCGAGGAAGGCGCGCTCGCCGCCTTCCCGCCCGCAGAGATCGAGGCCGGCGACCTCACCGGCTTTGCGCTGGAACTGGCGCTCTGGGGGGCGCAGGCGGAGGAGTTGAGCTTTGTCACCCCGCCTCATGCCGGGCGGCTGGCCGAGGCGCAGGCGGTGCTACAGATGCTCGGCGCCTTGGACGACAGCGGGCGCATTACCGAACACGGGCGGGCGCTGGTCAAACTGCCGCTGCACCCGCGTCTGGCGCATATGGTCGCCCGCGGTGGGCCGCGCGCCCCGCTGCTCGCCGCCCTTCTGGCCGAACGGGACCCGATGCGCGGCGCGCCGGTGGACCTGTCGCTGCGGATGGACGCGCTGGCCGGCAAACGCACCGCCACAGCGCCCCATGCCCCGACGCTCTCCCGGATCAAGGCCGAGGCCAAACGGTTGGGGCGAAGGGCCAAGCGCGAGGGGCCGGACAGCCTCGGTGTACTGGCGGCGCTGGCCTATCCCGACCGCGTCGGGCTGCGCCGCAAGGGCGAGGCGCCGCGCTATGTGCTGTCGGGCGGCAAGGGCGCGATCCTGCCCGAGGCCGACCCGATGGCAGGCGCGCGTCTGCTGGTAGCCACCGACCTCGACGGCGACCCGCGTGAGGCGCGTATCCGGCAGGCGGCGCTGATCAGTGATGCCGAGCTGCGCGCCAGTTTTGCCGATCAGATCCACTGGCAGGACGTCTGCATATGGTCGCGCCGCGAGGGCCGCGTGCTGACCCGGCGGCAAGAGGTCTTTGGCGCGCTGGTGCTGGAGGACCGCACATGGCCCGATGCCCCCGCCGATGCGGTGGCGGTGGCGATGCTTGACGGGGTGCGGCAACTGGGGCTGAACCCCGGCAAGGCGGCGGCGCTGTTTCTGGCCCGCGCCCGGCTGATGCCCGCGCCCTTTCCCGATTTCAGCGACGCGCATCTGATGGAAACCCTCGACGACTGGCTGCTGCCGCATCTCGCAGGCGTGCGCAGCAGTGGCGATTGGAAAGGGTTCGATCTGACGCCCGCCCTGAAAGCCCGGCTGACTTGGGCGCAGCAACAGGAGTTGGACCGCGCCGCACCTGCGCATTTCGAAACCCCGCTGGGGCGGCGCGTGGCGATCGACTATAGCGGAGAGACCCCCGGCATTTCCCTGCGCCTTCAAGAGATGTTTGGTGTCACCCGGCACCCGATGGTGGGCGACCAACCGCTGCAGGTGACCCTGTTGTCGCCTGCCCAGCGTCCGGTACAGGTGACCACGGATATCCCCGGCTTCTGGGCCAGTTCCTATGCCGATGTGCGCAAGGATATGCGGGGCCGCTATCCGCGTCACCCCTGGCCCGAAGACCCGACGGTGGCGGACCCGACCCTGCGCGCCAAACCGCGCGGCAGTTGATCGGGCCAGACACCGCTGGCCGGCGCGGCTTTAGGCGGCGGTAAAGGTCAGGGATACGCCGTTGATGCAATGGCGCTTGCCGGTCGGCTCTGGCCCATCGTCAAAGACATGGCCCAAATGGCTGCCGCAGCGGTCGCAGTGAACCTCGGTGCGCCGGATGAAGAAGGAATTGTCGGGCATCGTTTCAACCGCATTGTCGAGCGGCTGGTAGAAACTGGGCCAGCCGGTGCCGCTTTCGAACTTGGTGGCGGCGTCGTAGAGCGGCTGATCGCAGCCTTTGCAATTGAAGGTGCCGGGGCGGGTCTCGTCATTCAGCGGGCTGGTAAAGGCCCGTTCGGTATCGCCTTCGCGCATCACCGCATATTCCAGATCGGTCAGCATCGCACGCCATTCGGCCTCGCTGCGGGAGATCTCGAAATCGCCCTCCACATAGGCCGCTGTCGCCCCGCGCGTGCCCAGCCCCACGGCGGTTGCGCCCAGAATGCTTGATGTCAGAAAATGACGTCTGTTCATTTTATGTCCTCCGTCGGGGTGAGCATGATGGCGGGCCGTAGGGTTTACCGCCCGCCAGATCTTAGGTCTTACTTGGGGACCAGCACCGAGTTTACAACATGGATCACCCCGTTGGACTGGTTCACATCTGCGATAGTCACACGGGCGGCATTGCCGCTTTCGTCAAGGATATAGATGTTGTTGCCCTTGACCTGAGCCGACAGCGCATCGCCCGAGACGGCGTTGAAATGGTAGAACCCATCGCTGGACGCCCGCGCCTTGGCGGCGATATCCGCGGCGGACCAGTCACCGGCCACCACATGTGCGGTCAGCACCTTGGTCAGCATGTCCTTGTTTTCGGGCTTGAGCAGCGTGTCAACGGTGCCCGCGGGCAGCGCGGCAAAGGCGTCGTTCACGGGGGCGAAAACGGTGAAGGGGCCTTCGGAGGCCAGCGTGTCCACCAGACCGGCGGCCTTGACGGCGGCCACGAGCGTGGTGTGATCGGCCGAGTTCACGGCGTTTTCGACGATGTTCCTGTTCTCGAACATATCCGCACCGCCGACCTGCGGGTTGGCGGCAATCGCGCCAGTGGCCAGAAGCGCAGCGGTGGCGGTGGCGGCGGCGAGTCTCTTGATGTTGATCATTGGGTATCCTCCTCAAATGCCCCCCGTTGTGGGCGGCGATACTGAACCCACGAAGCGAATGAGAAAGGAGTTTCAGGAAAGTTGAGAAAACTTCGAAATTCTTGTAATTGACTGTATTGATTGCGTTTTAAAAGGGCACCCGCGCCAATGCGCAGGGGCTGCCGCCTACAGTTCAGCAACCGCCCCGGCGGCCATGACCTCGCCCGTTGGCACCCCGCCCGGCGCGCCGCCCGGGGGCTCGTCGGTGATCGCCAGCGTGATCTGCGCGGCCTCGGCAGCAAGATCGGCCGGCAGGGCCACGCGGTTCACATCCGCCTCGGGCAGCACGCCCAGGGAGATCGGCGCGCGGTCGGGCAGGATCGCCCAAAGCTCAAGCACCCGCCCCTCGGGCGCGGTGCCAGAGACCCGGCGCAGGGCAATATCGCCGCGCGACATATCCATCACGGCCAGCAGTTCCAATGCGCTGTCTTCGGCCACCATGCGGGTGGCATAGACCTCATCCGCGGCCTCTTCGCCCGGCTCTTGCAGCAATGGCAGGGCAAGGAATGCCACCGTGGCAAGCGCGGCAAAGCTGATCCCCTGCCAGACCCAGAGACGCTGCATCAGCGGCAGGCGCCGCGCCGGGAAGAGCCGCGCCATCAGCACCTTGCGCGCCCGCGCGGGCGGGCTGACCGGGGCAATGTCCTCTGCCATGGCGGCGAAACGCTCCTGCCAATCGGCCACACGCCGGGCGAAGCCGCGGTCTTGCAACATACGGCTCCGGGCCGCCGCGCGCTCTTCGCCCTCGGTCAGGCCAAGCGCCACTTCGGCGGCGAGCATGTCGTCGTCCTCGGGCGGTGTGCTGGGGTGATCGCTCATAGGCTCATACACTCCCGCAGGCTCAGCAACCCACGGCGCAGCCAGGTGCGCATGGTGTTGAGCGGCACGTTGAACCGCTCGGCCAGATCGGCATAGCTGTCACCATCCAGATAGGCGCCGCGCACCGCCGCCCCCCGGTCGGCCTCCAACTGATCGAGACAATCGGTGAGCTTGGAGGCTTCCGAAGAGGCCACCGCCGATTGCTCCGGGGTCGGCCCCGGTGCCGCCAGCGCCAACCCCGGCGTGTCGATGTCCTGATGCCCCTTGCGCCGCGCGCGCAGACGGTCGATCGCGGTGTTGCGGGCAATGGTGATCAGCCAGGTCATCGGCGACAGACCATTGGCCTGATAGCGGTCCGCATTGTTCCAGATCTTGACGAAAGTATCCTGCATGGCGTCCTCTGCTGCGGCCCGTGTATCCAACACACGCAGGCTGACCCCAAAGAGTTTCGCCGACACCCGATCATATAGCGCCTCAAAGGCCGCGCGATCGCCCATCGCCACCTGCGCAATCAAGCGCTCAATCTCATCGCGGTCACTGCTCAAAGGCCACTCCCTCAGGTGGTCAGAGGATCAGGCGACACCACGTCCGCCCGCGTTTCAAAGTGAGACTCTCGCCGCAAAAGTCAACGTGGCCGCGCGTGTCTTACAGATCATCTACCACCCTGCAACATCCCCCCGCCTGCGCGCAACCCTGCGCAGAAAAAGGAAAATACACTTCTGCATTCACAGAGATTGCGGCCCTCCAATGCTTAGGCTACCCAGTTCGCAAGAGGAATGCGCAAGGGGAGAATGTGCATGGAAAACGCGTTGAAACCGTCTTATGACGTGGTGATCGTGGGGGGGGCCATCTATGGCTCGGCGCTGGCATGGTGGCTGACCAATACGCCGGGGTTTGATGGCGATATTCTGGTGGTCGAGCGTGACCCGACCTATGAATTCGCCTCGACCAGCCACACCAATTCCTGCATCCGCCAGCAGTTCAGCAGCCGCGTGAACATCCAGATTTCGCAGTTCGGGGCCGAGTTCATCAAGAACTTCCGCCACTTCATGCATGACGACCCCGAAGTGCCGGAGCTGGCCCTGCAGAGCTTTGGCTACCTCTATCTTGCCGATACGCCCGAGTTTGCCGAGACCCTGCGCGAGACACAGGCGATCCAAGCCGCGATGGGGGCACATACCAAACATATGACCGCCGAGGAACTTGGCGCCCGCTATCCCTTTTACATGCTCGACGACATTATCGCGGGCAATCACAACACGGTGGACGAGGGCTATTTCGACGGCGGCACCATGTTCGACTGGTTCAAACGCATGGCCAAGCGGCGCGGCGTGACCTTCGCCCATGACGAGGTGACGGGCATGACGCTGAACGCAGCGGGCAGCGCGGTGGAGGCGGTGACGCTGAAATCCGGCGCCAAACTGTCCTGCGGCACTGTTGTCAACGCCTCCGGCCCGCGCGCGGCGGCAACGGCGCAGATGGCGGGGATCACCCTGCCCGTGGTGCCGCGCAAACGCTACACCTTTATCTTTGACGCCGCCGAGCCGCTGGAAATGGACCTGCCGCTGACCATCGACCCCAGCGGCGTGCATATGCGGCAAGAGGGCAAATACTACATGGCCGGCTGCCCGCCGGATGAGGATGTCGATGTGGCCTATGACGATTTTGGCTTTGATCATTCCATTTGGGAGCAAAAGGTCTGGCCCGCCATTGCCACAAGGGTTCCGGCCTTTGAACGGGTCAAGGTGATCAATGAATGGGTCGGGCATTACGCCTTTAACACCGTCGATCAGAACGCGATTCTGGGGCGGCATGACAGGGTGGAAAACTTCGTCTTCATGAACGGGTTTTCCGGCCATGGTCTGCAACAGGCCCCCGCCATCGGGCGCGGCATTGCAGAGCTGATCACCCATGGCGCCTACCGCACGCTCGACCTCACACCGCTGGACTACGGGCGCATCACCCGGTCCGAGAAATTCATCGAAAGGGCCGTGATATGAAACTTCCCGAGAACAAGTTCCTCAGCGCCCTGCGATCCGGGCAAAAGCAACTGGGGCTTTGGGTCTCACTGTCGGACGGCTATGCCGCCGAGGTGGTGGCCCATGCGGGCTATGACTGGGTGATGCTCGATATGGAGCATGCGCCGAGCGATATGAAATCGGTGCTGGGCCAGTTGCAGGCGTTTTCGGGCAGTGACACCACGGCGCTGGTGCGGCCCGATTGGAACGATACGGTCAAGGTCAAACGGCTGATGGACCTCGGCGCGCCGGGGCTGCTGTTCCCGATGGTGCAAACGCCAGAGGAAGCCCGCGCCGCCGTCGCTGCCTGCCGCTATCCGCCGCGTGGTATGCGCGGGGTGGCGGGGCTGAACCGGGCCAACAACTTTGGCCGGGTCGAAGACTACTATGCCGAGGTCGAAAACCAGACCGCCATCCTGATCCAGTTGGAGACCCGCGCCGCGGTCGAGAACGCCGCCGCCTTTGCCGAGGTTGAGGGGATCGACGGCATCTTCTTTGGCCCGGCCGATATCGGCGCCGATATGGGCCATCTGGGACAGACCCTTCACCCCGAGATCTGGGAGCTGATCCGCCCGGCGGCCAAGCTGTTGATGGACAAAGGCATTCCCGTCGGCACATTGGTCACCGACCCCGATTTCGCGGCAGAGCTGCTGAACGAAGGTTTCACCTTTGTCGCCTGCGGCACCGATGCGGGCCTGCTGGCGCGCGGTGCGGATGCCTTGCAGGCCAGCGTTCACGACAAGATTTCAAAGACTTGAAAGGATAACGAGATGAAATTCAAAAAACTGGTCCTGACCGGCGCCGCCGGACGGCTGGGCTCCTACCTGCGCGAGCCGCTGGCGGCGATGTGCGAGGAATTGGTCAGCACCGACATCGCGGACGACATCGGCAAGCTCTACGAGGGCGAGCGCTACGCCAAGGCCGATCTGGCGGAATACGACCAGATCGCGCCGCTGATCGAAGGCGCAGATATGGTCGTGCATTTCGGCGCCATCGTGGATGAAAAACCTTTCATGGAGCTGCTCGGCCCGAACTTCGTCGGCTCCTACAACGTGTGGGAAGCGGCCTATCAAGCGGGCGCACGGCGCGTGGTCTATGCCTCGTCGATCCATGCGGTCGGGATGCATAAGAAGTCCGATTTCATCGGCATCGATGCCCCGCATAAGCCCGACACTTTCTACGGTCTCGCCAAATGTTTCACCGAAGACCTTGGCTCCATGTATTGGGACAAGCGCCAGTTGGAATCCGTGCATCTGCGCATCCTCAGCGCCGCACAGGTCAACAATTCCCGCGCGCTCGGCTCATGGCTCAGCTATGACGATCTGATCCATTTGGTGACCCGCGCGGTGGACACGCCCTCGGTCGGCTTCTCGGTGATCTACGGCGTGTCGAACAACGACCGCGCCCCGGTGGACAATTCCAAAGCCTCTTTCCTCGGCTACCGCCCCAAGGACAACGCCGAGCAATTCGCCGCAGAAGTGCTGGCCGAAGAAGGCCCGGTCGACATCACCGACCCCGGCCAGATGTGCCACGGCGGCCCCTTCGCCAAGGTCGATCTGGGCGAAAGCGGCGTCGCGCAGATGAAGATCGTGGACGACAAGAAAGAGACCTGAGCAGGTCCCTGAAAAGGCCGTCACGATGCTGCAACGCCCGTTGCGATCGGGACGGCCCGGCAAGCGTCGATAAGGCCCGGACCCTTGGTTCCGGGCCTTTTTGCGCCCTAGCCCAGCACGTCCTTCGCCGCCGCCACGATCCCCTCCCGCGAGGGCAGGGTCGCCGCATAGGCGGGCCCCGTGGCGATGAAACTGTCTTCTGCCGTCAGCCGCGCGAAGCGCTTCACACCACGCTCCGCCATCAGCGCCATCAGCGCCTCGGCCTGCCCGCCGGTGCGGCGGCATTCATCCACGATCAGCACCGGCCGATCCCCAATCGCCTCTAGCAATGCCGCCTCCGGCAAAGGTGCCAGCCAGCGCAGATCAATCACCCGCGCGTCCACGCCCTGTTCCGCCAAATCATGCGCCGCCTGCTGGCTCAGGTAATGGCCGTTGCCATAGCTCACGATGGCCAGATCGGCACCATCGCCACTGACGCCAACCTCGCCCAGCCCGATCCGCTGGTCCGGCGCCGGGTAGCGCCGCATCCAGCCGCCGTCCCCTTGCTCCATCAGGTCGCGCATCGGATAGAGCGCAATCGGCTCGACAAAGACCACCACCCGCTGCTCCTCACGCGCCAAGCGGTGCGCCTCGCGCAGCATCATCGCGGCCTCATCCCCCGCCGAGGGGCAGGCGATGATGATCCCCGGAATATCGCGCAGCACGGCCAGCGAGTTGTCGTTGTGGAAATGCCCGCCAAAGCCTTTCTGATAGCCCAGCCCCGCGATGCGCAGCACCATCGGGTTGCTCCACTGCCCGTCCGAGAAGAACGGCAGCGTCGCCGCCTCGCCGCGCAACTGGTCCTCGGCATTGTGCAGATAGGCAAGGAACTGGATCTCGGGCATCGGCACGAAGCCGTTATGCGCCATGCCGATGGCCAGTCCCAGAATGCTCTGCTCATCCAGCAGCGTGTCGATCACCCGGCCCGGGCCAAAGCGGCTCTGCAATTTCTGGGTGACGCCATAGACCCCGCCCTTGCGGCCCACATCCTCGCCCATCAACATGGTCTCGGCGTGCGCCAGCATCAGATCATGCAGCGCCCAGTTGATCAGCCGCGACATCGGCTGCGAGTTATCCATCTGCGCCATGTCACTGCCGAAGGTCTCGGCCCGCGCCTCGGCGCTCGGCCCGTTGCTGGGGGCGCAGGCGCGCTTGGGCGGCACAAGGCTCGCCATCACATCCGAGGCCGTCTTGAGCCGGGGGCGTTTGACCACCTCATCGGCGGCCTTGGCCACCGCGTCCTGCGTGTCACGGTAGATCGCCAGCGCCGCATCGGCGGCCATCCCCGCCTCGACCAGAAGCCGTGCGGAATGCAGCAGAGGATCATTCGCCTCATCCGCCTCGACCTCGGCCCGCGGCAGATAAGACGTCGCCACATCCGCCCCGGCGTGACCATAAAGCCGCACCGTCCGCAGATGCAGGAAAGCCGGCTTGCGGTGCACCCGCACATAATCCGCCGCCTCCTTTGCCGCAGCATATGCCGCATGTAGGTCCAACCCATCGCCTTCGAAATACTTCAGCCCCGGACGCCCCGACATCGAGGCTTTGATCCAGCCCGTCGGGGTCTTGGTGGAAATCCCGATGCCATTGTCCTCGCAGACAAAGAGCAGCGGCAAGGGCACGCCTTGCACGGCGGTCCAGGAGGCCGCATTGATCGCCCCCTGCGCGGTGGAATGGTTCGCCGAGGCATCGCCGAAACTGCACATGGCAATCGCATCGCGCGGCAGGATCGCATGTTCAGGCCGGTTGCGCCGGGCCATGCCGATGGAATGCGCCGCCCCCACCGCTTTCGGCAGATGGCTGGCGATGGTGGAGGTCTGCGGCGGGATCATCAGCGGCCGCGAGCCCAACACCTTATGGCGCCCGCCACTGGTCGGGTCTTCTGCCGAACAGGCAAAGCTCAACAGCATGTCGCGCAGCATGTCCTGCCCCTCGATCTGATCGGCGCGGGCAATCTGAAAGGCGGCATCGCGGTAGTGCAAAAAGGCGATGTCATCGACGCGCAATGCCGCCGCCACCGCCGCCATCCCCTCATGGCCCGAGGAGCCGATGGTGTAGAACCCCTGCCCCGCCTTTTGCATCACGCGGCTTTGCAGATCGAGCGCCCGGCTCAGCACCTGCGCCCGGTAAAGCTGCTCCAGCGCGTCCCGGTCGAGCGCCTTTTTGTCAGAGGTGGAAACGGGAAAATCCTCCGCCGCAACGCGACGAAGGAAGTTCTCATGAACGATTGCAACGCGGTCCATGGGGCCTCTCGGTATATAATTTCTTGCCATCGGCGAACGTATTTTTGGCCAAAAAGAGAGACAGGCTGCCGCTCTTTTTGGCCTCAAATACTTGGTGGGGGTTTGGGGGGCGCAGATCCCCCCGTAACCGTTGTTTAAAAGAACGCCTGCAAACCAGTCTGGGCGCGGCCCAGGATCAGGGCGTGGACGTCATGGGTGCCCTCATAGGTGTTCACGGTCTCAAGGTTCATCATGTGGCGGATCACCTGGAACTCACCCGAGATGCCGTTGCCGCCGTGCATGTCCCGCGCCATCCGCGCCACGTCGAGCGCCTTGCCGCAGTTGTTGCGCTTGACGATGGAGATCATCTCGGGCGCGGCATTGGCGGCGTCCATCAGACGGCCCACTTGCAGCGAACCCTGCAGGCCGAGCGAGATTTCGGTCATCATATCGGCCAATTTCTTCTGGAACAGCTGCGTCTGCGCCAGCGGCTTGTTGAACTGCTTGCGGTCAAGCCCGTATTGGCGCGAGGCGTGCCAGCAGAATTCGGCGGCGCCCATCGCCCCCCAGGAGATGCCGTAGCGGGCGCGGTTGAGACAGCCGAAGGGCCCTTTCAGCCCCTGCACATGCGGCAGCAGCGCGTCTTCGCCAACCTCGACCCCGTCCATGACGATCTCCCCGGTGATGGAGGCGCGCAGGGAAAGCTTATTGCCGATCTTCGGCGCGCTCAGACCCTTCATGCCTTTCTCCAGCACGAAGCCGCGGATCTTGCCGTCATGCGCGTCGGATTTGGCCCAGACCACAAAGACATCGGCGATGGGCGAGTTCGAGATCCACATTTTGGAGCCGGTCAGCTTATAGCCATTCTCGGTCTTCACCGCGCGGGTCTTCATGCCGGCAGGGTCGGAACCCGCATCCGGCTCGGTCAGGCCAAAGCAGCCGATCCATTCGCCCGAGCAGAGCTTGGGCAGGTATTTCTGGCGCTGCTCTTCGGAGCCATAGGCATAGATCGGATACATCACGAGGCTGGCCTGCACCGACATCATCGAGCGGTAGCCGCTGTCGACGCGCTCGACCTCGCGCGCAACCAGACCGTAGGAGACATAGTTGCCGCCCAGACCGCCGTATTCCTCGGGGATGGTGACGCCCAGAAGGCCCATCTCGCCCATCTCGCGAAAGATCTCGGCGTCGGTTTTCTCGTCGGCGAAGGCTTCGATCACGCGCGGCTGAAGTTTTTCCTGCGCATAGGCATGGGCAGAATCGCGGATCATGCGCTCGTCTTCGGTCAACTGGCTGTCGAGGCGGAAAGGGTCCGTCCAGTCGAAGGTCCCAAGATCGGGTTTGTCCTTGGCGCGCAGCGCGGGGGCGTCGGCAGTCATGTGGCATCCTTTCGGGTGATGTGATTTGCGGCAGTATTGCAAATCGCGCAGGGGAACTCTATCGCTGCTTTGTCCTGATTTCATGAGAAAAAGTCATATGATCGCGCCGCGCCGTTTCTTACCCTCGATCTCTGCCCTGCTGTCCTTTGAAGCGGTCACCCGGCTTGGCACGGCCACCGCGGCGGCGCAGGAATTGAACCTGACGCAAAGCGCTGTGAGCCGTCAGATCAAGACGCTGGAAGAGCAGCTAGGCGTGGCGCTGATGATCCGGCAGGGGCGTCGGTTGACGCCGACGCAGGCGGGCTTGGCCTATGTGACACAGGTGCGCGACATTCTGAACCGCCTGGCGCAGGCTTCGGTCTCGGCGCGGACCAATCCGGTGGGCGGCACGCTTAATCTGGCGATTCTCCCGGCCTTTGGCATGCATTGGCTGGCCCCGCGTCTGCGCGATTTCGCCCGCGATCATCCGGAGGTGACGGTGAACCTCTCGACCCGGCTGCGCCCCTTTGCCTTTGACGGCAGCCGTTTTGATGCGGCCATTCATTTTGGTCATGAGGACTGGCCCGGCGTGCGCTATCTTCCGCTGCTGCCGGAAACCGTGGTGGCGGTCTGCGCGCCCGATCTGCTGTCAGAGCCGCTGGAGGATGCGCGCGAGATCAGGCGGCTGCCGCTCTTGCATCTGGAAACCCGCCCGCGCGGCTGGGCGCGCTGGCTTGGCACCCTGGGCGAGACCGAAGACCCGCCCGTCGGCATGATGTTCGACCAATTCTCAACCATGGCGCAGGCCGCGATCCATGGCCTCGGCGTGGCCCTGCTGCCGACGTTTTTTGCCCAACCCTACCTTAACGACGGGCAACTTGTGCTGGCCGCCGCGCAGACCACCCAGAGCATCGGGAATTACTACCTCGTCTGGCCCGAGGACCGGGATGAAAGCGCCGCCTTGCTGTCCTTTCGCAACTGGCTGGCGCAACAGGCCGATCCCGGCTGACGCCTTTGCCCCCGGCGCCCAAGTTATGCCGCATTCCCACGGTAAGTGAGGGCATATTGGCCCGCACCGGGCATCCAGAAGGAGCATGATGATGCTGAGTAAATTCCGCAAAGGCGCCGCTGCGCTTGCGGTTGTGGCGACCGCTTTTTCCGCCACCAATGCCTCGGCCGAAAGCCGCACCATAGTCATCGTTGAGGGCGATTATTTCCCCGCCTTGACCCATGTCCAACCGGGCGATGAACTGGTCTTTTACAACAACACCACCGTCAGCCACACCGTCACCGGCGCGGGCGAGGTCTGGACCAGTGGCGCGATCCCGGCGCAGGGGTCTTTTGCCTTGACGGTCAATGCCGACACGCCCGAGACCTTTAGCGGTTCGGCCCCGGGCGACACCGCCACACTGCTGGAAGGTGCGATCACCTTCGCGCCCGCCCCGGCGGATTAACCGCCCCGGCTTGCGCCTTGGTCCGCCCCGCCCAATGGCGGGGCTTTCGCATGGCTACTGCGCGAAAACGCGGTCCATATCCGCAAAGCCCTTGATCTCGATCGGGTTGCCCGAGGGGTCGCGGAAGAACATCGTGGCCTGCTCGCCCGCCTCGCCTTCGAAACGCAGCGACGGCTCGATCACGAAATCGACCTCTGCCCCTTTCAACCGTTCGGCCAACGCCTTCCAATCGTCCATCTGCAAAACCACCCCCAAATGCGGCATTGGCACCATATGCTCGCCAACCTTGCCCGTCGCCGCCGTGGCGAAAGGCGTGCCCAGATGCAGGGAAATCTGGTGGCCAAAGAAGGAATAATCGACCCAGGTCTCGGTCGAGCGGCCCTCGCTGCAGCCCAGAACATCGCCGTAAAAGGCGCGGGTCTGGTCGAGGTCGCGGACGTTATAGGCAAGGTGGAAGGGGGTGAGCATGGCGGTCTCCTATCTATCTGCCGCCTGTGTAGCCTGCGGGGACGGAGGCGCAAGGGGGCCAAGCGCTCGGGCGCGGGGTGGCAGGGTTGAATGCGTTGGGGCCGGGGAAGCGGGAGGGGGTGTCCGCGGTGGGGCAAGCCGCTTGGCGGATGGGTTGGTGACCGCGACGAGATTGGGCTGGGAGCATCGGCGAGGGGGGGGGTGTCTGGATTAGACCCATATCGTCTGGTTGAGAAAAATCATTTGCATAGACCATCCGGTTCTGCGCAACCTTGTCGATCTGAGAAAAAGCTCAAAGGCCCAAAACCATGGCAACAGTGAGCAGCGAAAGATTGGCGGCCCATATCGAAGGTGACTTTGTAGTCTTTCTGATAGGCATAAGGATCAATAAGCCGTGGAAACTGCATAAATGGGTGCCAGTGATTACGGCCATGCCAAAGATGTTGAAAGAGCTTGATGCCCTGCCTTCGAACGAGACCGGCTTTCTAGGACATACCGGTTTGAGTATGGGCGTGATTGTCCACTATTGGCGTAGTTTTGATCATCTTGAAGCCTATGCCCGCTCTAAAGAGCATGCGCATTTTCCTGCGTGGAGCGCCTTCAACAGACGCATGAAAAGTAGCCGAGAAGACGTCGGAATTTGGCACGAGACCTATCAGGTAAAGGCCGGACAATACGAGGCTGTATATTCCGGGATGCCACCCTTCGGTTTGGGAAAAGCATCCGAGCTTGTTCCTGCGACGGGAAGTCGGAGTGAAGCACGCATGCGCTTAAATGGGTGACGCTGTCTCGCTGCTCAAACGGCAGCTTCGTCCGCTGAGCGCCCCCCAGACAACGAATGCCCACAAGCAGTCATCTGCGCCCCTCCAACACATCCGCCAAAAGGCGCGCCCGCATCCGGGCGCGCCCCTCTTAACAATCCATCGCCTCACTTCATGGTGATGCGGCCATCGGTATAGGGCTTATAAGTCCCGTCCTTCGCCAGATACTCCGCCGTGACATCCGCCAGATCGGGGCCGTAGTCATAGGCGTTGTCGGCGTCTTTGAACATCGCGTAGCCGTCGCCCCCGTTGCGGACATAGTTGTTGGACACCACACCATAGGTCTTTTCGGGATCAATCGGCGCGCCGCCGACCATGACATCGCTGATCCGGCTGCCCGGCTCGGCCTTGGGGTCAAAGGCGAATGACATGCCCGCGACCTGCGGGAAGCGCCCGGCCTGCTCCTCGTGCTGGCTCACGCCGTTCTCCAGCGCTTCGATCAATGTCGCGCCGCTGACCTGAAAGGTCGAGAGCGTGTTCTGGAAGGGCAGCACGGTGAGCACTTCGCCCATGGTCACCTCGCCCGCGTCGATGGAGGCGCGCAGACCGCCGGAGTTGGAGATCGCCACGTCGATGCCCTGATCCTTGACCCGGTCCAGCATCGCGTCAGAGACAAGATTGCCCATCGAACATTCCTGCGCCCGGCAGCTGCCGCGCTCCCCGTCAATCGCCTCGGAGGTCTCGGCCACCACCCGGTTGCGGATTTCGTCGAGAGGTTTGGCGGCCTCGGCGATGCGGTCCACCGTGGGTTGATCCTCGGTCACGGCGGCGTCCATGATCAGCGGCTCGCCTTCGGCCGTGGTGATGTTGCCTTCGTCGTCAAAGGTGACATTCAACTCGCCGAGAAACTTGCCGTAGGCATAGGCCTGCACAATCGCGGTCTCACCCACCATGGTCGGATAGGGCCCCTCGGCGCGCTCGTTGCTGTTGCTCAGAAGCGTGTTTGTATGGCCGCCCACAATCACGTCGACGCCACTGGTTTCCGCCGCGACCTTTTGGTCGACGCCATAGCCCGAGTGGCTCAGCACGATGATCTTGTTCACGCCTTTGGCGGTCAGCAGATCGACCTCGCCCTGCACCGCGGCCACCGGATCGGAAAAGGTGATGTTATCGCCGGGGCTGGCCAGCTCATGGGTGTCTTCGGGCGTGAGGCCGATGAGGCCGATCTGTTCGCCGCCCTTCTCGATCACGGTGGATTTTGCCAGCTTGTCGGCGAGCAGCGGCTCGCCCGAGACATCGGCGTTGGACATCAGCACCGGAAAGTCTACCGCATCCATAAAGCCGCGCAGCACTTCGGGGCCATCGTCGAATTCATGGTTGCCCACGGTCATCGCGTCATAGCCCATCTTGTTCATCATCTCGGCCGCCAGCTTGCCCTTGTATTGGGTGTAAAAAAGCGTGCCTTGAAACTGGTCACCGCCATCGACGAGGATGCTGTTCTCGGCGCGGTCGCGGGCCTCGGTGATGGCGGTCATCAAACGGCCCGAGCCGCCGAAACATTTGCCTTCGCCGTTGTCTTCGGCGTTGCATGGCCCGTCATATTTGCTGATCGGCTCAAAGCGCGCGTGGAAATCATTGGTGTGCAGAATGGTGAGCTTATACTCTGCCGCCGCCATGCCTGTGGTCAGCGCCAGCACCGCGCCTGCGGTCAGGAATCGTTTCATCGGTTGGTCCCCTGTTGATTGTTCTATCGGCATCGTGGCGCGGGGCGTGGGTTCTGTCAAAGATCATATTGCCTGCCCCTTGGTCACCCTGCGCCTCTTGACCCTGCGTCCTGCGGCGGGCATCAGAAGCCATGCTGATTTTCAAGATATTCCGCGCCGACGAATGGACGGCGCTGCGCGAGAACGGGGCCACCGATGGGGCGCCGATTGATGTGGCCGATGGCTATGTGCATTTCTCCACCGCTGAACAGGCCGCAGAAACCGCCGCTAAACATTTCGCCGGGGTTGACGGGCTGTTCCTGCTTGCGGTGGACAGTGAGGCGCTTGGCGATGCGCTGGAATGGGAGCCCTCGCGCGGCGGGGCGCTGTTTCCGCATCTCTACCGGCAGTTGACGATGGATGACGTGCTCTGGGCGCAGCCGCTGCCGCTGGTTGATGGGGTGCATCAGTTCCCCGCAGGATTGGGCGACGCGCAAGCATGACGCCGCTGCTAGAGAAACTGGGCCTGCGCGCCCTGCATCGGCTTGACCCCGAAGCGGCCCATGGTCTGGCGATCCGCGCGCTGCGCGGGCGGCTGGCCCCGGCCCCCGGCCCGCAAACCTCGCCGCGTTTGCGGACCACGCTGGCGGGGCTGGACCTGCCGAACCCGGTCGGGCTGGCGGCGGGCTTTGACAAGAACGCCACCGCCGTCGCCCCCCTGTCGCGGGCCGGCTTCGGCTTTATCGAGGTGGGTGCCGCCACCCCCCTGCCCCAGCCCGGCAACCCGCGCCCGCGGCTGTTCCGCCTGACCGAAGACCGCGCCGCGATCAACCGTTTCGGCTTTAACAACGACGGGATGCAGGCGATCTGCGCGCGGCTCTCGCGCCGGGGCACGGGGGTGCCGGTGGGGCTGAACCTTGGCGCCAATAAGACCAGTGCAGACCGCGCCGCCGATTTTGCCAAGGTGATGACCGTGGCGCGGGATCACGTGGATTTTGCCACGGTCAATGTCTCCTCGCCCAATACCGAGAAACTGCGCGACCTGCAGGGCAAGGCCGCCCTGGCCGCGCTGCTCGAAGGGGTGATGGAAGTGCGGGGTGCCACGCCGGTGTTTCTGAAAATCGCCCCCGATCTGACCGAGGCCGAGATCGAGGATGTGGCCGAGGTCGCCCAGACCGCTGGTGTCGCCGCGATCATCGCGACCAATACCACGCTCGACCGCAGCGGCCTTGCCAGCGTCCATGCGCAGGAGGCGGGCGGCCTGTCGGGCGCGCCGCTGTTTCAGCGTTCCACCCGCGTGCTCGCACGGCTCGCGGGGCTGACGGACATTCCGCTCATTGGCGTGGGCGGTGTTTCGGACGCGGAAACCGCCTATGCCAAGATCTGCGCCGGGGCCTCGGCCCTGCAACTCTATACCGCGCTGGTTTTCGGCGGGGTCGGTCTGGTGCAAGAGATCACCACAGGGCTGGACGAACTGCTGGCCCGCGACGGTTTCGCCACCGTGGCCGAGGCGGTGGGCAGCAAGCGCGCGGAGTGGCTGTGATTACCCTTTGGCACAACCCGCGCTGCTCAAAGTCCCGGCAGACGCTGGCGCTGATCGAAGCGGCGGGCGTGTCGGTGACGCTGCGCCGCTATCTCGAAGACGCCCCCTCGCGCGAGGAGATCATCGCCGCGCGGGAGGCTCTGGGGGTGCCAGCCATCGAGATGGTGCGGACCGGCGAGGCCGCGTTCAAGGAATTGGGCCTCACCAAGGACAGCCCCGAGGATGCATTTCTCGACGCCATGGCGGCCCATCCCATCCTGATTGAACGCCCGATCGCCTTTCGCGACAGCCGCGCGGTGATTGGCCGCCCGCCGGAAGTGGTAAAAGCCCTGCTCTAACCCGCCGCGCGCTCCAGCGCCGGGTAGCGCAGCCCCAGCGTGATGCCCCGCACCACGAAGGAGATGAGCAGCGAGGCCCAGAGCCCGTGGTTGCCCAGGCTTGGCACCAGCGCCGCCGCCACTGCCGCATAGAACAGAAAGGACAGCAGCATCATGTTGCGCATATCGCGCGAGCGTGTGGCCCCGATGAAAATCCCATCCAGCATATAGGCGGCGCAGCCCAAGAGCGGGGCCGCGACCATATAGGGCAGATAGACCCGCGCCAGCACCTGCACCTCGGGCGCCTTGGCCATCAGGTCAATGATCGCCCCGCCCGCCAGCGCAAAGGCGACGGCCAGCAGGACACTCACCAAAAGCGCCCAAGCCGAGGTCAGCAGCGCCCCGCGCCGCAGCACATCCCGCTGGCCCGCGCCATAAGCCCGCCCGACGATGGCCTCAGCCGCAAAGGCGAAACCATCGAGCCCGTAAGAGGTGATCATCAGGAATTGCAGCAACACCTGATTGGCCGCCAAGGTCACATCGCCCAGCCCCGAGCCCATGAAGAGAAACGACACAAAGATCGCCTGCAACAGCAGCGAGCGGATCAGGATGTCGGTGTTCACCTGCATCATCCGTTTCCAGCGCGGGCGGTCAAACACCTGCACCCAGTCGCGCCAGGCGGGCTGCGCAAAGGCCGCGCGGCAGAACCACAGGCCAAGCACAGCCCCGCTCCATTCCGCGAGGAAAGTGGCAATCGCCACCCCCTCGACGCCCCAGCCAAGCCCCAGCACGAACCACAGGTCGAGCAGGATGTTCAGCCCGTTCATCCAGACCTGCAAGACCAGCACCGCGCGGCTGCGCTCCTGCGCGATGAGCCAGCCGGTGATCGCATAGATCGAGATTGCCGCCGGGGCCGACCAGATGCGGATCGCCATATATTGCCGCGCCAGCCCTTCGACCTCTGCCGAGGCCGGGGCGATCTGAAAGGAGGCCCAAAAGAGCGGCAGTTGCAGCGCCATCAGCGCCAGCCCCGCGCCCGCGCCAATCAGCAGACCGCGGGTCAGCAGGGCCGCGACCTCGCCGGTTTCGCCATTGCCGGCGGCCTGGGCGGTCAGCCCCACGGTGCCCATGCGCAGAAAGCCGAAAATCCAGTAAAGCGCCGAGAGGATGATCGCCCCCAGCCCGACCGCGCCGATGGGCGCCGCGGCCCCCATCTGGCCCACAACGCCGGTATCGACCGCGCCAAGGATCGGCACGGTGGCATTGGAAATCACGATCGGCACGGCGATCTTGAGCACCCGGCGGTGCGTCACCACATCGCGGGCCGCCAGCGTGCCGCGCTCCACCGCGCGGACCTCGGCCTCGGTGAGCGGTTCGGCTTCCGGCTCAGCCACGCCGTTGCGGCAGCACGAAATGGCCGGTGGCCTGGGCGAAAATGCGGCTGCGGTTGTCCTGCCAGGCTTCGACATGGACGCTGGCATAGCGCCGCCCGGAGCGGTTGATCCGCGCCCGCGCATAGGCGTCACGCGGCAGGCCGGTGCGCAGGTAGTCGACGGTGAAATCAATCGTCTTGGGCAGACGCGGCAGGTGATCGCCGTCCAGATTGTCGAGATCGAGCGCGCCGCTTTCCATATCTTCCCAGATCAGCCCCCAGCTTAGCGTGATGATCGCCGTGACTTCCAGAAACGCCGCCGTCGCCCCGCCATGCAGCGCCGGCAGGATCGGGTTGCCGATCAGCTGGTCGGTATAGGGCATCACCCCCGTCAACTCATCGCCGCGTCGTTCCAACTGGATGCCCAGAAACTGAATGTAGGGCACGCCTTCGACCAGCGCGCGCAGCACCCCGTCGCGGCGTTGCTTGATGACCTGAACCGGCTCTGGCTTGCGACGGGTGCTCATTTGTGGCCCTCCACGGTGAAGGTTCCGGTGGCGGTGGCCACGAGGTTCTCGGCATCCTCATCCGTCGCCGTGGCGCGGACAAAGGCGACCGAGCGGGTGACGTGATAGCAGGTCGCGCGGGTGGTGATGGCTTGGCCCGGGGTCGCGGCGCGCAGATATTCGATGCGCAGATCCATCGTCGCCGTGGCCGCGGGGTTGCTTGGATGGCTCATCACCGCCGCGCCGCAGCAGGTGTCCATCAGGGCCGAGACCGCGCCGCCGTGGATGACACCCGTCTTGGGGTCGCCGATCAGTTTTTCGTCATAGGGCATGGTGATCTCGGCCGAGCCATCGCCCAGATCGCGCAGCTCCATGCCCAATGCCATGGAATGCGGCAGGGCCTGAATGAACTGGCGCGCAAATTTCAACTTCTCCGACATGCGGTCCGGTCCCTCGCGGCTGGTTTCCCCCTTTATCACGGGGGGATCGCGAAAGGGCAAGAGCAGCGGTTGCGCATCCCCGCCGCTGACCATAGTTTGCGCGTAAGGAGTAGATGCTTTGGATGATGAACGCCTGACTTTCAAAGAAATGTGCGCGGCTTTTGACGTAACGCCCCGCACCCTGCGCTATTACGAATACATCGAATTGCTCCAACCGCACCGCGAAGGGCGGTCCCGCTTTTACGGTCCGCGCGAACGGGCGCGGATGAAGCTCATCCTGCGCGGCCGCAAATTCGGCTTTGCGCTGGAAGATATCCGGCAATGGCTGCTGATCTATGAGAAAGAAGGCACCGAGGCGCAGATGCGCGCTTGGGTGACGATGGCGGATGGGCAGTTGGACGAATTGGCCGAGCAGCGCCGCCAGTTGGACGAAGCCATGGCCGAATTGCAAAAGCTGCGCGACGATACCGCTGCCGCATTGGTGCAGTAATCAGGCTGACCCCGGGCGCCTGTGACGGCGGGCAGGTCTGTTACTGAGACGGGCGGCCCGACAATTGCGAAATCAGCAGCTGCAAATCGGCCACCACGCGGATCATGTCGGACACCGTATCGTTATTGGCCTGCCCGGCAAGGTCAAAGGCGCCGTTTTCCACCAGATCAGAGGCGGCCCTGAGGTCGCGCAGGACACGTGCGGTGGTTTCATCCTGTGCCGCGTCCTGGGCTGCGGAACCGCCGGCACCCGCGGCGGGGTGCGTGATGCTCTGATGGTTGGACATGCTCGATCCCTATGGTTTCAGCTCACCTTTCTACCGGTGGCCGTAGCACAAGTCATGTCACGCGACCACGTGACAACCAATACCAAACTGGTTCAAGATTGGTCTTTTTTCGGTTTCCGCAATATCCCCGTGCCAAGACCGCGGATCGCGGCGGTGGTGCGGTCGTTGACCTCAAGCTTGGAAAAGATGCGCCGGACATTGGTGTCGACCGTATGGGGGGAGATCCCAAGGATCTCGGCAATCACCCCGTTGCTCTTGCCAGCGGCGATCCATTCCAGCACTTCGATTTCGCGCGGCGACAGATTTGCATCCTGCGCGCCGCCATCTTCCATCATCACCGAATAGCGCAGATGCGCGATCTGCGCCGCGCTGTGCAGCGTAAAGATATCAACCTTGGACAATCTCGGCGCCGCCGCCGCAAACCCCAGAGAAACTACCGCAGCAGCCCCCTGCGGCCCATGCACCTGAATCGCCAGACCATCGTTCGGGTAGGCTTTCAGCACCCTGCGCAGATAGCTCTGTTCGGCCTTGGTCATCCGCGTGAGCTCCGCAACCTCGGACCAGTAAAACGGCAGGATCCGCCGCCGGGCGAGATTCTCGATCGGGCTGACGCCCAAGGCTGCCCGGTCCAGAATATGGGCCGTCCAGCGCGGCTCATCGGAGACGCTCATGTCGCGATCAAACTGAACCGCCGTCGCCTCGCTGTCATCGCCATGATAGCTGACCGAATTGATACCATAGCCCGCATAGAAATTCAGTCCGCAGTGCGCCAGGGCGACCCCGTCTTCGGCCTCGGCACAGCAGCGTGAAAAACAATCCAATGCGGTTCTGTCTGACATCAATGCCCCTCAACTTGCCTGCCCCATTTGCCCAAAGGCAACAGGTTTGCGCAACCGCCGACGACAGTCCGTCGCCATGGGACGATCCGCGCCTCCCTGCGCAGAAGTGACGCAACGTATCGCTTACGTCAACGTAAGCTTTCATTGTATCAGCGAGGCAAGTCACCACCTGAAGTCTACAAACGATGCTCTGAGAGACATGATATGACTGCCGACACACTGACCATCCGCGAAATGTGCGATGCTTTTGAAGTGACCCCCCGCACCCTGCGTTTCTATGAGGCCAAGGAATTGCTGTTCCCCCATCGGGAAGGCCAGAAACGCCTGTTCACCAAGAGCGACCGGGCCCGGCTCAAGCTGATCCTACGCGGCAAACGCTTTGGCTTCAGCCTCGAAGAGATTCGCCAATTGCTCGATCTTTATTACATGGGCGACCAGCAGCAGACCCAGATCGCCGCCGCCTATGACGTCGCCCGCGCCCGTCTGGCCGATCTCGAATCCCGCCGCGATGAGCTGAATGAGGCCATTGATGACCTCAAGGACCAGCTGAAATGGGGGGAGAAGATGATCGCCTCCATGAACCAGACGCGCCGCGCCGCCGAATAATCCCCGACATCCATTAAAAGACCCCCCGGAGAGCCTAGATGCCCAGCTACACAGCCCCCACCAAAGACCTGCAATTCGTTCTGCATGACGTGCTGAAAGTCACCGAGAGCCAAACCCCCGGCTATGACGAGTTGGAGCCCGATTTCACCTCCGCCATCCTTGAGGAAGCCGGCAAGCTGACCTCCGAAGTGCTCGCCCCGCTGAACGTCGTGGGCGACAAGGAAGGCTGCCGTTTGGAAAATGGCGTGGTCTATACGCCGAAAGGCTTCAAGGAAGCCTTTGAAAAGGTCAAAGAAGGCGGCTGGCCCGGCCTCGACATGCCCGAACAATACGGTGGGCAGAACATGCCCTATGTCCTCGGCACCGCCGTGGGCGAGATGTTCTCCGCCGCGAACCAGGCCTTCACCATGTACCAGGGTCTGACCCATGGCGCGGCTTCGGCGATCCTCGCCCATGGCACCGAGGCGCAGAAAGACACCTACCTGCCCAAGATGGTTTCCTGCGAATGGACCGGCACCATGAACCTGACCGAGCCGCATTGCGGCACCGATCTGGGTCTCATGCGCACCAAGGCCGCCCCGCAGAAGGATGGCAGCTATAAAATCTCCGGCCAGAAGATCTTCATCTCCTCGGGTGAGCATGACATGGCCGACAACATCATCCATCTGGTGCTGGCCAAGATCGAAGGCGGGCCTGAGGGCATCAAGGGCGTCTCGCTTTTCATCGTGCCGAAATTCATGGTCAACGAAGACGGCTCCTTGGGCGAGCGCAACGGCGTCTCCGTCGGCTCCATCGAGGAAAAGATGGGCATCCATGGCAACTCCACCTGCGTGATGAACTACGACGGGGCGACCGGCTACCTCTTGGGCACCGAGCACAAGGGCATGCGCGCCATGTTTACCATGATGAACGAGGCCCGTGTTGGCGTCGGCATGCAGGGTCTGGCGCAGGCCGAAGTGGCCTATCAAAACGCCGTGATCTACGCCAATGACCGGCTTCAGGGCCGCGCGGTGACCGGGGCCAAATTCCCCGAAAAACCCGCCGACCCGTTGATCGTGCACCCCGACATCCGCCGCGCGCTGATGGATCAGAAAAGCTTCGTCGAAGCCGCCCGTGCCTTCATCCTCTGGGGCGCCACGATGATCGACGCGGCGCACCGCGCCGACGACAAGGACGCCGATGGCCTCGTCTCGCTGCTCACGCCGGTGATCAAGGGCTTCCTGACCGACCAGGGCTACGACATGACCGTGAAGGCCCAGCAGATCTATGGCGGCCACGGCTATATCGAAGAATGGGGCATGTCGCAGTTCACCCGCGATGCGCGCATCGCGCAGATCTACGAAGGCGCCAATGGCGTGCAGGCGCTCGACCTCGTGGGCCGCAAACTGGCGCAGGACGGCGGCAAGCACGTCATGGCCTTCTTCGATCTGGTCAAAGGCTTCATCAAGAAGAATGCGGGCCAAGACGCCGAGTTTGACGCCGCCTTCCTTGACCCGCTCAAAGCGGCCAGCAAAGATCTGCAATCGGCGGGCATGTATTTCATGCAAAACGGCATGAAGAACCCCAACAACGCGCTCGCCGGCTCCAATGACTTCATGCATATGTTCGGCCATGTCTGCCTTGGCCTGATGTGGGCCAAGATGGGTCTGGCGGCGAAAGAAGCGTTGAAGACCGGCAGCGGCGACGCCACCTTCTACGAAAGCAAACTGGCGACAGGCCGCTACTATATGGCGCGCCAATTGCCCGCCACGGCCCTGCACCTCACCCGCATCCAATCGGGCGCGGATACGGTCATGGCGCTGGAGGCTGCAAACTTCTAAACCGGGGGGTGGGGGCCAGCCCCCCCCACCCTACCCAACTTTCGGAGAGACCATGCCCAAACGCTTCCGCCTGACCCGCCGCTTCCCCGTCGCCATGACCGAAGAAGGCTACCGCAGGCTGAAAAAGTTCAGCGCAGAGGCCGGTCTCGACGAAGGCGAAGCACTGTCGTTCCTGTTCGAGAATTTCAACTCGGTGATGAACGAAGAAAACCTGACCGCGCGGCTGCGCCTGTTCAACGCCGAACTGGACGCCCGCAAACGCTGAACCCTGGGGAGGGGCGGATGACGCAAGGCAAGACATCCTCTTGGATGACCGAAGAACACCAGATGATCGCCGATATGACGGCGCAGTTCATCAATACCGAATGGGCGCCCAAGTTCGAGAAATGGCGCAAACAGGGAGAGATGGACCGCGAGACTTGGGCCCAAGCCGGCGCGCTCGGCCTGCTCTGCCCCTCGGTGCCCGAAGAATACGGCGGCGCCGGCGGTGATTTCGGCCATGAAGCCGCGATCCTGATCGAAGGCTCCCGCGCCAACCTCGCCTCATGGGGCCACGGCATCCATTCCGGCATCGTCGCGCATTACATCCTCGCCTATGGCACCGAAGACCAGAAGAAACGCTGGCTGCCCAAGATGGTCTCGGGCGAGCTCGTGGGCGCGCTGGCGATGACCGAACCCTCGACCGGCTCCGACGTGCAGCGCATCAAGACCAAGGCGATCCGCGACGGCAACGCCTACAAGCTCTCGGGCCAGAAGACCTTCATCACCAACGGCCAGCACGCCAACCTGATCATCGTGGCGGCCAAAACCGATCCCAAGGAAGGCTCCAAAGGCGTCTCCCTCGTCGTGGTCGAAACCGACGGGGCGCAAGGGTTCCAACGCGGCCGCAACCTCGACAAGGTCGGATTGCACGCCGCCGATACCTCCGAGCTTTTCTTCGACAATGTCGAAATCCCGCCCGAAAACATCCTCGGCCAGGACGAGGGTCAGGGCTTCTACCAGATGATGCAACAGCTCCCCCAAGAGCGTCTCATCATCGGCTGCGGCGCGGTCGGCGCCATGGAAGGCGCGGTGGCCCGCACGATCACCTACTGCAAGGAACGCGAAGCCTTCGGCGGCCCGCTCACCCAGTTCCAGAACACCCGCTTCCAACTGGCCGAGGTCAAAACCAAGACCGCCGTGGCCCGCGCTTTCCTCGACGAATGCATCGCGGAACATCTGCGCGGCGAGCTTAGCGTCGACAAGGCGGCGATGCAGAAATACTGGCTCACAGATACCCAGGGCGAAGTGCTGGACGTCTGCTTGCAGATGCACGGCGGCTACGGCTTCATGCAGGAATATGCCGTGGGCGAAATGTGGGCCGACGCCCGCGTCCAGCGCATCTACGGCGGCACCAACGAGATCATGAAGGAACTGATCGCACGCAGCCTCTGACCGCGCGCGGGTCGAAACACCGGTGCAGAGGTATTTAAGAAAGGATGAAGATAAGGCGCCCCCTGCCCCCTTTCATCCTTTTAAAAATACCGTCCGAAGATGCTGCGGGCGCCGAGATTTGAGAAGGAGAACAACGTGACCATTCAGCTTTATTGTTTTGGTGAATCCGGCAACGCCTATAAGGCGGCGCTCGCGCTGGAACTGTCGGGGCTCGACTGGGAACCGGTGAAGGTGGACTTCTTCGGCGGCCAGACGCGCCAGCCAGACTACCGCGCGCAGATCAACAACATGGGCGAGGCGCCGGTGATGATCGACGGTGAGTTGCGGTTGACGCAATCCGGGGTGATTCAGGATTACGTCGCGGAAAAGTCGGGCAAATTCGGCGGCCGCGACGCGACGGAACGGCGTGAAATCCTGCGGTGGGTGCTATGGGATAACCACAAGCTCAGCTCCGTCGCCGGGATGACCCGTTTTCTGATGAACTTCCTGCCCGAAGACAAACGCCCCGCCGAGGTCATCGCCTTCAACCAGGGCCGGCTCAAGGCCGCTTACGGCGTGCTGAACGACCATCTCGACGGCCGCGACTGGATCGTGGGCGACGAATTGACCAACGCGGACCTCAGCTGCTGCGGGTATCTTTATTACCCCGAGCCCTTCGGCTTTGACCGCAGCGACTGGCCCCATATCGACGCGTGGCTCACGCGTCTGAGCGAAACACCGGGCTGGAAAGCCCCCTATGATTTGATGCCCGGCAGCCCTGCTGACCGCGCCTGACCCGGAGGACATGACATGACCCAAGACGTTTACATCTACGACGCCCTGCGCACCCCGCGCGGCAAGGGCCGCAAGGACGGCGCATTGCACGAGGTGACCTCGCTGCGCTTGTCGGCCCAGACGCTGAATGCCGTGAAGGAGCGCAACAACCTTGAAGGCCATGCCGTCGAGGACGTGATCTGGGGCAATGTGACCCAGGTGATGGAACAGGGCGGCTGTCTGGCGCGCTCGGCGGTGCTGGCTTCGGACCTTGATGAGCGCATCCCGGGCCTTGCCATCAACCGTTTCTGTGCGAGCGGAATGGAGGCGGTGAACCTTGCTGCCAACCAGGTCAAAGGCGGCGCGGGCAATGGCTATATCGCCGGCGGTGTCGAGATGATGGGCCGCGTGGCGATGGGTGCCGATGGTGCTGCGATTGCCGTGGACCCGACCTTGGCGATGGAGAAATACTTTGTGCCGCAGGGTATCTCCGCGGACATCATCGCGACCGAGTTCGGCTTTAGCCGTGACGAGGCCGACCAGCTTGCCATGCAGTCCCAGCAGCGCGCGGCGCGGGCCTGGGAAGAGGGCCGCTTTGACAAATCCGTCATGACCGTGCGCGACCAGAACGGTCTCGCGATCCTTGACCGAGACGAATACATGCGCCCGCAGACCGATATGCAAAGCCTTGGCGGGTTGAACCCTGCCTTCCAGCAGATGGGTGAGGTCATGCCCGGCTTCGACAAGGTCGCGCTGATGAAATATCCCCATCTGGAGCGGATCAACCACATCCACCACGCGGGCAACTCGTCTGGCATCGTCGATGGTGCCGCGGCAGTGCTGATCGGCAACAAGGAGTTCGGCGAGCAGCATGGGCTGAAGCCCCGCGCCCGCATCCGCGCCACCGCCAAGATCGGCACCGATCCAACCATCATGCTGACTGGCCCGGTGCCGGTGACCGAGAAGATCCTCAAGGACAACGGCATGACCATCGGCGACATCGATCTCTTCGAGGTCAATGAGGCCTTCGCCGCCGTGGTGCTGCGTTTCATGCAGGCCTTCGATGTGGACGACAGCAAGGTCAATGTGAACGGCGGCGGCATCGCCATGGGGCACCCTTTGGGCGCCACCGGGGCCATGATCATCGGCATCCTGCTCGATGAGATGGAGCGCGCCGACAAGGAAGTGGGGCTGGCCACGCTCTGCATCGCGTCCGGCATGGGTGCCGCCACCATCATCGAGCGCGTGTGAGCCGCGAAGGGAGCAAGAGAATGACCGATTTCACAATGAACAAGGATGCCGAAGGCATCGCCACCATCACCTGGGACGTGCCGGGCAAGAGCATGAACGTCATGTCCTTCGAGGGCTTGCGCGATCTGGAAAAGCACATCGACGACGCGCTGGCCGATGACGCCGTGAAGGGCATCATCATCACCTCGGGCAAGGAGGGTTCCTTCGCCGGGGGCATGGACCTGAACCTGCTGGCCAAGATGAAGGAAGACGCGGGCGACGATCCGGCAAAGGGTCTGTTCGAAGGCACGATGCAGATGCACGCCCTGTTGCGCAAGATCGAGCGCGCGGGCATGGACCCCAAGACCAACAAGGGCGGCAAGCCCGTGGCCTGCGTGATCCCCGGCACCGCTGCGGGCATCGGGCTGGAACTGCCGCTCGCGACGCATCGCACCTTTGCTGCGGATAACCCCAAGGCGCGCATCGGCCTGCCGGAGATTCTCGTGGGCATCTTCCCCGGTGCTGGCGGCACCACGCGGATGGTGCGCAAGCTCGGCGCCATGGCGGCTTCGCCCTTCCTTCTGGAAGGCAAGATGGTGGCCCCTGCAGCAGCGCAGAAGGCCGGGATCATCGACGAGGTCAGCGAGGACCCGATGGCCGCCGCCCGCGACTGGGTGCTGAATGCCAAGGACGCCGATCTGGTGAAGCCCTGGGACGCCAAGGGCTACAAGATGCCCGGCGGCGCGCCCTACCACCCGGCGGGTTTCATGACCTTCGTCGGCGCCAATGCGATGGTCAACGGCAAGACGCAAGGCGTCTATCCGGCGGCTAAGGCGCTGCTCTCGGCGGTCTATGAAGGGGCGCTGGTGCCGTTTGACACGGCGCTGAAGATCGAGGCGCGTTGGTTCACCAGTGTGCTGATGAACCCCTCCTCGGGCAATATGATCCGCTCGCTTTTCCTCAACAAGGAAGCGCTTGAGAAAGGTGCCGTTCGGCCTGAAGGTGTGCCGGACCAGCGCGTCAAGAAGCTGGGTGTTCTGGGTGCCGGCATGATGGGTGCGGGCATCACGCTGGTCTCGGTTCAGGCCGGTATCGAAGTTGTGCTGATCGACCAGACCCAAGAAGCCGCCGACAAGGGCAAAGCCTATTCCGCGAGCTATTTCGACAAGGGCATTGCCCGCAAGAAATCGACCGAGGAGAAGAAGGCCAAGGCGTTGGACCTCATCACCGCGACCACCGATCTCGACGCGCTCAAGGGTTGTGACCTGATCATCGAAGCGGTCTTTGAAGACCCCAAGGTGAAAGCCGAGATGACCCAGAAGGTCGAAGCGGTAATCCCCGAGGATTGCATTTTCGCCTCCAACACTTCGACCCTGCCGATCACCGATCTGGCGAAAGCGTCGAGCCGCGATGAGCAGTTCATCGGCATCCACTTCTTCTCGCCTGTTGAGAAGATGCTGCTGGTGGAGATCATCAAGGGCCAGAAGACCGGCGACCGGGCCGTGGCCAAGGCGCTCGACTATGTGCGCCAGATCCGCAAGACGCCGATCGTGGTCAATGACGCGCGTTTCTTCTATGCCAACCGCTGTATCATTCCCTACATCAACGAAGGTGTGCGCATGGTGCAGGAGGGTGTCGAGCCCGCGCTGATCGAAAACGCCGCCAAGCTTGTCGGCATGCCCTTGGGCCCGCTGCAGCTGATGGACGAAACCTCAATCGATCTGGGTGCCAAGATTGCCCGCGCGACAAAGGCCGCGATGGGTGATGAATACCCCAATGACGACATCGACCCGCTGGTGTTCTGGATGGAGGAAGAGGGCCGTCTGGGCCGCAAGGCCAACGCCGGTTTCTACAGCTATGACGCCAAGGGCAAGCGTGAGGGCCTGTGGCAGGGCATGGGCGACAAATACCCCGTGGCCGAGGAACAGCCCGAGTTGATCGAGGTGCAGCATCGTCTGCTGTTCTCGCAGACCTTGGAGGCCGTGCGCGCGCTGGAGGAAGGTGTCTTGATGGACATCCGCGAGGGTGACGTGGGCGCGATCCTTGGCTGGGGCTTTGCGCCCTGGTCCGGCGGCCCGCTGAGCTGGCTCGACATGATCGGCGCGCCCTATGCGGCGGAGCGTTGTGACGAGCTGACCGAGAAGTATGGGGCGCGCTTTGCCTGCCCGGACCTGCTGCGCGAGATGGCGCAGAAGAACCAAAGCTTCTACGGGCGGTTCAACCCGGATGCCTCGAAGGCAGCATGATAGATTGGGGCGCTTCGGCGCCCCTTTTCTTTGAAGAGTACAAGGGCCATCGCCTGCCCGTGGGGTGGCGATGGTGACGCTGATCCATGCCACTTTATGGATCAGCCTTGGTGCGACTTTGCAGAGTTGCGCCCAGCCTCACCAAATCGCCAGCCCGCCGGGACGGGCAGGCGATGGCCCGGCGCCTACGGCTTGTCCCGGGCCTAGTGCTCTTCGTAAACGTAGCCAAACCGCGCGATATCCTCGGCGCAGACCTCGGCCACCACGTCCCGCAATTCCGGCGTATAGGCCGCCACCCCTTCCGAAGCGTTCACCCGCGGCAATTTCAACTCAAACCCCAGATGCTCGAACAGCGGCGCCGCATCCGCCGCGAAATGCTCCAGCCGGATATAGAGATCACAGCGCTCCCGTCCCGCCGCATCCACCATATAGCGCCGCGCGGGCCAGGCGCGCAGACTGGCCTGCGTTTGGGGATGCCGCAGGAACCCGGCGAAATCCTCCGCCTTGGCCAGAGCCACAGCCGGATGATCGAAGCCCTGCCCGCGCAGCCAGCGATAGTAGCTCGCCACCCGGTCCCACGGGTTGCGCACCATGGTAAAACAAAACAGCCCGTCCAGCTCCTCCGCCGAGACCAGCCCGTCAATATCCGCCAGCGTCGCATGTTTCCACAACCGCCCCGCAGCCTGCGCCCCCCGCAACCGCCGACGCCGCTTCAAGGCTTTCGGCGTGTCGCCCAACATCAGATCGTCCTTCATCGCCCGCCCCTCCAGCGTCAGCGCCAGCGAGGTGCCGCCGGTCTTAGGGATATGCACGAATGCATAGCGGCGGCCCGGGCTGATGATCACTCCACCGCCTCCGGCGCGCGCAGGGTAGAAGGCGCCTCGCTGCGCAGAGCGATCACCGCCCCTGCCCCGGCGATCAGCCCCATGCCAACCAGACCCAGCGGCGCGATGGTCTGGCCCCAGAGCATCCAGGCCCAGAAACTGGCAAAGATCAGCAGCGAATACTCAAAAATCGCCACATGGCCGGCCTCGCCCAATTGATAGCCGCGCACCAGCAGCCCGATGCCCAAGAGCGAGCCCACGGCCTGCACGGCGAACCAGAACCACATGGAGGCGTCCAGCGGCCCCCATGTGCGGCTCACGAAACCCCGCGTGCCCAGCGTATCGGCGCCGGGCAGCACCAGCATGCCAATGCCGCCCATCACCGCCAGCATGGCAAAGAACCCGGCGGTCATGACCATCGTGCTCTCCCCCTCGCACCAGGCCCGCGTCGCCACGGCCCCGATGGCATAGAGCACACCCGCCAGCAGCGGCAGAAAGGCCACCAGTTGCAAATCATTCGGATCCGGGCGGATCACCAAGAGCGCGCCGAGAAAACCGACAGCCACCGCCGCCCAGCGAAAGCGGCCCACCTCTTTGCCCTGAAACAGCGCCGCGATCATCAGCACGAAGAGCGGCGAGGTGAAAAGCCCGGCCACCACCACGCCAATCGGCAGAAAGGCCAGGCAGCCAAAGTAGATCAGCATCGCGCCGGACTGAAACAGGCTGCGCCCCGCCACCGCCCAAAAGCGCCGGGGCCGCAGGAAGCCGAAGCCCAAGGCCGCCAGCACCGCCAGAAGCGCCACCGCCATAATGCCCCGGACAAAGTGAAACTGCCAAAGCGAGCCGCGCTCGGAGATATAGGGCACGAAATTATCCGTCAGCCCCAAGGCCGCCGTGCCGCCAATGACGCAAAGCGCCGCCAGTCCTGATTTTACCGCCGTGTCCTGCATCTTGCCCCCCTTTTTCCCTGTCTCCCTCTTTGCAAAGTCACGTCCTCGCAGCAATACTCAACCCCAAATCGCAATCAAAGGCTTGGGAGGCTCAGATGGGGTGGATGTCGGACGAAACAGGGCTTGAGAAATGCGCGGCGAATTTCGTGCCGCTGACGCCCCTGTCACATCTGCGCCGCGCGGCGCGGGTCTTTGCCGAGCAGACCGCCGTGATCTATGGCACCCACCGTGTCACCTATGCGCAATACTATGACCGCTGCACCCGGCTGGCCTCGGTGCTGGCCCGGATCGGGGTGACCCCGGGCGATGTCGTCGCCACGCTGATCCCCAACCTGCCGGCGCAGGCCGAAGCGCATTTCGGCGTGCCGGCCTGTGGCGCGGTGCTCAACACCATCAACATCCGGCTCGATGCGGGGACGGTGGCCTATATCCTCGACCATGGGGAGGCCAAGGTGCTGCTGGTCGACAGCGCGTTTCTGGAGCTTGCCGAAGCCGCCTGTGCCAAGATGGAGGGCCCGCCCCCGGCGCTTATCGAAGTGCCGGACCCGGATGCGGGCTACCCGGCCAACGGGCGGCACCCCGAATACGAAGACCTGCTGGCCGAGGGGGACCCTGATTTTGATTGGATCATGCCGCAGGACGAATGGGAAAGCCTTGCGCTGAACTATACCTCCGGCACCACCGGGCGGCCCAAGGGCGTCGTCTATCACCACCGGGGGGCCTATCTGATGACCATGGGCACGGTGGTCTCCTGGCAGATGGTGCTGCGCCCGGTCTTCATGCAGATCGTGCCGCTGTTTCACTGCAACGGCTGGAACCACACTTGGATGATGCCGCTTTTGGGCGGCACGCTGGTCGGCTGCCGCGACATCACGGCGGCGGCGATCTATGATGCCATTGCCGATCACGGGGTCACCCATTTCGGCGGCGCGCCCATCGTGCTGAACCTGCTGGTCAACGCGCGTGCGGAGGAACGCCGCGATTTTGACCATGCGGTCGAAGTCTTTACCGCCGGCGCCCCCCCGGCCCCCGCGACCCTGTCCAAGATCGAGAGACTGGGCTTCAACGTGACCCAGGTTTACGGGCTGACAGAGACCTTTGGCCATGTCACCGAATGTCTCTGGCAAGGCGATTGGGATGAGCTTCCGGAGTCTGAGCGCGCCGCCGTCAAGGCCCGCCAAGGGGTCGCCATGCCGATGATGGAAGACATCACCGTCACCGACGCGCAGATCACCCAGACCCCGATGGACGGCAAAACGCTGGGCGAGATCATGATCCGCGGCAATTCGGTGATGAAGGGCTATCTCAAGAACCCCGAGGCCACGCAGGAGGCTTTCGCAGGCGGCTACTTCCATTCCGGCGACATCGCGGTGCAGCATCCCGACGGCTATATCCAGATCGCGGACCGCGCCAAGGACATCATCATCTCGGGCGGCGAGAATATCTCAAGCGTCGAGGTCGAAGGCGTGCTGATGGGCCATCCGGAGGTCAACCTCGCCGCCGTGGTGGCCCAACCGCATGAGAAATGGGGCGAAGTGCCCTGCGCCTTTGTCGAACTGAAACCGGAGGCCCAGACGACCGAAGCCGATCTCATCGCCTTTGCCCGCGAGAGTCTCGCCGGGTTCAAAACCCCCAAACGGGTGGTCTTTGGCGAGCTGCCGAAAACCTCGACCGGGAAGATCCAGAAGTTCGAACTGCGCAAGCAAGCGGCGGCGCTGTGACGCAGGACCGCCTTATGTCACATGCCATTGCTGATCCCGCGGCGCATGGTAGAGTGCCGAAAACACACAGGCCCGCAGCAGAACCCCATGACCGCACTCACAAAATACGCCCGCATTGAAGCGACGGGCCTTTGGCGTCCGGGGCCGGATGCGCAGCGGCGCGAGGTCATTGTCTCGATCGGTGATGCGACGCTGGTGATCAGCGATCTGAAGGATCAGGCGCTGACCCATTGGTCACTGGCCGCGATCGAGCGGGCCAATGCGGGCCAGCGACCGGCGCTTTATCACCCCGACGGTGATGCCAGCGAAACGCTGGAACTGCCCGACGATGAGACCGAGATGATCGAGGCCATCGAAAAGCTGCGCCGCGCCATCAACCGCAGCCGCCCGCGGCCGGGGCGCCTGCGCTGGCTTGGGGTGGCGGTCTCGGTGGCGGTGGTCGCGGCTTTGGCGCTGTTCTGGATGCCCGGCGCCCTGCGCGATCATGCGCTGAAAGTGGTGCCGGAGGTCAAACGCGCCTCGCTGGGGGCGGCGCTGCTGGACCGGCTCGAAAGGGTCTCTGGCCCGGTCTGTGAAACCCCCACCGGCAGTGCCGCGCTCAGCCGTCTGGCGAAACGGCTTGAGGCCGGGCGGCTGGCGGTGCTGCCCGATATGACCCGCCCCAGCCTGCATCTGCCGGGACGTCTGATCGTGCTGGACCGCTCGGTGCTGGAAGATCACGAAGAGCCGGATGTGGCGGCGGGCTATGTGCTGACCGAAGACGTCGCCCGCGCCGCCCATGATCCGCTGCGCGATCTGCTCGATACCGTGGGGCTGCGCGAGACCTTTCGCCTCCTGACCACCGGCGATATCGCCCCCGAGGCGCTGAACAGCTATGCCGAGACCCTGCTGACCCGCAAAACCGCCGTGCCGCAGATCGAGCCCCATCTGGCGCGTTTTGCCCAAGCCGAATTGCGCAGCACCCCCTATGCCTATGCCAAGGATATCACCGGCGAAAACACCCTGCCGCTGATCGAAGGTGATCCGATGACCGGCAAGCTCACCGCGCCGCTGTTGTCGGATGCCGATTGGCTGCGGCTGCAAAACATCTGCGGCGGGTAATGCGCCGATGAAAAAGGCCAGCCCGCTGTCAGCGCGGCTGGCCTTCTCTTGTTCTGGTTCAGTTTCTCTCAGCGCCGCAGATAGGCATCGCCGAAGCCTGCCCGGCGCAGCCGGGTGACCGCCGCATCGGTGGCGCCGCCTGCAATCGGCCCCGCCTGCACGCTGTGATAGGTCTTGCCGCCCCGGCTCTGCTGTCCGATCCGCGCGGGCAGCCCCATCTGCGAAATCTGCCGCGCGGCGCGCTGCGCATTGGCCGGGTTGCCGAACACGCCGACCTGAACATAGCCCGCGCGGGGGGCGGTCTGAGCCGTCGCAGCCGCGCTGTTGGAGCGGCTGGAATAGACCACATCGCGGCGCTTGGTGGGGCGCTCATCCCGGTGCAGCGGTGCGGCATTGCGGTAGCGCAGCACCCGTTTGACCACCTGCCCGTCGCGTTTCACGATCTTGACCTGCCCCAGCTTGCGCCGCTGCGTTGCGATATCGAGATAGGGATAGACCAACGGCACTTTGGCGGTCACATCCTCGCCGGTGGCGCGGTTGATCAGGCGGCGCGGCACGGTCTGGGTCCAGATCAGCAGCATGTCGGCGCGGCCATTCAAAGTCTGTTCGGCCCGATGCGGGTTCAAACGGTCATCCTCCCACACTTTGCGATAGCCGCGCGGGACTTTCACATTGGTGGTGTTGATCCGGTTGAGCGCCACATGTTTCGGCACGATCCGCGTCTGCGCGCCCACTGCGCGCGGCGCCGGGCCGCTGGGCCGCGAGAGGGTCACCACCGCCCGGGGCACGACAGCATGGGCCGGGGCGGCAGCATAGGCGGGCGCATGGGCGGCGCTGCGATAGGGCCGCGGCGCTTGCCCCCGCAGCGGCGCGCCGGGGGCGCTGCGATGGGAAACGATCGCCTCAGCCTGCGGGCCGCAGCGCACCGCATAGCCCTTGCCGCCCCGCATATAGTGCTGCGACAGCCTTGAGGCGCCCGGACAGGCACTGACATATCCGCCTGCCGCGGGGGCCGAAAGCGTGACCTGCCGAACCGGTGCCACGGGCACGGGCGCCGGGGCGGGCTGATGCACGACAGCCGGTGCGGGGGCGCGTTTCGGCGCCGGGGCGACGCGGCGCACCGTCTTTTGCGGTGCCGGCCGCGCGACCGGCAGTTCCTTTACCCGTTTTGGCTTGGGCTTCGCCTGGGCCGCGGCCTCCGCCACGGTGATCTTCTCGGCCGTCTCGGCCGGTTGCGCGGCCGCGGCGGCCACCTGAACACCCCCCGTCGGCTGGAAGCCGCAGACCTGTTTGCGCGCGCGGCTCATGCGCGGAACCCAGGACACATTGCCGTCAATCCCCGCCCGGATGAAAACACAGCCCGCGCTATCGACATATTGCTTGCCCTTATAGGACGCGGGCGGAAATTCCGCCGGCTGGCTGCGGCTGTCCTGCGCCTGCGCGCCGGTGACGCCCAGCGTCGCGGCAAAGACCGCCATGGCAATAGTTCTGGTAAGTGTCATCTGATGCCCCCACACAATCTGGTAGAAAGGATGCCTCAGCGCGCGGCTTGAGTAAAGCGTGACGCGCGCCGAGACACGGGAAAGACCCGATCACTTGGTGCCGAACATCCGGTCCCCTGCATCGCCGAGACCGGGGATGATATAGCCTTTTTCGTTCAAGGATTCGTCCAATGCCGCCGTGACGATCGGCACATCGGGATGGGCGGCCTTCATCGTGGCCACCCCTTCGGGCGAGGCCAGCAGGCAGAGGAAGATGATATTCGTCGCCCCGGCCTGTTTCAGCAGATCAACCGCCGCGACCGAGGAATTGCCGGTGGCCAGCATCGGGTCCACCGCGATGACCAGACGGTCCTCCATCGCCTCGGGCACCTTGAAGTAATACTGCACCGGTTGCAGCGTTTCCTCATCCCGGTACAGCCCCACGAAACCGACCCGCGCCGAGGGGATCAGTTCAAGCACCCCGTCAAGCAAGCCATTGCCCGCCCGCAGGATCGAGATCAGCGCCAGTTTCTTGCCGTCCAGCGTCGGTGCGTCCATCTCCTGCATCGGGGTTTCGATGCGCATGGTGGTCATCGGCAGGTTGCGCGTGACCTCATAGGCCAAAAGCTGGCTGATCTCGCGCAGCAACTGGCGGAACACGGCGGTCGAGGTGCCCTTGTCGCGCATAATGGTCAGCTTGTGCTGCACCAATGGGTGGTCGACGACGGTCAGATGTGGGGGGGTATCGGTCATGCGGCAGGCTCCTTGATTTCCCTCGCTTCTAGCCGGAGAAGCGCGCATCTCGCAAGCACAGGCTGCCCTAGCCCGGCACCGCCACCCCCAGATGCGCGGCCACCAGCGCTGCCACATCGGCAAAGCCCAACTGCCCCAGTTCACCGGCCCCGGTGCCTGCGATCACCACCGGCACCCGCTCGCGCGTGTGATCGCTGCCCGCCCATGTCGGATCATTGCCGTGATCGGCGGTCACCAGCAGCATGTCGCCTTCGCGCAGTGCGGCGATGACCTTGCCGATTTTCGCGTCGAACCATTCCAAGGCCCGGGCATAGCCCGAGACATCGCGGCGGTGGCCATAGATACTGTCGAACTCCACGAAATTGGCGAAGGTCAGGCTGCCCTCTTCACCCTCTGCCACCAGATCCTGCAGATGTTCCATTAGCCTGGCATCCGGCCCTTTGCGCAGCTCATCAATGCCCTGCATCGAGAAAATGTCACCGATCTTGCCCACCGCATAGACGCGCCCCCCGGCGTTCTGCACCCAATTGGTCAGAACCGGCTTGGGCGGCATGATCGCATAATCGCGCCGGTTCGCGGTGCGTTCAAAAGCCCCCGCTTCGCCCGTGAAGGGCCGTGCAATCACCCGGCCCACCTTCATCTCATGCAGCCGCGGCGCGATGTCCTCGCAAAGCTTCAGGAGCCGGTCGAGGCCAAAGACCTCCTCATGCGCCGCGATCTGAAAGACGCTGTCGGCGGAGGTGTAGCAAATGGGCTCGCCGGTGGCGCAATGCTCGGCCCCGAGCGCCTCGATGATCGCGGTGCCCGAGGCATGGCAATCGCCCAGAATACCCTCGGTCCCGGCCAGACGCGCGACTTCCGCCGACAGTTCTGGCGGAAAGGCGGGGGTCTCGTCGGGGAAATAATGCCATTCCCAAGGCACCGGCAATCCGGCCAATTCCCAATGGCCCGAGGGCGTGTCCTTGCCCTGCGACACTTCGGTCGCCGCGCCCCAGCGGCCCTGCGGCGCGGCCCCGAGCCCTGCAGCCTCGGCCCCGCTGGCGAGCTTCAACGCCGCCCCAAGTCCGAGCCGGTCCAGATGGGGCATATGAAGCGGCCCGCTGCGCCCCTCTTCGGCCTGCCCCGCGGCACAGGCCGCAGCGATATGACCCAGCGTATTGGCCCCCGTATCGGGCAGGGTGCCGTTAAAGAACGCCCCCGCATCCGGCGCGCCGCCGATGCCCACGCTGTCCATCACCACCAAAAATGCACGTGCCATCAGCCGATCCTTTCCAAGATCAATTTCGGTTCCGCCACCGGCGCATCGCCCAGCGTGATCGCCGCCGAAACCGCCGCGACCGCCGCCTCTGCCGCGTCGCTGCGCGCCGCATGGACCAGCGCCAAAGGCTGCCCCTGCGCCACCCGCGCCCCAAGGCGGACCACTTCCGACAGGCCCACCGCCGGATCGATCACATCCGCCTCAACCACCCGGCCGCCGCCCAGACCCACGACCGCCATGCCAAGCGCCGCGCCATCAATGGCGCTGACCACCCCGTCACGCGGCGCTTTCACCGCGCAGATCACCGGCGCGTCGGGCAGACAGCGCGACCAGTCATCGGCGAAGCGCTCCGGCGCGCCCATCGCAGACAGCATCCGCGCAAAACGCGCCAACGCCCGCCCGTCCCGCACCGCCGCCCGGATCGCCTCGGCCCCGGCCTGCGCATCCGGCGCCAGCCCCCCGCTCGCCAGCAGACCGCCGCCCAGCTCCGCCGCAACCTCCAGAATCGGCCCTTCGGACGCCCCGGTCAGCACCCGCATCACCTCGGCCACCTCCAGCGCATTGCCAAGGCTCGGCACCAGCGGCTGGTTCATATCGCTGATCATCGCCGTGGTCGGACAACCCGCCGAGGTCGCCGTGCTGCTCAGCGCCTGCGCCAAGGCCCGCGCCTCATCCATATCCTTCATGAAGGCGCCGGAGCCGACCTTTACATCCAGCACCAGCCCATCCAGCCCGGCCGCGAGTTTCTTTGACAGGATCGACGCGGTGATCAAATCCAGCGAATCCACCGTCGAAGTCACATCGCGCACCGCATAGAGCCGCTTGTCCGCCGGGGCGATATCGCCGCTGGCACTGACGATGGCACAGCCCGCCGCCTGCACAACCGCGCGAAACTGCGCCTCTTCCAATTGCGTCGTCACACCGGGGATCGCTTCGAGCTTGTCCAGCGTCCCGCCGGTATGGCCCAGCCCCCGCCCCGAGATCATCGGCACGTAAGCGCCGCAGGCCGCCAGCGCCGGGGCAAGGATCAGCGACACGCAATCGCCGACACCGCCGGTGGAATGTTTATCCAGCACCGGCCCGTCCAGATCCCACTGCAGCACCCGCCCCGAATCGCGCATTGCCAGCGTCAGCGCCACGCGCCCGGCATCGTCCAACCCGTTCAGACAGATGCCCATGGCAAAAGCCCCCGCCTGCGCGTCGCTCACCCCGCCTTCCGCCAGCGCCTGCGCCATCCAGCTGAGCGCCGCAGCGTCCAAGGGCTGCCCATGGCGCAACCGCGCCAGAATCTCCCGCGCGTTCACCGCTCAGCCTTTCATATGGGCCGCGCCAAAGGCGCCGGGCAGCAAATCACCCAGGGTCATCTGCTGCTCTTCGCCCCCGGTGGTCGCCATAACGACGGTCACGTCCCCGCCGCCAAACTCCGCCAGCTTTTGCCGACAGCCGCCACAGGGCGTCACCGGCAGCTCGCTGCCCGCCACCACATAGACCTCGGCAATCTCACGCTCGCCCGACGCCACCATGGCCGCAATCGCGCCCGCTTCGGCACAGGTGCCCTGCGGATAGGCGATATTCTCCACATTGCAGCCGCTGAACACCGCCCCCGAGACCGTGCGGATCGCCGCGCCGACCTTGAACTCTGAATAGGGCGCATGGGCATTTTCCCGCACCTTCACCGCCGCATCCCGCAAATCACGCAAATCACGCATCATCTTCTCCCGTTTTCCCGAACTATAGAAAATTGCCCCGCCCTATGCGATGCAAAACCCGCCGCCCTGCTCTTTTTGGCCAAGAAGACGTCGGGGAAACCGCCTGCAGGGGCGATGGGGGCCGGCCCCCGCGCGCCTTTGTCAAAAGCCGCTTTGCGCGCGCGCGAAAAATAGTTTAACGCTAAACCATTATTCGGGAGAAGCACAGAAGATGACCGACGCCCCCAATTTACGCCAAGCCGCATTGGATTATCACGAACACCCCCGCCCCGGGAAACTCGAGGTCCGCGCGACCAAGCCGCTGGCCAACGGCCGCGATCTGGCGCGCGCCTATTCGCCGGGCGTGGCCGAGGCCTGTATCGAGATCCAGAAAGACCCCGACAGCGCCGCGCGCTTCACCTCGCGCGGCAATCTGGTGGCCGTGGTCAGCAATGGCACGGCGGTGCTGGGGCTGGGCAATATCGGCGCGCTGGCCTCCAAACCGGTGATGGAGGGCAAGGCGGTGCTCTTCAAGAAATTCGCCAATATCGACTGTTTCGACATCGAGCTCGATCAGGCCGACCCTGAAAAACTGGCCGAGATCGTCTGCGCGATGGAGCCGAGTTTCGGTGCCGTCAATCTCGAAGACATCAAGGCGCCCGATTGTTTCACCGTCGAGCGCATCTGCCGCGAGCGCATGAACATCCCGGTTTTCCACGACGACCAGCATGGCACCGCCATTGTCGTGGGTGCCGCCGCCAAGAACGCGCTGCATGTGGCGGGCAAGCGCTTCGAGGACATCAAGATCGTCTCCACCGGCGGCGGGGCGGCGGGCATCGCCTGTCTCAACATGCTGCTGAAGCTCGGCGTGAAACGCGAAAACGTCTGGCTTTGTGACATCAACGGGCTGGTCTATGAGGGCCGGACCGAGGATATGAACCCGATCAAGGCCGAATATGCGCAGAAGTCCGAGCTGCGCACGCTCGATGATGTGATCCCCGAGGCGGACATGTTCCTCGGCCTCTCCGGCCCCGGCGTCCTGACCCCGGATATGGTCACCAAAATGGCCAGCCGCCCGATCATCTTTGCGCTGGCCAACCCCACGCCGGAGATTCTGCCCGACGTCGCGCGGGAAGTCGCCCCCGACGCGATCATCGCCACAGGGCGCAGCGATTTTCCGAACCAAGTCAATAACGTGCTCTGCTTTCCGTTCATCTTCCGCGGCGCGCTGGATGTCGGCGCCACCACGATCAATGACGAGATGAAGATCGCCTGTATCGACGGCATCGCCGCCCTCGCCCGCGCCACCACCAGCGCCGAGGCGGCGGCGGCCTATCAGGGCGAGCAACTCACCTTCGGGGCCGATTACCTGATCCCCAAACCCTTTGATCCGCGGCTCATCGGCGTGGTTTCCTCTGCCGTGGCCAAGGCCGCGATGGAGACCGGCGTGGCGGCCCGGCCCATCGCTGATCTTGACGGCTACAAACGCCGCCTCGACGGGTCGGTCTTCAAATCCGCCCTCATCATGCGCCCGGTGTTTGAATCGGCCCGCACCTCACCGCGCCGTTTGGTCTTTGCCGAGGGCGAAGACGAGCGCGTGCTGCGCGCCGCCCAAGCGATCATTGAAGAAACCGTGGAACGGCCGATCCTCATTGGCCGCCCCGAGGTCATCGAACGGCGCATCGAGAAAGCCGGGCTGAACCTGCAACTGGGCCAGAACGTCGATCTGGTGAACCCCGAAAACGACCCCCGCTACCGCGACTATTGGGAGACCTATCACAGCCTGATGTGCCGCCGTGGCGTCAGCCCCGACATCGCCCGCGCGGTGATGCGCACCAATACCACCGCCATCGGCGCGGTCATGGTGCATCGCGGCGAGGCCGACAGTCTGATCTGCGGCACCTTTGGCGAGTTCGGCTGGCATCTGAACTACGTCAATCAAGTGCTGGGCCGCGACGGCTTGCGCCCCCATGGGGCGCTGTCGATGATGATCCTGGAAGACGGGCCGCTGTTTATCGCCGACACCCAGGTCAACCTGCACCCCACCCCCGAACAGATCGCCGAAATCGCCATCGGCGCCGCCCGCCATGTGCGCCGCTTTGGGATCGAGCCGAAAGTGGCGCTTTGTTCGCAAAGCCAGTTCGGCAATCAGGGCGAAGGCTCCGGCAAACGCCTGCGCGCGGCGCTGCAAATCCTCGACGAGGGGCAGCATGATTTCGTCTATGAGGGCGAGATGAACATCGACACCGCGCTCGACGCGGACCTGCGCGCGCGGCTCTTGCCCTGCAACCGCATGGAAGGCGCCGCCAATGTGCTGGTCTTTGCCCATGCGGATGCGGCCTCGGGCGTGCGTAACATCCTGAAAATGAAGGGCGGCGGGCTGGAGGTTGGCCCGATCCTGATGGGCATGGGCAACCGCGCGCATATCGTCTCGCCGGCCATCACCGCCCGTGGGCTGCTCAATGTCGGCGCCATCGCGGGCACGCCCGTGGCGCATTACGGCTAAACACAAAACGCCGCCCCCCTTGTTTCAGGGGGGCGGCGCGGTTCGGCCAAGGCCGAGCTTACTTGCGCGCTGTTGCGGGTTTAATATCCGCCACCGAAGCGGGCGCCTTGGACGCGGGCTTTGCCGCACCCTTGGCTTGCTTTTTCTTCTTGCCGATCTTGTCACCCATGGGCGACCCCTTTGCTCATGAACGGCGCGCGCACCCTGCCGCGCCTGCCTGCATCATCGCAAAATCCCGGCGCCAGACTGATCCATTTTCGACAGGGATGTCGGAAATGATGCAGCGCCCCCGAGAGGCGGCGCAAAGCCGCTCAGAACCGCCAGTTGAAGGCGCGGCTCACGCCCAAGCGCATGGTCCATTGATCCTCTGACCCCGCCTGTGTGATCGGGCTGTCGGCGGCGTCGTTCAGCAGATGCTCATAGGCCACGGCCCCTTCCAGCGCCCAGGCCTCATCCAGACGGTAGGTCGCCTCAATCTCGACCCCCGCGCCGAGCAGACCGCCCTCGGCCTCATAGGCGGCGAAGGTCGGCGTGCGGGTATCGACGCCGAAATAAGTGTCCGCGAATCTGTCATTGCCGAGGCTGAAACGCGGGCCTGCGGTGATGGTCCAGCGTTCATCCGGGCGGAAGATCACATCGGCACCGATGTCGCCGGTCACCCCCTCATGCCCGCCAAAGCCGCGGCGAACCTTGCCGAAAACCTGCCAGTTCACCTCGCGGTAGACCACCCCAAAGCCCAGTTCGACCGCCGCGTCGATATCCTCAAGCCCGGCCAGTTCCGGGTGATCCGAGGCGTCACGCTCGCCCAGATAGCGGAATGAGCCGGTCAGGCCAAAGCCGGTCTTGGGCGCATTCCCGATCCCGGCGCCAATCTTGCGCCCGCCCCATTCCAGTGCGCCAAAGGTAAAGCCAAGATCGGGCGTCGCATGGTAGCTGCTGGACCCGGGATATTCCGGCGCCACCCCCAGACCGCCGCGCAGGGCAAAGTTGAAGGACCGTTCCTGCGCCCCGGCGGGCAGCGCGGCGGCGACGGAAAGACAGGCAAGAAAGGGAAGGGCAAAACGCATCGAACGGCTCCTGGACAGGGGTTTTGCGGCTAACTAGCACGTTTGCGGCCAAGGAACAGCTCTGCCCGCCCTTGCCGTTCCCGCGCCTTCGCGCCACTTTGTGCCACCGCGCCCGGCTTGTAGCAGCCTTAAGCCGCGCGTAACAAAAGGCAGGAGGACATCACCATGGGATACCGCGAGACCTACGACCGCTGGAAGGACGATCCAGAGGCCTATTGGCTGGAGCAGGCCGAAGCCATCGACTGGGACCTCGCCCCGAAACAGGCGCTGTTTGACCGGGGCGATGACATCTATGAATGGTTCGCCGATGCCCGGGTAAACACCTGCTACAATGCGGTGGACCGCCATGTGGATCAGGGCAATGGCAAACGTGTCGCGATCATCCATGACAGCCCGATCACCGGCAAGAAATCGACCCTGACCTATAGCGAATTGCAGGCCCAGGTCGCAGCGCTCGCCGGGGCGCTCAAGGCGCAGGGCGTGGAAAAGGGCGACCGGGTGGTGATCTATATGCCGATGGTCCCCGAAGCGGTTCAGGCGATGCTGGCCTGCGCCCGCATCGGCGCGATCCATTCCGTGGTTTTCGGGGGGTTCGCCTCCAGCGAACTCGCTGTGCGCATTGATGACTGCAAACCCAAGGCGATCATCGCCGCCTCCTGCGGGATGGAGCCGGGGCGTGTGGTGGAATATAAACCGCTGCTCGATGGGGCCATCGAACAGGCCGAGCATAAGCCCGAGGTCTGCATCATCTTCCAGCGCGGCCAGAACCCCTGCGAGCTGATCCGGGGCCGCGATATTGACTGGTACGCCGCCCAGGACGGCGTGCGCCCCGCACCCTGCGTGCCGGTCGAGGGCAACCACCCGGTCTATATCCTCTATACCTCCGGCACCACCGGCGCGCCCAAGGGCGTGGTGCGCCCCACGGCGGGGCATCTGGTGGCGCTGAACTGGACGATGAAGAACATCTATAACGTCGAACCGGGAGAGGTCTTTTGGGCCGCCTCTGACGTGGGCTGGGTCGTGGGCCACAGCTATATCTGCTACGCGCCGCTGATTGCCGGCAACACCTCCGTGGTGTTCGAAGGCAAGCCGGTCGGCACCCCCGATGCCGGCACCTTCTGGCGGGTGATCGAAGAGCATAAGGTCGCCAGTTTCTTCACCGCTCCCACTGCGATCCGCGCCGTGAAACGCGAAGACCCCGAGGGCGAGGAGATCAAGAAATACGACCTGTCGAGCCTGCGCGCGCTCTACCTTGCCGGCGAACGGGCCGACCCCGACACCGTCGAATGGGCGCAGGAAAAACTGGACAAGCCGGTTTACGATCATTGGTGGCAGACCGAGACCGGCTATACCATCGTCGGCAACCCCGCGGGTCTCGAAGCGTTGCCGGTCAAGGTCGGCTCGCCCACCGTGCCGATGCCCGGCTATGACGTGCAGATCCTCGATGAAAGCGGCCAGCCGCAACCGCCGGGCGAATTGGGCGCCATTGCCATCAAACTGCCCCTGCCCCCCGGCACCCTGCCCGGCCTCTGGAACGCCGAAGAGCGCTTCCGCAAATCCTACCTCTCCACCTTCCCCGGCTATTACGAGACCGGCGACGCGGGCATGATCGACGAAGACGGTTACGTCTGGATCATGGCGCGCACCGACGATGTGATCAATGTCGCGGGCCACCGTCTGTCGACGGGGGCCATGGAAGAGGCGCTGGCGGGCCACCCCGATGTGGCCGAATGCGCCGTGGTGGGGGTGAGCGATGAGCTGAAAGGCCAGATGCCTGTCGGCTTCCTCTGCCTGACCAAGGGCGTGGACCGGCCCGAGGCCGAGATCGTCGAGGAATGTGTCGCCCGCGTGCGCGACCAGATCGGCCCGGTGGCGGCCTTCAAACAGGCGGTGGTCGTTGACCGTCTGCCCAAGACCCGCTCGGGCAAGATCCTGCGCGCGACGATGGTCAAGGTTGCCGATGGGGAGGATTTCAAACCGCCGGCGACAATCGACGATCCGGCGATCTTGGACGAAATCCGCGCCGCCCTCGGGCGCATCGGCTACCCCAAGGGCTGAGCCGCCAACATAGGTCGCGCTTGCCCCCGGCGGCGCGGCCCCTACCCTTAGCGGGCGCGGCGTCGGCATCTGCGACGCCCCGGTGGCGTTTTTTGAATTGCAGGCTGCGGCCAAAATATGCGAAGCGCCCCCGCAATGCACCATCTCGGCGCAGACCATGACGACATGTTCGGCGGGCCAGGCCCAGAAAGGTTTGACAGTGCAGACCCCCTATTACCTGATCGATAAATCCCGGTTGCAAGACAACATGGAGAAGATCGCCCGCCTGCGCGCGCTCTCGGGCGCGCGTTGCCTGCTGGCGCTGAAATGTTTCGCCACTTGGTCGGTCTTTGACTTCATGTCGGAATATATGGACGGCTCGACCTCTTCCTCGCTTTATGAGGTGCGTCTCGGGGCCGAGAAATTCCCCGGTGAGACCCATGCCTATTCCGTGGCCTATGCCGAACATGAGATCGACGCGGTGTTGCGCCATGCCGACAAGATCATCTTCAACTCCATCGGCCAGCTCGACCGGTTCGACGCGCAGTCGGCGGGCCACATTCGCGGGTTGCGGGTAAACCCCGGTGTCTCGACCTCCGACTTCGACCTCGCCGATCCGGCCCGCCCCTTCAGCCGTCTGGGCGAGCATGACCCGGCGGCCATTGACGCGGTTGCGGACCGGATCAGCGGGCTGATGTTCCACAACAATTGCGAGAATGACAGTTTCGAGCGTTTCGACGAGATGCTGACCCTGATCGAAGACCGCTTTGGCGCGGTGCTGCATAAGATGCAGTGGATCAGCCTCGGCGGCGGCATCCATTTCACCGGCAGGGACTACCCGCTCGACCGCCTTGCCCTGCGGCTCAAAGCCTTTGCCGAAGCCTTTGGCGTGCAGGTCTATCTGGAGCCGGGCGAAGCCGCGATCACCGGGGCCGCGACGCTGGAAGTCACCGTCTTGGACACGATGTTCAACGGCAAGAACCTCGCCATCGTGGACAGTTCCATCGAAGCGCATATGCTCGACCTGCTGATCTACCGCGAACCGGCCAAGATCAGCCCCGATACCGGCGAGCAGGAATGGATGATCTGCGGCAAATCCTGCCTTGCCGGCGATATCTTTGGCGAGTTCCGCTTCGACGCCCCGCTGAAACCGGGCGACCGGCTCTCCTTTCAGGATGCGGCCGGCTACACGATGGTCAAGAAAAACTGGTTCAACGGCGTCAAGATGCCCGGCATCGCTGTGCGCGAGTTGGACGGAACCACCACAATGGTGCGCGATTTCGACTATGATGATTTCGCCGCCGCCCTGTCATGACATTGAGAGAGGTAGCTCACATGAAACGCAATGTTCTTATCATCGGCGCGGGCGGCGTCGCACAGGTCGTGGCGCATAAATGCGCGCAGAACAACGACCGTCTGGGCGAGTTGCATATCGCCAGCCGCACGGTCTCCAAATGCGAGGCGATCATCGCCAGCGTGCATGAGAAAGGCGCGATGAAACAGGAGGGCGTCTTCAAGGCGCATGAGGTCGATGGCATGGACACCGAGGCCGTCGCCGCGCTCATCAAGGACACAGGCTGCCAGATCGTCATCAACGTGGGCTCGCCCTTCGTCAATATGACCGTGCTCGAAGCCTGCATCCAGACCGGCGCCGCCTATATCGACACCGCGATTCACGAAGACCCCCGCAAAATCTGCGAGACCCCGCCCTGGTATGGCAACTACGAATGGAAGCGCCGCGAGGCCTGCGCCGAGGCTGGTGTGACCGCGATCCTTGGGGCCGGTTTCGATCCCGGCATGGTCAACGCCTTTGCGCGCTTTGCGGTAGATGAGTTCATGGACGAGGTGAAATCCATCGACATCGTCGACATCAACGCGGGCGATCACGGCAAGTATTTCTCGACCAACTTTGACCCCGAGATCAACTTCCGCGAATTTACCGGCACCGTCTACAGCTGGCAGGACGGCGAGTGGAAAGAGAACAAGATGTTCGAAGTGGGCCGCGAATGGGACCTGCCCGTCGTCGGCAAGCAAAAGGCCTATATGTCGGGCCATGACGAGGTGCATTCGCTGGCCGCGAATTATCCGCAGGCCGATGTGCGCTTCTGGATGGGCTTTGGCGATCACTACATCAATGTCTTCACCGTCTTGCAGAACCTTGGGCTTCTGTCCGAACAGCCGGTGACCACCGCCGAGGGGCTCGAAGTCGTGCCGCTGAAAGTGGTGAAAGCCGTGCTGCCCGACCCGTCGAGCCTTGCCCCCAATTACACCGGCAAGACCTGCATCGGTGATCTGGTGAAAGGTGTGAAAGACGGCGAAGAGGTCGAGGTTTTCGTCTATAACGTCGCCGATCACAAAGACGCCTATAACGAGGTCGGCTCGCAGGGCATTTCCTATACCGCGGGCGTGCCGCCCGTCGCCTTTGCCCTGCTAATCGCCGATGGCCCCTATGACACCGGCACCATGGTCAATGTCGAAGAGCTGGACCCCAAGCCGCTCTTTACCCTCCTAGACGACATCGGCCTGCCGACCCGCGTCAAAGACGACAAGGGCGACCGCGAGTGGCACCAGGCCTGAGCGGCGCGCCGCGAAAAACAGAAAAGGCGCCCGCTCGGGGCGCCTTTTTCACATGCGACACTTAGGAATGCTCAGTAACGCGCGGCGAACTCATCCACCTGACGCTCGGCTTCATCCTTTGCCACGCCATAGCGTTCCTGAACCTTGCCCACCAGTTTTTCACGGTTGCCGCGGGTCTCGGCGATCTCATCATCCGTCAGATCACCCCATTGCGCTTTCGCCGCACCGGTCATCTGCTTCCAATTGCCTTCGATACGATCCCAATTCATAGCAGGTCTCCTTTCTTTGGCCATGAGAGCGGTGACACCGCTTTCACAGGAGAAACGCGAAGCGTAAGGCGGGGGTTCCTACCCAAGGTGGAAACGGCGGGAAGGTGCTGACACCTCCGCGCCCTCGCCCGCCCGGCCGCAGCAAATGGCCCTAGTTAAACTGCTCCGAGATTAACCGCTCTTCCAACCCATGCCCCGGGTCAAACAGGATGCGATGCGTAATTCGGGGGTTCGACGTCACCTCCACCCGCGTGACATTCCGATGCGACTTCCCATCGGCATCCGCCATCACCGGGCGCTTGTCCACTTCCAGCACATCAAACCGCACCGTCGCCCCCTTGGGCAGCAACGCCCCGCGCCACCGCCGGGGTCGGAACGCCGCGATCGGGGTCAGCGCCAAAACATCCGCGCCAATCGGCAGGATCGGCCCATGCGCCGAATAATTATAGGCCGTCGACCCGGCCGGCGTCGCCACCAGCGCCCCGTCGCAGACCAGCTCTTCCATCCGCTGCCGGCCATCAATGGTGATCCGCAGCTTCGCCGCCTGCGGCCCGGCGCGCAGCAATGACACCTCATTGATCGCCAGCGCCTTGGACCGGCTCCCGTCAATATGCGTGGCCTGCATCACCAGCGGGTTGATCACCGCTTCCTCCGCCGCGGCCAGCCGCTCCTGCAAATCGCCCTCATGGTATTCATTCATCAAAAAGCCGATGGTCCCCCGGTTCATTCCGTAGACCGGCACGTCGAGCTCTTGGATGTCATGCAGCGTGTGCAGCATAAAGCCGTCCCCGCCCAGCGCGACGATCACCTCCGCCTCGCTCAGCGGCACATCCCCATAACGCCCGATCAACGCGGCCCGCGCGGTCTGGGCAACGCTGGCGCGGCTGGCGACAAAGGCAATTTTCTGCATCATGGCGGGCGATCTATCCGGGGGCAAAGTTTCCGATGGTCGGCGTTTGGGGCCAAAACAATCACATTATTCCGCACACCACCAGCGCTGCCGCACATATCTTCCGCTGATAGGGTTTACAGCCTTCACCTTCGGTAAAGTTTCCGATAGGCAACAGGCGCAACCTGCCCCCAATGAGGAACCCCAGATGTCCGATTTCTTCACCCGATCCCTTGCTGACTCCGACCCCGCCATCGCCGCCTCCATCCGCGATGAACTGGGCCGCCAGCGCGATGAGATTGAATTGATCGCCAGCGAAAACATCGTCTCCACTGCGGTGCTCGAAGCGCAGGGCAGCATCATGACCAACAAATACGCCGAAGGCTATCCGGGCCGGCGCTATTATGGCGGTTGCGACCATGTCGACGTGGCCGAGAACCTCGCGATCGAGCGCGCCTGCAAGCTCTTCGACTGCCAATTCGCCAATGTCCAGCCGAACTCCGGCAGCCAGGCGAACCAGGGTGTCTTTACCGCGCTGCTGCAACCCGGCGACACCATTCTGGGCATGAGCCTCGACGCCGGCGGCCACCTCACCCATGGGGCCAAGCCGAACCAATCCGGCAAATGGTTCAACGCCGTGCAATACGGTGTGCGCAAACAGGACAATCTGCTCGATTATGATCAGGTCGCCGAACTGGCCAAAGAACACCAGCCCAAGATGATCATCGCCGGCGGCTCCGCCATCCCGCGCCAGATCGACTTTGCCAAGATGCGCGAGATTGCCGACAGTGTCGGGGCCTATCTGCTGGTCGATATGGCGCATTTCGCCGGCCTCGTGGCGGCGGGCGAACACCCCTCGCCCTTCCCCCATGCCCATGTCGCCACCACCACCACCCACAAGACCCTGCGCGGCCCGCGCGGCGGCATGATCCTCACCAATGACGAGGCGCTGTCGAAAAAGATCAACTCCGCCATTTTCCCCGGCATCCAGGGCGGCCCGCTGATGCATGTCATCGCCGCCAAGGCCGTGGCCTTTGGCGAGGCGCTGGACCCGTCGTTCAAGGACTACGCCAAACAGGTCATCGCCAATGCGCAGGCGCTGTCGGACCAGCTGATCAAAGGCGGGCTCGACACCGTGACCCATGGCACCGACACCCATGTGGTGCTGGTCGATCTGCGGCCCAAAGGCGTCAAAGGCAATGACACCGAAAAGGCGCTGGGCCGGGCGCATATCACCTGCAACAAGAACGGCGTGCCCTTTGATCCCGAAAAGCCGATGGTGACCAGCGGCATCCGTCTGGGCTCCCCGGCGGGCACGACGCGCGGCTTTGGCGAGGCCGAGTTCCGCCAGATCGCGGATTGGATCATCGAAGTGGTCGATGGGCTGGCCGCCAATGGGGCTGAGGGCAATGCCGAGGTCGAGGCCAAGGTCGCGGCTGAGGTCGAGGCGCTTTGCGCACGCTTCCCGATGTATCCGAAGCTGTAAAGCAAACGAGGCGATCCCCAGCGCGCAGGGTATCGCCTTCCCTGGCGGGCGTTCCGACGTCCGCTGGCTACCAGATACGCTCCTAAATCGCTCACCGCGCGGGGCTACCCGAACGCTGCGAAATTGTGCTCTGGGGGAAGGAAAGGCGATGGTCGGCGTGTCGCCGGGCGATACGGCCCAGCCCGGAATCAAGGCGCCCCGCGCCGCCGGGCAGCGCCCGACCGCCCCATGGGCGGGCGCTTTTGCGACCAAGCACCCGCTCACGACCACACATCAAATCTGATAAATAAAGTGGCAGCCACTTCTGGTCCGATGCCCACCCGCGGTCTGGCGCCGCCCTCCAAGGCAAGGTCACGCACCCCCTTGCCGATCCCCCACCACCGCGCCACATTCTCCTGCAAAGGAGACCCATATGATTGTCCACCCCGCCAACAGCCGCCCGGTCGAGCCCGGCCCCGAAGATTATTTCACCGGCGAGGTCCAGATAACCCCGCTGATCTCTGCCCCCGCCCCGGCCCGCCTGCGCGGCGTCAGCGTCACCTTCCAACCCGGCGCCCGCACCGCCTGGCATGTGCATCCCCTGGGCCAGACCCTCATCGTCACCCAAGGCAGAGGCCGTGCCCAGACCGCAGGCGGCCCGGTGAAGACCCTCAACGAAGGCGATGTCGTCTGGTTTGAACCCGGCGAGAAACATTGGCACGGCGCAGCCCCCGACAGCGCCATGACCCATATCGCCCTGCAAGAAGCGCAGGTCGGCGAAGCGGTCGAATGGATGGAAAAGGTCTCGGACGCGGATTACGACCCGGCCTAGGGCAAACAGCGCGGCTCAGACGTAGCCGCGCCACCAGAGCCAAAACACGAAAGCCGTGAAAACCACGATCAGGTTGAACGCCACCGTCGCGGCAATGTCCAACAAGCGCCCGCGGCGGCGATGGCCCACATCGACCCCGCGTAGAAACGCGCTGACCCGGTCAAAGGCCTCCCAGACCGGGGCCGCCTCCAACTGCCGCGCGATATGCGGGTTGCCAACCACCCGCTCGGTGCGGCTCAGCAAGGCCCCATCGGCCCGCAGCCTGCGCGGCAAGTCCCGCCCGGCGCGGCCAAAGGCATGGCGCAGATCATGCGCTTTGACGCCCAGTTTTTCCTTGAACTGGGGGCGCAGGGCTTCGGCGCGCGCGGTGAATTCATTGCCATCAATCATGGCGCGCATCTAATCGCTCTGGCCCCCGGCCTGCAATGGCCGTAATTTGCCCCCATGCTGAATTATACCGAATATGGCGATCCCACCGCCGCCCCGCCCCTGCTCATTGTCCACGGTCTCTATGGCTCAGGCCGCAACTGGGGCGTGATTGCCAAACGCCTTGCCGATACGCGCCGCACCGTGACCGTCGACATGCGCAACCACGGCCAAAGCCCGCATCACGAAAGCCACAGCTACGCGGAGCTTGCCCAAGACCTTGCAGAGCTGATCGACCACCTCGGCGCCCCGGTCGATATCTGCGGCCATTCGATGGGCGGCAAGGCGGTGATGATGCTGGCCCTGACCCGGCCCGAATTGCTGCGCCGCGTGGTGGTGGCCGATATTGCCCCGGTCAGCTATGGGCACACGCAGCAGATGTTCATCGACGCCATGCGCGATGTTGACCTCACCCGGGTTGAACGCCGCTCGGACGCCGAAGCCCAGCTGGCCGAGGCCGGGGTCGACCGCGCCCTGCAAAGCTTCTTTACCCAATCGCTCGACATTCCCGGCAAACGCTGGCGGCTCAACCTCGACGCGCTGGAGGCCGAAATGCCCCAGATCATCGGCTGGCCTGCGGATGTCTCGGGCCAATTCGACGGGCCAACGCTGTTCCTATCGGGCGGCGCGTCGGACTATGTGACCCGCGATCACCGCGCCCCGATCAAAGAGTTGTTCCCGCAGGCCCGCTTTGCGAAAATCCCCGACGCGGGCCATTGGCTGCACGCCGAAAAGCCCCGCGAGTTCGAAGCCGCCCTGCGCGTGTTTCTGGATGCCGACCTGCCGCAAGACCCTGCCTGAATTGACCAAAACCGCTTTTTCGGCTAGGCTGGAGCGGCAAAACAAGGTCTTTGCATCTGTCTTGCGCTTCTGGGTGGCTACAGGAGGACGGCATGTGGAAGGGACTGCTCGGCCAACTGCTTAACGGCATGATGGTGCGCGACCGGCTGCTGGTGCGCTTTCCCGATGGGGACAGCCGCCACTACGGTCCCGACATTGGCGAAACCGTGCAAATCGCCATCAACGATCCCGCCACCCTGCGTGCCCTCTGTCTGAACCCTGAACTGGCCTTGGGCGAAGCCTTTATGGACGGCACGCTGGTGCTGATCGACACCCGCCTTGATGATCTGCTGCGCGTGCTGCTGCGCAACCGCGAGGCGGGCGACATGCCGGGCTGGGTCGTCTCTTCGGACCACTTCCGCTACCATCTGCGGCGCATCATCCAACGCAACAGCCCGCAGCGGGCCCGGGCCAATGTGGCGCATCACTATGACCTGTCGGACGAGCTTTACCGCCTCTTCCTCGACACCGACATGCAATATTCCTGCGCCTATTTCCCCGACCCGAAAATGTCCCTCGAAGCCGCGCAGGAGGCCAAGAAGGCGCATATCGCCGCCAAACTCTGCCTGAAACCGGGCCAGCATGTGCTCGACATCGGCTGCGGCTGGGGCGGGCTGGCGCTGACATTGGCGCGGGACCATGACGTGCGCGTCACCGGCATCACCCTGTCGGAAAACCAGCTGCGCACCGCCCGCACCCGGGCCGAGGCCGAGGGCCTCTCTGACCGCGTGCAATTCCACCTTGAGGATTACCGCGACACCCAAGGCATCTTTGACCGGATCGTCAGCGTTGGCATGTTGGAACATGTGGGCCTGCCCAACTTTGACACCTATTTCACCCGGCTGCACGATCTCCTGACCCCCGATGGCGTCGCGCTGATCCATGCCATTGGCCGCAGCGCCCCGCCGATGCCGCATAGCGCATGGCTCAACAAATACATCTTCCCCGGCGGCTATGTCCCCTCGCTTTCGGAAATCGCCGGCCCGATGGAGCGGGCGGGGCTCTGGCAATGCGACATTGAAATCTGGCGCCTGCATTATGCCCGCACCCTGCGCCATTGGCGCAAGCGGTTCGAGGCCAATGTCGATAAGCTGCGCGAGATGTATGACGAGCGTTTCATCGCCATGTTCCGCTATTACTTCGCGATCTGCATCGCCGCCTTTGAGCATCAGGCCCAGGCTGTCTATCAATTCCAACTCGCCCGCGAACGCGATTCGGTGCCGCTGACGCGCGATTACCTCTACAGCCGCCCCGATCCGCTGCCCGCGTCGCGCGCCACAATCGGCTGATCTTCCCCAAACCCCTTTTTCCTATGACGCAGGCCCATTCCCCCCTTGCAGCCCCTGTCGCCATCCCTATAAGGCAGGACAATTTGCAAAATTAGGGGGCCGCCATGCCAAAACGCACCGACATCCAGTCGATCATGATCATTGGTGCGGGGCCGATTGTTATCGGACAAGCCTGCGAGTTCGACTATTCCGGCGCCCAAGCCTGTAAGGCGCTGAAGGAGGAAGGCTACCGCGTCATCCTCGTCAACTCCAACCCCGCCACGATCATGACCGACCCCGGCCTCGCCGATGCCACCTATATCGAGCCGATCACGCCCGAGATCGTCGCCAAGATCATCGAAAAAGAACGCCCCGACGCGCTGCTGCCCACCATGGGCGGCCAGACCGGCCTTAACACCTCGCTCGCGCTCGAAGAAATGGGCGTGCTTGAGAAATTCGGCGTCGAGATGATCGGCGCCAAGCGCGAAGCCATCGAAATGGCCGAAGACCGCAAGCTTTTCCGCGAGGCGATGGACCGTCTGGGCATCGAAAACCCCAAGGCCACCATCGTCACCGCGCCCAAGCGCGAAGACGGCAAGAAAGACCTCGCCGCCGGCGTCACCCTCGCCCTCGAAGCACTGGAATACGTCGGACTGCCCGCGATCATCCGCCCCGCCTTCACCATGGGCGGCACCGGCGGCGGCGTGGCCTATAACCGCGAAGACTACGAATTCTACTGCCGCTCGGGCATGGACGCCTCGCCGATGGGGCAGATCCTCGTCGACGAGTCGCTGCTCGGCTGGAAAGAATATGAGATGGAAGTGGTGCGCGACACCGCCGACAACGCCATCATCGTCTGTTCGATCGAGAACATCGACCCGATGGGCGTGCACACCGGCGACAGCATCACCGTGGCCCCGGCCCTGACGCTGACCGACAAAGAATACCAGATCATGCGCAACCACTCGATCGCGGTGCTGCGCGAGATCGGGGTCGAGACCGGCGGCTCCAACGTGCAATGGGCGGTGAACCCCGCCGATGGCCGCATGGTGGTGATCGAAATGAACCCGCGCGTCAGCCGCTCTTCGGCGCTCGCCTCCAAAGCCACCGGCTTCCCCATCGCCAAGATCGCGGCCAAACTCGCCGTGGGCTTCACGCTGGACGAGCTCGACAATGACATCACCGGCGTCACGCCCGCCTCCTTCGAGCCCTCGATCGACTATGTCGTCACCAAAATCCCCAAATTCGCCTTCGAGAAATTCCCCGGCGCCGAGCCGAACCTCACCACCGCGATGAAATCCGTGGGCGAGACCATGGCGATTGGCCGCACCATCCACGAGAGCCTGCAAAAAGCCCTCGCCTCGATGGAATCCGGCCTCACCGGATTTGACGATGTGACCATTCCGGGCTTCGACGCTGACCAGCCCGAGGACGCGCCGGCCAATATCGCCGCGCTGATCAAAGCCGTCTCGGCCCCCACGCCCGACCGGATGCGCACCATCGCCCAGGCCATGCGCCACGGCATGAGCGACGACGATCTGCACGCCCATACAATGTTCGACCCTTGGTTCCTCGCCCGCATCCGCGAGATCATCGAGGCCGAAGCGACCATCCGCGAGAGCGGCCTGCCGACCGACGCCGACAGCTTCCGCGAGTTGAAAATGATGGGCTTCACCGACGCCCGTCTCGCCCTTCTGACCGACCAGCGCGAAGCCGCCGTCCGCGACGCCCGCCTCGCCCTCGGCGTCAAGGCCGTCTTCAAACGCATCGACACCTGCGCCGCCGAATTCGAAGCCCAAACCCCCTATATGTATTCCACCTACGAGGCCCCGCTGATGGGCGAGGCGGAATGCGAAGCCCGGCCTTCGGACCGTAAAAAGGTCGTCATCCTCGGCGGTGGCCCGAACCGCATCGGCCAGGGCATCGAGTTCGACTATTGCTGCTGCCACGCCTGCTATGCGCTGACGGACGCCGGCTATGAAACCATCATGGTCAACTGCAACCCCGAGACCGTCTCGACCGACTATGACACCTCCGACCGCCTCTATTTCGAACCGCTGACTTTTGAGCATGTGATGGAGATTCTGCGCGTCGAGCAGGAGAACGGCACGCTGCACGGCGTCATCGTCCAATTCGGCGGCCAGACCCCGCTGAAGCTCGCCAATGGTCTGCAAGAGGCCGGCATCCCGATCCTTGGCACCACGCCCGACATGATCGACCTCGCCGAAGACCGCGAGCGTTTCCAGCAGCTTGTGCTGAACCTCGGCCTCAAGCAACCGCGCAACGGCATCGCCCATTCCGACGCCGAAGCTCTGGAGATCGCCAAGGAAATCGGCTTCCCGCTGGTCATCCGCCCTTCCTATGTTCTGGGTGGCCGGGCGATGGAGATCGTGCGCGATCAGGCCAGTCTTGAGCGCTATATCACCAATGCCGTCGTCGTCTCCGGCGACAGCCCGGTGCTGCTCGACAGCTACCTCTCTGGCGCGGTGGAGCTGGACGTCGACGCGCTCTGCGACGGCGAAAACGTCCATGTCGCGGGTATCATGCAGCATATCGAAGAGGCCGGCGTCCACTCCGGCGACAGCGCCTGTTCCCTGCCGCCCTACTCGCTCCCCCGCGAAATCATCGCCGAGGTCGAAGAGCAGACCCGCGCATTGGCCAAGGCGCTCAATGTCGTGGGCCTGATGAACATCCAATTTGCGGTGAAAGACGGCGAGATCTACCTGATTGAGGTCAACCCCCGCGCCTCGCGCACCGTGCCCTTCGTGGCCAAGGCGACCGACTCTGCCATCGCCTCCATCGCCGCGCGGATCATGGCCGGGGAGCCGCTTTCGAACTTCCCGCAGCGCGCCCCCTACGACGCCTCCGCCGCCTACGAAGACACGCTGCCGCTGGGCGATCCGATGACACTGGCGGACCCCAATATGCCATGGTTCTCGGTCAAAGAGGCGGTGCTGCCCTTCGCCCGTTTCCCCGGCGTCGACACGCTTCTGGGGCCGGAAATGCGCTCCACCGGCGAGGTCATGGGCTGGGACCGCGACTTCCCCCGCGCCTTCCTCAAGGCGCAGATGGGCGCCGGCACGATGCTGCCGCGCAAGGGCTGCGCCTTCCTGTCGATCAAGGACGCCGACAAGGATGCCGCGATGCTGGAGGCCGCAGAAATCCTGCTGTCCCAAGGCTTTACCCTCATCGGCACCCGCGGCACCGCGCAGTGGTTGTCGCAGAACGGTCATGCCTGCGAGGTGGTGAACAAGGTCTATGAGGGCCGCCCGGACATCACCGACCTGATGAAAAACGGCGATGTGCATCTGGTCATGAACACCACCGAAGGCGCGCAGGCGGTGGAAGACAGCAAGTCGATCCGCTCCATCGCGCTTTACGACAAGATCCCCTATTTCACCACCGCCGCCGGCGCCCATGCCGCCGCGCTGGCAATCAAGGCGCAGGCCGAGGATGAGATCGGGGTCAAGGCGCTTCAGGGGTGAGAGCCGGCCCCGCGCGCCCCGCGCGGGCGGACTGTCCAGTGGACAGTCCGAGGCTCGAACGGGCGGAGCCCCGGGGGCAGCGTGAGACGGTGCGCTTCTAGCGCGCCTTCTCAACGCTAACCACGAACTCCCACCCTCCTTCACCCCCCGCCCGGTGGCACAGCGGGCGAAAGGTCCGGCACCGAGCCGGGCAGCGCCAGACCGCGGGCGGGCATCGCAACAGCCGTGCCCACCACTTTATTTCTCAGCCATGATCTGCGCCGGATATGTTGCACAGGGTCGCAAAAGCGCCCGCCCATGGGGCGGTCGGGCGCTCCCCGGCGGCGCGGGGCGCCTTGAGTCCGGGCAACCACCGCAAGACAGTCTCCTCAACTCCCCGCCCCCGTCCGGTGGCACAGCGGGCATCGGCCTCCTCACCCCACCCCACCCCGGCACGACCGAAACACCCCCAGCGCCCCCTCGCCCCCGGTCACCTCCTCCTCCGCCAGATACCGCTCCTCATTCAGCGAATAGAGCCGCCCGTCATCCCGCCGCACCACCCCGTGATGCGCCATTTCGATCTCCCCCGTGCGCGGCCTCGGATATTGCATTAACAAGGCCAGCTCCAAATCATCGGCCTCCGGCCCGTCGATCACCCCGGCCAAACGCCCATGCATCCAGGCCCGCAGCACATCGTTCATCCGCTCCTGATAGCCCCGCCCCATGGCGCGGTAGAATTTCACCACATCCTCTTCCAGCCGGATCGTCAGCCGCAGCTTCGGCCGCCGCCCCCGCGCCCGGGCAATCTCATGCCAGTCCCGCGGCACCGCCCCATTGTCCAAGACCGCCTGATGCACGTCCCATTTCACCTGCTGCATGACATCGGTGAAATAATTCATATGCATCCGCTGCACCTGCCCGCGCTTAGTCATAACGCCTCCCCTGTCAAAGCCGTGGCAAGTCTGTTGCAATTTCGTTAAAATAATCCCTGACCACCGTATGCACGCGCCGTGCACGCCCGGTGTACAGGCTGTGACAATGACCAAAGGGTTAATCCCAAGCGGCCCAACCGAATGAACAGGACGAGCCAAGCCATTGGCGAGAAAGGATACTTTAGATGTACCAAGCCGCCATCACCGGCACGGGCGTTTTCACCCCGAAACAGACCATCAGCAACGCCGAACTGGTCGAAGCCTTCAACGCCTATGCGGACCTCTATAACGCTGAAAACGCCGACGCGATCGAGGCTGGCAAGATCACGCCCAAAGCCCATTCCTCTGAGGAATTCATCGTCAAGGCCAGCGGCATCGAGCAGCGCTATGTCATGGATAAATCAGGGATTCTCGACCCCAATATCATGCACCCGCTGCTGCGCCAGCGCAGCGACGAAGAGCCCTCTCTCATGGCCGAAATGGCCGTCGACGCGGCCCAGAAAGCGCTCGCTCAAGCGGGCAAGACCGCCGCGGATATCGACCTTGTGATCTGCGCCGCCTCCAATCTGGAACGCGCCTATCCCGCCGTGGCGATTGAGATCCAAGACCTCATGGAAATCAAAGGCTTCGCCTTCGACATGAACGTGGCCTGCTCTTCCGCCACCTTCGGCATCCAAGCCGCCGCCGACATGATCCGCTCCGGCTCGATCCGCGCCGCATTGGTTGTCAACCCCGAGATCTGTTCCGCCCATCTCGAATGGCGCGATAGGGACTGCCATTTCATCTTTGGCGACGTCGCCACCGCCACGCTGGTCGAGCGGGCCGAAGACGCAGACGGCCCCTGTTTCGATATCATTTCAACACGTTGCGCGACCGACTATTCCAACAACATCCGCAACAACAACGGCTTTCTGCGCCGCTCCCGCCCCGACGGTCTGGCCGACCGGCGCGACATGCAATTCATGCAAAACGGGCGCAAAGTCTTCAAGGAAGTGCTGCCCATGGTGGCCGAACATATCGGCAGCCACATGGCCGACAATGACCTGCAATCCGCTGATCTGAAACGGGTTTGGCTGCATCAGGCCAATAAATCCATGAATGATTTCATCGGCCGCAAAGTACTGGGCCGTGAGCCGGAGCCGGGCGAACAGCCCAATATCCTGCAGGACTACGCCAATACTTCCTCCGCCGGGTCGATCATCGCCTTTGCCAAACATTCCAGCGACTTGGAAGACGGCGACACCGGGCTGATCTGCTCCTTTGGCGCGGGCTATTCGGTGGGTTCCGTCCTCGTCCGGAAACGCGGCTAGGCGTTTCCGGAGGGCGGATGCGGGGGCGTTAAACGTCTTTTAACGAAACTCGCTTATGAAGTTCCTCGGCGCTTTCCACGCGCTCTGAGTAACGATTGACGAGGTAATCCGCCCGACCCCGCACCAACCATGTGAACTTAACCAGTTCCTCCATCACATCGACGATGCGGGCCAGAAACGGCCCCTGCGGCAAACGCCCGCCTTCGTCGAACTCCAACCAGGCTTTCGGGATGCTGGATTGATTGGGGATCGTCACCATTCGCATCCAGCGGCCCAGAATACGCATCTGGTTCACCGCGTTAAAGGATTGCGAGCCGCCGCTGACCTGCATCACGGCCAGCGTCTTGCCCTGTGTCGGGCGAATGCCGCCTTTCAACGACAGCGGCAGCCAGTCGATCTGCGCTTTCATGATCGCGGTCATCGCGCCATGCCGCTCCGGGCTGGACCAGACCATGCCCTCGGCCCAGATCGCCAGCTCGCGCAGCTCCGTGACCTTCGGATGATCGGCCGACGCATCATCCGGCAGCGGCAGACCGGCGGGGTCGAATATCCGGGTTTCACAGCCCAGATACTCCAGAATCCGCGCCGCCTCCTGCGCGGCCTTGCGCGAATAGCTGACCTCGCGCAGAGAGCCATAAAGCAGCAAAATCCGTGGCTTATGCCCCGGATCATCTGCCGCCTTGAGTGCTGCCACATCGATCTGCGGCAAGGCCTCTTTGCGCAGGTTGTCCAAACCATCTGTCATCACGCGATCCCCTATATTGACCTGCCTGCCCCTTACCCCCTCGCGGCCCCAATGTCATCCCGCAGGATCCCCGGTCATTCAATCTTGATCCGCCCCGACGGGCGGCGTAACACCCGGCCCATGGCCAAGCTCTACTTCAACTATTCGACCATGAACGCCGGCAAATCCACGGTGCTCCTGCAAGCCGCGCATAACTATGTGGAACGCGGCATGGTGCCCTATTTGCTCACCGCGCAGTTCGACAACCGCGCCGGCGAAGGCCGTATCGCCTCGCGGATCGGCATCGGTCAAAACGCCGATACTTTCGGCCCCGGAGAAGACCTTTTGGCCAAGGTCAAAACCCGGCTCGCCGACGGCCCCTGCGCCTGTATTTTCATCGACGAAGCCCAGTTTTTGGAAGCCGAACAAGTCTGGCAACTGGCCCGCGCCGTGGACGATTTACACGTGCCGATCATGTGCTACGGGCTGCGCGTGGATTTCCAGGGCAAGCTCTTCCCCGGCTCCGCCGCCCTGCTCGCGCTGGCGGATGAAATGCGCGAGGTGCGCACCATCTGCCACTGCGGGAAAAAGGCAACAATGGTCGTGCGCCAAGACGCCGAAGGCCATGTCATGCGCGCCGGGGCGCAGGTTCAGATCGGCGGCAACGAGACCTATGTCTCGCTCTGCCGCCGACATTGGCGCGCCGCCGTGGGCGACAATTAAACTTTATTGGGCAAAGGCTTACCCTCTATGAAAGCCTGTAGGTTGGCAACAACCATCAGCCCCATATCCACCCGCACCTCGCGCGCCGAGGTCCCTAAGTGCGGCAGCAGAACCACATTTTCCAGGTCACGCAGCGCCTGCGGCACCTGCGGCTCGAACTCATAGACATCCAGCCCCGCCCCGCCGATCTGCCCCGCCTGCAGAGCGTCGATCAGCGCAGCCTCCTGCACCACATCGCCGCGCGCGATATTGACCAGCCGCGCATGGGGCTGCATGGCTGCCAGAACCTGCGCGTCAATCATATGCCGCGTTTCACTGCCGCCGGGAACCGCCACGACGAGCACATCGACCTTGCCCGCCAGCGCTGCAAGGCTCTCCACCCGCGCAGCCGGAAAGGCCAAGTCCTTGGCGCTGCGGTTAAAATAACTGACCTCCATGCCAAAGCCGAAGTGGCAACGCTGCGCAATCGCCTGACCGATACGCCCCATGCCGACGATCCCGACCTTCTTGCCGGTCAGATGCAGCCCCAGCATCTGCGTCGGATGCCAGCCCTCCCAGGCGCCGGAGCGGACCAGTCGCTCCCCCTCCCCCGCGCGGCGGGCGGACATCAGCATCAGGGTCATGGCGATATCTGCGGTCGCATCCGTCACCGCCCCGGGAGTGTTGGTCACCGCCACACCAGCAGCCCGCGCGGCCTCCACGTCGATATGGTTGTAACCGACGCCGAAATTGGCCAGCAGCTTGCAACGGGGCTCGGGGACATCGGCAAAAACCTCGGCGGTAAAGCCATCGCCCAGGGTCGGCATCACCGCATCATAATCCCGCAGCGCCGCGCGCAGTTCATCCGCGCCGAGCGGGGCAGTCTCTGCCCGGACCGTCACGTCACAGCCCACGAGCGCGCGGGTTACCTCCTGAGGTAACGGTCTGGCAAACAATATCTTTTTCAATGCATCCGCCCCCCGTCCGGCACCTTCTGGTCGGGTGAAATCAAGACGATCTCGCCCGAGCTGTCGGGCAGCCCCAAGACCAGCACTTCGGACATGAAAGGCCCGATCTGCCGCGCCGGGAAGTTCACCACCGCCAGCACCTGCCGCCCGACCAACCTCTCGGGATCATAATGCGCCGTGATCTGCGCCGAGGTCTTGCGCTCGCCGAGCTCAGACCCGAAATCGACCCAGAGCTTGATCGCAGGTTTGCGCGCTTCGGGGAAAGGCTCGGCCCGCGTCACGGTGCCCACCCGGATGTCGACTTTCAGGAAATCATCGAATGCAATCTCAGCCATCGGCCAGCTCCCGCGAGCGGTCTGCGGCGGCGGCAACGGCCCGTTTCAGCAAGGCGGGGAAGCCGTTCTCGGCATCCATCAGCACTTCGAGCGCGGCCTGCGTGGTGCCATTGGGGCTGGTGACATTCACGCGCAGCTGCGCGGGGTCCTCCTCGGCCTCCATCGCCAGCGCCCCGGCCCCGGCGACCGTGGCCTTGGCCAATTGCAAGGCCAGTTCCTCTGGCAACCCCTGCGCCACACCGGCGGCGGCCATAGATTCGATCATATGGAAGACATAAGCCGGGCCCGAGCCGCTCACCCCGGTCACCGCGTCGATCTGCGCCTCATTCTCAAGCCGAACCACCTCGCCCACGGCGCTGAGCAGCGTTTCGGCCTCCTCCAACGCCCGGCTGCCAGCCTGCGCGTTGCCGACGATGGCGGTGATCCCCCTGGAAATCGCGGCGGGCGTGTTGGGCATGGCCCGCACAATGGGGGTGTCTGCGCCGAGGATACCCTCGAAATAGCCGATCGTCGTGCCAGCCGCGACGCTGACAAAGACCGTCTCGCCATTGCCCATCGCTTGCAGCGTCGGCAATGCCTCTGCCATCATCTGCGGTTTGACGGCGACCAGCACCACAGCGGGTATTGCAGGCAAGGTGGCATTGAGGTTCACCCCGGTCTGCTGCACCCAATCCGACGGCTTTGGGTCGACCACCCAGACGGCGCTTGGCGGCAGCCCGCGGGCCAACCATCCTGCCAGCATTGCCGATCCCATCTTGCCACAGCCCAGCAAAACCAGACCATCGCGCGCAACCCTGCTGTCTTTCATCCTATCCCCCGAAGTTGTTCGGGGACTTTGTTACGCCCGGCCGTAAGCCTCTGCAATGGCTACGTCCATCGCGGCTTTTGGGGATTGATCGCCCCAGACCAAAAGTTGCAGCGCCGGATAGTAGCGTTCCGCACTCATCACCGCGGCCCCGATCATCGCGTCAATCTGTTCTGGCCCCGCATGCTGGCCACCGGACAGCACCAGACCATAGCGGTAGACCATCAACTGCTGCTCGGACCAAAAGGTAAAGGCCCCTGCCCAGCATTGATCGTTCACCAGGTTTAACAATTCGTAAAGCGGCGACAGTTTTTCTGCGGGCGGCTCCATTTCGAAGGTACAGATCAGACGGAGCGTTTCGTCATAGGCGGACCATGCCAGTGTCACCGAATAGGTGCGCCACTGCCCCTCGACCGCCATGGCGATCTGATCATCGGCAACCCGGTCAAACTCCCAATCATGATGAGCCGCCAAGTTTTCAACGATATCAATGGGGTGAATGTCTTCGTCAAGGTACTGTTCGGACAGGGCCATCTCGCCACCTTTCACTCTCTTCCGGGCGGAGCGGTGAACGCTACCAACCATGGAAACCTGCACAAATAGACGTGTAACTTTACCAAGCCTATACAATATATGGTGGTGCGAGTGAGTCGATCTGGCAACCTTTTTCTTGGGGATAACCACAATTCATAGGGGATAACCGCAATAACTTGTGGGTAAGTTGCGCAAATCGTCTAGGGTTGGGGGAAATGCAGGGGGCGCAGGCTATCGAGGGATGCGCTTGCGGGGCCGCCGCCCTGAGGGCGACCGCCGGTCTTTCATGCGACGCGGAGCGAAGATCAGCCTTTCGCTTCCAGCTTGTCCAGCCGCGCCTTTAGCGCGTCATTCTCTTCACGGGCTTTTTGCGCCATGGCGCGCACGGCATCGAACTCTTCACGGGTCACGAAATCGCGGTCTGCGAGCCACCGGTCCAACATGCCTTTGAACGCGGTTTCGGCCTCGTCTTTGGCGCCCTGGGCCACGCCCATCGCATTTGTCATCATCTGTGATACGTCGTCGAAAAACTTGTTACGGGTCTGCATTTCTGGCCTCCGGCTATCATGTTGGTTTCTATATGGGGCGCATGGCCCCTACCCGCAAGGTTGACTTCCCCGCGCGCCCTTGCTCAATCAGCGCCATGATAGCCATGCTCCCCTTCCCCGACATCGCGCCGGAAATCTTTTCGGTCAGCCTTTTTGGCACCACTTTCGCGCTGCGCTGGTATGCGCTGGCCTATATCGTGGGCATTCTGATCGGCTGGCGGATCGCCACCGCGGCGGTCAAACGCCCGCATCTGTGGAAAGACAACACGCCGGTGATGAAACCCGGACAGGTCGAAGACCTGCTGTTTTGGGTGATCCTTGGCGTGATCCTTGGCGGCCGCCTGGGCTATGTGCTGTTTTACCAGCATGCCTACTATCTCGCGAACCCGGCGGCGATCCTGCAGCTTTGGGAAGGCGGCATGTCCTTCCACGGCGGCGCGCTTGGGGTTATTCTGGCGGGGCTCTTCTACACTTGGCGCCACCGCATCCCGGTGATCTCCACCGGCGATATGGTCTGTCTTGGGTTGGCGCCGGGGCTGTTCTTGGGGCGGCTCGCGAATTTCATCAACGCCGAGCTTTGGGGCCGCCCGACCGATCTGCCCTGGGGCGTCGCCTTTCCCGGTGAGGCCGCGCAATTTTGCCCGGACGTGGCCGGCATCTGCGCCCGCCACCCTTCGCAGCTTTATGAAGCCCTGCTGGAAGGGCTGCTGCTCGGCGGGTTGCTGATCTGGATGGCATGGAAGCGCGGCGCGCTGAAGAAGCCGGGCCTCATCGGCGGCACCTTTCTGGCCGGCTACGGCGCGGCGCGCTTTGCGGTTGAGTTTTTCCGCCAGCCCGACGCGCAGTTTGTCACCCCGGGCAACCCGCTTGGTCTGGCGTGGCATATTGGCGGCTGGGGGCTGACCATGGGGCAAATCCTGTCGCTGCCGATGATCGCCGTCGGGGTCTATCTTATCCTGCGGGCACGGCGGCGCGGATGAGCTTGAAGGACCATCTGCTGGCGCGGATCGCCTTGGAAGGCCCGATGCGGCTCGACGCCTATATGCAATCCTGTCTACTGCACCCCGAATGGGGCTACTACACAACCCGCGCGCCCTTTGGGGCGGCGGGCGATTTCACCACCGCGCCCGAGATCAGTCAGATGTTTGGCGAGTTGGTCGGCCTGTCGCTGGCGCAAAGCTGGCTCGATCAGGGCGCGCCGGCGCCTTTTACGCTGGCAGAGCTTGGCCCCGGACGCGGCACGCTCATGGCCGATATCCTGCGCGCCTGCGCCCGCGTGCCGGGATTTCTTGACGCGGCGCAAGTGACGCTGATCGAGGCCAGCCCGGCCCTGCGTGAGGTGCAGCGCGAGACGCTCAAGGGGCATGAGGTGACATGGCAGGACGGTGTTGCGGACCTGCCCAACGCGCCGCTTTTCCTGATCGCCAATGAGTTTTTCGACGCGCTGCCGATCCGTCAGTTCATCCGGCAGGGCGCGGGCTGGGCCGAGCGTTTGGTGGGCGCGGCCGAGGGCGAGCTCGCCTTCGGTCTTGGCCCCGTCGCCGCGCAGCCCGCCCTCGCGCATCGCATGGAGGATACGCGGGACGGCGATCTGGTCGAACTTTGCCCCCTTGCGCCCAAGATCATGCAGAGCATCGGCACGCGGATCGACCAGCACGGCGGAGCCGCGCTGATCTTTGACTATGGCGATTGGCGCGCATTGGGCGACACGTTTCAAGCGGTGGAGAATCATCAGCCCACCGACCCGCTGGCCGCCCCGGGCCGCGCTGATCTGACCGCCCATGTGGATTTCGAAGCGCTGGCCACAGCCTGCCCCTGCGCGCATAGTCGGGTGACGCCGCAGGGCGTGTTTCTTGAACGTCTCGGCATCACCGCGAGGGCGCAAAAGCTGGCCGAAACCCTTAAAGGCGACGCACTTCAATCGCATATCGCTGCACATCGACGGTTGACGCATCCATCGGAAATGGGAAACCTGTTTAAAGCGATGGGGCTTTATCAGGCCGGTCAGGCCCCGCCACCGGGGACCGAAGCATGACGTTAGAAATTCTCACCTCAGACGCCCTCAGCCCCTTTCGCCACGGGTTCTTTACCCGACAGGGCGGCGCGTCTTCGGGGGTTTTCGCCGGGCTGAATTGCGGCACCGGCAGTTCGGATCAATCCGAGATCGTCAGCATCAACCGCGCGCGGGTGGCGCAGGCAATGAATGTAGCCCCGGACCACCTCGTCGGGGTGCATCAGGTACATTCCGCGACCGTGGTGACGGCCACCGCCCCCTGTCAGGACAAGCCGCGCGCCGATGCGCTGGTCACCCGCATCCCCGGCCTCGCCCTGTCGGTGCTCACGGCGGATTGCCAGCCCGTCCTCTTTGGCGATGCGGAGGCCGGCGTCATCGGCGCGGCCCACGCAGGCTGGCGCGGCGCGCTTGATGGGGTGCTGGATGCCACGGTGGATGCGATGGTCGGCCTTGGCGCAAGCCGCGAGGGGATCACCGCCGTCATTGGCCCGACGATCAGCCAGCGCGCCTATGAGGTCGGTCCGGAGTTCATGGACAATTTTATGAATGAAGACCCGGCCTTCGCCCGGTATTTCACGCAGGGCGACGGCGACCGGCTGCTCTTTGATCTGCCCGGTTTTGGCCTCAACCGCCTGCGCGCCGCCGGGGTTGGCCATGCCGAATGGACCCGGCACTGCACCTATAGCGACCCGCAGCGATTCTACTCCTACCGCCGCACGACCCACGCCAAAGAGGCGGACTACGGGCGATTGATCGCGGCCATCGTTCTGTAAAACGGCCTTAAATAGGGCAACCCCCGCCCCCTTTGCGCCGCATTGCTGATGCCAAATCGGGCACAATACCCCAGAGCCGCGCACTATTGTTTCAACAACCTCCCGGAACGCCCTGAAAAATCGCATTTTTCAGAATGCGGCGAGAGCTGCACAATCTGCCTTCTGCCTCGCGCATTTTCTCTAAACCTTTCCTCGAATCGTCAAAAACCGGCCCGATTGCCCCGTCATAGTAATCCTATGCCGGGTGCCAGCCCCGATAGACGCAAGAGGAATAAGACCATGAAAAAGAACCCGCGTTTCATTAAGTCGGTGGTTGATAGCGCCGCCAAGAATGACACCGTCATGCCTTGGGCCAGAGGCGCCCGCCGCGCGGCCTTTATCGCCAAGCGCAACGCCGCGCCGGTTGCCCGCAAAACCGCCTGATTTCCCCTTCCCCGCAGGCGCGCCCTGCTGGCGTATCCGACAGCCCCGCGGGGCGGCGATTCGCCTTTGGGGGCAGGCTCAGCTGAATTATGGCCAGGGGTTACCACCAAGCGGAAACAGCCCCCGCCGATCCAACGCATTGACCCAAAACGCGACCGCAATGTCGCGGAAGTTTTGACAATGCGCCGCCAACATGGCGAACTCGTCTGACAGACCCGATGAACCGATGCCGTTTATGCCTGTACCGCCGGTTGCGCCCGCGCGGATGGGACCGATTGAAAGGTTTCGAAATGCCAGCACCCGCAGCTCTAGCGGCCAGCCCCCTGCTCTCCGACGCATTTGGCGGTGGCGAAATCCATGCGCCCCCCCCGCCAGTGCGCAACTACGAGATCGCGGCCCTGAGGGCGGATGGATCGCTTTTCATTGGCCAGGACCACGCCCCCGCCCTGCCGCTGTTTGAATCCGCCTTCGCGGCCTTTGCGCGCGGCACGCTGGTCCAGACGGTGCAGGGCGAAGTCGCCATCGAAGACCTGCAACCGGGCGATATGATCAACACATCCTCGAGCGAGCCAGCGGAACTGGTCTGGATCGGGTCAAGCAATTTTGTGCCGGCAGACGCCGGGCGGCGGATGCCCCTCGTCAGGATCATGCCCGACAGTTTTGGCCAAGATCGGCCTAGTTCTTTCCTGACCGTCGGCCCCGCGGCCCGCGTGCTGCACACGCCGCCTCAGCTGCGGGGCGAAGCTGGGGGCACGCGTCTGCTGACACCGGTTCGGGAATTTGTGGATGGGGTCAATGTGATCGAAGTCGTTCCGCCCACGCCGGTGCGGCTTTTCCACATCTGCCTGTCGCGCCACGCGGTGCTCAAGGCCGGGGGGCTTGAGATGGAGACGTTTCATCCCGGCGCGCAGGCCACGCGGGCTGTCTCGCAAAACCTTCGCGACAGGTTCCTCTCCCTGTTCCCGCAAATCGGCCATGCCACGGACTTCGGCCCTCTGGCCCACCCGCGCGCGCCTGAGACAGCTGGTGACGGCGCCGCGCCCTAAGGCGCTGTCGCCAGCCGCGCTTCCAACACATCAAAGGGCACGCCGGGCTCATCCTTGGCGCCCCGGATCACAAGGCTTGTCTTGACGCTGGCGACATTGGGCGTCGTCAGCAACTGCCCGGTCAGAAAGCTTTGAAAGCTCGACAGATCGGGGGCCACGCATTTGAGAATGAAATCGACCTCGCCATTGAGCATGTGACACTCTCGCACCAAGGGCCAGCCGCGGCATTTCTCTTCGAAAGCGCTGAGATCAGCCTCCGCCTGACTGGCCAGACCGACCATGGCGAAGACCTGCACTTCAAACCCGAGCTCTCGCGCATCAACGTCGGCGTGATAGCCTTTGATATAGCCGTGCTCTTCCAAAGTGCGGACCCGACGCAGGCAGGGCGGCGCTGAAATACCAACCCGTTTCGCGAGTTCGACATTCGTCATCCGACCATCCGCCTGCAATTCCGCCAGTATCATTCGGTCAATTGGATCCAGTCGCGTGCCTGCCATAATATCCTCAGCATTTTTCAATTCTTATAGCAGCCCACAGGGCGCGCGCAATAAAGTTTCACAATAGCGCAAGATTCTTCGCGCTTGAAAAGTCTTTGCTTCGAGACTGCCGATCACTGGAGGGGGCAACCTACGGCAGGGGTTTAACGGCCCCGCAGTGATCGCTATATGAAACCAGCATTATCAACGACAGCCCGGGGGCGCCAGATGGCCGAAACACGTAAAACCAAGGTACTGATCATCGGCTCCGGCCCCGCAGGCTACACCGCTGGCGTCTATGCCAGCCGGGCGATGCTGAACCCGATCCTCGTGCAGGGGATCGAACCGGGTGGCCAGCTCACCACCACCACCGAGGTCGAGAACTGGCCCGGCGACAGCGAGGTTCAGGGCCCCGATTTGATGATCCGCATGCAGGAACACGCCAAGGCCATGGGCACCGAGATCATCGGCGACATCATCACCGATCTGGATCTCAGCAGCCGCCCCTTTCACGCCAAGGGCGACAGCGGCACCACCTATATCGCCGACGCGGTGATCCTCGCCACAGGCGCGCGGGCAAAATGGCTGGGGCTGGAGTCAGAAGAGAAATTCAAAGGCTTCGGCGTCTCGGCCTGTGCCACCTGTGACGGTTTCTTTTACCGCGGGCAGGAGATCGTGGTCATCGGCGGGGGCAATACCGCTGTGGAAGAGGCGCTGTTCCTGACCAACTTCGCCTCCAAGGTCACGCTGATCCACCGCCGCGATGAGCTGCGCGCGGAGAAGATCCTGATCGACCGGCTGATGAAGAACCCCAAGATCGAGCCACTGTGGTTCCATGAGCTGCATGAAGTCTATGGCAGCGACAGCCCGCTCGGCGTGGAGGGTGTGAAGGTCAAACACACCCAAACCGGCGCGATCACCGACATTCCGGCCAAAGGCGTCTTCGTGGCGATCGGCCATGCGCCGTCGAATGAGCTGGTGAAAGACGTGCTGGAGACACATATGGGCGGCTATGTCGTCACCAAGCCCGACAGCACCGAAACCTCCGTGCCGGGTGTTTTTGCAGCAGGCGATTTGACCGACCACAAGTACCGCCAAGCCGTCACCTCTGCGGGAATGGGCTGTATGGCCGCGCTGGAGGCCGAGCGGTTTCTTGCAGAGGTTGGCGATGACGAGGGCAAAGATACCTCCCTCCCGCTGGGCTACGGGGCCGAGGTTAAGGAAAGCGTTTAAAACATCGCTCGGGAAGGCGGACAGAATTCTTCTGGCGCCTTCCCCATCCTCACGTTTTTACGAAAGATCGAGCATCGAGGGGATTCCTGCCCTTCTTCGCCTGCTGCACCACGATACTATAGACTTTCTTACCCGTCCGACGCTAAGGCGGCTTTACCGAGACCTGACCCTACTCGTTGCCAAAAGTGATAGATATGATGCAAAACAACCTCGCCCCGATTTCCGAACTCTATGTCTCCTACGACTCCGCGCAGAAGCTGAAAGTAGAAGCCGGCAACCTCGTCAGCCTCGACCTTACCCCCCGCCAGATCTGTGATCTGGAACTGTTGATGAACGGCGGTTTCAACCCGCTCAAAGGGTTCCTGACCGAGGAAGACTACGACGGCGTGGTCGAGAACATGCGGCTGGCGGATGGCTCCCTCTGGCCGATGCCGATCAACCTCGATGTCAGCGAAGACTTCGCCGAGAAGCTGGAACTGGGTCAGGACATCGCCCTGCGCGATCAGGAAGGCGTGATCCTCGCCACTATGACGGTCACCGACCGCTGGACCCCGAACAAGGCACGCGAAGCCGAAAAGGTCTTCGGCGCCGATGATGACGCGCACCCGGCGGTGAACTATCTGCACAATCAGGCGGGCAAGATTTACCTCGGCGGGCCGGTGACCGGCATCCAGCAGCCCGTGCATTACGATTTCCGCGGCCGCCGCGACACGCCGAACGAGCTGCGCGCCTATTTCCGCAAGCTGGGCTGGCGCCGCGTTGTGGCTTTCCAGACCCGCAACCCGCTGCACCGCGCGCATCAGGAACTGACCTTCCGCGCCGCCCGCGAAGCCCAGGCCAACCTGCTCATTCACCCGGTCGTGGGCCTGACCAAACCTGGCGATGTCGATCACTTCACCCGGGTGCGCTGCTATGAGGCGGTGCTCGACAAATACCCCGCAGCCACCACGTCGATGAGCCTGCTGAACCTCGCCATGCGCATGGCCGGCCCGCGTGAAGCGGTCTGGCACGGGCTGATCCGCAAGAACCACGGCTGCACCCATTTCATCGTCGGCCGCGACCACGCCGGGCCGGGCAAGAACTCCGCCGGTGAAGATTTCTACGGCCCCTATGACGCGCAGGAACTCTTCCGCGCGCATCAGGAGGAAATGGGCATCGAAATGGTCGACTTCAAACATATGGTCTATGTGCAGGAGCGCGCCCAGTATGAGCCCAATGACGAGATCGAGGATAAGGATAACGTCACCATCCTCAACATCTCGGGCACCGAACTGCGCCGCCGCCTGCGCGAGGGGCTTGAGATCCCCGAGTGGTTCTCCTTCCCCGAGGTGGTCAAGGAGTTGCGCCGCACCTCGCCGCCGCGTTCCAAACAGGGGTTCACCGTTTTCTTCACCGGCTTCTCCGGCTCGGGCAAATCCACCATCGCCAATGCGTTGATGGTCAAGCTAATGGAGATGGGCGGCCGCCCGGTCACGCTTCTGGACGGCGACATCGTGCGCAAGAACCTCTCCTCCGAATTGGGCTTCTCGAAAGAGCACCGCGACCTGAACATCCGCCGCATCGGCTATGTCGCGAGCGAGATCACCAAGAACGGCGGCATCGCCATCTGCGCCCCCATCGCGCCCTATGCCACCACCCGCCGCGCTGTGCGTGAGGATGTGGAAAACTTCGGTGCCTTCGTGGAGGTTCATGTCGCCACCTCCATCGAGGAATGCGAACGCCGTGACCGCAAAGGTCTCTACAAGCTGGCGCGCGAGGGTAAGATCAAAGAGTTCACCGGCATCTCTGACCCCTACGATGTGCCGCAGAACGCCGAACTGGTGCTGGACACAGAGAATGTCGATGTCGACAACTGTGCGCATCAGGTGCTCTTGAAGCTGGAAAACATGGGTCTGATTGCGGGCTAATCTCCGCCAGTTGAGATCAACCGTAGGCGCAGCCCCCCGGGGCTGCGTTTTGCGTTTCAGCGCTCTTTCATGAGCCTTCCGCGCCGCCTTCGCCTAAACCGCCCCTGGCATAAAGACATCACCCGACATCACGACACGCCCCTGCCCGGCCACGCGCACGCCGGTGATCGCCTCACGGGCCCCGAGTACCTCTACCTCGGCGCGGCCGGGGCGCCCCATGCCGTGCCCCTGCTCGGCGGTGAACTGCGGCCCGTTGATCAGCCCGTTGGCCCAAAGATAGGCCGCCATCGCCCCGGTCGCCGATCCGGTAAAGGGATCTTCGGGCGGGCTGGGCGGGGCAAGCAGCAGACGCGCATAGGTGTCACCCGCCGCCGTCGCGCCATCGAGCGTGACCCAAAAGGGCTCCATCATATCCGTGCCGGGCTGCCCCAGCAGGCGATTATAGGTCTCAAGCGCGCCCATATCGAGCTGCAGCGCGTCAAGCATGGCGCGGTCTTTCAGGACGGTGATGCAAAAGGGCAGCCCGGTGGACACGATCTGCGGTGCGCCGAGAATGGCATCCGGTGAAATCCCCCCGACCGCTGCCACAACCTCGGCCGGGACCTTTTGACCGAACTCGGGCGCGATCTGCGTCATGGCGATCTGCTCGCCCGCCACCTCAACCTCGACGATGCCGGCCCCGGTCTCAAGCCGCAGCGCGCCCTCACCCACCAAGCCGCGGTGGCGCAGGGCCGCAACGGTGGCGATGGTGGGGTGACCTGCAAAGGGGATCTCGCGGCTGGCGAGATAGTATTTCACCTTGATGTCCGCCACCTGAGACGGGCCGGTAAAGGTGCATTCCACCAGGGAAGTCTCGCGCACATAGGCCAGACAGCTTTCATCCGGCAGTTCAGCACCATCATGGACCACGGCGCAGCCATTGCCGCCAAACAGTTGATCCGTAAATGCATCGACCCAATCGAATTTATATGTCACGGCCCTGCTCCCACCAAAAAGGCCGCAGCGGACTGCGGCCTTGCATAAAGCTTAGGTTACCTACGTCGTCTGGCGCGTCAATGCACCAGAACCGGTTTATAGTCGTGCTCACGGGCCAGTGCGAAAGCAAGCTTGCGGTCGCCCACCAGCGCCAACTGCTGCCCTTCCGCGTCGTGAACGGCATAGAGCAGTTCCAGCCCTTCCGCCTGATCGCGCACCTCCCGCGGGAGGTCGGTAACAGCGATGGTCTTGACATAGACCATACGGTCATTTCCGTGGGTGATTGCGTTTTGCATGATATTACCCCTTCTTGATCTTGATGGTTTGAACCACCGTTTCGGGCTTGGCGCGGGTCAGGTCGACATGCAGCAGACCATTCTCCATCACGGCTTCGCCCACATCGACCCCATCGGCCAGAACGAACGAGCGCTGAAACTGTCGCGCGGCGATTCCACGGTGCAAGAACACCCGGTCTTCGCCATCGTCAGACTGACGCCCACGGATCACGAGCTGTCTATCCTCAACGGTTATGGACAGATCCTGTTCCGAAAAACCTGCAACGGCGAGCGTTATTCGGTAGCTGTAATCCGATGTTTGTTCGATGTTGAACGGCGGATAACCTTCGTTTCCGGCCTTTGCGCTGCGTTCAAGCACCCGTTCCAATTGTTCAAACCCAAGCATATGCGGGTAAGAGGCAAGCGTTAGTTTCGTCATGCGACACGTCCTTATCAGGTCAAGCGACAGTGTTTCTTACGGGCCCCGCGTTTGGCGACCCGTTGCTATGAATATGGGGGGGCTTGGGGGGCGGCGCAAGGGCTATGCCAAATGATCTCAACCGCTTATATTCAGGGTTCAGCAGCCCTAACGGAATCACCTGCCCATGAATGCCCCTACTGATCTGTCGATGAAAACGGACGAAGTGCTGCGTGTGGAGCTTGAAGTCTTTAGACGAGAACATCGCGACCTTGATGATGCCATTCAAGCCCTCTCCGACAAGGGAACCGGCGACCAGCTGACGCTGCAACGGCTCAAGAAACGCAAGCTGCGCCTCAAGGATTTGATCGCCCAGATCGAAGACCGTTTGACCCCCGACATTATCGCCTGAGCCAATATCCCCCTCGGCCACGGGCAATCGCCGTTGCCACATGGTCGATGATGAGTATAGTGCGCGCTTTGATACACCAAGAGAAGGCCCAGCGACATGACCACGCCCCCGGTTGGCATCATCATGGGGTCCCAGTCTGACTGGGCCACCATGCGCGAAGCAGCGACCCTGCTGGACGAGTTGAACATCGCGTTTGAACCCCGCATCGTCTCGGCCCATCGCACCCCGGACCGGCTGTGGGACTATGGCAAAACCGCTGCGGAACGGGGCTTGCAGGTCATCATCGCAGGCGCTGGCGGGGCCGCGCATCTGCCCGGGATGATGGCGTCCAAAACCCGGCTGCCGGTGATTGGCGTGCCGGTCCAGACCAAGGCGCTTTCGGGCGTGGATTCGCTCTATTCCATCCTGCAAATGCCGCGCGGTTATCCGGTGGCAACCATGGCCATCGGCGCGGCGGGGGCGGCCAATGCGGCCCTGATGGCGGCAGGCATCCTTGCCCTGCAAGACCCGGAGCTCGCCAAACGGCTGGACGACTGGCGCGACGCGCTCAGCGCCTCGATCCCCGAGGTGCCGCATGACTGAGCCGCTGCAAACCGGCGCCACCATCGGCATTCTGGGCGGCGGGCAATTGGGCCGTATGCTGTCGGTCGCGGCCGCGCGCCTGGGCTTTCGCAGCCATATCTTTGAGCCGGGCGCCAACCCGCCCGCTGCCGACGTGGCCCATGCGGTGACCACCGCAGGTTATGACGACCCCAGGGCGCTGGAGGCTTTCGCCCGCGCCTGTGACATCGTCACTTTCGAGTTCGAAAACATCCCGACCGAAGCGCTCGATGTGGTCGAGGCGATCACCCCGATCCGCCCGGGCCGCGAAGCCCTGCGCATCTCCCAGGATCGCCTGACGGAAAAAACCTTTCTCAGCGATCTCGGCCTGCAGGTGGCGCCTTTCGCCGATGTGACCGACGCCGCGAGCCTGAAGGCGGCCGTCGCGCAGATCGGCACGCCTGCGATCCTCAAAACCCGCCGGTTCGGATATGACGGCAAGGGCCAAGCGCGTTTGAAGGGGGCAGATGACCTCGACGCCGCATGGGCCGAAATGAACGGCGCGCCCTCGGTTCTCGAAGGGTTCGTGGATTTCACCGCCGAGATCTCCGTCATCGCGGCCCGCTCCTCCACCGGCGAAGTCGCCTGTTTCGACCCCGGCGAGAATGTCCACCGTGACGGCATCCTGCATACCACCGCCGTGCCCGCAAAGATCAGCAATGGGCAGCGCACCGACGCGGTCTTGCTGGCCGGTCGGGTGCTGAATGCGCTTGATTATGTCGGTGTCATGGGGGTCGAGCTTTTCGTCACACCGCAGGGGCTGATCGTGAATGAGATCGCGCCGCGGGTGCATAACTCCGGCCATTGGACCCAGAACGGCTGCGCCATCGACCAGTTTGAGCAGCATATCCGCGCCGTGGCCGGGTGGCCGCTTGGCGATGGGCAGCGCTATGCCGATGTGGTTATGACCAATCTCATTGGCGACGACATGGACCAGGTGCCGGATCTCGCCCGCGCGCGCGATACGGCGATCCATCTTTATGGCAAGGTCGAGGTCAAAGCCGGCCGCAAGATGGGCCATGTCAACCGCATCCTACGGGATTAAGGCTCAGGTGGCGAAACGCTCGGCGATCGCCCCTGACATATAGCTGACCCGCCCCGCCGCGAATGTCGCCGCAACGCGCCCCGTGGCTTTCTCAAGCACCACAATGTCAGCCCGCTTGCCCGTTGCGAGCGTGCCGCGATCCGCGAGCCCCAGCACCTCGGCCGGGCCCGCGGACACCAGCGCCCAAGCGCCCGCCAAATCCAGCACCCCGCTCTGCGCCAACATCAATGCGGCGCGGCGCGGGGACGGGTAGTGGTAATCCGACGCCAGCGCATGACACAGCCCCATGCTGATCAGGTCCAAGGCCGAAAGATTGCCATTGTGCGACCCGCCGCGCACCACATTGGGCGCGCCCATGATGACGCTATCTCCTGCCGCATGGGCCGCCTCTGCCGCCTCATGCGTTTCGGGAAACTCCGCCAAGGTCACATGCCGCGCGCGCCATTCGGCACGGCCCTCTGCGGTTTGATCGTCATGGCTGCCCATCCGAACGCTGCGGGCCGAGAGCGTGGCACAAAGCGCGTCCAATGCCGCCGGAACCTCTGCGCGCCGCGCGTGCATCGCTTGCATCTGCGCCAGATGACTTTCCGGACTGCGCCCCGCCTTTAACGCCTGCCCCACCAACCGCTTTGGCGTTTTGCCCTGTGCCAGCCGATCATGCGGCAGATGATCGTTAAAGACCACATAGCCCACCTTCCATGCGTCCATCCGTTTCGGGAGGTCCTCATAAAGGTCCAGCATATGGGTCTCGAAGCGCAATTGCGGGCGCAGGTCTGTGACGAGCTGCGGCGCCGTGTCGCGAATGCCGGTAAAGACCTGATCCGCGAACTCCAGCCCCCGCAGCCCGCCTTCCCAACTTACGAATTGCGCCAGAACCGCGGTGGTGATCCCATTGGCCGCCAGTTCTGCCTCTGCCGCGACCAGCCCTTCGGACAGTTGTTTCATCGCCCCCCGCCGGGGCGCAAGGTGCCGCTCAAAGCCGTCGCCATGCAGATCAACGATCCCCGGCAGCACCTGAAATCCCGACAGATCAACCGCGCGCCCGACAGAGCTGTCGGTGATGCGCCCTTCGGCAAACGACAGCGGCGCGCGGCTCAGCCCATCAGGGTGCAATACCTCGGCCCCGACCAGATCAAGGTTTGGCATCGTCGTCCCCCAACTTTGGCAAACAGCCCCCTTCGGGACAGCCGATCGCTTCAAGCACCCCCTCAAACCACGTCATCGAGCCGTCAAAAGCGCCGGTCTCCAAAAAAGCCATGGTCTGCGCGATCACCCGGGGGTTGTTCATCATAAACGTATGGGTCACCGGCAGCACGATATGATCCTTCATCCCGGCCACGCGGGTCGATGCGACCGACACCTTGCCGTCATCCGGCCCCGGCAACAGGCTGGAAAAATAGGGGTTCAGCGACTGCGACCCGGCAATTACGCCCAGTTCAAACGTCACGGGCGGCAACTGGTTCGGCACGGCTTCCGCATCGGTGCCGATCTCGGCCCCGGCTGGACCGTTAAGCCAAGTGAAGGCCGGGTTCTCGACCAATTCATCCACCACCTCGCTGCCGTGGTTCGGCGGCCCCAGCATGACCACACGGCCCACCCTCTCGGCGCCCACCTCGGCCACCCATTTGCGCAGCAGAATACCGCCCATCGAATGGGTCACGAAATCAATCCGCGCCGTGCCACAGGCCGCGACCGCATCGGGCATGGTGCGGGTGACAAGATCGGCAATCGCAGCTTTGGTGGAGGGATAGCCGGGCCGCACCACGCGGTAGCCTTCGGCAGAGAGCGCGGCTTCCATGACCGCGAATGAGGTCTCAGTTCGCGCCAGCCCATGCAACAGCACAACGCAGCGCGGCGGGTCACCTGCCGCAGAGATCTGGGGCAGAGCCATGAAGGCGGTGGCAAGAAGGAGAGCAACACGAGGCATCATACGCATCAGATAGACTGATTGCGCGCGGTGTGAAATGGTCTTGCGATGACCCATGACGAAAGTCTGCCGATGCCCCGTCCCTGCCCCCGTTTGGCCGCCCGCGCTGTGATCATACACGAGAACCGGCTGCTGCTGGTGAACGCCTATCCCGACAATCACTTGGGCCTAATGTGCGCCCCCGGCGGCGGTGTTGAGGCGGGCGCCTCACTGCCTGACAATCTGATTCGCGAGGTTTTTGAGGAAACCGGCCTGCGGATCAACGTCGGCGCCCCCTGTCTGGTGAATGAGTTTCACGACCCCGGCGGCACGTTTCATCAGGTCGACATCTACTTTCACTGCACAGTGCGCGGTGCCTCTGTGGTCGATCCCGAATGGAAGGACAGCGAAGCGGTCGTTACCCGCCATCTTTGGGTCACACAGGCCGAACTCGCAGAGGTGCCTCATAAGCCCGACAGTCTCGGCGCTGTGGCCTTCGGCGCGACTGGGGCGCTTACCTATGATCCGCTGGAACCGATCTTGCGCTAAGCGCCCAGAAGATACCGCCCAGCACCAGTCCAGTGGCCAGAAGCAGCGTTCCGCTCACCGGCTCCCCCAGCATTAAAACGCCGCCCAAAATGGCGATAATCGGCACGCTCAGCTGCGCCACCGCGGCGGTGCCGCCGTCGATGTGTTTTAGAACACCGTACCACAAAGCATAGCCGAGGCCGGAGGTGACGCCGCCCGAAAGCGCGGCGAGCATGACACCTGTCGCACTGAATGTCGCGCCCGACAGCAGCGGCAATATCAGCATCACGGGGAGGCAAAGCAAGAAGTTCGCCGCCGTCACCGCCAATGGATTTCCCGCATCCCGGCCGATAATCGTATAGGCGGCCCAGCCAAGCCCGGCGAGCCCCATCAGACCGGCCCCCGCCAAATCGGTGCCGCCGCCCTCTGCGGGCCGGAGCACGAGCATAAGCCCGCTAAACGCGACCAGAGCCCCGGTCATCTGCCGCCCTGTCGGGGGCGTTCCGGCCAAGGCACCATGCCCAAACATCGCCATCTGCACCACGCCAAACAAGATCAAGGCGCCCAGCCCCGCGTCAAGGGTGAGATAGGCCAGACTGAAGCCGATCATATAAAGCGCAAGGCTGAGCGCGCCGGCGATCCGCTCGCGCCGGAACAGCGGCAACCTTTCCCCACGCAAAGCCACCAAGCTCGCCAGCACCGCCGCCCCCGCCGCGACCCGCAGAAGGGCGAACCCCGCGGGATCGATATGCCCCGGTTCCACCGCCATGCGGGTCAGGATCGAGTTTGCGGCAAAAGCAGCCATGGCTACCGTGGTCAAAAAGAATATCCTCATAGCAAAGGGCTTAGCCATCACGCCGCGTTGCGCCAAGCCCGGATGAGGGTCCTGGGGGTTAATGCGGGCTTGCGGCGAAAATAAACTCATCTGCATCTGCCAACGCCGCGATCATGCCATCGATTTCCGTTGTGCGCTGCAACGGCTGCGCTTTCGTGAAATGGGTCAGTTCCCTCTGGTTAATCGCACCGATGCTGTCGCGCACTTCGGCGTCCTTCAACGCGACCATACAGTCGCGAACGATTTCGCGCTGCATTGCCATCTGTTGCTGCGCCTGCGCGCTGCGGCGCGCCAAAGATATCACATTTAGGATTGCATCGCGCAGAATTTCCGCACTCATGGCATTTTTCGACAGGAAATCGTGACAACCCTTGCGCATCGCTTCAACAGCCGCCCCGATATCCTCCCTCCCGGTGATCATGATCCGCCCGGCGCCATGATGTCTTGCGATGTTTGATATCCGTTCCAGAGCCTGCACCCCGGTGCCTTCCGCCAAGCAATAGTCGACAAAAATCACATCATAGGCTCGGCGCGCCGACGCAGTTTCAAGTTCAGCCAAGGGGCCAACTTCGTCCAGTGCCAGCGCCAAGTCGGCGATCCGCGCCCCGAGCCGGCGAATGCGCTGCCGATCAAAACTGCTGTCATCAAGTAAAAGTGCCTGAATTCTGCGCGGCGACGACACTTCAATACCAAGCGGATTTTGGGGCTGCATTACCTTACCTCTGTATCCTGTAAAATTTCGGCGCCACCTCGGGGGGCCCTCGCTTCATTCATCTTTAAAGACTCTGCCGCGATAGAACTGCACCTCAACACAAGTGCCGCGCCCCTGCGGCATGGGGAGAAGCCGAACCCCGCCCCCATAATGCCCAGCGGTTCTAGCCACATTGGCGAGGCCCAGACCGGACCCCTCGACATCATCGCGGGGTCGGAGGGTGGTCAGGGGCTGGAAGACGCGGGTGTGAAACTCGGGCGCGATGCCCGGGCCGTCATCCTCTACCGCAAGGATTACCGCACCCTCGCGCCTTTGGCTGGAAAAAGTAATTCGACCTTCATCGCGGTCATGGTGCTTGACGGCATTGTCGATCAGCGCAAACAGCAGGGTTTGAAGGTCACGGTCACCCATCACGATGCTGGGGCAGTCCAGCCGTCGATCAAGGGTGAACCCGCGCGGCAAAGACAACATCTCAAGCACCTGATCCAGCGCCTTGCCCAGACCGACGTGTGAAACCGTTTGCATCCTTCCGATCCGGGAATAGGTCAATAGATCGATCAACATACGGTCCAACCGTCGCGTGTGGCGCTGCATCAAAGCGATAGATTCCGCGACCGGCCCTTCGAGTCTAAAACCCGCTTCTTCAAGATCCTCGGCAATCCAATGAGGCAATTCCAGCAATGCCCGGACCGAACTGCGCAGATCATGGCTGACGAGGTAGATAAACTCCTCCTCATTTGTCGTGGTTTGACACTGCGCTTCAAACTGTACCGCGTGATCTAAAGGCTGTTGTGGCATAGGCTCTTTCGGTCTGGTTTCCTCCTAATTAGACCCTCAAAGTTGACTTGGCGTTAAACGATGAGGCCATTCAAGCAAGGTCGCGCAATAATCGCTGAGCCCCCGGTGGATATTTCGCACGCAGTTGACGCCACCGTTTAATCTGAGCGCGACGCCCCGCGCGGCTCGTGATCAGCTCCCATTTCTGCGCAACCCGCGCCAGAGCCACTTCCGGGCTCACTTGCCCCTGCAAGGCTCGGTCCAACCCCTCGCCAAGCGCTTGGAAATAGTCCGATTGACCCTTGAGATAAAGGTCAGGGATGGCCCCTTCGAGCGCCGCACGCTGCACCTTGAGGAAGGGGGCGGAATAGGCGTCGCGCACGCCGATATCGTCATAATGTTCAGGCCGGTAGGGATCGAAGAAACCGTCAGACTGGCGTACAGCCAAGGTCGACATGTGCGGGCTGGTGGCGAAGAGGGAGAACAGATAGGCCAATTCAGGTCTGGTAGACGTAGCACTGACGACGAAGCTCCAGCCCCAGTTGAAATAGGGCGTTCTCAAGAGTTCCCCCCGGACCAGCCCCCCCGGGGTCGGCCCGTGTTCAATACGCCCGCGCATGGCCGATTGTGGGCTGTTCAAATATTTCTGCGTGCCGCCCCAACCAATGTTGCAATAGACATCGCCCCTTGCATAGCGCGCCCAATTTCCAAATAGACCCAATGTGCCCACTTCGGGCGCCAAATATCTGGTCACAGCGATCATTTCTTCGAGCGCCGCCACCCCCGCCGCGCCTGCAATTTGTGGGGTCATGTCAGGACTAAACGGCCAATGCCCTTTCGCATGAAAACGCACCCACCATTCCCAAGCAAGATAGCCAGGCGTTCGAAACAAAAGCCCGCCGTATCTGCCGGCATCCGGGTCGTGGAAAAAGGCAATCTGTCGGTCCAGTTCCGCCCAAGTCTCAGGGGGTGACAAGGGGATCCCGAACCGGTCCTCATACCGCGCCTTGAACTCAGGGTCTTCAAGCATTTCGCGGTGATAGAACATAACATAGGCATCGCCGTCCGTCTGAAAGCCATAGGTCTGGCCATCGAACTGGTCGCCTACTTTATATAGAACATCCCCATGAACACCCCGCGCTTTATATTTTGAGGCATAATTATCAAGGGGTTGGATCGCCCCGGCATCTGCCAAGTCTGGAAGCCCAAAGGTCGCTGGAAGGGCAATGTCATATCTCGCCGTGCCCATCATACTGTCGAGCATCACTTCCGTATTTATCTGGTCCACATGGACCTCTTCCATCACGATCTCTATCCCCGTTTGCGCTGAAAACGCGGCAACAACAGGCGCCAGATTGGCCTGCGATCCTTCAGGCAAGAGCATCATCAGCGGCATATCGGATACCGGCGCGAACTCTTTGGCATAGGCGACAACGCGGTCGTCGAGAGCCATGGCCGGCAGCGACGTCGCAAAAGCCGCAAACCCGGCAGTCAGTCCCAATGTGACGTCACGTCTATTTGGTCTGACAGAGTTCATGCGAGACAGACCATGAGCTTCTCCCTCCTATCAAAACGGCGCTGCCACAGACTTCAAAACCGCCGATAGGATGGATTTAGGCAAAGGCTTTTAACATTGCGTTAATTGCTGAGGTCTATGCAGTCGCCATGGTCTCCTTACCGCCATATACTCAATTGTTGCAGGCCTTAAGCAGCCGCATTACCACCCGTTTGCGGGCGGCGCTGTCGGTGGTGGCCATTATCTTTTGCGCAGCTGGGCTGAGCACGGCGCTGCAAATGCAAACGGTGCTCAACACGCCCGCGCATCTCAATAAGTCAGCCCTTCCGATGCTGACCATCGCCCAGCAAATCGAACGCGATTTGAACAGTGTTTTCCTGACAATGGACATGCTTCAACAACGCGAAACCCCGTTCGCCCTCAGTGAGTTGGAGGCCGATGTTTCGGCGAAAATATCGACCATCAGCGCCCGGCTATCTTCCCTGCGCACGCTTGGCATGTCCCCTTCCCTTGTTGATCGGGTAGAGCATCGTTTGCTGACCGCCAAGCGGGCCAGCAAGGAGGTTCTGCGCAGTCGGGAAGCCTTGCGGAAGGCTGATGAACAGATCGCCGCAACCCTTGACCAAATCAGAGATTTACAGGAGCGGAGCAATCTGATCCTCGACGGTCTATCCTATCGCTTCTCGGCGGAGACAGACCGACTGCTGCGTGCCGCCGCGCGGAAAAATATAACCGCGTCACCCCAAGACAACTCATTTTCCAAGCTGATGTTGGACGCCATCAACCTTAACGATCTGCGATTGGACATCGATGCGCTGGTCAATATTGCGGTCAGTGAGGGACTTCAGAAACAGCCGGACCACTCTGACCGCGCGCGGTTGCTGGTATCTGAAAAATTGCAGGATGTGATCGCCCGGCTGCCCCGCATTGCGGACGAAGGGAAACGGCGCGCTCTGGCATCCCAGACCGCGATGATGCGCGAACGCCTTCTGAATGAGAGCGATGGGTTCTTCTCACATCTTGCTGCGCGCCAACATTTTCAGGCGAAGTTCAATGTCCTTAGGGCCGAACATCTGCCGATGATTGTCGAAATCTCGAATATGACGTCGGACCTGACAGCGTACACGCTTCGGCTCGTCGATACCATTACGCAGCGGTTGCGAGATACGATCCATCGGGTGATCTGGATTGTGGCTGTGACAGCGCTTACCGCTCTGCTGATCATCATTTTGACCAATCGGCTGGTTATTGAGCGCCAGTTCAACAGCCGCATCAAAAAGCTCACCGGGGCCGTCAGCGCAATTTCAGCGGGAGATCTGGATCATCCGATCCCCGTTAAAGGGCGCGATGAACTGGGAGAAATGGCGCGGGCGCTGGTTGTTTTCCGGCGCAATGCCGAAGAGCTGCGACGCTCTAACGTCGAGTTGGAAAAATTCGCCTATGTCGCGGCCCATGACCTGCGTTCACCGCTCCGGGCGGTGCATGAGCTGAGTGTTTGGGTGGTTGAGGATGAAGACAATCGCCTGAGCGCCGAAAGCCACGCCTATCTTTGCATGTTGCAACAGCGCATTGGCCGTCTGAACCGGCTCTTGAAGGACCTGTTGGATTACGCCCGCGCGGGTCAGAACGAGCCTGCGGCCGAACCGGTCGATTTGCACCATTTGGTGCGAGAGCTTGCACGGGGCGCTGATCCTGAGGGGCGTTTCGAGGTTACCTTTGAGGGGCCTGAGGAACCGGTGACAGCGCGATTAACACCGCTTCAACAGATACTTGGAAACCTGCTGTCCAACGCGATCAAACATCATGACAGCAATCACGGCGCGATCCAGGTGCGAGCTGAAATCGACCACGACAGGCTATTGCTGCGTGTCACGGATGATGGCCCGGGCATCGACCCACGCTATCAGTCACGTGTATTCGAGTTGTTCCAAACGCTGCGCCCCCGGGATGAAGTCGAAGGCAGCGGGCTCGGCCTTGCCATCGTTAGCAAACTGGCCTCGCATTACAAAGGCAGTGTCACATTGATCTCGGACCCGAAAAGCGCGCGGGGGGCGACCTTCGTTGTCGAACTGCCGCTGCCGCACGCGCCCTCTGCCCCACCGATACCGCGCGTTGCTGCCGCCGCATGAGCCATAAATTGAAAGGCATCACGATGAAAACAACCGCCGTCAAATTTCTGATTGTCGACGATGACGTCGTCAGCGTCATGGCCATGCAGCGCGCGATGCGCAAACTCAAGATCGTGAATGAGACCGAAGTCTGCCACGACGGCCAGCAGGCGCTTGATTTCCTTGGCGAAGAAGTCCAGCGGCATGGGCGCTTACCGCCTTATATCGTGACGCTCGACCTTAATATGCCGCGTATGGGCGGGCTGGAGTTTCTGGAGGCCGTGCGTGCCGATCCGGCGCTAGAACGGGTCGTTGTTTTCGTTTTCACCACATCTGACATGCCGACGGATGTGCAGTCTGCCTATAGCAAGAACGTGGCGGGCTATATTGTGAAAGAGAACCCGTCTGAAACCTTTTCCAATGCGCTTGATATGCTGAACGCCTATGTGCGGATCGTCGAATTACCGCGTTGAAGGAGCGCCCAGGAGCAGACCTTCGACGCAACCCAGATCGGCCGCTACAATGACGCATCCGCTGCGCTGGTGAGCGGGCCACAGGAATTAACTAAGCTGCAAATGAAAGAGGCGCGCCATTTCTGGCACGCCTCCGATCTTTAGCCAATAGGGCTGGCTTACATCATGCCGCCCATGCCGCCCATGTCGGGCATGCCGCCTGCGGGGGCTGCGCCTTCTTTGGCGGGCTTGTCGGCAACCATCGCTTCGGTGGTGATCAGCAGACCAGCGATCGAAGCCGCGTCCTGCAGTGCGGTGCGCACCACTTTCGCAGGGTCGATAACGCCGAAGGAGAACATGTCGCCATATTCTTCGGTCTGTGCGTTGAAGCCGAATTTCAAGTCGTCGCTCTCGCGGATCTTGCCGGCCACAACCGACCCGTCCACACCAGCGTTCTCAGCGATCTGACGCAGCGGTGCTTCCAGTGCCTTGCGCACGATGGAGATACCGACGTTCTGATCGTTGTTGTCGCCTGTGAGGCCTTCCAGCTTCTTGGCGCCCTGAACCAGAGCAACACCACCACCCACGACGATGCCTTCTTGAACAGCGGCACGTGTCGCGTTCAGGGCGTCGTCAACGCGGTCTTTGCGCTCTTTCACTTCGACTTCGGTCATGCCGCCGACGCGGATCACGGCAACACCGCCTGCCAGTTTGGCAACGCGCTCTTGCAGCTTCTCACGGTCGTAGTCGGAGGTGGTTTCTTCGATCTGGTTGCGGATCTGGGCCACGCGGGCTTCGATCTCGGCCTTCTCGCCAGCGCCGTCAACGACGGTGGTCTCGTCCTTGGTGATCGACACTTTCTTGGCCGAACCCAGCATGTCCATGGTCACGGACTCGAGCTTCATGCCGAGGTCTTCGGAGATCACCTGACCACCGGTCAGGATCGCGAGGTCCTGCAGCATCGCCTTGCGACGGTCACCGAAGCCCGGTGCCTTCACAGCAGCAATCTTCAGACCGCCGCGCAGCTTGTTCACGACGAGGGTCGCCAGAGCTTCGCCCTCGACGTCTTCGGCGATAATCAAGAGCGGCTTCTGGGACTGGATCACCTGCTCAAGCAGCGGCACCATCGGCTGGAGGCTCGACAGTTTCTTTTCGTGCAGCAGGATGATCGCATCTTCCAGCTCGACAGTCATCTTGTCGGAGTTGGTGACGAAATAGGGGCTCAGGTAGCCGCGGTCGAACTGCATGCCTTCGACGACATCGGTCTCGGTTTCCAGACCTTTGTTCTCTTCGACGGTGATCACACCTTCGTTGCCGACTTTCTGCATCGCGTCCGCGATCTGACGGCCGATCTCTTTTTCGCCGTTGGCGGAGATGGTGCCGACCTGCGCGACTTCGTCGCTGTCGGATACGTCACGGGCCGCGGCGCGGATCGCTTCGACGACTTTCGACGTGGCCAGATCGATGCCGCGCTTGAGGTCCATCGGGTTCATGCCGGCGGCAACCGATTTCATGCCTTCACGCACGATTGCCTGGGCCAGAACGGTGGCGGTGGTGGTGCCGTCGCCGGCTTCGTCGTTGGTCCGGGAAGCGACTTCCTTGACCATCTGTGCGCCCATGTTCTCGAACTTGTCTTCCAGTTCGATTTCCTTCGCCACGGAAACACCGTCTTTGGTGATGCGCGGTGCGCCGAAGGATTTGTCCAGAACCACGTTCCGGCCTTTCGGGCCGAGCGTGACTTTCACCGCATCGGCAAGGATGTTCACACCCTTAAGCATCCGGTTGCGGGCTTCGGTGTCAAATTTGACGTCCTTAGCAGCCATGTTGTCTTCTCCTAAATTCTTGGATTGATGGGAGCGTCTTCAAAGGGTCAGCAAGCCGGGTGGCTTACGCGAGGATCCCCATGATGTCGCTTTCTTTCATCATCAGCATTTCTTCGCCGTCGACGGTGACCTCGGTGCCGGACCATTTGCCGAACAGGATTTTGTCGCCGGGTGCGACGGCCATCTCGATCAGCTCGCCATTGTCCTTGCGTGCGCCGGTGCCCACGGCCACGACTTCACCTTCGGAAGGCTTTTCCTTGGCGGAATCGGGGATGATCAACCCGCCGGCGGTTTTCTCTTCGCTTTCTGTGCGCTTGACCAGCACACGGTCATGAAGCGGTTTCAATGCCATCTTTGCAGCTCCTTAAGGCTCAAAGTTACTCTTCCAAGCCACCCCCTCCGTCCGAGGGGTGCAGCCGTTAGCACTCGACCCATGTGAGTGATAACGAGGCATAGCTAAGGAGCGTTCTGAGTTCTGTCAACAACGGCGTTGAAAAATTTCGAGCGCATTGGAACCATTAATCGGCGCCCAGGATCCGCCCTGCGCTGGCGACGGCCTCGGCCCCCGCCGGGGTCAGCCCGTATATGCCCTTGTCGACCTTTTCAAACCAGCCATAGTGATCGGCGCGCATCATGCGGGTGGCCGCCGAAACGCCTGTGGCGCGGGCCACATCCGCGCCTTTGCTCGCCCCCGCTTCAAAGAGAAACATCGCCAGCTTCAGCGCGTCCTGCCGGTAGGCCGTCACCAGCCCGGCGCGGGTCTGGCCGCCGTCATTCGGATCACCCTGCCGCCGGGCAAATTCGCGCAAGAGCAGCGCCGCCCGTTTGGCATTCTTGCGCGGCGCATAGGGGCCGGGGTCGCAATGCACCTCGACCAGCCCATCCGAGAGCCGCACGGTGATCAGCCCCAGCCCGAGCCGCCGCGCCAGCGTGACATTGTCCTTTACCGCCTTGGCAAAGCGTTTGCCGGGCTGGCGGGCCACCGCAAGGTAGACATCATCCGACACCTTCAGCCGCGCCAGACATTGATGAAACAGCGCCAGTGAAAAGCCGAGCTTCAGCTCCACCACGACCGGCGGCTCCGCCCCGCGCAGCGCCACCACATCCGCCGCCCCCACCTCGGATTTCACCACATAGCCCTGATCCTCAAGGAATGCCTTGATCGGCGGGTAAAGATCGGTTTCGCGCGGGCTGCTCATGGGGCGCAACTTGCCCCATCGCGCGGCGCTATGCAAAGGGGCTCCGTGGCCCTAGAGTGACCCGATGACCCGCGACGATTTCAACGCCTTCTGCGCCGCCCTGCCCCAGACGACCCATGTGGTGCAATGGGGCAATGCCGATGTGTGGAAGGTGGGCGGCAAGGTCTTTGCCATCTGCGGCTGGGCCGAGGATGCGCCGGCCTTTACCTTCAAGGTCACGGAACTGGGGTTTGAAGTCCTCTCCGACAGCCCCGGACTGCGCCCTGCGCCCTATCTGGCGTCACGCGGGCTCAAATGGATACAGCATTACGCGGCACCGGGGCTGAGCGACGAGAGCCTGCGCGACCACATTCGCGCGTCATATGACATGATCGTCGCGGCCCTCGCCAAAAAGAAGCGCGCGGAGCTGGGGCTTTAGGCCCGCTCTGCAATGCCGCATTGCAGAAGGCGCAGGTGACAAGCCTATTGAACCTGTTATAAGGCCCGCAAATTCACCCGAACAGACAGGACCGCCCGTATGACAACGCTTGTTTTTGGCCATAAATCTCCCGACACCGACAGCACCGGCAGCCCGATCGTTTGGGCTTGGTATCTCAATGAGATCAAAGGCATCCCCGCCAAGCCGGTCCTGCTGGGAGAGCCGAATACCGAAGCGCTGTTCATGCTGGATAAATGGGACCTCGAAAAGCCCGAAATCCTGACCGCGCTTGAGGCCGACACCAAGGTTGTCATCGTCGACACCAACAACCCCGCCGAACTGCCCGACAACATCAATGACGCCGACATCACCGGCATCATCGACCACCACCGTCTGGTGGCGGGTCTTGAGACGCGCGGCCCGATTGAGATCAACATCCAGCCGCTCGCCTGCACCGCGACCATCATGTACAAGATGATCGGCAGAGACTGGGCACAGGCGCCGCGCGGCATCAAGGCGGCGGCCCTGTCCTGCATCCTGTCCGACACGCTGGAATTCCGCAGCCCGACCACCACCCAGGAAGACCGCGCCATCGCCCATGACATCGCGCAGGATCTGGGCGTCGATATCGCTGACTATGCCGCCGAAATGTTCGCCGCAAAATCCGATGTGTCGTCCTTCAGCGAAGCCGAATTGCTGCGCATGGACAGCAAGGAATTTGACCTCGGCGGAACCAACCTGCGCGTGAGCGTGCTGGAGACCACCTCCCCCGCCCCGCTTTTGGCGCGCAAGGACGCGCTGATGGCCGAGATGCCGAAAGTGGCCGAAGCCGATGGCGCCGCGCAGGTGCTCTTGTTCATCGTCGACATTCTGAAAGAAGAGGCGACGCTGCTGGTGCCCAACGACATGGTCAAACATATCGCCGAGCAGAGCTTTGGCGCTGAGGTCTCCGGCGACACGGTCGTGCTGCCCGGCGTGATGAGCCGCAAAAAGCAGATCATTCCGAACCTCAAGATGTAAGCCAATCGGGCGGGCCAAATGCCCGCCCTCGCTTTTTGAAAGGCCGCCTATGACCCGCGTTATCTCTGACCTGTCCGCCGTCTCCGATCAATATGACGCGCTTTTCGTCGATCTTTGGGGCTGTGTGCATGACGGGCGCAAAGCCTTGCCGGACGCGGTCGCGGCCTTGCAGGCCTACCGTCAGACCGGCGGCAAGGTCGTGCTGGTCACCAACTCCCCCCGCCCCCGCGGGGGCGTCGAGAAACAATTGCAGCAGTTCGGCGTGCCGCAAGACGCATGGGACAGCATCGCCACCTCCGGCGATTCCGCGCGCTCGGCGATGTTCCGGGGCGTGGTGGGCGAAAAGGTCTGGTTCATCGGTCATCCGGGCGAGCGCAAGTTTTTCGAACCGCTGGCGATCCTTGAAAACCCCGTTGAGGTTGAGACCGTGCCGCTGGACCACGCGGAAGGCATCGTCTGCACCGGCCCCGTTGATCCGATGGCCGAGCCCAAGGCGATGCGCCCCGAGTTTGAGCAGGCCATCGCCCGCGGTCTGAAACTGCTCTGCGCCAACCCCGATATCGTGGTCGACCGGGGCGAGGTGCGCGAATGGTGTGCCGGGGCGCTGGCCGCGCTCTATACGGAGATGGGCGGCGAAAGCCTCTATTTCGGCAAGCCGCATGCCCCGATCTACGACCTCGCCCGCCGTCGTCTCGCCGCGCTTGAGGTCGACATTCCCGACAACCGCATCCTCGCCATCGGCGACGGTATCCTCACGGATGTCAAAGGCGCGATGGACGAAGGCATCGATTCGCTCTTCATCACTGGCGGGCTCGCCGCGGCCGAGACCGCGACCAGCGAGCAGCCGGATGAAGAGAAGCTCCGCGCCTATCTTGACCGCGAAGCATCGGCCCCGACCTACGTCATCGGCTTCCTGCGCTAACCCAGAATAAACTTGATTTTCTGCGATTGCGAAGTAATAAAGTTACACCAAGGCGCTACGCTGCGCCACTTTGTTATCAAGGAGCCGCCATGTTGGACAATATGCCGCGCGGAACGATCTGCATCGAAGACATCGAAATCGGCATGACCCGCCATCTGCGCAAGGTCGTGACCGACATGGACATCGAGATGTTCGCGCAGGTCTCGACCGACCGCAACCCGGTGCATCTGGATGACGACTATGCCCGCGAGACGATCTTTGAAGGGCGCATTGCCCATGGCATGCTGACCGCCGGGCTGATCTCGGCGGTGATCGGCGAACAACTTCCCGGCCATGGCACGATCTACCTCGGCCAATCGCTCAAGTTCCTCGGCCCCGTGCGCCCCGGCGATATGGTGCTGGCCGAGGTCACCGTGACCGACATGGACATCGCCAAGCGCCGCGTGAAAATGGATTGCCGCTGCTCGGTCGATGGCAAGCCGGTGCTGGCGGGTGAAGCCACGGTGCTCGCCCCCTCGGCCAAGCTGGACTGAGCGGGCGGTTTTCGCCCTCTGAGCATCTTGCCCTTGCGCCGCCGCGCCGCTAGGCAAGGCGCATGCGGATCATCCGAGATTATCAATTCGTCGACCTGCCAGATCGCGGTGCCACCGCTGCGATTGGCAATTTCGATGGCGTACATTTGGGTCACCTGTCGGTGATCGAATTGGCGCAGCGTGCGGCCCCTGATGCGCCGCTCGGGGTGCTGACCTTTGAGCCGCATCCGCGCGAATATTTCGCCCCCGACGCCCCGCCCTTTCGCCTCATGGGCCGCGACGCCCGCGCGCATCGGTTGGAGAAGATCGGCGTCGAGCGGCTTTATGAACTCGCCTTCAACGGCACATTGGCCAGCCTCAGCCCCGAAGCCTTTGCCCGCGATGTGCTGCACGAGGGGCTGGGCCTTGCGCATGTGGTCGTGGGTGCGGATTTCTGCTTTGGCAAAGGCCGCGCCGGCACGGCCAAGGACTTGGTGCGCTTTGGCGCGGAATACGGCTTTGGCGTCACCATCGCGCCGCTGATGGAGCGCGATGATCTCACCGTCTCTTCCACCGCCATCCGCGACGCGCTGAGCCGGGGTGCCCCCCGCGAAGCCGCTGCGATGCTGGGCCATTGGCACCGGATCGACGGGCCGGTGATCTCGGGCGAGCAGCGCGGCCGCGAGTTGGGTTTTCCCACCGCCAACATGTCCATCGACGGTCTGCACCCGCCCGCCTTTGGCGTCTATGCGGTGCTGGTCGACGTGCTGGAGGGGCCGCATCGGGGCAGCTACCACGGTGCCTCCAGCATTGGCGTGCGGCCGATGTTTGGTGAGAACAAAGCCAACCTCGAAACCTATCTCTTTGATTTCAAAGGCGACCTCTATGGCACGCCCCTGTCGGTCGGTCTGGTTGAGCATCTGCGCGGCGAAGAGAAATTCGACAGCCTCGACGCCTTGATTGCCCAGATGGAGGCCGACTGCGCCCGCGCCCGGACCATTCTGGAGGCGCTATGAGCGACCCGATCCCCCGCAAAGGTCTCGCCCCGAAGTTCTGGGAAAAGAAGCCGCTGAAGGAAATGTCGCAGACAGAATGGGAAGCGCTCTGTGATGGTTGCGGCAAATGCTGCCTTAACAAGCTGGAAGACGAGGACAGCGGCGAAGTCGCCCTGACCCGTGTTGCCTGCCGCCTGCTCGACGACAGCACATGCCGCTGCGTGCATTATGAGAACCGGCATGAATTCGTGCCCGACTGCATCGTGCTGCGCCCCGACAACCTTGATACCCACGCCTATTGGATGCCCCAGACCTGCGCCTATCGGCTGCTCTGGGAGGGCAAGCCCCTGCCCGAGTGGCATCCCCTGCTGACCGGCACGCCCGAGAGCGTTCATGAGGCCGGGGTCAGCGTGCAATTTGATACCGTATCCGAATTTGATACCCCGTTCGAGGAATGGGAAGACCATATTATCGAGGAGCCCACCTGATGTTTTTCGCCTCTGACAACGCCGGCCCCGTCCACCCCAAGGTGATGGAGCGCGTGATCGCGGCCAACAGCGACTACGCGATGCCCTACGGGAAAGACCCGATCATGGAGGAGGTCCGTGCCCAGATCCGGGAGCAGTTCGAGGCACCGGAGGCGGAGGTCTATCTCGTCGCCACCGGCACGGCGGCCAATGCGCTGGCGCTGGCCTGCTACTGTCAGCCTTGGCAGACGATCTTCTGCTCCAAGGTCGCGCATATCGAAGAGGATGAGTGCAACGCGCCGGAATTCTACAGCGGGGCGGCCAAGCTGACGCTGGTGGACACCGAGGACAAGATGACCCCCGACGCCCTGCGCCGCGCCATCACGGCCCGCGTGGCGGGGGACGTGCACACGCCGCAGCGCGGGCCGGTGTCGATCACCCAGGTAACCGAACGCGGCGGCGTGCACAGCCTTGAAGAATTGCATGCGCTGACCACGGTGGCCAAGGACTACGACCTGCCCGTCCATATGGACGGCGCGCGGTTCGCCAATGCGCTGGTGGCACTGGGCTGCACGCCGGCTGAGATGACCTGGAAATCGGGCGTCGATGTGGTGAGCTTTGGCGGCACCAAGAACGGCTGTATGGGTGTAGAAGCGGTCGTGTTCTTCGATCCCAAGAAAGCATGGGAGTTCGAGCTGCGCCGCAAACGCGGGGCGCATCTGTTCTCCAAACACCGGTTTCTTTCGGCGCAGATGGCGGGATATCTTGGTGAGGGCGTATGGCTGGAGGCAGCAAAGACGGCCAATGCCAATGCCGCGCATCTGGCCGAGGGGCTGCGCAAGGCGGGGGCCGAGTTTCTCCATGAGCCCGCCGCGAATATGATCTTCGCCCGTTTCCCCCGCGCCATTCACCGCAAGCTGCATGACGTCGGCGCGCGCTATTACCTGTGGGATGGTATATTAGAGGGCGACGATGACGAGATGATCGCGGCGCGGATGGTCTGCGATTGGTCGATCAGCCGCGCGCAGATCGACCAGTTCCTGAGCCACTTTTAGGCCCGCGCGGCCAGCGGCACGTCGTTCAGGAAATCACGTATCGCCTCGGCAACCTCGGCGGCATGGGTGATCGGGACCATATGCCCCGCCCCTTCGACCACGACGCGCCGCGCGTCCGGCAGGCGTCGCATGAGCGAGGTGTTGATCGCATGGGCCGCCTTGGGCGAGGCGCTGCCCTCGACCAGCAGCGCGGGCATTGCCGCACGCTCGAACATCCCCGGCGCCAGCAACCCCGCGCTGTCTTCGCCAAGGAAGGGTGAAGAGGCGGGGATAAAGCCGATCCGCTCCACCATATAGGCGCGGGTGGGCGCGGGGATTTGATCCCATTTCGTGCCATCCCCCCAGACCCGGTTGAACAGCCGCGCGGCGGTCTCTCTGTCGCCCTCGGCCAAGGCTGCCTCAAAGGCGGCGTTCTGTTCGTTGTACTCTGCGATGTTGCTCGGGTCATCCTGCGCCGCCGCGGCGAAATAGACCGGCTCGATCAGCGTCAGGCTGCGGACCAGTTCCGGCCGTTCAATCGCGATCCGCAGCGCAACGGTCGCGCCAAAGGAATGACCAATCAGGTCCATCGGCGCTTCGAGCAGGCTCAGCGCCATGTCGGTGGCAACGTCATGGATATTGCCCTGCCCGTCCCATTCGCCCGACTTGCCATGCATCGGCAGATCAAAGGCCCGCAGGGTCAGGTCATCGGCAAGCGCCTCCCCCACCCCGCGCCAGGCGCCGGAATGCGCCAGCGAGCAGTGGATCGCCAGCGCCGGACGCGGCCCATAGCCAAAGCGCCGGGCGTTGATCTCAGGGATCACAGCTTGCCCCCAAGGTGCAGGTCTAGGTCTTCCAGCCGGTCCTGCCCCCAGAATTTCTGATCGCCCACAATGTAGAACGGCGCCCCAAAGACCCCTTGCGCGACCGCTTCTTCGAGATTGGCGGCATAGGTTTCCGCCCCCTGCAACAGCCCGCTGTTCGCCAGATCGGGATCAAACCCCGCCTCGGCCAAACAATCGCGCACCACATCGTCATGGCCGATGTCCTTTTCCTCGGCCCAGACCGCGCGGGTGATGGCATGGGTCAGCTTGCCCAGATCCCCCCCGCCCGCATTCTGCGCCGCGATCACCGCATAGGCCGCGGGGGCGCCGTTTGTGGGCCAATGGGCGGGCTGCAGGTTAAACGGCAGCCCCAGCTTGCGCGCCTGCCGCGGCAGGTCTTGGGCACGGTAGTCATTGCGGCTCGGGTGACGCTCTGCCGGGGAGAGCCCACCGGTGCGGGGAAAGGCCGCGACGATGTCGAAGGGCTTGTAGATTATCTCTGCCCCATGTTTCTCGGCAATGGCCTCAAGCCGGTTCCCGGCAAGGTAGCAATAGGGCGACAGGGTTGCGAAAAAATAATCGATCCGGGCCATTTGGCTCTCCTTTGGGGGCGGTGCAGCTTTGCCCGACCGTAAGCCCATGCTAAGCGGTGTCAACGTCACGAATCTGCAACCTACCGCTGCTCCGGAGCCCCTATGCCACGCACTTCAGAACCAAAACTGATCTCAGGCAATGCCAATATGCCGCTTGCCAAAGGCATTGCCCGGCGCATGTCGCTGCACCGCGGCGTCAACGTGGGGCTCGTCGATGCGCGGGTGGAGCGGTTTAACGATGGCGAGATCTTCGTCGAGGTCTATGAGAATGTGCGCGGTGAGGACATGTTCATCATCCAGCCCACCTCGAACCCCGCCAATGACAACCTGATGGAACTAATGATCATGGCCGACGCGCTGCGCCGTTCCTCGGCCGCCCGTGTGACCGCTGTGCTGCCCTATTTCGGCTATGCCCGTCAGGACCGCCGCACCAAGGCGCGCACGCCGATCACCGCCAAGATGGTTGCCAATATGCTCACCGGCAGCGGCATCGAGCGCATTCTGACCATGGACCTGCACGCAGCTCAGATCCAGGGCTTCTTCGACATCCCGGTCGACAACCTCTATGCCTCGCCGATCTTCGCGCTCGACATCAAGGACGCGTTCAAGGATCGTATGGACGAGCTGATGATTGTCAGCCCCGACGTCGGCGGTGTGGCCCGCGCGCGGGAACTTGCGAAACGCATCAACTCGCCGCTCGCCATCGTCGACAAACGCCGCGAGAAGGCGGGCGAAGTGGCCGAGATGACCGTGATCGGCGACGTGAAGGACAAGACCTGCCTGATCGTGGACGATATTTGCGACACCGCCGGCACGCTCTGCAAGGCGGCAGAGGTGCTGCTGGAGAACGGTGCGAAGGAAGTGCATTCCTATATCACCCATGGCGTCATGTCCGGCCCCGCGGTTGAGCGGGTGACCAATTCGGTGATGAAATCCTTGGTGATCACCGACAGTATCGCGCCCACGGCAGAGGTGAAAAAGGCCGCGAACATCCGTATCGTGCCCACCGCGCCGATGTTTGCCCAGGCGATCCTGAACATCTGGAACGGCACCTCGGTCTCCTCCCTCTTTGAGGCCGAGACATTGGGCCCGATCTACGACGGCATGTACAGCCACGGCTGAGACCAAGCGCAGGGCGGCCCGATCGGGCTGCCCGCCTCCGATCCGGGCGCTAGTCCACCGCCCAATCGTCCTCTTCCCCCACCGCTCCGATTGCCGTCCAGGCCATGCGTATCCGTGCGACGCGGGTGTCGCCCCAGGTGCGGAACACCATATCGAAACCGGCCTCTGTGACCGCCTCGGCGCTGACGTCTGCGCGGATCACCGTGCTGCTGTCGATATCCCAAAGGGATGTGCTGACCTGCACGGTTGGGGCTTCTCGGAACGGCTCGGAGAAGGTCACCCGGCGCCGGCGCTCCCTTTGGCCCCGGCCTGTCCACATCGGGCCGCCATCCTCGTAATCCGAGAACAGCATCACATCACCACTGTCCACACCGATCGTATGGCTCCGGAGTCTCTTCATGGGAAGGGTCAGCCTGCTTTGGGTCTCATTGCCCCATGATGCCGCAGGGACGCAGGCGGTAAAAGCACAAAAGCCCCGCCGGGGCGGGGCTTTCGTAAAGCGATAGGAACGGATTACAGGTTCGGCTGCTTGCTCGACAGGCCGATGTGATCGCCAACGGCAACCATGTCAGCCAGAAGCTTGGCCGCGTCATCCACGGGACCGGGCTCGTTCTCCCAGTTCTCCTTGGCGCGGGTGTAGACGGCATGCGCCTCTGCCACCATGTCGTCCATCTGCTCCTGCGTCATGTCGGCGCGTGCCACGGCACGTTCCGCCAGCACAGACACGCCGCCCTGACCGCCGATTTCGGCGAAGCCGCCGGTCACGACATATTCGGACGTGCCCTCCGGCCCTTCCACGCGCAGAAGGCCCGGACGCAGGGTGGTGATGGTGGGCGCATGATCGGCCATGGCCGTCATGTCGCCCTCGGTGCCCGGAATCTGCACGGCCGTCACCTGCATCGATGCCAGCCGCCGTTCCGGCGAAACGAGGTCGAATTGCATTGTGTCTGCCATTGTCAGCGCTCCTTAAGCGGCGTCTGCCGCCATTTTCTCGGCTTTCGCCTTCACGTCATCGATGCCGCCAACCATGTAGAAGGCACCTTCGGGCAGGTGGTCATACTCACCGGCAACCACGGCCTTGAAGGAGGCAATGGTTTCTTCCAGCGGCACCTGAACACCGTCGGACCCGGTGAAGACTTTCGCCACGTCGAAGGGCTGGCTGAGGAAACGCTCGATCTTACGGGCGCGGGCCACGGTCAGCTTGTCTTCTTCGCTCAGTTCGTCCATGCCGAGAATGGCGATGATGTCCTGAAGCGATTTGTAGCGCTGCAGCACCTGCTGCACGTCTGTCGCCACCTTGTAGTGCTCGTCGCCGATGATCAGCGGGTCAAGCAGACGCGAGGTGGAGCCGAGCGGGTCAACCGCCGGGTAGATGCCCTTTTCCGAGATCGAACGGTCAAGAACCGTCGTCGCGTCGAGGTGGGCAAAGGAGGTCGCCGGCGCCGGGTCGGTAAGGTCATCCGCAGGGACGTAGACGGCCTGCACCGAGGTAATCGAACCGGATTTGGTCGAAGCAATACGCTCCTGCATGACGCCCATGTCGGTCGCCAGTGTCGGCTGGTAGCCCACAGCGGAAGGGATACGACCCAGCAGAGCGGACACTTCGGAACCGGCCTGTGTGAAGCGGAAGATGTTGTCGACGAAGAACAGAACGTCGGAACCGGATTCGTCGCGGAACTGCTCGGCCAATGTCAGGCCGGTCAGGGCGATCCGCATACGCGCACCGGGAGGTTCGTTCATCTGGCCGTAGACCAGCGCAATTTTCGAGTCGACGAGGTTATCGGGAACGATAACGCCGGATTCGATCATCTCGTGGTAGAGGTCATTGCCCTCACGGGTCCGCTCACCTACGCCCGCGAACACGGAGAGGCCCGAGTGCACTTTGGCGATGTTGTTGATCAGTTCCATGATGAGAACCGTCTTGCCCACGCCGGCACCGCCGAAGAGACCAATCTTACCACCCTTGGTGTAAGGCGCCAGCAGGTCGATGACCTTGATGCCGGTGACGAGGATCTCGGTCTCGGTGGACTGGGCCGCGAACTCGGGCGCTTCGCCGTGAATGGCGCGGGTCGCGTCGGAGTTGACCGGGCCCTGCTCGTCCACGGCTTCGCCGGTGACGTTCATGATGCGGCCCAGGGTCGCGTTGCCCACGGGCACGCGGATCTGGTCGCCCGTGTCGGTCACGTCCTGACCGCGCACCAGACCTTCGGTGGCGTCCATCGCAATGGCCCGCACCGTGTTTTCGCCAAGGTGCTGCGCCACTTCGAGAACCAGCGTCTTGCCCTGGTTCTCGGTGTGGAGCGCGTTGAGAATCTCGGGCAGTTCGCCCTCGAATTGAACGTCAACGACAGCGCCGATGACCTGTGTGATTTTACCGACAGCGTTTGCCATGTCGTTTCTCCGATTTGCTTACAGCGCTTCCGCGCCGGAAATGATTTCGATCAGCTCGTTGGTGATGACAGCCTGACGCGAGCGGTTGTACTCGATGGTCAGCTTGTCGATCATCTCGCCCGCGTTGCGTGTGGCGTTGTCCATCGCCGACATCCGCGCACCCTGTTCGGAGGCGCCGTTCTCCAGCAGAGCCGAGAAGATCGCCGTGGCGACCCCGCGCGGCAGAAGGTCGGCCAGAACCGCCTCTTCGCTGGGTTCATAGTCGAACAATGTGGACGCGCCGCTGTCTTCGCCCTCTTCGGCGTCGAATTTGGCGGGGATGATCTGCTGCGCCGTGGGCGTTTGCATGACCACGTTGACGAACTTCGCATAGAAGATCGTCGCCACGTCAAATTCACCCGCGTCAAAGCGGTTCAGCACGTCCTGCGCGATCTTCTGCGCATCACCATAGCCGATCTTCTTGACTTCGCTGAGGTCAACATGGCCGACCAGATGGTCGCCCAGATCACGCCGCAGCGCGTCACGGCCCTTTTTGCCAACGGTGAGGATTTTCACCTCTTTGCCCTGAGCCAGCAGTTCCCGCGCATGGGCTTTCGCCTTTTTCGCGATATTGCTGTTGAAGCCGCCGCACAGCCCGCGTTCGGCGGTCATGACCACCAGCAGATGCACCTTGTCTTCACCCGTGCCGCTGAGCAGCTTGGGCGCGCTGTCGGAACCGCTGACCCCCGCCGCGAGCCCTGCCATCACGGCGTTGAACCGCTCCGTATAGGGACGCGAAGCCTCGGCAGCCTCCTGCGCGCGGCGAAGTTTCGCCGCGGCAACCATTTGCATGGCCTTGGTGATCTTGCGGGTCGATTTGACCGACGAGATCCTGTTCTTCAGGTCCTTGAGATTTGGCATTGCCTTATCTCCCGTTTAAGCGAAGTCGGCGGCGAAACCGTCGATGGCGGCTTTGATCTTCTCTTCCAACTCGCCTTTGACCTTGCGGTCATTGTTGGTGATGTCCTTGAGAAGGTCGTCATGCTTGCTGCGCAGATGCGCCAGCAGCCCCGCTTCAAAGCGGCCAACGTCGGTCAGGTCGACCTTGTCGAGATAGCCATGGGTACCGGCGTAGATCACGCAGACGATTTCGGAGTTGGTCAGCGGCGCATACTGGGGCTGCTTCATCAGTTCGGTCAGACGCGCACCACGGTTCAGCAGCTGCTGGGTCGCGGCGTCGAGGTCGGAACCGAACTGGGCGAAGGCCGCCATCTCGCGGTACTGGGCCAGCGACAGTTTCACCGGGCCGGCGACCGAGGACATCGCCTTGGTCTGGGCCGAGGACCCGACGCGGGACACCGACAGACCGGTGTTCACGGCGGGACGGATGCCCTGGTAGAACAATTCGGTCTCAAGGAAGATCTGGCCGTCGGTGATCGAGATCACGTTGGTCGGAATAAAGGCCGACACGTCGCCCCCTTGGGTTTCGATGATCGGCAGCGCCGTCAGCGAGCCATTGCCAGCCTCGTCACCCAGCTTCGCGGAACGCTCCAGCAGGCGGGAGTGGAGATAGAAAACGTCGCCCGGATAGGCTTCGCGGCCTGGCGGGCGGCGCAGCAGCAGGGACATCTGACGGTAGGACACGGCCTGTTTGGACAGGTCATCATAGACGATCAGCGCGTGGCGGCCATTGTCGCGGAAATGCTCGGCCATGGCGGTGGCGGCATAGGGCGCAAGGAACTGCATCGGCGCAGGCTCGGACGCGGTCGCGGCGACAACGATGGAATAGTCGATCGCGCCGGTTTCTTCGAGCTTCTTCACCAGCTGTGCAACGGTCGAACGCTTCTGGCCGATCGCGACATAGACGCAGTACATCTTCTTGCTCTCGTCGTCGCCGGCAGCGGCGTTGACCTGAGCCTGGTTCAGCATCGCGTCGAGGGCGACAGCGGTTTTACCGGTCTGACGGTCACCAATGATCAGCTCCCGCTGGCCACGGCCGATTGGGATCATCGCGTCAACGGATTTGATCCCGGTCGCCATCGGCTCATGCACCGATTTACGCGGGATGATGCCCGGCGCCTTGACGTCGGCGATGCCGCGCTTGGAGGCGCCGATGGGGCCTTTGCCGTCGATGGGGTTGCCCAGACCGTCCACAACGCGGCCCAGCAGTTCGTCACCGATTGGCACGTCCACGATGGAGTTGGTGCGCTTGACGGTGTCGCCTTCGGTAATGTCGCGGTCGGAACCGAAGATAACAACACCCACGTTGTCGGCTTCGAGGTTCAGGGCCATGCCCTGAATGCCGCCGGGGAATTCGACCATTTCACCGGCCTGAACATTGTCCAGACCATAGACGCGGGCGATACCGTCACCGACGGAGAGAACGCGACCCACTTCGGCCACTTCGGTTTCCTGACCGAAATCCTTGATCTGGTCCTTCAGGATCGCAGAAATCTCTGCTGCTTGGATACCCATTTATCCGACCTCTTTCATTACATTCTGGAGGGAATTGAGCTTGGAACGGATCGACGTATCGATCATTTTCGAGCCCACTTTGACAACAAGACCGCCGATGAGGCTTTCATCAACGGTCGCATGGAGTGATACTTTCTTGCCGGTGGAGGCGTTGAGCGACTTGGTCAGCTTGTCGGCCTGCGTCTTGGTCAGCGCCTTGGCCGATGTGACGTCCGCGGTGATCTCGCCCTTGGCGTCGGCAATCGTCTCGCGCAGCGCTTTGACAAGGGCCGGCAGCACAAACAGACGACGCTTCTGCGCCATCAGCGCCAGCGTGTTCGCCATGGTCTTGGTCAGGCTCATCTTATCGGCCAGCACCTTGATCGCCTGTGCCTGCTCTTCGCGCGTGTAGAGCGGCGAGGTGATCAGACGGCGAAAGTCTTCGCTGTCGTTCAATGCCGCTTCAAGCGCAGTCAGATCACCTTCAATGGCATCGACCTGATTGGCCTCACGGGCCAGATCGTACACGGCGGTCGCGTAGCGTTCTGCGATGCCGGTGGAAATGGAAGCAGGTTCGGACACGTCCATCCTCTCGTTCAATAAGCGCCGGATATGCGAATATGTCGCGTCACCAGCAGTTGGCGCGGCTTGAAGTTACCCAAGACGTCTAAATCAGGGGCGATGTAACAGACAGGTTCGCGCCCGGCAACACAGTATAGACAGCTAATGTTCCCATGCGCGGCAATATTGCAAAGGTCCCACAAATGCGCCTCCTATTTCTGGTTGAAAAACAGGCAAGGTGCAACGTCCCCGACACGGCAGATTTCAGCGATTCCCCTCGGGCCTAGTCGCCCCACCCCGCTGTTGTTTTTGGGCTTCGCCCGCGGGTCAGACCGGCTTGGCCTGCGGTTCGGCCATGCCTTCGAGCACCCCAATCGCCCGGCGCGCCCGGGTGCGCTGAGGCCGGCCGCGCGGCGGGTACACCAGCTTTGTCGCCTCCACCATGATCGCCCCGCCGCCCATCATCGTCGGCATCTGGCGGCCGATCTTTTCAAACAGCGGCGCGGATTTCATCCAGATTCGCTGCTGTGACGGAAACTGATAAAGCGCCCCGATATGCCGTTCGGGCAGGAACTGATGTTTGCGCAGCTGGGTCTCCAACTGCCGCGGTGAATAGGGGCGCCCATAGCCGAAAGGCGTGCGGTCCCGCCGCGCCCACATGCCCGCGCGGCTCGGCACGATAAAGAGCGCCTTGCCCCCCGGCCCCAGCACCCGCCAACATTCATCCAAAAGGTCACTTGGCCGTTCCGAGGTCTCAAGCCCATGCATCAGCACCAGCTTGTCCACCGCCCCGGTTTCCACCGGCCAGAGCGTCTCTTCCGTCAGCACCGATGTATTCGGCATCCCCGCGGGCCAGGGCATCACCCCCTGCGGGCCGGGCATCAAGACCATCACCCGCCGCGCATCCGCCAGATAGGGCCGCAGCAGCGGGGCGGCAAAGCCAAAGCCCACCACCGTCTGCCCCTTGGCTTCCGGCCAGAGCTCCAACAGCCGCCCGCGCAGGGATTTCTGCGCCGCCCGTCCCAACGCGCTGCGATAATAGAAATTGCGCAGATCCTGTACATCAAGATGCATTGCAGCCCGCCTTGGTGAATGTCACTCTGATCTCAGCATAACAACACAGCGAGGTAAGACGCCATGGCCTTTGATCTGGTCACGATTCCCTGTCTGTCGGACAATTACGCCTTCCTGCTGCGCGACCATGACAGTGGCAAAGTCGCATTGATCGACGTGCCCGAAGCCGCCCCGATCAAACAGGAACTCAGCGCGCGCGGTTGGACGCTGGACCAGATTTGGCTGACCCATCACCACCCCGACCATGTGCAGGGGCTCGCGGATGTCCTTGAGAGCTTCCCGGCCCGGGTGATCGGTGCCACGGCCGACGCCCACCGCCTGCCCCCGCTCGACCATAAGGTGGCCGAGGGCGACCGCGTCGAGCTTGGCGCGCTGGAAGCCCAGGTGATGGATGTGTCGGGCCATACCGTCGGCCATATCGCCTTTCACGTGCCGCAGGCCAAAGTGGCCTTTACCGCCGACAGTCTGATGGCGCTCGGCTGTGGCCGCCTGTTCGAAGGCACGCCCGCGCAGATGTGGGAGAGCCTGCAAAAGCTCGCCGCCCTGCCCCAAGACACGCTGATCTGCTCGGGCCATGAATATACCGCCGCCAATGCAAAATTCGCGCTGACCGTTGATCCGCAGAACCCGGCGCTTATATCAAGGTCCAAGGACATCGAGACCGCCCGCGAAGCAGGCCGCCCCACCGTCCCCTCGTCGCTTTCACTGGAACTAGAAACCAATCCCTTCCTGCGCCCCGCCGACCCGGACATCCGCGCGACCCTAGGGATGCCAGACGCCACCGACACGGAAGTGTTTACCGAAATCCGCAGGCGCAAAGACCAATTCTGAGTGCCTGCAATCATGGCTCAAAGTCCTCGCTCACGGCAATTGTGACCGATTCGGACCAGAATCTTCTTGAAGATGAGCTATGATCAACCAAACTCTAATACTATGAGGCCATGGTCGGACCGGGGCCTGAGACATCTCAGCACCTCACCGACCCCGATCGAAAAGGAGCACGCCCGTGCCTTCATTCTCGACTACACTTGAGCAGGCGATCCACGCGGCCCTCGCGTTGGCCAATGCCCGCCGCCATGAATTCGCCACGCTGGAACACCTGCTGTTGGCCCTGCTGGACGAGCCTGACGCGGTTCAGGTGATGAAAGCCTGTTCGGTCGACGTCTCTGATCTGCGCGACACGCTGGTTGAGTTCGTGGATGACGACCTGAGCAATCTGGTCACCGACATCGACGGTTCCGAAGCGGTGCCGACCGCCGCCTTCCAGCGCGTGATCCAACGCGCCGCGATCCACGTGCAATCTTCGGGCCGCACCGAAGTGACCGGCGCCAATGTGCTCGTCGCAATCTTTGCCGAACGCGAGAGCAATGCCGCCTACTTCCTGCAGGAGCAGGACATGACCCGCTATGACGCGGTGAACTTCATCGCCCATGGCGTCGCCAAAGACCCGGCTTACGGCGAAGCCCGGCCCGTGTCCGGCGCGCCGGAGCATGAGGAAGAAGCCCAGGGCGTGACCGATGGCGACAAGAAGGAATCCGCGCTGGCGAAATACTGCGTGGACCTCAATGCCAAATCCCGCGAAGGCGACATCGACCCGCTGATCGGCCGCGAGGGCGAGGTCGAGCGCTGCATCCAAGTGCTTTGCCGCCGCCGCAAGAACAACCCGCTTCTGGTGGGGGATCCGGGCGTGGGCAAGACCGCCATCGCCGAAGGTCTGGCGCGCAAGATCGTCGCCGGTGAAACGCCTGAGGTTCTGGCAAATACCACGATCTACTCGCTCGACATGGGCGCGCTCTTGGCAGGCACCCGCTACCGCGGCGATTTCGAAGAGCGCTTGAAGGCCGTGGTGACCGAGCTTGAAGAGCATAAGGACGCGGTGCTCTTCATCGATGAGATCCACACCGTGATCGGTGCGGGCGCGACCTCTGGCGGCGCGATGGACGCCTCCAACCTCCTGAAGCCCGCGCTTCAGGGCGGCAAGCTGCGCACCATGGGCTCCACCACCTATAAGGAGTTCCGCCAGCATTTCGAGAAGGACCGCGCGCTGTCGCGCCGGTTCCAGAAGATCGACGTGTCCGAGCCTTCGGTCGAAGACGCCACCAAGATCCTCAAGGGCCTCAAGCCCTATTTCGAAGAGCATCACAGCGTCAAATACACCTCGGATGCGATCAAGACCTCCGTGGAACTGGCGCATCGCTACATCAACGACCGCAAGCTGCCGGACAGCGCGATTGACGTGATCGACGAAGCGGGGGCCGCCCAGCATCTCGTGGCCGCCTCCAAGCGGCGCAAGACCATCGGCACCAAGGAGGTCGAGGCCGTCGTGGCCAAGATCGCCCGCATCCCGCCGAAGAACGTCAGCAAAGACGATGTCATCGTGCTCAAAGATCTCGAAAGCTCGCTGAAACGGGTGGTCTTTGGTCAGGACGACGCCATCGTGGCGCTGTCTTCGGCCATCAAACTGTCCCGCGCGGGGCTGCGTGAGCCGGACAAACCGATCGGCAACTACCTCTTCGCCGGCCCCACCGGCGTGGGTAAAACCGAGGTCGCCAAGCAACTGGCGGATACGCTGGGCGTGGAACTGCTGCGCTTCGACATGTCGGAGTATATGGAGAAACACGCGGTCTCCCGTCTGATCGGCGCGCCTCCGGGCTATGTCGGCTTTGACCAGGGCGGCATGTTGACCGACGGTGTTGACCAGCATCCGCATTGCGTGCTGCTGCTGGACGAGATGGAGAAGGCGCATCCGGATGTCTACAACATCCTCTTGCAGGTGATGGACCACGGCAAGCTGACCGATCACAATGGCCGCACGGTGGATTTCCGCAATGTGGTGCTGATCATGACCTCCAACGCGGGCGCCTCTGAACAGGCCAAAGCGGCCGTGGGCTTTGGCCGTGATCGGCGCGAGGGCGAGGACACCGCCGCGATTGAGCGGACCTTCACGCCGGAGTTCCGCAACCGTCTCGACGCGGTGATCTCCTTCGCACCGCTGCCGAAATCGGTGATCCTGCGGGTGGTTGAGAAGTTCGTGCTGCAACTCGAAGCGCAGTTGATGGACCGCAATGTGACCATCGAGCTCAGCAAGAAAGCCGCCGCATGGCTGGCCGATAAAGGCTATGACGACAAGATGGGGGCGCGCCCTCTGGGCCGCGTGATCCAAGAGCACATCAAAAAGCCGCTGGCCGAGGAATTGCTGTTCGGCAAGCTCGCCAAAGGCGGTGTGGTCAAGGTGGACGCGAAGGATGGCGAGTTGACGCTCGAAGTTCTGGGCGTCGAAAGCAAACGTCTTTCGGGCAACCGTCCACCGCTGCTGACCGCAGAATGATCCGCAGGGCCGTGCTGGCCCTGCTTCTCTCCTCCGCCGGCCCTGCGTTGGCGGAGGATTTGCAACTGGCTTTTCCGCTGGATTGCAGCCTCGGGCAAGACTGCCACATTCAACAATATATGGACCGAGACCCCAGCCCCGAGGCGCGCGATTATCGCTGCGCGGGGCTGACCTACGACGGCCACAAGGGCACCGATTTTGCCCTGCCCAGCACTGCCGCGATGCACAGCGGCGTGACGGTGCGGGCGGCGGCTGCGGGGGTGATCAAAGGGCGGCGCGATGGGATGGCAGACGGGGCGCCGCTGGACGCGGTGCAGGGCCGCGAATGTGGCAATGGCGTCGTCATCGATCACGGGGGCGGCTGGGAAAGCCAGTACTGCCATCTGAAACAAGGGTCGGTCAGCGTATCAGAAGGCCAGCAGGTCGCCTCGGGCGAGGCTATCGGACAGGTGGGCCAATCCGGCAAAGCGGCCTTCCCGCATCTGCATCTGTCCCTGCGCCGCAACGGCGCGCCTGTTGACCCCTTTGACCCTGCGAGCGCAGAGACCTGCGGCGCAACGCCCACGCAATCTCTTTGGCAAGATGCCCTGCCCTATCGTCCTGGGGGTCTGATCACCGTCGGTTTCGCCGATCAGATCCCCGATTACGCGGCGATCAAAGCCGGCACCGCAGACCGCCGCGCTCTGCCCACAGACGCGCCTGCGCTGGTGGTTTTCGGTTTCAGCTATGGCACCCGCGCGGGCGATATATTGCGCCTGCGTCTGACTGGGCCTCAGGGGGAGGTCATCGAAAAAGATGTGCTGCTGGGGAAATCCCAAGCGCAATCCTTTCGCGCCATCGGCAAGAAACGTCGCGGCAAGGCTTGGCCAGCGGGAGCCTATGAAGGCAGCGCGACACTTTTGCGCGACGGCGACGTCATTGACAGCCTCAGAGCAACATTGGCCCTGCGCTGACTATTTCTCGGTAAATTTCAGCTCGATCCGCCGGTTCTGGGCGCGGGCCGCTTCGGTATCGCCGCGCGCGACCGGTTGATACTGGCCAAAGCCATTCGCCGCCAAACGATCCGGCGCAATGCCGAGGAAGTCGATCATATATTTCACGACCGACAAAGCCCGCGCTTGGCTCAATTCCCAGTTGTCGGCGAACTTGCCCCGGCCCGAGAGCGGCACATCGTCCGTGTGACCGTCGACGCGGATCACCCAGTCAATCTCGGCTGGGATGTCATCCACCACGCTGCGCAGGATGCCTGCGACCTTGGCGATCTCGCCCTGACCTTCTTGCGACAACACCGCGCTCCCGGGCGCGAAAAGCACTTCGGAAGAGAACACGAACCGGTCGCCTTCGATCCGCACGCCCTCCTGATTGCCCAAGAGATCCCGCAGCCGGCCAAAGAACTCAGAGCGATATTGCGCGAGGTCTTTGGTTTCCTCTTCCAGCCGTTTGCGCTCTGCCGCCTCCAATTCGGCGCGGCGGCGTTCTTCGGCGGCCACCCGCGCCAATGCGGTGTTCAACTCAGACCCTAGCGACTGCAATTCGACCGATTTGGCCGCGTCGCGCGCCACCGCATCGTCGAGCAGGGCTTGCAGTTTGCCCAGCTGCGCACGCAGCTCCGCGACCTGCTGGTTGAGCAATTCGGTCTGCCGCTGCGCCTCTGCGCTCACGGCTTTTTCCTCTGACAATGTCTGCTCGGCTTGCGCAAGCAAGGCGGCGCGGCGTTCGGCGGCGGTGGTCTTGTCCTCGGCCAGCGTCTCCGCCGCCAGTTTGGCGGCCAGGGCCTGCGCCAATCTCTCGCGCAGATCGGCTTGATCGCCGCTCAGCGCCTTGCCCTCTTCTTCCAAAGCCTGAACCCGCTGCAGCGCCTCGGCCAATTTTGCGTTCAGTTCAGTCTCGGTGGCCTCCGCCTCGGCCAGTCTTGCGCGCAGCGCGCCCTCGGTCCCCTCGGCAGCCACCAACTCCGCGTTCAGCGCCTCTTGCTGCGCCCGCAGGGCGGCGCGCTCCGCGTCGAGATCCTCCCCCCTCTGTTCGAGGTTCTCCATCCGCAAGAGCGCTTCGGCCAATTGCGTATCGAGATCGCTCTCCGCCGCCCGCGCGGCGGCGAGCAGGGTCAGCGTGTCTTCGGCCTTCTGGCGCTGCTTCTCAAGCGCGAGGGTCATCGCGGTGAGTTCCGCATCGGCATTTTCCAGCTTTTCGCGCAGAGCCTGAGCCGCAGCCGCTTCGGCCAGACGGGCGGCCTCTTCATCGCTGAGGGCCGTTTCCGCCTCGGCCACTTCGGTATTCAGGGCGGCGACTTCGGCCTCGGCTTCGGCATTCTGCGCGCGCAGATCGGCGACCAGAGCATCCAGCGCCTCGCGTTTTGCGGCGGCCAAACGGGCGGCCTCGGTCTGCGCGTCGATCTCATCCCGGGCAGAGGCCAGCGCGCTGTTCAGGGCCTGCTGTTCGTCGAGCAGTTCCGCCTCGCGCGTCTCCAGATCGCCAATCCGCGCTTGATCATCGGCCTGTGCGGCCAGCAAAGCCGCGACGCGCGCCTCGAACCCCGTGATCTGCGCTTCTGCCGCCTGCAACGCCCGGTCCTGCTCCGCCCGTTCAGCGGTCAACCCGGCGATCACAGCCTCCTGCCGGGAGACTTCCTCGCGGGTATCGTTCAGCGTGGCGTTGAGCGCGCCCAGCCGGGCCTGCAGGCGCGCGTTCGAGCGTTCCTCAACACCAAGCGCCTGCGCCAGAGCCGCAATCTCTCCGGCCAGATCGTTTAACTCGTTTTCCTGCCCGCTGATGCGTTCGGTGAGCACGAATTGCACCACCATGAAGATCGTCAGCACGAACATCAGGACCAGCAGCAGGCCGGTCATGGCATCCACGAAACCGGGCCAGATCGACCCCTGAAACCGCGTGCCTGTCCGCCGGGAAAGCGCCATATTAGCGCGCCTCGCTACCGGGGTTTACACCATCACGGGGGCGGCGGCTGTCGGCGCTGCGCTGGCCTGACAAGGCCTTGGCGAGCAATGAGATATCCTTGCGCAACTCGGCCATCGTCTCCTGCCGGCCTGCCGAAATCTCTTCGAGGATGCGCAGCATCTGCACATCGATGGAGCGCAGCCGCATCCGGCTTTCCGCGTCGATCCCTTCGCCGGCGGTCTGGCCTTCGAGCACCGTGATCAGCCGCTCCTGCCCCTCGGCCACACGCTCCAGTGCGGCGCTGGACGGGTCAGTACGTTCCATCCGGGTGGTCATCCGGTCCACCGCATCGGCGAGCTTGCCCAGCTTGTCATCCACCATCGCGCGGCTGACATCAGACTGGGTGAACAACTGCTGCAACTCGCCCATCTGCTCGACCATCTGGTCCATCACACCGGCCATGACGTTCTGGTCATTGGCCTCATCCCCGGTGGAGAGCCCGACGCGGGTAATGGAGCTCAGCCAATCCTCAAGCTCTTGGTAAAAGCGGTTCTGCCCATGGCCGGCGAAAAGCTCCAGCAGCCCAACCACCAGAGACCCGGCCAGCCCCAGAAGCGAGGAGCCAAAGGCCACGCCCATGCCTCCCAACTGCGCCTCAAGCCCGGTCATCAGCCGGCCAAAGACATCAACGCCGGCCTCCCCCTCACCGGGGGCGAGGGAACGGATCGTATCGACCACCGCGGGCACCGTCGTAGCGAGCCCGTAGAACGTGCCCAAGAGCCCGAGGAAAATCAGCATATTGACGATATAGCGCGTGATCTCGCGCACTTCGTCGATACGCGAGGCCACGGAATCGAGAATCGAGCGGGTCGAGGTCGGGCTGACCTGCATCCGCGCCCCGCGCTGGCGCAGAAGCGAGGCCAAGGGGGCCAGCAGCTGCGGTGCGACGGTATCGGGCACCGGGGTGTCGGAGGCGAAATTCTCGATCCAGCGCACCGAGCCGATCAACTGCGTGACCTGATAGAAACAGGCCAGCACGCCGATCAGAAAGACAAAGATGATCACCCCGTTCAGCCAGGGGTTTGCCGCGAAGATCGGCAAGACGCGGGGCAACGCCAAAAACGCCCCGACGCCGGTCAGGCCCAGCACGATCAACATCAGAGAAATCTGACGCACCGGTTGTGAAAATTGCGGTTTTGCCTTGCGGTCTGGCTGTGCCATGCGGCCTTTCCTGACCCTTTGTTCTGCCCTCGGCTCAGCCTACACCGAAACCGCGGGGAGTTGCCAAGTTTTTATGAGGCTAATGCCTTCACGCGGTCATGAAGCCATTCCAATGCCGGGTCGTGCAGACCGACTTCCGACAGATGCAGGGCGGTATTTATCAGATACTCGCTGTTCGGCCCCCGGTCGCCTACGGCGCGGGCGATGATCTGGGCCTGTTCTTCGAGCGGCAGCCCGCCGCAATATTGCACGTGATCGGCGTCGATCACATAGGTCACCGCTTCGATATCGCGCCCGTCGGTCAGATGCACGGTGAGGTTTTTCTCGATATAGGCCGAAGAGATCAATTCCCGTTCGCGCAGATAGTCGAGCGTGCGCGCCTCATGGCCTTCGGCCACCCGCATCGCCATGCCTTCGCAGGCCGAGCGAACGGATTCGTCCAGCGCGAGCACCAGCCCCGGTTCGCTAACCGTGCCGCGGTGGTGGATCGAGCGCATGCAGAAAGACCGCGCGTATCCCGGCAGGGTGCTGATCACCCGTTCCGCCACCTCAAACCCCGGATTCCACAACAGGCTGCCATAGCCAAATACCCACATCGCCATCTTGCTGGTCCTTTCTGCTGGGCTTGGATAAACCGCATCTGAGGCACGATTTAAAGGGCTATCGAGATGCGCAAATTGGTTTGGCTGCTGATTTTACTGGCCGCGCTCTGGGGCGCATGGTGGGCCGTGGCCACGGCGCAGATGCAAAGCGCCCTGTCCCGCCTGCTCGACGCCCGCCGTGCGGCGGGTTGGGAGGTCGCCTTGGACGATATAACCAAGGCCGGGTTTCCGCTGAAACTGCAAAATACCCTGACCGGGCTGTCATTGGCCGACCCGGCGCAGGGCTTTCAGCTCAAGGCTGCCAAGACGACACTTTCGGCCCCCCTCTGGTGGCCCGGCGACCTCTCACTCGACGCGCCGGGCCTGCATCTGGACACCGCAGCCGGACCGCTGCCGCTGGAAGTGACAGCGCAGGATGTGGCGGGGCGGCTCTTCCTGTCCCCCGGTCTCGCGCTTGAGCTTGAACAGCTGAGCCTGCACAGCGCCGCGCTTGAACTGGAGGGGCCGGACGGCCCGCTGTTGGAGATCGCGCAGCCGCGGGCAGAGATGCGTCCTCTGGCGGACCAGCCGATGACCTATCGCCTTCATATTCTGCCCGACGCGATCACCCCCGGCCCGCTGCTGCGCCGGCTTTTCTCCGAAGACGGCCCGCCGCCATCGGCCCCAAGCCTGGCGGTCGAGGCAGAGATCACCTTTGATCACCCTCTGAACCGGCAGATGGCGATGCGCGGCAGCGCGCCGCGCGTGCAGCAGATTGACCTGACAGAGGCCCGTATCGCTTGGGGTGACATCAGCCTTGCGGCCAATGGCACTGTGTCCGTCGATGCCGAGGGCCAGCCCGAGGGGGCGCTGACCCTCAAGGTGCAGAACTGGGAGCGTCTGGTGAATATTGCGCAGCGCGCCGGCCTCTTGCCGCCCGCGATGCGGTTGCAGGTGGAAACGATGCTGCGGGCCTTGGAAAACCGGGGCGACGTGCCGGGCGGGCTGGACCTGGAACTTGTCTTTATCGACGGGCAAATGACGCTCGCGGGCATCCCGCTCGGCCCTGCTCCGCGCCTGCCCCGCACGGACTAGCGGCAGTAGCGGCCGTTGCGATAGCGGGCCGTGTCGAAGTGGAAGTGATCTTGGTGGTAGCGATCGGCTGCGGGGCCAAGCACGGTGCCAAAGGGACCGCAGGCGCCCTTATGCATCCGCCGCAACGCATGACCGCCGCGCCGCGCGCCAGCTTTTGAGCAGCACCGTCCCGATCGCCTCGCCTTGTATCGCCAGATCGCCGCAAACCGCCCCTTTGGCCAAGCGCCGCGCCCGGGCGCGGGCGGCGTTTTCGACTTTCTGACTGCGCAGAAAGGGGCGCAAGGAAAATCTCAGGCCGCCGGCTGCCTTCTGCGCCGCCGGAGCGCCTGCGGGCGGGGCAATGGCGCCGCTGGGGCTTACGGGAACGGGCAAAACCCCATCCCCACCCCGCGTCATGGGGCGGAGAGAGGTTTCAGGCCCCGCCGCAAAGACCGCCTGTCCGATCAAGATCAGACAGCGGGCGGCCCCCAGTTTCATCGCTTCGGCGCGCCCCGGCCAAAGTCGGGCGCGTCGGTGTCCTGCCCCGCTTCGATAATGCCGCGCCGGATCGCGCGGGTGCGGGTGAAATAGGCGTGCAGGTGATCGCCGTCGCCGGTGCGGATCGCCCGTTGCAGGGCGAAAAGCTCTTCGGTGAAACGGCCGAGGATTTCCAGCGTGGCATCTTTGTTGGTCAGGAAGACATCGCGCCACATGGTCGGGTCACTGGCCGCGATCCGGGTGAAGTCCCGAAAACCGGCGGCGGAATATTTGATCACTTCGCTGTCGGTCACCCGGCGCAGATCATCGGCCACGCCAACCATCGTATAGGCAATGAGATGCGGTGCATGGGAGGTCACGGCGAGCACCAGATCATGGTGTTCGGCGTCCATCTCCTCGACATGCGCGCCCGCCCCTTCCCAAAGCGCGCGCAGCCGCGCGATGGCCTCGGCATCGGTTCCCTCGACCGGGACCAGCAGGCACCAGCGATTGTCGAACAATTCGGCAAAGCCGCTGCGCGGGCCGGAATGTTCGGTCCCCGCCAGCGGGTGGCCGGGGATGAAATGCACGCCCTCGGGCAAATGTGGCCCGACCTGGGCGATGACATCGGCCTTGACCGAGCCTACGTCCGTCACCGTCGCGCCCGGCGCCAGATGCGGTGCAATCTCGGCCGCCACGGCGCCCATGACACCCACCGGCACGCAGAGCACCACCAGATCGGCATCCGCCACCGCCTCGGCCGCGCTGTCGCAAACCCGGTCGCAGAGGCCGATCTCACGCGCGGTCGCGCGGGTCTCATCGCTGCGCGCATAGCCGGTCACCTCGCCCGCCAGACCGCCGCGTTTCATCGCCCAGTAGAGCGAGGAGGCGATCAGCCCGAGCCCAATGAGCGCGACCCGTTCGTAAACCTGCGCCATCAGCGCACCCCCTTGAACTGCCGCACCGCATGTACCACGCGGCGACAGGCGCTTTCGTCCCCCACCGTGATGCGCAGGCATTGCGGCAGGTTGTAGCCGCCCACCCGGCGCACGATCAGCCCTTGGGTTTTCAGGTAATCGTCACAGGCTTCGGCCTCGGCCTGATTGGCGAAACGCGCCAGCACGAAATTCGCGCAGGACACATCCGAGGGCACGCCGATCTCGGCCAGCGCATCGGCCAGCCACATCCGCCAGCGGGCATTCTCGGCCCGGCAATGGTCGGTATAGGCGCGGTCACGGATCGCGGCTTCGGCGGCGGCGAGCGCGGCCTGAGAGATGTTGAACGGCCCCCGCACTCGGTTCAGCACATCGATCACATGCGCAGGACCGTAACCCCAGCCGATGCGCAGCCCGCCGAGCCCGTAGAGTTTGGAGAAGGTCCGCGTCATCACCACATTGTCGCGCTGGTCGACCAGTTCGGCCCCGCCGTCATACCCTTCGACATATTCGGCATAGGCCCCATCCAGCACCAAAAGCGCTTGCGGGGGCAGCCTGTCGGCCAGCCGCTCGATCTCGGCCAGGCTGACCATCGTGCCGGTCGGGTTGTTGGGGTTGGCGATAAAGACCAGACGCGTCGCCGCGCTACAGGCCGCAAGGATCGCATCGACATCGGTGACCCGCTCGCGCTCCGGCACTTCGACCGGCGTGGCCCCGGCGGCCAGCGCCGAGATGCGGTACATGGCAAAACCGTGTTCGGTATGGACCACCTCGGTCCCCGGCCCGGCATAGGCTTGGCAAAGAAAGGCGATGATCTCATCCGACCCGGCGCCGCAGATGATCCGCTCGGCGTCCAGCCCCAGCACCTCGGCAATGGCGGTGCGCAGCGCGCTATGGTCGGAAGACGGATAGCGATGCAGATCATAGGCCGCGCGGCGATAGGCTTCGACGGCGGCGGGGCTTGGCCCCAATGGGTTCTCGTTCGAGCTCAGCTTGACCACATTCTCAAGGCCCGCGACATGCGCCGCACCCCCTTGGTAAAGGTCAATCTCCATAATGCCCGGTTGCGGTGCGATCTGTGTCATCTCGCTGGTATCCTCACGCTATTGCCGCTCTTCTATCGGGGCCAGTGCGCCGATGCTACAGCAAGTTTGCCGCGCAAAGAAAAGGGCCGCGCGGTGATATACCGCACGGCCCCAAAGCACAAAGATCAATGCGATCCTTAGTTCTTGGCGTAGAATTCCACCACGAGGTTCGGTTCCATCACGACCGGGTAAGGCACATCGCCAAGGCTCGGCGTGCGCACGAAGGTCGCGGTCATTTTGGAGTGATCGGTTTCGAGGTAATCCGGCACGTCGCGCTCAGGCAGTTGCACGGCTTCCAGAACCGAGGCCAGCTGCTTGGAACGGTCACGCACTTCGATCACGTCACCCTCTTTCACACGGTAGGAGGGGATGTTGACCTTGCGGCCGTTCACTTTGACATGGCCGTGGTTCACGAACTGGCGTGCGGCGAAAACGGTCGGCACGAATTTGGCGCGATACACAACCGCGTCCAGACGACGCTCCAGCAGGCCGATCAGGTTTTCACCGGTATCGCCCTTAACACGCTCGGCTTCGCCATAGATGCGGCGGAACTGCTTCTCGGTCAAGTCGCCATAGTAGCCCTTGAGCTTCTGCTTGGCGCGCAGCTGGATACCGAAATCCGAAATCTTGCCCTTACGACGCTGGCCGTGCTGGCCGGGGCCGTATTCACGACGGTTCACCGGGGACTTCGGACGACCCCAGATGTTTTCGCCCATGCGGCGGTCAATCTTGTGCTTGGCAGCTGTGCGTTTTGTCACGGCTGATCTCCTTTATAAGGCCCCTGAGGGCGGTAAAGGGCGTTGTCCTTTGGCCGAAGCCCGACAGGGTTCCCCTTGCGGGGTCCACCAACACCAATGAAGGGGCGCTTATACGGTGCTGCGGTGCAGAGTCAACGGGGGATTTTCGCGCCAAGCGCCGCCCCGCCCTTACCCGCCATCGCCGCGCAGGGCGCGTGGCGGTGACAGCTCAGAATATGGTCATTGACCAGGCCGCAGGCCTCCATCCAGGCATAGGTGATCGTCGGGCCGCAGAATTTGAACCCGGCTTTCTTCAGATCCTTGCTCACCTGTTCTGACAGCGCTGTCTTGGGCGGCACATCGGCCTGTGTGGCAAAGCCGGGCTGTAGCGGCACCCCGTCGACATAGCGCCACATGAACTGGTCAAACCCGGCGCCGGCCTCGATCTCTTGCCAGGCCCGGGCGTTGGTGATCGCGGCCTCGATCTTGCCCCGGTGGCGGATGATGCCGGGATCGGCCAGCAGACGCTGAACATCCGCCTCGCCCCATTCGGCAATCCGGTGCGGATCGAACCCGGCGAAAGCCCGGCGAAAGTTATCGCGCTTTTTAAGGATCGTGATCCAGCTCAGCCCGGCTTGGAACCCATCAAGGATCAGCTTTTCCCACAGCGCCCGGCTGTCATACTCCGGCACGCCCCATTCGGTGTCATGATAGGCTTGGTATATCGGGTCATCCCCGGCCCAGTCACAGCGCTGCATCTTGCCCCTCCCCGATTGGCCGGGCGGAAATTGCCGCCGATTAAGGCCATGTTATCACCTTGTCGCCCATACCTGCAGCGAAGTCAGTCAGAAAGTACCCCCGTGACCCGCCGATTCCAACGCCGCATTGCCGATATGCCCCCCGGCGCGCAGAGCCCGCTTGATCATGCGGTCACGCAGCGCGATGGGTCCACGCTCGATATGGTGCGCGACGCGATTGCGCATAAGCAGACCTTGCTCGCCTTTCAACCGGTGATGCGCGCTGCAGATCCGACCCGCATCGCTTTTTACGAAGGGTTGATCCGCGTGCTGGACCCCACCGGGCGGATCATCCCGGCGAAGGATTTCATCTCTTCGATTGAGGACACAGAGACCGGGCGCCAGATCGACGTGCTGGCCCTGCGCATGGGGCTGGGCGCGCTGCATAACAACCCCGGCCTGCGCCTGTCGATCAACATGTCGGCCCGTTCCATCGGCTATCAGGCGTGGAACCGGATGCTGCGCCGCTGGCTGGACCGCGACGCCACCATCGGCGAAAGGCTCATTCTTGAGATCACCGAAAGCTCGGCGATGCTGGTGCCTGAACTGGTCGCTGATTTCATGGATCAATTGCAGCCCTATGGCATCTGCTTTGCGATGGACGATTTCGGCGCGGGGCATACGGCGATCCGCTATTTCAAAGACTTCTACTTCGACATTCTGAAGCTTGACGGGCAGTTCATCAGGGGCATCGCCCATGACCCCGACAACCGCGCCCTGACCGCGGCCCTGATCTCCATCGCCACGCATTTCGATATGCTCACCGTTGCCGAATGCGTCGAGAATGCGGAGGATGCGGCGGTGCTCAGCGAGATGGGCATCGACTGTCTGCAGGGCTACTACTATGCTGCCCCCACCGCCCAGCCGGAGTGGCTGAACAAGGGCCAAGGTCGCGCGACGGGCTGAACGGTTTCTCCGCCTATCCGCCGGCATCGGCGGTGCTTGACCTGCTCAGTTGCCGCAATGCAGCGCATCCGCTATCACTTCACACAAGGGACAAGAAACCCGCGCCCCCAGACGGTGCGCGCGGTTTGCTTTTGCCCAGTTAGATAGAGGAATTCACACTATGACCAATGTTGTCATCGCATCCGCCGCCCGTACCGCCGTGGGCAGTTTCGGCGGGGCCTTCGCCAAAACCCCGGCCCATGATCTGGGCGCTGCCGTTCTGAAAGAGCTCGTCGCCCGGGCCGGCGTCGATCCCAGCGAAGTCTCCGAGACCATTCTGGGCCAGGTGCTGACCGCCGCCCAGGGGCAGAACCCGGCCCGTCAGGCGCATATCAACGCGGGCCTGCCGAAAGAAAGCGCCGCCTGGGGCATCAATCAGGTCTGCGGCTCCGGCCTGCGCGCCGTGGCCTTGGCCGCGCAGCACATCCAATTGGGCGACGCCAGCATCGTCGCCGCCGGGGGGCAGGAAAACATGACCCTCAGCCCCCATGCGCAGAACCTGCGCGCGGGTCAGAAGATGGGCGATCTGCAGTTCATCGACACGATGATCCGCGACGGGCTCTGGGATGCGTTCAACGGCTACCACATGGGCCAAACCGCCGAGAATGTCGCCGAGAAATGGCAGATTTCCCGCGATACGCAGGATGAATTTGCCGTGGCCTCCCAGAACAAGGCCGAGGCCGCCCAGAAAGCCGGTAAATTCGCAGATGAGATCGTCCCCTATACGATCACATCGCGCAAAGGCGAGACGGTCGTGGATCAGGATGAATACATCCGCCACGGCGCCAATATCGAGACCATGCAGAAGCTCCGCCCCGCCTTTACCAAGGATGGCTCTGTCACCGCAGCCAATGCCTCTGGCATCAATGATGGCGCGGCGGGTGCTTTGCTGATGAGCGCCGATGACGCCGAAAAACGCGGCATCACCCCGCTGGCGCGGATCGCCTCCTATGCGACGGCGGGTCTTGACCCGTCGATCATGGGCGTCGGCCCGGTCTATGCCTCACGCAAGGCCTTGGAAAAAGCAGGCTGGAAGCCCGAAGATCTCGATCTGGTGGAAGCCAACGAAGCCTTCGCCGCTCAGGCCTGCGCGGTGAACAAAGAGATGGGCTGGGACCCTGAGATCGTCAATGTGAACGGCGGCGCCATCGCCATCGGCCACCCGATCGGCGCGTCAGGCGCGCGGGTGCTGAACACCCTGCTGTTCGAAATGCAACGCCGCGGCGCGAAAAAAGGTCTCGCGACGCTGTGTATCGGCGGCGGGATGGGTGTTGCCATGTGCCTTGAGCGCCCCTAAGACTATTATCGGCGCGCAACTTTATTGCGCGCCGAAACATGCAATTGCAAGAACGTTACATTGAGGGAGGGATTACATGTCACGCATCGCTTTGGTCACCGGAGGCAGTCGCGGCATCGGCGCGGCAATTTCCACCACGCTGAAGGACAAGGGCTATACCGTCGCCGCCACCTATGCCGGCAATGACGAGGCCGCCGCGAAATTCACCGAAGAGACCGGCATCAAGACCTACAAATGGAACGTGGCAGATTACGACGCCTCCAAAGCCGGGATCGAACAGGTCGAAGCGGAGCTTGGCCCGATCGACGTGGTCGTCGCCAATGCCGGCATCACCCGCGATGCGCCCTTTCACAAGATGACCCCGGACCAGTGGAACGAGGTTATCGCGACCAATCTGACCGGCGTGTTCAACACGATCCACCCGGTCTGGCCCGGCATGCGGGAGCGTAAATTCGGGCGCGTTGTGGTGATCTCGTCGATCAATGGCCAGAAGGGACAGTTCGCGCAGGTCAACTACGCCGCGACCAAGGCAGGCGATCTGGGCATCGTGAAGTCACTGGCCCAAGAAGGCGCGCGGGCCGGCATTACGGCCAATGCGATCTGCCCCGGCTATATCGCGACGGACATGGTTATGGCGGTGCCTGAAAAGGTCCGCGAAAGCATCATCGCGCAGATCCCTGCGGGCCGTTTGGGCGAACCCGAAGAGATCGCGCGGGCGGTGGCGTTCCTCGTCTCGGATGACGCGGGCTTTATCAATGGCTCGACCATTTCGGCCAATGGCGCACAGTTCGTCGTCTGACACCTCTTGCGTGACATGGTCCCGTACCCCACACCCCTGTGATCGCTCACGGGGGTGTTTTCGTTGTAGAGCGTGTTAATAGCCGCCGCGCTGCGGTGACATCGCCCACCCCGGAAAGGAACGAAGAATGAGCCGCCAAAAAGCGACAGTGACCGGATTTATCGCCGTTCTGCTCTGGGCCTTGCTTGCGCTCTTCACCGTCGGCTCCGCGCCGACACCGCCGCTGTTGCTGAATACGATCTGCTTTGCGATTGGCGGTACGCTCGGGCTGATCTGGACCGTGGCAACCGGCGCGGCAGGGCGGCTGCGTCGCGTGCCATTCAAGGTCTATGCTTTCGGCACCATCGGCCTCTTTGGATACCATGCGCTTTATTTTTCAGCCCTGCGTCTGGCCCCGGCGGCCGAAGCGGGGTTGATTGCCTATCTCTGGCCGCTGCTGATCGTTGTTTTCTCGGGCCTCTTGCCCGGTGAGCGGTTGCGGCGCGGTCATATCGCAGGCGCGCTTCTCGGCTTTGCCGGTGCCGCGCTGATCATCACCGGCGGGGGCCGGGGGTTTTCGACGACCTATCTTCCGGGCTATGGGCTGGCGCTGCTCTGTGCGCTCACATGGTCGGGCTACTCCGTTCTGTCGCGCCTTGTCGGTGCGGCCCCGACCGCAAGCGTGGCTGTCTTCTGCCTTGCCAGCGCCGCTTTGTCCCTGCCGCTGCATTTGGCATTTGAACAGACCGTCTGGCCTGAGGATACTCTCGGCTGGGCGGCGATCTTGGGGCTCGGGCTCGGCCCGGTGGGGCTGGCCTTTTACGTCTGGGACATTGGCGTGAAACAGGGCGACATACAGCTGCTGGGGACAAGCTCCTATGCGGCCCCCTTGTTGTCGACGCTCGTTTTGGTGGGTGCCGGGGCGGCGGTGCCGAGCTGGACATTGCTCTGGGCAGCGCTGCTGATCACCGGTGGGGCGATCATTGCCGCCCGGGCGAGCCTTGCGAGAAACGCGCCATCTCTCGGGGCAGATAAGTCAGCGGCAGATAGAAACTGCGCATCCTGATCTAAAGACCAACGCCGAAACTGTTGAACCGTTCCAGCGGTTGTCGGATCACCGAAGTGATCCGACGGGCCTTATTCAGTCATGGCGCCTGAATTCAGGTGGAAAGGCGGTTGATCTCCTCCTTCAGGCGCAGTTTCTCTTTCTTCATGGAAGCCACTTTCAAATCGTCCATACCGGGGGCGCGTTGAGCGGTTTCAACCGCCTCACTCATCGCCTGATGCTTCCGCTTCAAGCTATCCAGATGTGCGTTCAAAGCCATACAATCCTCCATGGTGAGTGTTTACAAATTCAGTGGACCACAGCGTGACGCACAAGTCACGCAGCATCGCAGCATAGGGGTGGAGTTGGTAAAAAATTGCTTAAGACGCGGGAAAATCCAGCGGTGCCCCATGGCGCAGCACGGCTTCGATTTCCGGGACATAGCTGTCGCCGTCCCGAAGGTGCCGTGCGCCTTTGTGCATGATCAAATTCTGATAGAGCCGGAAGGCCCCGCGCCCGTTCTTGCGCGCCCGCATGAGAATCAACTCTGGATGCCTTCCGGGACGGGGCGACAGCGGCTGCACCTCGATCGATCCCATCTCATGCGGCAGGGCCGCGAGCAATTCAGGCAGGCGCTCTGCCCGGTGGATGAAATGCGCCTGGCCCTTGGGTTTCAGCCGTTTCGCCGCGATCCGCACCCAATCGCGCAGCGGCGTCGCTTCGCCCAGGGCCCGCTCGCGCCCCGGATCACGGGATTGCACCGACGCGGCACGGTCGAAATAGGGCGGATTGGCCAAGACATGATCGAACTGACGGTCGCGAAGATGCAGCGGCATGGCGGTGATGTCCGCCTCGACCACCTCCAGTCTCTGGCCGCCATTGCGGCGGGCCAGATCGGCATAGGCCGGTTGCAATTCGCAGCCCGTCAGCCGCAGCCCCGGCACCCGCGCCCCGAGACAAAGCGCCGCAGCCCCGGCGCCACAGCCAAGCTCCAGCACCGTCTCCCCGGATTGCGCTGGCACGGTCGCGGCCAGCAGCACCGGGTCGACCCCCGCGCGATAGCCCCGGCCCCGGCGGGGTTGCCAGAGGTGCAGCTTACCGCCCAGAAAGGCGTCGCAGGTCAGCTCGTCTTCGGCAAAACGGGTCACAGCCCGAGCGGGATCTCATTGTCGCGCATCACCCGCAGGGCGGCGTCGTGATCGTCGGGGTGCACCATCAGACGGCGCGGGAAGATTCCGATGCCGCCTTCGAGCACGCTCATGTTTACGTCCATTTCAAAGCAGTCTATATCCTCCCCCCTGAGAAGGGCGGAAGCAAAGGCGATGATCGTCATGTCGGTGCTGCGCAAAAGTTCCTTCATATCAGAGATGTAGAGCCGGATCGGCAGCCTGTCGAGCCTGTTGCGGGGAATGATGATGAAAAGTGATGTGATGGACAAACCGCACGACCGCATGGCGGCCTATCTGGCCGATGATATGACCGCTGTCAGCACGCTGATCCGCGAACGTATGGCGTCAAAACACGCGCCCCGCATTCCCGAGGTGACGGCCCATCTGGTCGAGGCCGGTGGCAAGCGCCTGCGGCCCATGCTGACGCTGGCGGCGGCGCGGATGTGCGGCTATGGCGGCCCCTATCATGTGCATCTGGCCGCGACGGTGGAGTTCATCCACACCGCCACCCTGCTGCATGATGACGTGGTGGATGAAAGCGCGCAGCGGCGGGGGCGGCCCACGGCGAACCTGCTCTGGGACAACCAGTCTTCGGTGCTGGTGGGCGATTACCTCTTTGCCCGCAGCTTTCAGTTGATGACCGAGCCGGGGTCGATGCCGGTCATGCGCATCCTGTCCAACGCCGCCGCGACCATCGCCGAGGGCGAGGTGCTACAGCTCACCGCCGCGCAGAACCTCGCCACCGATGAAGCGGTCTATCTGCAAGTGGTGCGCGGCAAGACCGCAGCGCTGTTTTCCGCCGCGACAGAGGTGGGCGGCGTGATCGCCGATGCGCCGAAGGATCATGTGCAGGCGCTGTTTGACTATGGCGATGCGCTCGGCATTGCCTTTCAGATCGTCGATGACCTGCTCGATTACCGGGGCGATACCGGCGCCACGGGCAAAAACGTGGGCGATGATTTCCGCGAGCGCAAGCTGACCCTGCCGGTGATCAAAGCGGTGGCCAAGGCCGATGCCGAGGAACGCGCCTTTTGGACTCGCACGATTGAAAAGGGCCGGCAGGAAGAGGGCGATCTCGACCATGCGCTGGCGCTGCTGCACAAGCATGACACGCTCTCTGCCACGCAGGTTGACGCGCGCAGCTGGGCCGAGCGTGCCAAGACCGCGCTGGCGCCGCTGCCCGAACATGAGTTGAAAGAGATGCTGACCGATCTGGCCGATTACGTCGTGAGCCGGATCAGCTAGGCTGCAGCAAGGGCGCTGCGGCGACCCACCATTGGGGCGCCTCGGCGCGGATCCGCTCTGCTGCGGCTGCGGCTTCTGGGGCGCTGCCGTAAAGCCCGAAACAGGTGGCGCCAGAGCCCGACATCCGCGCCAGCAGCGTGTCGCCGAGCGCCTCAAGACAATCCGCGATGACCGGCGCCCGCGCGAGGGCGGGGGCCGTGAGGTCATTGCGCTCTTTGCTGAGAAAATCAACGAATTCTGTGAGGCTACCAAACTGGGGGATTACCTTGGGCATCGGCGGCTGAGACTTATCTGCGAGCCCGGCAAAGACCGCCGGGGTCGGCACGTCAATCCTGGGGTTCACCAGCACCATGTGACAGGGCGGCAGGGCCGGCAGCGGCGTCAGCACCTCGCCCACGCCCTGCATCCGTTGCGGCGCCTGCGCAAGACAGACCGGCACATCGGCGCCCAGCTGCGCCGTGTCCTGGGGCAGCGCCACGCCCCAATGGGCCGCCAAAAGCTCCAAGGCCGCCGCCGCATCGGCAGAGCCACCGCCGATCCCCGCCGCCGCTGGCAGATGTTTGATGAGATGCAAGGCCGCGCCGCGCCCCCTGCCCGCGTCCAGCAACGTGGCGGCGCGCAGCACGAGGTTGCGCGCATCCGTCGGCACGCCTTCGGCCCCGGGGCCGCTGACCGTGAGGCTCAGACGGTCGCTGGGCAGGACATGCAACTCATCGCCCACCCCGGCCCGCACCACCAGCGAGTCGAGCAGGTGATAACCGTCCTCCCGTTGGCCGGTCACATGCAGGGTGAGGTTGATCTTGGCCCAGGCCATCCGGCTGCCTGTGGCGCCGGCCTGGGCAGGTAAAAGCGCCGCGTCCGTGAGGGTCATTCTTCGGCTGCGACCTTGAGCGGTGCGGCGCCCTCCTCGGCCAGCACGGCATCAAGACCGACTTCGAGCTTACGCCGCATGCGGTCTGGGTCAGCCTCGGAATCCGCATCGCTCTGATCGACGAAAGACAGCGCCCGACGCCATTGGAACTCGGCTTCGCGCTTGCGGCCCACGGCCCAATAGACATCGCCCAGATGGTCATTCACCACAGGGTCCACCGGCTCCAACTCCACTGCCCGCTCCATCTGCTCGACGGCTTCTTCATAGCGGCCCAAACGGTAGAACACCCAGCCAAGGGAATCGACGATATAGCCGCTTTCCGGGCTCGCCGCGACGGCGCGTTCGATCATGTCGAGCGCCTCGTCCAGATTGCGCTCCTGCTCGACCAAGGAATAGCCGAGGTAGTTCAGCACCTGCGGCTGTTCGGGATTCAGCTCTAGCGCGGCGCGGAAATCGGCTTCCGAGCCTTCCCAATCACTGCTGCGTTCCTTGGCAATGGCCCGGGCGTAGTAGAGCACCCAACGCGCGCGGGCGTTTTGCGATGTGCGCTCAAGCGCTTCGTCATAGGAGGCGATGGCGGCGGCATAGTCTTCTTCGGCCCGCAGGATATCGCCCAGCGTTGAATGCACCACGGCGAGCTCCCCATGGCTGCGGGCCAATTGTTCAAGCACCTCAATCGCCTGCGCGGTCTTGCCCGACCGCCGCAGCGCATCGGCGCGGCCCAATTCGGCGGCATGATAGGCCGGGCTGTCAGGCGGCAATGCCTTGTATTCGGCAATCGCCAGATCATGTTCACCGAGGTTTTCCAGCAGGCTTGCCGTCAGCAGCAGCGCGTCGACATGGTCGGGCCGCAGATAGCGCGCGATGCGGGAATAGAGCAGCACATAGTAATCGCCCGCCGCCTCATTGCGCAGCACGGCGGCGAAGGTGAAAAACACCTCGGCCATGCCAGCGCGGGCGTCGGGCATATAGGTGAAAGGCGCGGACTCCTCTGCGGTCAGCCGCGTGACCAGATCGTCGATTTCGGGATCGGTGTCATCGCCAAAGCCGTCTTTCAGCAGGGCCAAAGCGTCACCATACCGGCCCAGCTGGCCGAGGATTTCCGCATGGGCGATGACCCCGCGGCGGGTCTGGGCCGCAGCCCCTGCGTCGTCGCTGGCAAGGATCGCCTCGGCGCCTTCAAAATCCCCCACAGAGGCGAGGGCCAGCGCCTTGTGATACATGACAAATCCCTGCATCCCGGCTTCGGCGCTGAGACTGTCGAAAGCGTCCATCGCGGCACTCACGTCGCCCGCCCCCATATGCGCCCAAGCCTGCACCAAGCCCCCTACCCAGGGGCCAATGGCAGCGCTGTCCCGCTCCAGCAGGGCGTCATAGTCACCCTCTTTGGCCAGTCCCGCGACGATCGTCATCTCGGCCACCTGGCTTTTGGTGCCGATGGTCACCATGCTGCGCGCCAGCGGCAGCGCCTTTTCGATCCGTCCAAGCGACAGGTAGGACAGGACCGCGTTTTCCATCAGTTCGACGTTCTTGGGGTCACGCGCCAGCGCTTCGGTGTAGTAGCGTGCGGCCTCGGGGTAGTCGCTGTTCACCGCGGCATGGCGTCCGGCCAGATAGGGCCCGGCGATGGACTGCGCCATCAGCGGTGCCGACAGGCCGATGCAAAGCGCCGCAACGCTGGTGAAAGTCAGGACATTTCGATACATCAAACCGCCTCTTGTCGCTTTGCCTCAGGCTATCAGACCAGCGCCCGGGCGCAATGCCGCGCATCTGATCGGACATGCCGCGAACAGGTTTTCGCCGACCGAAACGCAGAAGGACCGGCAGGCTGTCGCATGCCGGTCCTCCGCTCTGGCTCAGGGGAGCGGTTTACATATTGGGGTAGTTCGGCCCGTCGCCGCCCTGCGGCGTGGTCCAGACGATGTTCTGCGTCGGGTCTTTGATATCGCAGGTCTTGCAATGCACGCAGTTCTGGAAGTTGATCTGGAACCGCGTCTCGCCGGTCTTTTCATCCTCGACGAACTCATAGACGCCTGCCGGGCAATAGCGGGCCGAGGGGCCGGCGTATTTCGGCAGGTTGACCTCCACCGGCACCGAGGGGTCTTTCAGCGTCAGATGCGACGGCTGGCTTTCCTCGTGGTTGGTAAAGGAGAAGGCGACGTTGGTCAGACGGTCAAAGCTGAGTTTGCCGTCGGGCTTGGGGTAGTCGATCTTCTTGTGCTTATCGGCAGGCTCGGTCGCTTCGGCATCAGATTTGCCGTGGCTCAGCGTGCCGAGCAGAGAGAACCCAAGCGTGTTGGTCCACATGTCAAAGCCACCAAGCGCCAGCGAGGCGGTCAGCCCGTATTTCGACCACAGCGGCTTGACGTTGCGCACTTTCCTGAGGTCTTCGGCAATCGGCCCTTCGCGCACATCCGCCTCATATTCGACCAGTTCATCGCCGCCCCGCCCGGCTTGGATCGCGGCATAGGCCGCTTCAGCCGCGGCCTTGCCCGAGAGCATGGCGTTGTGGTTGCCCTTGATGCGCGGCACGTTGACCATGCCCACCGAACAGCCCAGCAGCGCCACGCCGGGGGCCACCATCTTGGGCATCGACTGATAGCCGCCTTCGGTGATCGCCCGCGCGCCGTAGGCCACGCGTTTGCCGCCTTTCAGCAGTTCGGCCACCATCGGGTGATGCTTGAAGCGCTGAAACTCCATGTAGGGGAAGACATGCGGGTTCTTGTAGCCGAGGTGCACGACGAAGCCGACGTAAACCTGATTGTTCTCAAGATGATAGATGAAGGACCCACCGCCCGCGTTGCTATTGAGCGGCCAGCCCATCGTGTGGGTGACGGTGCCTTCCTTATGTTTGGCAGGGTCGATCTCCCAAATTTCCTTCATGCCGAGACCGTATTTCTGCGGCTCTTTGCCCTCGTCGAGCCCGTATTTCGCGATCACCTGTTTGCTCAGGCTGCCGCGCACCCCTTCAGAGAGGAAGACATATTTCCCGTGCAACTCCATGCCGGGCTCATAGTTCGGCCCCGGGGTGCCATCGGCTTGACGGCCCATCTCGCCTGCCACAACGCCTTTGACCTCGCCATTGTCGCCAAAGACCAGTTCGGAACAGGCCATGCCGGGGAAGACCTCGACACCCAGTTCCTCGGCCTGTTCGGCCATCCAGCGGCAGACATTGCCCATCGAGACGATGTAATTGCCGTGGTTCTTCATCAGCGGCGGCATGGGAAATTCGGGGATGCGCAGCTTGCCCGCCTCACCCAGCAGGTAGAAGTTGTCTTCCTTCACCGGCACAGTGATCGGCGCGCCTTTTTCCTTCCAATCGGGGATCAGCGCATCCAGCCCGCAGGGGTCAAGCACCGCGCCCGAAAGGATATGCGCGCCCACTTCAGAGCCTTTCTCAAGCACCACCACATTGCACTCGGCGTCCAACTGCTTGAGCCGGATCGCAGCCGACAGGCCAGCAGGCCCGGCGCCGACGATCACAACGTCATATTCCATCGCTTCGCGTTCAATCTCGGCCATCGTGGTGCTCCCTCACGGCAAATTCGGTTTGGATTTGGCTAAACCAGAGCCGCACGCATTGCAATCGCGACCCTGCGTTTATTGCGCAAAACATGGCCTCAGCGACATAACATGACGCGCGACCCATCAGGCCGCCGGTTCGTCCCCCATCAGATAGCGCGGTCCCGGGCCATTTTCACCTGCCCGATCGACAGGATTGTAGAGCGCGCAGGCGTCAAGGCTGAGGCAGCCACAGCCGATACAACCGTCAAGATTGTCACGCAGCTTGGTCAATGTGGTGATGCGGGCATCCAGTGCGCTGCGAAAACTTTGGGAGATGCGGGTCCAATCGGCCTTGGTGGGCGTGCGTCCGCCCGGCAGGCGGTCCAACTCGGATTTGATCTGCGGCAGGGTAAAACCGAACTGCTGGGCGATCATGATGAAACTCAGCCGCCGCAGATCGGCCCGGTCAAACCGCCTCTGCCCGCCGGCGTTGCGCCAGGGCGCGATGAGCCCCTGCGCCTCGTAATAGCGGATCGCCGACACCGCGAGCCCGGTGCGCCGCGCCAATGCCCCGATGGAAAGCCCCTCATTCACCGCCATGTCACCTCCCATAAGTCCCTTGACCTAAAGTGAGGTTTAGCAATTAGCCTCGGTTGGCACAAGAAACCCGATAGAGGAAAGATTATGCCAGCCCTGCTTGAACATGCGAATTTCACCGTCTCCGACCCCGCCGCCACCGCCGCCTGGATGAAGGCCGTCTTTGGCTGGCACATCAGATGGGAGGGCGACGCAATGGCGGGCGGGCATACCAAACATGTCGGCACCAAAGACCACTATGTCGCGCTGTATACCCCCGGCGGGCCTACTGCAGCGAAAGAGGACAGCTACCACAGGCTCGGCGGGCTCAACCATATCGCCGTTGTGGTGGAGGACATCGAGGCCACCGAAAAAGCCGTGCAGGCACAGGGTTTCGACAGCAGCAACCACGCGGATTATGAACCCGGACGACGCTTCTATTTCCATGACGCCGACGGGATCGAATATGAGGTCGTCCAATACGACTGACGGCATGCAACCGCCGATGCGCGGGGCGCTTAGCCCTTGCAATCGGGGGGCAGTTTGGGTCAGGTATCCAGAAAGTTGACACTGCAATCGGCCGCCCCCCGGCTCAACCCCGGGTGCGGCCCTCATTACGTAGGCCCACCGCCATGGAAAAGATCCCGATGACCCGCGACGGTCACACCGCGCTCGAAGTCGAACTCAAGCAGCTGAAATCGGTTGAGCGGCCTGCCATCATTCGGGCCATCGCCGAAGCGCGCGAGCATGGCGACCTGTCGGAAAACGCCGAATATCACTCCGCCAAGGAAAAGCAGTCCTTTATCGAAGGTCGCATCAAGGAGCTTGAGGGCGTGATCTCGCTTGCCGATGTGATCGACCCCAAGAAGATGTCCGGCTCGATCAAATTCGGCGCGACGGTGACCTTGGTGGATGAGGACACGGAAGAGGAAAAGACCTATCAGATCGTTGGCGAATATGAGGCCAATATCGAAAAGGGTCTGCTCAACATCAAATCCCCGATTGCCCGCGCCTTGATCGGTAAGGAAGAGGGTGATTCCGTCGACGTGCGCACCCCCGGCGGCTTGAAATCCTATGAGGTCGTCAAGATCGTCTACGCCTGATCAGGAGCGAACAGATGGCAGACCCGAACCAAGCCCCGTCCGTCACCCGTGACGGCGGTGCCTCCTCCAGCAATGCCCGCAGCAGACCGACAAGTCTGGGCGTTTATGACCGCCCCAGGGCCGGCGGCATCACCGAGATTGAGGTTATCGCCATTGCCCTGAGCCTGCTGTGGCTGATCGGCACGCTTGTGTTCTTTGTGTTTCTGGCCCCCGATAGTGGCGAAGAACCCGGTGCCGGGCTGCGGGGGGTCATGACGCTGCTGGCGGTGATCCTGCCTCTGGGGATGATCTGGGTCGCGGCCACCGCGCTCCGTGCCAGCCGCATGATGCGCGAGGAAAGCCAAAGGCTTCAGGCAGCGATTGACGCGATCCGCCACAGCTCTGGCAGCCAGCTTCAGGGCAACCGAAACGCTGTGGATCAAAACCTCTCCCGCAAGCTCGACGAGGTGATCGCCACTGTCCGCAAGACGGAAAACGCCCTTGCCGCGCTGAGCACCCCGCATGAGGACGCGCCGCGGCCCGCCCCGACGGCACCGGCAGCGCAGCCCGCCGCGCCGGAAGATCAGCCCACCCTTGCCCTGGGCACAGAGGCCAGCGACAGGGCCGCGCCGCTTTCGGCAGAGGATTTCACCCGCGCACTGAACTTCCCCGAAACCGCCGAGGATGAGGCGGGCTTCACCGCCCTGCGCCGCGCGCTCAAGGACCGCTCTGCTGCCCAGTTGGTGCAGGCGGCGCAGGATGTGCTGACCCTGTTGAGCCAGGACGGGATTTACATGGACGACCTGCGCCCAGACCGCGCCCGCCCCGAGGTCTGGCGCCAGTTCGCCAATGGGGCGCGGGGCCGGACCATCGCACCTCTGGGCGGCATCCGCGACCGGTCTTCCCTAGCGTTGGCGAATGCCCGGATGCGCCAAGACCCCATTTTCCGGGATGCCGCGCATCATTTCCTGCGGCGGTTTGACCGGACCTTTGCCGAGTTCGAAAAACAGGCCACGGATGAGGAAATCTCCACCCTCGCCGACACCCGCACCGCCCGCGCTTTCATGCTGCTGGGGCGCTGTGCGGGGACATTCGACTGAGACGAGCGTCTAGCTGGTAAAGCTGCCATACGGGATAAAGCGGACCAGATCGCCGGGCCCGATGTCCCGCGCGGCCTCATCCAGTTCGACCAGCCCCTCGGCCCAACTCAGCCCGCTGATCCGGCCCGAGCCTTCGGAGGCAAAAACCTCCACCCGGCCCTCCCGCATCCGCGCCCGCAGATATTCGCGCCGTCCCGGTTTCCTGCGTTTTTCAAAGGCCGCGGGCACCTCAAAGCCCTGCGGCTCTTGCCATCCCGCCCCGGCCAGCAGCCCCATTGCGGGCCGCGCAAAGATCAGCGTGCAGACCAGTGCCGCCACCGGGTTGCCCGGCAGGCCAAACACCGGCACGCCCTGCCACAGCCCAAGGGCCAAAGGACGCCCCGGTTTCACCGCGATCCGCCAAAGCGCCATCGCCCCCGCTTCGGTCAGCAGGGCCGAGACATGGTCTTCCTCCCCCGCCGAGGCGCCGCCGCTGGTCAGGATCACATCCACATCCCTGGCCGCCGCATCCAGCCGCGCGCGCAGGGCGGCGCGGTCATCGGCGACGCGGCCCAGATCCACCGGCACATGGCCAAAGCGCTCGGCGAGATGCAACAGCATCGGGCGGTTGGCATCATATATCTGCGCCTCGGTTGCCGGGCCGCCCATCTCGACCAGCTCATCCCCGGTTGAGATCACGCCCACCTTGAGCCGCTTGCGCAGGCTGACCTCGGCCACCCCTGCTGCCGCCAGAAGCGCCAGTTCCGGCGGGCCGATCCGTTTGCCGGCGGGCAGGATCACCTCCCCCGCCTGCACGTCCTCGCCTGCCTTGCGGGTGTTCGCACCCGGTTTTATCGGCCCGTTAAAGCGCAACTCCCCGCCCTGCGCCGTGACGTCCTCTTGCAAGATCACCGTGTCTACCCCGGCGGGCAGCGCCGCCCCGGTCAGGACCCGGATCGCATGGCCTGCGGGAACGGCGCCGGGGCGGTCCCCGGCTGCCGCGCGGCCTGTGGCCAAGGGCAATTCATGCAGCCCGTCGCCGCGGCCCCCGGCGAAACCATAACCATCAACCGCGGTATTGGGCAGCGGCGGGTTGGCCCGCGCGGCGGTGACCTCCTTGGCCAAGACCCGCCCACCTGCGCGCGCGACGGGCAGCGTTTCCTGCTCGGTGACCGCGTGCAACCGGCCATGCAGCATCTCCAGCGCCTCTTGTACTGGGGTCCAATGCACGCCGGGCGGCAGGGCAAAGCAGTCGTTGCGCAGCGGTGGCGGGGCCGCATTGGCATCCGGCTCAGCGGGCGCCGCGATCAGACCCACCTCGCGCAGAATGAAATCGGCCACCGCCCTGGTGTCATTCAGATCAAAGACAGGCCGGTCCAATGTCAGCGGCACATCTGCGGCCACCGCGCGCACGGTGTTGTCCTCGGGCGCGATCAGCGGGTTGCCGGTCTCGGCCCGATGCGCCTCGACCTTGGGATGGGCGTCGCGTTTGTAGCCCTCGACCAGCACCAGATCGACCGGGGCCAGCCGCTTCAACTGCGCGTCGAGCGGCGGCTCCTCGGCCCCGCGCAGCTCATGCATCAAGGCAAAGCGCGCGCCCGAGGCCAGCAGCACCTCGCGCGCGCCCGCAATGCGGTGGCGGTGGCTGTCCTTGCCCGGATGATCCACATCAAAGCTGTGATGCGCATGTTTGACGGTCGAAACCGTAAAGCCGCGCCCGGTGATCTCTGCAACCAGCCGTTCCATCAACCCGGTCTTGCCCGCGTTTTTCCAGCCGACGACGCCGTAAACCCTCATGCCATCGCCTCTGCTTTCGCCAGATCCTCTGGTGTGTTCACGTTGAAAAAAGCGGCCTCATCCGGAAACAGCGCCTCGCGCCCGTCATGCGCCTGTGTCCAGAGCACCACCTTGCGCAGCCCGCCCTGCAAGGCGGCCCGCAGATCATCGCGCAGCGCCACGGGCCAGAGACCAAAGGTCGGATGCCGCGCCCTGCCGCGTCGGGCGTCGGGCGTGGCGGCCAGCGCCAGCGGATGGGCCATTCCGTCGGCCGCCAAAAGCAGTTGCGGCACCAGATCACAGGGCAAGAAGGGCGTGTCAGCGGCGGCGGTGACAATCGTGTCAGCCCCCTGCGCGGCGGCCCAATCCATCCCGGCCAGGACCCCGGCCAGCGGCCCGGCAAAACCCTCGATACTGTCCGGCAGCACCGGCAGCCCAAGATCCGCAAACCGCGCCGCATCGCCATTGGCATTGAGCGCGAGCCCGGCCACCTGCGGCTCCAGCCGGTCGATCACCGAAGACAGCAAAGTGCCCTGCCCCAGCGGCAGCAGCCCCTTGTCGCCGCCGCCCATACGGGTCGCCTGCCCGCCCGCCAAGATGACGCCAAGTGGTTGTTTCATTGCTCTAACTCTTCGCCCCCTTGCGCCCGCTCTTGCGCGGCTCATCGGCCACGCTGGCAGGATCGGCATCGCGGATCAACCGCCCTTCGCCCGCCAGACAGGTAAAGCGCTGCCCGCGCATGCGCCCGATCAATGTCAGGTTCACCTGCTGCGCGATCTCCACCCCCCAAGCGGTAAAGCCCGAGCGCGAGGCCAGCACCGGAATGCCCATCATCGCCGTCTTGATCACCATTTCAGAGGTCAACCGCCCGGTGGTATAGAGCACCTTATCCTCGGCCCCCACCCCTTCGGAAAGCATCCAGCCTGCGATCTTGTCGACCGCGTTATGCCGCCCCACATCCTCCATATAGACCAGCGGCCGGTCGCCCTGACAGAGCACCGTGCCATGGATCGCCCCGGCCTCCAGATAGAGGCTCGGCGTGCGGTTGATCTTGGCGGCCAGCGCATAGAGGTCCGAGGTGCGCACCGGCGTGTCGGGCAGGCGCACATCCGCGAGCCCTTCCATCATATCGCCAAAGACGGTCCCCACAGCGCAGCCGCTGGTGCGGGTCTTGCGCTGCATCTTGTCTTCGTAATCGGTGGCGCGTTCGGTGCGCACGACGACGGTCTCCAGCTCTTCGTCATAGTCGACGCCGGTGATCTGCTCATCCGGACGCAACATGCCCTGATTGCGCAGAAACCCAAGCGCGAGATAGGCCGGGTAATCGCCGATCGTCATGGCGGTGACGATCTCCTGCCGGTTGAGGAATATCGTCAGCGGGCGTTCCTCGACCACATTAATCGCCACCTCCGCGCCCGTGTGATCCACGCCAGAGACATTTCGCGTCAGCCGAACAGCACCCGGATCGGGGGCGATCAGATAATTGCTAAGTTCATTGTCGCGGGCCAATTGTATCCCCTTCTGGTTAGGTCTAAGCCTTTGGTATTCTATTTAAGAGTTCGTCATGACCATCACCACCACCAAATCCGCCTATCGCAAGGGCGTCGTCGATGCATTGCCTTTTGTCTTGGTGATCATCCCCTTTGCCTTGCTCTTTGGCCTCTTAGCCACCGAGGCCGGATTGAATGTCGTTGAAACGCTGACCTTCTCCATCGTGGTGATCGCAGGCGCGGCGCAGTTCACCGCCCTGCAACTGCTGCAAGAAGATGTGCCAACAGCGATTGTGCTGGCCTCGGCATTGGCGGTGAACCTGCGCATGGCGATGTATTCGGCCTCTCTCACCCCCTGGATCGGCGGCGCGCCGATCTGGCAGCGGGCGCTGGCGGCCTATATGACGGTGGATCAATCCTATGTCGCGGCGATCACGCAATATGAGCGCGCGCCGCAGATGACCGTGCCGCAGCGGATGGCCTATTTCTTTGGCACCGTGACGCCCGTGGTGCCGCTTTGGTACATTTTCACGCTGGTCGGCGCGATGGTGGGGGCCAGCGTGCCCGACAGTTGGGCGCTGGATTTCGCCATTCCGATCACCTTCCTTGCCATGATCGCGCCGATGTTCCGCACCATGGCGCATGTGGCCGCCGCATTGGTGGCGGTGATCGTGAGCCTGATTGCGGTCGACGTTCCCTATGCGCTTGGGCTGATCATCGCGGGCGTCGCTGGCATGGTCACCGGGGCGCAGGTTGAAGCATGGATGGAACGGGTCAAACCGGGGAGCACGGCACGATGATCGACAAGACTTCGCTTTGGATCGTCATCATCGGGCTTGGCATCGGCAGTTTCTTTCTGCGCTTTGTCTTTACCGGCTTGGTCGGAGAGCGGCAGATGCCGCCCTGGCTGCTGCGCCACCTGCGTTATACTGCCGTGGCGATCCTGCCGGCGCTGGTCGCGCCGCAGGTGCTCTGGCCCTCGGGCACCGATGGGCAGCTTGACCTGCCGCGCGTCAGCGCTGCCGTGGTGACGCTGAGCGTGGGCCTTGTCACCAAGAACGTGCTGGCCGCGATCCTGTCCGGGGCCGCGACGCTTTACGGGATGTTGTATTTTCTGGGCTAGGCCGGGTTCGGCCCAAGGCGGGCGCGCTATTGCCGCGCCAGCCGAGCGGCGCGTAGGGCGTCGATCACATCGCCCGCGTCATCTTCGTAGTATTTCGTCGTGGTCACACCCGGAAGCGTTTCGAACTGCTCTTGCAGTTTGACCGGATAGAAGGTCGATTGCACCCCCTCGAACCCCGGCAACTTCTGCAATAGGCCGGTCGTCGCCTTGGCGCAAAAGGCCCCCGGCACCGCGCCATTGCCGGTCACCAATTGCAAGGCGCGCTCGGCCACGGCGGGGCTGACCGGAATCTCCTGGCTGACCACATGGAAGGTGCTGCGGGCATGGGCCGATTTATAGGCCTGCAACCAGGCCGGCGTCACGCCGTAAAGCACATCGCCCCGCTCTGGCAGACGCGGATCGCGGAACGACCCGGCCGGGTCAAAGATCACGCGTTGGGACCCGTTTACCATCAGCGCCGTATGGCCGCCGCTGCCGGTCCGGTTGTTGACCATGGTCATCAAGGTCAATGACGGCGGCTCCGGTGCGCGATAGGCAGCCGCAGCCACGACCTCAGGCGCGCTGTCGGGGCTCTGATCGACAGAGCAGCCCGCAAGCGCGGCAACCAATGCCACAGCCGTCAAATATGGCTTCAAACCGCGACTCCTTTAGGGGGTCGGAAAGGGCCGTATCACCCGGCGAAAAGCGCCAGCAGCACCAGAATCGCAAGAATGACCACAACACTGCGCGTGACGAAGCTCATGAAGCCGTCAAAGGTCTTTTCCTGCGCTTCGATATCCATGCTGCCATGCTCATGTTCAGCCATTTTCGTCTCCCTAAGACAGTGTTTCGCGCTCCCTACCCTATTCGTAACACGGTGTCACGGGGGCATAGCGTCATGTTTTCCATACTAGCAGAGGTTGATATTGCACGTTAAAGGAGAATCACACGCAGCCATATCACCTTAAAGTAATGCTAATACTCTAGGGTTAATTGGAGCCACTTGCCAGCCCAAAGCGACCGTATGACGGGCCTCCAAGCGAAGATTTGGCGACAATGCGCTTCGCAACTTGCGATTGTAGGTCGGCCTGCATCAGTTACCCTCCATTTCGCTGCGCCATTCCCCGTTTGAACGCCCCTGCTTGCGCAGAATCACACATGCTGCCGCCCTGCCCCGTTCAACCCTTGCGTTGATAGACCCATGCCCCGTCTGCGCTGCGCAGGCTGCGCGTGGCCGCTCCGACCTGATAGAGATGGCTCAGATGGGCCACCGCTTCGACCAGTGCCAGCCCATATTCCGCCTCGCCAATATTGCGCTTGAAGAGCGGTGCGAAACATTCTGAGGCCGATTTCGGCGTATCAATATAGGCCAGCAGGCGGCGCAGGGCGCTGTGGTGGTTCTCGATCAACTGCTTCAGCCTTGTGGGCAAGCCGGTGAAGGGCAGTTTATGCCCGCCCAGCACCAGATGATCTTCGCGCGCCAGCGGCAGGAAACGCTCGCAGGCCTCCAGCCATTCGCCGATCGGGTCGGCCATCGGTTCGGTCGGGTAGACGCCGATGTTGGGGCTGATCGAAGGCAGAATCTGATCCCCCGCGATCACCAGATTGTCATCGCGGCTCCAAAAGGTCGCATGTTCGGGCGCATGGCCATTGCCGATATGCACCTCCCAATCGCGCCCGCCCATGCGGATCACATCGCCTTGCCGTATCCGCGTGAAGCCGAGCGGCAGCGGGGCCACCACATCCGAGAAATTGAAGGGCCGCTCACTGGCCCGTTTGTCATAGAGATCCGCCGCCATGCCGGATTTGCGGTAGAAGGCCAAAGCCTCGGCCACGGGCCGGACCTGCACATCCAGCGTCAGCATCCGCGCGGTCAGCCAGGCGGTACGGGTTGTCACCAGTTCCGCGCCAAACTCCGTCTGCAGCCAGCCTGCAAGGCCAATGTGATCGGGGTGGTGATGGGTGACCACCACGCGTGTGATCGGCTTGCCGCCCAGCGGTCCTGCCATCAGCCCGCGCCAGATCTCCTTACCCCGGCGCGAGGCGAAACCGGTGTCGATCACGGTCCAGCTGTCACCCTCGTCCAGCGCATAGACGTTGACGTGGTCAAGCTTCATCGGCAACGGCAGGCGGAACCAGAGCACCCCCGGCGCCACCTCGATCGCCGCCCCTTCGGCGGGCGGCACCTCCCAAGGGTAGCGCAGCCCTTGCGGCGGTGTCGGTGTGACGGGGATGGGGGCCTGTTCGGTCATCAGCTTTTCAGATCCTCCACGTCGAGCGCATAGAGATCCTCTGCCCCGGCCTGCGCATGGGCGAGCAGGCCCTGATGCGCGGGCAGCAGCCGCTGCATATAGAACCGCGCCAGTTTTTCCCGCGCGTCACTGCCGCCTGCGGCTTTCTCGGCCATCGCGGCTTGCAGATGCAGATGTCCGCCCAGCACGCGGGCAAAAGCATGCAGATAGGGCACCGCACCGGCGAAACGCTGGTTCATATCCTTCTGCGCCACCATCCATTCGGTCGCCTCGCGCAGGGTTTCGCTGGCCTGCCAGACCGCGTCGGCCATACGCGGGAAGGGGCCGCGGGCGGATTCGGCATGGGCTTCGATCTCGTCCAGCAGCCGGTTCGCCGCCTCGCCGCCGTCCATCATCTTGCGGCCCACAAGGTCCATCGCCTGAATGCCGTTGGTGCCTTCATAGATCGCCGTGACGCGCACATCGCGGCTGAACTGCGCGGCGCCGGTTTCTTCGATAAAGCCCATGCCGCCATGCACCTGCACGCCCATCTCGGCGACGCTCATGCCGGTATCGGTGCCGAAAGCCTTGGTGATCGGTGTGAGGAAAGCCGCCCGCGCGGCCCAGTCGTCGCCCTGCCCTGCACGCGACATGTCGCTGGCATAGGCACAGCTCAGCGCAATCGCGCGGGCGGCGAAGATATCGGCCTTCATGCTCAAGAGCATCCGGCGCACATCGGCATGGTCCACGATGGTGCCGCTGCCGCCTTCCACAGGCGACCGGCCCTGCTTGCGCTCCAACGCGTAGTCCAGCGCCAGTTGATAGGCCCCTTCGGCCGCGCCGATGCCCTGTTCGCCGACGCCAAGCCGGGCGTTGTTCATCATGGTGAACATCGCCGCCATGCCACCGCCCTCGCGGCCAACGATCCAGCCGGTGGCCTTGTCATATTGCATCACCGCGGTGGGCGAGCCGTGCAGGCCCATCTTATGTTCAAGGCTGACCACGCTCACCCCATTGCGCTCTCCCGGCTCGCCATTCTCATCGGGGATGAACTTCGGCACGAGGAAGAGGCTGATCCCCTTGGTCCCCGCAGGCGCACCCGGCAGGCGGGCCAGAACAAGATGGCAGACATTGCCCGCGAAATCATTGTCGCCCCAAGAGATATAGATTTTCTGCCCCGAGACCGCATAGGTCCCGTCGCCATTGTCCTCGGCCCGGCTGCTGAGCGCGCCCACGTCCGAGCCCGCCTGCGGCTCGGTCAGGTTCATCGTGCCGGTCCATTCGCCCGAAATCAGCTTCGGCAGGTAGAGGTCCTTGATCGCGTCCGACGCGTGATGTTCCAGCGCCTCGATCTGGCCTTGGCTCATCAGCGGGGCGAGTTGCAGCGACAGGCAAGCGCCGCTCATCATCTCATTGACCGCGCTGGTCAGCGTCATCGGCAGGCCCATGCCGCCGAACTCCGGGTCCGCCGACATGCCGATCCAACCGCCCTCGGCAATCGCGGCGAAACCTTCGGCGAAACCGGGCGAGGTGCGCACGACGCCATTCTCCAGCTTAGCCGGATGCAGATCGCCGCCGCGTTGCAGGGGCGCCAGCACGTCGTTGCAGAGCCGCCCGGCCTCCTCCAGAATCGCGCCGGTCACGTCATCGGTGGCCTCGGCAAAGCGCTCGGTGCTGCGGAGCGTTGCGAAATCCAGCACATCCTCGATCAGAAAACGGTAGTCATCGACGGCGGCGCGGTACGGCATATCATATCCTCCTGAAAGGCGCGCTTGATCTGGCAAGCCTGACATGGCCCTGATAAAGGCGAGTTGGTGTTGCCGCCAGCATGAAACGCCCGGCCGCCCCCCGCAACCCAAACGCGGCGTCACGGGATGCCGCGTGATCCGACAGGATGTGCCGCGCCATGACCGAGACCCTAAGCCCCACCGCCGACGGCATCGCCCGTGCCGCAGCCCTGTTGCAAGAGGGCGCGCTGGTCGCCCTGCCGACCGAGACGGTCTATGGCCTCGGCGCCGATGCGCGCAATGGCGCGGCGGTGGCGGGGATCTATGCGGCAAAGGGGCGGCCCAGCTTTAACCCGCTGATCGTGCATCTGCCGGATGTGGCGACCGCCAAACACTATGTCGACTGGTCGGATCAGGCCGACCGTCTGGCGCAGGCCTTTTGGCCCGGGGCGTTAACCTTGGTGCTGCCGCTCAAGCCTGACAGCGGGCTCTCCTCTCTGGTGACCGCCGGCCTGCCCAGCCTTGCGCTACGCGTCCCCGCCCATCCGGCGATGCGCGAGGTGCTGCAGACCCTCGGCGGCCCGGTGGCGGCCCCCTCGGCCAATCTTTCGGGCAAGATCAGCCCCACCACGGCGGCGCATGTTCTGGCAGGGCTTGAAGGGAAGGTCGCGGCGGTGCTGGATGATGGCGCCTGCACCGTGGGGCTGGAAAGCACGATCATCGGCCTGACCGGCCCGTGCCCGACCCTGTTGCGGGCCGGGGGGCTGCCGAGTGAAGTGATCGAGGCCGCCCTCGGCCAAGAGCTGAAGATCGTCGATGGGGCAGAGATCATCGCGCCGGGTCAACTGGCCTCTCATTACGCCCCCGGTGCGGCGGTGCGGCTGAATGCGGCGGCAGCGGAAACGGGCGAAGTCCTGCTCGGCTTTGGCCAGATGCGCTGCGACCTCAACCTTTCGCCCTCTGGCGATCTGACCGAGGCGGCGGCGAATCTGTTTGACCATCTGCACCGGCTGGACGCGACGGGCCGCCCGATCGCCGTCGTGCCGATCCCCGATCACGGCTTGGGCCGCGCGATCAACGACCGTCTGGCCCGCGCCGCAGCACCGCGTTAGGCCCGGCCCGCCGTGGCCGACAGGCTCAGCGGATCGACCCCGAGCGACTGCAAGGCCGCGCTCCATTTTTCGCTGTCGGGCAGGCCGAGCACCAGTTCAGCCGTCGCCGGGCAGGTCAGCCAGCCGTTCTGCGCGATCTCGGCTTCCAACTGCCCCGGCCCCCATCCGACATAGCCCAGCATCAGCTGCGCCTGTTTCGGGCCTTTGCCATTGGCGATGTCTTCGAGGATGTCGCGGGTGGCGGTCATCGCAATGCCGTCGCCCACCACCAGAGTCTCGATGGCGGATGTGTAATCGTCGGAATGCAGCACAAAGCCGCGCCCGGTCTCGACCGGCCCGCCAAAATGCACGGCCAGTGATTTGGCATGCTGCGGTGTCTCTTCGACCAATTGCTCCAACACATCCGCAAGACGCAACTCGGGCGCGGGCTTATTGACCATCAGCCCCATGGCGCCCTGCTCTGAATGCGCTGTCAGATAGATCACGGAATGGGCGAACCGCGGATCTCCCATGCCCGGCATCGCAACCAAGACCTTGCCCGTCAGTTTCATTGTCTGACCCGTCAAAGCGAACCTCCAAATGCCAACCCTTAGGCGAACATGACCCCTGTGCGGCCACAAAACAAGAGAGGAGCGCGGCAGCCCGGCGCATCGGCGAAACATCGATGATGCAAATGTGACTTGGCAGTATGCCGCGGATGCCGCATCTATAGCGCATGAAAATACCGCATCTCCTCTCTGCTCTTGTGACCTGCCTGACCCTCGCGCTGCCTGCTGCGGCACAGCAAAGCGGTTCACCGCTCAGGGGCGATCTGCTGACCGGTTGGCAGCAGGCCGATGGGCGGCGAGTGGCGGCGATCCGGCTGCGCATGGCGCCGGGGTGGAAAACCTATTGGCGCAGCCCCGGCGATGCAGGCATCCCGCCTGAATTCGACTGGTCCGGCTCGGACAATCTGGCGGATGTGGCGATCACCTGGCCCGCGCCCAAGGTGTTTGACCAAGGCGGCGTGAGCTCCATCGGCTATGCCCGCGAGGTGATCCTGCCGCTTACGCTGACCCCGCGCCGCGCTGGCCAGCCTGTCGCCCTTGATGTGGAGATTGATCTGGGCGTCTGCAGCGATATCTGCCTGCCCCAGACCGTCCAGTTGAACGCGCTGCTTGACAGCAGCAGCCAGCAGCCGACGCCCGCCATCGCGGCGGCCATCGCCGCGCGCCCCTATAGCGGGGCCGATGCCGGGGTGAAACGCGCCACCTGTCGCCTGCGTCCCACCGCGGAGGGGCTCTCGATCGAAACCCGTCTGACCCTGCCGCCCGCCGGGGGCAAGGAGACGGTGGTGATCGAGCCGGGCACGGCAGGGCTGTGGATGAGCGCGACCGACAGTCAACGCCGGGGCGATACGCTGATCTCCACCGGGGAACTTTTCGCAGAGAATGGCCGCGCCCTCGCGCTGGACCGTTCGGCCATCCGCATCACGGTGATCGGCCAAAAGCACAGTGTCGAGATCAAGGGCTGCACCCCCGCCTGAGCTTACTTGCGGCGCTGATGCTCTTCCAGACGCGGCATGATCTCGACGAAATTACAGGGCATGTGGCGGTAATCCAACTGCTTGAGCAGAATGCCATCCCAGGCGTCCTTGCAGGCCCCCGGGCTGCCCGGTAGTGCAAAGAGATATGTTCCCTGGGCCACCCCGCCCGTGGCGCGGCTTTGCACGGCGCTGGTGCCGATCTTCTCCATCGAGATCATCGTGAAAACCGTGCCGAAAGCGTCGATCTCTTTCTCATAGACATCGCGGTGCGCTTCGACGGTCACGTCGCGACCCGTAAGCCCGGTGCCGCCGGTGCTGATCACCACGTCAATCTCGGGGTCGGCGCACCAGTCACGCAGCCGTGCGGCGATGGCCGGGCGGTCATCTATCACGATATCGCGCGCCGCCACGACATGGCCCGCCGCCTCAATCCGCCCGGCCAGCACATCGCCAGAGCGGTCCTCGGCCATGCTGCGGCTGTCGGAGACCGTCAAAACCGCGATCCGCACCGGGATGAACTCTCGGCTGTCGTCAATCCTGCTCATGTCCGCTCCATCATTGCCAGTCGTGCCGCCAAGGCGGCGAAAATCCCGCTGCTGATCCAGCCAAGCAGCCGCCCGCCGCCCGCCAAGCGCCGCCCGATCCCGGCGGCAAAGACGCCCACCGCCCCGTTGATCACAAAGCCGCCCAAGGCCAGCACCGCGCCAAAGGTCAGGAACTGCGCCAAGACCGGTCCGGCGCTCGGCACGACGAACTGCGGCAGAAAGGCCAGCACGAAAAGGATCACCTTGGGGTTGGTCAAATTGACCACGAAGCCGGTGTTGAACGCGCGCCAGCCGCCCATGCCCGGGGTCACATCACGCGGCTTACCGGCCTGTCGCAGGGTCTGCACCGCGAGCCAGAGCAGATAGGCCACGCCGAGCCAGCGGATCACATCCAGCGCCCAGGGCAAGGCGGCGACCAGCGCCCCGAGCCCCAGCCCCGCCAGCGCCACATGCGCCAAGACCCCCGCCGAAATCCCCGCGCTCGCCGCCAGCGCAGCCCTTGGGCCAGAGCGCAGCCCTTGGCCCAGACAGAACATCATATCCGCCCCCGGCGTGAGGTTCAGCGCCAAAGCGGCAGGCACGAAGGCCAGAAGCGTCAAGGCGTCAACCATCGCGCAGCCGCGCCTTCAGGCTCAGCAGATCCGCCCAGGCCTCGCGTTTGAACGCCGGGTTGCGCAGCAGATAGGCCGGGTGGACCATCGGCAAACAGGGCAGGCCCGCGGCCTCGGTCCAGGTGCCGCGCAGCCTGATGATGCCGCGTTTTTCAAGCAGGGTCTGGCAGGACCAATTGCCCACCAGCACCAGAAGCTTGGGCTTGGCCAATTCGATATGCCGCAGCACGAAGGGCCGCATCATCGCGATCTCATCCGCCTTTGGGTCGCGGTTCTGCGGCGGGCGCCACGGCAGGACATTGGTGATATAGACGTTCCGGTCCCGCCCCATGTCGATCGCGGCCAGCATCCGGTCGAGCATCTGCCCCGCGCGCCCGACAAAGGGTTTGCCCGCGCGGTCTTCCTCGCGGCCCGGCGCTTCGCCAAGGAACATCACCGGCGCACCCGGCACACCGTCCGAGAACACCAGATTGCGCGCGCCCTTGCGCAGCTCGCAGGGCTCGAACCCTTCGACCGCGGCGCGCAGCTCGTCCAACGTCTGCGCCGCCTGCGCCGCTTGCCGCGCCAGCGCCACCGGATCGGGCTTGGCCTCGGGCCGCAGGGGTTGCGGGCCTCTCGCGGCGGCCTTCGCCTTGGGCGGGCTCGCCGGCACCTCATAGCGGTTGACCGGCGCATCGCAGATCGCCTCGGTCGCGCCCAGTTCCACCTGCCACGCCAGCAGTTCCGCCGCCTGATGATAATCCAATGATTCCATGGCCGCAGCTTACGCCCTGCGCGGGCGGGGCGAAATGCCCTATCGCATGGCTTGCTGCCGCGCGCTCCCCGCGCCTATAAGGCGGCAACAGCAGAAGGGATCGCCACCATGTCATTCGCCCATCGCCACCTGCTTGGCATCGAACAGCTGTCGCAGTCCGACATCACCACCCTGCTGGATCTGGCCGACACCTATGCCGACCGCAACCGCCAGCCCGACAAACATTCCGACGCGCTGCGCGGGCTGACGCAGATCAACATGTTCTTTGAAAACTCCACCCGCACGCAGGCAAGTTTCGAAATTGCGGGCAAGCGGCTTGGCGCGGATGTGATGAATATGGCGATGCAGGCGTCGTCGATCAAAAAGGGCGAGACGCTGATCGATACGGCGATGACGCTGAACGCGATGCACCCTGACCTGCTGGTGGTGCGGCACCCGCAATCGGGCGCGGTGGACCTGCTGGCGCAGAAGGTGAACTGCGCCGTGTTGAACGCGGGCGACGGGCGCCATGAGCATCCCACGCAGGCGCTGCTCGATGCGCTGACGATCCGCCGCGCCAAGGGGCGGCTGCACCGGCTCAGCATCGCGATCTGCGGCGACATCGCGCACAGCCGTGTGGCGCGGTCGAACATCCTCTTGCTGGGCAAGATGGAGAACCGCATCCGCCTTGTCGGCCCGCCGACCCTGATGCCAAGCCAGATCGACCAGTTCGGGGTCGAGGTCTTCGACGACATGAAAAAGGGCCTCGAAGGCGTCGATGTGGTGATGATGCTGCGGCTTCAGAAAGAGCGGATGGACGGCGGCTTCATCCCTTCCGAGCGCGAGTATTACCACCGCTACGGGCTCGACGCCGAAAAGCTGGCCCATGCCAGCCCCGAAGCCATCGTCATGCACCCCGGCCCAATGAACCGCGGGGTCGAGATCGACGGCACCTTGGCCGATGACATTAACCGCTCCGTCATTCAGGATCAGGTCGAGATGGGCGTCGCGGTGCGCATGGCGGCGATGGACCTGCTGGCGCGCAACCACATGGCCGCGCAACCCGGCGTGGCCTAGGCGGAACCCCAGCGGACCTGTTGCGTTTTACTGGTAACAACGCAAAGGAAATCGCCATGTCCGCCACCACAGTCGCCCCGCAAGAAGCCGGCAAAGTCCGGGTCTATTCCCTCTCCCTCTCTGACGCTGAGGCGCAGGCCATGCGCGACGACAGTGCCGCCCAGGCCGCAGCGCTTGGCGTCGATCGGCTCGACGGCACCTATACGGAGGTGTTTCGGGTGGCCGATCTCGATACCATGGGGCTGGCGGGCTACCTGCGCGATGGCAATGGCGTCCATCCCGAACAGATCGAGACCGACCGCAGCAAACTTGGCGCGCTGGATGGCTGGGTCATGGTGGTCTATTCGCGCGCCTTCGGCGGCGAATCCCGCCAGTTGGCCCCGATCCCCGCGCTGACCCATATCGGCACCTATGACGAGGGCGGGCCGGACACGCCCGTGCAAGCGATGGAGGCCGAGGCCGCGCAGCCCTATACCGGCATCCCCCGCGTCGAGCCGACCACCCCCACAAAGGAAAGCAGCAATAAGACAATGATGATCATCGCCATCGCTGTGCTGGTCCTTTTGCTGCTCTGGTGGCTGATCGCATGATCGGCGGGGATTCCGGCTGGCATCTGCACGGCTGAACCCGTAGGATAGCCCCATGCAAGAACCCAAACCTGATCCCAAGATGTCTGGCCGCGTGGCCATGGTTGCCCTGCTCGTCGCTTTCGGCGTGGCGGGGCTGATGGTGTGGATCGGCGGCTAGGGGGCCACTCGGGAGCGAAAACCGCTTGGTTCACGGGGCGATTTGGGGCATGACACCGGCGCAGTTGCTCCAGACCATAGGCCCGTCATGACCCAGCTTTTCACCAATTTGCGTTTGCTTGATCCTGAGGCTGGCACGCTCGGCCCCGGTGCCGTTCTGGTGCGCGACGGTCTGATTGCCGAGGTTTGGGACCAGGCGCCCGAACCGCCTGAAGAGGCACAAGTGATTGACTGCGGCGGCCATATCCTCGCCCCCGGCATTGTCGACATCGGGGTCAAGGTCTGCGAGCCGGGCGAGCGGCACAAGGAAAGCTACCGCTCTGCCGGGCGGGCCGCGGCGGCGGGCGGGGTGACCACGATGGTCACCCGTCCCGATACCGACCCGGCCATCGACAGCCCTGAGACGCTCGAATTCGTGACCCGCCGCGCCAATGAGGCCGCCCCGGTGAATGTCGTGCCGATGGCCGCGCTGACCAAAGGCCGCGCGGGCCGCGAGATGACCGAGATCGGTTTCCTGATGGACGCAGGCGCCGCCGCCTTTACCGATTGCGACCGGGTGGTGACGGATACCAAGGTCTTTTCCCGCGCGCTGACCTATGCCCGCAGCCTTGGCGCTCTGGTCATCGCCCATCCGCAAGACCCCGGTCTGAGCAAGGGCGCCGCCGTGACCTCTGGCAAATTCGCCTCCCTGCGCGGGCTGCCCGCCGTGTCGCCCATGGCCGAGCGGATGGGGCTCGACCGTGACATCGCGCTGCTGGAGATGACCGGCGCGCGCTATCACGCCGACCAGATCACCACCGCCCGCGCCCTGCCCGCGCTGGAACGCGCCAAGCGCAACGGGCTCGACATCACCGCCGGCCTCGGCATCCACCACTTGACGTTGAACGCGCTGGATGTGGCGGACTACCGCACTTTCTTCAAGGTAAAGCCCCCGCTGCGGGATGAGGACGACCGTCTGGCCGTGGCCCATGCGGTGGCCAGCGGGCTGATCGACATCATCTGCTCCATGCACACGCCACAGGATGAGGAATCCAAACGCCTGCCCTTTGAAGAGGCGGCAAGCGGTGCGGTGGGGCTGGAAACGCTTCTGCCTGCCGCCATGCGCTTGGTGCATGCCGAGATCATGGACCTGCCGACGCTCTGGCGTGCGCTGTCGCTGAACCCCGCCAAACGCCTGGGCTTGCCGGGCGGGCGGATCGCCCCCGGCGCCCCTGCCGATATGGTCTTGTTCAACCCCGATGCCCCCTTTGTGCTGGACCGCGCCACCCTGCGTTCCAAGTCGCGCAACACACCCTTTGACGGGATGCGCATGCAGGGTAAGGTGCTGGCAACCTATGTGGCAGGCTCCTGCGTTTTTGAGGCGAACTGATGCCCCCAATCGACACATCTATCGAGATGATCCTTCTATGGGCTTTGCTGGGCTATATCATCGGCTCCATTGCCTTTGGCATGGTGCTGGCCCAGCTGATGGGGCTGGGCAATCTGCGCAGCATCGGCTCGGGCAATATCGGCGCCACCAATGTTTTGCGCACCGGCAATAAAAAGGCGGCCGCGCTGACCCTGCTGCTTGATGGGGCCAAGGGTGCGGTGGCAGTGTTTTTGGCGCGCAGCTTTGCGGGTGAGGATGCCGCGCAGGTGGCGGCTTTGGGCGCGATGATCGGCCATTGCTATCCGATCTGGCTGGGCTTTCGCGGCGGCAAGGGCGTGGCAACCTTCCTTGGCGTCTTGCTGGCGCTGGCTTGGCCCGTGGGTCTGGCCTGCTGCGCGGTCTGGGCGGTCGCTGCGGCGCTGACGCGGATTTCCTCCATGGGGGCGCTGGCGGCGGCGGCAAGCTCGACCGTCTTTATGGTGCTGTTCGGCTATGGAGAGATGGTGCTGCTGAGCATCGCGCTGACCCTGCTGATCTTTTGGCGGCACCGGGACAACATCAGCCGGATTCGCGCCGGCACGGAATCGCGCATCGGGCAAAAGGGCTGACGCCACCCGTAGGCGGCATCAGCCGGTTTCAACTCAATAGGAATATTCGGCGTAGATCCGGCTCAGATCGCCGTTCCACGGCCCGTGATAGTCCGCCAGCAGGTCATCGGCGGGCACGCGACCGGTCTCGATACTGTCGCGCAGGGCGTTAAGGAAATGGGTCTCGTCCGGCACAAGACCACCGGCACCGGGACGGGCGCGGGCTTTCAGCCCCGCCTCTGACAGGGCCACGGCTTCGCGCGCCAGATCATGCATTTTGATCCCGCCAACCTCGGCCTGAAGGCCATGGGTGGAGGCCGCGATGCGCAGTTCTTCCCGCGTCTCGGCATCCCAGTCCTTGACCAGATCCCACGCCCCATCCAGCGCGCTCTGGTCATACATCAGCCCCACCCAAAAGGCCGGCAGCGCACAAAGCCGCCGCCACGGGCCGCCATCCGCGCCGCGCATCTCGATGAATTTCTTCACCCGCGCCTCGGGGAAGAGCGTGGTGAGATGATCGGCCCAATCGCTCAGCGTCGGCTTCTCGCCCGGCAGCGCGGGCAACTCGCCCTTGAGGAAATCGCGGAAGGACTGGCCGAGCGCGTCGATATATTTGCCGTCGCGGTAGACGAAATACATCGGCACATCGAGCGCATATTGCACCCAGGCCTCAAAGCCGAAGCCTTGCTCAAAAACAAAGGGGATCATGCCGGTGCGCGCATCATCCAGATTGCGCCAGACCAGACCCCGGGTGGATTTCACGCCGTTGGGCTTGCCGTCAAGAAAGGGCGAATTGGCGAACAGCGCATTGGCCACCGGCTGCAATGCCACCGCCACGCGCATCTTTTGCACCATGTCGGCCTCGGTGGCGAAATCGAGGTTCACCTGAACCGTGCAGGTGCGGCGCATCATGGTGGTGCCCATGGTGCCGACCTTTTGCATATAGCCGTCCATCAGCTTGTAGCGGCCCTTGGGCATCAGATCCATCTGCTCATGCGACCATTCGGGCGCGGCGCCCAGACCGATGAAGCCGACGCCGATCTCGTCGGCCACGTCCTTCACTTCGCGCAGATGGGTGTTCACCTCATCGCAGGTCTCGTGAATGGTCTCCACCGGGGCGCCGGACAGTTCCAACTGCCCGCCCGGCTCAAGACTGATGTTGGCGCCGTCCTTCTCCAAGCCGATGAGCTTGCCGCCCTCTTCCACCGGTGCCCAGCCGTGCCGGTCGCGCAGCCCTTCCAGCATCACCCGGATCGAGCGTGCGCCCTCATAGCGCAGCGGTTTGTGGCTGTCGGTGCAATAGCCGAATTTCTCGTGCTCGGTGCCGATGCGCCAGTCTTCTTTCGGCTTGCAGCCATCCGCCAGATATTGCGCCATCTGGTCGTGATGTTCGATCGGGCCACCGCCGGATTGAGGAATGGACATATGCGTAGGCTCCGTCTTGAAATATCGTCGTTACCCAGCAGGGATGGGCGGAATTGCCGGGGCTGTCAATGCAACAGCACATGCGCCGGGCGCAGCGGCGCGCGCTCCCAGATCACAACCGCGTCACGGCGGGTCTTGCGCAACTCAAAGAGCATCCGCTCGGTGCGCAGACCGGGCAAAGCGGCAAAGGCGTCAAACAGCGCCTCCGATCCGGCAGCATTCACCGGGATCAGCAGCGGCGCGCTGTCGTCGCGGGGCTCTAGCCGCCAATGGGCGGGGAACATCTGCCGGTCAAGGCTGAGCCGCTGCAACTCGCGCAGGGCAACCGTGCCGCCGGTGAGCGGGCCGAAATAGGTGATCTGCCCTTCGACCACCTGCACCGCGCCCGCGCCATCGTCATTGTCGCGAAACCGCGCCCGCTGTGCGCCAAGCCAGATCAGCGCCGCCCCACCCGCCAGCGCCGCATAGCCTGGCACCGCCAAAAGATAGCCCGGCCCGGCGACCAGCCAGAGCCCAAGCAGCAAAAGCGCGCCGCCGACAAGCGCTTCGCGCCAGCGCCAAAGCTGATCGCGGGCCCCTGCGCGCAGGAAACTCATGGGGTTTTCTTTCGCATTACCAATCCCCCAAGGCTTGCTGCCAGATCGTCATCGCCGCCACCGCCGCCGTATCGGCCCGCAGGATGCGCGGCCCCAAGGTCACCGCATGGGCGTGGTCAAACCCGTGCAGCCGCTTGCGTTCCGCATCGGAGAACCCGCCTTCGGGACCGATCAGAATGGCCCATGGCCCGCGCGCATCCGCAGGTAGCGCCCCGCTCTCGCCCGCCAAGGTCTCGTCGCAGAACATGATCTGCCGCGATCTGTCCCACTGGTCCAGCAGCCGGCCCAGCTTCTCGGCCTCGGTGACCTCGGGCACATAGGTGCCGCCGCATTGCTCTGCCGCCTCGACCGCATGGGCCTGAAGGCGGGGCTGTTGCACGCGGCCTGCATTGGTGAAATCGGTCATCACCGGGACAATGCGCGCGGCCCCCATCTCGGCGGCCTTTTCGACAATGAAATCGGTGCGCGTCTTCTTGATCGGGGCAAAGAGCAGCCACAGATCGGGCGGCATCTGCAGGGGCCGGGTCTGCTCGCGACAGGTCAGCAGCCCGCCGCGTTTGCCTGCCTCGGTCACCTCGGCCAGCCATTCCCCGTCGTGCCCGTTGAACAGCAGCACCGCCGCCCCGACCGTCTGCCGCATCACCCCAAAGAGGTAATGCGCCTGATCGCGCGCCAAAGGAACCGTTTGCCCCTGCCCCAAGGGCTGATCTACATACAATCTGATTTTCGCATTCATGGGGCCAGATATATGCACAACCCGCCGCCTTCGCCAGATGCGTCGCAAGATGGTTCGGTCGCGGATGCCGTGGCCGACAATTGGGTCGACCGCCACGCCCCCCGCGCCCTGCGCCCCTATCTGCGGCTGAGCCGCGCGGATCGGCCCATCGGCACATGGCTCTTGCTGCTGCCCTGCTGGTGGGGGCTGACATTGGCGATCCTGTTTGACCAGTCGCCGCGGTGGGAAGATTTGTGGATTTTCATCGGCTGCGGCTTTGGCGCTTTCCTGATGCGCGGCGCCGGCTGCACATGGAACGACATCACCGACCGCAATATCGACGGCAAGGTCGCCCGCACCCGCTCGCGGCCGATCCCCTCGGGCGCGGTCTCGGTCAAACAGGCGTTGGCGTGGATGGTGTTGCAAATGCTGCTGGCGCTGATGATCCTGCTCACCTTTAACCAAGCCGCCATCGCCATGGGCGTGCTGGCGCTGCTGCCGGTGGCGGTCTACCCCTTTGCCAAGCGTTTCACATGGTGGCCGCAGGTCTTTCTGGGCCTCGCCTTCAATTGGGGCGCGATGCTGGTCTGGACGGCCCATGCCGGCACGCTGCATGCGCCTGCCATTGTGCTCTACCTCGCGGGCATTGCCTGGACCCTGTTCTATGACACGATCTATGCCCATCAGGATGCCGAGGATGACGCGCTCATCGGTGTGAAATCCACCGCGCGGCTCTTTGGCGAGAACTCTGACAAATGGCTGCGGCGCTTCCTGATGGCCACGGTGGGGTTGATGGGGATCGCGGTGATCTATGCCGGGCTGCCCAATGCCTCCGTTCTGGCGCTGGCAATCGCGCTTGGCGGGCCTTGGGCGATGGGCTGGCATATGGCCTGGCAGCTGCGCGGGCTGGACACGACAGACAACGCCAAGCTCTTGCAGCTCTTCCGCGCCAACCGCGACACCGGCATCATCCCGCTGCTGTTTTTCGCGGCAAGCCTGCTGGCCTGATTGCACCCCCGGCAGGAGGCGCGTATCAAGTCGCAAGCTTAACAAACAGAAGTCTGCATATGCGCCTGTCCGCTATTTTCATGATCGCCCTCACCTTTGCAGCTGCGGCGGTGGTCTCTTTGGTGGCGGCGAGCTTCTCCGTGCAGTTGATCGAAGACACCTCTGAGATCGGCGTGCGTGATGCGCTCGACGACCAGGGCATGACATGGGCCGAAGTGCAGGCGGATGGGTTGCAGGTGACTTTGGCAGGCGTCGCGCCCACAGAGGCGGTGCGTTTTCGCGCGCTCTCGACCGCTGGCACCGTGGTCGATGCGGCCCGGGTGATTGACGAGATGGAGGTCGAGGCACAATCCGGCATCGCCCCGCCGCGCTTTTCGGCCGAGGTGCTGCGCAATGACGCGGGCGTGTCGATCATCGGCCTGATCCCCAGCAGCACCGACCGCGAGGCCCTGATCGACGCCTTCACCGACATGGCGGGCGATGCCACGGTGACCGATCTGCTCGAATCCGCCGACTACCGCGCCCCCGAAGGCTGGGAAGACGCGCTGGACTTTGCCGTCTCCGCCATGGCGGACCTGCCGCGGGCCAAAGCCTCGGTCGATGCGGGCCGCGTGGTCATCACCGCCATCGCCGACAGCGCCGCCGCCAAGGCCCAGATGGAGCGCAAGCTGCAACGCGCCGCGCCATCTTCGCTGCGCCTCACCCTCGACATCGCAGCCCCGCGCCCGGTGATCACCCCCTTCACCCTGCGTTTCGCGAAAGACGAAGAGGGCGCGCGCTTCGATGCCTGTTCTGCCGATACCGAAGCCGCGCGGGATCGCATCCTGAAAGCCGGTATCGCTGCCGGTGCCCCCGACGATGCCAGCTGCACCATCGGTCTTGGCGTGCCGAGCCCGAACTGGTCCAAGGCGGTGGCCGAGGCGATCAGGTCGCTGGATCAACTGGGCCAGGGCTCGATTGCTTTTGCCGATGCCGATGTGACCCTCATCGCCGCGCCCGGCACGGACAGCAACGCCTTTGACCGGGTTGTTGGTGAGTTGGAAACCGCCCTGCCCGATGTCTTTGCGCTCACCGCGAAACTGCCCAAGGTCGAAGACCCCAATGCGGGCCCGCCTGAATTTACCGCGACCCTATCGCCCGAAGGGCAGGTGCAACTGCGCGGCCGGCTGAGCAACGAAGGGCTGCGCGATCTGGCCGACAGCTATGCCAAATCGCACTTCGGCTCGGACCGGGTCTATACCGCCGCCCGTCTGGACGATGGACTGCCCGATGACTGGCCCACCCGTGTCCTCACCGCGCTCGAAGCCATGGCGACCCTCGCGAATGGTTCGGTCCGAGTGACCCCGGATCAGCTTCGGGTGGTCGGCAATACCGGGAACAAGGACGCCGATACCAAAGTGGCCTCGCTCCTGGCCGACAAGCTCGGCGAAGGGGCGGACTACAGCATCGACATCACCTATCAGGAAAAGCTGGACCCGATCGCCGGCCTGCCCACGCCTGAGGAATGTGAAGCCGAGATTCGGGCGATCCTGAAGATCGGCAAGATCACCTTTGAGCCGGGCAGCGCAACCATCGACGCAGCCGCATTGGGCACGATGGACGACATCGCCGAAGTGCTGAAACGCTGTGGCGACCTGCCGCTCGAAATTCAGGGCTACACCGACAGCCAGGGCCGCGAATCGATGAACCTCGCCCTGTCGCAAAGCCGCGCGGAATCGGTCTTGAACGAATTGCGCGCGCGCCGGGTGCTAACCGCCTCTTTCCTGGCCAAAGGCTATGGCGAGGAGAACCCGATCGCGGACAATAAGACCGAAGCAGGCCGCGAAGCGAACCGCCGCATCGAATTCCGCCTGATCCAGCCTGAAGCGACCGAGGAGGAGGGCGAAACAGCGCTGGAATCCGCCGACGAAACAGGCGATACCACGACAGAAGAGATCGGGGAATCCGACGCAACCGAAGAAGGCAGCGGTGATGAGCAGAACTGAGTTTGTCCTGGCCACGGCCATCATTCTTTTCGTAGCCTTCTGCATGGGATGGTTCGCAAACTGGCTGCTGAACCGCTTTACCCGCGTGGCCGCCGATGACGTGGCCCAGCTGGACCGGATGAGCCAAGAGCTGCATGAGGCCGAAGAAACCCGCGACCAAGCAATCACCTATCTGCAACAGCGCGAGGCCGAGTTGACCAACCAGTTGGCCCAGACCGAGGCCGAGTTGCGCGCGGCGATGGACGGGCTGCGCGACGCACGGCATGAGGCCGAAGAGATGCGCGCCTATATCGAGCGGCAGAAAGCGTAAACCCCCTACCCCCCCGGAGGCCGAGAATGGCAAAGCTCGCACATAGTATGATCCGCGTCCTGGATGAGGCCGCCTCGGTGAAGTTCTACGATGAGGTCTTTGGCCTGAAGATTGCGGACCGGCTGGACTTCGACAGTTTCACCCTGATCTATCTGCGCGATGGGACGGGCGATTTTGAGCTTGAGCTGACCGTGAACAAAGACCGCGACACGCCCTATGACCTTGGCGATGGCTATGGCCATCTCGCCTTTGTGGTCGCCGATCTGGCAGCCGCGCGCGCAACTGCGATGCAGGCCGGAGCCGAACCGCGCGAGATCGTGGATTTCCGCCCGGCAGGCGAAACCGTTGCGAAGTTCTTTTTCGTCGCAGACCCGGACGGCTATCAGATCGAAGTCATCGAAAAAGGCGGCCGCTTCGCCTGACGCGGCCTACCAGCGCTCCAGCGCCGCCTCGTCCTCGTCCTTGGCGGCGACCCAATTTGCGCCCTTGGCCGTGATCTCACGCTTCCAGAAGGGGGCGCGGGATTTCAGGTAGTCCATCAGGAAATCCGCCGCGTCAAAGGCACCGCGCCGGTGTCGCGCGGCGGTGGCGACCATCATGATCTGCGCCCCGGGCACCAGCCGCCCATGGCGGTGGATCACCAAGACATCCTGCAGATCAAACCGCGCCACGGCCTGCGCCGCAATGTCGCGCAGGGCCTTCTCGGTCATGCCGGGGTAATGCTCGATCTCCATCGCTTCCAGCGGCGCGCCGTCAAGATCGCGCACCACGCCGGTGAAGGTCACGATCGCACCGCTGTCGCCCTCTCCCTGCGCGAAAGCCGCGGTCTCTGCCGCCAGATCAAAGGGTTCTTCCTGCACCACGATGCGCATGGCTCAGCCTCCGGTCATCGGCGGGAAAAAGGCCACCTCACGGGCGCCCGCCAAAGGTGCGTTGAAATCCGTCAGCTCCTGATCCACCGCCACCCGCAACGCGCTGAGGTCCGAGAAGGCCACCTCATAGCGTTCCTCGCGCCCGCGCAGCTCTTCGACCAGTTCCGCCACCGTGGCGGCCTCGCTGTCCACCCGCTCGCGCGGCAGGCCGATCCGCTCGCGCACCCATGCGAAATAGAGTATATCCATCAGTGCTTCTCCCTCAGATGTGGCAGCGCCTTCAGCAGATAGTCTGCGCCGGTGATCGCGGTCAGCACCGCCGCGATCCAGAGCAGGATCAAGCCCAGCACCCCGGCCCATTCCATCCCGGCCAGCTTCCAGCCCAGCCCCAGATGATCCTCGACCTCACCGTTCAAAATCGCCTCGACCAGCTGCTGGTCCATGCCAAAGACGCTCATCCCGAGGTAATGCTCAAACACGCCCTGCGAAAAGAGCACCGCGATGGCGATCATTTGCAGGGTGGTTTTCCATTTCGCCAGCTGCGTCACCTTCAAGGTGCCCGAAACATCGCCCAGATATTCCCGCAGGCCAGAGACAAAGACCTCGCGAAACAGGATCAGCGTGGCGGGCAAGACCAACCAGGGCGACCAGCTGGAGAAGGCCACGATCACCATCAGCGCGATCACCACCATTGCCTTGTCGGCGATCGGGTCCAACATAGTGCCGATCTTGGTCTCTTGCTTCCAGGCGCGGGCGAGGTAGCCGTCAAACCAGTCGGTGATCGCCGCCCCGACGAATAGGACCAGCGCAAACCAGTCGGCATAAGGCCGGGTAAAATAAAGAAACATGACCGCCACACCGGGCGCTGCGACCAGCCGGAGCAGGGTCAGGAGATTGGGCAAATTCCACTTCATGCAGCTATCCTATCTTGCGTCGTCCGGGGCTGAAAGGACGAAACCGCCCCCGCGCTTCTGTGTTCTGGGTTTCAATCGCGCAAAGGCGCGCTTGGCCTTATCCTCGCTCGTGGAAATAGCCGTAAATCGTCTCCGCCAATGCGTCCGAGACGCCCTCAACGGCTTTGAGATCGCTCAGGTTCGCGCGCCCCACCGCCTTGGCCGAGCCGAAATGCGCCAAAAGCGCGCGTTTGCGCGCAGCGCCGACGCCCGGCACATCATCGAGCGGCGTGGCACTCACCCCCTTGGCGCGTTTGGCGCGGTGGGTGCCGATGGCAAAACGGTGCGCCTCATCCCGCAGGCGTTGCACGAAATAGAGCACCGGGTCATTGTGCCGCAGGGCCATGACGCGTTTGCCGACGCGGTGGAACTCTTCCTTGCCCGCATCCCGGTCGATCCCCTTGGCCACGCCGACCATCGGGATATCCTCCACCCCATGCTGCGCCATGATCGAGGCCACAGCACTCACCTGCCCGGCCCCGCCGTCGATCAGCAGCAGATCGGGCCAAAGCCCGCGGCTGCGGTCCGGGTCTTCCTTGATCAGCCGTTTGAAGCGCCGGTGCAGCACCTCTTTCATCATGCCAAAGTCATCCCCGGGGGTCAGGTCATCACCGCGAATGTTGAACTTGCGGTATTGGTTTTTCATCATGCCTTCCGGCCCCGCGACGATCATCGCGCCCACCGCATTGGTGCCTTGAATATGCGAGTTGTCATAAACCTCGATCCGCTGCGGCGGCCCGGGCAGGTCAAAGGCATCGGCCAGCCCTTGCAACAGCTTGGTCTGGGTCGCTGTCTCGGCCATCTTGCGGGCAAGGCTTTCGCGGGCGTTGCGCAGGGCACCGTCGACCAGCTCGGCCTTTTCGCCGCGTTTCGGCACCAGCAGGTCGACCTTGCGGCCCAGCTTGCCGCTCAGGGCTTCGGCCATCAGATCGGGGTTCTCGATCTCATTGCTCAGGATCAACTGGCGTGGCGGTTCGCGGGTGTCATAGAACTGGCCGATGAAGGCCTCCAGCACCTCGGCCTCCTCCACATCCGCCCCGACCCGGGGGTAATAATCGCGGTTGCCCCAGTTCTGATTGGCGCGGATGAAAAACACCTGCACACAGGCCTGCCCGCTTTCCATATGCAGCGCGATGATATCCGCCTCTTTGACCCCCTGCGGGTTGATCCCCTGCGCGGTCTGCACCTGTGTCAGCGCCTTGATCCGGTCGCGCAGCGCGGCGGCGCGTTCAAACTCCATCGCGGCGCTCGCCTCTTCCATCTCGCGCGCCAGACGGCCCTGAATCTCGGTGGATTTGCCGCAGAGGAACCGTTCCGCATCCCGCACCGTCTGGCGGTAGTCTTCGGGCGAGATCTTGCCCACGCAGGGCGCCGAGCAGCGTTTGATCTGATGTTGCAGACAGGGGCGCGTGCGGCTGTCGAACATGGCGTTGGAACAGTCGCGCAGCAGAAACACCCGCTGCAATTGGTTCAGCGTCCGGTTCACCGCCCCCGCGCTGGCGAAGGGGCCATAGTAGCTGCCCTTCTCCTTTTTCGCGCCACGGTGTTTCTTGATCTGCGGATAGTCGCTGTCCGCCGTCACAAGGATATTCGGAAAGCTCTTGTCATCGCGCAGCAGCACGTTGAACTTGGGCTTGAGCTGTTTGATCAGGTTCTGCTCAAGCAAGAGCGCCTCGGTCTCTGTCTTGGTGGTCAGAAACATCATCGAGGCGGTATTGGCGATCATCCGCGAGATGCGCGCGGAATGCCCGGTCGGACGTGCATAGGAGCTCACCCGCGCCCGCAGGTTGCGCGCCTTGCCGACATAGAGAACCCGGCTTTCGGCATCCAGCATCCGGTAGACGCCCGGCGAGGAATCGAGCGACTTCAGATAGGCCTGGATCACCTTTCGGCCCTGTGGCGGTGGCGTATCAGAGGGTGCTGTCATGGGCGGGCCTGATTCTGGTCGTGGGCTGCAATAGGACGTAGATGGGAGCAAGGCTTAACATGTCCACCAAAGATGTGGATAACTCTGTCGGTAACTTCTGAGCATGTCGGATTCTTCGTTGTTTTTAACATGGTTCGTCGGTTTGCCTATTTTTTAGGCAGCTCCACAACTCTCTGCAATTACTGCGCTTTTTCTTTTCACCACAACAAGCCTCTGAAAACAAAGGGGATTCAGTAACACTTTGTTTATACTCCTTAGCACGGTGCAAAACTTCCCGCGTTACAGGTGTTTTCAAGGCTCCAGGGCGGCATTTGCCAATGCAGATATGCCCCGCAGCCGCCATCTACCCGCCCCCATACAGCCTGTTGAAACGCGGATGCGCTCCCCCCACCGTAGGGGGGTATCTGCCAGTCTCCCGCCCCGCCGCGCTATCGCGGCAAGACGCAAGGCAGGGCCCAAAGGCTGCCCGGACAAGTCCCCCAGCAGCCGCCAATGCGCCCTCTAGATCAGGATCACCACGATATAGAGCCCGTAAAGCGCGCTGAGCGCGATGCCCCAAAGCCGCGTGATGTCGCGCCGCAGATAGACGAAGGGGATCAACAGCAGCGAGGCCGCCAGCATGACCCATAGGTCAAAGCGCAGGAACGAGGGATCGACCGAGATCGGCCCGACAAGGCTGGCAATCCCAATGATCGCCAACAGGTTGAACATATTCGACCCGATGACATTCCCAAGCGCCACATCCGCCTGCCGTCGCAGCGCGGCCATCACGGTGGTGGCAAGCTCCGGCAGCGATGTGCCCACGGCCACCAGCGTCAGGCCGATCACCGTGTCGCTGACCCCATAAGTCTGCGCGATGATGGTCGCGTTTTCCACCAGCAGGCTCGCGCCCAAAGGCAGGCCAATGAGCCCGAGGATCAAGAACAGGGCAATCTGCCAGCCCGCCATATTGGGGTCGGCCCCTTCGGGCTCTTCCAGATCGTCCTCGGCCCCGGCGCGCTCTGCCCGGCGGTGATCCTTGGCGTCGTCGAAAGCGTCGTAAAGCATATAGGCCAGCCCGCCGAGCAGCACGAGTCCGGCGATCCAGTCAAAGACCCCCCGGAAGGCCAGCGCGATGAAGAGCAGCGAGGCGGCGATCATCTGGTTATAGGTCTTGCGGGTGCTACATTCCGAGGTATGCATCACGGCCAGCAATGCGGGGACACCCAGCACCAGCAGGATATTGGCCGTATTGGACCCGACCACATTGCCAAGCGCCAGCCCCGGCACATTGTCCAGCACCGCTTTGACCGAGATCAGGAGTTCCGGCGCCGAGGTGCCGAAAGCCACGATGGTCAGGCTGACGATCAATGCCGGCACCCCCAGACGCAGCGACAGGTTCACCGCCCCTTTCACCAGAGCATCCCCCGCAAACAGCAGGATCACGAGGCCAAGCCCCGATAACAGCCACGGCATCACCATCAACGATCTCCCTTACAGGCGCATGCGCCCTTGCCTATGCGGTAACGCCCGCAGTTGCGGCATTTGGTCCGGGGCGCAGGTTTGCCCCCCAGCCAATGCATTTTTCCAAACCAAGCCAGAAGGCCCATGGCGACCAGAAAGAGCAGGACAATTTTGAAAACCATGGGCTAGAGTCCGAAGCGCGCATAGGCCGCGCGTTCCTCTATGCCCTGCACCGCGTCTTGCACCATCTGGACGCCAAAACGCGACAGAAGCCCGCGTTTCACCCCAAAGCGGCGCAGTTTGACCTTTGCGCCAAAGCGGTCTTTCAAGAGCGGTTTCAAATGGCCGATCCCGTCGATCAACCCCAGTTCGGCGGCGCGTTTCGCCAGCCAGATTTCCCCGGTAAAGAGGTCTTGCCCCTCGGCCAGCTTGCCCGCGCGGCGGGTCTTCACATGGTCGATGAAATTGCCATGGATATCTTCCAGCAGCACCTTCAGCCGCGCGACATCTTCGGGGCTTTCGGGGCGGAACGGGTCGAGCATGGATTTGCTCTGCCCTGCGGTATAGACGCGCCGCTCGACGCCATGCTCGCGGATGAACTCATGCACCCCGAAGGAGGCGGAGATCACCCCGATGGACCCCACGACCGAGCTTGGGTCCGCGTAGATTTCATCCGCCGCCGCCGCCAGCCAGTAGCCGCCCGAGGCGGCCACATCTTCGACGAAGGCGATGACGGGAATGTTCTTTTCCTCCGAAAGCCGCCGGATACGCGCGCCGATCATAGAGGATTGCACCGGGCTGCCGCCGGGGAGTTGACCTCAAGCGCGACAGCGGCAGGCTTGCCCTTGGCAAAGGCTTTTTCGATCACTGGCCCGAGGGCGGCGTCGCTCAATACCGCACGGCCCTGCGATCCGATCATGCCGGAAAGTCGGATGACGGAAACGCTGGGCGGGGATTTTAGGAAGGGCAGCCGATTTCTCATTCACCTCATGTAGAACGCCACCGCAGCGCAAACAAGGCGGCCGCAGAAGTTTCGCAGCCCTCAGGCCCGCAGACGCCAGCCGGTGCGAAAAATCCACCAGATCACGCCAAGGCAAAGCGCCGTGAAGAGCGCGATTGCGGCAAGGCTGGTCAGGATCGGCACATCCGCCGTACCGAAGAACGCCCAGCGGAAGCCCGAGATCAGATAGACCACCGGATTGAAATGGGAGATCACCTGCCAGACGGGGGGCAGCATCGAGATCGAGTAGAACGACCCGCCAAGGAAGACCAGCGGCGTGACGATCAAGAGCGGCACCAGTTGCAACTGCTCGAAATTCCCCGCCCAGATGCCGATGATGAAGCCCATCAGCGCAAAGCTGATGCAGGTCAGGATCAGGAAGGCGACCATGGCGATGGGGTGCTGAATGGTGATGTCGACAAAGAAGAAGGCGGTGATCAGGATGATCGTGCCAATGAACAGCGCCTTGGTCGCCGCCGCGCCGACATAGCCGATGACGATCTCGAAAAAGTTGATCGGGGCCGAGAGCAACTCATAGACCGTGCCGATGAATTTGGGGAAGTAGATCCCGAAGGAGGCGTTGGAGATCGACTGGGTGATGACGCTGAGCATGATCAGCCCCGGCACGATGAAGGCGCCGTAGCTCACGCCCTCGACCTCATCGATGCGGCTGCCGATGGCGGCGCCGAAGACCACGAAGTAAAGCGAGGTCGACAGGACCGGCGAGATGATGCTCTGCGTGATGGTGCGAAAGAAACGCGCCATTTCAAAAGCGTAGATGGCTTTGATTGCGGTCCAGTTCATGCCGCATCCTCCTTGAGCAGACCGACGAAAATGTCTTCCAGACTGCTTTGCCGCGTCGCCACGTCCTGCAGCACCAACCCGCTTTCGGCAACTTTAGACAGCAGTTTGGTGATGCCGGTGCGCTCGGCATTGGTGTCATAGGTGTAGATCAGCGCCTGCCCGTCCGCCGAAAGTTCCACATCCGGCGATTGCAGCGCCAGCGGCACTTCGGTGATCGGTTCGGTCAATTGGACTTCCAGTTGTTTCTTGCCCATCCGCGCCATCAGCGCGTTTTTCTCTTCGACCAGCAGCAATTCACCCTTGGCGATGACACCGATGCGGTCCGCGATGGCCTCGGCCTCTTCGATATAATGGGTGGTCAGGATGATCGTCACGCCTGAGGCTTTCAGCCCCGCCACGATCTCCCACATGTCCTTGCGCAGTTCCACGTCGACGCCTGCGGTCGGCTCATCCAGAAACAGCACCTGCGGGTCATGCGCCAGCGCCTTGGCGATCAGCACGCGGCGTTTCATCCCGCCCGAAAGCTCGCGGATCTGGCTGTCTTTCTTGTCCCAGAGCGAGAGTTGGCGCAGGATTTTCTCCAGCACCGCCTCATCCGCCGGTCGGCCAAAGAGCCCGCGTGAGAAAAGCACGGTGTTGATGACCTTCTCAAAGGGCTCCAGATTGATCTCCTGCGGGACCAGCCCGATCATCGAGCGCGCGGCACGGAAATCATCGATGATGTCATGGCCGCCCACGGTCACCTTGCCGCTGGTCGCGGTGGTGATGCCGCAGATGGTCGAAATCAGCGTCGTCTTGCCCGCCCCGTTGGAGCCCAGAAGCGCGAGGATCTCGCCCTTCTCGATCTGCAAGTTGACCCCTTTGAGCGCCTCGAATCCGCCCGCGTAGGTTTTGCGCAGGTTCTGAATGTCCACGATGGTCGGCATGGTCGTCTCCGCTTTGGTAAGGCGGGCAACCTAACTGGCTTCGGCCTGAGTGAACAGATGCCTTCAGGTCTTGGCGCGGCCGAACCAGCCCTTTTTGGCGGGGGCATCCTCTTCGGCGGTCTCGGGCTCCGCCTCTTCCTCTGCCGGGCCTTCGAGCGAGGCTTGCAGATTGTCGAAAAACTGATCCGCCATTTTCTTGGCGAAACCGTCGATGATCCGGCTGCCAAGCTGCGCCAGCTTCCCACCGACCTTGGCCTCTACATCATAGCTGAGTTCGGTGCCGCCGTCCTTCTCGGCCAGCCGCACCTCTGCGCCGCCCTTGGCGAAACCGGCGGCACCGCCCTTGCCCTCGCCGGTGATGGTCAGCGCCTCGTTGGGCACCAGATCAGAGAGCGTCACATGGCCCTTGAACGTCGCCTTCACCGGGCCGACCTTTTGCACCACCGTGGCGTCATAGCCCTCTTCGACCGAGCCTGAGACATCCTGTGCGCCGGGCACGCAGGTTTGCAGCATCTCCGGATCCAGCAATGCGGCATAAACCTCGGGCGGGGTGGCGGCGATCTGGCGGGTGTCGGACATCTGCATTGCTGGCTCTCCCTCTGGCGTATCCCACCAGTCTAACGGGGAATTCTGCGCAAACCAATGTCAAAGCGCTGGACCTTACGCGCCGGGCTGGTAGGTCTTTAGCATGACAACCAATCCCCATAACCGCGCCGGTCTGGCGATCGGGCTGATCCTTCTCGGCGTCGCTGCGATTTCGGTCAATGACATGCTGATCAAACGTCTGTCGGGCGGCTATCCGCTGCATCAGATCGTCTTTACCCGCTCGGCCATCGGGCTTGTGCTGGGGCTGGTGCTGGTCAGGCTCGAAGGCGGGTTCCACCTGCTCAAGACGCGCCAGCCGGTGCTGCATCTGCTGCGCGGGCTGCTCATCGTGATCTCGAACATGGCATTCTTTCTGGCCCTGTCGGTCCTGCCGCTGGCCGAGGCGACGGCGCTGTTCTTTGCCGCACCGCTGTTCATCACCGTGCTGTCGATCCCGCTTCTGGACGAAAAGGTCGGCCCGCTGCGCCTTGGCGCGGTGATCGTGGGGTTCATCGGCGTGGTGATCATGATGCGGCCTTGGGCCAGCACGGCAACGCTTGAGGTCTCCCGCTGGGTTCTGCTGCTGCCGGTGCTGGCGGCGCTGACCTATGCGCTGAACCAGCTGATGACGCGCAAGCTCGGGGTGAACTCCAAAGCCTCGGCGCTGATGGTCTATATTCAGGCGGCCTTTGTCGCGGTGTCGCTGGGGTTCTTTCTGGTCGCAGGCGATGGGCGGTTTGTGGATGCGGGCAGCAGTGTCTCACTGCAATTCCTGCTGCGCGCATGGATTTGGCCTGCGCAGGAGGATTACCTCACCTTCCTCGGCATCGGTCTCAATATCGCGCTGATCGGCTATTGCCTGAGCCAAGCCTACCGGCTGGGCGACGCCGCCACGGTGGCCCCTTTTGAATATATCGGCCTGCCGCTGGCGGTGTTCTGGGGCTTCGTGATCTTCGGCGACCTGCCGGTCTGGGAGGTCTGGGTCGGGATCGCGCTGATCCTCGCTTCGGGGCTGTTCGTTTACCTACGCGAGCGCCAAAAGGCGCTGCGCGTGACGCGTTTGCCGGGCGGGCGACGGGCCTAGCCCGCGACCTGCACCACCACCTTGCCGGTTGCCTTGCGGTCGCGCAGCAGGGCCAGCGCCTCATTGGCCTGTTCCAGCGGCAGCACGTTGCTGACATGGGGTTTCAGCTTGCCGGCCATATACCATTCGATCAGCTTGGCAAAACTGTCGGTCAGCACCGAGGGTTTGATCTTGGCATAGCCGCCCCAGTAAAAGCCCAGCACAGAGAGGTTCTTGACCAGCAGGATATTGGCCGGGATTTGCGGCACCTCGCCGCTGGCGAAGCCCAGAGGGATCAGCCGCGCTTCCGGGTTGCAGGCGCGCATCGCGGCTTTGAACTGGTCGCCGCCCACCGGGTCATAGACCACATCGGCGCCGCCCAACTCTTTGACGATGGCGCGGATGTCGTCGGTTTCGGAGTTGATCAGATGATCCGCGCCCGCCTCTTTGCAGACCGCGAGCTTGTCCGCGCCCCGCGCCACGGCGATCACCTCGGCTCCCATCAGCTTGCCCAGTTCCACGGCCGTCAGACCAATGCCGCCCGACGCGCCCAGCACCAACAGCCGCTCGCCCGGTTGTAGCCGCGCCTTATAGTCCAGCGCCACATGGCTGGTGCCATAGGCGATCAAGAATGCCGCCCCATCGACCGCAGACATCTCATCCGGCAGGGGCACACAGACCGAAGCAGGCACGGCGGCATATTCGGCCAGCCCGTCAAACCCGGTAAAGGCCGCCACGCGCTGCCCGACCTTGAGGTGATCCACCCCCGCCCCAAGGGCCGAGATCGTCCCCGCCAGTTCCATGCCAAGCGTGAAGGGCAGCGGTGGCTTTTCCTGATAGCTGCCCTTGATCAGCAGCAGATCGCCAAAGTTCAGCCCGCAGGTGTCGACCTGCACCAGCACTTCGCCCTGCCCCGGCATCGGCATTTCAAGCTCTCGCAGGGTGAGCGGTTCGTCATAGGCGGTGACTTGCATGGCGCGCATCGGGCTGTCCTTTCGTGCTGCTTTGGCGTGAAAAGGCCAGATGCAGAGCCGCTTGGCAAGTCCCGGCGCTCAGGCCGCTGCGTCACCCCGGCATGATCACCAAGCGGATGCCATAGGCCACCACCGTCAGCACAGCCACGCTCGTCAGCCAAAGCGCCACGAACCAGCCGCCGCGTTGCAGCCATTTGCGCATCAGTGATAGCCCTCTTCGGGGTCAACCTTGCCGCGGAACACCCAATAGGCATAGGCCGTATAGCCAAAGATCAGCGGCAAGAGCACAAGCGTCCCGACCAGCGTGAAGAGCAGACTGTCGTCGGGAGCCGCGGCCTCTGCAATGGTCAGGCTTGGCGGGACGATATGCGGGTAGAAACTGATCCCGATGCCGATGAACCCGAGCAGGAAAAGCGCCTGCGCACAGAGGAAGGGCTGAATGTCGGCCTTGCGCTGCAAGCCGCGCAGCATCCCGAAGGCGGCCAGCGCGACCAGGACAGGCACGATGCCGCTGAAAAGCGCCGTCGGCCAGGCGAACCAACGCTCGAAATAGACCGCATCCGTGAAGGGCGTCCAAAGGCTGACCAGCGCCATAAAGACCAAAGTCGCCAGCGCGAAAGGCCAGGCCAGACTGCGCATATGCTTCTGGATCCGACCCTCCAGCTTCATGTTGAGCCATGTCGCCCCCAAGAGCGCATAGCCCACGGTCACCGCCACCCCGGTCAGGATCGAAAAGGGCGTCAGCCAGTCCCACCAGCCGCCCGCATAGGCGCGGCCTTCGATCTCGATCCCCTGCACCAAAGCGCCAAGGGCGATGCCCTGACAGAAGGACGCCACCAGCGAGCCGCCGAAAAACGCCATGTCCCACAAGGGCTTCCACCGTCTCGTGCGCCAGCGGTATTCAAAGGCCACCCCGCGAAAGATCAGCCCCAGAAGCATCAGGATGATCGGCATGTAAAGCGCCGGCATGACCACCGCATAGGCCAAAGGGAAGACCGCGAACAACCCGCCGCCGCCCAGCACCAGCCATGTCTCATTGCCGTCCCAAATGGGCGCGACGGAGTTCATCATGACGTTGCGCTCGCGCTCGTCCTTGGTCAGCGGAAAGAGCAGCCCGACGCCGAGGTCGAACCCGTCAAGGATGACATAGATCAGCACGGCGCCGGCGATGATGCCGGCCCAGATGAATGATAGTTCCAGCCCCAGCATCTCAGCTCTCCCCCGGTTTGCCACGATGGGCAGCTTCTTCGCCCACAGCCAAGATTGGCCCGTCCTCCTGCGCCATGTCGCGCGCGTCGTCCAAGCCGTGTTCAACCACCGGTCTGCGCATCATTGATACGATGTACCAGGTGCCGGCGCCAAAGACGAAGAAATAGACCACGATAAAGGCAATGAGCGAGGTGGCCACCGCAGGGGCCGCCACCGGGGCCAGACTGTCCGAGGTGCGCAGCAGACCGTAGACGGTAAAGGGTTGGCGCCCCACCTCGGTCGTGATCCAGCCCGCCAGCACGGCGACAAAGCCGGTCGGCCCCATCAGCAAAGCCAGTCGGTGCAGCAGCGGCGCATCGTAAAGCCGCCCGCGCAGCCGGGCCAGCGCGGCCCAGAGGCCGAGCCCCAGCATCGCGAAGCCAAGCGCGATCATGATGCGGAACGACCAGAAAACAATCGCCACCGGGGGCTGATCCTCTTCGGGGATCGTGTCCAACCCGTCCAGAGGGGCGTTCAGGTCATGTTTCAGGATCAGCGACGAGAGTTTGGGGATTTCCACCGCATAGTCGATCCGCTTCTCTTCGGCGTTTGGAATGCCGAAGAGGATCAGCGGCGCGCCCTCGGGGTGGCTGTCATAATGCCCCTCCATCGCCATGACCTTGGCGGGCTGATGCTCCAGCGTGTTGAGCCCGTGCATATCGCCCGCAAGAATTTGCAGCGGGGTGACGAACAAAAGCATCCACATCGCCATGGAGAACATCCGCCGGGCCGCCGCATTCGCCCGGTCGCGCAGCAGATGAAGCCCGCCGACCGCGCCCACAACCAGCGCCGTGGTCAGATAGGCCGCCAGCACCATATGCACCAGACGGTAGGGGAAGGAGGGGTTGAAAATGATGGCCCACCAATCTTCGGGGATGAACTGCCCCAGATCGTTCATGCCAAAGCCGGCGGGCGTCTGCATCCAAGAGTTTACCGCCAGAATCCAAGTGGCCGAGGCCAATGTCCCAAGCGCCACCAGCGCGGTTGCGAACATATGCAGCCCGTCGCCCACCCGTTTGCGGCCAAAGAGCATGATGCCCAGAAACCCCGCCTCAAGGAAAAAGGCCGAGAGCACCTCATAGGCCATCAGCGGCCCCACGACCGGCCCCGCCTTGTCCGAAAAGACCGACCAGTTGGTGCCGATCTGGTAGGACATCACAATGCCCGACACCACGCCCATGCCAAAGGCCACGGCAAAGATCTTTTTCCAGTAGTTGAACAGGTTCAGATAGGTCTCATCCCGTTTCCACAGCCAAAGCGCGTTCAGCACGGCCAGGTAACTGGCCAGGCCGATTGAAAAGGCCGGGAAAATGATGTGGAAGGAGATCGTGAATGCAAATTGCACCCGCGCCAGAATTTCAGCAGTAAATCCGTCGAGCATGAGCAGCCCCGCGTGTTGTGTTGGCTCTCATATAGCCCGCCACCCCTATAAGCGCACAGGATAAATTGCCGCAGCGGCGAAACCCGCGGCCTAGCGCTGGAATGTCACCACCACCCGCAGGCCGGGGTCATTGTCGCGCAGCTCCAGCCCCGCCCCATGCAGTTTGGCCACCCCGTCGACCAGGGCCAGCCCCAATCCGTGCCCCTGCGTGCCACGGCTGCGGTCCAGCCGGTAGAGCCGTTGCAAGACCCGCGCGCGGTCCTCGGCGGGGATGCCGGGGCCGTCGTCCGCCACGCTAAGCTCGGCCTTTTCGCCGCGGGGCCGCAAGCCGATCGTCACCTGCGCGCCATCGGGCGTGTGGCGCAGAGCATTTTCTATGAGGTTCGCCAGCATCTGCCCGATCAAGGTGCGATCGCCGGAAACCGAAACCGACGTCTCGGGCAGATCACAGATCAGCGTTTTGCCTTGCTCCTGGGCCGCAGGCTCGAACAGCTCGCTCATGGTGCGGCAGAGGGCGGCCAGATCGACCGGCGCGAAATGCGCCCGGGCGTCGCCGCTTTCCACCTGCGCCAGTTGCAGCAGCGCCTGAAAAATCGCGGCAATTCCGTCCAACTCCTCCCGGGCGCGGGCGAGCGGCGCAGAGAGGTCAGCCCCCTCCGCCTCGGCCCGGGCCAGATCGTCAAGATGGACGGAAACCCGTTGGATCGGCGTCTTGAGATCATGGGCGATGTCCAAAGACACCTGCCGCAGCGCCGCGACCGAAGTCTCTTGCGCCCGGGCCATCTGGTTCACCGCCTCGCCGATCCGCGACAGATCATCCGACCAGCGCGGCCCCGCCTGCACCCGCGCGGCCAGATCGCCGGTGGTCAGACGGTCCAGCGTGTGGCGGATCACCTCGACATGCCGTTTCGAGCGCCGGGCGAGGATCAGCCCGCCCGAGAGCGCGATCAACACCGTGGGCAGCAGGCTCACCAGCAGAATGTTCACAAAGACTTCGCGCAGGGCGGTGATCTCTGCCCGGCTGCGCGCGATGGTCAAAAGCCCGCCATAAAGCGTATCGGTCAGGGTCAGATAAACGCCGGTGTATTCCGTCCGCGCAGCCCCCAGCGAGACGATGTGATAGCCCTCATCATCCCGCGCAATCGCGCCATTGCCGTAGATGCGCCCGTCGGGGCCGATGTAGCTCAGGATCAACCGGTTCGGATCAGTGGCGCGCGATTCAGCCTCGACCAGTCTCGCCAATGCCCCCGCGCTCGGGGCGGCGCGAAACCCCGCCATATCCTGCGCAAGATCGGCGCGCATGGCCTGTTCAAAAGACCGCTGCGTCACCGCATAGCTGCCCGCGAGGCTCAAGAGGCTCACGGTGGCGAAAAGCAGCACCAGCAGCAGCGCCAGCCGCAGCGGCATGGAGCGCCATAGCCCCGCGAACCGCGCCTTCACGCGTCGATCCTATAGCCTGCGCCGCGCACGGTCTGGATCAACTCGCTGTCAAAGGGCCGGTCGACCTTGGCACGCAACCGGCTGATATGGGTTTCGACCACATTGGTCATCGGATCAAAGGAAATGTCCCAGACCGCCTCAAGCAGCATGGTGCGGGTCTGCACCCTGCCCCGGCGTCGCAAGAGATGTTCCAGCAGAGCAAATTCGCGCGGCAGCAAGTCGATCTCCTGCCCGGCGCGGGTGACGCGGCGGCTGATCAGATCCATCGTCAGATCGCCCGCCCGCAAGGTGGTTTCCTGCTCCAGCGCCTGCGGGCGCCGGGCCAGCGCATTGACCCGGGCCGAGAGCTCGCCAAAGGCAAAAGGCTTCACCAGATAGTCATCGGCGCCTGCGTTCAGCCCGTCGATCCGATCCTCGACCGCGCCCATCGCCGTAAGCAGCAGCACCGGGGTTCGATTGCCCGCGCCGCGCAGGGTTTTGAGCAGCGCCAGACCATCCAATTCGGGCAGCATCCGGTCAAGGATCAGCACGTCATAAGACCCGGTGGTGGCCTGCACCAACCCGTCCCGGCCATCGGCCACCACATCCACCGCATGCCCCTCTTCGCGCAGGCCGCGCGCGATATAGGTGCTGGTGGTGGTATCGTCTTCGACAACAAGCAGTTTCATCGCTCTCTCATGTAGGATCGGCCAAGGATTAGGGCAAATCCGCCCGCCGCACATCCCGCCGCCTGCATTCTCACAAATTTGTATAGCGCCCGCGACAGCGCTGTAAAACGCGCGCCCCAGATAGGGCGTCGGAAACACGAATGCACAGCAAGGAGCATCCCATGAACAAGACTCTCTCCAAGGCCCCCCGCGCCGCCGCCCTTGCGCTGAGCGCCGCCGTCGCCGCCACCCCGATGCTGGCGCTGGCCCCCTCGGCGGCACTGGCCGTGCCCGCAGGTGGCTATGCCGACCTGGTCGAAGCGGTCTCTCCCGCCGTGGTCTTTATCGAGGTGACGGCGAAACAGGACAACGCCCAGATCCAGACCCAGCTTCCCCCCGGCATGCCCGAAGAGTTGCGCCGCCAGTTTGAACAGATGCTGCCCGGCCAGAACGGCAAGGCTCCGGCCCCGCGCCAAGGGCTGGGATCGGGCTTCATCATCTCGGAAGACGGGCAGATCGTCACCAACCACCATGTCGTGGCGGGCGCCGAGAAAGTGACCGTGAAACTCGCCGATGGCCGCAGCTTTGACGCCGAAGTGGTTGGCAGCGATGCGATGACGGATATCGCGCTGCTCAAGGTGACCGCGGATGTGGAACTGCCCAAGGTCGACTTTGGCACCTCCAAATCCCTGCGCGTCGGCGATGAGGTCGTGGCCGTGGGCAACCCCTTTGGCCTTGGTGGCACCGTGACATCGGGCATCGTCTCTGCCCTGTCGCGTGACATTCAGGCCGGGCCTTTCGATGATTTCATCCAGACCGACGCGGCGATCAACCGCGGCAACTCCGGCGGGCCGCTGTTCAACAACGCGGGCGAAGTCGTCGGCGTGAACACCGCGATCCTGTCGCCCGGTGGCGGCTCCGTCGGGATCGGCTTCTCGGTGCCCTCCGATCTGGTGCAAACCATCGTGGCGGACCTCGCCGATGACGGCGCGGTTGAACGCGGCTGGCTTGGGGTGCAGATCCGCCCGATGACGCCGGAGGTTGCCAATGTGCTCGGCTATGACGAGCCGCGCGGCGCGGTGATCGAGGCGATCTCTGACGACAGCCCGGCGGCCGAAGCGGGGCTGAAGAAGGGCGATATCATCCTGTCCTTCGGCGGAGAGGAGATCATCGACCTGCGCGACCTGACCCGCGTTGTTGCCACCACCGCACCGGATAAAGCCTCTGAGATCGTGGTGCTGCGCAAGGGCACGGAAAAGACCCTTGAGGTGACGGTCGGCGCGCTGGACGCGCAACCGGCCTGACCAGCCTTCCCGGTGGACCTCATGCCACCGGGGAACCTGCACCCCTCCCCTAATGGGGCGGGGTCACCTGCCCCGGCGGACCCGAACCGCCGGGGCTTTTTTGTGCGCGGGTCAATTACCCGTTTCCCCCGCCCTCTTCGGTGCTGCCGTTAAGGTGAAAGCGGACAAGATCAGCCACCGATCCCGCCTCCAGTTTGCGCATGACCCGGGCGCGATGCACCTCAACCGTTTTGACCGAAATATCCATCTCGGCCCCGATCTCGCGGTTCGACTTGCCTGCGACCACACGCTCGAACACCCGGTGTTCCTGTGGCGTCAGCCGGGCCAGCATCTGCGCGCCTTCTTCGGCAGCGGCGGTGGACTGGCGCCTTGCCGCATCGGCCAAAAGCGCCGCATTGATCAGATCCAGCATGTCCTGATTGCTAAAGGGTTTTTCGATGAAATCCACGGCCCCGGCTTTCATCGCCTTCACTGCGGTCGAGACATCGCCAAAGGCGGTCATCAAAATGATCGGCATCTCGATCTGCCGGGCCGTCAACGCCTTTTGCAACTCCAGCCCGCTCATTCCCGGCATGCGCACATCGCTGACCAGACAGGACACGCCGGCGTCCTGATAGGCGTCCAGAAACGCCCCCGCGCTGTCAAAGGCCACGGTGCGCAGCCCGACCGACCCCAGTAACCAAACCAGCGATTCCCGCACCGCTGCATCATCATCCACTACATATACGATCGCGTGTTCGATCTTCTCACTCCTGCGCCACAAGCGGTAGGCGTACGGTCAAGCAGGCCCCCGTTTCGTCCGATTTCGTTACCTGGATGGACCCGCCATGGGATTCCGCGATTGTTTCACAGATCGCCAAGCCCACGCCCAGCCCTTTGGCCTTGGTCGATCTAAAGGCCGTGAACGCCTTTTCAATCGGCATATCCGGCGCAAATCCCAGCCCCCCATCGCAGACCTCGACGACAATATCGTCATCCACGCAACGGGCGGTGACTTTGACTTCGGCGTCTGAACGGCCAGAATCGCGACAGGCCTCGATCCCATTCTTGATCAGGTTGATCAGCAGTTGTTCGATCTCGATGCGGGCGCAGTGGAGCGGGGTGCCGTCGCAGGCGTCTTCGATCACCACCGCCACGCCAATGGCCGCGCTTTCGGGCTGGACCAGCAGCCGCACCGAGCGCAGAAGCTCGTCAAACGGCACGGTTACATAGTCCGCCGGATCGCTCTGCAAATAGTTCGACATCGAGCGCAGGATCGCGCTGGCGCGCTCCGACTGGCTTTGCATACTGCTCAGCACCGCGATCATATCGTCGGGTTCCAACTGGTTGTTCTTGGCCCGCAGGACACAGCCGGCGGCAAAGTTGTGGATGGCCGCCAGGGGCTGGTTCAACTCATGGGCAATCGCGGCGGTCATCTGGCCCAGCGTCTCGCGGCGGTTGAGCAATTGCAGCGCGGTCTCGTGATGGTGCAGACGGTCCTCGCGGGACACCCGCTCAGTGATGTCCGAGGCGATGGTCAGCAGCCCCCCCGCCGCCAAGAGGTAATCCGTCACCTCCAGCCAGCGGCCATCCCAAGATTGCGCGCGAAAGTATTGCGCCGGATCCGCGCGGCGGTTGCGCCGCTGTTGCAGCCAGCGGTTCCGCCCTTCGGACGAGGCTTTGAGCAGCCCGGCATTGGCGAAATAGATAAGCAATTCATCGAAATGCCGCCCGACGATATCGCCGCCATCCAGCCCGCATAGGCTGGCGCGATATTCCTCGTTGCAATAGACCAAACGGTCTTCGGCATCGAACAGCGCCACCATGGTCGAGATATTCTCAAACGCCAGCGCAAGCGCTTCAAGCGCACCTTGCCGTTCGCTCTGCGCGGCGACGATTTCCGTCATGTCGAAACAGGTGCCCCGGTAGCCTGCCAGCGCCCCGCTGCTGTCGTAGAAGGGTTTGCCTGACATGTCGATCTGGCGGGTGCAGCCCCCGGGTTGCGGGATGACCAAACGCAGGTCCCGAAACGGAGCCTGCGTGGCAAGCCGCTGTTGCAGCAGGTCATAATCGCCGCGATCACGGGCAATCTCGGCTTCGGCAAAGGTGCTGCCCAACTGGAAGAATGGGCTGCCCTCATCCGTCTGGCGCCCGCCGCCGGAGAGAAAGGTAAACCGCCGGTTCACATCCATCTCCCAGACCCAATCGGTCGCACTCGCGGCGAAATCGCGGAACCGCGTCTCACTTTCGACCAGTTCATCCAGCACACGCTGCTGCTCTGTGACATCCTGAATCGCCGCCAGAAGCCGGCCCCCGCCGAGCCCCTCCACCCGACGCATGGAGGAACGCAGCTCGATCTGTCGCCCGCTTTCGGTGAGGAACTTGAGCGTCTCGACCACATCGCGCGGCCGGCGGCCCGCCCGTTGCAGGTTGCGGCTCAGCGTGGCGCGGCTGCGCGGATCGACGAAACGCTGCCCCTGCTGCCACATCTTGCCCAGGGTGCGCGCGTCGCGGCCCAACAGGGATTCGACCTCGGGCGAGACATCAATCAGCGCCCCTGTGCTGTCCCATTCGAGGTAACCAACCCCGGCGACTTCGGCAGCCAGCGCATGTTTTGCCTCGCTGACTTCGGCCTGCTGCGCGGCGTCTTGCAGCGACGAGCGGTCCATCACAAAGACCAAGACCCCGACGACCTGATCCCGGTCCATCAAAGGCTGATAGACGGCCGACCCTTCGGTCCGCTGCAACACGGGGCGGGCGGCGTTGAACAGCCATGTCACCTGCTCGCCCGAGAACGCCTTGTCGAAATTTTCTTTGATCCTCGGGAGGATATCCGACTGAATGATCTGCGAAAGATGCTGGCCCAATATGTCAGCGCGCGACAGACCAATCGCCTGACAATAGGCATCGTTTACAAAGCCGTAGCGCCTTTCAGGAGTGATAAAGGCCACCTCCATCGGCAGGCTGTTCAGCAGACCCTGAAGGTGATTGGTCCCCCCCGGGCTTGGATCGATGATCTGCCCCATCCGGCGGGTCCGGTGCAGGCGCAGCCCCACGGCCATCAGCACCGCCAGAAGCGCCAGCGCCGACACGACCTCTGTTGGGTGCTCGTATATCCTGCCCGTTTCTGAAGGTGTCAGGGAAATAACAAAGCCCTGTAGCAGCAGCACAGTCGCACCGGCGCCTATGCCATAACGGCTCACCGGGTCGCCCGTCCGCCGCACGATAACGGCAGAAAGGATCACGATACCACATAGGACGATCAGCGTGAACGCTGCGGCCAAAGTCATTCAACACCTCTGCTTTCCGCGCCAAACCTCAGACTTTCGCAGGCATTTGTCTATTGGGGGAAACCCTGATGTCTCTGACACGCGCGCAGCGACGCGGCCCGGGCGTCAGCTCTGGGCGCAAAAAAGATGCAAAGTTTTATTTTCTTAGATTCAATCCGTTGCCGCCAATTGTACGGGTATTCCCCGATATGCTGAGGGCAAGGCCCGATGGAAAGGGCGCGGAGAGCTTGTTATGCTCGCTTCCTATCGGACCAAGGTCCGGCCATTTTTTTATTTAAATACGGTATCATAGCAGTGAATAATAAGACGGAGCGCGGCAATAAAGCCCCTGCCAAACCCGCCTCGCGCGGTCCTTCGGAAAAAGAGTTAATGGAAATTCGCGCCCTTTATGCACAGGCCGACGCGCTTGTGGCTTCCCTGCCCGAAGGGCTTCAGCAGGAGGAAGCCGCCGAGGAGGCGCAGCAAGACGATCCCGAAGACCGCGAGACCCGCCCCTTTGCCTCTTCGGTTCAGCCCCAGTGCGTGGACAGCGACCCCGAACAGGGCAATCCGCGCTAGGCGCCCTGCTGCGGCTATTTCTGGCTGTTGGACACCACATGATCACTGTCGATCCCGCCCAGCGAGTGGAACAGCCCGCTGGTGTTGCTGACCCCGAATTTCTTCAGCAGCTTGGCGCGGTACACTTCCACCGTGCGGTGCGAGATATCGAGATTGATGGCGATCTCCTTGCTGGTCAGCCCTTCGGCCAAATGGCTCAATATTTCGCGCTCGCGCCGGGTGAGCGGCAGATAGGGGCGTTCGGCGGACAGGTCGGCAAAGCTCCAGACCGCGCGGTCCAGCGGGCTGTCTGGGGTAAAGGAATGGCCCCGCACCCGGCACCAGAACAGGCTGCCGTCCTGCCGGGCCATGATGCGCTCATCCCAATAGGTATTCGTCTCGCGCAGCTGATCGACGCCGCGGTCGCGGATGTTCTTGAACTCCTCATCCGAGGGGTAGAGCATCGAGAACAGCTGATCGCGCAGATCGCCGCGCCCGTAGCCGAACATCTGCGCGAAAGCGTTGTTGCAGTCGCGGATCAGACGGTTCTGCGTGACCACCAGCCCGATCGGCGCATGGACGAAAGCCAGTTCGGCAAAGCGCCCGTCGCGAAAGCAATCTTCGGTACGTATTTCCACCATCTTGCCCCGTTCGGATTATTCTCGGATGCTGAAATTCTAAGCTAGACGACGGGTTTGTGCGGCGCAACAGCGCCCAGCACCCGTTCAGGGAGGATACCATGAAGACACTCACGCGGATCGCCGCCGTGACGGCAAGTGTTGCGACATTTGCCAGCGCGGCTTGGGCCGAAGACCCGATCAAGATCGCCCTTGTGCACGGGATCTCGGGCAGCAGTTTCGAAGCCTTCTCCAAACAGGCGCAGACCGGATTCGAGCTTGGCATCGAATATGCCACCGATGGGACCAACACGGTCAAGGGCCACCCCATCGAGCTCATCATCAAGGACACGCAGTTCAAACCCGATGTCGCCCGCGCCGTGCTGGCCGAAGCTTACGGCGACGACGAGGTGCTGATGGCCGTGGGCTCGACCTCTTCGGGCGTCGCCAAGGGGATGCTGCCGATTGCCGAGGAATACGAGAAGATCCTGATCGTCGAGCCGGCGGTGGCCGACAGTCTGACCGGGCCGGACAGCAACCGCTATGTCTTCAAGACCTCGCGCAATTCCTCGATGGATATGCAGGCGCAGGCTTTGGCCTTGCAGCCGGATGAAAACCTCTTTGTCGCCACCATCGCCGAAGACTACGCCTTTGGGCATGACGGCATCAGTGCTTTCAAAGCGGCTCTGGAAGGCACCGGCGCGACCGTTGTGGCCGAAGAATATGTGCCCCAAGGCACGGCTGATTTCACCGCCCCGGCCGAACGGCTGTTCAACGCGTTGAAGGACAAGGAAGGCCGCAAGGTCATCCTGGCCTATATCGCCGGGGGCGGCGACGGGCCGGGCAAGATCAAGGCGATGAACCCCGAGCGCTATGGCATCGAAATCTCCATGGGTGGTCACATCCTGCCGGTGCTGCCGACCTACAAGCGTTTCCCCGGCATGGAGGGTGCGGTCTATTACTATTATGAAGCCTATGACAATCCGGTGAACGACTGGCTGGTCAAGACCCATCAGGAACGTTTCGACAGCCCGCCGGATTTCTTTACCGCAGGCGGCATGTCGGCGGCGCTGGCGGCGGTCAAAGCCATCGAGACCGCAGACAGTCTTGAGACCGAAGACCTGATCGATGCGATGGAGGGCATGTCTTGGGAGACCCCCAAAGGCACCATGACCTTCCGCCCCGAAGACCATCAGGCGCTGCAATCCATGGTGCACTTCAAAATCCGCGTCGATGAAGATGTCGACTGGGCGATCCCCGATCTGGTGCGCATCATCGAAGCGGATGAGATGGACATCCCCATCGGCCGCAGCAACGACTGAAGACGGACAGAGACTTGGCCCCGCCTCCCCACCCCTGTCGGGGCGGGCCATCCCTCGCCGCGCAAAGGTTCCCCACATCATGCCGACGCCCTCGCTCATCACGCGCGATCTGACCATTCGTTTTGGCGGTCATGTCGCCGTCAATCAGGTCTCCTGCGCCTTCCACCCCGGCGAGCTCACCGTCATCGTGGGGCCGAACGGGGCCGGTAAGACCACCTATTTCAACCTGATCTCGGGCCAGCTTACCGCGACTTCCGGGCAGGTGCTGAAAGGCGCGGTCGATCTGACCCGCATGGCCCCCTCGGCGCGCGCACGCCAAGGTGTGGGCCGGGCCTTTCAGCTCACCAATCTCTTCCCGCAGCTCACCGTGTTGGAGAACATCCGCCTTGCCGTGCAGGCCCGCGCGGGCGATGGCTGGCGGCTGCTGCGCCCGGTGCGCCGTTTCACCAAACTCACGCAGGACGCGGAGCACTACCTCGAAGCCACCCGCCTGTCGCGCGTCGCCCATCTGCCCGCCGCCGCCCTGCCCCATGGCGACCAGCGCAAGCTGGAGGTCGCGCTGCTGATGGCGATGGAGCCCGATATCTACATGTTCGACGAACCCACCGCCGGCATGTCGCTGGACCATGCGCCCGATGTGCTGGAACTGATCGCGCAAATCAAATCCGATCCTTCCAAGACCGTGCTGCTGGTCGAACATAAGATGGACGTGGTGCGCCGCCTCGCCGACCGGATCATCGTGCTGCACAACGGCGAATTGCTCGCCGACGGAGCACCCGCCGAGGTCATGGACAGCCAGATCGTGCGCGATGTCTATCTCGGCACCGCGACGGAGGAGACCGCATGAGCCTGCTGACCCTCGACCGGATGCAAACCAACATCGGGCAATATGCGGTGCTGCATGATGTGAGCCTTGAGGTGCCCGAGGGGGGCGTTTTTGTCCTGCTGGGCCGGAATGGCGCGGGCAAGACGACCACGCTGCGCTCGGTCATGGGTCTGTGGAAGCCGGCGCCCGGCACGGTGCGCTTTGACGGCGCGGACCTCACCGGGCTGCACACCGCCGAGATCGCCCGGCGCGGCATCGCCTATGTGCCCGAGAATATGGGGATTTTCGGCAATCTCACGGTTGAGGAAAACCTGATCCTCGCCACCGACAAGGGACGCTTTGACCCCGCCCGCCTCAAGCGCATCACCACGCTTTTCCCCGCGCTGGAGCGGTTCTGGACAAAACAGGCCTGGGCGCTCTCGGGCGGGCAGAAACAGATGCTCTCCGTCGCCCGCGCCATTGTCGAGCCGCGCCGCCTGATCCTGATCGACGAGCCGACCAAGGGGCTGGCGCCTGCCATTGTCGCCGCCATGGCCGAAGCCTTTACCGAGATTTCACGTGAAGCAACGCTGCTGCTGGTCGAGCAGAACTTCCACTTTGCCCGCAGCATTGGCCGCGAGATGGCGGTGATCGACGATGGCCGCGTGGTGCATCGCGGGACCATGGCGGATTTCGCCGCCGACAAACCATTGCAAGACCGGCTGTTGGGCCTGTCGTGATGAGGAAGAACATGGATCGCATTTCGGATATTCTGGGGCGTTTCGGCGGGGTTTACCTCTTGCCGCTGATCCTCGCCGCGCTGGCCTTCGTGCTGATCGGCGCGCCCTCCTCATGGGCCACGCTCACGGTGGCGGGGCTGGCGATGGGGATGATGGTGTTTCTCATGGCGTCGGGTCTCAGCCTGATCTTTGGGCTGATGGATGTGCTGAACTTCGGCCATTCGGCCTTTGTCAGCTTCGGGGCCTTCGTGGCCGCTTCGGTTCTGGCCGCCCTCAGCGGCTGGCTGGGAGCCGAGAACCTGCTCCTCAACATCGCCGCGCTGAGCCTGGCGATCATCGCGGCGATGTCCTTTGGCCTTGCCGCCGGGTGGTTTTTTGAGACCGTGATCATCCGCCCGGTCTATCACGATCACCTGCGGCAAATCCTCATCACCATGGGCGCGCTGATCGTCTCCGAGCAGATCATCCTCGCGGTCTGGGGCGGCACGCCGATCACCGTGCTGCGGCCGCAATTCCTCGAAGGGGCGTGGATCATCGGCGACGTGAGCATCGAGATCTACCGCATCTTCGCATTCGGTCTTGGGCTCGCGGCCTTCGTCGGCCTTTATCTCGTGCTGAACCGCACCCGGCTCGGCCTTCTGGTCCGCGCCGGTGTCGAGAACCGCGAGATGGTGGAAGCGCTTGGCTTTCGCATCGACCGGCTGTTCATCGGGGTCTTCATGGTGGGCTCAGCGCTTGCCGCCGTGGGCGGGGCGATGTGGGCGGGCTATGAGACGCTGATCACGCCTGCGCTTGGCGGCGAGATGATGATCGTGGTCTTTATCGTGGTCATCATCGGCGGGCTCGGCTCCATCGAAGGCACGCTCTTGGGCGCGCTGCTGGTCGGGCTGACCGCGAATTACGTGGGCTTTCTCGCGCCGAAACTGGCGCTGGCGAGTAATATGATCCTGATGACGGCGATCCTGCTCTGGCGGCCCAACGGGCTGCGCCCGGCGGTGAAGTGAGGTGACCATGCAGACCAAATCGACCTATGGCACAATCGCCGTGAAGACCGCCGTGCTGGTGATCGCCGCCCTGCTCCTCTTTGCGCCCTTCCTATTTCAGGACGTGCGCGCGCTGGAAGTGGCCGCCCGCATCTGTATCTTCATCGTGCTGGTCGCCAGCTATGATCTGCTGATCGGCTATACCGGCATCGTCAGCTTTGCCCATACGATGTTCTTTGGCTTCGGCGCCTATGGTGCTGCCATCGCCCTGCGCCAAATGGGGCCGGGCTGGGACGCGGTGGCCTTGGGCGCGGTGGCGGGGGTTGCGGTCTCGCTGGTGGTCGCGACCGCGGTGGGGCTGTTGAGCCTGCGGGTGAAGGCGATCTTCTTTGCCATGATCACGCTGGCCACGGCCTCGGTCGCGCTGGTGCTGGCCTCGCAATTGTCGCAGTTCACCGGCGGCGAGGATGGCATCACCTACCGCGCGCCGGACCTCTTCAAACCGGCGACGAAGCTGATGGTGACTGAGGAGGGTAAGGTGGCGCGGCTCTTCGGGGTCAAGCTGAACGGCAAGCTCGCGGCCTATTACTTCGTGTTCTTCACCTCGCTGGCCCTGTTCCTGCTGATGCTGCGCATGGTCGCGGCGCCCTTGGGCTCGGTCCTGAAAGCGATCCGCGAGAATGAGGCCCGCGCCGAGGCGATCGGCTACCGGGTCGTGGCCTACCGCACCTTTGTCTTTTGCCTCTCCGCCGCTGTCGCCTCGCTGGCCGGGACGGTCTATGCGATCTGGCTGAAATACACCGGGCCGGACACCACGCTGAGCTTTGCCATTATGATCGACATCCTGCTGATGGTGGTGATCGGCGGCATGGGCACCATGTGGGGCGCGGTGGTCGGCGCGGTGCTGATGGTCATGGCGCAATATTACCTGCGCGACCTGATGGGCGCCGCCGCCGAGGCAACCGCGACGATCCCGCTACTGCCCGATCTGCTCGACCCGGACCGCTGGCTGTTCTGGCTCGGCATCATCTTTATCCTGCTGGTCTATTTCTTCCCCCGCGGGATCACCGGCACGATCATGCAAAAAGGGGCACGCGCATGACCTCTCCGCGGTTCCGCTTTGTCCCCGTCATGGACCACGAAGTCCATGTCACCGAATGGGGCGACCCGGCCAATCCCGCGCTGATCATGGCGCATGGGCTGGCCCGCACCGGGCGCGATTTCGATGAGCTCGCCGCCGCGCTGTCGGACAGCTACCATGTGCTTTGCCCCGATATGATCGGACGCGGGCTCTCGTCTTGGTCGCGCAATCCCGAGGCGGAATATTCTGTCGAATATTACGCCGGCATCGCGACCGACCTGATGGACCTTTGCCAGATCGAGCGCGCGACATGGCTCGGAACCTCGCTGGGCGGAATGATCGGCATGCGCCTTGCCTCTGGCCATGATGCGGACCGGATCGAGGCGTTGATTGTCAATGACATCAGCCCCGAACTGCCGGCGCCTGCGGTCGCGCGTATCCTGTCCTATGTCGGCAGCTTGCCGGTGTTTGACAGTTTCACCGAGGGCGAGGCCTGGCTGCGAAATACCTATGCCCCTTTCGGGCCCGCGGCGGATCTTTTCTGGCAGCGCATGGCCCGGTCTTCGCTGCGCCGGCGCGGTGACGGGCGGTTGACCCTGCATTACGATCCCCGCATCACGGTACAGTTCACCGCCTCGGCGCATGAGCTTTCCACATGGGATCACTGGGCGCGCATCACCGCCCCGACCCATCTGCTGCGCGGCACCCTGTCGGACCTGCTCCTGCCCGACGCCGCTGCGAGGATGGCGGCCAGCGGCCCGCGTCCCGCGCTTACCGAGTTCGCCACATGCGGCCATGCGCCCAATCTTTCCAACCCCGAGGACATCCGGCTTCTGCGTCAGATTCTGACGCAATTGCGGCAGGCGGCCGCCGCATAGGCCAATTGCGGCCAAATCCGATATATTTGACGCCCTCACCGGGGCAATTTTCTGGGCGGCGGTCTTTCCTCTTGCACCAGCGCCAAGCAGATGCACTCTTCTTGGTTAATGACGCCCACGCCGCTAGAGCAGAACCGGGCGCGTGTGGGGAGGGAATGGCGTGACTGAGGCAGTGAAAACAGGGGTGACAGCTCTGCTGTCGCGGGGCATGAAACGTGTGATCGTGCTGCTGCTGCTTGGCGGCGTGATCCTCGGCGTTGGCCACCGGATCGAGACCCTTTCCTACCAAGCCTATGTGCAAGACCTGAAGCTCGAAGCCGCGCGTGAACTTGTCGAGGTGCGTGAGCGCATTCGGAAAGATATCTTTGACCAGATCCTGAAGCTGCGTGAACTCTCCACGATCATCAGCGAGAACCCGGAGATCTCCCAAGCCGAATTTACCGCCCGTGTCGCTGGTTTTTCGGCCCGCAATCCCGAGGTGATCAACCTCGCCGCGGCGCGCGATCTTGTGGTCAATATCGTCCACCCGATCGCAGGCAATGAGGCCGTGCTGGGGCTCGACTACCGTGAGATCCCGGATCAGCTGCCAAAGGTGCAACAGGCCATGGACAGCGGCGGCTTGATCACCGGGCCCGTCGATCTGGTGCAAGGGACCAAAGGGCTGATTCTGCGCCAGCCGGTTTTCTATGCGCAGGCGGACGGGGCCATGGCCTCTCCCCGGCCCTGGGGGCTGCTGTCGATGGTGATTGATTATGACAGTTTCATCGAGCGGCTGCGGATTCCGGAAGTGGAACAGACCTATGATCTGATGATCCGTGAGATGAACCCCGATGGCACGGTCGAACAGGTGATCATCGGCGCGCCCGAGGCCGAGCTGGTCGATCCGATCAAGCTCGACTTCAACTTTGCCTTTGGCCTGTGGGAACTGGCGGCCACCACAGATGGCGGCTGGCCCGACCACCGGCCCGACTTCTACTGGAACTGGTTGTTGCGTCTGCTCGGTGCGGCGGCGGTCATGGCCTTTGCCTCCTATGTCATGCGTCTGAGCGAGACCCGCCATCTGGCCGAAGAGCGTCTGCGCACCGGGATCGAAGCGCTGGACCACGGCTTTGTGATGTTCGACCCCAGCGGCACCCTGGTGCTCTGCAACGAGAAATACCGCGAAATCCACGGTTATAGCGCGGTGGTCAAACCCGGCTCGACCTATGAGCGCATCGCCCGCGACAGCATCCGGCGCGGGCTGGTGCCGGATGCTGTCGGCAAAGAGGAGGAATGGATTCGCGTCTGGTTGGAAAAGCGCGAACAGGGCGCTTTTGAAACGGAGCAGCGGATGCCCGACGGGCGCATCATCCGAACTTCGGACCGCCGCATGGAAGATGGCAGCGTCGTCGGCCTGCGCATTGATGTGACGGATATCAAGAAGGCATTGATGACCGCCGAGGATGCGAACAAGGCCAAGACCGATTTCATGGGCGTGCTCAGCCATGAGCTGCGCACCCCGCTGACCGTGATCCTTGGCCATGTGCGGCTGGCCCGCCATTTTGACCGCACCAAAGTCGCCCGCGAACTAAGCGATGCGATCCAGGCCGATCCGCAGACCAGCACCGCCCTTGCGCCGAAACTGGAGGCAACATTCGCCAAACTGGGTGAGACCATGCAGACCGTGGAGCGTTCGGGCAACCATCTGCTGACCCTGATCAATGAGGTGCTGGACTTTGCCAAGATCGATGCGGGCAGCCTGTCGATCAATATGGCCCCGGTGAAAATCGACGACATTATCACGCCAAGTGCCGAACAACTGCGCCCGATGATCGAAGACAAGGGGCTCACGCTGCGCGTCGCCTCGACCAAGGGCACTCTTTTTGCGGATGACAAACGGATCCAGCAGGTCCTGATCAATCTGCTGAGCAACGCGGTCAAATTCTCTGACCAGGGGGAGATTTCGCTGGTCAGCCGCGTGCGCGGGGAGGTGGTTGAGTTTCGCGTCACCGACAATGGCATCGGCATTCCCGAAGAAGAGCTGGAGCGCGTGTTCGAGCCCTTCCATCAGGTCGATTCAACCGCCACGCGGCGCTTTGGGGGGACCGGGCTGGGGCTTGCGATTTCACGCGATATCGCGATTGCCCATGGCGGCAATCTGGTCGCCACCAGCCGTCTGGGACAGGGCAGCAGCTTTATCCTGACGCTGCCGATGGATCCGGCCCATGCGGTCACAACCGTCCAATCCAAAATCGCCGAGCCTGCCTGACACCGCAGACAGGCTCAGGCCGGTCTCAAAGCCGCGTGACCTCTTGGTGCTGGGTGCCGAGCCCCTCGATCCCCAGCCGCAGCTGATCGCCGGGGGACAGATAGCGCGGCGGTTTGAACCCCATGCCAACCCCCGGCGGGGTGCCTGTGCAGATCAGATCGCCCGGCTCCAACCGGGTGAATTGCGACATATAGGACACGATGGTTGCCACATCGAAGATCATCTTCTCGGTGGTGCCGTCCTGCACCCGCTCACCGTTCACCTCGGTCCACAGGCCAAGCCGCCCCGGATCGCCCAGCGCCGCGCCGGTCACGAGCACCGGTCCGGTGGGGCAGAAGTTCGGAAAGCTCTTGCCCTTGACCCATTGCCCGCCCCGCTCGGCCTGCCAGGCGCGTTCGGAGACGTCATTGACCAGACAATAGCCCAGCACATGCGCCAGCGCGTCCTCCGCGCTGACATTCAACGCAGCACGACCGATCACGACGCCCAATTCGACCTCCCAATCCAGTTTGGTCATCTTGTCGGAGTAAAGAAGCGGGTCATTCGGTCCGCAATAGGTGCCGCTGGCTTTGTTGAACAGGATCGGCTCATCGGGCACTGCCATGCCGGCTTCGGCTGCGTGATCGGAATAATTCAGCCCGACGCACCAGATATTGCGCGGCTGGCCGATGGGGGCGGCGATGCGTTGATCTGTGGTGTCGAACCGGGGCAGGCTCTGCGGATCGACGCCGCCCAGCAGCTCGGGCAGCGCGGGGATGGTCTGCGGGGTGAAATCGGCCACGATCCCCGAGACATCGCGCGCTTGACCTTCTGCGTCGAGCATCACCGGTGTTTTCGCGCCGTCGCGCGGTCCGTATCGCATCAGTTTCATCATCACTCCCCTTTTCGCGAAACTTTGCCCGCACCATAAACATCACGCGCCGCTGCGCCACCACCTGCATGGCGCGGACGTTTATTCACGGCCCCGGCAGAACAACGGACTGCACGTCGCCGAATTGCCCTTCCGGCGCAGGAACCCTTGGCGCGCGGTGGCGTTGGTCTCGATAAGGGGACCGTTATGACAAATCTGCGCGCCAGCCTTCTGACCAAACCGATCTACCACTGGGCGAAAAAAGCGCTTCCGGCCTTGTCCGAGACCGAGAGCGAAGCGCTGACCGCGGGCGAGGTCTGGTGGGAGGCAGAACTGTTTTCCGGCAATCCCGATTGGTCGAAACTGCAGGCGGTTAAAGCCCCCCGACTCAACGCAGAGGAACAGGCGTTTTTTGACGGTCCGGTGCAAGAGTTCTGCACCATGGTCGACGACTGGAAGATCAACCACGAAACCGCCGATCTGCCCGCCGAGGCATGGGATTTTCTGCGCGAGAAAAAATTCTTTGGCATGATTATCCCGAAATCCCACGGCGGTTTGGGGTTTTCCGCCTTCGCCCATTCCGAAGTGGTGCGCTACATCTCGACCCGCTCCGTCGCGGCGGCGGTGACGGTGATGGTGCCAAACTCCCTCGGTCCCGGCGAATTGCTGCACCAGTTTGGCACCCAGGCCCAAAAGGAGCACTGGCTGCCGCGTCTTGCCGATGGGCGTGAGCTGCCGGCCTTTGGCCTGACCAGCGCCGAGGCGGGCTCTGACGCCTCCGCGATGGTCGATGAAGGCGTGGTTGAGAAAGGCATGTGGCAGGGCGAGGAGCTGCTGGGCATTCGCCTCAACTGGGCCAAACGCTACATCACCCTTGCGCCGGTGTGCACGGTGCTGGGGCTGGCCTTCCAACTGCGCGACCCGGAGGGGCTGCTGGGTGATACGGCTGACATTGGCATCACCTGCGCCTTGGTGCCGACCGATCTGCCGGGGGTCGAGACCGGGCGGCGGCACCTGCCCTCTTCCACCATGTTCATGAACGGGCCGACCACCGGCAAGGACGTCTTCATCCCGCTCGATCATATCATTGGCGGGGCGGAATATGCCGGCAAAGGCTGGATGATGCTGATGTCTGCCCTGGCGGCGGGCCGTGGCATTTCGCTGCCGTCGATGGGATGTGCAGCGATTGCCTTCTCGGCCCATACCACGGGCGCTTACGCGCGCATCCGCCAGCAGTTCAACCTGCCCATTGGCAAATTCGGTGGCGTGCAGGCGCGAATGGGGCGGCTGGCGGCGGATGCCTATGCGATGGACGCCGCCCGGCACCTGACCTGCGCCGGGCTGGACGAAGGCCGCGCACTCTCAGTCATCTCGGCCATCATGAAGGCCCATGCGACATTCAAGATGCGCGAGGCGCTGAACGATGCGATGGATGTGCATTCGGGCAAGGCGGTGATCGACGGGCCGCTGAACTACCTGCTGCCGCTCTACCGCGCCGTGCCCATCGGGATCACCGTAGAGGGGGCGAATATCGTCACCCGCAGTCTAATCATCTTCGGGCAGGGCTCGATCCGGGCCCACCCCCATATGCTCGACAATATGCTCGCGCTGCAAAAGGAGGATGAGGCAGAGGCGCTTGAGGCTTTTGACCAGTCGCTCTGGGCGCATGTCGGCCATACCACCAAGACCCTGTTCCGCGCTTGGGGCCGTGCGCTGACGGGCGGGCGTTTCGCCCCCGCCCCCGAAGCAGGGGCCGCGACCCCGATCTACCGCGAATTGTCCCGCTGGGCGGCGGCCTATGCGCTGACGGCGGATTTCCTGTTCCTCACCTTGGGCGGTGCCTTGAAACGCGAGGAGATGATCTCAGGCCGGATGGGCGATATCCTGTCGGAGATGTATATCCTTTCGGCTGCGTTGAAGCGGTGGGATGACGAGGGCCGGCAGGACGCTGACCTCCCCCTGCTGCAATTCGCCGCCGATGCCGGTTTCTCGCGCATTCAAACCGCCTTGGATGAGGTGATTGCCAATCTCCCCGCCCGCTGGGCCGGGTGGCTGCTGCGCGCATTGACCCTGCCGGGGCGGGGCCGCCGGGGGCCGGATGACAGGCTGACCGTTGCCTGCAGCGCGCTGATCTATGCGCCCTCGGCCACGCGCGACCGGATCACGGGGCAGTTGTTTGCGGGCTGCGACGGTGACGGGATCGATCTGCTGAACCGCTGCTATGCCAAGGTCGTGGAAATGGAACCGGTGATGAAACGCCTGCGCGATGCCAGGAAAACCCCGGAAAGGGCGCGTCAGGCAGGCATTCTGAGCGATGCGGAAATGGCGCAGATCACCGAGATGAACGACCTTATCGCCAAGGTGATCGCGGTCGATGACTACACGCCCGAAGCGCTGGCCGAGCAGTTCCCCGATCTCGCCCCGCCGCAAGACGGCCCTGACCAGCCCTCAAACCCGCGAAAGGCCGCCGAATGACCCATTTCAAACAGCGTGTCTTTCTCGTCGATGGCGCCCGCACACCGTTTCTCAAGGCCCGACAGGGCCCCGGCCCCTTTACGCCGGTTGACCTCGCCGTGCAGGCCGGTCGTCCGCTCCTTGCCCGTCAGAGTTTTGAGCGCACCGCCTTTGATCTGGTGATCCTGGGCTGCGTCAATGTGATCGCGGATGAGATGAACCCCGCCCGTGTCGCGGCGTTGCGTCTGGGCATGGGGGCGCAAATGGTCGCCTTTACCATGCAGATCAACTGCGGTTCCGGCATGCAGAGCATCGACACCGCCTACCGCTATATCCGCGATGGCAGCCACCAGATGATCCTCGCCGGAGGGGCCGAAGCCCTCAGCCACGCGCCTTTGGTGCTGCGGCAATCGGCGGTGGAATGGTTCGGGCGGATGAATGCCTCGAAAAACCCCTTGGAGATGTTGCGCGCCATGGGCGGGCTGCGGCCCGAGTTCTTCAAACCCGTGATCGGACTGGAGCGTGGCCTGACCGATCCGATCACGGAGCTGAACATGGGCCAAACCGCCGAAGTGCTGGCGCATCGTTTCGGCATCACCCGCGAAAGCGCCGATACCTATGCGATGGAAAGCCATCACCGTCTGGCCGCCGCGCAGAAGGAGGGGCGTCTTGCCGATGAGGTCATGCCCGCCTTTGACCGGGACGGGACAGTCTATGACCATGACGATGGGGTGCGGCCAGACAGTGACATGGAGAGCCTCGCCAAGCTGAACCCCGTCTTCGAAAAACCGCATGGCAAGGTCACAGCGGGCAATTCCAGTCAGATCACCGATGGGGCGAGCTGGGTGATCGTGGCCTCCGAACGCGCGGTCGAGGCGCATGGGCTGACGCCGCTGGCAGAGATCACCGATAGTGAATGGGCCGCCCTTGATCCCGCGATCATGGGGCTGGGGCCGGTGCTCTCGGCCACGCCTATTGCCCAGCGGCATGGGTTTGGCCCGGGGGACATTGATCTTTGGGAGTTGAACGAGGCTTTTGCCGCGCAGGTCTTGTCTTGCACCGCCGCTTGGGAAGACGCGGATTTCTGCCGCGAGGTGCTGGGCTATGACGCGGCCTTCGGGCGGATTGACCGGGATCGGCTCAACGTCGACGGCGGGGCGATTTCGCTGGGCCATCCGGTGGGCACCAGCGGCAACCGGATCGTGCTGCATCTCGCCAATGCAATGAAGGACCGCGGCGCCAAACGCGGGATCGCCACGGAATGTATCGGTGGCGGCCTTGGCGGGGCGATGTTGTTGGAGGCCATAGAATGACTGGGCATGTTCTGAAACATCTGGGCGAGACCAAGCTTGAACTCGGTCCCTTGGGCGGGCGCGAGGGTAATTGGCGCAGCGGTCGGGACGCCGCCGGGGTTCTGTGGCTGGCACTGGACAAGGCTGACAGTGGCACCAACACGATCTCGGGCGATGTGTTGCGCGAGTTGGAGACCCATGTGACCGCCGCCGAAGCGGAGCTGCCCCGCGCGGTTGTGCTGCGCTCTGCCAAAACCGGCGGTTTTGCCGCGGGCGCCGATATCACCTCCTTTGACCGCATGGGCGATGAAGGCGCTGCCGATCTGTTGATGCAGGGCCATGCGGTTCTGGACCGTTTGGAAAAGCTGGCCTGTCCGACCATTTGCGTGGTTCACGGCGCCGCCCTCGGCGCGGGGTTCGAACTGGCACTGGCCTGCGACGCGCGAGTCGCGGTGCCGGGGGCGTCCTTTGGCTTTCCCGAGGTGAAGCTGGGCCTGCACCCCGGTCTGGGCGGCACCTTTCGCCTGCCCGCGCTGATTGATCCGACCGAAGCGATGACGATGATGCTGACCGGCAAGACCGTTCACACCGACCGCGCGCGCTCTCTGGGCATTGTCGACGCGGTGGTTGAGGAACGCCATGTCGCAGCGGCGGTCCATGCTTTGGTTGAAAAGGGCATTGAGCGGCATGAACCGGGGCTGAAGGCCCGTGCGCTTGGCTTTGAACAGGCGCGCACGATGATGGCCCGCCAGATGCGCAGCCGGACCGAGCAGAAGGCCCCGGCGGAGCACTACCCCGCCCCCCATGCGCTGATTGAGCTATGGGAGGAACATGGCACCGACCGGGCCACCATGCAGCGCGGCGAAGTTGTTTCTTTCGCCAATCTGCTGAAAACCCCCAGTTCGAAAAACCTGCGGCGGGTGTTCTTCCTGCAGCAAACGCTCAAAGAAACCGGGCGGGGCACCGATGGGATCGCGCATGTGCATGTGATCGGGGCTGGGGCAATGGGTGCCGACATCGCAGCCGTGGCGGCGATCAAAGGCAAGACGGTGACGCTTGGCGATCTGTCCTTGGATACGCTTGGGCAGGCCGTGAAACAGGCCGAGACGCTCTGTCATGACAAACACCTCAGCCCCGCGGAGACGCGTGATGCGCTGGACCGTCTGATGCCGGACCCGCGCGGCTATGGCATTGCCCGCGCTGATCTGGTGATCGAAGCAGCGCCCGAGCAGAGCGAGGTAAAGGAAAAGATCTATGCCGAGCTTGGCAACCGGATGAAACCTGACGCGATTCTGGCGACGAATACATCGAGCCTTTCTCTGGACAAGCTCGCCGAGGCCGCGCCGGACAAGGTGCGATTCGCGGGGCTGCATTTCTTCAACCCGGTCGGGCGGGTCGATCTTGTCGAAGTCGTTCGGGGCGCGCGAACCAATGCCGAGACGGTCGACCGGTTGGCGGCCTTTTGTGGGGCCATTGGCAAGCTCCCCGCGCTGGTCAGCGACCACCCCGGCTTTGTCGTGAACCGTATTCTCACCCCCTATCTGATGGAGGCGATGGTGCTCTTGGACGAAGGGGTTTCGAAAGAGGAGATCGACAGCGCGGCGCGGCAGTTTGGGATGCCGATGGGGCCGGTGACACTGGCCGATCAGGTCGGTCTGGACGTCGGGTTGAAAGTCGCCGAAAGCCTGCACGACAGGCTCGACACGCCGCTGCCCGACATCACCAGTGATCTGCGCGATAAGGTTGCGGCGGGTCATCTGGGGCGCAAGACCGGGCGCGGCTTCTATGACTGGTCAGAAGGTGCGCCACAGGGGCAAAGTGACATGCGCCCCCCCCCCGACCTCACCGATCGGCTGATCCTGCCCATGCTCAACGCCGCGGTCGAGGTGCTGCGTGCAGATGTAGCCTCTGACGCGGATGCGATTGATGCCGCGATGATCTTTGCCACCGGATGGGCGCCGTTCCGCGGCGGGCCGCTGCACTATGCCCGGGCCCGGGGGGCCAAGGCCGTGACCGACCGCCTGCGCGAATTGGCCGAGGCGCATGGGCCGCGCTTTACCCCCGACGACGGCTGGCAGGGGTTTGGCTAGGCGCGCGCCTGCCACTCCATGCACGCCCCATCAATCAGACCCGAGAGGGGCTGACCGAATTACAATACTCGAAGCGGACATTTGCAAAGCGCGTCATTTCAGATTGGCACGCCCCGCTCTCGGGGCTAGTTTGGGGCCCAATCAAGCGAAATCTCGCATATAAATCGAGCACTTCCGAGGCACCTATGACCGCACTCCACAAAACGTTGGCGAGCTTTGATGAACCATTGCGCCAGCTCTATCTCCTTGCCGTCGCGCCGGACCTGTCGCTGGACGACAAGGTGGCCAAGCTGCTCGCCTTGGGGACGGAAGGTCTTGGGCTCGATCTTGGCATTGTCAGTCAGGTGGATCGGCCGGTTTACCGGTGTCTCTACGTCGATGGACCCGAAGGGGCGCCTGCGCCGGGGACCACCTTTGACGTCTCCGACACCTATTGTCTGCACACGCTGGCAAACGACAAGGTCACGGCCTTTTACCACGCCGGAGAGGAGATCGCCTCGCATCCCTGCTATCAGAATTTCGGGCTGGAAAGCTATATCGGGGCGCCCTTGTTCTGCGGCGACACGCCTTTCGGCACGCTGAACTTTTCCAGCGCCACGCCCCGTGGCACCCCCTTTACCGAAGGCGAGCAGGAATTTGTCAGCTTTCTGGCCCGCTGGCTCGGCAATGAATTGCAGCATCAGGCCGAGCGTCGCGAGCTCGACGAGCAGCGCGGCCTGTTGAGCGCCATGATCGCCGCCGTGCCCGAGGCCATTGTCATGGCCGATACGAACCGGCAGATTCAGCTGGTAAACCCGGCCGTCGAGACGCTGTTTGGCTATAAGCCGGATCAGCTGATGGGCCGCCAGACCGCGGTGCTCTACGAATCCCTTGCCCGCTATGAACGCGCGGGCGAAGAGCGGTTCAACCCGGATCAGGGCGAGAAAGGCGATGACTATTCGACCTTTTGCCGCCGACTGGACGGGACGACCTTTGAAGGGCTGGTGGCCTCGGCGCCGGTCCAGACCGAGGATGGCGAGCATCTGGGGTTTCTGGGGGTGATCCGTGATGTCACCGAACAGCGCGAATTCGAGCGGGCCAAAGACCAGTTGATCGCCACCGTCAGCCATGAGATGAAAACCCCGCTGACCTCCCTCCAAGGGGCGCTGAGACTGCTTGAAAGCGGCGCCGACGATCTGCCTGAACCCAAGGCCAAGCTCTTGCGCGTGGCGCTGCGCAATGCCCGGGCGATCGAGCAGATGGTGGCGGATATTCTTGATGTGGAACAGCTTCGCGCTCAGGACCAAAGCGGCTTTGCCGAACAGCCCCTCGCGCCGCTGCTGACCCATGCTGCGGAAACATTGGCCCCCTATGCCAAAGAGCGCAAGGTGACGCTCAAGGTCACGGGTGCCGAACACCCCGGCGCGGCGCTGCGGCTTCATGAAGGGCGCGTGCAACGGCTGGTGTCCAATCTTTTGTCCAACGCGATCAAAGCCTCCGACGAAGGCGGGACCGTCGAGCTTGGCGCCCTGCCGGAAGGCACCGGCTTTTGGATCAAGGACGAGGGCGCCGGCCTGCCGCCCGATCTGCAACCGGTTCTCTTTGAGCGGTTTTCACGCGGTTCGAACTATCGGGTCGAAGAGGGGCACGGTCTGGGCATGAGCATTGTCAAAGCCATCGTGGATCAGCATCTGGGCGACATCAGGTTTGAGACCGCCGAAGGCGAAGGCACGACATTCTTTGTCAATTTCCCCGCGCCGGACCTGCAGGAGACCTCCGTCGATATCCGGGCCGCCTCCTGAGGCATCGCGCCCGCGCTTGGCCGGGGGTGCGCCCCCTCCGCCCGCATCCCTCGCCCTGCCCCCGGGTGGGCGAAGAGCGCTTGCAAAACCGCGCCAGACCTGTAGACAAGCCCTGCTTCGGTTCAGGCGGTTCGCCGTCTGATGAAAAGGGAATGTGGTGCGGCCCCCGGCCAACTCCACGACTGCCCCCGCAACTGTAAGCGGTGAGCGAAGCCGGTAAGAACCACTGTCACGCATTCTCGTGATGGGAAGGACCGGCCAAGCCTCGACCCGCAAGTCAGGAGACCTGCCGCAGCATTCACCCTGTCCGGGCGCGAGGGGCGTCGGGGCTGCGGATCTTCCGCTCGTGGTGTTTTCACCGTCTGCGGGGGTTTTGCCCCGAAATGACACGTTACAGTCTCCGGCCCCGCAATGGGCCGATATCGAGGGTATATCATGCTCCGTTTCCACCTGCTGGCCACCGCCGCCGTGCTCCCCTTCCTCCCCACCGCCAGCTCTGCGCAAGACGCCTTTGATCTGGGCGAAGTCGTCCTGTCGGGCAGCCTCAGCCCGGTTGCCGAAGACCGGACCGGGGCAACCGTCGAAGTGCTTGAGGGGGACGACCTTGCAGGCCGCGATACTTCCGTGATCCAGCGCCTTGACCGGCTGCCGGGCATCAGCTCCACCGCCAATGGCGGCCTGGGCGCAAACGCGACCTTGCAGGTGCGCGGCCTGCCGGGGCGCTATGTCGTCGTGCGGGTCAACGGGATCGACATGAACGACCCCTCCGGCACGCAGAACAGTTTCAACTTCGGTTCTCTCACCCCTGCGGGCATCGACCGGATCGAGGTGCTCAAAGGCTCGCAATCCGCGCTTTACGGCTCCGAGGCCATCGGCGGCGTGATCGACATCACCACCTACCGCCCGACCGAACTGGGCTTCTCTGGGCGGGTCAGCGGCGAATACGGCAGCGACAACACCCGCGCCGCAACGCTGAGCCTTGGCTATCTGACCGAACGTGCGGAACTGGCCTATACCTATGGCCGGGTGCTGACCGACGGTTTTTCGGCCCGCGCGGATGACGGCGAAGACGATGGTTTCCGTCAGACAACGCAGACTTTCACCGGGCGCTACAACCTGACCGAAGAGTTCACCATCGGCGCCGCCGTGACCGACCGCAGCGGTGATCTGGAGATCGACCGTTCGTCCACCAACAACAGCGGCGCCACCTCTTTCGAGGAACGCGGCGCGCGGGTCTTTGGCGAGTGGCAGACCGGCACCGTGCTGCATACCTTCGCCTATTCCCATTTCGACATCGACCGCCGCGACCCCAGCGGTTTCACCACCCGCTTTCAGGGCGACCGCGAGCGGCTTTCCTATCTCGGCAGCGCCGCGCTGGCCGGGGATATGACGCTGAACTTCGGGCTGGACCGGACCGAGGAGAGCTTTAACTCCGGCGGCTCCACCGGAGACGAGCGCACGCTTTCCGCCCAGGCCGAACTGCTGATGGCTCCCTTGGACAATGTCGATCTCTCCGCCGCCCTGCGCTACGACGACAACAGCGATTTTGGCAGCAAGGCGACGGGCCGTCTGGCCGCCGTTTGGCGTCCGCAAGACGATCTGGCCTTCCGGGCGGTGCTGGGGACGGGCTTCCGGGCACCGTCGCTCTATGAGCGTTTCAGCTTCTATGGCGATGCCGGGTTGCAGCCCGAAGAAAGCCGCAGCTTCGAGTTGGGGGTCGAGAAAACCTATGGCGATATGGCTTCGGTCAAGGCGACGGTTTTCTACACCGAGATTGATGACCTGATCCAGTTTGACGGCGCCTCGACCGCCTGCGGCAGCGGCTTTGGGTGCTACAACCAAGTCCCCGGCACCTCCAAATCGCGTGGGATCGAGCTCTCAAGCACCTATGCGCTCAGCGCGCGCACCGAGGTCTTTGGCAACTACACCTATACCCACGCCTCCACCAACGGCGAGCGCTTGACCCGCACGCCCAAGCACGATCTGCTGCTGGGTGTGGAAACCGATGTGACCGACCGTTTGCAGGCGACGCTGGATATCCGCCATGTCGGCGACGTGGTGCCAAGCATCTACGCGCCTGCGGACCATAAGGTCGGCACCTACACACTGGTCGGCGCGGGCATGTCCTATGAGGTGACCGATACCGCCCAAGCCTATCTGCGCATCGAAAACCTGTTTGACGAGGATTACGAGACCGCAGGTGGGTATAACACCCCCGGCCGGTCTGCGTTCTTTGGCCTCCGTGCGGATTTCTGATCGCCTTACCCCCTGCGTGATGCCGGCCCTGAGGGCTGGCATCACCGCCTTGGGCCTGCTGGCCGGCGCTGCCCTGCCCGCCTTGGCCGAGGACGCCCCGCGAAGGGTCGTCTCGATGAACCTTTGCACCGATCAACTTGCCATGCTGCTGGCCGATGAGGGGCAGTTGATCTCGGTCTCTGACCTTGCGCGTGATCCGCGCAGTTCGGCGATGGTGGCCGAGGCCGCCGCCTATCCGGTCAACAACGGGTTGGCCGAAGAGATTTACCTCATGCAGCCCGATCTGGTGCTCGCCGGGCGCTACAGTCAACTCGCGACCGTTGATATGCTGCGCCGTCTGGGCATTCGGGTCGAGCAATTCGATCCCGCGACCTCCTTGGACCAGGTGACCGAGCGCATGACCCGCATGGGCGCGCTGCTGGGGCGTGCGGATATCGCCGCCGATCAGGTAGCGCGCTTTGACCAGCGCCTTGCCAGCTTTCGGGACGGGATCGCCCCGCGTCCACGCGCGGCGCTTTATTTCGCCAATGGCTATACCTCCGGCGACCAGACCCTCGCGGGTGACATTCTGACCGCCGCGGGGCTGATCAACATCGCCGCCGAACTGGGGCTGGTCTCGGGCGGGGTGATCCCGCTGGAAACATTGGCGATGGCGGTGCCCGATACCGTCGTTACAGGGCAGCCCTACCCCGGTGCCTCACGCTCCGAAGAGATTCTGTCGCATCCGGTGGTGGGCGCGCTCAAAGCGGCGCGGCCCTCCACCTCCATGAACGCGCAGGACTGGCTTTGCGGCACGCCCTATGTGCTGCGCGCGGTAGACCAGATGGCCGGGCTGCGCCGCGAAGTGCAGGCCGACCGCGAACGCCAGCAGGCCCGCAAATGACCCGTCTGGCCTTGGCTCTGGGCGCGCTGGTCTTCGCGCTTTTTCTGGCCGCGCTCGTGGTCGGGCCCGCCCCGCTGGGCATCTGGCATGGGCTGCAGGCGCTGATCGCGGGCGGTGACGGGCCTGAAGTGCTGGTGATGCGCGAAATCCGCCTGCCCCGCGCCTTGCTGGGGCTGATGATCGGCGGCGCTTTGGGCCTCGCGGGGGCTGCGATGCAAGGCTATCTGCGCAACCCGCTGGCCGATCCGGGGCTGATCGGGGTTTCCGGTTCTGCCGCTTTGGGCGCGGTGCTGGCTCTGCAAACCGGGCTTGCGGCCACCGTGGCGCTTGGCCTGCCGCTGGCGGCTTTGACCGGGGCGCTTTTGGGCGTGGGGCTGGTGCTGGCGCTGGCCGGGCCGCGCGGCACCTCGCTGACGCTGATCCTTGCGGGGATCGCCATTTCCGCGCTGGCGGCGGCGCTGACCTCGCTGGTGCTGAACCTTTCGCCCAATCCCTTTGCCGCGAATGAGATCGTTTTCTGGATGATGGGCTCGCTGGCCGACCGCTCAATGACCCATGTCGCCATTGCCGCGCCGCTGATCCTGCTGGGCGGCGTGATGCTCGGCTCGCTCGCCCGCGGGCTGGACGCGCTGACCCTGGGCGAGGATGCGGCCGAGGCGATGGGCGTGAACCTCACCCGCCTGCGGCTGGTGCTGATCTTTGGCACCGCAGCGGTGGTCGGCGCGGCCACGGCGGTTGCGGGGGCGATTGGGTTTGTCGGCCTCGTCGTGCCGCATTTGCTGCGCCCCCTCGTCGGCGCGCGGCCCGGACGCCTGCTCTGGGCCTCGGCCTTTGGCGGGGCGGCGATGTTGTTGGCGGCGGATATCGCCGTGCGGGTCATCCTGCCCGCCCGCGACCTCAAGCTTGGCGTGGTCACCGCCTTGGTCGGCGCGCCCCTGTTCCTGCATCTGATCTACCGCACCCGGCAGGAGGGACTATGACCCTGCTGACCCTGCAAGACTTTGCCGTGACCCGGCGCGGGCGGGACATTCTGCGGGATGTGAACCTGCGCGTCGGCAGTGGCGAGTTGATCGGCATCATCGGTCCCAATGGCGCGGGGAAAACGACGCTGATGCGGGCCGCATTGGGGTTGATCGACCACAGGGGGCACAGCTCGCTCGCCGCCCTTTCGGCCCGCGAACGCGGCCGGGCGGTGGCCTGGATGCCGCAGCAGCGCGAGATCGCATGGCCGGTGGATGTGCTGAGCCTCGTCACGCTGGGGCGCACGCCGCATCTTGGCCCCGGGCAACGGCCGAGCGCTGCGGACCAAGCCGCCGTTGACCGCGCGCTCAAGCGGATGGACCTGCAGGGTTTCCGCGACCGCACGGCGACGCGGCTCTCGGGCGGCGAACAGGCGCGGGTCCTGATCGCCCGTGCCTTGGCGCAGGAAACCCCACTGCTCATGGCCGATGAGCCGATCGCCGGGCTCGACCCCGCGCATCAGATCGCCACGATGAAGAGTTTCCATGCGCTGGCGGCGGAGGGGAAATCGGTCATGGTCTCGCTGCATGATCTCGGCCTCGCCGCGCGCCATTGCACACGGCTGATCGTGCTCGACCAAGGCGGGTTGGTCGCCGATGGGCCGCCACAGGACGTGCTGACCGCGTCCCGCGTGCGCGAGACTTTCGGGATCAACGCCTATCTGCGCGACACGCCCGAGGGGTTGATCTTTCAGCCGCTGGATGTGGTGACATGAGCGCGGTTCAGCTTGCCCGGCCCTGGCTCAGCTTCGACCTCGGCCAAGAGATGCAGGTGTTGAGCTGGGCCATCAACCGCCCCGGCTTTGTGCGTGCTGACCGCATCATCTGGCGCGAGGTGCGCAATGCGGACCTGCCCGAGGATCTGGACGTGCAAGACTGGTTCGCCCGCGAACTGCAGGCGCAGGGAGAGACCGCGAGCGTCGCCTTCCTGACCTCCCGCGATGTTTCACGTTTCACGCAGGCGCGGCGGCAGGCAGGCGATATCTCGGCCCATTGCGTGGCAACGGTGGGGCTGTCCAATGCCGAACGGGTGGGCCAGCGGGTCGACCGACAGGGGCAAGTCTGGGGCACCATCAATATCGCGGTCAGGCTGGATCACGGGCTGTCCCAGACCGGGCTGATCGAGGCGCTCAGCATCGCCACCGAAGCCCGCACCGCCGCGGTGATGGACGGGGGGGTTCAACTCCCCTCCGGGCTTGCCACCGGCACCGGGACCGATTGCATCGCCGTCGCGGCCCCCGCAGGCGCGACGGACTACGCCGGTCTGCATACGCAGCTGGGCGAAGCCCTGGGCGCTGCGGTCTATGCCGCGACCCGCGCCGGGACGCTGGCCTGGCTCGCGCAATACGGTGCCGCGCGCATGGTCGCCCCGCTGGGTTGAAAGGGCGTGGCTGATCGTTTCGTGGCCCCTACCACGGGGGATGCCAAGCCAGAGGGCCGCCTGTACTGACGCCCAGAACCCTTGCACGGCCCGCAAAGCACCCCATATTTTCGACAAAGATCAACCAACTTCGGATGACCACGATGGGCTATGTAAAGACAGCAATGCTGATGGCGGCGATGACCGCTCTTTTCATGGGCGTAGGCTATCTGCTCGGCGGATCGAGCGGCGCGTTGATTGCGCTGCTGGTGGCGGCGGGGATGAACGCGTTCACTTGGTGGAACTCTGACAAGATGGTGCTGCGCATGCATAACGCGCGGCCAGTCTCGCCCAATGACAGCGCCGGGCTCTACGCCATGACGGCCGAACTGGCGCGCAATGCGGGCATTCCGGAACCCAAAGTCTATCTGATCGACACGCCGCAGCCCAACGCCTTTGCCACCGGGCGCAACCCCGCGAATGCGGCGGTGGCGGTGACGGCGGGGCTGATGCGCAGTTTGACCCGGGAGGAACTGGCCGGGGTGATCGCCCATGAGCTGGCGCATATCCGAAACCATGACACGGCGATTATGACGGTGACGGCGACCTTCGCCGGGGCAATCTCCATGCTGGCGAATTTTGCGCTGTTCTTCGGCGGCTCGCGCGAGCGTCTGGGTTTGGTCGGCACCCTGCTGATGATGTTCCTCGCCCCGATGGCCGCAGCCTTAGTGCAGATGGCGATCAGCCGGACCCGCGAATATGCGGCGGATAAGGCCGGGGCCGAGATCTGCGGGCAACCGCTGTGGCTGGCCTCGGCGCTTGAAAAAATCGCCATGGGCGCCGCGCGGATCGACAACCACGCCGCCGAACGCAACCCGGCGACGGCGCATATGTTTATCATCAACCCGCTGCATGCCCATAAACACGACAGTCTCTTCGCGACCCACCCGGCGACTGAAAACCGCATCGCCGCCCTGCGTGCCATGACAGCGCAGCGCGGTGCAGCCCCGGTCGCACGGGCCAAGCCCACCACGCGCAGCCGTATCCCCAAGACAGGCCGCCGCAATACGACGCCTTGGGGCTAGGGTTAACTGCCGGGCCGGGTGGCGCATCTGAGCAAGCCATAGCGATAGGCGGCGCCTTTCCGGGTACTCTTGGCGCGCAGCGCCTCACGGATCAGCGTCATCCGCCCCCATGCCCCGGCCATACGGCTCAAGCCCGAACGGATCGCAGCGCGCCGCTGCCAGTCTTAAATTTTAGGGTAGTGGCGGACCGAGGATCAGCCTAACACCTTTATCACTCACCTCATACGATATCATTTCTTACATTTATTTCTGACACTTAAGAGACCTTCACTTGCAAGAGTGATCATCCGTAGTCATTATGTATCAAGGATACAGGGTGGAAAAATGGTGGGATGGAATGTCAAAACTTAACGCCAAGAAAATTCAATCGCTCCGTGACAAAGGTATGTATGGGGATGGCGGAGGCCTTTACCTTAATGTTGCTGCCGGTGGGACAAAGAGCTGGCTCTTGCGCGTTACAATAAAAGGTCAGTCTAGGCGGCGCGAAATTGGCTTAGGAGGGCTGGATACTCTTTCACTGGCAGACGCGAGAACCAAAGCCCATGAGCTGCGCTCGGAGGCTAAGGCAGGGCGCGACCCCATAGCCAAGCGCGATCATAGTGAAACAACGTTTGAGGAAGCCGCACGCCAATTGCATGCAAGCCTCGCCCCCACCTTTCGCAATGATAAGCACCGGGCCCAATGGCTTTCCAGCCTTAACAACCATGCTTTTCCCAAGATTGGCAGCCGCAGCGTGGCAGATATTCAGCGCCATGACGTGCTGGATGTACTCAGCCCGATCTGGGTCGATATGCATCCTACTGCAAAGCGCCTTAAACAACGGTTGGAGGCCGTGTTTGATTATGCAATCGGCCAAGGGCGCCGAGAGGCTCCGAACCCGGTTGACGGGGCGCTACGGCGCGCATTGCCCAAAGGAAAGCACAAGCCTACCCACCATGCTGCTTTGAGTTGGCGAGATGTGCCTGCGTTCATGTCTGATCTGGCGGCGCGGGAAGCCGTTGCCGCGGCTTGCCTCCGTTTTCTTATCCTCACGGCCACGCGAAGTGGCGAAGCGCGCATGGCAACTTGGCAGGAGATCGATCTGGAAAACCGTACATGGACCATCCCGGCCAGCCGAATGAAGGCTGAGGAAGAGCATCGTGTCCCGCTTAGCGACGAAGCAGTAACCATTCTTGAAAGCGTGCGTGGTCTCGACGCCAAGTATCTGTTCCCATCGCCTCAGCGCACCGCGGAAGGACTAGGCAAGCCTTTTAGCGTTAATGCCTTCCGCCCCCTTTTTAAACGCATGGAACGCGAGGGCTTAACGGCACATGGCTTTCGCTCATCGTTCCGGGACTGGTGTGCTGAAAAGGCCCACGTCGACCGACAACTAGCCGAGGCTGCTTTAGCGCACAAGGTCGGGGGCGTGGAGGGAGCCTACTTCCGGTCCGACCTGTTTGAACGACGTCGCGCGTTGATGGACGCTTGGAGCCGATATGCCACAGGCCAAAGCGGTGATGTGGTGGAGCTCGTAAGGGTATGAGGGCTGAAACGCGCGCCGCACTAAACGAGATTGGATGGGAACACGTTGTTGAACGATACCCTGCGACCGCAGTCAAAATGGTGAATGCCCTTCGCCGAGAGCCCAATTACTCGGAAGCAAAAGCAAACTTGGCGGTGATCTCTTCTGTAGATGGAGCGATCAAAAGGCTTTCGAATGCTCTGTCTGATATACCCTCCGAATTGCTACACCAGATCAATCTCTGGTCAGCCAACGAAAACGAGCTGGAAGATGATGTTCCCCCATTTTGCCAGCTCGCAACCGAAGCATCCGAAAAGTTATTGCGCGGCTTATCGATGGTCGCTGAGATTAACCAAGCAGTGATCGACCAGTCGGGGGCCGGAAGCCTTTCGCCAAAAACAGGAGAGGTCAGAGGCCCAAAGGCGCGCCCTGGAGATGATTGGGGCTATCGGCTGGCGATCACATTGGGGGAAGTCTACTTTCTTGGGCAGAGGCAGAGCCCTGGAGCGGGCAAAGATGGAGATCAAGCAAGGCCCAACGGGCCTTTTCAGAAAGCTCTTGTCACAGTTCTTAAAAGCGAGAAGCACCCGGTTCCCAGCACTTCAACTATCAACAACATGACGACAGCTGCCAAGCGTCAGATCACTATGGCTTGGGCGAAGAGAACTCTCGCCAAGAACAATGAGACGAGGAAGCGATGGTCAGGGAAACCTCAAATCTCTCTGATGGATCACGAGCTACATTTTTCTGGCAAATCGCTAATGGAGTACGCGAGTTGGCACTTAATCATATCCGATGACTGATTAAATGGGTTTGGTCAGCTAGCACCTAGAAATGTCATTCGTGCTCACACCTTACAAAATGGAGTGCATGATATGACCAGCCAGCCCCTACCCTCTGATTTCGATCAATTGTTGACCGTTAAGCAAGTAGCCCAGCGCACCGCTATATCGGTCCCCTCAGTTTGGCGCTTGTCAAAATCCGGCGATTTGCCCCAGCCCGTGCGGATCGGCCGAAGTGTCCGGTGGCGCGCCAGCGATCTGCAAAAACACATTCAAACTGCCTGATTGAGAAAGCCCGCGACCTTTAGGAGAGGTCACGGGCTTTTAGATGCAATAGGCCTTGGCGGTCCTTGCGGGTGAACAACACAAATATAGGCTATCGTCCATATTTCCGCAACGAAAACCGTCCCGGCCCTGAATGGGAAACGGGCATTGAACGAGCCATATTATCCTGAACAGGGTGAGCGCCAGATACCGCTTGGGGTGAAATATGAAACCAAGCCTCTCTGGGTAGAGATCGAACTGACGTTTGGTGTTGGCGCAACAGGGGCGGCAATCGTCGTCGCGGCGTTTGAAGCCTTCTTTATAGGCACTCCGGTATCCTATAGCCGCAACAAAAATTACTACGGCCCCCATCGGCACCAACTGATAAAATACAAAGCCGTTCTACAAGCCGTGGACCGGCTAGCCGCTGCGGGTTGGATCAAGCACTACAGGCAAGCGCAAGGTAATTTCGGCTGGCAAAGCGCCTTTGAAGCGACCCCAGAGCTAATCGATACACTGCAGAGCATTCTCGCAGGAAAGCCCCGGCTCAAACTGGCTCGTTTGCCCCAAACTACCATTCTGCGAGACGAAAACGGCAAGCCCATCGACTATAAGCGCACGCGGCAAATTGATCGACAGGACCGAAAAACAGAAGGGTTTAATGAGGCAATTTCGGCGGCGGATATCAACCACGGCGATCCGTCAAACGTGGTCGCTATGCCCACCTTGGCTTGTCCGTTGGCAAGGATCCACAATAAGAATTTTGGACGCGGAGGGAGGTACTTCTCAATGGGAGCCAGTTGGCAGAATATCAAATCCGAAGCGCGACGAGCGCTTACGATCGATGGCGAGCCTGTGGTCGAACTGGACTTCGACGGTATGCATATTGCTATGCTCTACGCTGAGGCTGGCTTACCCCTTCCCCGAGACTGCCATGACCTTCCAGGCTGGCCTCGTAAGTTGGTGAAGGTGGCGACTTTCACCCTTATCAACGCCACCAATGAGATGGCCGCGCGAATGTCCATTGCCCACAGCGAACACTTGGGCGAGCTTGCAGAGCCGGGTAGCCAAGAGGCTATCGGAAAGGCGCGAGCACTCATCGAGGCGATTAAGCACAGACACGCCCCCATTGCCGGCCAACTGCACAGCGATGCAGGCGCGCGGCTGATGCGAAAAGATTCCGACATTGCAGAAGCGGTCATGGCCGAGCTGATCCTACGCAAAGGCATCGTTGCGCTACCCGTTCACGATAGCTTTCTGGTGCCAGCGTCTAAACGTGATGAGCTGGAAGAAGCTATGACAGATGCGGCTTATAAGATCATGGGCGTCTATCTCAGCGTATCCGAAGCAGGCACGAAATAAGACCACACAAAACGGCGCATCTTTTCATTACACATCAGTGGGTTACGCCATTTGCGACTTACATATGGAGGGGAACCGGGTGGGTTGGTCTGCTTCCCGGCCTTCTGTGCCGTTGGGATGAATTTTCGGCCTCCCTCCCGCGAGAAACTCCACTCCACAGCCCTCATCCCTCTCTCTGGAATCGCTCAAACCCTGTGTTTTAAGGCCTCTGAAAAATTCTCGCTTTTTGTTGGCTTGTTTCAGGGTGTCGCCTCTGGTCTCGTTAAATACGGCTTCTGCAGGGCTTCATGGCCTCTATGGTTCCCAAAGGGGCGCGCTACGCGCTCTTACGGCTTTATCCCTCCAACTGCTCTGTGCCTGACGCAAGCTTCCCGGTTTGCCTACAGTGTGCAGGTGTCGTTTGGGTTAAGTTCCTAGTGTCGGCTACGCGCGGATACCAAGCTTTGCAAAGTCTCGATCGCTAAGCGGGGTCCGACGGCGCACTAGGCCCGGTCCGGACATTCCATGCAACAATCGGCGAACGAGGCGACGCGAGCGGCCTCAGTATCTCTCTGCGATTGTATTTGATGTGGCATTGAACCAGTTTGGTCGCTAAACGTACTAGGAACTTTTTATCGGAGAGCGTTGTTGACCCGTTTCCGCTTAGATTTGAACACCAAAATCATTCCTAATAATGCGCGCGTCTTCCTAGCGAGAGCCGGAAAGCAAGGGCACATGTTTCAGCAAGTGTTGGAGCATCGGGCAATTGGCCCCGACCTGCCGATGCTTAACCTTGACTTGCGGAACGGGCTCGACGGTGATCCGAATATCGAAGCGAAGGTGAAACGGGCGCGCGCGTTCGGCAGTTGGCTACGGCAGTCGCGCGAGGCGCGAGGCGACAGGCCTTCGGAAAGCGTTAACGACTACCACGACGCCAATAGGCGACCAGGACATGCTCAGATTGACGGTATCGTCCGCTCCTATTTCCAGGAATTGAGCGCGGGCGATGTTTTGGTGATCCCCAATCCGTCCTACTTCGGGGACGCGATCATCGCCGAGTTGCTTCCGATCGGTAAGGCCGTGGTCAAAATTCCAGGCGCGCGCCGTTTCGAAGGTTTTGAGTTCGATGGTCGCCGCTTCGGCCACTTCAAGATGGTGAAGATGGCCGACCTGCCCAGATCGGTGATCGATCTGGCAAAGGCTCCGACAGGCCTTGCTGAGATCAGAACACCTGTTGTGAAGCGCCGCATCTTCGAACTCGGCTATGACGACTTCGTCTTCGACGACGAGTTCGTGTCACGGATCTTCACGACCAAGCGCGACTTCACATCATTTGATGGGAACGTGCTTAACGCGCTCGTCACGATGGTTGCGGAAAACGTAGATCGCCTTGAAACAGACGGTGCGGATGCACATCTCCTAAGCTTGGTGCAAGCAGCGTTCGAACAGCTTGACGAAGATGATCTGCAAGTAAAGATCGACATTAGTTCTCCGGGCTTTCTGGCTGTGTTCGACCGGTCGGTTGTGCCTTTGGTAATAAGTGCCATGCTATCCGTGTTGGTGTCGGTTGGGTTTGATGCAAGAGCATTCGCTCAAGGTGCAGAGGTCGAGGTGACCAACAGCAGAGCAACGGAATTGGCCGACGTGTGCAGTCAGGAGGTCGGACGACTCACTGAGAATATGCTAAAGTTGCTGTCGACTGCGGAAGAAGAGTTCCAGCGCACCTGTCGCCTTCTGCGCGAAGCGCACGAAAACACCGGCGCGCGGACGAATGTGACTGTCGAGGTTGAAAGATGATTAATATTCCGAACACTCGAGAAGAATGGGGCGCACTCGGTCGTAAGCTCGGGTGGGTTCTTGTACGCTTCCAAGTCCTTGGGATAGTCGTCGGTGCGGTGGTGACCATCTTCACCCAGTTGCTCACGGGCTTCTGGGATTTTCGGGCCAGCCATGAGGAAATGCTGCGTCAGCAATGGAGCACGGTCGTTGAATCCCAAGAACAGTTCGAAAGCCAGTTAGATCAAATCGGCACGGTGCTTCGTGGTCAACCGTCGCCGACAGCGGGAATCGAGTATGCGAGTGCGGCGCAGACATACATTCGGTCCATGGAGGCGATCAGTCGATCGTTGCCGACCACCTCGACGGAGATTGCGGACTACATCGACGCTATCGCCGCGCTCCGGAAATACTACGATGTGGTCGTCCCTCCGGCTCCGAGCACTGACGAGTGGATGATCTTCTATGGCGAGTATCGGCAGGATTTCGACCGATATATCGCAGCCAGAGAGCAATATTTCGACGTGCTGGCTGCAGATTTGGGTGACTACGCTCGATACATCACCAACTCTTAGTCCCGATCCTGCAGCACAAAGGTCGGCCAGCTAGCTGCTGCACTGAGGGTCGCGCCGCATACGCGAGGATGGTGAAAACCCATTTACCAAATGATGAACGGCAGTCGACGAAAAGCTCGGAAGATCGTGCGCAGGTGGGAACCTACTAGCCGTAACCGGCCGTTACGGCTCTCCGGCGTAGGGGCGCGCTGCCCCTTTCGAAACCCCAAGCTGATGTTCTCTATTTTTGTTTGTCGATTTCGGTTAGCAGGGAGGGCATGTGATCACGAGAATGGTAAGGGCATGCGCACCAGCACACTGAATGTTCGGATTAGACGCGCGGAGGGGCTGGTGAGGAAGTTGGAAGTAGCGCTGGTTGATCCCAACCTGAGCACGGCGCGGCGGGAGACGGCGCAGCTGGCATTGCGGGGCGCGCAGCACCTTCTCGACAAGCGGAAAGCGCAGCAGTTGGCAATCGGTGCCGCACCGGAAGAGAGCCTACACCCCCGATGATCCCGCCTTGTCGTTGGGGCCATCCTCCATATCCACAACCTCGACCACTTTCTGTCCTGGGCGAACGTATTCGTATCCGTTGTTCTGCCGCGCATCGATGTGAACCGATACGGGCGAAACCTTCCCATCGCTGGCAAAGAACTCGACCATTCGCGCCCGGACCGCTTCGCTTTTTGAGTTCAGCATCAGATCCATCCCGACCTCCATTGCGCGGGCCTTGTGCATTGCCTTGTCGCTCTCGACGCTGGCAACGAATTCGAGCTGCACCGTCTGGAGATAATCGCGCACAGCCGGGCGCTTCATGGCTTTGTGATAGCCTTGGGGGCTCATTCCAGCCTCTTCGCAGGCCGCACCGATGGTCATCCCCTTCTTTACGCGGAGATCAATCGCACGGCGCAGCGCAGCACGCATACGGAGGGGGCGGGTCGGGATTGCTGTGAGGTTTGTCATGCGACCATTTTGCCATGCAAACTCTGCAGATTAGATGCACGTTATATGACGCCAGTTATCGTTTTGTATCTGCCCTTTTGCCGCGGCGCCTGTTTTCCAGCGTCATGCGCTTGGTCCTGGCCGCCGACTTGTCGCGCGTCTCGACGATTGTGCGAACAGCCAGAGGGGTCATAGGCACCGGGCGCAAGGCGATCTCAAACCCCAGAGCCCCAGCCCAATCCAACAGGGTTTGCACGTTGGGGATCTTCTTTGTCCCATCTCGCTCGACCTTGGCCAGCAGATCGGGCTCAAGGCCCGCGACTTCTTCCAATTCCCTGATCGTCAGCAGCAAGTTCTCCCGGCGCTTGCGGAACGACCTTCTGATGTCGTCGTATGTTTCAATTTTGACGTTGATCGGGTCACGCCGGCAGCCCGGATCAACTGCCGGAATAGCTGCGCCTAGTTTCAACTGAGCGTGCAGATCGCAGCCCGCGCTTGGGCACTTACCGATCACTGCATCATCCGACACGGCTTGAATTGACCAGCCCGCCGCCTGCACGTCTTTGACAAACTTGGTGTCCATCGTAACTCCTTATTCCGCCAGCATTTTCAGCGTGTAACTTTTCAGGCTCTCAATCGCCCTCGATGTCCGGGGCATTATCTTTGAGGGGGTCTGCAAACCTGACGCCCTCCGGCCCACCATTGGCAGGGACAAATATCACCCCTCTTGCTTCAAAGAACATGCGCAAGGATCGCAAGGTGGACTTGCTGGGGCTCCCCCCCTCCTTTTCTGCCGCGTTGATCGTGTTCTTGTGCAACCCGGTAGCCGCAGAGAGTGCGGGGTTCGATAAATTCAGGGCCGCTTTTGCCAGGCGAATTTGCAGAGGACTGATGTCTGCGGTTTGCATGTTTTCCATTGGATCTCTCAATATGTGTCATTGGCACAAATATAGGTTGATAATAGTGTGCCTTGCGTCTATATTTGTACCAATAGCACAATTTTGTCAAGAAAGGTAGCGCCAATGTAGTCAGGGCGTCGAAGCCCTGCGCGCCCAGATCTCATCGAATGCAGGCTATTCAGACCATCACCACTGAGAGGTTAGACACGATGACAAAATCAAGCACCGCCCCCCATAGACTTTTGAACATGTCCAATCAGAAAGCGTCAGAGGCCGGCGATCCGGTCGTAACGCTGTATCATCAATGGAATGATGCTCGGGCAACATGGGAACGCCTTGCCGCCGCCCCCGGCAATGAAGATTTCGATGCGCCCGAAAGCAAAGCGGCAGAGGCCGAAGAAACCGCAGCCTTTGACGCGATGATCAAAACCCCGCCGACCTCTCTGGCGGGTGTCGCCGTTCTGGCCAGTGCCCTTTGGGAGATGGAAGGTCCTACCGGGGCGCCGGGAAGCGAAGAATACCAGAAGCAGGCCGAGACCTTGAGCTGCCAGCTTATTCTCGCGATCTGGCGCGCGGCCAGCGGGGAGAATGGCCTTCCGCCAAATGGTTGAATGAGCGAATGCGAAAGGGCCCGCCCTGCCCGTGCATTCGGATTTGGACTCTGGTGGACCATGCTGACCCCTGTTGGAAAACAGGAGACCCCAATGAACATTCCCGCACCACCTTCTTCAGTCCTTCGGCTCCCGGAGGTTAGGGAGCGCGTCGGACTCTCTAAATCCTCGATCTATGCCTTCATTGCTGCGGAACAGTTCCCAAAACCGATCCGTATTGGCGCGCGCGCCGTTGCTTGGAGGCTGTCCGACATAGAGGCATGGCTGGCTTCAAAGTCAGAGCAAAACTCATCCCCAAAACTATCTGTAAAGGAAAACTCATGACGACCTCGACACTCGATAACCCTTCGAAATCTCTGGACAACCTTCTTTCTCGTATTGGCAAAAGCCTCAACAATGCCGCTGCCACATCTTCTGCAACCGCCCGCTTGCGTGAAGAGGCCATGAAGATGGTGAAGAAGATTGACGAGCATGCAGAAGCATCGCGCGACCAGATGCTCGACCCCCTTTTGCCTCGCGCTCAGATCGAAGAGGCCAAACGGAATGCAGAGGCGGCGTCCGTTGATAGCCAGCGTCTTAAAGCTGCCATTGAGCTTTTGCAGAGCCGCGCCGAGGAACTGCTGAATTCTGAAAGCGCTGCAAAGGCCGCCCGCCGCTATCAGGCAGCCCAGGAGCAAAGGGATAAAGTTTCCGCAATGATTGCCGATCGATATCCGGCGCTGTCCTCCGAACTCGTCACCCTGATCGAAGAAATCATGAAAGCTAACGCCATGGTGGATCGTGTGAACTCTGACCTTCCAGAAGGAAGTCCTCCGCTTAATAGACCAGAAGGCCATGCAAGAGGGTTTCATGATCATGGGAGCTATGACGTCCCAGTCTCGCTCAGGACTTTCAGGATTACCCAAAGCATGTTGCCGAGCATGGAGGCTGAAAGCCGCACTGTATGGCCCCTAGCGCGGGACTATGAGTACCACGTCCTGGAGCGGGGCAAAGTGTTCTCACAAAAGCAAGTGCAGGGAATGTTTAACCGGTCATAGTCCTGCGCGAACCAAGCGCATAGGAGCTATTGCCCCGCGGTCCTTAATTGGCCCGCGGGGCTTTTTGTTGAGGGTCAAACGTCGATCAGCCGGAGGTTCCCCGAGTGCCGAGTAAAGAACTGAGATCAGGGGCACGGTCGGGAGCAGGGCTGCCTGGCATCCACCAAGACCCCGAGCGCGTGTAGTTCTTCTGGACTTTCGCCTTCTTAAGGAAGTCAGCCTCCGCTTCGGGATCGAGAACAGAGTGCAACTGATCCCAGAACAGGCGATCAACAGCCGGTCCGACAGCAGGGGTCTGCCCCATTGGGGTATATCTCTTTCCGAGCCGTACCGCCTCTTTTACGAACCCGGTTTCGATATCACGGCCGCTTGCAAGATCGCCCGCCGCGTCGATGGCATTACTGACCGTCAATCCCCATACGTCCTGAACACCCTGGATCATCGGGCCGGAGGCGTATGAGCCCAGCCCCCCGCCCCATGAGGCCTGCCCGGTAGAAACAATGTCACCGATGATCCCGAAGCCGCCCCCCTTGAGCGCGGCAAGCCCCCAGAATTGTGGGTTCTCCATAAAGGACATGCTCATCGGGTCATTGCCCTTGAGGATTTCCCCGATCTGCAAAGACAGTGCGCCAAGCACGGTAGCGCCGGCGGCCATCTGTGTGACGTAGAGCGCGCGTGCAGCCGCAGTTGGTTGCCGCACAATCATCCGGTATTGGTTGATCGTGAAGGCTGCGACAAAGCTCTTGAACATGCCGCCTGATTTTAACATTTCATACATCGGCGTTCCCGGCGCGTGCCCATATGCCACGGGATCGAACCAAGCCTTTGCCTTCAGGCTGTTGGTCGGCACAGCAACCTCGGTCCACCGTTCAACCATGCCCTGCATTGCAAGATAGACCTCATCAGCGCGCGCAGTAGGCAGGGACGTGCTTTCACGCCAGTAAAGGGGGTTGAGGAACGTGGCGCCTTCATCGGGCTCATAGGTCAGCCTTTCGGCGCGGAAGTCCTTCCAATCGCGGGCCTGTACGCCATGTTCGCTCATCATCTGGCGCAGGTTTGGTTCAAGGGCAGAGAATGGCTTGTCGGCGTTCTCAGCAAACATCCCCCAGAAGCCCGATTGAAAGGCGTAGCGCGCGCTGTCGGTATGGTGGGTTAACCCCTGCACCCGCATGGATGCTGCCGAGAGACGCTCAAATATCTCCCCGGCAGGAACCTCCATTTGGAAGCGCCCCATAGCAACACCGGGATCCGCCAGCGTGTCGAGAACCCACTTGTCCCGCTTGAGCTGCGCGGTGGACATGGTGCCCTCGCTGATCATGTTTGAGAGCGTCTCACCATAGCGGGCGAACATGTTGCCGCGGTTCGCTCCGATGGCCTTGGCCGCCAGCTGCATCGAGTTAAAGTCCGAGATGCTGGCAACCACAGCCTTGTCCAAAAAGGCGGAGGTCATCAGGTGGCGCGTGTTCGAAAAGAAACGGGCGGAGATCACACCCCATTTCCCCTCTGGCGCTCTGGGACCATTGAACAACCGCAGCATACGTTCCGCATGGGCGCTGCCCCCTGTGACCGCATCCGGATCGAGCCCACGCTCCCTTGCCCGCTTAACGATAAGCTGGCGCTGATAGTCGAGGCCGAGGCCTGTGTTTGGGCTGAAATTTCGCATGGCCGCGATATCGTTTGCCATCGAATTCACATGGCTCATGATCGCGGTGAAAGGGTCACTCAGCCCGTACTGGCTGTTGTATTTGATCCAACCATCAGCCGTTTTGAAGTGCAGGATGCGCTCTTGTGCGTGCTGCCTGTAAGTTGGGACGCCTTGGGCCTTTCCATAAACCGCATCGCGTGAACCCTTCCCGTAGGCAATGTTGTCGTAGATGTCGCCCAGAAGCCTTTCCTGTGTCTCACGCATGGGAACCGGATCGTCTGGGTTGGCCTGAAACGGTCGCCCGGTGGAATGGTTCCTGATCTTCGACCAGTCCAGTTCTCCACTGTCGATCAAGCTATTGACCCACTTAGACTTTCCGGCCCTTACGATCAGGTAGCGGTCATGGCTCTGGGGAAGCCAATTGTCGATTTTCCCAATTATCGCTCCCGCCTCGTTTGCCATCAGGCGCATGTCATTGAGGGCAGTATGTATGGATCGCGCCAACGCCTTTGCCGGGGCGCTACCTGTCGCTTCTCCAAGCATTTCTTTCGTCAGGTCCAGCATCATTGCCGGGTCAGAGAGGCTGCCAGTCGTCTTGCGGTGAACGTTCTTCAATAGATCGGCCACACGCAAATTGAACCATCTGGTCAACGCGCGCGCCTCATAGTCCAGCTTCTCAACGCTGAACGTCTGTAAGTGCTTCAAGTCCTGATCAGGGGTCGAGTTCACAAGTAACTGCTGTTTGCGCGCGTTTGCCAATTGGGCCTGATAGACGTGCCGAATTTCCCCCGCCTCTTTCTTGAACGCTGCTTTCACGTCCTCCCCGGCCATGGCTTCGGCATTGTGGCGGGTCCAGCCTTGACGCTCGTAGATATCAGCCGCCTCGCGCCACATTCGCTGCGCGCGCTCACCACGCACTCGGTCGACGCTGCCCTCGGCCATAGCGTCCGTCAAACAATCGTAGAAACTCATACCCGTGTCCCCCCGCCAGAAGTAACAGGCTGGGCCCCATCAGGCTTGCCATGGCCTATCAGCGCTTCAATGGCCGAGCGCACTACCTCAGCGCGCGTCAGGTCACGAGCAGCACAGTATCGATCCAGACCAGCGACAAGGTCATGATCCAAACGAAATGAAAAAATTTTACGGGGCACAAGCATATCTCCATGTGATTACGGAGACAGGGTTACAGGCCAAAACCCGCATTCCAGATGCACCAGCGTATTACGGCGGCGAAATTGTGTAAGCCGCGAGAGAGGGAGACGACTACCAGCTCTGCGCGCGCGAATTTTCCCCCCACCCCCCTCCGATCGAGACCCCCCTACCCCCTTCGAGGTCAGGCAATCCGCTGGGGGTCAGCCAGCCTCGATACTTGAATGGATGCATGCATGCCTTCATGCTTTCACCCAGCTATCAGAAGAATTCAGGGCGCTCCTTATTCCCTTGGGACGGCGGGCGCCGATCTTTCGCAGCCACATCGGAGTATTGCCGCCGCTTGGTGATCCATGCTCGAACATCAGCCTTTATGGTGTGACCAACGATCCTGCACACCCTCGGGAACCCTTCGGCCTCCAACGTCTCCCGGTTCTTTCGAAACCAGTCAGTGCTTTTACCGAGCACCGCAGCGCACCAAGCATGGCTGCCGTATTCTGACAGAGGGTCGAACGTTCGATCGGTCTTTGGTTTGGTCACGGGTTTAGGGGTGCCGGTATCCATGGAGACGCTTAAGGCGCCAGTCGTACCGTCGAGTTCCATGCTCTTGCTCATTCTAGAGACCCTTCTCTGTAGCCCTGTGCCGCGGCCATTTCCTGCGCAGCCTTGCAGGTGCCTGGAACAGTAGCACCTAGCTCGAAGGCGGCCATGTCAGCATTAACCACTTAGACAGAAATAGCCATCAAGCCCATCAGCGCGAGGTCATCAGTCAGTTCCTTGGATGCAGCGCAGAGCAAACGGGCAGTTTCATAGGAGAACTTGCAGCCTGCATAGGCTACCGGCCGCCGCGGGCCGAACGGTTATCGCGCTGCGCATTGGCTCTCAACACCACTTCAGCATCTATCGCCTTGGGCGCCAAAGCTCCGACAAGTGGAGGGAAAAGTGGTGGGTTGAGAATGAGAAACCAAGGTAACTCACTGAAATCAAATCACCTTCAAAGGGGGTAGTGGCGGACCGAGGAGGATTCGAACCCCCGACCCCCTGATTCGTAGTCAGGTACTCTATCCAGCTGAGCTATCGGTCCACTGGGGCGGGGTTTAGTCTTGCAGCGCGGGGGTTGCAAGCCCTGAATTTGCTGAAAAGGAAAAAACTTCGGATTTTCTGCAAAGGGTCAGACGGTCCCGTCGCTTTTGGGCAGATTGATCTCGAAAACCGTGCCCTCCGGGCCGCTGCTGCGCAGGCTCAGCGTCCCGCCATGGCCCCGCACCAATTCTGACGCGATCACCAGCCCAAGCCCCGACCCGCCTTTGCGCGCGCCGCCCTGGAAAGCGGTGAAGAGATGCTCGCGGGCTTTGGGCGGCAACCCGGGGCCGGTGTCGGAGACCACGATCCGCCAGGCCTCCGCCTCCTCGCTCGCATGCAGATGAACCTCCCCCGGCGCCCCGGTGGCGGCGATGGCCTGCCGCGCGTTGCGGATCAGGTTGGTCAACACGCGGTAAAGCTGCTCCGGGTCCGCCCGCACGGTCAGCCCCATCGGAATGTCGGCGGCGAAACTGATGTCGGTCTCGGGATCGGCAAAGCGCTCCGCGTCGATCACCTCTTCCACCAGTTCCGCCAGCCGCACGCGGGTCAGGGTCGGGCCCGGTTCCTCGGCCTTGCCAAAGGCCAAGGTCGATTCGCACAGATGCACCGCGCGGGTGATCGAGCCCACAAGTTTCGGGGCCATCCGCTTGACGGTGGGGTCGTCGGACATCTCAATCCGGTCGGTGAACAGCTGCGCAGAGCTTAGGATATTGCGCAGGTCATGGCTGATTTTACTGACCGCCCCGCCCAATTGCGCCAGACGCTCCTTTTGCTTGAGCGCCTGCGTCAGGTCTGTCTGCAAGGTCTTCAGCGCCTCTTCCGCTTCGCGCAGCTCGGTCACGCCCGCCGAAGGCTCGATGATGCGCCGGGCGTCCTCGGGGGCGGCGGCATAGCGTTGCATATGGCCCGCGACCCGTTTGATCGGCTTGAGCAGCAGCGCGCGCATGGCAAAGAACAGCAGCACCGCCGTGATCACCGAAATCACCGCCGAGAGCATCAGGATGCGCATCCCGTAATCGAGCATCGCTGCCCGCATGGGCGCGGTCTCCATGGTGACTTCGATCAGCAGCCCGGCCTCGCGCACCGGGGCGCCGATGACCCGCACGACTTCATTGCCGGGGCGGAACAGGCGCAGCATCGCATCGCGGATCAGCACCACGGCTGTGGCGTCACGCAGGTCATAGGTCTGCGACACGGTGCGTGGCATCGGCGAGGCCAGCACCAATTGCCGCGCCTCGTCGCGGCGCAGCACGACGTTGAAGACCTCGGCGTTGCGCAGCAGCTCCTCTTCCAACGCCGGGTCGAGCATATCATCGGCCAGCAAGGCGAGAGAGGCAATCTGCGCCCGCTCCAGCCGGGTCAGCATATATTCTTCGCGGAACCGGGCGATGGAGGGGACAAAGATCAACACCTCGGCCAGCATCACGAAGATGGTGGTCAGGATCAGCAATCGGCCGGAAAGCGAGTGGATCATGGACATCCTCAGGGCAACAGGCGCTGCAGGGCGCGCACCACCCATTTTACCAAATCGCTCTCAAACAGGCGCGGGCTGAAATAGGCGCCGGCCGCGCGTTTGTTGATCTCGGAAATCGTTGGGTATGGGGCAACCATTGCTGCAATCTGGCTCATCTTCATCTTATTGACCAGCGCCAGCGACCACAGCGAGATCAACTCGCCCGCCTGATGCCCGACAATGCTGGCCCCGACCGGACGGCCCTTGACCACCATCACCTTGATAAACCCTTTTGTCTGGCGTTCGGCAATGGCGCGGTCGTTGTGATTGTAGTGAAAGCGCACGACCTCCAGCCTATCCCCGTGCGCCTCACGCGCCTGCGCCTCGGTCATGCCGACCTGCGCCAGTTCCGGCGCGGTATAGGTGACCCAAGGAATATGCGCCAGTTTGGTCTTGCTGGGCAGGCCAAAGAGGATCGAGCGAATTACGACCCCCGCATGATAATTGGCCAGATGGGTGAATTGCAGCCCGCCCGCCACATCGCCGATCGCATAGACGCGGCGGTTGCTGCTGCGCAGGCTGTCATCGACCTTGATGCCCGCCTTGGTGGTCTCGATCCCGGCTTTGTCGAGGTCGAGCCGCTCGGTATTGCTTTTGCGCCCCACGGCCATCAGCAGATGCGAACCTTTGATCACGCGGCCATCCTCGGTCTCGACCTCGATCGCCCCCCGCTGCCCGCTGATCCGCGCCGCATCACTGCCTTCTTCAAAATGCACGCCCTCATCGCGCAGGCTCTGCAAGACGACCTCGGCCAGCTCCGGGTCATCCTTGCTCAGAGCGCGGCTGCCTTCGATCACGGTCACCTTGCTGCCCAAACGCACATGCGCCTGCGCCATTTCGATCCCGATCGGGCCACCGCCGATGATGATCAGATGCGCGGGCTTTTCGCGCAGGTCAAAAAGGGTCTCATTGGTCTCATAGGGCACATCCTCAAGCCCCGGAATCGGGGGCACCAGCGGTGAAGAGCCGGTGGCCAGCACGATGCGCCGGGCGCTGATGATGGTATCGCCCGCCTGCACCTCGTGATCCGAGATAAAGCGCCCGTATTCTTGGATCACACGCACGCCCAGCCCTTCGAAACGCTCAACGGAATCGACTGGGGCGATCTGGGCAATAACCTCGGCCACGTGATCCTTGGCCGCGGCGTAATCGACGGCACCGGCGGCATCCTCGACCCCATATTGCGCGCTATGCTGCTGGGCATAGGCGGTCTTGCCGGACTTGATCAGCGCCTTTGACGGCACACAGCCATAATTCAGGCAATCACCGCCCATCTTATGGCCCTCAAGCAGCGTCACATCCGCGCCCATCTGCACGGCCCCCGCCGCCACCGACAGCCCGCCAGAGCCCGCGCCGATAATAAGAACGTCGGTCTTGATACGGGTGGTCATTTCAGCAAATCCTTCTTGCCCGAGAATGTCTTGATCGCCACGGGCAACAGCGACAGCACGCAAAGCCCCAGAATGGGCAGCAGAATATGCGGCTCGAATATGATCCCGAGGTTCGGAGACTCACCCCGGGCGAATACGCTACCTAGCCCTGCCCCTACCGAGGTAAAGACCAGCGCCCCGGGCATGATGCCCAAAAAGGTCGAGATCACAAAGCGCAGGAGCGGCACGCCGAGAAAGGCAGGCAGGAGATTCGCGACAAAAAACGGCACCACCGGCACCAGCCGGATCAAGAAGAGCATCGACCACTGATTGTCATCAATGCCCGCCTTGATCTTACGCAGCATTCCGTCAGAGGCGTCCAGCCGCTGTTTCAGCCGCTCACCCAGGCCCCATTGCGCGGCGAGGAAGATCACCACCGCCCCCAAGGTCGCTGCGGTGACGTTAAAGAGCGCGCCGGGGAAGACGCCAAACAGAAAGCCCCCCGTGAGCGTGGCGACGGTGGCGCCGGGCAGCGAGAAGGCGACGATCACCACATAGGCGGCGATGAAACCCCCAACGGTCAGCAGATAATTCTCATCCCGAAAAGCGATCAGCGCCGCGCGATTCTCGCGCAACGCATCAAAGCTCAGGTAATCCCGAAGGGTGAAAGCCCCGATGGCCGCCACGATCAAAATCACCCCCAAGGGCAGGTAGCGTGTTAACGAGGGGGCATTGTGGCGCATAGGGTCACTTCCATTGGGCCACTATGGACCGGGGCGGGATCCCTGTTAGGATGGCGCGAAAGTGGGGCGACGGGTAGCCACCTCACGCGTGGTTGATAGGACTTGTAGATAAAGGACCGATTTTGCAGGCTTCGGCGGCAAACTGAAACATCCAAGCCGGTTCCGCCTCGGCATTTTGTTGCAAAGCGCCATTTTTCCCTGTCAGAGGGTTTGACTTGGCCGCCTCATCGCTTTAGAGGACGGGCTTGAATTGACGCTGGCCGCGGTGGAACCTTCAAGTGATTCCGTGCCCAGCCAGCTTTAGATGGAGACGGAGCGATGAAACGCACCTTTCAACCCTCGAACCTCGTGCGCAAGCGGCGCCATGGTTTCCGCGCGCGTATGGCCACCAAAGCCGGCCGCAAGATCATCAATGCGCGCCGCGCACAGGGCCGGAAATCGCTGAGCGCGTAAGCGCCTTCGATCTTCGGAACCAGAATATGACACCGCCGGAGGCACCCCAGGATGGCACTAACGCCACGACGGGGGACACTGCTCCGGCGGTTTCATTGCGACTGGCCGTTCTAACCAAACGCGCCGATTTCCAACGCGCCAGCCGCGCCAAACGTGTGGCAACCCCCGGTTTCATCCTGCAAATGCGCCCGCGCCGCGCAGGCGAGCCCAGCGACGCGCCCATTCGCGTCGGCTTCACCTGCTCCAAAAAGGTCGGCAACGCTGTGGCCCGCAACCGCGCCAAGCGCCGCCTGCGCGAAATCGCCCGGCTGACCCTGCCCCACCGGGGCCGCGCCGGGATGGATTACGTCTTTGTCGGGCGCCGCGAGGCCACCGCCACCCTGCCCTTCGCGCACCTCCTTGCGGATCTGGAACGCGCGCTGGACACCCTGCACGGGGTCAAGAAATGACCCCCCTCGCCACCCTATTGTCCCTGCCGGTGCGAGGGTATCGGCTGATCTTCAGCCCCTGGGTTGGGTACAACTGCCGCTACCAGCCAACCTGCAGCGCCTATGCGCTCGAAGCGCTGCAAAAGCACGGCGGCCTGCGCGGGGGCTGGCTGGCCGCGCGGCGGATCGCGCGCTGTCACCCCTGGGGGCGCAGCGGCATCGACAACGTGCCAGACTGAGCGCATCTTGCGAGAATCGCGCGGATTGCTCTAGGTGACACCATTCTTGATGACGAAAGACCGATGATGCTGGACGAACCCAACGAGATCCACCCACTCTTTGCCGGCGCGCCGCCGAGCACCGAATTCAAGAAGCTGCGCAAGCGCATCGTCCGGATGACCCGTGAGGCGATCGAGCAATACGGCATGGTCGAGCCCACCGCCGAAGGCGCCCCCAGACCGCGCTGGCTGGTCTGCCTCTCCGGCGGGAAGGACAGCTATACGCTGCTGGCGGTGTTGCATGAGCTGAAATGGCGCGGACTGCTGCCCGTCGATCTGCTGGCCTGCAACCTCGATCAGGGGCAACCGGGCTTTCCTGCGACCGTTCTGCCGGAGTTTCTGGAGAAGATGGGTGTGCCACACCGCATCGAATACCAAGACACCTATTCGATCGTGATGGATAAAATCCCCGCCGGACGCACGTTTTGCGCGCTGTGCAGTCGCCTGCGCCGCGGCAATCTCTACCGGATCGCCCGCGAGGAAGGCTGTTCTGCCGTGGTGCTGGGCCACCACCGGGACGACATCCTCGAAACCTTCTTTATGAATCTCTTTCACGGCGGGCGATTGGCGACCATGCCCCCGAAACTGGTCAACGAAGAAGGCGACCTGTTTCTCTACCGCCCCCTTGCCCATGTGGCCGAAGCCGATTGCGAACGCTTTGCCACGGCGATGAATTACCCCATCATCCCCTGCGATCTCTGCGGGTCGCAGGATGGGTTGCAACGTCAGCAGGTCAAGGCCATCCTTGATGGATGGGAGGCCAATAGCCCGGGCCGCCGCCAAGTTATGTTCCGCGCCTTGATGAATGCCCGGCCCTCTCATCTCCTGGATCCCAAGCTTTTCGACTTTGAAGGACTAATGCGGAACGTTGAGAGCACAGACACGGAACAATTTTAGGTAAAATCCCCTCAGGATTCCCCGTTCCGTTAACCCCCATCATACCGCAGACACGATACCCCTGTAGCTGGCAGCGCAGATTTGCGCCCAGACAAGGGGAAGATCGCCATGGCATTTCAACAGCGCTCGGGGCTGACATCGATGCGGCGTTCTGTGGCGGCCACGCTGACCGGCCCGCCCGCATTGGCCTTTCTTCCGGCGCTGACCCTGGCCGCCTTCTGGTTCGGCGGGGAAGTTGCTTTGTTTCTTGCCGCGGCTCTGCTTCCGATCCTTTATCTTGTCGGCAATCGCCTTGGCGGTGGGCTGATGCTGCCGCGTGATGCGGTCAGCGGGTTGTTTCAGCGCAGCGCCTTTGAGGAACTGACCGAACAGGTCTATCAGCGCGCCAAGGCAAAGGGGCGCCACACCGCAGCCTTTTTCATCGCGATCGAAGACCTGGACCAGCTGACAGATCGCCATGGTCAGAGCGCCGCTGATATTGTCGTGCAGCGCACCGGTGAACGGCTCGTGACCGCGCTGCGCGGCGATGACAATGTGGGGCAGATGGGGGATGCGCGTTTTGCCATATGCATGGATCCGGTGCGCCAGCTGGACCTTGAGCTTTGCATCCAGCTTGCCGGGCGCCTCCAGGCGGCGGTGGAAGAGCCAGTATCGATTGACGGTGTCGCGATCTATCTGACCGCCTCGGTCGGGTTTTGCCTCAACACCCGGGCCCCGGGTGACGATGGGGCCGCTTGGCTTCGCGCCGCCGCCACCGCCCTGCGCGCCGCGCAGCGGCGCGGCCCCTCCTCGATCCGTGCCTTCTCCGATCAAATGCGCCGCGACACCGAAAACCGGGCCGAACTGCGCGAAGAGGTGGTGCAGGCGCTCGACAACGGCCAGATTCAGCCGTGGTTTCAGCCGCAAATTTCCACCGACACAGGGCAGATTACCGGGTTTGAGGCTTTGGCACGCTGGAACCATCCGGTCCGCGGCATGATCTCCCCGGCGGAGTTCTTGCCCATCATCGAAGACATCGGCCTGCTGGAGCGGCTGGCCGAAGTGATGATGTACCACGCCTTCGCAGCCCTCAAGGCATGGGACGGGTCGGGCGTCGAGGTGCCGCAGATCGGGGTGAATTTCGCGGGCTGCGAGTTGAACAACCCGCGCCTGATCGACAAAATCACATGGGAGCTGGACCGCTTTGACCTTACCCCCGACCGTTTGGCGGTCGAAGTATTGGAAACCGTCGTCGCCTCGACCCCGGATGACGTGATCACCCGCAATATCACCGCCTTGGGCAAACTCGGCTGCCGCATTGATCTGGATGATTTCGGCACCGGACATGCCTCCATCGCCTCGATCCGCCGCTTTTCCGTCAGCCGGATCAAGATTGACCGGTCCTTTGTAATGAAGGCGGACCGTGACCCCGACCAGCAGCGCATGATCAGCGCGATCCTGACCATGGCGGAAAGGCTCGGCGTCGAAACCCTGGCCGAAGGGGTTGAGACCGTGGGCGAACATGTGCTGCTTGCGCAGCTCGGCTGTGATCACGTCCAAGGGTTTGGCATCGCCCGCCCCATGCCGTTTGAACAGACCCTGGACTGGATCTCGCGCCATAATGCCAAATTGCAAAGCGTCCCCCGCATTCTGGATGGCCGCGCGAAGTAACCTTCTGCATCGAAAGGGCGGGCCCCCTTACCTGCCCGCCAAACGGAGCGCAGCTTAGCCGCCGCCGAGCTTGCTGAAAGACGCCGCAGCCCCTGCCAATAAGGCCCACGCCCATGTCTCCGCGCCAAGGTGCAAACCCGATTCCGCTTGACCTTTGGCCCCTTACTCTGTTGAACCCCCCCTGATATTCCAAGACATCAGGTGGCAGCCCCATGGACGACCAGAACAAGAATCTTATCCTTGCCACGGCGCTTAGCTTTGCGGTCATTCTTGTGTGGTTCCTGCTGTTCCCACCCCCCGAAGCTGACCCCGTGCTTGAGCCGGGCACCGAGGTGAGCCAGACCGAAGGCGGCACCGTGGTGCCTGCCACCCCGTCAGATGCCAGCACGCCGGACCCCGACGCGGGCGAAGGCGCCGCCCCCGCGGGCCGCCGTGCCGCTTTGGCCGATGCCCCGCGCGTTGCCATTTCCACCGACCGGATCAGCGGCTCGATCTCGCTCATGGGCGGGCGGATCGACGATCTGAAACTCAATGATTACCAGACCACTCTCGACGAAGACGCCGAGGTGGTCACCCTGCTCTCCCCCGAAGGGTCGAGCGACGCCTATTATGCCCTGCACGGCTGGGCCGCCGGCTCCGGCCTTGCGCCCGACGCGGTGCCGGGGGTCGACACGATGTGGACCCTGAGCGAAGGCGAGGTCTTGGGTGTCGACAGCCCTGTCACGCTGACCTGGGACAATGGCGCCGGTCAGGTCTTTAGCCGCACCATCTCTGTCGATAACGAATATATGTTCGACATCACCCAGAGCGTCACCAACACCGGCGAAGCGCCGGTGAACCTCGCGCCCTTTGGCATGATCGCGCAGCATGGGCTGCCCGAAGACCTGAAAAGCTTCTTCATCCTGCATGAGGGCGCGGTCGCCATGGCCAATGGCGAGCTCGCGGAGATTGACTGGGACGACATCGCCGAAGCGGATGTGAACAGCACCTGGGGCCGCCCCGCCGTGGTGACCGAAGGCGTCACCGAAGGCTGGATCGGCTTTACCGATCACTATTGGCAGGCGGTGCTGATCCCCGAGGCCGGCGAGACATTCGAGCAGGCGCTCACCTATGACCCGCGCGCAGATGTCTACCGCGCCTTCACCCGCCAGCCCACCCGGTCGGTGGCGGCGGGCGAAAGCGTCAGCACGTCGAGCAAGTTCTTCGCGGGCGCGAAGGAATGGGAGACGCTGCAGGATTACCAAGCCTCCGGCGTCGCCAAATTCATCGACAGCATCGACTGGGGCTGGTTCTTCTTCCTGACCAAACCGATCTTCTGGCTGCTGCACAACCTGAACCAGTTGATCGGCAACATGGGCGTGGCGATCATCGGCCTGACCCTGCTGATCAAGGCGCTGCTCTTCCCGCTGGCCTATAAATCCTACGTCTCCATGGCGCGGATGAAAGAGCTTCAGCCGGAAATGGAGAAGCTGAAGAAAGACGCCGGCGATGACCGTCAGAAGCTGCAGCAAGGCATGATGGAGCTTTACAAGAAGAACAAGGTGAACCCCGCCGCGGGCTGTCTGCCGATCCTTCTGCAGATTCCGATCTTCTTCTCGCTCTACAAGGTGATCTTTGTCACGATCGAACTGCGTCACGCGCCCTTCTTTGGCCCGTTCCAGGACCTCAGCGCGCCCGATCCGACCTCGATCCTGAACCTCTGGGGTCTGCTGCCCTATGCAGCGCCCGAACCGGGTTCGATGCTGGCGTTGATCTTCATCGGGATCCTGCCGCTCTTGCTGGGTATCTCCATGTACCTCCAGCAAAAGCTGAACCCGGCGCCCACCGATCCGACCCAGCAGATGATCTTTGCCTGGATGCCATGGGTCTTCATGTTCATGCTCGGCGGTTTTGCCAGCGGCTTGGTGGTCTACTGGATCGCGAACAACACGATCACCTTTACCCAGCAGTATCTGATCATGCGCAGCCAGGGGTATAAGCCGGATCTTTGGGGCAATATCGCGGGCGGCTTCAAACGCACGCCCAAGAGCGCTGCTGCCAATGCGGATGCCAAGCCCAAGTCGGGCAAGTCGAAGAAGTGATGCAGGTCACCGCGCTCAACCGCCATCCGCTCAAGGCCCATGGCCGCGAGACGGTTGAGCGCGTGACCCTCACGCCGGGGCAGTCGATGCCCTATGACCGGCTCTGGGCCGTGGCCCATGACGCTTCCAAAGCCGCGCCCGGGGCATGGGCGCGCTGTCTGAATTTCACCCGCGGTGCCTCCTCGCCGCAGTTGCAGGCGATCACGGCCAAGCTGGATGAGGCGGGGGAGATTCTCACCCTGCGCCACCCTGAACGCAGTGAGATCAGCTTTCATCCGGACCATGACAAAGCCGCCTTCCTCGACTGGGTGCGCCCTCTGGAGGCCGAAGGCCGCGCCGCGCCGGTGGACATTCTGCGGCTCGACGGGCGCGGCTATACCGACAGTGCGGAACCCACGCTTTCGCTCAACAGCCTTGCCTCCCATGCCGCTGTCGAAACGCTCACCGGCAGCCCGCTGCAAACCGCCCGCTGGCGCGGCAACATCTGGTTTGACGGCGCGCCCCCCTGGGCCGAATTTGACTGGATCGGGCGCGCGTTGAAAATCGGCAAGGCGCGGTTGCATGTGTCGAAACGCATCACCCGCTGTCTTGCCACCACCGTAAACACCGACACCGGCGCGCGCGACGTGGATACGCTCGCCGCGCTTGACCAATTGGGCCACCGCGATTTCGGTGTTACCCTGACCGTCACCACCGGCGGAGAGATCGCCGTGGGCGACGAACTGGAGCTGATCTGATGCAAGTGAACTACACCATCGCCGAAGAGCCGGACGCGCCGAGCGCCGAGAAGGGCCGTATGCTTTTCGCGGGCGAGACGACATTCGTCAAAGGCGTGGTGGCGATGGACGGGCTGCCTGCGCCGGACCGGATGGAGGTCTGCTTTGCGGGCCGTTCCAACGTCGGCAAATCCACCCTGATCAATGCGCTGACCGGGATGAAGGCGCTGGCCCGTGCTTCCAACACGCCGGGGCGCACGCAGGAGATCAACTTCTTCACCGCAGGCGAAGAGCATTACCTCGTCGACCTGCCGGGCTATGGCTATGCCAATGCGCCCCTGCCCGTGGTGGAAAAATGGCAACGCCTGCTCAAGCAATATCTGTCTGGCCGCCAGACCCTGCGCCGCGCTTTCGTGCTGATCGACGCGCGCCATGGCGTCAAGAAGGTCGACGATGAGATCATGTCCCTGCTCGACAGCTCTGCGGTGACCTTTCAGGTCGTGCTGACCAAGGCCGATAAGGTAAAAGAAGCCGAGCGCGAGAAGGTCCTGACGCAGGTCAAGGACGCGCTGAGCAAACACCCCGCCGCCTATCCGGAGATCGTCGTGACCTCCTCGGAGAAGGGCTGGGGCATCCCCACCCTGCGTGCCATCATCGCCACGCTGGTCTGATAGCCGCCGCGCCTGCGGCCTCCCATGGGTCAAGAAATGAGAATGCAAGACATGAACCGCGACTGGATTGCCACCGCCCGCACCCTCAGCCAAGCCCTGCCGTTTCTGCAACGCTATGCCGATGCCACCGTGGTCATCAAGCTGGGCGGTCATGCGATGGGCAGCGATGAGGCGATGGACGAATTTGCCCGCGACGTGGCCCTGATGCGGCAGGTCGGCGTGCGTCCGGTGATCGTGCATGGCGGCGGGCCGATGATCAACGACATGCTCACCCGGCTTGGGATCGAATCCGAATTTGTGAACGGCAAACGGGTCACCGATGCGGCGACGATGGAAGTCGTCGAAATGGTGCTCTCGGGCCTCGTCAACGCGCGGATCGTGCAGGCCATTTCCGAACAGGGCGGCCGCGCCGTGGGGGTGTCGGGCAAGGACAGCGGCTTGATCATTTGCGACCCCGAAGATCCCGCCCTTGGCTTGGTCGGCAGACCCGCCGAAGTGAACCCGAGCATCCTGCGCGATTTTGCCGAGAAGGACATCATTCCCGTCATCGCCCCGCTTGGCATGGGCCGGGGGGGCGAGACCTATAATATCAACGGCGACACCGCAGCCGGGGCCGTGGCCGCTGCTCTCAAGGCGGATCGCCTGCTGTTGCTCACCGATGTCGCCGGGGTCAAAGATGGCGCGGGCGAGGTGATCACCGACCTCACCGCGAGCCAGATCAATGAGATGATCGCCGATGGCACCATCGCGGGCGGCATGATCCCCAAGGTGCAGACCGCGCTCGATGCGCTGGCGGGCGGCACGCGGGCGGCGGTGATCCTCGACGGGCGCGCCCCCAATGCCTGCCTGCTGGAACTCTTTACCGAACATGGCGCGGGCAGCATCATTCGCAACGGGTAAACGTCAAAGCGCTTGCCCCCTGCCCCTGCTTCGCGCCTATGATGGGCCGAGCCGCGAAAGGAACGCCATGCGCCGCCTGATACTAATGCGCCACGCGAAATCTGATTGGTCGCAGGGCGCCAGCGACCACGACCGCCCCCTGAACCCGCGCGGACATCGTGCGGCTGCGGCTTTGGGCGACTGGTTGCGACAGGTGGCGGCGCTGCCGGATGCGGTGCTGTGTTCCACCGCGCAGCGCACCCGGGACACATTAGACGGCCTTGCGCTGCCCGACGAGACGAGGGTCACCTATAGCCGCGCGCTTTATCTGGCGAGCGCCGAGGATATTCTGGCGGTGCTGCGCGCGGCCAAAGGCAAGTGTCTTCTGCTGCTGGCCCATAACCCCGGCATCGCCACGGCCGCCGCGCAGTTCCTCCGCGCCGCCCCCGATCACGGCAAATTCCAGCGCTATCCTTCGGGGGCGACGCTGGTGGCAGAGTTTGAGATCGACGATTGGGTCCATGCGGATTGGGGAAAAGCAAACGCGCGACACTTTACCGTGCCGCGCGATCTCTAGTCTCTGTCGGGGCCGTGGCCCCTGCCCTCAGTGGCCCAGAATCTGGCTCAGGAACAGCTTCGTGCGCGGGCTCTGGGGGTTGTTGAAGAAGGCTTCCGGCTCGTTTTGCTCAACGATCTGGCCCTCATCCATAAAGATCACCCGGTTCGCCACCTGACGGGCAAAGCCCATCTCATGGGTGACGCAGAGCATGGTCATGCCCTCTTCGGCAAGCTCGATCATCGTGTCGAGCACTTCCTTGATCATCTCAGGGTCAAGCGCCGAGGTCGGCTCGTCAAAGAGCATGATCCGCGGGCGCATGCAGAGCGAGCGGGCGATGGCCACACGCTGCTGCTGCCCCCCCGACAACTGGCCGGGGTATTTGTTGGCCTGATCCGGGATCTTCACCTTCTCAAGGAAATGCATCGCCGTTTCCTCGGCTTCCTTCTTGGGCGTCTTGCGCACCCAGATCGGCGCCAGCGTGCAGTTCTCAAGGATCGTCAGATGCGGGAAGAGGTTGAAGTGCTGAAAGCACATGCCGACCTCTGAGCGGATCTTGTCGATGTTCTTGAGGTCCGAGGAAAGCAGCGTGCCATCGACCTCGATCGAGCCCTTCTGATGCTCTTCCAGCGCGTTGATGCAGCGGATCAGCGTCGATTTCCCCGAGCCCGAAGGCCCGCAGATCACGATGCGTTCGCCGCGGTAGACCGTCAGGTCGATGTCGCGCAGCACATGGAACGCACCGTACCATTTGTTCATATTGTCGATCCGGATCGCGACTTCGTCGGATACCTGCATTTGTGCGGTCTCAGCCATGTGAGAACCCTCCCTTAACGATGGTCAGTCGCAAGACGGCGTTCCAGCCACTGCGAATATTGTGAAATGCCGTAGCAGACGATGAAGAACAGCACGGAAGCAAAGAGGAAAAGCTCCCAATAGACGCCGTTCCAGTCGGTCGAGGCGAGGATCGGGCCGCGGATCATGCCGATGATGTCAAACAGCGAGATCACCGAGACCAGCGTGGTGTCCTTGAACAGGCCCACAGCGATGTTGACGATGCCCGGAATCGAGATCTTCAGCGCCTGCGGCAGGATGATCAGCCGCATCGCCTGCGGGTAGTCGAGGCCAAGGCTGTCGGCGGCCTCATACTGGCCCTTTGGCAAAGCGGCGAGACCACCCCGGATCACCTCAGCGATATAGGCCGAGGAGAACATGGTGATCATGATCACCACCCGGATGAAGAGGTCAACGCCCGAACCCGGCGGGAAGAAATAGGCCAGCATCACATTCGCCACGAACAAAAGCGTGATCAGCGGCACGCCCCGGACGAATTCGATAAAGACCACGCAGATGCCTTTGACGATCGGCAGATGCGACTGACGGCCAAGCGCCAGTGCGATCCCGATGGGCAGCGAAAGCGACACGCAGGTGATGCCCAGCATCATGTTGAGCATGAAGCCCCCGAGATCCCGGCTTGGCACCGCTTCGAGCAAGGGCCGTGCGGGGCGCAGAGCCTCTCCGATGATCCCGCCGACATACCAGATGATGGCAGCTCCAACGATGCCCGCGGCCAGCGCCTTGGCAAAGCTGCTGTGCACCAACCGGGCATAGACCAGATAGCCGCCGATGACGCCCAAGAGGGCAAAGACCGGTCCCCAGATCGGCCCGCCCCAGATCAGCCAGAAGGCCAGGAAGGGGTAGATCCCGGTGAAGATCAGCAGCTTGCGCGGCAGATCGATGAAAAGCACCGGGGCCACCGCGAGGAACAGCAGCACCAGCGCCAATGTCGGGCGCCAATATTCATCGCTGGGGTATTTGAAGCCAAAGAGCAGCTGGTGCCAACGCTCGGATATGACCGAGAAACAGGCCCCCGTCGCCCCGTTCAGAATCTCCCGGCATTCCGACAGGCTGCTGGCGTTCCAGACGCCGTTGAGCAGCCAAGGCAAAGACCCGGAGAGCAGCAGATACAGGAAGTAGAGCGCGAGGACGGTTAATATCGCATTGGCCCAGGTCGGGAAAAGATTGTCCTTCACCCATTTCAGCGGGCCGCCGACCTTTTCGGGCGGGGCTGCCGGCGGCAGGGCGGATTCACGCACGAAGGCGATGGATTCAGCATGTGTATCGGACATGGCTCAGCGCTCCTTCAGCTTCGTTGCGTTGTTATATACGTTCATCACCATCGAAATTCCCAGTGAGATAACAAGGTAGAACAGCATCAAGAGCACCACACATTCAATCGCGCGGCCGGTCTGGTTCAGGGTGATCCCGCCCAGCGTCGCGGTGATGTCGGCATAGCCCACGAGGATCGCCAGCGAGGAGTTCTTGGTGATGTTGAGATAGTTGGAGATCAGCGGCGGGATGATCACCCGCAGCGCCTGCGGCAGCACGACGAGGTTCATGATCCGCCCCGAGCGCAGCCCCAGGGCCGCGGCGGCCTCGGTCTGGCCCTTGCTGACGGCCTGAATGCCCGCACGGACGTTCTCGGCGATGAAAGCGCCGGTGTAGATCGACAGCGCGAACCAAAGCGCGATCAGCGGCGCACCGATCTGAATGCCGCCCCGGAAGTTGAAGCCTTTCAGCGCCGGGTAATCCAAGCCAATGGGCATGCCCATCAGGAAGAAGACAAGGATCGTCGGCACAAACAGGATCGCCACCGAGGGCCAAAGCATCGGCAGCAGACGGCCCGTGTCATAAAGCAGTTTGGTGGCATAGCGGCGGTAGGCGAAGACACCGATCACCGAGGCCACGAATGTCGCCACCACGATCGTCGACCCCGGCCCCCAAACCGGCCCCGGAATATAAACGCCGCGGTTGGTAAAGGCGAAAGAGCCCAGCATCATGGTCGATGCCGGATCGTCACCCCGGAAAGCGCTCGGCGCGGGCATGGCGGCGGTCATGATCGTATAGATGATCAGGATCCAGATCAGCACCGGGATATTGCGAAAAATCTCGACATAACCGGCCATCAGCTTGCGCACGAGCCAGTTGTTCGACAGGCGCAGCACCCCGGCGATGACGCCAAAGACCGTGGCGGTCACACAGGCAAGGAAGGACACCAGCAGCGTGTTGATGATCCCGACCCAAGCGGCCTGTAGGTTGGACGACTGGCTGGTATAGGGAATCAGCGTCTGGTTGATGTCATAACCGGCAGGGTTGCCAAGGAACTGAAAGGAAATGTTCAGCCCGGCAGCGCGCAGGTTGGCAGCGAGGTTCGATCCCAGATACCAAATCGCCGCGATCAGCAGCACCAGCGCAATCACCTGAAAGGTGATCGACCGATAGCGGATATCGCTCAACAGCATAGATGGCCGGAACGACTCCTTTGGAGGGTCGGTGAGTATCGTCATGTATGTTTCCCTGTGTTCCGGCATTTTTATTATCAGCGCCTTAACAGCGCCTTTTACCGAATCGTTTTTGGTCGTTGATCGTTTTTCGATCGTGGGTTTTTATTGTCGTCTTGGGGCCGTGCTGAAACGTAAGGTATCGGCAGAGGCACAAGGGGCGCAGGAATTCCTGCGCCCCTTGGCTTGGTATCTTAGCGGAAGGGCGGCGCGTAGAGCAGACCACCGTCTGTCCACTGCGCGTTCAGACCACGGGCCAGACCGATGGGGGTTTCCTCACCGATGTTCTTGGCAAAGATCTCACCGTAGTTGCCTTCGGCCATGATGGCGCGCTTGGCCCAGTCGCTGTCGAGACCGATCATCTCACCCAGCGTGCCCTCGGTGCCCAGCAGACGGGCGACTTCGGGGTTGTTGGTGTTGCCGGCCATCTCTTCGATATTGGCCGAGGTGATGCCCAGCTCTTCGGCTGCGATCAGCGCGTTCAGCACCCAGCGGGTGATGTCGCCCCAGTCGTTGTCGCCGTGACGGACCAGCGGGCCCAGCGGCTCTTTGGAGATGATCTCGGGCAGCAGAACATGCTCGTCCGGGTTCTCGAAAGTGGCGCGTGTCGCCGCCAGACCGGAGGCGTCTGTGGTGTAGGTGTCGCAGGCCCCGGCAAGGTACTGCTGCTGGCCTTCGGCGTTGGTTTCAACCGGAACGGGCTCATATTCGATGCCGTTCTTACGGAAGAAGTCCGCGAGGTTCAGCTCGGTCGTCGTGCCGGTCTGGATGCAGACGGTCGCGCCGTCGAGGTCTTTGGCCGAGGAGACGCCAAGCGCTTTGGGCACCATGAAGCCCTGACCGTCATAGTAGTTGATGCCGACGAAATCGAATTTCAGGTCGGTGTCGCGGCTGAATGTCCATGTGGTGTTGCGCGCAAGGAAATCGATCTCGCCCGATGCCAGCGCGGTAAAGCGGGTCTTGCCGGTTGTCGGCACGAATTCCACGGCGTTCTTGTCGCCGAGCACAGCGGCAGCAACGGCACGGCAAACGGCGACGTCAAAGCCTTCCCATTCGCCATTGGCGTTCGGTGCGGCAAAGCCTGCCAGACCGGTTGTCACGCCACAGTTCAGCTTGCCGCGTGCCTTGACATCATCAAGCGTCGCCGCGCCGGCAGCGCCGGCAGCAAGACCCGCAACGGTCAGCGCGCCAAAAATTACGGTTTTTTTCATTTTTACCTCTTCCTGATAGTCCGCCACGTTCACTGGCGGTTAATCCGGCATCTTCCGATCCCGGAGACGATCATGCGCTGAGTTGCCCCAGCTCAATGAAAAGCAGTGTGGGCGGATTCAGCTTTCGAGGTCAAGTGCGCGTTGGGCAAAAGTGCGGCGCTCACATCGGCGGCGCCGCACCGGAAACATTCGTACTTCAGCCCGCGCGGCTGAGCACAATCATTGCGCAGGCATGCAGGAAGGCTTGCCGTTTGATCTCGGCTTCGGCCTCTGCCACATCATCGCGGCCCCATTGTTCGGCCTGCCAGGTTTCATCCAAACGCGACACAGCCCATATTTTCTCGGGGTCATAGGCCTGTTCCAGCGCAGCAAAGCCCAGAATGAGCGAGCCTGTCAGGCTCACAAGGTCGTGAAAGGCAGCGAGTTCAAAGGGGTCGAGCGCGGCGGTCCGGCGGTGCAGTTCTTCCAAGGCGTCGGGCGCTTGCGGTGCGTGCATAATGCCCTGACGGGTCTCCAGCTTGACGCCAAGACATCCTTCGGCCCAGTCCAATATCGGGTCCCATAGCGCCGCTTGCCGCGCCACCAACTCCTCTGGGCTGTCCGCGCGGTAGCACAGCAGATCGCTGTCACCATAGGCCGCGAGCATGGCGGCGACCTCCTGTTTTTGCACCGCAACCTTGTCGATCGCGGCATTCGCGGTCTTGGTGACCGGCATGGTGCGCGGGTCGATCTGCTTGTCCTGCGCCTGCCATTCGGCGGCCACCGCCTCGGCCATGGCGCGGGTCGGCAGGGTCAGCGGGCGTTTGGCCGGGGTTTTGACCCGGCGGCCATCAAGCTCGACGGTATAGCCCTCTTCAAGCGCGACGACGGCGGCCTCTTTCCAAAAGCGTTTCGCTTTCCAATCGCTCATGCGGGAATGCTCCAAATCTGTTCCAACAAAGGCGGCAGCGCGGTGTAGCTCTCAACCAGATGGGTCGCTGCGGTCAGCCTATCCGCACCGTGATAGCCCCATGTGACGCCGATCCCGGTCACCCCTGCCGCCGCGGCCATGTCCATGTCAAAGGAGGTGTCGCCGATCATCACCGTCGCCTCTGGCCCCACGCCGGCATCGGCCATCGCCTGATGGATCATCGAAGGATGCGGCTTGGAGGGATGAAAATCGGCCACCTGCTGCGTGATGAACAGCCCGTCCAGCCCATGCCCTGCGATCAGCTTATCCAGCCCCCGTTTCGACTTGCCCGTCGCCACCCCCAGCAGGATTTCCGGCTCCCCATGCAGCCGCCGCAGGATGTCCAAGGCGCCCGGGTAAAGCGGCGAGGATTGCGCCACGCCCACCTCGGCGCGCAGCCGCATGTAGGCGTCTTTATAGGCTTCGACCATGATCTTGTGGTCCCCGGCCGGGCGCGCAGGTGCCAGCACCGTCATCGCCACATCCAGCGAGAGGCCGACGATCGAGAGGATCTCTGCCCGCGACGGCAGCGGCGCCTCGACAGCGGCAAAGGCCGCCGCCATCGCCGCGACGATATCGCCCTGGCTGTCGACCAGCGTGCCGTCGACGTCGAAGATCGCCAGACGCAGCGGCTTGCTCATTGCAGCGCCTCAAAGGGGTCTTCATCGGCCAGATCTTCGGTCCAGCCAAAGGTATCCCAACTATGCGCCATATGGTCGGGCAATTCGGCGGTAATGGTGACCGTCTTGCGGGTATGGGGATGCTCAAAGCGCATCATCCGGGCGTGTAGATGCAGCTTTTTCGAGATGATCCCGCCCAGTTGTGCGCCCCAGCCATCACCAAGGTTCTCTTGCCCTGAGCCGCCGTATTTGCCATCGCCGACAATCGGATGGCCGATCTCGGCCATATGCGCGCGCAGCTGGTGGGTGCGGCCGGTGACCGGCTCCATCGCCACCCAGGATGCGCGCGAGCCGACGCGGAACAGCGTCGCATAAAGCGTATGCGCCCGTTTCGCGCCCGGCGTGGCGTCCATATCGCGCGGGTGCACGGCAATCATCTTCTCGCCCTCGCCGCTGCGGCCATGGCCGCCCGCTTTCACGAGACCGTATTTGATTTCGCCCAAGTACGGCGTCGGCACACCGGCGACGATGGCCCAGTAAATCTTGCGCGTCTCACGGTGACGCATCGCCGCCGTCAGCGCCTTGGCCGCCAGACGGGTCCGCGCCAGCAGCAACACGCCCGAAGTGTCGCGGTCGAGCCGGTGCACCAGACGGGGCTTTTCCTCGGCGTCAAAGATCAGCGCCTCCGACAGCGCATCGACATGCCGATCCGCCTGCCCCGAGCCGCCCTGTACCGCGAGGCCCGGCGGTTTGTTCAGCGCGATCACATGGTCGTCGCGGTAGATCACGCAGTTGCGGATCATCTTGGCATCGGCCTCGGTGATCCGGGTCCGCTTCGGCGGCGGCGGCGGCGCGCTATCGGGGAGCGGCGGCACGCGCACCTCTTGGCCGGCTTCCAGCCGCGTATTGGCCTTGACCCGGCCCCCATCGACACGGATTTCGCCCTTGCGGCACATCTTCTCGATGAGCCCCTGATTGATCTGCGGAAACATCCGCTTGAACCAACGGTCGAGCCGCTGGTCGCCATCGCCCTCGGCGACGGTCACTGTCTGTACGCGGCTCATGCCAATACCTCTCGGGCCAGCCAGAGGCCCAGCAAACAGGCGGCCAGCGACAAGATCACCGAGGCCCCCACATATGAAAATGCGACAGCGGTGCGACCTGCTTCCAGCAGGCGCATCGTGTCGAGTGAAAACGCCGAAAAGGTGGTGAAACCGCCCAGCAGGCCCGTCATCAGAAAGGGCAGCAGCAGTATCTTATCGGCCAGCGTGACCCAGACCACCCCGATCGCCAGAGAGCCCGCGACATTGACCGCCAGCGTGCCCAGCGGAAAGCCGACGGCCAGACCGACAAGGTAGCGCAGTGACGCGCCCAGAGCGCCGCCAAGCGCCACCATGATCAGTGTTTTCATCATCGACACCCCATCGCGCCTGCGCGGCCCGGAGTCAAGTTTTCCGCTTGGCCCTGAGCCCGGCAAAGTAGTCCTGCCGCTTTTTCAACTCGCGCTCGAAGCCGCGCTCGACAGGCTCGTAAAGGCTGGGCCTTTCCATCGCGTCGGGGAAGTAGTTCTGCCCCGAGAACCCATCTTCGGCATCATGGTCATAGGCATAGCCCGAGCCGTAGCCCTGCTCCTTCATCAGCTTCGTGGGCGCGTTGAGGATATGTTTCGGCGGCGGCTCCGACCCGGTGCTGCGCGCCAAGCGGCGCGCCCCCTTATAGGCCTTGTAGACAGCGTTCGACTTGGGCGCGAGGCAGATATAGGTCAGCGCCTGCGCGATGGCCAATTCGCCCTCGGGGCTGCCAAGCCGCTCATAGGTCTCCCAGGCCTGCAGGCAGAAGGCCTGCGCCTGCGGATCGGCAAGGCCGACATCCTCCACCGCCATGCGGGTGATCCGCCGCATGAGGTAACGCGGGTCCTCGCCGCCCTCCAGCATCCGCCCCAGCCAGTAGAGCGCGGCATCCGGGTCCGAGCCGCGCATGGATTTATGCAAGGCCGAGATCAGGTTGTAATGCGAATCGCCGCCCTTGTCGTATTGCGCGGCGCGGCGCATCAGGCGTTTCGATAGCCCCGCCTTGTCGAGCGGCGCATCGCCTTTCCACGCCGTCACCTGTTCGATCAGATTGAGCAGCGCACGCCCGTCACCATCGGCCATTTCCAACAGCGCCTCGCGGGCCTCGGGCTGTAGCGGGAGCGGCTTGCCCAACTCCTGCTCTGCCCGCTGTGCCAAGCGCTCCAGATCGGCGTGCGGCAGCCGTTCAAGCACCAAAACCTGCGCACGGCTGAGCACGGCGGCATTGAGCTCAAAACTCGGGTTCTCGGTCGTGGCGCCAACCAAGAGGATCGTGCCATCCTCCATATGCGGCAGAAACCCGTCCTGCTGCGCCTTGTTGAACCGGTGGATCTCGTCGACGAAAAGCAGCGTCCCCTGCCCCTGCCGCCGCCGCATCTTGGCCGCCTCGAAGACCTTGCGCAGTTCCGGCACGCCGGAGAAAATCGCGCTGATCTGCACGAAATGCAGATCCGTTTCATCCGCCAGAAGCCGCGCAATGGTGGTCTTGCCGACGCCGGGCGGCCCCCAGAAGATCAGCGAGGACAGCGCGCCAGAGGCCAGCATCACCGTCAGCGGCGCGTCTGGCCCAAGCACCTGATCCTGACCGATCACCTCACCCAAGCTGCGCGGGCGCAGCCGATCCGCCAAAGGGCGATGCCCGCTCTCTGCCGCTCCTTCGCTCTCGCCAAATAAGTCCGCCACGCTACCCCCTAAACCGCAGCGCCATGCGCTGGTCGCCGCGTTGGATCACCATCTGAATGCGCCGTACCTGCCCCGACAGCAGCGCCAGCAGCGCCTTAGTGTCTTCGACCGTGACGCCATTGATCGCATGGATCACATCGCCCTCCCGCAGGCCCACACGGGGGCCGAACCGTCCGGCATCGACCACCACAACCCCGGTGCTTTCCAAGGGCAGGTTCATCTCTGCAATCACCGCCGGGTTGATCCGCGCGGCCCGCAGCCCCGGCAGCAGGCTGCGCCCGCCCAGGGTGACCTCGGCCCGGTCCGGCCTATCCGGTGCCGCGATCAGCGCCACGGTCATTTCCTGCAAGGTGCCATCGCGCATCACCCCCACCCGCGCCGTATGGCCCAGACCGGCCACCGACATGCGGTAGATCATCTCCGCTGGCGTGTTCACCGGCTGCGCATCCACCGTGACGATCACATCGCCCACCTTCAGCCCCGCCGCGTGAAACGGGCTCGCCGCATGCAGGCCCGACACGATGATCCCGCCCGGGCGGTCCAGCCCCAGCGGCCCGGCCATGTCGAAATCCACCGGCTGGCCAGAGAGCCCCGCCCAGGGCCGGTGAAAGACCGCCTCCCCCGCCCGCGCCTGTTCGACGAAAGCCGCGACGAGATTGGCGGGAATCGCAAAGCCGATGCCATTGCTGCCGCCCGACCGGGTCAGGATCGAGGTATTGACCCCGATCAGCCGCCCGGACATGTCGATCAGCGCCCCGCCGGAGTTGCCGGGGTTGATCGGCGCATCGGTCTGGATGAAATAGCCCAGCCCGCCATTGTTCGCCGCGCCCGACCGCGCGAGGCCTGACACGATGCCGCTCGACACGGTCTGCCCCACGCCAAAGGGGTTGCCGATGGCCAGTGTCAGCTCGCCCACCTCGACCGCGTCGCTGTCGCGCAGTTCCAGAAACGGCAGGTCCTGCGCCCCCTCAAGCTTCAAGATCGCCAAATCGCTTTCGGCGTCCCCCAAGAGCACATGGGCGCTGTATTCACGGCGGTCGTTCAGCACGACGCGAATGTCCGTCGCGGTGCCGACCACATGGTAATTCGACACGACAATCCCGTCGTCGGAAAGGATCACCCCGGAGCCAAGCGAGTTCTGTACCCGCGGACGTTCGGAAAAGGGGTCACGAAAGAAGCGCTCGAAAAACGGGTCAGACTGCAGCGGCGTGCGCCGCGCCTCGGTCATGATCTTGGCATAGATGTTCACCACCGCAGGCGTGGCTTCCTTGACCAGCGGCACGAAGCTCAACTGCATCTGCGCGGCGGAACTGGGCACTTGCTGCGCCGCCAGCGGGGTGGCGAGGAGCATCAGGATCGTCAGAAATAATCTCATGCCCCCAGATATGCGCAGCCGCTTCGGCGCGCGCAACTCCCCTTTCTGTCGCAGCGGGATTTCCCCGACCTCAAAAGAAAAAGCCCCGCCAAATGGCAGGGCTTTGCGATCCGCAATTTGCGAAATCTTATTCTGCGGCGTCTTCTTCGGCCACCCGCGCTTTGTCTGCGGCGCCTTTGGCGTCGCGGTCGCGGTCGACGAATTCGATGATCGCCATCGGCGCCATGTCACCATAGCGGAAGCCGGCTTTCAGAACGCGCACGTAACCACCCTGGCGGTCTTTGTAGCGCGGGCCCAGGATGTCGAAGAGTTTCGCGACATACTGGTCTTCTTTCAGCTTGCTTGCAGCCTGACGACGGGCGTGCAGGTCGCCGCGTTTGGCCAGCGTGATCATCTTTTCGATGATCGGCTTCAGTTCCTTGGCTTTCGGCAAGGTGGTCTTGATCTGCTCATGTTCGATGAGCGAGCCTGCCATGTTCGAGAACAGCGCCTTGCGGTGTTCATGTGTACGGTTCAGGCGGCGGTATCCACGTGCGTGACGCATAGTCTTACTCCAATCGTGAGGCCCTCTACGGGCGGTTTTGCTTTGTCTGGCCCGCGATGCGTGTCACGGGCTCTCCTTGGGGCTTGCGCCCGGTCTTCACGGCACCCGATTTCTTTAAAAGAAATCGGCCCCGGAAACTTTAAAAGTTTCCGGGCCCCGTATCTTAGAACGAATCCTCGAACTTCTTGGCGAGGTCTTCGATGTTCTCTGGCGGCCAGTCTTCGACGTCCATCCCGAGGTGCAGGCCCATGCCCGACAGCACTTCCTTGATCTCGTTCAAGGACTTGCGGCCGAAGTTCGGCGTGCGCAGCATTTCGGCTTCGGTCTTCTGGATCAGATCGCCGATGTAGACGATGTTGTCGTTCTTCAGGCAGTTTGCCGAGCGCACCGAGAGCTCCAGCTCGTCGACCTTCTTGAGCAGCAGCGGGTTGAATTCCAGACCGTCGTCGTCGTCCTGACGGGACGCCGATTCCGGCTCGTCGAAGTTCACGAAGATGCCCAGCTGGTCCTGCAGGATACGCGCGGCAAAGGCCACGGCGTCATCCGGCGTGATGGAGCCGTCTGTTTCCACCTTCATGGTCAGCTTGTCATAGTCCAGCACCTGGCCCTCACGGGTGGGCTGCACGTCGTAGGAGACCTTCTTGACCGGCGAGTAGATCGCGTCGATCGGAATGAGACCGATGGGCGCGTCTTCGGGCTTGTTCTTGTCGGCCGAGACATAGCCCTTGCCGGTGTTGACGGTCAGCTCCATGTAGACGTCTGCCCCATCGTCGAGGTGGCAGATCACATGCTCGCGGTTCAAAATCTCGATACCGGCGGATTCAGAAATGTCACCGGCAGTCACAACGCCCGGACCTTTGGCGGAGATCGACAGGCGCTTCGGCCCTTCGACTTCCATGCGCAGGCTGACACCCTTGAGGTTCAGGATGATGTCGGTCACGTCTTCGCGCACACCGGCGACGGAGGAGAACTCGTGCAGCACGTTGTCGATCTGCACGGAGGTGATCGCCGCACCCTGCAGCGAGGACATCAGCACGCGGCGCAGCGCGTTGCCGAGGGTCAGGCCAAAGCCCCGCTCCAGCGGTTCGGCCATGACGGTCGCCTGACGGGCCGGGTCGTTCCCCGGCTTGACGTCAAGCTGTTGCGGCTTGATCAATTCAGCCCAATTCTTGTGGATCATGCGTCCCTCCATCCTTGTTTGTGCCTCATGTCCAAATGACACAAACGCTCGAGGTTTCTGAAAAGCGGTATGGGGCCGCACGCAAGGCGCGACCCCATGTAAAACAGTCCCGGCTTAAACGCGGCGGCGTTTGGGCGGGCGGCAGCCGTTGTGGGCCATCGGGGTCACATCACGGATCGAGGTGATGTTGAAACCGGCAGCCGCCAGAGCGCGCAGTGCGGATTCACGGCCGGAACCGGGGCCTTGCACTTCGACTTCCAGCGTCTTGACGCCGTGATCCTGAGCTTTGCGGCCTGCATCTTCTGCGGCCATCTGAGCGGCATAGGGTGTCGATTTACGCGACCCTTTGAAGCCCATGGTGCCAGCGGAGGACCAGGAAATTGCGTTGCCTTGAACATCCGAGATCAGGATCTTGGTGTTGTTGAAGCTCGAGTTCACATGCGCCACACCTGCGGCGATGTTCTTGGAGACCTTACGCTTGGTGCGTGTCTTATCGCGTGCCATTGATCGAACCCTCCCTTATTTCTTCTTGCCAGCAATGGCCTTCGCGGGGCCTTTGCGTGTGCGTGCGTTGGTATGGGTACGCTGACCGCGAACCGGCAGGTTGCGACGGTGGCGCAAGCCACGGTAGCAGCCGAGGTCCATCAGGCGCTTGATGTTCATCTGCGTGTCACGACGCAGGTCGCCTTCGACGGTGTAGTTGGCGTCGATGTGCTCACGCACGGCCAGAACTTCGGCGTCGCTGAGTTCGTTGACCCGGCGGGTCTCGTCGATGCCGACGGCTTCGCAGATGGCCTTGGCGGAGGAGCTGCCAATACCGGTGATATAGGTGAGGGCGATGGGAACCCGCTTTGCAGTCGGGATGTTTACGCCGGCAATACGTGCCACGTTAGCTATTCCTTTTCGTTGCGGGTCCGTCGTTCCAGACCCTTTTTTCACAACACAAGCCCGAGGCGTAGGACCATCGGGCTGAGGCTGATCAGGTGATCTTGCGGGGTTGGGCGGAACCCTTGCCACAATTTGATTCTCTTGCGAGATAGGGGTGACTATGAGGTTTTGCGCAGGGCGTCAAGCGCCTGCGCAAAACTCTGCGACAGAAGGCGCAGGGGCGCGCCCCCTGTCCGCCTCATCCGCCGGTTACTTGTCGAGAATGCTCGCGATCGCGCCGCGCACTTCGTCGATCTGGCCCAGCCCGTTCACGCCGCTGAGCATGTCCTTGGCATAGTAGTAGCCAATCAGCGGCGAGGTCTGTTTGTAATAGGCCATCAGACGGGTCTTGAGGCTTTCCTCATTGTCGTCGGCACGGCGCTTGAACTCGGTGCCGCCGCAGTTGCTGCATTTGCCATCATCGGGGATCGGCTTGGTCAGGTCGTTATAGACCTCACCACAGTTCGCACAGGTGGACCGCGCGGTGATCCGGGCGACCAGCGCCTCATCGTCGACCTTCATCTCGATCACGGCGTCGAGGCTTTGCCCCTCCTCCGCCATCAATTCGGCCAGCGCGTCGGCCTGGGCCAGCGTGCGGGGGAAACCGTCAAAGATGAAGCCGCCATGTTCGGCCTTGTCGGAGAGCTTTTCGCGGATCAGCCCGATGACGATCTCATCGGTGACCAGCGCGCCGCGGTCCATCACATCGGCCACGATCTTGCCCATCTCCGTGCCGCTGTCTTTCGCCTCACGCAGCATGTCGCCGGTGGAAAGCTGTACCATATTGCGGGTTTCGACGAGATGACGTGCTTGCGTGCCTTTGCCTGCGCCCGGAGGCCCGAGTAGAATAATGTTCATCGACGTACGGGGCTCCGTTTCTTGCGTGTACCTTTGCCTTTGCCTGCACCCTTGCCGCGCAGCTGGGACTTTTCAAGCAGACCTTCATATTGGTGCGCGAGCAAATGGCTCTGCACCTGTTGGATCGTGTCCATGGTCACCGACACAACGATCAGCACCGAAGTGCCACCGAAGTAGAAGGGAATGGCGAACTGGCCGCGCAGGATCTCGGGCAGAACACAGACCGCCGCCAGATAGGCCGAGCCGAGGACGAGGATGCGGTTGACCACATATTCGAGGTATTCCGAGGTGCGCTTGCCGGGGCGGATGCCGGGCACGAAGCCGTTCTGGTTCTTCAGGTTGTCGGCCACGTCATCGGGTTTGAAGCTGACGTTGAACGTATAGAAATAGGCGAAGAAAACGATCATGCCGACGAAGAACAGCAGGTAAAGCGGCTGACCGGGGCCGAAGTTCGCCAGCAGCCAGGACATCACCGGGCTGGTGGAATTGCCCGAGAAGGTGCTGACGGTGACCGGCAGCAGCAGCAGCGAGGAGGCGAAGATCGCCGGGATCACGCCCGCGGGGTTTACCTTGACCGGAAGGTGGCTGGTGCCGCCGTCATACATCTTCATGCCGACTTGGCGGCGGGGATACTGAATGTGGATCTTGCGCAGCGCGCGTTCCATGAAGACCACGAACATGATCGTCGCAATCACCATGACCAGCACGCCCACGATCACCGCGGGGCTGATCGCACCGGACCGGCCAGAAGCAAAGAATTGCGCGATGGCCGCCGGAACCTCGGCAATAATGCCGACAAAGATGATCAGCGAGATGCCGTTGCCGATGCCGCGGGCGGTGATCTGCTCGCCCAGCCACATCAGGAACATCGTGCCGCCCACGAGGGTGATCATACAGGCCGCGATAAAGCCAAAGCCCATCTGGCCATCGGCGACGATGTCACCGGCCTGAAGGCTGACCGCAAGACCGTAAGACTGCAAGGTCGCCAGCGCGACAGTGCCGTAGCGCGTATATTGGTTGATCTTCTTGCGCCCCTGCTCGCCCTCTTTCTTGAGCTGCTCCAGCGAGGGGACCATGGAGGTCAGCAGCTGAACGATGATCGAGGCGGAAATATAAGGCATGATGCCAAGAGCGAAGATGCCCATCCGGCCAAGCGCGCCGCCGGTGAACATCGAGACCATGCCGCCGATACCCTGGCCCGCGCTTTCCATAAAGTCGCGCAGGGCGCCACCGTCGATGCCGGGCACCGGGATGAAGGTGCCAAGGCGGTACACGATGAGCAGCCCGAGTGTGAACAGGATCCGATTGCGCAGGTCAGTTGCCTTGCCCAATGCGGCCCAGCTCGTGTTCGCGGCCATGTTTTCGACGGCAGATACCATGAGGGGTCTCTTCTCTTGTTGCGAAAACGCCGCCCAGAGCCGTTTTCCGGCGGGCGGCGTTCGGGAAAACTTGAGGTTATGTAAGCGGCTCAGCAGCCGCTCACAAGCCTTAAGGCCGCTTTACTCGGATGCCTCGGCAGCCTGCGGCGCCGCCACGGTCACCTTGCCGCCTGCCTTCTCGACCGCCTCAATCGCGGATTTGGAGGCGCCGGCGACGTTCAGGTCGATCTTGGAGGTGATGTCACCCTTGGCCAGAACGCGGATACCGTCCAGCTCACGACGCACCAGACCGGAGGCAACCAGCGCCGCGCTGTCGATGGTGGTGGAGGCGTCGAGCTTCTTGGCGTCGATGAATTTCTGGATCAGGCCCAGGTTCACAACAGCGAAAGACTTGCGGTTCGGCTTGTTGAAGCCACGCTTTGGCAGACGCTGGTAGATTGGCATCTGGCCGCCTTCAAAGCCCTTGATCGCCACGCCGGAACGGGACTTCTGACCTTTGATACCACGGCCACCCATTTTACCCTTGCCAGAGCCGGGGCCACGGCCAACGCGCATACGCTTCTTGGCTGCGCCTTCGTTGTCGGAAAGTTCGTGCAGTTTCATGTCGCTTCTCCTTATGCCGGAAATGGCCCCCAGCGACGGGAGTGGCCAAACGCGGCGTTTCGATTCCATTGCAACCCATCACGGGCCACCGGGGGCGTATAAGGGATGGCGGAAGGCGTGACAAGGGGGTGGCGGCACGCAGTAGGCTGCGCGGGGGTTCTTGCCGCCCCGGAGGGCCATCGCCTGCCCGTGGGGTGGCGATCCCAACAGTGATCCATGCCACTTTATGGTGCAGCGATGGCGCGCTCTTGCAGAGTTGCATCGAACCTCGACAAATCGCCTCCCCGTAGGGCGGGCAGGCGATGGCCCGGCGCCTTCGGCTTGATCCCGGGCCCGCTGTGCTTCAAAACGCCGCACCCTGCCCCGCAAAGCAAAACGCCCCGCAGTTTCCTGCGAGGCGTCTTTGTAGAGCGGTCCCCCGCCCTACCGCTGAACCCTAGGTTCAGCCTTTCTCTTCAACGATCTCGACCATATGCGAGACCTTGTTGATCATGCCGCGCACGGAAGGTGTGTCTTCCAGCTCACGGGTACGACCCATCTTGTCCAGACCGAGACCAACCAGAGTGGCCTTTTGCTTGGCGGGGCGGCGGATCGGCGAACCGATCTGCTTGATTACGATTGTCTTGGCCATGCTTATGCCTCCTCAGCCACTTGTGCGGAGGACTCTACGTTGTCTTCACGCTTGGGCAGAATGTCAGCCACTTTCTTGCCGCGACGCTGCGCGACGGAACGGGGCGATTGTTCTTTTCTCAGACCGTCCAAAGTGGCGCGGATCATGTTGTAGGGGTTCTGCGACCCGACCGACTTGGACACAACGTCCTTCACGCCGAGCATCTCGAACACGGCACGCATCGGACCACCGGCAATGATCCCGGTCCCTTCAGGTGCTGTGCGCATGATGACTTTGCCGGCGCCGTGGCGGCCGTGCATGTCATGGTGCAGCGTACGACCTTCGCGCAGTTGCACGCGGATCATCTGACGCTTGGCCTGCTCGGTCGCCTTGCGGATGGCCTCGGGCACTTCTTTCGCTTTGCCCTTGCCAAAGCCGACGCGGCCTTTCTGATCGCCCACGACCACGAGTGCGGCAAAGCCGAAACGCTTACCACCCTTAACGGTCTTGGACACGCGGTTGATCGCGACCAGACGGTCAGCGAATTCCGGGGTCTCGTCGCGCTGGTTGCGGCGGTTGCCCCCACGGTTGTCATCTCTTGCCATCTGGCATCTTCCTTTTTCTGTGGCCCAAAGGCCCCTTTGGTCAATCCTGGTGGGCCAGCGGCCCCCGGATCATCGAGAGGGCCAGCACGGCCCTCTTCGCAGCAAAGGTGCGCGCGATGCGCACCCTACGTGGTGACGGTGGGTGCGTGGTTGCCCACGCACCGCGCCATCAGATCTTCAGACCGCCTTCGCGGGCCGCTTCGGCCAAAGCTTTCACCTTGCCGTGGAACAGGAAACCGCCCCGGTCGAAGTAGGCTTCTTCGACGCCGGCTTTCTTGGCACGTTCGGCAATCGCTGCACCGACCTTGGTCGCCGCTTCGATGTTGTTCTTGCCGACGACGCCCAGATCCTTCTCCATGGTGGAGGCGGAGGCCAGTGTCACGCCGTTCACATCGTCGATCAGCTGGGCCGAGATGTTCTTGGACGAACGGTGCACCGACAGGCGCATGCGCCCGGCGTTCACTTTGCGGAGTTTGTTCCGAACGCGCATGCGGCGTTTCAGGAACAGCTGTCTTTTGGTGTTTGCCATCTTTCCGTTCCTTACTTCTTCTTGCCTTCTTTGCGGAACACGAACTCACCCTTATAGCGGATGCCTTTGCCCTTATAGGGCTCGGGCTTGCGCCAAGCGCGGATGTTCGCAGCGACCTGACCAACAAGCTGTTCGTCAATGCCTTCCACAACGATTTCGGTCTGCTTCGGTGCTGTCACGGTGACGCCCTCGGGGGCCACATAGTCAACATCGTGGCTCAGGCCGAGGTTCAGTTTCAGCGTGTTGCCATTGATGGCCGCACGATAACCAACACCCTGAATCTCCAGCTCTTTCTTGAAGCCGGTGGAGACGCCAGTCACCAGGTTTTCAATCATGGTGCGGGACATGCCCCACTGCTGACGCGCGCGCTTGGACTTGCCACGCGGGGTCACAGTGATCGCATCGTCTTCGACCGTCAGTGTCACATCGTCAGTCGCGCGGAAGCTGCGGGTGCCCTTGGGGCCCTTCACTTCGATCGTCTGACCGCTCACCTCTGCCGAAACGCCCGAAGGAATGGCGACAGGTTTCTTACCAATACGAGACATGGTCTACTCCTTAGAATACGGTGCAGAGCACTTCGCCGCCAACATTGGCAGAACGTGCAGACGCGTCCGACATCACACCCTTGGAGGTGGAGACAATCGACACACCGAGGCCCTGACGGACAACGGGGATGTCATTGACGGCCATGTAAACGCGGCGACCGGGTTTGGAAACCCGCTTCAATTCGCGAATGACAGGCTCGCCCTCGTAGTATTTGAGGCTGATCTCAAGCGCCGGGTGGCCGTCGGCGCCCGTCACTTTTTCGTAGCCGCGGATGTAGCCTTCGTCGGCCAGCACGTCCAGCACCCATGCACGCAGCTTGGAAGCCGGTGTCACAACTGTGGATTTGCCGCGCAGCGAAGAGTTACGGATGCGTGTCAGCATATCTGCGATAGGATCGTTCATCTGATGCGCTCCTTACCAGCTCGACTTGACCATACCGGGGATCTGGCCCGAAGAGCCAAGGTCCCGCAGCGCGATCCGCGAAATTTTCAGTTTACGATAGTAGGCGTGCGGGCGGCCCGTCAGCTGGCAACGGTTATGCAGACGCACAGCAGAGCTGTTGCGCGGCAGTTTCGCCAGTTTCAGGGAAGCGCGGAAACGCTCTTCCATCGGTTTGCTTTCGTCGCTCACGATCTCTTTCAGAGCCGCGCGCTTGTCAGCGTACTTTTTAACCAGTGCTTCGCGCTTCTTCTCGCGCTCGATCATGGATTTTTTAGCCATTTTTAATCCTTCCCGCGCTTATGAATTGAAGGGCATGTTGAAAGCTTTCAACAGCGCCTTGGCTTCAGCGTCGGTTTTCGCCGTGGTGGCGATCACGATGTCCATACCCCAGGTCTCGTCAACTTTGTCGAAGTCGATCTCGGGGAACACGATATGCTCTTTCAAGCCCATGGCGTAGTTGCCACGGCCGTCAAAGCTCTTGCCCGGGATGCCGCGGAAGTCGCGGATACGGGGCATTGCGATCGTGATCAGACGGTCCAGGAATTCATACATGCGGTCACCGCGCAGGGTCACTTTCGCACCCAGCGGCATTTCCTCACGCACGCGGAAACCAGCAATGGATTTCTTGGCCACGGTTGTCAGCGCCTTCTGGCCTGCAATCGTCGTCAAGTCTTCCTGAGCCGACTTGGCTTTCTTGCTGTCACGCACGGCTTCGGCACCACAGCCGATGTTCAGAACGATCTTGTCCAGCTTGGGGATCATCATGTCGTTCTTATAGCCGAATTCCTCTTTCAGGGCGGCGCGGATCTTGTCGCGGTATACGGCCTGAAGGCGGGGTGTGTAGGTTGCGGTATCAAGCATCGATCACGTCCCCCGTGGTCTTGGCAAAGCGCACTTTCTTGTCGCCTTCGATTTTGAAACCCACGCGGGTGGCTTTGCCATTGGCATCCACCAGTGCGAGGTTGCTCAGGTCAATCGGCATCGCCTTGGGGATGCGGCCGCCCTGAGATGTCTGGGTCTGGCGGGTGGCGCGGATGGCGATTTTCACACCGTCAACGATGGCCTTGTTCGACTTGGGGTCAACGGACGAGATGGTGCCCGTCTTGCCCTTGTCCTTGCCGGACAGCACGATGACCTTGTCACCTTTGCGAAGTTTAGCAGCCATGATTACAGCACCTCCGGAGCGAGCGAGATGATTTTCATGAAGTTCTTCGCGCGCAGTTCACGCACAACCGGCCCGAAGATACGGGTGCCGACAGGCTCGTTGTTGTTATTCAGGATAACAGCAGCGTTGCGGTCGAAGCGGATGGCGGTGCCATCTTCACGACGAACTTCTTTGGCGGTGCGAACGACAACAGCCTTGCGGACGTCGCCCTTTTTCACACGACCGCGAGGGATGGCTTCCTTGACCGACACGACAATGATGTCGCCGACGGATGCGTATTTACGCTTGGAACCACCCAGGACCTTGATGCACTGAACACGGCGCGCGCCGCTGTTGTCAGCAACATCCAGGTTGGTCTGCATCTGGATCATTTGGTTTCTCCCGACCTTCTGGGGGGCGATGCGGCCCTAATCCCAGGGTTTCGTTTAAGGGGCTCAGGCCTCGGCTTTGTCCGAAGTCAGAACTTCCCAACGTTTGGTTTTCGACTTGGGGGCACATTCGATGATGCGCACAGTGTCGCCCACCTTGAACGTGTTGTTCTCATCGTGAGCCCGGTACTTCTTGGACTTACGGATGGTCTTTTTCAGAACCGGATGCGTAAAGCGGCGCTCTACGGAAACGGAAACTGTTTGTGCGTTGGCGTCCGATGTCACGGTGCCTGTAAGGATACGCTTGGGCATGTTTCAGGCTCCTATTATTCGGCTGCCGCAGCAGCGGCTTTCTGGTTCAGCACGGTGTGGACACGGGCCACGTCACGCTTCACGGTCTTCAAACGCGCGGGATTTTCCAACTGGCCGGTGGCCTGCTGAAAACGCAAGTTGAAGGATTCTTTTTTCAGGTTCACAAGCTCGTCGCGGAGCTGGTCCGGCGTCTTGTCGTGCAGTTCGCTGGCTTTCACGGCCTCTTCCTTTCAACATCACCAGTAGGCCCCTGTCAGGGTGACCATGATTCTGGTGGAGTTCATGATGAAAGCTGCCAATACGCGCTGAGGTCGCCCATGGCAACCCCCGTTGGCCCGCATCTGCGCTTTTGGCGCAAATAGGCTGGCGATGGGGGTATGTTCGGCGTAAGTAGGACTTATGTCAAACATCAAATCGCTTTTCGCCACCCGCCTCTATCACGCCGCCCTCTCGGCCCACGGCAGCCCGATCGACACCGACGAACTGGCCGCCTCCTGCTTCTCGATCGCCGAGGATGACGAGGCCGGACAGGACTGGTGCGAAGAGAACGGCTATGCCGGCTACACCTCCTACGCCTCGCTCGACGACCTGCCCTACCGCTTCCCGATCTTCAAGGATCTGGTCGCGGTGCTGGACCAACATGTGGCCGCCTTTGCCAAGGATCTGGAGTTTGATCTTGGCGAGCGCAAGCTGGTGCTCGACTCGCTGTGGCTGAACATCCTGCCCGAAGGCGGCATCCACACCTCCCATATCCACCCGCATTCGGTGATCTCGGGCACGACCTATGTGACCATGCCCGAGGGCGCCAGCGCGATCCGTTTCGAAGACCCGCGCCTGCCGATGATGATGGCCGCCCCCGGTCGGGCGAAGGACGCCCGTGAGGAGCTGCGGCCCTTTATCTATGTGGCGCCCGAAGCGGGTGACGTGCTGCTGTGGGAAAGCTGGCTGCGGCATGAGGTGCCGATGAACATGATCGAGGAAGATCGGGTTTCGGTGAGTTTCAATTACAACTGGGCGTAACCGGCAGAGGGCCGCAACGAGGGCGCGGTCCGAGCTGCTAGCAAAGATAGGCAGTGATCATCTCCTGCCACACGGGCCATCGCCTGACCGCGGGTTGGCGATCCAACGTGGCCTCGTGCCACTTTATGGTTCAGCCGTGATGTGCGTCCGCAAAGGAGCGCCAAGCCCCACCAAATCGCCTACCCGCCGCACCAAAGGTGCGTTCTTAAATCACGGCACGCCTTTGGCGTGACGCGGGCAGGCGATGGCCCGGCGCCTCCGGCTTGATTCCGGGCCAGCGGTATCGAACAACGACGTTTTCTGCCGCGTAGCGACGTGACCTTGACGCCTTCCCCACCCCGCCAAAACAAAACCCCCGCCGATCGCTCGACGGGGGTTTCATTTCTCTCAGCACCCCTTGCGGGGCAACAGACTTACCAGTCTTCGCGGACCACGACCCGGGTCTTGATCGGCAGCTTCATGGCTGCCAGACGCAGGGCTTCGCGCGCCACGTCTTCGCCGACACCGTCGATCTCGAACATGATGCGGCCGGGCTTGACCTTGGCGGCCCAGAAGTCGACGGAACCTTTACCTTTACCCATACGCACTTCGACGGGCTTGGAGGTTACCGGAACATCCGGGAAGATGCGGATCCAGACACGGCCCTGACGCTTCATGTGACGCGTCATGGCGCGGCGTGCCGCTTCGATTTGACGGGCGGTAACCCGCTCCGGCTGCAGTGCTTTCAGGCCGTAGGTGCCGAAGTTCAGGTCAGACCCGCCCTTCGCCAGACCCTTGATCGAGCCCTTAAACTGCTTGCGGAATTTAGTACGCTTTGGTTGAAGCATTTCTCATTCCCCCTTAGCGACGACCGCCGGCACCGCGAGGTGCTGGGCCGTCTTGGAGTTCCTGTGCCTTACGGTCACGCGCAGCGGGGTCGTGTTCCATGATCTCGCCTTTAAAGATCCATGTCTTGATCCCGATGATGCCGTAAGCGGTGGCCGCTTCGACATGTGCGTAATCGATGTCGGCACGCAATGTGTGCAGCGGCACGCGACCCTCACGGTACCATTCGGTACGCGCGATTTCAGCCCCACCGAGACGACCCGCGAGGTTCACGCGGATGCCCAGTGCGCCCATGCGCATGGCGTTCTGCACGGCACGTTTCATGGCGCGGCGGAAAGACACCCGGCGCTCCAGCTGCTGTGCAATGCTCTCACCAACCAGATGTGCGTCCAGCTCGGGCTTGCGAATCTCAACGATGTTGAGGTGCAGTTCCGATTTGGTCATCTTGGCGATCTTCTGGCGCAGCGTCTCGATGTCCGCGCCTTTCTTGCCGATGATGACACCGGGGCGTGCGGTGTGGATCGTGACGCGGCACTTCTTGTGCGGACGCTCGATGATCACACGGGCAACACCGGCCTGGTGGCACTCTTTCTTGATGAAGTCGCGGATTGCGAGGTCTTCGAGCAGAAGATCACCGTAATCCTTGGTGTCGGCGTACCAGCGGCTATCCCAGGTGCGGTTCACCTGAAGACGCATACCGATCGGATTGACTTTGTTACCCATCAGGCTTGCTCCTCAACTTGACGCACTTTGATCGTGATCTCGGCAAACGGCTTGATGATCTTGCCGAACCGGCCACGGGCCCGCGGGCGACCGCGCTTCATGGTCAGGTTCTTACCGACATAGGCCTCGGCCACGATGAGTTCATCGACGTCCAGGTTGTGGTTGTTCTCGGCGTTGGCAATCGCGGACTGAAGGCATTTCTTCACGTCCTGCGCGACCCGCTTCTTGGAGAAGGTGAGGTCGGTCAAAGCCTTGTCCACGGACTTGCCACGGATCAGAGCTGCAACCAGGTTCAGTTTCTGCGGGCTGGTGCGAAGCATGCGCAGTTTTGCCATTGCTTCGTTGTCTGCCACGCGGCGGGGATTCTTATCCTTGCTCATGGCTTATTTCCGCTTCGCTTTTTTGTCGGCGGCATGACCGTAGTAGGTCCGAGTCGGGGAGTATTCACCGAACTTCTGACCGATCATGTCTTCGCTGACGTTAACAGGGATGTGCTTATGACCGTTGTACACGCCAAACGTCAGACCCACGAACTGGGGCAGGATCGTGCTGCGGCGCGACCAGATCTTGATCACTTCGTTACGGCCGCCCTCGCGGGAAGCCTCTGCCTTTTTGAGGACATAAGAGTCAACAAAAGGACCTTTCCATACTGAACGAGCCATTGATTAACGCCCCTTCTTCTTGGCGTGACGCGAGCGGATGATAAGCTTGCTGGACGCTTTGTTCTTGTTGCGGGTCTTGGCACCCTTGGTCGGCTTGCCCCAGGGGGTAACCGGGTGACGACCACCAGAGGTCCGGCCTTCACCACCGCCGTGCGGGTGGTCGATCGGGTTCATCACCACACCACGTACAGAAGGACGGATGCCCTTGTGACGCATGCGGCCCGCTTTACCGTAGTTCTGGTTGGAGTTGTCGGGGTTGCTGACGGCACCAACGGTGGCCATGCATTCCTGACGCACGAGACGCAGCTCGCCGCTGCTCAGACGGATCTGAGCGTAGCCACCGTCACGACCCACGAACTGGGCGTAGGTGCCGGCGGCACGTGCGATCTGACCGCCCTTGCCGGGCTTCATCTCGATGTTGTGGACGATCGTACCGATCGGCATGCCCGAGAAAGGCATCGCGTTGCCGGGCTTGATGTCCACTTTGGCGCCGGCGATGATCTTGTCGCCGATGGCCAGACGCTGGGGGGCCAGGATATAGGCCTGCTCGCCGTCTTCGTACTGGATCAGTGCGATGAAAGCGGTCCGGTTGGGGTCATATTCGATCCGCGCGACAACAGCGGACATGTCCAGCTTGTTCCGCTTGAAATCAACGATACGGTAGAGGCGCTTTGCACCACCACCTGTACGACGCATTGTGATTCGTCCGGTGTTGTTCCGACCGCCAGATTTGGTCAAACCCTGAGTAAGGGCTTTGACCGGGCGGCCTTTCCACAGCTCCGAACGGTCGATCAGTACCAGTCCACGCTGGCCTGGCGTCGTCGGTTTGTACGACTTGAGTGCCATGTTCTCTGTCTTCCGTTTGCTTGGCACGCCCGCATCGAAACGAAGGCGCGTTGGTTGTAGGGCCCCGAAGGTCCCCTGTGGGAGTGGTGAATGGGCGGTTATCTCTTGCGAGCTAAGCATCCGATCCACCGGGATCGTTCAAATAGCCAAACCCCGGACGAATCCGGGGTCTGGGCCGATGGGGTCTGATAGGGGGGATGCTGCGGGGGGTCAAGCGGTAAGCGGCAGATGTTTTGCCCGGAGCGCCGAACCATGCCGAAAGCCTGGCCGCGCCGCCCTAGCCTGACAGCGACTGGGCCTCTGCGCAAAGGAAAGGAAGCCTATCGAATGCGAGGCGCCCTTCCCCATTATTCCTGCAGCGCCCCACCTTCCGCCATAGCGCGCCAAGCAGACGTCACGCAAAAAAAGAAGGCGCCGAAGCGCCCTCTCTCGATAGCTCATGCGAAACACGCGGTGGGTTTAGTCAAGCCCGACGCTCTCGGCCAAACGCATGCCCGGCTCAAGGATTTTGACCTCGGCTTCGTTGAACTCCGGCATGCTTTCCAGACGCTCTTCGGTCACGCCGGGAACGATCACTTCGTCTTCACGCAGGATCAGCTTCTCCACTGGAATGGCGACTTCGTTCTCGCCCATACCAAGGAAACCGCCAACGCCGATGATCGCAACAACGGTGTCGCCACGGACGCCGATAAAGTCGATTTCACCAACATCTTCACCGGTCTCGGTGGCAACGCTGCGGCCACGGAGGTCATCTGCGGTCAGGTTGAAGATCGGCAGACGCTGAACGTCGCGCTGGTACCGCGCACGGTCTTCCTCGGCCATACGGCCCTGCTCGTCTGCGTTGAAGTCTTCCATCAGAACGCGGGCTTGCTCCTGCTCGACGTCGATGTCGGCTTCCTCAGACCCTTCGACCTGCACGCGAGGCTCTTCCGCTTCCTCGACCACGACATTCGCATCGTCGCTCTGTTCAACGTTCACGTTGGCTTCTTCCTGCTCCACATTCACGCGGGCGGCATCGGATTCAGCAACATTCACATCGGCGTCGGCCTGCTCAACCGTGACGCGCGGCTCGGCTTCTTCGATGGTGATCTTGGGCTCAGGGCGCACGAATTTCACGACGGGCTCTGGCTGCTCAAGGTCGACAATCGGCTCGCCCGTGTCCACGTCCACCTGTGGCTTCGGCACCTGCACGGTCACGACCGGCTCGGGGATGCGCACGGTCACCTGGGGCTGGGCCTGCTCAACGGTGATGACGGGGGCCTGCTGCTGCACGCGCACGGTCGGTTCCGGCACCTGCACGGTCACTTCGGGCTGGGCCTGCTCAACGGTCACGACGGGCGCTTCCTGCGATACGTTGACGTCTGGCTCCGGCACCTTCACGTCGACATTGGCGTCTTCCTGCTCAACAACGACCTGACCACCGGCGACATTGGCCGTCGCGGCGGCGTCGGTGTCGACGTCAATCTCAGCGGCGGTGCCGTCTTCCATCTGGGCTTCGGCTTCGGCGTTGCGCTCGATCGTCCGCTCAACGTCTTCTGTCGCGTCCTGCGCCAGCACGGGTGCCGCGGCAAAAAGAGCGACTGCGGATACGCCAGCCATGAGTGTCTTTGTATTGATCATAAGGTCTCTCCCATCAGGTCAAAGAAATTTGCAAAGCGGTGGCCCGCCTCAGCTTCCATGGAGAAACAACAGGCAATTTCCTGCTCTGTTCCAAAGAAAATTTCCTGAGTTTTTTGGAACTTTCGTGCGGCTCAATGCATGATTGTTCCGGCGCCGCCCTGCGGACGACCATAGGGCGAAGAAATCCCTGATCTGAAAGCAAAAACAGCCCCCGCAAGAACGGGGGCTGCCACAGCGTTGCAGGCGCAAATTTGGACCGGCGGCCTCAGGCGGCCTTGCGCGCCTGGGCGAAGGACAGAAGCCTTTTGGTGTTCTCATCCCAAAGATGCAGCCGCGCATTGGCCAGACTTTCGCGGATCGTCATGCGGTTGCCCTCGGCCAAAGGCGCATGGTCGCGGAGCACCTCGGGCAGCCGGTAAAAGGGGATGCGGCTATAGAGGTGATGCACATGGTGAATGCCGATATTCGCGCTAAGCCACTGCAAAGGGCGGGGCAGGATGTAATGCGAAGAGCCGTGGAACGCGGCGTCATGTAGATCCCAATTCTGGTTCTCCTCCCAATGGGTCGTCTCAAACTGATGCTGGACGTAGAAGAGCCACATGCCCGCCGTCGCTGCCAAAAGCGTGCTGGGCACAAAGATCAGCAGGATCGGCATGATGCCCCCGAAGTAAAAGATCACCGCCAGCGCGATCAGGATCGAGGCATTGGTCCCCATGGCGCTGAGCCAGTAACGGGTTTTCGCCATCAACCCGATGGGCAGCCGGTTCTGTAGAAAAAACAGATAGCTCGGCCCCAGCCCAAAAAGCACCACGGGATTGCGGTAGAGCCGGTAATGCAGCCGCCCCAGCGGCCCCATGGCACGGTATTCCGCAACCGTGAGGGTGTGCACATCGCCAATGCCGCGCCGCCCCAGATTGCCGGCCGAGGAATGGTGAATCGAATGGGTCCGCCGCCAGACGTCATAGGGCGTGAGGGTCAGCACCCCCAGAATACGCCCCACCCAATCGCTGGTCCGGCGGCTGTTGAAAAAGGCCGCATGGCCGCAGTCATGCTGGATCGCAAAGAGCCGCAAAAGGAAACCCGCATTGACCAGCGATATGCCCAAGGCCAGCCAACCGCTGACCGAGAGCGCCCACCAGGCCAGCGCCCAGAGCAAAAGGAAGGGGCCAAGGGTGACCGCCAGTTCAAAACTGCTGCGCCAAGTGCTTGGCTCGCGGTAGCGGGCCAGCACCCTGACCCAGTCGCGCGCGTTCGACACGTCCGAAGGCGCGCCAGAGGATACATTTTTGTGGGACATCTATCTGCTTTTTATCGTTGTCAGTCGTCTTGTAGAGGAAAGCGCGCCGCAAGCAACGTAGGACGGGCCCCTTAACAGCGGGTTTCCGACCGCTTGGGCCAGTTTTGGCCGGTTTCGCCGATTTGCGCCCCACCACGCCCGGCCCTATGATGGCCTATGGACAGGATATATCCGCCCTTTCAGACCCCAGACGTCCAAGCCGCCTTTGCCGCCTTCCCAAAGACGGCGCGCCCCGGCCTGCTGGCCCTGCGGCGCCTGATCTTTGATGTCGCGGAAGAGGCGCAGGGCGTCGGGCCGCTCGCGGAGACGTTGAAATGGGGCCAACCCGCCTATCTGACCCCTGTCACCAAATCGGGATCGACCCTGCGGCTCGGCACGCCAAAATCCGGCGGCATCGCGCTTTACGCCCATTGTCAGACCACGCTGATCTCGGACTTCCGCAGCGCCTTCCCCGAGACCTTTGCCTATGAGGGCAATCGCGCCGTGCTGCTGGCGGAGGATGCGCCGATCAGCGATGGGCCTTTGCGCCTGCTCATTGCCGCGGCGCTGACCTATCACCTGTGATACGAAAAAGGCCCCCGCAACGCGGAGGCCCTTCCCAATTCTCGTTACCGCGGCTCAGAGCCCGGTGGAGACGTCGATCGTGTTGCCCTCTTCGAGCGTCACATAGGCCTTCTTCACGTCCTTGCGGCGGCCCATCTGGCCCCGGAAACGCTTGACCTTGCCTTTGGTGATGGACGTGTTCACGGCCTTCACCTTGACGTTAAAGAGCGCCTCGACGGCCTCTTTGATCATCGGCTTGTTGCTTTCAATCGCCACTTCGAAAACGACAGCGTTCTGTTCGGACGCCATGGTTGCTTTCTCGGTGATGATCGGCTTGCGGATCACGTCGTAGTGTTCGTGCTTGGCGCTCATTTCAGGCGTGCCTCCAATGCTTCGATCCCCGCTTTGGTGATCACCAGAGTGTCACGCTTGAGGATGTCATAGACGTTTGCGCCCATCGACGGCAAGACATCCAGCCCTTCGATGTTGCGCGCGGCCTGTGCGAAGTTCTCGTTGACCGAAGCGCCATCGATGACCAGCGCGCGTTTCCAGCCAAGGTTCGACACCTGTTTGGCCAGAGCGGCGGTTTTGCCCTCGGAGGTTGCTTCGTCGATGATGACCAGCGAACCGGCTTTCGCTTTGGCGCTGAGCGCGTGGCGCAGACCCAGCTTGCGGAACTTTTTGGTCAGCTCATGGCCGTGGCTACGCGGGGTCGGACCTTTGTAGATACCACCCTTGCGGAAGATCGGCGCGTTGCGGTCACCGTGGCGTGCGCCGCCGGTGCCCTTCTGGCGATAGATCTTCTTGGTCGAATAGCTGGTCTCGGACCGAGTCTTGACCTTATGCGTGCCCTGCTGCGCGTTGTTACGCTGCCAGCGCACGACGCGGTGCAGGATGTCGGCACGCGGCTCCAGGCCGAACAGGGCTTCGTCCAGGTCTACGGACCCGGCGTTGCCACCGTCGAGTTTGATGACATCGAGTTTCATGCGTCACCTTCTTTCTTGTCAGCGTCGGCATCGGAATTATCAGCATCCGACCCTTCAGCTGCGATTTCAGCTTCTGCGGCTTTCAGCGCTTCGGCTTCCTGTGCGGCTTGCTCTTCGGCCAAACGCTTGGCTTCGGCTTCGGCCTCTGCGGCGGCTGCGGCGGCGGCCTCTTCGGCGGCTTTCGCGGCTTCGTCAGCGGCGGATTTCAGAGCGGCGGGCAGAATCGCGTCTTCGGGGAACGGCTTTTTGACCGCATCCTTGACGGTGACCCAGCCACCTTTGGAGCCAGGAACGGCGCCTTTGACCATGATCAGGCCACGCGCGCTGTCGGTCTTGACGACTTCGAGGTTCTGCGTGGTGACACGGGCAGCACCCATGTGACCGGCCATTTTCTTACCTTTGAAAACCTTGCCGGGATCCTGACACTGGCCGGTGGAGCCGTGCGAACGGTGGGAGATCGACACACCGTGGGAGGCCCGCAGACCGCCAAAGTTGTGACGCTTCATCGCACCGGCAAAACCTTTACCGATCGAAGTGCCTGCCACGTCAACATACTGACCGGCGAAGTAATGGTCAGCGGTGATTTCCTCACCCACGTTGATCATCGCGTCCGCGTCGACGCGGAACTCGGCAACCTTGCGCTTGGGTTCCACTTTCGCAGCTGCGAAATGGCCACGCATGGCTTGGCTTGTGCGTTTGGCTTTCGCCGTACCGGCACCGAGCTGAACGGCGGTGTAGCCGTCACGGTCTGCGGTGCGTTGTGCGACAACCTGAAGCTTGTCCAACTGAAGCACGGTCACAGGGATCTGCTTGCCGTCTTCCATGAACAGCCGGGTCATGCCGACTTTTTTTGCAATAACGCCTGAGCGCAACATATGATTACCCTCCCGGCTTTACGATTGCAGCTTGATCTCGACGTCCACGCCAGCGGCGAGGTCGAGCTTCATCAGCGCGTCCACGGTCTGGGGGGTCGGATCAATGATATCCAGCAGACGCTTATGCGTGCGGATTTCAAACTGGTCACGGGATTTCTTGTCAACGTGGGGACCACGCAGAACGGTGAATTTCTCGATTTTGTTCGGCAGCGGAATGGGCCCGCGGACCGAAGCGCCTGTGCGCTTCGCGGTGCTGACGATTTCCTGTGTGGAAGAATCGAGCACCCGGTAGTCAAACGCCTTCAGGCGAATGCGGATGTTCTGGCTTGGAGCGGCCATATGCATATCCCTTGTTTTGGGATTTCAACGGATTGGAGGAAGCAGGCTCATCCGGCCCCCTCATCGCGCCTTGGTATCAAATCAAACGGGGCGCGTCTGACGCACCCCGGTGATGGGCGTCCTATAGGGGGAATCAGAGCGGGGGGCAAGAGGGTTCTAAAAACCCCCGTGTTTTTAGAACCAGTGCGCAAAGTCATGCCGGCGACGGCGTGACAGCGCACCCCGCCCGCGTTCAACCCCAACCGAACCATGCACCGACTTCCCTGTCTCCTGCGGGCTCCACAGAGCCCCCTCCCCCCCGCAACGCAAAAGGCCGCAGCAGATGCTGCGGCCTTTCGTTTGTCCGGGACGGGCCCGAGAGCCCGACCGTTCCGATTACTCGGTGATCTTCGACACAACACCCGCGCCAACAGTCCGGCCACCTTCGCGGATCGCGAAGCGCAGGCCGTTTTCCATGGCGATCGGAGCGATCAGCTCAACGCCGAAGGAGACGTTGTCGCCCGGCATGACCATCTCGGTGCCTTCGGCCAGTTGAACGGTGCCGGTCACGTCAGTTGTCCGGAAGTAGAACTGCGGACGGTAGTTCGCGAAGAACGGCGTGTGACGGCCACCTTCCTCTTTGGTGAGGATATAGGCTTCGGCTTCGAACTTGGTGTGCGGTGTCACGGAGCCGGGCTTGCAGAGAACCTGACCACGCTCAACGCCGTCACGCTCAACGCCGCGCAGCAGGGCGCCGATGTTGTCGCCGGCTTCACCACGGTCCAGCAGCTTGCGGAACATTTCCACGCCGGTGCAGGTGGTTTTCTTGGTGTCGCGGATGCCGACGATTTCGATCTCGTCGCCAACGTTGATCACGCCACGCTCGACACGGCCGGTCACAACGGTACCACGACCGGAGATCGAGAAGACGTCTTCGACGGGCATCAGGAAGGGCTGGTCCACGGCGCGCTCGGGCGTCGGGATGTACTCGTCCACGGCGGCCATCAGCTTCTTGATCGCTTCTTCGCCGATCTCGGGCTTGTTGCCTTCCATCGCCGCCAGAGCGGAACCTGCGACAACGGGGATGTCGTCGCCGGGGTAGTCGTAGGAGGACAGCAGCTCGCGGATTTCCATTTCCACCAGCTCAAGCAGCTCTTCGTCGTCGACCTGGTCAACTTTGTTCATGAAGACGACCATGGCGGGGATGCCAACCTGACGGCCGAGCAGGATGTGCTCGCGGGTCTGGGGCATCGGGCCGTCGGCTGCGTTCACAACCAGGATCGCGCCGTCCATCTGCGCGGCACCGGTGATCATGTTTTTCACATAGTCCGCGTGGCCGGGGCAGTCGACGTGGGCGTAGTGACGGTTCTCGGTCTCATACTCGACGTGCGCGGTCGAGATGGTGATGCCGCGGGCCTTTTCTTCGGGCGCGCCGTCGATCTGGTCATACGCCTGGAAGTCACCGAAATACTTGGTGATCGCCGCGGTCAGCGTGGTTTTACCGTGGTCAACGTGGCCGATTGTGCCGATGTTGACGTGTGGCTTGTTACGTTCAAACTTTGCCTTTGCCATGTGTTGGCTCCTTTTGGTCTTCTAGAACGGTGCGTGCAGCGCACGCACCCTACGGTTTGGACTGGGGTGCGTGGTTGCCCACGCACCGCATTGCTTATGCAAACTTGGCCTGAATCTCGTCCGAGATGTTCTGTGGCACAGGCTCGTAATGGTCGAACTGCATGGTGAAGTTCGCACGACCGGAAGACATCGAACGCAGCGTGTTGATGTAGCCGAACATATTGGCCAGCGGTACGAAGGCGTCGATCGCGATGGCATTGCCGCGCGTGTCCTGACCCTGCACCTGACCGCGACGCGACGTCAGGTCACCGATGATGCCACCGGTGTATTCTTCCGGGGTCACAACTTCGACCTTCATGATCGGTTCCAAAAGCTTGGCGCCGGCTTTCTTCATGCCTTCGCGCATCGCCATACGGGCGGCGATTTCAAAGGCCAGAACGCTGGAGTCAACGTCGTGGAACTTACCGTCGATCAGGGCCACCTTGAAGTCGATGACCGGGAAGCCTGCCAGCGGACCGGAGTCCAGAACCGACTTGATCCCCTTTTCCACGCCCGGGATGTATTCCTTGGGAATAGCACCACCGACGATACGGCTCTCGAAGGAGTAACCTTCGCCCGGCTCGGTCGGCATCAGGATCATCTTCACTTCACCGAACTGACCCGAACCACCCGACTGTTTCTTGTGGGTGTAGGTGATTTCGGCCTCTTTCGAGATCGTCTCACGGTAAGCCACCTGCGGTGCACCGATGTTCGCCTCAACCTTGAATTCACGCTTCAGACGGTCAACGAGAATGTCGAGGTGAAGTTCGCCCATGCCCTTCATGATGGTCTGACCGGATTCCAGATCGGTTTCGACGCGGAAGGAGGGGTCTTCGGCGGCCAGACGGGCCAGACCTGCGGACATCTTTTCCTGGTCGGCCTTGGTCTTCGGCTCAACCGCGATCTCGATCACCGGATCGGGGAAGGTCATGGTTTCCAGAACCACCGGATCATTGGCAGCACAGAGCGTGTCACCTGTGGTGGTGTCCTTCAGACCGGCCAGCGCGATGATGTCGCCCGCAAAGGCTTCTTCGATCTCTTCACGGTTGATGGCGTGCATCATCATCATCCGACCGACGCGCTCTTTCTTGCCTTTGGTCGAGTTCAGAAGGGTGTCGCCCTTCTTCAGCACGCCGGAATAGATCCGGGTAAAGGTCAGCGAGCCCACGAAGGGGTCGTTCATGATTTTGAACGCAAGGCCAGAGAACGCCATGTCATCATCCGCACGGCGCGGGATGTTCCGGGTTTCTGTCTCATCGCCCGGCTTGAAGCCCATGTAGTCAACAACGTCCAGCGGGCTGGGCAGATAGTCGACAACAGCGTTCAAGAGCGGCTGAACACCTTTGTTCTTGAAGGCGGAGCCACAGAGAACGGGGATGAATTTGATGGCCAATGTGCCCTTGCGGATCAGGTCGCGCAGGGTGTCGACGTCGGGCTCGGCGCCGTCCATCAGGTAGTTTTCCATCGCCTCATCGTCCATCTCGACCGCGGTCTCGATGAGCTTGGCGCGCCATTCATTGGCCGAGTCCTGAAGGCTCTCGCGGATGTCGCGCTGTTCCCAGCCGGCACCCAGATCTTCGCCGGACCAGACCCATTCCTTCATGGTGACCAGATCAACGATGCCTTCCAGCTCGTTCTCGGCACCGATCGGGATCTGGATCGGCGCAGGCGTGGCACCTGTGCGGTCCTTGATCATGTGAACGCAGTTGAAGAAATCCGCGCCGATCTTGTCCATCTTGTTGACGAAGACGATGCGCGGCACCTTGTAGCGGTCAGCCTGACGCCACACGGTTTCGGTCTGCGGCTCAACACCGGCGTTGGCGTCAAGCACGGCAACCGCACCGTCGAGAACCGCCAGCGAACGCTCAACTTCAATGGTGAAGTCAACGTGGCCGGGGGTGTCGATGATGTTCATCCGGTATTTGGTGTCGGATGTCGCATCGGCTGTGGGCTCTTCCTGACGCTGCCAGAAAGTTGTGGTCGCGGCGGAGGTGATGGTGATCCCGCGTTCCTGCTCCTGCTCCATCCAGTCCATGGTGGAGGCGCCGTCATGGGTCTCACCCAGAACGTGGTTTTTGCCGGTGTAGAAAAGGATACGCTCAGAGCAAGTGGTCTTGCCGGCATCAATGTGGGCCATGATGCCGAAGTTGCGGTAGCGTTCTAGCGGATAGTCGCGTGCCATAGGGCTGCTTCCTCGAAAATGTCAGTACGAACGGATCGCGCCCGAAACCGGGCGCGACGTTGAAATTACCAGCGGTAGTGGCTGAACGCCTTGTTGGCGTCGGCCATCTTATGCGTGTCTTCGCGCTTCTTGACCGCGGTACCACGGGATTGGACCGCGTCCATCAGCTCGCCGGCAAGGCGCTCTTCCATGGTGTTTTCGTTGCGCGCACGGGCGGCTTTGATCAACCAGCGGATCGCCAGCGCCTGACGACGCTCGGGGCGCACTTCGACCGGCACCTGATAGGTGGCACCACCGACGCGGCGCGAGCGGACTTCGACGGAGGGCTGGATGTTTTCCAGCGCTTCGTGGAACACCTCGATGGGCGCACGCTTGATCTTGGTCTCAACGCGGGTCATCGCGTTATAGACGATGCGTTCGGCGACAGATTTCTTGCCGTCGATCATCAGGTTGTTCATGAATTTGGTGAGAACCAGATCGCCGTATTTGGCGTCTGGCAGGACTTCGCGTTTTTCAGCGGCGTGGCGGCGTGACATGTCAGTGTCTTCCTCTTGGCGGGTGGTGGGGTCTGGCCCCACCCTACATCGAATGGATGGGTGGGGACGCGCCCCACCACTGCGAGATTACTTCGGACGCTTCGCGCCGTATTTGGAGCGACGCTGCTTCCGGTCTTTAACGCCTTGGGTATCGAGAACACCGCGCAGGATGTGGTAACGCACACCGGGAAGGTCTTTTACACGACCGCCGCGGATCAGAACCACGGAGTGTTCCTGAAGGTTGTGGCTCTCGCCCGGGATGTAGGAGATGACCTCAAAACCGTTGGTCAGGCGCACTTTGGCAACCTTACGCATGGCCGAGTTCGGTTTTTTCGGTGTGGTTGTGTAAACCCGTGTGCAGACGCCACGCTTTTGCGGGCACTCCTGCAGGTGCATGGATTTCGAACGTTTGACTTTTGGCTGTCGCGGCTTGCGGATCAGCTGCTGGATCGTTGGCATTCCGGTTATATCCCCGTATCGCTCAGATTGTGTACACGGGGGATCCCCCATGCGGCTAAATTCGGCTACTTCATGCGTCCACAAAGCAAAATTACCGCAACGTTCCCGTACCGAGGAAAACGAGGCGGTGGGTTAACAGAGGATCGGGCCAGTAGTAGGCCGGATCGTGACCACTTGAGTTATGATGTCGGATTGGCAGAGCGGCCTCCACCTCCGAGATAGCGGGCGTATAAGACGTTGTGCGCAGCCTGTCAACAGCCCGCGCGGCACGGCTGCAAGCTTATGCCAAACCCCGCCCCCGCGCGCCCTTGTCAGAGGTAACCTTCCTTGGTCATAGTCGCAACACAAGGCGACGAAAGGCAATTTCATGCAAGCGATAGGGCTATGCCGCTTCTCCTACCCTGCCCTGGGCGGGTTTCAGGTCGGGCATGAGACGACAGAAGAACGTATCGCCTATCTTTATGACGAGACACGGCTGGAAGAGCGATTCCGCCTGTTGGAAACCGTTGCCCTGCCCTGTCTCAAGGCCCAGACCGACCCGGATTTCCATATGGTTTTCGTGGTCGGCGATCAGTTCCCCGCGCGGCATCTGGCACGGCTCGAAGCCCTGCTCGCCGATCTGCCGCAGGCGGTGATCCATCAGGAACCGCCGCGGCGCCACCGCGAGGTGATGAAAGAGGTGCTGAACGCGGCGCGGATCAATCCCAAAGCCCCCTGTCTGCAATTTCGCTATGACGACGATGATGCGGTCTCGGTCGATTTCATCGCCCGGCTGCGGCAGGTGGTGGAACGGAGCGCGGGGCTGCTGGAGGGCGCACGCTCGGTCGCCTTTGATTGGCCGCAGGGCTATGTGGCCGAGTTTGACGCCAGCGGCATTCGCGCGGCGGACCTCTACCGCCCGCTCAACGTTGCGGCGCTGGCGATGTATGTGAAAGGCGGCAGCCCGCTGACCATCATGAACTTCGCCCATGAAAAACTGCCCCGTTTCATGCCCACGCTGACCCTGCCTGACGCGGCGATGTTCGTGCGCAGTCACAATGGCTCAAACGATTCGCGGAAAGGCACCGCGCGGCAGCTACAGGTCGCGCCGCTTGACGCCGACGGGGTTGCGCTCTTCCGGGACCGTTTCGCGATTGACGAGGCCCATGTGCGGCAGGTCTTCTCAGCCTGACAGCTTCACCTTGCCCTCGCGGTAGAGCGTGAAAATCCCGGTGGCGACAACGATCGTCGCCCCGATCAGGGTCAGCGGCCCCGGCCAGTCGCCAAAGACCAGCCAACCCAGCAACAGCGCCCAAAGCAGCCCGGTATAGCGAAACGGCGCGATGAAAGAGACATCGCCCGCCCGCATCACCTGGATCGAGAAGAAATAGCCCCCCATGACAAAGACCGCCGAGCCCCCGACGAGCAGCGCCAGATCCACCGTCACCGGCGCCCAGGGGGTCGAGAGCGAGGCCAGGCCCGCCGCCGCCATGACCGACAGCGCGGTGATCAGCGTCACGGTCATCGAAGGCACGGCCGGCGAAAGCGCGCGGGTAGACAGATCCCGCACCGTGACGCAGAGCACCGCGATCAGCACATAGATCGACCAGATGTTGAACCCCTCGGCCCCCGGTTTGACGATCAGCAGCACGCCGCAAAAACCGACCGCAATCGCCGACAACCGCCGCCAGCCCACCGCCTCGCGCAGCACCAGCGCCGAGGCCAGGGTCACCGAGAGCGGCACCACCTGCAAGATCGCCGTCACATTGGCGAGCGGCATGCTGAACAACGCCGAAAGGAAGAAGTAAGCCGCCGCCACCTCGGCCACCGACCGCAGCCCGATCACCTGCCAATCCCGCCGCGGCAACTGCCATGTGATCCGCCCCAGCCGCCCACTGAGCGCGAGGATCAGAACCGATGTAATCGCCCCCCGCAGAAACAACAGTTGGAACAGGGGGATCGCGCCGTCGGTGGCTTTCAACATCGTATCGTTAAAGGTGAAACAGGCCATCGAGGCGATCATCAGCAGCGCGCCGATGGTATTGGGGGACATGAAAAGCGCTCCGATAAAATATGGCGCGGCCAATCATGGCGCCGCTGCACAAATGACTGGCAGCGGGCGCGAGAGCTGTCAAGAATGGTCGGCGCTTCTGAAACCGGGGGCACCGGCGCAGCGCACGCCCCTAAGCCTGATCCGGCGCGGCACCCGGCTGCGCCGCTTCGTCCAACAGCTGCCGCACTTTCGCGCGCAGATCGGACGGGTCGACCGGCTTTTGCAGAACGATGGCAGCAAGCTTTCGGAAGGAATCGTATACCTCCAGATCCCGCGACCGACCGCTCAGAAAGATGATCGGCACGTCCGAGATGGCGTCAATCTGCTTGAGGTTATGCGCAAGCTCCAGCCCGCCCATCTCCGGCATGGAGATATCCGAGAGGATCAGATCGGGCCGCAGATCCTTCACCACCTCCAAAGCGTCATGCGCATTGAGACAGGACAGAACGGCGATGTCACGGTCCCCTGAAAAGACGGATTTGACCAGTTCGAGAACGATCGGGTCATCATCGATATGCAGAATGCGGGAAGTCATGGCGACGCCTTATGCAGGGGTAAATGCAGGTGAAAGACCTACCCCGCGCGGCAGCGAGAAGAAAGCCCCTCTGCGCCCGCAAGTCGGCAGGTTTTCGCGAGGGAATGCGCCCCCGGCGGTGCGCGCTGTGGCAGGGCGGCAGGGCACAGCACGCAAGCGCGGAGGGCCACCCCAGCCCTGCGCATAAAAAAGCCCCCGCAACTTTCATCGCGGGGGCCTTTCGATTTCAGATCAAACCGACGATCAATCGCGGCTCTCGTCGTCGCCTACCGCCGTGTCGAAGACATCGCCACCGACGATATCGTCCTCGGCAGAGGCTTCGGGAGCAGCCAGAGCGGCCGCCGCTTCGGCTTCCTCACGACGGGCTTCGATCACGACATTGTCCCGATCCGTCGCCACTTTGCGCATCTGCTGGGTCGCCCCACCAGTGCCCGCAGGGATCAGACGGCCCACGATGACGTTCTCTTTCAGACCGACCAGCTTGTCCCGCTTGCCCTGAACCGAAGCCTCGGTCAGCACGCGCGTGGTCTCCTGGAAGGAGGCGGCAGAGATGAAGCTGCGGGTTTGCAGCGACGCCTTGGTGATGCCCAGCAGGATCGGTTCGCCCTTGGCCGGACGGCCGCCCTTCTTGAGCGCCTTCTCATTGGCCGTGTCGAACTCCTGCTTGTCGACGTGTTCACCCTTGAGCAGCGTGGTGTCGCCGCTTTCCTGGATTTCCCACTTCTGGAGCATCTGACGCACGATGACTTCGATGTGTTTGTCGTTAATCTTCACACCCTGCAGGCGGTAAACATCCTGCACTTCGTCAATCATGTATTCGGCCAAGGCTTCAACGCCCATGATCGCCAAGATGTCATGCGGCGCGGGGTTGCCGTCCATGATGTAGTCGCCCTTCTGCACGAAGTCGCCTTCGCCAACGGGGATGTGTTTCCCCTTCGGCACCATGTATTCAACCTTCACGTCCGGATCATCCGAGCTTTCGATCGCGATGCGGCGCTTGTTCTTGTAGTCCTTGCCGAAACGCACGTAGCCGTCGATTTCCGCAATGATGGCGTGGTCCTTGGGGCGACGTGCCTCAAAGAGTTCGGCCACACGCGGCAGACCACCGGTAATGTCCTTGGTCTTGCTCCCTTCACGCGGGATCCGCGCGATGATGTCACCCGCCTGGATTTCGGTCTGATCCTCGACGGACAGAACCGCATCCACGGACATGGGATAGGTCACCGGGTTGCCCGCATCGTTGCGGACCGGCTCGCCATCGTCACCCACCAGAATGATCTCGGGCTTCAGCTCATTGCCTTTCGGCGCCGCCCGCCAGTCGATCACGATCTTCTGGGTCATGCCTGTCGCATCATCGGTGTCATCTTTCACCGCGATGCCCGAGACGAGGTCGACATATTTCGCCGTACCGGCCTTTTCGGCAATGATCGGCAGGGTGTAGGGATCCCATTCGAACAGCTTGTCGCCGCGCTCGATGGTATCGCCATCCTTGACGAAGAGCTTGGTGCCGTAGCCGACCTTATGGCTGGCACGTTCCTCACCATTCTCATCCACGATCGACAGCTTCATGTTCCGACCCATGACGAGGATCTCGCCCGCGCTGTTGACCAAGGTCTGCGCGTTTTCGAACACGATCTTGCCGGACTGGCTCGCCTCCAGGAAGGACTGCTGGCCACCCTGAGCAACACCACCGATGTGGAAGGTCCGCATCGTCAGCTGCGTGCCCGGTTCACCAATCGACTGCGCCGCGATGATGCCGACGGCCTCACCTTGGTTAACCAGCGTACCACGGGCCAGGTCACGGCCATAGCACATCGCGCAGACACCTTCTTCGGCGTCACAGGTCAGCGGGCTGCGGATACGGGCAACCTGAACTGCCGCCGCATCAATCGCATCCGCCATACGCTCGTCGATCAGACCACCGGCAGGCACGATGACGTCATCGGAACCCGGTGCGACGATGTCTTCCGCCGCCACACGGCCCAGCAGGCGCTCGGCCAGCGAGGAGACAACTTCACCATCGTTCACCGCCGCTTCGGCGGTGATCGCGGTCTCGGTGCCACAGTCGTGCATGCGCACGATACAGTCCTGCGCCACGTCCACCAGACGGCGTGTCAGGTAACCGGAGTTCGCCGTTTTCAGAGCGGTATCCGACAGACCTTTCCGCGCACCGTGGGTCGAGTTGAAGTACTCAAGAACGGTCAGACCTTCTTTAAAGTTCGAGATGATCGGCGTCTCGATGATGTCGCCATTCGGCTTCGCCATCAGGCCGCGCATCCCGCCCAGCTGCTTCATCTGGGTGACCGAGCCACGGGCCCCGGAGTGGGCCATCATATAGACCGAGTTCGGCTCTTTCTCGGAGCCGTCCTCATGGTGGGTCACGGCAGAGATCGAGCCCATCATCGCCTCGGTCACCTTGTCGTTACACTTCGACCAGGCATCGACGACTTTGTTGTACTTTTCGCCCTGGGTGATCAGGCCGTCCATATACTGCTGTTCAAAGTCCTTCACCTGCTCACGGGTCTCTTCAACCAGCGGCCATTTGGTGTCGGGGATCAGCATGTCGTCCTTGCCAAAGGAGATGCCCGCTTTGAAAGCTTCGCGGAAACCCATGGTCATGATCTGGTCACAGAAGATGACCGACTCTTTCTGACCACAATAACGGTAGACGGTGTCGATGACCTGCTGCACTTCTTTCTTGCGCAGCAGACGGTTGACCAGATCGAACGGCGCTTTGGCGTTCAGCGGCAGAAGCGCACCAAGACGAATACGACCGGGGGTCGTATCGTAGCGCTTCATCACCTCGTTCCCTTCCTCGTCGACCTGTTTGATGCGGGCCTTGATCTTGGTGTGCAGATGCACCGCACCGGCGTCGAGGGCGTGCTGCACCTCGTCAACGGAGCCGAAGACCATGCCTTCGCCAACCATGCCTTCACGCTCAAGGGTCGTGTAGTAGAGACCCAAGATCATATCCTGCGACGGCACGATGATCGGCGCGCCGTTTGCAGGCGACAGAACGTTGTTCGTGGACATCATCAGAACACGCGCTTCCAACTGGGCTTCCAGCGAGAGCGGCACGTGAACGGCCATCTGGTCACCGTCAAAGTCAGCGTTGAAGGCCGAGCAGACCAGCGGGTGAAGCTGGATCGCCTTGCCTTCGATCAGCACAGGCTCGAACGCCTGGATGCCCAGACGGTGCAGGGTCGGCGCGCGGTTGAGCATGACGGGGTGTTCACGGATCACCTCATCCAGAATGTCCCAAACTTCGGGACGCTCTTTCTCGACCAGCTTCTTCGCCTGTTTCACGGTGGAACTGAGGCCTTTGGCCTCAAGCCGCGAGTAGATGAACGGCTTGAAAAGTTCCAAGGCCATCTTCTTGGGCAGACCACATTGGTGCAGTTTCAACTCCGGGCCGGTCACAATGACCGAACGGCCCGAGAAGTCGACGCGCTTACCCAAAAGGTTCTGACGGAAGCGACCCTGCTTGCCTTTCAGCATGTCCGACAGCGACTTCAGCGGGCGCTTGTTGGCACCGGTGATGACGCGGCCACGACGGCCGTTGTCGAAGAGCGCATCGACGGATTCCTGCAACATCCGCTTTTCGTTGCGGACGATAATGTCAGGCGCGCGCAGCTCAATGAGACGCTTCAAACGGTTGTTCCGGTTGATCACGCGGCGATACAGATCGTTGAGGTCCGACGTCGCAAAGCGGCCACCATCCAGCGGCACCAGCGGGCGCAGCTCTGGCGGGATCACCGGGATCACGGTCATGACCATCCACTCCGGGCGGTTGCCCGATTCAAGGAAGCTCTCGACCACTTTCAGACGCTTGATGATCTTCTTGGGCTTCAGCTCGCCTGTCGCCTCTTTCAGATCGGCGCGCAGGTTCTCGGCTTCGGCTTCCAGATCAATCGCCGCCAGCATTTCGCGGATCGCTTCAGCGCCGATATTGGCGGTGAAAGCGTCCATGCCATAGGCGTCTTGGGCGTCCATGTATTCTTCTTCGGTCATCATCTGACCGTATTGAAGATCGGTCAGGCCCGGCTCGATCACCACGTAGTTCTCGAAGTAGAGCACCCGCTCCAGATCACGCAGGGTCATGTCTAGCATCAGGCCAATGCGCGAGGGCAGCGACTTGAGGAACCAGATGTGTGCGACCGGCGAGGCCAGTTCGATGTGGCCCATACGCTCACGACGAACCTTTTGCAGCGTGACTTCGACGCCGCATTTCTCGCAGACGACGCCGCGATACTTCATCCGCTTGTATTTGCCGCAAAGGCATTCGTAGTCTTTGATCGGGCCAAAGATACGCGCGCAGAACAGGCCGTCACGTTCGGGCTTGAACGTCCGGTAGTTGATGGTTTCCGGCTTCTTGATCTCGCCGAAGGACCAGCTGAGGATCCGTTCGGGGGAGGCCAAGGAAACCTTGATTTCGTCAAACGCTTTCTGCGGCGTCAGCGGGTTGAACGGGTTGTTTGTCAGTTCCTGGTTCATTTTCAAATCCTTGAAAGGGGTGCGTTGGGAGGGAGGGGTGCCGCTTTCTTTTGAAGAAAGCGGCACGGAATTTTCAAAAAATTCCGTTTAGACCTCACTCATCCTCCTCCGCATCCAGGAGTTCCATATTCAGGCCGAGGCCGCGCACTTCCTTGACGAGAACGTTAAAGCTCTCCGGAATGCCCGCTTCGAAGTTATCCTCGCCCTTGACGATGCTTTCATAGACCTTGGTCCGGCCCGCGACGTCGTCCGACTTGACGGTCAGCATTTCCTGCAGCGTGTAAGCGGCGCCATAGGCTTCAAGCGCCCAGACTTCCATCTCACCAAAGCGCTGGCCACCGAACTGTGCCTTACCACCCAGCGGCTGCTGTGTGACGAGGGAGTACGGCCCGGTCGAACGTGCGTGGATCTTGTCGTCCACCAGGTGGTGCAGCTTCAAGAGGTACTTGACGCCGACGGTCACGGGGCGGGCAAACTGCTCACCTGTACGACCATCGAAGAGCACCGACTGACCGGAGGTGTCGAACCCGGCCCGCTTGAGGCTGTCGTTCACATCCGCTTCCTTGGCACCGTCAAAGACCGGCGTGGCAATCGGCACACCGCGGCGCACGTTGCCCGCCGCTTCAAGCAGCGTGTCTTCGTCCATGCCGCTGATGCCCTCTTCGTAGACATCATCGCCATAGGCCAAGCTCAGCGCTTCACGCACCGGGGTCAGATCGCCCGAACGACGGTACTCTTGCAGCGCCTCGTCGACATTCAGACCCAGACCGCGTGCGGCCCAACCCATATGCGTCTCAAGGATCTGACCGACGTTCATCCGCGAGGGAACACCCAGCGGGTTAAGGCAGAAGTCGACCGGGGTCCCATCGGCGAGGAACGGCATGTCCTCCATCGGCACCACTTTCGAGATCACACCCTTGTTCCCGTGACGACCGGCCATCTTGTCGCCCGGCTGCAGCTTGCGCTTCACCGCGACGAAGACTTTGACCATCTTCATCACACCCGGGGGCAGATCGTCGCCACGGCGGACTTTCTCGACCTTGTCCTCGAAACGTGCATCCAAGGTCCGTTTCTGGATCTCATACTGCTCGTTCAGGGCTTCGACGATCTTCGCGTCATCCTCGTCCTCAAGGGCCAGCTGCCACCACTGACCACGGGTCAGGGTTTCCAGCAGTTCCTCGGTGATCTGGCTGTTCGCCTTCACGCCTTTCGGGCCTTTCACGGCAACCTTGCCGAGGATCATGTCTTTGAGACGCGCGTAGATGTTGCGGTCAAGGATCGCCAGCTCGTCGTCCCGGTCACGGGCCAGACGTTCGACTTCCTCACGCTCGATCTGCAGCGCACGCTCGTCTTTCTCAACACCGTGACGGTTGAAGACGCGGACCTCGACAACGGTGCCGAAATCGCCCGGCTTCACCCGCAGCGAGGTGTCGCGCACGTCAGAGGCTTTCTCACCAAAGATCGCGCGCAGAAGCTTTTCTTCCGGCGTCATCGGGCTTTCGCCCTTGGGCGTGATCTTACCCACGAGGATGTCGCCCGGCTCAACGTCCGCACCGATGTAGACGATGCCCGCTTCGTCGAGGTTGCGCAGGGCTTCCTCGCCGACGTTGGGAATGTCGCGGGTGATCTCTTCCGGCCCGAGCTTGGTGTCACGCGCGGCGACTTCGAATTCCTCAATGTGGATCGAAGTGAAGACGTCGTCGCGGGAAATCCGCTCGGAGATCAGGATGGAGTCTTCGTAGTTGTAGCCATTCCACGGCATGAAGGCGACAACGACGTTCTTACCGAGCGCCAGTTCCCCCATGTCGGTCGAGGGACCATCGGCGATGACCTGCCCCTTGGTGACCTTCTCGCCCACTTTCACCAGCGGACGCTGGTTGATGCAGGTGTTCTGGTTGGAGCGCTGGAACTTGCGCATGCGGTAGATGTCCACACCTGCGTCGCCCAGCTCCAGATCCTCGGTGGCCCGGATCACGATACGCGAGGCATCGACCTGGTCGATGATACCCGCGCGGCGTGCCGTGTAGGCCGCCCCGGAATCGCGCGCCACGACCTCTTCGATGCCGGTGCCGACGAGCGGCGCCTCGGCCTGCAGAAGCGGTACGGCCTGACGCTGCATGTTCGAGCCCATGAGAGCGCGGTTGGCGTCGTCGTTTTCGAGGAAGGGGATCAGCGAGGCAGCGACCGAGACCAACTGCTTCGGGCTCACGTCGATCAGGTCAACGTTCTCGGTCGGTGCCAGCGTGTAGTCGCCGGACTGACGGGTCGATACCATCTCATTCACGAACTTCATGTCATCGTCGAGGTTGGCGTTCGCCTGCGCCACGGTGTGACGCATTTCCTCGGTCGCGGACATATAGTGCACCTCGTCGGTGACCTGGCTGTCCTTCACGACACGGTAAGGCGTTTCGATGAAGCCGTATTTGTTCACGCGGGCGAAAGTGGCCAGCGAGTTGATCAGACCAATGTTCGGCCCTTCCGGCGTTTCAATCGGGCACATCCGACCATAGTGGGTCGGGTGCACGTCGCGCACCTCAAAGCCCGCACGCTCACGGGTCAGACCGCCCGGCCCAAGCGCCGAGAGACGACGCTTATGCGTCACTTCCGAGAGCGGGTTGGTCTGGTCCATGAACTGCGACAGCTGCGAAGAGCCAAAGAATTCACGCACGGCAGCCGCGGCGGGCTTGGCGTTGATCAGGTCCTGCGGCATCACGGTGTCGATCTCGACCGAAGACATCCGCTCCTTGATCGCACGCTCCATGCGCAGCAGGCCAACGCGGTACTGGTTTTCCATCAACTCGCCAACCGAACGCACACGGCGGTTGCCGAGGTGGTCAATGTCATCGATGTCGCCACGGCCGTCGCGCAGGTCTACCAGCGCCTTGATGCAGGCGACGATGTCGTCACGGTCCAGCGTGCGCTGTGTGTCAGGCTTATCAAGCGCCAGACGCATGTTCATCTTCACCCGGCCAACAGCCGAGAGGTCATAGCGTTCGCTATCGAAGAACAGCGTGTCGAAGAGCGCGGAGGCGGCCTCGACGGTGGGCGGCTCGCCCGGGCGCATGACGCGGTAGATGTCCATGAGCGCGGTGTCGCGGTTCATGTTCTTGTCCTGCGCCATGGTGTTGCGCATGTAGGGGCCGACATTGACGTTGTCGATGTCCAGCAGCGGAATCTCGGTGATGCCGGCGTCGATCAGCTCTTTCGCGGTGCCGCCGATCAGGGTGCCGTCCTTGTCATACTCAAGCGTCAACTCATCGCCGGCTTCGACATAGATCGCGCCGGTTTCTTCGTTGATGATGTCACGTGCCGCAAATTTGCCAACGATATGGTCGAAGGGCAGCAACAGGTCTTTGACCTTGCCTTCGTCGAGCAGTTTCTTGACAGCGCGCGGTGTCACTTTCTTGCCGGCTTCGAACAGGATCTCGCCGGTGGCCGCGTCAACCAGATCATAGGTCGGACGGGTGCCGCGCACACGGTCGGGGAAGAAGGGTGCAACCCAGCCCTTGTTCTTCTCAAGCGTGTAGGTGACGGTGTTGTAATAGGCGTTCATGATCGCCTCCTGGTCCAGCCCAAGGGCATAGAGCAGGGTCGTCACAGGCAGTTTGCGGCGGCGGTCGATCCGGGCAAAAACGATGTCTTTGGCGTCGAATTCGAAATCCAGCCAGGAGCCGCGATAGGGAATGATGCGGCAGGCAAAGAGCAGCTTGCCCGAAGAATGGGTCTTGCCCTTGTCATGGTCAAAGAACACGCCCGGGGAGCGGTGCATCTGGGATACGATCACACGCTCGGTGCCGTTCACGACAAAAGTGCCGTTCGGCGTCATCAGGGGCATGTCGCCCATGAACACGTCTTGCTCTTTGATGTCCTTGACCGATTTGGCGCCGGTGTCTTCATCCACATCAAACACGATAAGACGCAGCGTCACCTTGAGCGGCGCGCTATAGGTCATGTCACGCTGCTGACATTCCTCAACATCATATTTCGGCTTTTCGAGCTCATACTTGACGTATTCAAGCACCGAAGTCTCGTTGAAATCCTTGATCGGGAAAACCGACTGGAACACGCCTGCGATACCTTCACCATCGGTGGGGGTCTCGGCGTCGCCGGAGTTCAAAAACAGATCATAAGAGGATTTCTGAACCTCAATAAGGTTCGGCATCTCCAGCACTTCGCGGATTTTGCCATAATATTTACGCAGACGTTTCTGGCCAAGGAAGGATTGTGCCATGTGTCGTGTCACCTTTCGTGTCTCTTGCCGAGCGCATCAACCACCGGGGCCGTGGTGCGCGCCCATAAGAGCGGAAAATCCGGGTCAATTCTTGGAATGCGTCCCACTGCATCCCCTCCGACCATGGACCTCTCCAGAGAAATGCTCCGCGGCTGGGAACATTCGTCAAAACAGGTCAGGCTGGACAGGAAGATTCCCGTCCAGCCCTTGTTCATGCGTGGTGCACGTTGCCGCGCACCTCTGGCTTAGGCCAGCTCGACTTCGGCGCCAGCTGCTTCCAGCTTGCCTTTGATGTCTTCGGCTTCGGCTTTGTCGATGCCTTCTTTGATCTTGCCACCGGCTTCGACCAGATCTTTGGCTTCTTTCAGGCCGAGACCTGTGATGCCGCGGACTTCCTTGATCACGTTGATCTTGGATGCGCCGGCGTTCTTCAGAACGACGTCGAATTCGGTCTTTTCTTCTTCGGCAGCGCCACCTTCAGCAGGGCCGGCCATCATCACTGCGCCGCCAGCGGCGGGCTCGATGCCGTACTCGTCTTTCAGGATGGTTTTCAGTTCTTGTGCTTCAAGCAGAGTCAGACCAACGATGTCTTCTGCCAGTTTCTTCAGATCAGCCATGTTTAGCTCTTTCCGTTACGATATGTGTGTTCCAACGCGCGTGTTCAACCCGTGCGCCAGTTTGACGATTTGCCTTACGCAGCCGCCTTGTCCTCGATGGTGGACAAGATGGATGCGATGTTGCTTGCAGGTGCGCCAATGGCCCCGGCGATGTTCGAAGCAGGTGCGCCGAGCATGCCCGCGATGGTGGAGATAAGCTCCTCCCGCGAAGGCATTTTCGACACGGCTTCGACACCAGCGGCGTCCAACGCGTTCTCACCCATGGAACCACCAAGGATCACCAGCTTTGGGTTTTCCTTAGCGAATTCCTGAGCAACCTTGGCCGCGGCCACAGGATCCTCAGAATAGGTCAGAACGGTCATACCCGTCAGAAGGTCAGCGATGCTTTCGCATGGCTTGCCCTCAAGGGCGATCTTGGCGAGCCTGTTCTTGGCAACACGCACGGCCCCACCGGCAGCGCGTGCGCGCGCCCGAAGGTCCTGCATTTCGGCAACTGTCAAACCGACGTAGTGGCTAACCACAACGACGCCAGAGCTTTCAAAGATCTGGCCGAGTTCGTCGACCAGCTGTTCTTTTTGTGCTCTATCCACAGTTTCACTCCAAATTTGGGGGTTGCCCCCCGGCTCAGTTCAGGATGCGGTCTTTTGCATCCCATTCGGGTCCAATGAAGGGTCCCGGCCAAAACCGCCCGAAGGCAGCGTTTTTCCGGTTTCCCATCTCAGGAAGGAATTATTCAGGCCGTGGCCCAAACCCTCCGTCTCGGACAGACGCGCGGACCGATCTTTTGGTCCTTGCGTATCTGACGGCCGAAGCCGCCAAATTCGGGTCGCAGGGTGGGGGCTTCCCCCACCCCACGAGGATCACTCGGCGGTTGCGTCTTCGACAGCGACCGACACGCCCGGGCCCATTGTGGAGCTCAGGTTGATCTTTTTCATATAGGTGCCTTTGGCACCGGCCGGCTTGGCTTTCGACACGGCACCCACGAAGGCACGGATGTTTTCAACCAGCTTGGCTTCGTCGAAGGACAGTTTGCCAACGCCGGCGTGGACGACACCGCCCTTTTCGGCCTTGAACTGCACTTCGCCGCCCTTGGCCGCTTTCACGGCGTCTGCGACGTCCATGGTCACGGTGCCAACCTTGGGGTTCGGCATCAGGTTGCGGGGGCCAAGCACTTTACCCAGACGGCCAACGATCGGCATCATGTCGGGTGTCGCGATGCAACGATCGAAATCGATCTTGCCGGACTGCACGGTTTCCATCAGGTCTTCTGCGCCAACGATATCTGCGCCCGCCTTTTCGGCTTCTTCAGCTTTCGCGCCACGGGCGAAGACAGCAACGCGCATGGTTTTGCCGGTGCCGTTGGGCAGGCCGACAACACCGCGGACCATCTGGTCTGCGTGGCGCGGGTCAACACCGAGGTTCATGGCGATCTCGATGGTTTCGTCGAACTTCGCGGAGGCGTTTGCCTTGATGAGGCTTACCGCTTCTTGAACGGTGATCTCTTCTTTGCCAGCAAAGGCTTCACGGGCGGCGCGGGTGCGTTTACCAATTTTTGCCATCTTACTTCACCTCGATGCCCATGGACTTCGCGGAGCCCAGGATGATTTTCATCGCCGATTCCACGTCATTCGCGGAGAGGTCGGCGGCTTTTGCTTCTGCGATCTCGCGCAGCTGCTTGGTGGTCACGGTACCAACAGTCTCACGGCTCGGCGTTTTCGCGCCGGAGTTCACCTTGGCCGCTTTCTTCAGGTAGTAGGACGCCGGGGGCGTCTTGATGTCCATGGTGAAGGACTTGTCCTGATAGTAGCTGATCACGGTCGGGCAAGGCGCGCCCGGCTCCATGTCTGCGGTCTTGGCGTTGAACGCCTTGCAGAATTCCATGATGTTGATGCCGCGCTGACCGAGAGCCGGACCCACGGGCGGGGACGGGTTTGCTTGACCCGCTTTAACTTGCAACTTCATCGTACCGACGAGTTTCTTGGCCATCTGACCATTCTCCTTTCAACACCCTTGGGGCGCGCCCCGCAGGTTCTTCGTTGCGTGGTCCGGGCCGAGGCGCCGCGGCACCCTTCCCTCCCACAATGACCGGCTCCCTCAGGCGCCGGGATGGCGGGGCTGGCCCCGCCGCGCACTCAGACCTGTTTGTTGACCTGAGTGAATTCCAATTCGACCGGGGTCTCCCGACCAAAGATCGACACCGACACCTTGAGGCGCTGATTCTCGTCGTCGACCTCTTCGATCATGCCGTCGAAATCCTCGAACGGACCATCGGCAACCTTGACCTTCTCGCCGACCTCAAAGTGGATCAGCGTGCGCGGCGCTTCTTCGCCTTCCTGCACGCGACCCAGGATCGCCTGAACCTCGGCATCGCGCATCGGCATCGGGCGGCCCTGCGGACCGAGGAAACCGGTGACGCGGTTGATCGAGTTGATCAGGTGATAGCCCGCGTCGGACATCTCCATATGCACCAGCACATAGCCAGGCATGAAGCGCCGCTCGGTCGTCACCTTCTTGCCGCGCCGGACCTCGATCACCTCTTCGGTGGGCACCAGCACTTCGTCAATCTGGTCTTCAAGTTCCTGCTCAGCCACGGATGCGCGGATCTGCTCGGCGATCTTCTTCTCGAAGTTCGACAGGACACTGACCGAATACCACCGTTTTGCCATCTGAACTCTGGTCCCTGTCTTGCCATGCGGGCTGCCCCGGCATGTAAATTCGTCAATCAAACGAGGCGCGAGCCTCGAAACTTCTGAACAAAAAATCGGCGCGCAACTCGAATCGCCGCACGCCCTTTTCAGGTCAGGTCTGCGCAATAGCCCGCGCGGAGGCAGGTTTCAAGGGTGTAAACATAAAATCACCGAAGCTGGCCAAGGTCAGCCGAACATCCCCAAGATCTGCTGCAAGCCGCCACGGATCAGAATGTCGACGATGGCAAAGAAAACAGCCGTCAGCGCGGCGAGGATGAACACCATCACCGTGGTCAGCATAACCTCGCGCTTGGTCGGCCAAACAACCTTGGCAACTTCGCTGCGGACCTGCTGGATGAACTGAAGCGGATTGGTGGTGGCCATGACATCTTTCCCTATTGGCAGATTGGGCGGATGTAACGGGTCCGCCGCGCGGTTTCAAGACGGTGTTTGCAAAGCCGCCTACCCTTCGGAGTTGCGCAGCCCCTCAAAACGCCGCGCCAGCGCGGCGTCATGACGCGCATCGGCGCTGGCCATCTCGCCGAAATCAGGCAGATAGAGCCCGTCGACCGTGCCTTCGGGGAAACGGTCCAACACGGCGTCCCACCGCATGGCGAAAGCATCCAGCCGCGCATGCAGCGCGACCGCCCGCGCAGGGTTCCGCCCCGCGTACCAGCGGCCCAGCCCCATGGCACGGCGCCAAAACCCGTCATAGCCAAGGGCGAGGAACAGCCCCAGCAGCAGCGCCACCACCCCGAAGAGCAGCCCCACCATGAGCCATGGGCGCAGCAGGACGACCAGAACAAGGCAGGCCAGAATGACCTGCTTTGGCGTCGGGCGATAGCCGCGCAACCGCCCCCAGCCCCGCGCCAATGGACCGGGTCGGCGCGTGGGTTTGGCCTTGCGGGGCGACGGTGCAGCCGGGACCTCCTCCAATATGGGCAGCGCCGCGCGTCCCCTTGGCCGGGGCGCAGCATGTGCAGAGGGCAGTGCCGGTTCGGGCGCCGGTCTTTCCACCGCCCGCGAGGATAGAGCCTCATCCTTTAACAGATTCTGAATCGCCGCCATCGAAGCCGGATCGAGTTCCGCTTCTGGCGCAGGCTGGTCTTGGGTATGGGTCATGTCAGGCTCTTTCACGCAGATACGCAAGAGCTACCGCGCCATTCAGACAGGCTGAGGGCGCAAATATGACAAGAATCTGACGCCGCCGCGCCCGGAACCCGAGATGCTGGAAAATCTGGCAGGGGCTGAGGGACTCGAACCCACGACCCTCGGTTTTGGAGACCGATGCTCTACCAACTGAGCTAAACCCCTATGCCGATGGCTTGGGTAGTCGCAAAACGCCGCCGGATCAAGAGCCGATCTGCCCTTTCCTGCCGATAATCTTCACAAGGCGGAACATTGCTGGCCCAGCCCACGTTTTCCCGGCGAACCCAGCCCGAAACGGAGGATATGAGATGCCGATGAACAACCTGAAGGACGTCTATACCGATCAACTGCAAGACCTTTACTCCGCCTGCAAGCAATCGCTGGAAGCCACCAATGCTCTGGGCCGCGCGGCGGAGGACAAGGAACTTTCGGAAGCGCTGATTGATGGCGGCAATGGCATTGCCAAGGGCATGGATGTGCTGAAATCCATCTGTGCCAAACATGATATCGACCCCGAAGACGAACATTGCTTCGGCATGGAGGGGCTCGTCAAAGAAGCGCATAAACATGTGCTGGAAGAAGACTTTGGCGACAGTGACACCCGCGATGCCATGATCATCACCCAGTATCAGCGCATGGTGCATTACGCGCTGGCGGGCTACGGCTGCCTGGTGGCTTTCGCCAATCGTCTGGGCGAGGATGAAGACGGCGCGCAGCTGCAAGAGCAGCTGGATCACACCTATGATGGCGACCGCCGCATGACGGAAATCGCGACCAAGGGCGGGGTGAACGCTGACGCGGTGTGAGCCCGTTAAGCCGCAAGCAACAAAGGCCGGCTCCGCTGGGGTCGGCTTTTTGTATCTGGAGGCTTACCGAGGCCCCCACAACGCAAAAGGCCGCAGCAGATGCTGCGGCCTTTCGTTTGTCCGGGACGGGCCCGAGGGCCCGACCGTTCCGATTACTCGGTGATCTTCGACACAACGCCGGCGCCGACGGTCCGGCCACCTTCGCGGATCGCGAAGCGGAGGCCGTTTTCCATGGCGATCGGGGCGATCAGCTCAACGCCGAAGGAGACGTTGTCGCCCGGCATGACCATCTCGGTGCCTTCGGCCAGTTGAACGGTGCCGGTCACGTCGGTGGTCCGGAAGTAGAACTGCGGACGGTAGTTCGCGAAGAACGGCGTGTGACGGCCACCTTCCTCTTTGGTGAGGATATAGGCTTCGGCTTCGAACTTGGTGTGCGGTGTCACGGAGCCGGGCTTGCAGAGAACCTGACCACGCTCAACGCCGTCACGCTCAACGCCGCGCAGCAGGGCGCCGATGTTGTCGCCGGCTTCACCACGGTCCAGCAGCTTGCGGAACATTTCCACGCCGGTGCAGGTGGTCTTCTTGGTGTCGCGGATGCCGACGATTTCGATCTCGTCGCCCACGTTGATCACGCCACGCTCGACACGGCCGGTCACAACGGTACCACGGCCGGAGATCGAGAAGACGTCCTCGACAGGCATCAGGAAGGGCTGGTCCACGGCGCGCTCGGGCGTCGGGATGTACTCGTCCACGGCGGCCATCAGCTTCTTGATCGCTTCTTCGCCGATCTCGGGCTTGTTGCCTTCCATCGCCGCCAGAGCGGACCCTGCAACGACGGGGATGTCGTCGCCGGGGTAGTCGTAGGAGGACAGCAGCTCGCGGATTTCCATTTCCACCAGCTCGAGCAGCTCTTCGTCGTCGACCTGGTCAACTTTGTTCATGAAGACGACCATGGCGGGGATGCCGACCTGACGGCCGAGCAGGATGTGCTCGCGGGTCTGGGGCATCGGGCCATCGGCCGCGTTCACAACCAGGATCGCGCCGTCCATCTGCGCCGCACCGGTGATCATGTTTTTCACATAGTCAGCGTGGCCGGGGCAGTCGACGTGGGCGTAGTGACGGTTCTCGGTCTCATACTCGACATGCGCGGTCGAGATGGTGATGCCGCGGGCCTTTTCTTCGGGCGCGCCGTCGATCTGGTCATACGCCTGGAAGTCACCGAAATACTTGGTGATCGCCGCGGTCAGCGTGGTTTTACCGTGGTCAACGTGGCCGATTGTGCCGATGTTGACGTGTGGCTTGTTACGTTCAAACTTTGCCTTTGCCATGGTGGCGCCCTTTTAATTGAGGGGCCCCAACGGGGACCCGAACCCTATCTGGCGGGCGATGTATTGGGTTCGGGCGGTAAAATCAAGCGGGACTTGCACTTGATGCCCCTTTTTAAACCTCGCTCCGGGCGCGGCGCCGCGTCGCTCTGCCTGCGGCCCGGCGTTACCTTTCGTCCGAGCTGCGCGGCGCGGCGGTGGCGACGCCGCCGTTGAACCAGCCCTGCTCCCGGTTCTGCTTCACCAGATAGGTCTCGATCGCCTTGGCGGCGTTCTGGCTGAGGTTCTTGAGCTGCTCCTCAGCAGATTTGGTATAGCCCGACCCGACCACCGGCCCTTGATCGAGGGATTCAAAAACCGTGATCTGATGCGGCTCGGGGTTCAGCTTCTTGTTCTTGGCGTCATCCCAGACGGTCAGGTTCAGGATCAGGATTGACTTGGGCGCAAAGACCAGCGGGATGCCGGGTTGCGCCAGCACATAGCCTTCGACGCTGATGCCGAAGTGATAGAACCGCTCCCCGTCATAGCGGTCGAACCGCTCGGCGGTGGCGGCCTGCACGGCGGCGGCCAGTTCATCCTTGCTGACCTCGCGGCTGAGCGGGCCTTTCTGTGCTTTCGGTGCCACGACGATATTGTGATGCAGGTTGAAATCGCCCAGCGGCGTCGGCGCATCGCCCAGATCGGAGGCGCCGTTGCAGGCGGCCAAAGTCACAACGGTCATCAGCACGGCAAGAACACGGATCATCGGCACATCCTTCGGGGCGTTAATAATTGCAAAAGGCGTAGCCGATGGCCGGAGGCGGCGCAATCAATTGCCGCAGTTGCATGCGGGCCGGGTGGCTCTATCTTGAGGGCAAATGAGGACAGCACCATGACCGAGCCAGCCCCCCTCCCCGTGCGCGTGCCGCTTGTTACTGAGCCTGTAGGCCTTTGGGGCAGCCTGCAGATGGCGCGGCGCAATGTGCTGAGCATCATTCCCAAAATCGCCACCACCCAGCCGATGGTTTCGGGCAAGACCGGCAAGCGCTGGCATATGGTGATGGACCCCGGCGCGATCCGGCAGATCCTGCTCGACCGGCTCGATGATTACCCCAAGTCGCTGGTGACCAAGAACCTGCTGAGGCCCGCCATCGGAGAGTCTCTCTTCATCGCCGAGGGCGCCCATTGGCGCTGGCAACGCCGCACCGCCGCCCCGGTGTTTTCGCAGCGCAACGTGCGCAACCTCGCCCCGGTGATGACTGCAGCCGCCAGCCGCGCCGCCGAGCGGATCGCCGCCGCGGGACCGCGGGCGGTAAACATGCTGGATGAGATGGTGACCACCACCTTTGACGTGATCGGCGACGTGACCTTCTCCGGCGATGGCACTTTTGACCGCGACAAGGTGCATGGCGCGATTGACGATTATATCGCCGAGGCGGGCAAGATCAGCCTGTTCGACATTCTGGGCTTTCCCGACTGGCTGCCGCGGCCGGGGCGCATAATGTCGGGCCAGGCGCTGAAACAGATGAAAGCCATGGCGGATCAGGCCATCGAGGCCCGCGTCGCACGGGGCCATGACGGCACGCCCGATCTGCTGGACCTGCTGCTTGAAGGCGTCGACCCCAAGACCAAGCGCAAGATGAACACCGGCGAGCTGCGCGACAATCTGCTGACCTTCATCGTCGCCGGGCATGAGACAACGGCGCTGACGCTGGCCTGGTCGATGTATCTGATGGGGTTCGATCAAGACAGGCAGGACCGCGCCCGGGCCGAGGTGCAATCCGTTCTGGGCGATCGCGCCTGCAGCGGCGAGGATGTGGACCAGCTGCCGCTGGTGCGGATGATCGTCGACGAGGCGCTGCGGCTCTACCCGGCGGCGGGGATCATCTCTCGCACGGCACTGAAGAAAGACACGCTCTGTGGCCGCGATATCCTGCCCGGCGATACGGTGATGATCCCGATCTATGCGCTTGGACGGAGCGAACTCCTTTGGGACGAGCCCGACGCCTTTCGCCCCGAGCGTTTTGCCGACCGCAAGGCGATTGACCGCTATGCCTATCTGCCCTTCGGGGACGGGCCTCGGATCTGCATCGGGGCGAGCTTCGCGTTGCAAGAGGCGGTGATCATCCTCGCCACGCTGCTGGGCCGCTTCAAGTTCACCCCGGTGCCGGGCAAAGAGCCCGAGCCGGTGATGATCCTCACGCTGCGGCCCCAAGGTGGGGTCTGGATGACGGCCGAGCCGCTCGACTGACCCCGCCGTGCGGCGGGGCTGTCGCGTTCAGTTGACCTTAATCAGTTGAACTTGTTGTCGCGCGGGAAGCCGCGCGGCGCCATGCGGCCCGAACTGGCGCGCTTGCCGGTCCATTCCGCCAGATCGACCTCGGTCCGCGTGCGCCCGGCCGGGTCGCGCCAGCTCAGACCTGCCGCGCGTTCAAAGGTGGTGGCATCCGACAGGCCACCGTCCTTGTACTTCTGCAACCGCACGCCTTTGCCACGGCCCATCTCGGGCAGTTCATCAAGACCAAAGACCAGCACCTTGCGGTTCTCGCCCACGGTGGCGACGCTGTCGCCCGACACCGGGTGACAGACCAGCGCCACGACACCTTCGCCGCGCACGTTGAGCACCTGTTTGCCGCTGCGGGTCTGGGCCACGACCTCATCCTCCGGCACGATGAAACCATCCCCGGCCGAAGAGGCCACCAGCAGCCTACGCCCCGGTTGATGAATAAAGAGTGAAACGATCTGCACCTCATTCGGCAGATCGACCATCAGCCGCAGCGGTTCGCCCATGCCGCGCCCACCTGGCAGATTGGCGGCGGAAACGGTGTAGAAGCGCCCGTTCGAGCCAAAGACCAGCAGCCGATCCGTGGTTTCCGCATGGAAGATGAAACGCGGGCCATCGCCGTCCTTGAATTTCAACTCGCGGTTCAGGTCGATATGGCCGGTCATGGCGCGGATCCAGCCCATCTGGCTGCAAACCACGGTGATCGGCTCGCGGTCGATCATCGCCTCGATCGGCACCTCTTCGACCTCGCCCGCGGCCTCAAAGCTGCTCAGACGCTGTCCGCGTTTGACCCCGTCGATGACCCAATCCTTGCCGAATTGCTTTTTCGTGGCGCGCAGCTGGTCGGCAATGGTGGTCCATTGCAACTTTTCATTCTCAAGCAAGTCCTCCAGACCCGCCCGTTCGGACATCAACGCATCGCGTTCGCGCACCAGCGCGTCTTCTTCCAGGCGCCGCAAAGACCGCAGCCGCATGTTGAGGATCGCCTCGGCCTGCACATCCGACAGCCCATTCTCGCGCCCCGCATAGCTGTGCGGCACGGCGCGGGTCTCGCCGCTTTCGGCCAACACGCCCGTCGCCTGTGCCTCGGCATCGGCGATCACCGCGAGTTTGGAGACATCGACACCGGCCAAGGGCGAGACATAGGCCGCCTCATCCATCGCGCGGCTCAGTGTGTCCTGATGCGTCCGGCTCCAATCCTCATACATCAGCGCGGCTTTGGGGTCGTCATCGTAGCGGATGATCTCGATCACCCGGTCGAGGTTCAAAAAGGCGGTGATCAGCCCCTGCAACACCTCAAGCCGGTGGTCGATCTTGTCCATCCGGTGCCGCGAACGGCGTTGCAGCACCTCGCGCCGGTGGTCGAGGAAGGCGCGCAGCACCTCTTTCAACGAGCAGACCTTGGGCGTCTGCCCGTCGATCAACACGTTCATATTGAGCGAGAAACGCACCTCAAGATCAGAGTTGCGGAACAGCATCCCCATCAGCACCGCCGGATCGACGTTCTTCGAGCGCGGCTCGATGATCATGCGGATGTCATCGGCGGATTCATCGCGGATATCGGCGAGAATCGGGATTTTCTTGGTCTGGATCAGCTCCGCGATCTTTTCGATCAGCTTGGATTTCTGCACCTGATAGGGGATCTCGGTGACCACGATCTGCCACGCGCCCCGGCCCAGATCTTCGACCTCCCAACGGCAGCGCAGGCGGAAAGAGCCACGGCCCGTGCGATAGGCATTGGCAATATTTTCGGGCGGCTCGACGATCACCCCGCCGGTGGGGAAATCCGGCCCGGGGACGTAGTTCAGCAGCGTGTCGTCGCGGGCGTCCGGGGTTTTGATCAGGTGAATACAGGCGTCGCAAAGCTCGGCAATGTTATGCGGCGGGATGTTCGTGGCCATGCCCACGGCAATGCCCGAAGAGCCATTGGCCAGCAGATTCGGGAACTGCGCGGGCAATACCGCCGGTTCGGTCAGCGTGCCGTCGTAGTTCTCGCGGAAGTCGACGGCGTTCTCGTTCAACCCTTCCAACATGGCTTCGGCCACGGCGGTCATCCGCGCCTCGGTGTAGCGCGAGGCGGCGGGGTTGTCGCCATCGATATTGCCGAAGTTCCCCTGCCCGTCGACCAGCGGGTAACGCACGTTGAAATCCTGCGCCAGACGCGCCATCGCGTCATAGATCGCGGCATCGCCATGCGGGTGGTAGTTACCCATCACGTCGCCGGAAATCTTGGCCGATTTGCGGAACCCCCCGGTGGAGGAAAGCTTCAACTCCCGCATCGCAAAGAGAATCCGGCGGTGAACCGGCTTCAGCCCGTCACGGGCATCCGGCAGAGCACGGTGCATGATCGTGCTGAGCGCATAGGTCAGATAACGCTCCCCCAAGGCGCGGCGCAGCGGCTCAGACAAGTCATTCGGGTCGCGATCAGGGGGGGTAATTACGTCAGACATGACGGGTCTTTTAGCCAAGCCCCCGCGGGCGGGCAAGCGTCGGATTCACAAAGCCGGGCCTCAGATCGCCCTGCATCCGCCTGTCAAGGGACGCAAGGGCGCAAATATTAACCATCCGCGATTTTTTGCCAGAAGGTTTTGAACCATCAGGGTAGCTTTGCGTTGGGTCGGTGAAGAAACAGCAATGTTCGCAGACTTGGGGTATGGCGCAATGAAACGGTTCATTTTTCTGACTTTCGGCTTCATGGGCTGGGCTTTCTACGAAATGAGCGGCGGTGCCGACTTTGACCCCGCAGGCCAGCGCATGGCGCGCCTGTCCGAGCGTGAAACCGCACCGATTGCCGAAAGCGCGACCGAGACTGGCACCCTTGTGACCGCCGCCGCCGAAGAGGCGGCCCGCAAGCGGATCCTGCAGGACCAGCGCATCGCGAAGGACAGAGCGGCAGATAGAATCGATGACGCCAAAGTGACCCGCGTCGCCCTCAACCTCACCACTTTGAGCGATCTGCCCCGCGCCGGTGACCACGCCATGGTCGAAAAAGCCGTCGCCAAACCCGCCGTGAACAAACCCGCCGTCAACAAGGCCCTCGCCACACGCGACGCCGGCGCCATCAACGATACCGGCGCAAAGGCGATCAAAGCCGCAGTGACGGCGCTTCAGACGGCGGGCTATACCACGACCAGCAGCGGCACGCCTGAGACAGCGGGCTATAGCGTGACCAGCACCGGCACGCCTGCGATCATCCAAAGCCTGATCGACCCGGACGATGCCGGTAAGGTCGCGCAGACCACCACACGCATCAGCACATCGCAAAGTGACATTCGCACCGTGACCGGCAACCGCGTCAACGTGCGCCGCGGGCCGGGGACCAACTTTGGCATTGTCGGCAAACTGGGCGCCGGGGATGCGGTGAAAGTGATCGAAGACAATGGCGCGGGTTGGGTCCGCCTGCGCGCGCTGGACAGCAACGAGATGGGCTGGATGGCCGAGTTCCTCCTGTCGGCGGGCTAACTTGCCAATCCCATAGCATCACGCGATGAAGGGTCTTTCAGTCGAAAGGCCCTTTTTCATGTCCGCCATACGTTCGATCCTCATCACAGGCTGTTCCAGCGGGATCGGCTATGCCGCCGCCCACGGGATGCGCGACCGGGGATGGCGGGTCTTTGCCACCTGCCGCCAGCAGGAGGATTGCGACCGTCTGGCCGCCGAGGGCTTTGACGCGCCCCGGCTCGATTATACGGATGAGGCCAGCATTCAATCCGCCCTCGCCCATGTGCTGGCGCAGACCGGCGGCAGGCTCGACGCGCTGTTCAACAATGGCGCCCATGCCACGCCCGGTTTGGTCGAAGATCTGCCCACCGAAGCGCTGCGCGAGATTTTCGAGGCGAATTTCTTTGGCTGGCACAGCCTGACCCGCGCCGTGATCCCGGTGATGCGCGCGCAGGGGCATGGGCGGATTGTGCAATGTTCCTCGGTGCTTGGCATGGTCGCCATGCCGTGGCGCGGGGCGTATAATTCCACGAAATTCGCGCTGGAGGGGCTGACGGATACCCTGAGGCTTGAGATGCGCGGCACCGGGGTCGCGGTGATCCTGATCGAACCCGGACCGGTCACCTCCAAGCTGCGGGCCAAGGCGATCCCGCGCTTTGAGCGTTGGATCGACTGGCAGAACAGCCCCCGCGCGGCGGAATATGAGAGCACCATGCGCCCCCGGCTTTATGACGCCAGCGGCAAGAAGGACCGTTTTGAACTCCCGCCCGAGGCGGTGGTCGAAAAACTGGCCCATGCGGTCGAATCCCCCCGCCCGCGTCCGCGCTATTTCGTCACAACCCCGACCCATATCGCTGGCATTATACGGCGTATCCTGCCGACGCGGGCGCTGGATTGGGTCACCAGCCGTTGATTTTGGTTGCGCGGCTGCCCTGCGCCGCTACATCTCGGGGCAACGAAAGGACAGCCCATGCCAAATGATCCGTTTTTCGTGATCGTCCTGCTTGCCGTGGTCGCGGTTGCCGTCGTGCTCCTGATGGGGCTGGGCGGTTTTGCCACCGGCGGCAAGTTCAACAAACGTAACGCCAACAAGCTGATGCGCTGGCGGATCATCGCGCAGTTCATCGCCGTGCTGCTGATCCTCGCCTATGTCTATTTCCGAGGAGGGCCAATCTGATGGTGGTGCTGAACAAGATTTACACGCGCACGGGCGACAAGGGCACAACCGCGCTTGGCAATGGCGCGCGCGTGGCGAAACATGACGCGCGGGTCGAAGCCTATGGCACGTCGGACGAGCTGAACTGCTTTGTCGGCGTGGCGCGGCTGGAAGCGACCAAGGACACGGATGAGGCGCTGGCCCGTATCCAGAACGATCTGTTCGACCTCGGCGCAGACCTCTGCCGCCCTGATATGGCCAGCGACAAGGACGCCGAATACCCGCCCCTGCGCGTCACCCAGGAACAGGTCGACCGGCTGGAACGCGAGATCGACGTAATGAACGCCGAGCTTGAACCGCTGCGCAGTTTCATCCTGCCGGGCGGCCGCGCGCTGGCGGCGCATCTGCATGTCTGCCGCACCGTCGCGCGCCGCGCCGAACGGCTGGCGGTGCTGCTGTCGGAACAGACCGACATCAACCCTGCCACCGTGACCTACCTCAACCGTCTGAGCGATTGGTTCTTTGTCGCGGCCCGCATGGCCAATAACGCGGGCAAGGAGGATGTGCTCTGGGTGCCCGGCGCGAACCGCTAGATTATTAGCGCTAACAGAGAAAAACCGAGGAAACGCCGCGTTCAAAACAGTCAGAAAGCCGATTTTGGCCTGTTTTGTCCTGATGTGCTTCGTTACACCCATCTTGAGAATTAGGGAGACCGGGCCAAGCCCGCGTCACAAACTGAGGAGAGAGACCGCATGAAGGTACTGGTGCCTGTCAAACGCGTGATCGACTATAACGTGAAAGTTCGCGTCAAAGCGGATGGATCGGGTGTCGATCTTGCCAATGTAAAAATGTCGATGAACCCTTTCGATGAGATCGCCGTCGAACAGGCGATCCGTCTGAAAGAGGCCGGTCAGGCCGAAGAGATCGTCGCGGTCTCCATCGGTGTGAAACAGGCGCAGGAAACGCTGCGCACGGCGCTGGCAATGGGCGCGGACCGCGCGATTCTGGTTGTCGCCTCGGACGATGTGCACAAGGACATCGAACCGCTGGCCGTGGCCAAGATCCTCAAAGCCATCGTTGACGAAGAGCAGCCGGGCCTCGTGCTCTGCGGCAAGCAGGCGATCGACAACGACATGAACGCCACCGGGCAGATGCTCTCGGCGTTGATGGGCTGGTCGCAGGCGACATTCGCCTCCGACATCGCGATCGAAGGCGACAAGGCCAAGGTCACCCGCGAAGTCGACGGCGGTCTGCAGACCATCGAAGTCACCATGCCGACGGTCGTCACCGTGGACCTGCGCCTCAACGAGCCGCGCTATGCCTCGCTGCCGAACATCATGAAGGCCAAGAAAAAGCCGTTGGATGAGAAGACCGCCGAAGACTATGGCGTCGATGTCTCCAACCGGCTGGAAATCGTCAAAACCGTTGAGCCTGCCGAGCGTGCCGCCGGCATCAAGGTCGGCTCGGTTGACGAGCTTGTGGCGAAACTCAAAGAAGCGGGGGCTGTGTAATGGCTGTTCTTCTGATTGCCGAAATCTCCGATGGCGAATTGTCCATGGACGCCACCGCCAAGGCGATGACCGCGGCCAAGCAACTGGGCGACGTGACCGTTCTGGCAGCCGGCAGCTCTGCTGCGGCGGCGGGCGAAGCGGCGGCCAAGATCGACGGCGTGTCGAAGGTGCTGGTCGCCGAAGACCCGATGCTGGGCCACCGTCTGGCCGAAGCCACGGCGGCGCTGATCGTCTCGCTGGCGGGGGATTATGACCACATCGTCGCCCCGGCCACCACCGACGCCAAGAACGTGATGCCCCGCGTCGCGGCGCTCTTGGATGTCATGGTGATCTCGGATGTCTCCGGTGTGGTTGACGCCGATACGTTCGAGCGTCCGATCTATGCCGGCAATGCGGTTCAGACCGTGAAATCGTCGGACGCGAAGAAGGTCATCACCTTCCGCACATCGACCTTTGATGCGGCGGGCGACGGCGGCTCTGCCTCGGTCGAGACCATCTCGGCTGCGGAAAACCCCGGCCTGTCCACATGGGTCGAAGACAAGGTCGCCGAGAGCGACCGCCCCGAGCTGACCAGCGCGGGCGTGGTGGTATCCGGTGGCCGCGGCGTCGGCTCCGAAGAGGACTTCGCCCTGATCGAAAAACTGGCCGACAAACTGGGCGCCGCCGTTGGCGCGTCCCGCGCGGCGGTCGATTCGGGCTATGCGCCGAACGACTGGCAGGTCGGTCAGACCGGTAAGGTCGTGGCCCCTGATCTCTATGTCGCGGTTGGCATCTCCGGCGCGATCCAGCACCTTGCGGGCATGAAGGATTCCAAGATCATCGTCGCGATCAACAAAGACGAAGAATCGCCGATCTTCCAGGTGGCGGACTACGGTCTGGTCGCCGACCTCTTCGATGCGGTGCCCGAGCTGATCGAAAAGCTCTGAGCCCCTTCACGTGAAACAATGAAAGGCCCGCCAATCTTGGCGGGCCTTTTTCGTTGGACGCCTCTGCCCGCCGGGCTGCGGGACGCGCGGCTAACGCTAGCGCAATCCCTGCAGAGCAGCGCAGAGCGCCTCTGCCGCCGCGCGATGGGCCTGCGGCCCGAGCATTTCCGAGGCTGCCAAAACCTCCATCTGGCCAAAGATCAGCCCTTCGGCAGGCGCTGTTTGCATCTCTCGGGGCGACACCACCTGCACCACCGCGGTGGCATGTTCGGCCACCTCCTCCATCATCGCAGGCGTGACAAAGAGCGGGTCCGCCCCCAGATGCGCCGGGCCTTTGCAGCTATCGGGCTGCGGCGCGTGATCCGCGAGCCAGAGCAATATGGTCTTGCCCTTGATCTGCCCCAACATCAGCCGCATCCGGGCCAGCCACGCTTGCTGCAACTCCTGCCGCACCGCCTCGAACCGTTCCGGCGACAGCTGCATGAGATGGTTCAGCATATGGCGGGTAAAGTGGAAATCCGCGAAATCCACCTCGCGGTAGATCGTCTGGAGCAAGGCAGAGGCGCCCACGAACCGGTCATTGCGGCGCGGATGCACCGAATAAAAGCGGTTCGTCATATTCTGCGCGCCCATGATCTGAAGCACGGTGACCTCCGCCCCGGCCGCCGCCTGCGCGACGAAGGGGTCATGGGCAAAGACATCGATGCCGGCGTTGGGAAGGCCGAAGTTCACGCAGGTCCGACCGGTGGTTTCTTCGACCAGCGCCGGGAAAGGCTGCGTCATGAACTTCCCATAGGTTTCCGTTCCGCCCAGAAAAGCCAGATAAGGCGCTTCGAGATTGCGGCGCGGGCCGCGGAACAGAAGTTTCGACGTGCCATAGCGGCACGGCAGATAATCCAGGGGCCCCGGCCCCAGTGCATCATAGGTCATAACACCCACCTTTTTCATTCACCCAAAGCCAGATTGCATGGCCGGGGCTGTGATTCCGTTAACGGGTGAATTTGACGAAAGATTTCCTAAACAGCTGCCCTTGCGGCACCCCCGTAACGCACCCTATTGTGCGCCGAAGCAATGCAAAGGACAGGCCATGGACATCCAGACAATCGGTATCGTGGGCGCGGGGCAGATGGGCAACGGCATCGCCCATGTCATGGCGCTGGCGGGCTATGACGTGCTGCTGAACGATGTGAGCGCCGATGCGCTCGCCAAGGCGATGAAGACCATCACCGGCAATCTGGACCGTCAGGTCAGCCGCGAGAAGATTTCAGCCTCTGACCGCGACGCGGCGCTGGCGCGGATCACCACGACACAGACCCTCAGCGATCTGGGCCGGAGCGATCTGGTGATCGAAGCGGCGACCGAGCGCGAAACGGTGAAACAGGCGATCTTTGAGGATCTGATCCCGCATCTCAAGCCGGAGACGATCCTGACCTCGAACACCTCGTCGATCTCCATCACCCGTCTGGCAAGCCGCACTGACCGGCCCGAGAAATTCATGGGGTTCCACTTTATGAACCCGGTGCCGGTGATGCAGCTGGTGGAACTGATCCGCGGCATCGCCACGGACCGCGAGACCTATGACGCCTGCAAAGAGGTGGTGGCGCGTCTGGGCAAGACGGCGGCCTCGGCCGAAGATTTCCCGGCCTTTATCGTGAACCGGATCTTGATGCCGATGATCAATGAGGCGGTCTATACGCTTTATGAAGGTGTCGGCAGTGTGGAATCGATCGACAGTTCGATGAAACTGGGCGCCAACCACCCGATGGGGCCGCTGGAACTGGCCGATTTCATCGGGTTGGACACTTGCCTAGCGATTATGAACGTGCTGCATGACGGTCTCGCGGATACCAAATACCGCCCCTGCCCCTTGCTGACCAAATATGTCGAGGCCGGCTGGCTGGGCCGCAAGACGCAGCGGGGGTTTTATGATTATCGCGGCGAAAAGCCCGTGCCGACCCGGTGACGCAAGAGGGGGCGCTGCCCCCATCGCGCCAAGGCGCGATTCCCCCGCGGGTATTTTCAAAAGGATGAAGTTCAGTCGGTCAGCGCCAGAGTATGGGCGCGCAGCCAAGCCATAAAGCCGCGCGGGTCGTCGGCCCAGCGATCGATGTCAGCCTGGGTCAGCGGGTGGCCGACGATTGGTGCCTGGGGTTTGCCGCAGGCATGGGCGATTTCATGCAGCAGCAGCCCTTGGCGCAGGATCGGGCTGATCTGGTTGGCGATCTGATAGGCGCGGCTGTTCTGTCCGGGAAACCGCATTGGCACCACCTGCGCGCCCGAGCGGCGGATCATCTTGGCGGTGAAGACATTCCATTCCGCCTCGACCGCCGGCCCCCACCAGCTTTCCGACGCCGCGACCACGCCCGAAGGAAACAGCGCCACCACGCCGCCGTTCTTGAGATGGGCCATCGCCTTGGCGCGCATTTCCACCCCTTTGCGCTGCGCATCGGGATCATGGGGGAAGGGCACCGGGATCATGTAGCTGCCGGCGACCTCGTCAATCGAGGTGAGCAGGGAACGGGTCAGGATGCGGTAGTCGGGGCGGGCGCGGCCGATGAGATCGGCAAAGATCATGCCGTCGACCATGCCATGCGGGTGGTTGGCCACGACCACCACCGGCCCCTCTTTGGGAATCCGGTCAAGTTGATGCTGCGGGGTTGTCAGTTCGATCCCCATCGTATCGAGCGCCGCGCGCCAGAAGGCCTGACCAGAGGGGGTGCCCCGGCGCTCAAAGGCGCGGGTCAGGCGCAGGATCTTGATCTTGCCGGTGAAGAGTTCCAGCGCGGAGATGATCCGGGCTTTCCAGGGGTCATCGAAAGTTGAGGCATAGGACAGGCTGCGGCGGTCATATTTGGTGAATGTCACCTCGCCATCGGGCGCCGGTTGGCGCGCTGGCTCTGACTGCTCTGTGTCTTCCATAGGGTGGATGATCCTCGTCGTCGCAGGCTGGCTCAGAAACCTTCGCCGAATTTATCGGCCACCAAGGCGGTCAGGGCTTCGGCCAGGGCTTCGGCATCCGGCCCCGAGGTCTGCACATCGATGGTCGTGCCGCGTGCCGCCCCCAGCATCAGCAGCCCCATGATACTGTCGCCCGAGGCGGACATGCCATCCTTGCTGACCTCGGCACGGGCGTCGAAGGCTTCGACCACCTCGACCAATTTGGCAGAGGCGCGGGCGTGGAGCCCTTTTTCATTTACGATTTTAAGAGAAAACTCGGGCATTCAAACAAGGGCCTTCTAACCTGCACTGATATTCTGGCTATCAATATATTTCTTACCCGCTTCCAGCGCCGCGCGCACGGCGTCGGGCACTTCCATCTGGCGGGATTTCGCGAGTTTGATCAGCATCGGCAGGTTCGCGCCATAGATGATGCGCCGGTTTTCCGGGCGGCAGGCCAAGAGGCTCAGGTTCGACGGGGAGCCGCCGAAAAGGTCGGTCACCACCACGACACCGGCGCCCTGGTCGACTTCATCCGCCGCGGCGCAGATCTCGCGTTCCTTGTCGGCGCGGTCGTGGTCAGGCTCGATCGCGATGGCGCGGACACCGTATTGCGATCCCACGACATGTTCGATGGCGGCAAGATATTCCTGCGCCAACCCCCCATGTGCGACAATCACGATCCCGATCAAGGCTTGCTTCCTTCACGCTGCTGCCGGTCCAGTTCCCGGTGCCTAATTGACACCTGCCATCCCTGCTCTGCAAGGCGCAAAGCATGGTTTTCGGCCATCGCGACCGAGCGGTGTTGTCCGCCCGTGCAGCCAAAGGCGATGGCGATATGCGACTTCCCCTCTTCGCGGTAGGCGGGCAGCAGCAACAGGCTGAGATCCAGCACTTTATCAGCAAAGGGGGGGAACCGTTTGTCCGCTGCGACATGGGCCGCCACGGCAGCGTCGCGGCCATTGCCGCTGCGCAGTTCCGGCACCCAATAGGGGTTGCGCAGGAAGCGGCAGTCATGGACGACATCCGCCCCTCGCGGCAGGCCGCGTTTGTAGGAAAAGCTCTGCACCGAAACCGTGAGATGGCGCTGCCCGCCGGGGGCGAACCATTGCTCCACCTCGGCGCGCAATTCATGCACATTGAGCGTTGTCGTATCGATCAGAACATCGGCGCGGGCGCGGATCGGATGCAGCAGATCCTGCTCGCGGCGGATGCCATCGGCGGGGCGGTCCGAGGGGGCCAGCGGGTGGCGGCGGCGGGTTTCGGAGAACCTTTGCAAGAGCACATCGGTGGCGCAATCGAGATACAAAAGCTCTGTGCGCCACCCCGGCTCTACCGCCAGACGGCCAAGCAGTTCCAACACCCCTTCGGTCGAGAAATCGCGGTTGCGCGCATCAATGCCCAGGGCCACCGAATGCGCCTCCCCCGGGCGGTCGAGCAGCACGGGCAGCAGCCGCAGAGGCAGGTTGTCGATCGCCTCAAAGCCCGCGTCCTCCAGCACATTGAGCGCAGAGGATCGGCCGGCGCCCGAGGGGCCGGTCACGAGGACCAGGCGGCGCTGCGGCTGGTCGGGGGTGGGGGTCTGGGTGGTCAATTCCTGTGGTCCATACTGCTTGTCATATACAGATGAAGTGCTGCGGGAAAATGAGCGCTATCGCATTTGTGATAACAGGGCAACGCGACACCCTGTACCAGATGGCTGTGCGGCGCCGGCAGGCGCTGATGTTCCGTCTGGTCCAGATCGACGACAAGGGCCAAAGGCACCGGCCCGAAGTCCGTAACCCGTAGCAGACCCATGTAGCGCGCTTCGATCAGCCCTTTGATCCGCGCCGGGGCGCTGGCGATCACCTGCCCGCCCGCCCGTTCGACCGTGGTTCGGTCATCGGCCACCAGCGTGGCGCCAAGCGCCATCAATTGCAGCGCCAAGGCAGATTTCCCCGCCCCCGACGCGCCGAGGATCAGCAGCCCGCGCCCGGCAATGGTCACGCAGCTGGCGTGTAGAATGTCGCGTTCAACCGTCATCTCTGCCCCGGCGGTTTGGCCTTGCGGGCCGCTCAGGTTGGCAGGCCGACAACGAAACGGGCGCCGAGCGGTTCGGAGGTGATGTCGGCCTCGGTCGGGCGGATGTTTTCCGCCCAGATCACGCCGCCATGGGCCTCCACAATCTGTTTGGAGATCGCCAGACCGAGGCCGGAGTTATTGCCGAAATGCTCCTCCGGCCGTTGCGAATAGAAGCGCTTGAAAATTTTGCCGAGCGCCTGATCGGGGATGCCGGGGCCGGTGTCTTCGACCACGATCAACACGCGGTTGGAGCGTTTGCGCGCCCAGACCCGGATCGCGTCGCCCTCTTCGCAAAAGGAGATCGCATTGGTGATGAGATTGACGAAAACCTGCGCCAGACGCGCTTCCAACCCATGTACCGTGATCGGTGCGGCGGGGAGGTCGGTGATGAAATCGATGCCCTGCGCCCTGGCGTCTTCGCCAAGGAACTGCCCGAGGTTGCCCAGCATCTGAAGCAGATCGAAGGGCTCTTCCTCTTCCTTGACCAATTCGGAATCGAGCCGCGAGGCGTTGGAGATATCGCTGACCAACCGGTCCAGGCGACGCACGTCATGTTCGATCACATCAAGCAATTTGTCGCGCTGGTCGTCTCGCTTTACCACGCGCAGAGTGCCGACAGCGGAACGCAGGGAGGCCAGCGGGTTCTTGATTTCATGCGCGACGTCGGCGGCAAATTGTTCGTTGCCATCGATGCGGTTGTAGAGCGCCGAGACCATGCCCCGCAGCGCCCCGGAAAGGCGACCGATTTCGTCGGGGCGGGCGGTCAGATCGGGGATGCGGATGCGGCCGGGGTTCATCTTGCGCGCGTCCTTGTCGCGGCCCAGCTCAGCGGCGGCCGACAGATCGGCCAGCGGATTGGCGATGGTGGAGGCCAGCACGAGACTGAGGCCGATGGAGACGAGTGTCGCGATCACGAACATCTGCAAGACCCGCTCACGCTCGCTGCGGACGAGATTGTCGATTTCCCCCGCCGCAGAGGCCACCGCCACCACGCCCACGGGCTGATCGCCCTGCATGATCGGCGTGGCGACGCTGAAGAGCGAGCTGCCGGCCAGATCAATGTCATCCCTCAGCTGCGTGCCGCTGCGCAGGCTTTCGGCAACCATGGCGCGCAGCTGCTCTTCCAAGGGCGGAGAGGCGACTTCCTCTGCGCTGAAGGGGGCCGAAACCCGCGCCCACAGCCAGTTCAGCCCGTCGTTCAGCAAGGTGCGCTCTTCGGCGGGCGCGGCGGTCAGCGCCTCCGTGAGGGTCAGATCGCCCGCGCTGCGCGAGACCAGCGTTTCCGCCGGGTCATAGACCAGAACCTCGACCCCGCCGCGCAGGTCGAGCCCGGCCAGTGTCTCGGCCACGTCGACACCATCGCCCGTGGTCAGGTTGACCGGCGCGCCGGCAGGCAGCTGCGCTTCGATCACATCCGCGATGAGCTCGGCTTCGGAGACCAGGGCGGCGGCGCGTTGCACGGCGAGACTGTCGCGCGAGGAATTGAGATAGAGGATACCTGCAACCAGGACGTTCAGCGCGATCAGGTTGAACGTGATGATCTTGCGCGTCAGCGGTGAGGAGCGCAGCGCAAACAGCCCGCGCCGCTCACGCTTGACGCGGATTTCATCCGGGGCCGCGCTGTCCGGTGTGACCCAATCGTCACCCAGAACAACGTCCCCGTCCCTGCCAGCAGCCATGTCCCGCACAAATGTCCTTTCGACCAACGTCAACCGCTGGATTTAGTCTTCGTTATATCTGTAGCCGATGCCATAAAGCGTTTCGATCGCCGAGAATTCATCATCCGCGCTGCGCATCTTTTTCCGCAGCCGTTTGATGTGGCTGTCGATCGTGCGGTCATCCACATAGACCTGATCGTCATAGGCCACATCCATCAGCTGATCGCGCGATTTCACGAAACCGGGGCGTTGCGCCAACGCCTGTAACAGCAGAAATTCGGTGACGGTCAGGGACACATCCTTGCCCTTCCAGCTCACCGCATGGCGCAGCGGGTCCATCCGCAGATCGCCGCGTTCCATCACCTTGGTCTCTTCGGTGTCGCCGACCTCATCGGTGGCCACAGCATCCTGACGGCGCAGCAGCGCGCGGATACGTTCGACCAGCAGGCGCTGGCTGAAAGGCTTTTTGACGTAATCATCGGCCCCCATGCGCAGGCCCAGAACCTCGTCGATCTCGTCATCCTTGGAGGTCAGAAAGATCACCGGCATCGCGGTTTTCTGGCGCAGCCGCTGCAGCAGGTCCATCCCGTCCATGCGCGGCATCTTGATATCGAGCACGGCCATATCGGGAAGCTTCTTGTTGAAAGCGTCCAGCGCGGCCTGCCCGTCGTTGTAGGTTTCCACTTCGAAGCCTTCGGCTTCAAGAGTCATCGAAACGGATGTCAGAATGTTTCTGTCATCGTCCACCAATGCAATCTTCGACATTGCCTGCTTCCTTATACTGCTCAATTCATTCTTAATTTTTGAAGCCAGTGATCCGCAATATTGCCGATCGAATCAATCCTTAAGTGCGAATCGTGCCTTTGAGATGCGCCAATTCGGTCATAATTTGGTTAGGAATGGCTAAATTGCCGCACATCGGCGCGTCTTAATCCCACGCGCCGCCGACGGGCAGCCCCGGCCCAAGGGTCGAATTTGGGCGTGGCGAAACAAAGTTTTAGATGGTGGCGCTAACTGTGACAAAGCTGCCTGTTCAAGTTCAAAACCGCCGTGTTAAGAGGCTCGCAAGGCTTCCAAGGCCCCGGGCACTGCAGCCCAGTCGGACACGTTTTGCGCCTCTCATGCGCCGCTACAGGAGACATCACATGACATTTGGACGGGTAAACCCGCAGTTCAGCCTCGAAGATCAGCAGATCACCGGGCTTGGCGATGTCTACTACAACCTGACCGAGCCTGCGCTGGTCGAAACCGCGGTAAAGCGTGGCGAAGGCAATCTGGGCAAGGGCGGGGCGTTTCTGGTCACCACCGGCAAGTTCACGGGCCGCTCGCCCAAGGACAAACATGTGGTCAAGACCGACAGCGTGGCCGACAGCATCTGGTGGGAAAACAACGCCGAGATGTCGCCCGAAGGCTTTGACGCGCTTTACGAAGACATGATCGCCCATATGCAGGGCAAGGACTACTTCGTCCAGGACCTCGTGGGCGGCGCCGACCCGAAACATGCGATCAATGTCCGTATGGTCACCGAACTGGCCTGGCATGGGCTTTTCATCCGCACCATGCTGCGCCGCCCCGACGCCGAAGCGCTGCAGGATTTCACCGCCGATTTCACCGTCATCAACTGCCCCAGCTTTCAGGCCGACCCCGCAAAGCACGACTGCCGCAGCGAGACCGTCATCGCGATGAACTTTGACCGCAAGATGATCCTGATCGGCGGTACGGAATATGCGGGCGAGAACAAGAAGTCGGTCTTTACCCTGCTGAACTACCTGCTGCCCGAAAAAGGCATCATGCCGATGCACTGCTCGGCCAACCACGCCACCGGCAACCCGGTCGACACGGCGGTCTTCTTTGGCCTCTCGGGCACCGGCAAGACCACGCTGTCCGCTGATCCGGAGCGCACGCTGATCGGTGACGACGAACACGGCTGGTCGGACAATGGCACCTTCAACTTCGAAGGCGGTTGCTATGCCAAGACCATCAACCTCAGCCCCGAAGCCGAGCCGGAAATCTACGCGACCACATCCAAATTCGGCACCGTGATCGAGAATATGGTCTTCGATCCCGACACTTTCGAGCTGGATTTCGATGACGATTCGCTCACCGCCAATATGCGCGCCGCCTACCCGCTGCACTACATCTCCAACGCCAGCGAGAAGGCCGTCGGCGGGCACCCGAAGAACATCATCATGCTGACCTGCGATGCCTTCGGCGTGCTGCCCCCGATCGCTCGGCTGAGCCCGGCACAGGCGATGTATCACTTCCTCTCGGGCTTCACCTCCAAAGTGGCCGGCACCGAGCGCGGTGTGACCGAGCCCGAGCCCACCTTCTCCACCTGCTTTGGCGCGCCCTTCATGCCGCGCCGTCCGGAAGTCTACGGCAATCTGCTGCGCGAAAAGATCGCCCAGCATGGCGCCACCTGCTGGCTGGTCAACACCGGCTGGACCGGCGGCGCCTATGGCACCGGGTCGCGCATGCCGATCAAGGCGACACGCGCGCTGCTGACCGCCGCGCTTGAGGGGACGCTGGCCGATGTGGACTACCGCAAAGACCCGAACTTCGGCTTTGACGTCCCTGTCTCGGTCGACGGTGTGGCTGACATCCTGCTCGACCCGCGCCGCACTTGGGATAATCCGGAAGCCTATGACCGCCAGGCTGCGAAACTGGTCAAAATGTTCTCGGACAACTTTGAACAATATCTGCCCCATATCGATGAAGATGTGAAAGCGGCCGCCATCGGCTAAGCCTGCACGGCAAGCAGACAGGAAAAAGGGCGGCCTGATCGGGCCGCCCTTTTTGCATCTAGTCCTATGGTGTGACCGCTATCGCCACGAACGGCGCCAACGGGCGCCTATCCGTCGAAATTCACCTTGGCATCGGCGGGCATCTCATCAAGGAACCGCTGATCGACCCCTGCGATATTCACCGTCGAAGACCGGTCGATCGCGGCGATCAGGGCAAAGCTCTTGTCGGGATATCGCCCGGCCATCAGCAACCGTTTATAGGCAAGCGGCATCGCCGCCCCGCCCTCTTCGCGCGGAACGCGGGTGACGACCTCGTCAAACCTGATCCCCTTGGTCGCCTGCACCTCGCGAAAGGCGTAGTTCAGCATGTCCTCGAAATCAGGGCCGCCGGCAAACTGCTTGAGCGGGCGCCCAATGCTGCTGCGCGCATTCGCCCAGCCCCACCAGCGGGTGTAAAAGGACTTCTCGCCCACTTCGGTACAGATCCAACCGTTCGGCGAGTCGCGATAGACCAGCACATAGGGCCGGATCACGCGGAAAGCCTCGCTCTCAAGCTGCCCCCGGCTGTGGGTCCAGGCATCGAGCGCGGCCTGCAACATCGGCGACCCGTGGTCCCAAAGCAGGGTCAGGGGCTGTTGCTGCTGGTAAAACGACCAGCCCTTCTGATCGGCGTAGGAGAGTTTCTGCAAACCCTGCGTATGGCGCGACTTGCCTTCGAGCCACAGCTTTCCCCGCGCCAGAATATCCCGCGCCGCCGGCAGCGCATCCACCGCGGCAGGGGTGAGCGAATAGCGCCGGGCGTCGATCTCGAACAGCGGCGCTCCCATCGCCTCTTCCAACTGCTGGATATGACGGCGCACGGTCTGCCGGGTGCTGTTCAACTCCAGCACCGCGTGGCTGAGGTTCAATGTATTGGCCAAGGTCACGAAGGAGCGGATCATCTCAAATAAGAGCGGCGGTGCCGGCTCTGTCAAAGAGAGGGGCGGCACAGGGTGTACGGGTTCGTGAATTGGCAAATGTTGGTTCATAGGGGCCTGATGGTACAGGAATCACCCATCACTGCAACAATTTTCACCTATCAATTAAACATAAATGCGAGGAAAGCGCACATATCTGTGCAATTGAACGCTAACTTCCTCTGGGTACTGAATCAGAAAGCACAACCAGAGGTACTTGAACATGGCTCATCCCGTAGATGCACATGTAGGACGGCGGCTGAAACAGGCCCGCACCCTGCGCCGCATGTCGCAGACCGACGTGGCCCGCAAACTGGACCTGTCCTTTCAACAAATCCAAAAATACGAGATCGGTTCCAACCGGGTCGCCGCCAGCCGCCTCTTTGATCTGGCGCAGATATTGGACGTTACCCCGGGATATTTCTTTGAAGGGATGGAAGAAGTCGAGAGCGAAGGCCCGCGGAAAGACCCGACAATGGACATCGTCAACGCCATCGGATCGATCAAGGACGAAGGCGTAAAGGCCCGAATTGTAACGTTTATCGAAGACGTGGCCGGCATCACCGTCGCCCGTCGGGGATAGGTAAAGCGCCCCCGGCGCGGGCGCGCAGCCCCCCGCGGCCGTCCGCTGACACAGGTGCCGATCCAAGCCCCTCCCCCGCCTGACAAGGCCGGATGCAGCGCATGGGTCTACGCGACCAGCGTCTCCGCTTTCTTCAGATCAACCGAAACCAACTGGCTGACCCCCTGCTCCGCCATGGTCACGCCAAACAGCCGATCCATCCGCGCCATCGTCACCGCGTGATGCGTGATGATGAGGAATCGCGTGTCCGTCTGGCGGCACATTTCGTCCAGCAGGTCACAGAACCGGGTCACATTTGCGTCATCAAGCGGCGCGTCGACCTCGTCCAGCACACAGATCGGCGCCGGATTGGCGAGGAAGACCGCAAAGATCAGCGCCATCGCGGTCAGGGTCTGCTCGCCGCCTGACAAGAGGCTCAGCGTGCTCAGCCGTTTGCCCGGCGGCTGGCACATGATCTCCAGCCCGGCCTCCAGCGGGTCGTCGCTTTCGACCATCACCAGATTGGCCTCACCGCCGCCGAAAAGATGGGTAAAGAGCATCGAGAAGTTTGAGTTCACCTGCTCAAAGGCGGTCAGCAACCGTTCCCGGCCCTCTCGGTTCAGCCCCGCGATGCCGCTGCGCAGCGTCTTGATCGCTTCCTCAAGATCGGCCTTTTCGCTGAGCAGCGTGTCATGTTCTTCCCGCACTGCCTTGGCGTCATCCTCGGCCCGCAGGTTCACCGCGCCCAAGGAATCGCGTTGCCGCTTATGGCGGTTCACATCCTCTTCCAATGTCTCGACCGAAGGGATCTCTCCGGCGTCGACCTCCAGCGATGCCAGAAGCTCTGGCGCAGACATCTGCCGGTCATCGCTGATCCGCGCCTCTGCCAGCGCCACGGTCTCGCGCGCGGCATCGCTGCGGGCCTCGGCCCTCGCGCGGGCTTCGCGCGCGTCAGAGGCCTGTCGCTCCGCCTCGCGCTCCGCCGCGGTGGCGGCCTTCAAAGCACTCTCCGCCGCCGCCAATGTCTCCGCCGCATGGGCCCGCCGGGCCTCGGCCTTGGCGATCGCCTCCGACAATTCCGCGCGTTTCGCCGCAATCTCGGCAGGCGCGGCGCTGGCGTTTTCCAGTTCCGCCTCCGAGGCCGCCTTGCGCTCGCTCAATTCGGCAGACCGTTTCTCCGCCGTCTCCAACCGGTTCCGCCAATTGCCGACTTCACGCGCGACCTCGCCCTGCCGTTTGACGCGGGCCTCCCCCTCGCGCCGCAATTCATCATGCGCGGCGCGGCGGGTCATCATCGTCATCCGCGCGGCTTCGACGGTCATGCGCAGATCATCGACGGCGGCCCGCGCGGCGGTCAGATCCTCCAGCTCCGCCAAAGCCTGCTCTGCCGCCTCCACCTCGGCACGGGCGGCTGTGGCGGTATCCTCATGGCGTTTCACCGCAAGGCCCAGCGATTCCAGCTTGCTCTGCAACAGGTTCCGGTCGGCCTCGGCCCGGCTTAGCGCGCGGCCGGCATCGGCCACCTGCCGGTCCGCGTCCCGCCGCGCATCACGGGCGCGTTTATCGGCTTCTGCCTGTTCGGCCAGTTGTTTTTGCAGCGTTTCATGGGCGCTGCGCGCGACATCTGCGCGGCCACTCGCCTCTGCCAAAGCCTGCTTCAAGACCTCAAGCCGGTTAAGCTGCTGCAAGCGAAGTGCTGCCGCCGAGGGCGCGTCTTCGGCAGCGGCGCGGAAACCGTCCCACCGCCACAGATCGCCTTCGGCGGAGACCAGTCGCTGCCCCGGCAAAAGCGCCGCCTGCAAGCGATGCCCCGCGCTGGCCTCGACCAGACCGACCTGGCTCATCCGCCGCGCCAGCACGCCGGGGATCGCCACATGGGCGGTGAGCGGTGTCGCCCCCTCGGGCAGCGGCTGGGTCTGCGCATAGGCGGGCAACATCGCCCAGCCGGACGGCCCTTCTCCGGCCACTTCAGGGGCGCGCAGGTCATCGGCCAAAGCCGCCCCGAGCGCCTTTTCAAACCCCTGTTCGACCTGCAGCTGATCAAGGATCTGCCCGCCCTCAGCGCTGTCTCGCTCAACAAGTTTCGCCAAAGCCCCGGTCTCGGCCCGCAGAGCGTTCATCTCGCCTTCTGCTTCGGACCGTTCGCCCCGCGCCTCCGCCTCGCGCATCTGCGTGTCTGTGCGGGCGTCTTCCGCAGCCACCAGCGCCGCATCCGCGGCGGCAGCGGCGGCGACGGCGTCACCTTCGGCCTGCTGGGCCGCCGCGAAATCGGCGTCGGCCTTGTTCAATGTGGCTTGGCTCTGCGCCACGGTCTCACGGGCCTTGCGGCCCTCTGCCTCTGCCTTCTCAAGCGTGCGGCGGCTGTCCTGCAACAGCCGCTCAGCCGAACTATGGCGGGCGGCAAGCCGGGCGACATCTTCGGTCTGCTGCGCCAGATCCGCTTCCCGCGCCTGCAAGACGGAGGCGGCGGCCTGCGCGGCCTCGGCCGCGGCTTCCAGCGCGACCTCATGCCCCGCGCCCGCTTCGGTCAATTCCTGCGCCTCAAGGTCGAGCCGGATGATCGTTTCATGGGCATCGCGGTTCAGCTCGCCTTCGCGCTCAATGTCCCGGCCAAGCTGTGCAATACGGCCCGTCAACACCTCGATGAGGGCGCGCGCGCGGTCCTCTTGCTCGGCCAATGTATCGCGCTGCGTGGTCACGCGCTGCAAGATCGCCTTGGCAATGGCCTCCTCCTCGCGCAGGGCGGGCAGAGCCTCCTCGGCCTCGGCGCGGCCCTTTGCGACCTCGCGCACCTGCGCTTCGGCCTGGGTGGCCGCGGCGACACGGCTGCGCAGCTCTTCCTCAGCCGTGCTGCGCGCCGCGTCTGCCTCGCGCCAGCGGCGGTAGAGCAACATGCCTTCGCCGCGCCGCAGCGCATCACCGATCTCGCGGTAACGGGCGGCTTGCCGGGCCTGACGGGCCAAGGTCGCCAGCTGCGCGGCCAGCTGTTCGATCACATCATCGACCCGGGCCAGATTGGTCTCGGCGCTGTTCAGCTTCAGCTCGGCCTCATGGCGGCGCTGGTAAAGCCCGGAGATACCAGCGGCCTCTTCCAGAATACGGCGGCGGCTTTTCGGCTTGGCGTTGATCAATTCGGCGATCTGCCCCTGCCGGACCAGCGCCGGGCTATGGGCCCCGGTGGAGGCATCGGCAAAGAGCATCTGCACATCCCGCGCGCGCACTTCCTTGCCGTTCAGCTTATAGGCGCTGCCCACGTCACGGGTGATCCGGCGCACGATCTCCAACCCGTCCTGTTCGTTGAAACCGGCGGGCGCCAGACGGTCGCTGTTGTCGAGATGCAGGGAGACTTCGGCGAAATTTCGAGCCGGGCGGGAGGCGGCGCCGGCGAAAATCACGTCCTCCATGCCGCCGCCGCGCATGGCGGTCGGGCGGTTTTCCCCCATCACCCAGCGAAGCGCTTCGAGCAGGTTGGATTTGCCGCAGCCATTCGGCCCGACGACACCGGTCAACCCGTCCGAGATGACGAGGTCCGTGGGGTCGACGAAGCTTTTGAAGCCCGTCAGTCTGAGTTTGGAAAAGCGCAAGTTTGACCTGTCGTATTGATTCTCGCCTGAGCGGCGAACTTGCCGTTGGGCGGGGGGCCAAGTCAATCAAAAGCCCCAAGGGGCAGCGCCGCGTCGGCGGTTATCCACAAGATATTGTCGCGCTAAAGCGCCGTACAGGTGATATCCACGTCCACCGCCCTGCCAATGAGCCCCGCCGATCCGGGCACCGGCGCGCAGTCGATCGAAAGCTGCCCGGAGCGCAGCTTTCTGCCGCCCTTGCCACAGTCCAGCAGCCCAAGCGCCAGCGCCTGATCGCCGCGTACCTCGGTCACCTTGCAGCCGCTGACCAGCGCCATCGCCTTGCCCGCGCGGGCGCGGATGGGACCAAAACGCGGCGCATATTCCATGTTGATCCGCATCGCCTCCGCCAGTTCATCGCGGACGCGCACATCAAAGGTTGAGCCCTCAACCGTGACCCGCGTCGCAGGCAGCCCCCGGAAATGGGGACCAGCGGTGTTACAGCCAACGAGGAGCAACGGAAGAAGGAGAATGAGATAACGCATGGGCCTAGGGTGCGGCGCATGGGTTAACAAACCCCTAACCCGCAAAGCAAAAAGCCCCGGCGGAACCGGGGCTTTCTTAACTCAATGTTAAGCGGCTTAGTGCAGCTTGGCTTCGACCTGGGCGATGCCATCGTCGATCAGCTTGTTGCTCTGAGCGGCGGTCATCTGTTTGGCGATCACGTCACGTGCGGCGGCGACGGCGATGGTCACAGCCTGGTCGCGCACTTCCTTCACAGCGGCGGCCTCGGCCGAGCTGATCTGGTCTTTCGCGGCGGCCATGCGGCGCTCAAGCGACTTGGCCATATCCGCCCGCGCCTGTTCGGCAGCAAGACGGGCATCTTCCTTGGCGGAAGACACGATACGGTCCGCTTGGTCCTGCACCTCTTTCTGCTTGCGCTCATAAGAGGCCAGCAGGGTCTGAGCTTCTTCACGCAGGCCGCGGGCTTCTTCAAGCTCGGTCTTGATGCCCTCGGACCGCTTGTCGAGCATGCCGACCAAGAGGCTGGGAACCTTGTAATAAATCAGGATTCCGAGGAACAGCAGGAAGGCCAGCAGCACGATGAAATCGGTGTTGCGCAGCGAGAAGAAAGGCCCGGTGGCCGCGAAAGCAGGCGAGGCCACCATGCCAGCGAGCAGGGTCGAAAGTGTCAGGCGCATGGATTTGGTCATGGCTTATCCTTTCATCCGCGCATCGACGGCGGCATCAACAGTGGTTGCATCTGCCGTGCCACCCAAAGCGGTGACGAGGGCTTCGGCGGTGTCCTTGGCAACGGCTTGCACGTTTTCCATGGCACCGGCGCGAATTTCGGCGATGGCTTTTTCCGATTCCGCCACTTGCCCGGCAATCTCGGCATCGGCCTTGGCCATTTCGGCATCCAGATCAGCCTGCATGTCCGCCTTGGCCTGGGCCACGATCTGCTGTGCCTCGGCACGGGCGTCGATCAGGGCCTTGTCATAGGCGGCTTCGGCTTCCTGTGCCTTGACCTTGAGGTCTTCGGCAGCCGCGATGTCATTGGTGATGGTCCCCTGGCGTTCGGCCAGAACCGCACCGATACGAGGCAGAGCCACGCGCGACAGGATCAGGTAGGTGGCGATCAGCGCCAGGATCAGCCAGAAAATCTGGTTGCCCCAGTGATCGAAGTTCAGCTGCGGCATGCCCGGCGTTTCGGCAGCATGGGTCGCAATGCCGGTCGCGTCGGCCAGCCCGTCGCTGGTTGTTACAGTTGCCATCGTGGCTTCTCCTTGGAAACTTTGCCGTTACAGCCGGGCAGACACGGCGATGCGCGCCTGCCCGCTCGTAAGGATTACAGTTCCGAGAGCTTAGACAGCGAACATCAGCAGCAGAGCGACGAGGAACGAGAAGATCCCCAGAGCTTCTGCAAACGCGATGCCGATGAACAGGGTCGCTGTCTGGCTTGCGGCTGCCGACGGGTTGCGCAGAGCGCCGGACAGGAAGTTGGCGGCAACGTTGCCGACACCCAGGGCTGCGATGCCTGTGCCGAGACCTGCGATGCCTGCGCCGATATGTGCGAGTTGACCTTCCATGGGGGTATCTCCTTACGATTGGAAGTTAAAACTGTGGCGGGAAGTCCCGCCGTTGTTGGGGTTGTTAGTGTGCGGGGTGCAGCGCGTCCTTGAGGTACACGCATGTCAGGATGGTAAAGACATAGGCCTGGATAAAGGCCACCAGCACTTCGAGACCGTACATCGCGGTAATCGCGAGCACCGACACCGGCGAGATCACGGCGATGGCCGCGAAACCGGCGAAAACCTTGATCACCGCGTGGCCCGCCATGACGTTGCCCGCCAGACGAATGGAGTGGCTGACCGGGCGCACGAAATAGCTGATCAGCTCGATGATCGCCAGCACCGGACGCAGCGCCAGCGGGGCCGAGGACACCCAGAAGAGGCTCAGGAAGGCCGCGCCGTTCTTGACGAAGCCGACGACGGTCACGGTGATGAACACCGCCAGCGCCAGAACCACGGTCACCGAGAAATGCGATGTGGGGGTGAAGGCCGTCGGGATCAGGCCGAGGAAGTTCGCCATCACGATGAACATGAACAGGGTCATGATATAGGGGAAGAACTTCAGCCCCTCCTTGCCGCAGATGTCTTCGACCATCTTGTGGATGAAGCCATAGGCAAGTTCGGCCACCGACTGCATCCGGCCCGGCACGACAGAGCGGCGCGCGCTGCCCAGCACCAGCAGGGCGAAGGTCGCCAGAACCGCCAGCGCCATCCAGAAGGTGGCGTTGGTGATCGTGTACCAAGCAACCGAACCGCCATCGCCAAAGAGCGGCGATACGATGAACTGGTCCATCGGGTGGAATTCCAGACCGCCTGTTTCAGCGCCTTGTATCTCTGTTGCCATCTCAGGCTCCCTCGTCCTTGCCCGATTGGGGCGTATCCTCTTCGGCCGCTTCGGCCTGTTGTTTGCCCTGGATTTCCTCAGCGGTGCGAAGCATCGTCTTCACCCCCGCCGCAAGGCCCAGTATCACAAAGAGCACCATGAAGATGGGCAGGGTGCCAAAAAGCAGATCCAGCCCGTATCCGATGCCAAAACCGATCCCAAGACCGGCCACAAGTTCAACCACCATCCGCCAGGCCATATTGGCCTGCGAATAATGTTCATCCACTCGGGGCTTGGGTGCGCTGCGCTTCTTTGCAGCGGCCAGTTTGGCCTCAAGCTGCTCCATCTGCTGCCGTTGGTCCGGGCTGGTCACACCAAAATCCCCATCGGAATATCTGCTGCGGTGCTACTGTCAGGGGGGGATAGAGTCAACTGCGATTGCCTTTCCGAAATTTCAACTGAAATCAGCACCTTACCGAAACTTCCGCCGCGCCGGTCTTGAATTGCAAGGCCGCGGCCCCCAGCAAACCGCGCCTCATCGTTATTTAACCTTTGGGTTAAGAGACCCCTGCCAGCGCTTCCCCACGCCCCCGGTCCGCGCTATGGGAGGGCATGAGCCAAGACTTAGATCAGGTGTTTGCCGCCCTCGCCGACCCGACCCGCCGCGCCATCCTCGCGATGCTGCTGGAGGACGATATGGCCGTGACGGATGTGGCCGAGCCTTTCGAGATGTCGCTTGTCGCGATCTCGAAACACCTGGGCGTGCTGACTGCCGCAGGGCTGATCAGTCAGGAAAAACGCGGGCGGGTGAAATGGTGCAAGCTGGAGCCGGATGCGCTGCGCGATGCGTCGATCTGGATGCAGGGGTTCGGGCAGTTTGAGCCGGTGAACCTGGATGCCTTCGAAAGATTTCTACAATCTGAATTGCCGGATGCGGTGGAAGGCGTGACACCGCAGCGGGAATAGAGGTGAGAGTGATCCCCCCTCGCCACGAGGTAAATAAGACGAGGGGAAGATCAATCGGCGATCAGATGACGCCGAATGCAAACCGCAAAATAGCCAAAACCACGACAATCAAACCGATCAGGTATAAAATGCTACGCATGGAGTATCCTTTACTTTGATTTCACCCCCCAACGCAGTGGGGGAAGGCTAAGTTCCGGTGAAATCGAAAAAAGGCGCAAATCTATGATTTTTCTTGGCTATCGTCGCGCAGAAGCAAATAAAGCGCCACGATCGTAAGCGCCACACCGCCCCAGACCAGCGCCCCCGGCAGCGCATTGCCAAAGCCGATTTCCCACAGGATCACCCAGCTTGGCGTGAGATAGGTATAGGCCATCACCTTGGCCGAGGGCAGCCGCAGCGCCGCGAACTGCAAAAGCACCACCGTGGCCGCCGTGGCAAAGATGGCGACATAGAGAATGGTGACCCACACCAGCGGCCGCAGCCCCGCCCAGTCCGTCTGCATGAGGTCCGACCAGCCATAGGCGGTCAGCAAGACGGTCCCGGCCAGCAGCGTGCCAAAGGTGAACAGCACCGCGCTTTCGCCCCGGTTCAGCCAACGCACCATCGGCGCATAGATCGCGTGACAGACGCAGCCGATGAAATAGATCGCCTCGCCCTGCCCGATGTCAAAGGACAAGAGCGCGCCGAGGTCCCCGCGAAAGATCACCCAAAGCGCTCCGACCCCGCCAATCGCCAGTGCCAAGGCCATGCGCGGCGTCATCACCTGCCGCATCAGCAGCCAGGCCACCCCTGCCGCCATGACCGGCACAAGGGTAAAGACCGCCGCCGCCGCGACCGGGGGCGCGGTTTTCAGACCTTCGAACATCAGCACAAAGTAAAGCGTGAACAGCCCCGCCAGCACGAAATACCGCCAGGGCGCGGCAAAGCCCGCGCGAAACCGATCACCGCGCGCCCAGGCCAGCCCGCCCACCAGCACGGTCGCCAGCGCAAAGCGCACCGCATTCAGCGTGGTCGGCGCGATCTCATTCGCCACCTGCGCGCCGAGCGAGAAGGAGCCGGCGACCAGGGCCGAGAAACACAGCATTGCCAGATGACCCTGCGCCCAAGGACTTAGTCCGGGCATGCAACGGCATCCTCGGCGTGTTTCTTCAGAAACGCCAGCACCGCCTGAACCTTGCTGCTGCGGTGCAGGTCGACATGGGTCACCAGCCAAAGCGCGCTGGCCCAATCGGGCCGGGGGGCATGAATCTCCACCAGTTCCGGATCGCCCCGCCCCTGTGCGGCGGGCAGCGCGCCGATCCCCGCCCCGGCCCGAAGCGCCGCTTCCATCGCGGCACCACTGGAACTGCGCCATGTGATGCTTTCCTCCGGCACCGTCGCCCAGAGCCATTTGTGATAGGGTGCCCGGCTGTCGCGGTTGTCTTCGGCGATGAAACGGTGGTTGGCGTAGTCCTCTGGCCCCTGCGGGATGCCGTATTGCTTGACATAGTCGCGGCTCGCATAGGCGCCGACCGCAAGCTGCGCATAGGGCTGCACCACATTGTCCGGCTGGTCCGGCGCGGCCCCGGCTCGCACCGCGACATGGGCCTCGCCATATTCAAGCCGGAACAGCCGCTCGCCAATCAGGTAGCGCACCACCAGCTCCGGGTTCTGGCGCTGAAACTCCGTCAGCAGCGGCGCGAGCTGCGGGGCGAGGAAATCCAGCGAAGTGATCACCAGCTCGCCCGAGACATCACTGCCGCGCCCCCTGATCCGCCCGGCCAGCTGACTGAACTGATCATCCGTCGCCCGCGCCACCCGCAAGAGGTCCTCCCCCGCTTCGGTCGCCGTGTAGCCGCGCGCATGGCGCTGAAACAGTTTGACGCCAAGCCGCCCCTCCAGCGCGTCGATATGGCGGATCACGGTGGCATGATGCACGCCCAGCACCTCTGCCGCGCCGCTTACCGTGCCAAGCTGGGCAACCTGATAGGCGGTCCTGATCTCATCCCAATTGTCCATTGCTCACCCCGCCCTCCTAACCTGTGCATTTACGAACATGGCCACGTTCATTCTGGCAGTTGCGTTCGCGAGTACAATGGCCAATTCCATGTCATCAGATTTACCCTTGGAGCAAGGATCAACACCATGGCCATATTGCGCATCGAAACCTCGGTGAACCGCGAGAACTCCGTCACCCGCAAACTGACAGACCGGATCATCGCGTCCCTTGGCGACAGTGACGTCGTCACCCGTGACATCGCCAGCGAGCCCCTGCCGCTGATCGATTCCACATGGGCCAGCGCCCGCGTGAAACCCGCCGAGGCGCGCAGTGCCGAAGATCAAGCGGCGCTCGCCCTCTCCGACGCGCTCGTCGCCGAAGTGCAGGCCGCCGATACGATCGTGATCAGCGCGCCCATCTACAACTTCAATATCCCCGCCTCGCTCAAAGCCTGGATCGACCTGATCGCCCGCGTGGGCGTGACCTTCCGCTACACCGAAGACGGCCCCCAAGGGCTGCTGAAAGACAAACGCGTCATCGTCGCCTTCGCTTCGGGCGGGACGGGCATCGATTCCGCCGCCGATTTCGCCAGCGGCTACCTGCGCTTCGTGCTGGGTTTTCTGGGCATAACCGATGTGACTTTTGTGGCGGCGGACCAGTTGGCCGTGGACGCCGAAGGCACCATCGCCCGCGCCCATGCGCAGATCGACGCGCTGCGCGCCGCGGCCTAAGCGCTCCCGCCCTTTCACCCAAATCAGCCGCGCCCCCGCGCCGAGGGCGCGGCTTTCGCGTGGCGACCTTTCGCCACCCACTCCAGCCGGCTTGACTCGTTGCCCCGCAGCGCGTAAACGCCACCCAATCTCCGGAAGCATCGCCTTCCGGTCCCGGCCTGCGTCGGGATCGCCCCCAGTCAGCGCGTTGCGCCCACTGGGGCATTTGTGCATTTTCGCGCGCGTCCTTACATAGGGGCAAGTGCAACCGACCCGAAAGGCCCTGTGCCCATGTTTGAGAATCTTAGCGAACGGCTCTCTGGCGTCTTTGACCGCCTGACCAAGCAAGGCGCGCTCAGCGACGAAGACGTCAAAACCGCCCTGCGCGAAGTGCGCGTCGCCCTGTTGGAGGCGGACGTCTCGCTGCCCGTGGCGCGTGATTTCGTCAAAGCGGTGCAGGACAAAGCCACCGGCCAAGCCGTCACCAAATCGGTCACCCCCGGCCAGCAGGTCGTCAAGATCGTCCATGACGCGCTGGTCGACACGCTCTCGGGCGAGGGCGAGCCCGGCGCCTTGAAGATCGACAGCCCGCCCGCGCCGATTCTGATGGTTGGTCTGCAGGGGGGTGGTAAGACCACCACCACCGCGAAACTGGCCAAACGTCTGAAAGAACGGGACGGCAAGCGCGTGCTGATGGCCTCGCTTGACGTGAACCGCCCCGCCGCGATGGAGCAGCTGGCGATCCTCGGCAATCAGATCGGCGTCGACACCCTGCCCATCGTTGCTGGCGAAGATCCCGTCGCCATTGCCAAACGCGCCAAGACCCAGGCGGGTCTGGGTGGCTATGACGTCTATATGCTCGACACCGCGGGCCGCCTGTCCATCGACGAAGAGTTGATGCAGCAGGTCAAGGCGGTGCGCGATGTGGCCAATCCGCGTGAGACATTGCTGGTCGTCGATGGCCTCACCGGTCAGGACGCCGTGCACACGGCCGAGAACTTTGACGAGCGCATCGGCATCTCCGGCGTCGTCCTCACCCGGATGGACGGCGATGGCCGCGGCGGTGCGGCGCTCTCGATGCGCGCCGTTACTGGCAAGCCGATCAAATTCGTCGGCCTCGGCGAAAAGATGGACGCGCTGGAGACCTTTGAGCCCGAGCGGATCGCGGGCCGTATCCTCGGCATGGGCGACATTGTCGCGCTGGTCGAAAAGGCGCAGGAGACCATCGAGGCCGAACAGGCCGAGAAGATGATGAAGCGCATGGCCAAGGGTCAGTTCAATATGAACGACCTGAAGATGCAGCTTGAACAGATGATCAAGATGGGCGGCATGCAGGGCATGATGGGCATGATGCCCGGCATGGGGAAAATGGCGAAACAGGTCGAAGACGCCGGTTTTGACGACAAGATCCTCAAGCAGCAGATCGCCCTCATCCAGTCCATGACCAAGAAAGAGCGCGCCAACCCTGCCCTGCTGCAGGCCAGCCGCAAGAAGCGGATCGCCAAAGGTGCCGGCATGGAGGTCTCGGACCTCAACAAGCTGATGAAAATGCACCGCCAGATGTCCGACATGATGAAGAAGATGGGCAAAATGGGCAAAGGCGGCATGCTTAAGCAGGCCATGAAGGGCATGATGGGCAAGGGCGGCATGCCTGGCGGCATGGACCCGAGCCAGATGGACCCCAAGGCGCTGGAAGCGGCGGCCAAGCAGATGGGCGGCAAACTGCCCGGCGGCATGGGCGGCGGCAATCCCTTCGGCGGCGGCGGCATGGGCCTGCCAAGCGGGCTGAGCGGTTTCGGGAAGAAGAAATGACCGACACCGCCACAGATACCGTCGCCCGCGCCGCCGAGGTCTTGAAAGAGCACCGCGCCAGCATCGACCGGCTCGACGCGATCCTCGTCTATACGCTGGGCGAGCGGTTCAAACACACGCAGGCCGTGGGGAAACTCAAGGCCACACACGACCTTCCCCCCTCCGATCCGGCCCGCGAAGCGGCCCAGATCGAGCGGCTCGAAGATTTGGCGGAAGCGGCGGACCTCGACCCCGTCTTCGCCAAGAAGTTCCTGAACTTCATCATCGCCGAAGTCATTCGGCACCACAAAACCCACCAAGAATAGGGCGGCCTCCCGTCCCCCCAACCAACCTAAAGGACCAAACATCATGGCAATGAAAATTCGTCTCGCCCGCGGCGGCTCCAAAAAGCGCCCCTTCTACCGTATCGTGGCTGCCGACAGCCGCATGCCGCGCGACGGCCGCTTCATCGAGAAGCTGGGCACTTACAACCCGCTGTTGCCGAAAGACAGCGAAGACCGCGTGAAAATGGACGTTGAAAAGGTTCAGGAATGGATCGCCAAAGGCGCCCAGCCGACCGAGCGCGTTGTCCGCATGCTGGAAGCCGCTGGCGTCCGTGAAAAGGCCGAGCGCAACAACCCCAAGAAGGGCACACCGGGCAAGAAAGCTCAGGAACGCGAGCAGGAGAAGGCCGACAAGGCCGCTGCCGCTGCCGAAGCTGCCAACGCCCCTGCCGAAGAAGCTTCCGCAGAATAAGCTGGGAGCGCCCGGCATGGATGCATTCTCTGAAGACTTCCGTGCCGGGCTGCACGACCTGATGCGATGGCGGCGCGATGTGCGCCGCTTTCGCACAGACCCGCTGGACGAGGCGCTGGTGCAGACCTGCCTCGACAGTTTCAACCTCGCCCCTTCCGTGGGCCTGTCGGAACCCTGGCGGATCATCCGGGTAAAATCCGACGCCGCGCGCCAAGCCGCGCTTGAGAATTTCCAGACAGCCAATGCCCGCGCCCTTGCCGGATATGACGGCGAGAAGGCCGCGCTTTATGCCGGGCTCAAGCTCTCGGGCATGAGCGACGCCCCGGAGCAACTGGCGATCTACTGCGATGACAGCACCGACAAGGGCAGCGGCCTTGGCGCCGGCACCATGCCCGAGATGCGCCGCTATTCCGTGGTCGGCGCGATCAGCCTGATGTGGCTCACTGCCCGCGCCCATGGTCTTGGGATGGGCTGGGTCTCGGTGCTTGACCCGATGCGGCTCAACCGTGATCTTGACGTGCCAAAGGACTGGTCGCTGGTGGCCTATCTCTGCATGGGCTGGCCAGAGGACAACAGCCTGACGCCGGAACTGGAAACCAAGGGTTGGGAGACCCGCGCCCCAAGTCTGAAGATCGAGACCCGTTGATGAGAAAATTGCTGTTCCTTCTGGCCGTTCTGGTGCTCGGTTTTGTCCTTGGCATCCGTTATGATCGGCAGTTAATGCAGGACGAATGCAAAGCCGGGGCCGGGGAATGGACCGGGACGATCTGTGTGAATTCGGAGTTGTTGCAATGAGTGACCAAGACCTGATCTGCGTCGGCGCCATCGCGGGCGCCTATGGTGTGCGCGGCGAAGTGCGCGTGAAGAGTTACTGCGCTGTGCCCGAGGATATCGAAAGCTACCGCCCGCTCTATGCCGAAGATGGCCGCCGGACGTTCACCCTTGCGCTGCTGCACCCGGTCAAAAACGGTTTCGCCGCCCGGATTGCCGAGATCACCACCAAGGAGGAGGCCGACGATCTGCGCGGCGTCTCGCTCTTTGCGGCCCGGGATCAATTGCCGGGCCTGCCGGATGATGAGTTCTACCACGCTGACCTCATCGGGCTTGAGGTCTATGACACCGGCGGCACGCTGCTGGGCCGCGTGAAAACGGTGCAGAACCACGGTGCCGATGACCTGCTGGAGCTGCAATTGGCGGGCACCTCTGCCACCACCTTCCTGCCCTTCACCAAAGCCGCTGTGCCGACCGTCGATCTGGCCTCTGGCCGCATCGTGGCGGACCCGCCCTTGGGGGTATTGCCGGACGCCACGGATGGCTGATCGCGGGCGCTGGTAATGCCGCGCCGGATCATCCTGCATCCCGGTTTTCACAAGACCGGCAGCAGCAGCATCCAAGCCACGCTGCGCGCCAATCGGGCGGCGCTGAAACCCCATGTCGCCCTGCGTCTGCGCTGGCATATGAAAGACCTGCTGCATGCGACCCGGGGCTATTCGACATGGCGCGACCCGATCTCCCTGCTGAAAGCCGAACATCGGTTTGAGGCTTTGCTCGACAGCCTGCCGCAGATGCCGCGCCGCACGCTGCTGCTCTCGGCAGAGGAGCTGGCAGGCCATCTGCCGGGCCGGGGCGATCTGGCCGACTACAGCGCAGCGCCCGAAGCGCTGGAGCTGTTTCACCGAACCCTGCGCCGCCGCTTTCCAAAGGCCGAGATTATGGTCTACCTTTCCACCCGCGCGGCTGACGATTGGCTGGCCTCGGCCTATTGGGAACATGTCAGATCCTCGTCCATGACACTGTCGCTTGCGGCTTTCACCGCCCGCCATGCCCCCGCTGCCAAGCTCGACGAGATGCGGGACGAGATCACCCGCCGCCTGCCCTGCCCGGTCCATCACGCGGCGCTGGAGGACTGCCAGCACCTGCCGCTCGGCCCGGCAACGCCGCTGCTGGAACTCTGCGATCTGCCGCCGGACCTCATGGCACGTCTCACGCTGCCACCCCCGGCGAACACAAGACTTCCGGCCCCGGTGCTGCAGGCTTTGCTTGACGCCAACCGCCAACACGCCGATGACCCGCAGGCGCGCCGACGCGCCAAGACCGCCATTCTCGAACAGGCAGACAAAGCATGAAACCGACCCGCTCCCACGGCCGCCAAAGCGCACGGCCCAGCCTGAAGCCCCGCGCTTTGATGCAGGACACCCCTGACTACGCCGATGTCTGGCAGGCGCGGATCGTGACGCTGTTCCCCGATCTCTTCCCCGGCGTGCTGGGCGCGAGCCTGACCGGCAAGGCGCTGCAAGAAGGGCGCTGGCAGCTGCACACCCATGATCTGCGCGACTTTGGCATCGGCAAACACCGCAACGTCGATGACACGCCCGCCGGCGGCGGCGCGGGGATGGTCATGCGCGCCGATGTGGTTGGCCCCGCATTGGCCGAGGCGCAGCGCCATGCGCGCGGGCGCTGGCCGATCCTCTATATGTCCCCGCGCGGGCGGCGGTTCGATCAGACGATGGCGCGGGATCTCGCGGGCTGCGCCGGGGTCACCCTGCTTTGCGGCCGGTTTGAAGGGGTGGATGAGCGGGTGATCGAGCATTTCGACATCACCGAGGTAAGCTTGGGCGATTTCGTCATGACCGGGGGCGAACTGGCCGCGCAGGCGATGATCGACGCCACGGTTCGCCTGCTGCCCGGGGTGCTGGGCAATGCCGAGAGCATCGAAGAGGAAAGCCATGCCTCTGGCCTGTTGGAACATCCGCAATATACCCGCCCCGCCCTATGGGAAGAGCGTGAAATCCCGCCCGTGCTGATGTCGGGCAACCATGGCGAGATCGCCAAATGGCGCCAGGCGCAGGCCGAAGAGCTGACCCGCGCCCGCCGCCCGGACATGTGGGCCAGATATCAAGAGAAGGGCTAGCGCGGGGCTGAAGGAACCGCCGCTCTTGGCCCGGCGTTGATCTTTCACATTGAAGGGAGACAACACATGCTAGAGATTATTCTTATTCTGCTCATCGTCGCCGCCGTGGCGGCACTTTTGGGTTTTGGCCGGGTGTCCGGTGCCGCGATGACCGGGGCGAAAGTGCTTATCGGGATCGTCTTGGTGCTGTTCCTGCTCGTCGTTCTGGGCGTGATCGCGCTGGCCTAGCCCTGCGCGGGATCACGGCGGCAAAGAGCCCCCTTGATCCCGCATCCCCTTGCCCCTATACCCCAGACATCCGGAATCGCTTTGGCGGCTCCGGTGCTTTGCGTTTACGCAATGAACCAAGCAATGACGACGATACCTCCGGCGGGGGCCTTGCGGTCCGAAAGGATCACGGCGCTGCCCGACAGAACCCGAAGCTCTGGGTCGCAACATAATTTCGTGGAATACCGCGAACATCATAGGAGAATGGTCAGATGAACCTGATCGCAGAGATCGAGGCGGAACAAGTCGCCGAACTGGGGAAAGAGATCCCCGACTTCCGTGCCGGTGATACCATTCGGGTTGGCTTTAAGGTCACCGAAGGCACCCGCACCCGTGTGCAGAACTACGAAGGCGTCTGCATTTCGCGCAAGAACGGCCATGGCATCGCCGGGTCCTTCACCGTGCGCAAGATTTCCTTTGGCGAAGGCGTGGAACGTGTCTTCCCGCTGCATTCGACCAATATCGACAGCATCACCGTTGTGCGCCGTGGCCGCGTCCGTCGCGCCAAACTGTACTACCTGCGCAGCCGTCGCGGCAAATCCGCACGGATCGCCGAAAACGCCCACTACAAGCCGCGCGCAAACGCATAAAGGACTGTTCGATGAAAACCGATACACATCCCGACTACCACATCATCAACGTCAAAATGACCGACGGCACCGTTGTGGAAATGAAATCGACATGGGGCAAAGAGGGCGACCAGCTGGCGCTCGACATCGACCCTTCCGTGCACCCCGCCTGGACCGGCGGCACTGGCCGGATCATGGACACCGGCGGCCGCGTGTCGAAGTTCAAGAACAAATACGCAGGTCTGGGCTTCTAAGCCTTTTCCCGATGCGAGAAAGTTGGAAGGCGCGGCCCATGGGCTGCGCCTTTTGCGTTTTGCGGGACTGGTGTCGATGGGGCCGCGACGGGGCCTGTGTGGCGGAGGCCGTGCAAGGTATTTGTAAAAGGATGAAGGAAGAAGGGGCGCGCGCCGTTTAGCCGCGTGGCTCTTGCAGGGGGGCGTGGGCGCCATAGCCCTGCAGATGCGACAGCACGGCGCCATAGGCGATCAGCAGATAGGCCAGCAGCTCCGTGCCCTCCTGGACCGTGGTCTTGACCTGCGGCAGATAGGCCGCCCCCATCACCGCTTCCCACAGCGCGCTGGTCCCAAAAAGGCGCGAGAAGAACAGCAAGAGCACGATGCCGATATAGACGAAGGTCGCGGATCTTGTGGCCAGGTGGTGCAGCAAGGGCAGCCGGGTTGTTCCCCGGTTGCGCCATGCGATCCAGATGCCGATCAGCAGCACGGCCAGCGCCGGGTAAATCCAGAAACCATGCCGGATGCGATCGAACGCGGCATCATATTCGCGCAGGAACATGCAGGTGAACAGCGTGGCCGTCAGGGTAAGATAGCCGCGCAGCTCCATATGTTGGTAGGCGCCAAGGGCAAAGAGCGCGGCGGCGATTGCCAGAAGCGTATTGTGCAGATGTTCGGTGACCGAGTCCTCGGTCACGCCATCGCCCCAGACCGCGCTGTCAAGGTAGACGGTCACCGGCACCAGCGTCACCAGCAGACAGACCAGCAGCAATTCCGCGAACACGGCCCTGAGCGTCGGCAGGCCCTGCGGGTGCTGCGCCCTGCCCGCGCGGGGGCTGCTGTCAATATGCTGTCCTGTCTTCGCCACCTTGTCACCTCTAAACCCGCTGATCGCCGGCTGTCTGTGGCGAATTCGATGTCGGACTTTGCAGCATAGGGCGGATTGCGCGGCCTGCAAAGATGCCACAGCACGGTGGCGTCAAACCGTGGCAATAGGGCCTCGCCACTTTCCAAAGGCGCAAACCCTACATATAGTGCGGCTCAACAATATCCTGCTGAAACAGCAGGCGCGAAGGGACAGCAGCATGGCGCATATTATCGTCGTCGGAAACGAAAAAGGCGGCGCGGGCAAATCGACCGTTTCGATGCATGTGGCAACGGCTTTGGCGCGTTTGGGGCATAAGGTCAGCGGGCTTGATCTGGACCTGCGCCAGCGCACCTTTGCCCGCTATATCGAGAACCGAAAGAATTTCACCCATGAGGCCGGTCTTGCGCTGGCCAGCCCGTCGCTTTGCGAATTGCCCGATGTCGAGGCAAGCAGCCTGCGGCCGGGTGAGAATATGTATGATCACAGGCTCAGCGCGGCGGTGGCGGCGCTGGAGCCTGATAATGATTTCATCCTGATCGACTGCCCCGGTTCGCACACCCGGCTTAGCCAGGTGGCGCATTCGCTGGCCGATACATTGATCACCCCGCTGAACGACAGTTTCATCGACTTCGACCTTCTGGCGCATATTGACGCCCATGGCGAAAAGATCACCGGCCCGTCGGTCTATTCGGAAATGGTCTGGAACGCACGGCAGTTGCGCGCGCAGGCCGGGCTGTCGGCCATCGATTGGATCGTGGTGCGCAACCGGCTGGGGGCGCAGCGCATGGTGAACAAAGAGAAGATGGAACGCGCCATTGGCAATCTCAGCAAGCGGATCGGTTTCCGCACGGCACCGGGGTTCAATGAGCGGGTGATTTTCCGCGAACTTTTCCCGCGCGGACTGACCTTGCTGGACCTCAAGGACATCGGGGTGAAGCAGCTTAACATCTCAAACATCGCCGCCCGGCAAGAGCTGCGCGAGTTGGTCAAGGCGCTTGATCTGCCCGGCGTGACAGCAGACTTCTGAGGCTAGTGGCGCGGCATCGGTGGCACGACGCGGCGGCGGCGCGACAGGGCGATGAGGTTCGACACGAACAGCGCGCCCAGCACGATGCCCCCGCCGATCAGCGCATAGAGCCCCGGGTCTTCGCCCAGCACGGCCCAGACCAGCAGCGGCGCCAGCACTGATTCCAGCAAGACCAGCAGGCCCACTTCGGCGCTGCTGATATAGCGCGGCCCCAGAGAGATCAGCCCGGCGCTGAGGCCGATGAAGGCCGCATAGAGCGCCATCTGCGGCAATTCGCTGACAGGCATGGCGAGCGGGTCCGCAAAGGGCAGCACCGCAAGGGCGGCGATCAGGTAGGCCAGCGCCACCGCCGGAACCATCGAGACCGCCCGGGCATGGCGCGCGGCAGTGAGGGCGCCGGCAAAAATGGCCGAAATGCTGAGCGCCACGAGGTCGCCCACCCAGGACGCCCGCTCAGACTCGCCCGAGCCATAGGCGATCACGGCCAGCCCCATCAGCACCGCCGCAATGGTAAAGAACATGCGCCGGCTGATCGGCTCACCCAGAAAGACCCTGCTATAGAGCGCCGCAAAGACCGGCAGGGAGGCCAGGATAAAGACCACATTGGCCACCGAGGTCAGCCGCACCGCCAGCACAAAGCCCACGCCCGCGCAGGCGGCGCCGCCGACATAGATCGCGCTGGACCAGCCCCCGCGGCGCAGGGCCCGGAAGGGCGCGGTGCCTTGCAGGAGCAACACCCCCGCGCCGATGACGATGCCGACCGAGGTGACCTTCCAAAAGGCCAGCGTCAGCATTGGCGCGTCGATCACCCGCACGAAGAGCGCTTCGGGTACAATGCATACCACCCCAAGAAAGGTGAGCAGGAGGCCTTTGGTTTGATCAGTCATGGCGCATCGGTGCCGTTTTGGGGCGGTTAAGTAAAGCCCCCGGGCCGCGCTTCGGTCAATTTCCTGAGCACCCGGCGCAGCAACTCGGCCTCGGCAGGGTCGAGCGCGTCCAGAAGCGCGGCATCATAGCGCTCTGCGACGGCGCGCAGATCGGCATAGGCCGCCTGCCCTTGCCGGGTCAGCGCCAGATGTTCGACCCGCCGGTCGCTCTCATCCCGGCGTCGCGTGACAAAGCGGCGCTCGGTCAGCCGGTGCACGGCGCGGCTGATCTTGGTCTTATGCACACGCGTGCGTTGGCCGATCTCGCTTGCCGTCAATTGCCCGTAAAGACCCAAATGGAACAGCACGCGCCATTCGGTGCGCAGCATGCCGTAGCGGTTCTTGTAAAATCTCTGGAACTCCAGCGACGACGCCTCTGCGGCCTGGTTGAGCAGATAGGGCAGGAAGTCCTGTAGATCGAAGCGCTCAGTTTCCATGCGGGACCGCTTGTTAGTTACAAAACCAACTATTACAAATGCAACAGATTCCGCAAGGGGGCCGAGATGACCAGTGAGACCACGCCATTGACCACCGCCGCCACGACCTCGGGGACGCATCCGGGCTATATGCCCGGCTTCGGCAATGATTTTGAGACCGAGGCGCTGCCCGGTGCGCTGCCGCAGGGCATGAACTCTCCGCAAAAATGCAACTACGGGCTTTACGGCGAGCAGCTTTCCGGCACCGCCTTTACCGCGCCGAGCCATGCCAATGAGCGCACATGGTGCTACCGCATCCGGCCTTCGGTGAAACATTCGCACCGCTACAGCCGCATTGATCTGCCCTATTGGAAATCCGCGCCGCATATCACTGAGGATGTGACCAGCCTTGGCCAATACCGCTGGGACCCGGTGCCCCATTCCGGTGAACAGCTGACATGGCTCACCGGCATGCGGACCATGACCACGGCGGGGGATGTGAACACCCAAGTCGGCATGGCGAGCCATATCTACCTTGTGACCGAGAGCATGGTGGACAGCTATTTCTATTCCGCCGACAGCGAATTGCTGGTCGTGCCGCAAGAAGGCAGCCTGCGCTTTTGCACCGAGTTGGGGGTGATCGACCTCGCCCCGCAAGAGATCGCCATCATCCCGCGTGGGCTGGTCTACCGGGTCGAGGTGCTGGACGGTCCGGCGCGCGGCTTTGTTTGCGAGAATTACGGTCAGAAGTTCCACCTGCCCGCACGCGGCCCGATTGGCGCGAACTGCATGGCGAACCGGCGCGACTTCAAGACCCCCGTCGCGGCCTTCGAGGACCGCGAAGCGCCCTCGACCGTGACGATCAAATGGTGCGGGCAGTTCCATGAGACCAAGATCGGGCATTCGCCGCTCGATGTGGTGGCATGGCATGGCAATTATTGTCCGGTGAAATACGACCTTAACACCTATTGCCCGGTGGGCGCGGTGCTTTTCGACCACCCCGACCCGTCGATCTTTACCGTGCTGACCGCGCCCTCGGGCGTCGAGGGGACCGCCAATATCGACTTCGTGCTGTTCCGCGACCGCTGGATGGTGGCCGAAGATACCTTCCGCCCGCCGTGGTATCACAAGAACATCATGTCGGAACTGATGGGCAATATTCACGGCCAATATGACGCCAAGCCCAAAGGGTTCGTCCCCGGCGGCATGTCCCTGCACAATATGATGCTGCCGCATGGGCCGGATCGGAACGCCTTTGAAGGCGCGTCGAATGCCGAGTTGGAACCGCATAAGCTCGACAACACGATGTCTTTCATGTTCGAGACCCGCTTTCCCCAGCATCTGACCGAATTCGCCGCCAAGGAAGCGCCCTTGCAGGATGATTACATCGACTGCTGGGAGAGCCTTGAGAAGAAATTCGACGGCACGCCGGGCAAGAAGTGACCCCGCGGCCCCGGAAAGGAGCAATATGACCCTGATGACCTCTTGGGTGGAGAGCGCCAACAGCGCCGATACCGATTTTCCATTGAACAACCTGCCCTACGGCGTCTTCTCGACCAACCGGCTGGAGGCCCGCTGCGGCGTGGCGATTGGCGACCAGATCCTCGACTTGGCCGCGCTTGAGGAAGACGGGCTGATCACCCTTGCCGAAGAGCCGGTGTTCGACGTGCCCTATTGGAACGATGTGATGGAGCTTGGCCCCGAGGCCTGGGCCGCCCTGCGGGCGCGGCTGATCGAACTGCTCAGCGCCGATGCCGCCGATCAGGCCAGTGTCGCGCCGCATCTTGTGCCGATGGCAGAGGCCCGGCTGCACATGCCCATGGTGGTTTCGGAATACACCGATTTCTACGCGGGCAAACATCACGCGACCAATGTCGGCACGATGTTTCGCGGGGCCGAGAACGCGCTGCCGCCGAACTGGCTGCACATCCCCATCGGCTATAATGGCCGCGCCTCAACCGTCGTCGTCTCGGGCACCGAGATCACGCGGCCCAATGGCCAGTTGAAAGCCCCCGATGCCGAGGCGCCGCATTTCGGCCCCTGCCAACGGTTGGATATCGAGCTGGAAATGGGTGCCATTGTCGGCACCTCGACCGAGATCGGCCAGCCGATCAGCATCGAAGACGCCGACGAGATGATCTTTGGCTATGTGCTGCTTAACGACTGGTCCGCGCGGGACATTCAGGCCTGGGAGTATCAGCCGCTCGGCCCGTTTCAGGCCAAGGCTTTTGCCACCTCGATCTCCCCCTGGATCGTCAGCCGCGCCGCACTGGAACCGTTCCGCACTTCCACGCCAGAGCGCGAGAAAGACCTGCTGCCCTATCTGCGCGAAGACAAACCGGGGCTTTACGACATTGATCTTTCCGTGCTGATCCAGCCCGAGGGCGGCGAGACTGAGGAGATCGCCCGCACCAACTACCGCGAAATGTATTATTCCGCCGCACAGCAGCTTACCCATCACGCCTCTTCGGGCTGCGCGATGAACGCGGGCGATTTGCTCGGCTCCGGCACCATCTCCGGCCCCGAAAAATCACAGCGCGGGTCGCTGTTGGAACTGTCATGGGGCGGCAAGGAACCGATCACCCTCGCAGACGGCAGCAGCCGCAGCTTTGTCGAAGACGGCGACACGCTCACGCTTACCGGTCATGCGCAGGGCGATGGCTTCCGCGTGGGCTTTGGCAGTTGCACCGGAAAAATCCGCCCGGCAATCGACTTTCCCTGAACAGCCGAACGCGCGGCGCGAAAGCGCGGCCAGGCAAGACAGAAGGACATACCATGGCCATGCAATTCGCATCCCAAGGCGACATGACCGAAAAGGAAATCTCCTTCACGCAAGTTGGCGAGGGTCTCTATGCTTTCACCGCCGAGGGCGATCCGAACTCTGGCGTTATCATCGGCGACGACAGCGTGATGATCATCGAGGCGCAGGCCACCCCGCGTCTGGCGAATAAGGTCATCGAATGTGTCCGCTCGGTCACCGACAAGCCGATCAGCCATCTGGTGCTGACCCATTACCACGCCATCCGCGTACTGGGCGCCTCGCACTGCCTGCCCTTCAATGTCGCCCGCGCCTATGACGAGGCGCTCGACATTGACACCCCGCGCATCTGGACCGCCGCGCGCGACAAGGAGATGTGGGAGGCGCTCTCGGGCGCGTGACTGCCGCCCGCTCTCTGACGTGAAGGATGCCGCTATGGCCTATGCCTACACCCCCTTCCCCTACAGCCCGCCGCCCGGCCTGACCAAGCCCGAGCCGCGGCATCCGGTGGTGATCGTGGGCGCCGGCCCCATCGGCCTGTCGATGGCGGTGGACCTGGCCCTGCGCGGCGTGAAATCCGTGGTGCTGGACGACAATAACGTCGTCTCCCTCGGCTCTCGCGCGATCTGCTGGGCCAAGCGGACGTTGGAGATTTTCGACCGGTTGGGCATCGGCGAGCGGATGCTAGAGAAGGGCGTGACATGGAAAGTGGGCCGCCAGTTTCACGGCGACCGCGAGGTCTATAACTTCGATCTGCTGCCAGAGCCGGGGCATAGATACCCGGCCTTCGTGAACCTTCAGCAATATTACGTCGAAGAGTATCTCGTCGAACGCGCACAGGACTTCCCCAATCTGATTGACCTGCGTTTTCTCAACAAGGTCACCGATCACAAGGGCCACGCCGATCACGTCGAACTGACGGTCGAGACGCCGGACGGCCCCTACCGGTTGCAGGCCGACTGGTACATCGCCTGCGACGGCGCCGGCTCCGCCACGCGCAAACGCATGGGGCTAGCCTTTGAGGGGCAGACCTTTGACGAACATTTCCTGATCGCCGATGTGGAGATGGAGACCTCCCCCTTTGGCGACCATGACCGGCCCGAACGCTGGTTCTGGTTCGCCCCGCCCTTTCACAACGGCCAATCCGCGCTGCTGCACAAACAGCCTGACAACATTTACCGCATCGACTTGCAAGTGGGGCCAGAGACCGACCCCAAGGCCGAAGCGACTGAGGAAAAGGTCGTCCCGCGCCTGAAGCAAATGCTAGGCGATGCGCCTTTCCGTCTGGATTGGATGAGCGTCTATAAGTTCCGCTGCGCCCGGTTGGAGCGGTTCGTGCATGACCGGGTGATCTTTGTCGGCGACAGCGCTCATGTGGTCAGCCCCTTTGGCGCGCGGGGCGGCAACGGCGGGGTGCAGGATGTCGATAACCTCGGCTGGAAGCTCGCCGCGGTTCTGCAAGGCTACGCAGCGCCCGATTTGATCGAGACCTATGACATTGAACGCGGCCACGGGGCCGAAGAGAACATGCGCAACTCGGCCCGCGCGACCAATTTCATGACGCCGAAATCGCCGATCGAAGCCTTGTTCCGGGATCAGGTACTCACCCTCGCGCACCAGCATCCTTTCGCCCGCAAGCTGATCAACTCCGGCCGCCTGTCCCAGCCCTGTTCACTGGCGCAGAGCCCGCTGCAAAGCCCGGCGGATGCGCCGCTCAAACCGGGCACTGCCTTGCTCGACGCCCCGCTGCACGGGCCAGATGGTCCGACCTGGCTGATCCGGGAGGCCCAGGGCCGCTTTGCGCTTTTGGCGATTGGCGAGATCACCGCCCCTGATCTGCCCGGCATCGCCCGGATCGGGATCAATCAAGATGCTGCCGGCTACCCCTGTTTTACGGACGCAGAGGGGCACGCAGTGCACCGCTATGGCACCGGGCGCCTTTACCTGCTGCGCCCTGACGGCCATGTCTGTGCCTGTTTCACCCAGCCCGACAGCGCGGCGATCCAAACCGCCCATGCGCGCGCCCTAGGAGCCAACAAATGACCCATGTGACATTAGAAGACCGGCTCGGCCCCGACGGCGATGCGGTCTATGCCGCGCTCATGGCCGCCCATACCGGGCTGACCGAGGCGCAAAGCCATGCGCTCAACGCTCGGCTGGTGTTGATCCTGGCGAATGAGATCGGGGACCGCGCCCGGCTGGAGGCGCTGTTCAGCGCGGCCCGCGACCTTGCGTGACCCCGCGCCCCGCCAAAGAGCGACAGACTTGCCCAGCCTCGCCCCGACGCTACCTGCTGTGTCATGTGACCAGAGCGGCTTGACCTATCTAGCCTGATCGTCAGACTGACAGGATACGGCCCGTCAGAACGGCAAGATAAGCAGGTCAACGGTAGCATCTGACCCGGCCCCGGAGGGGGGCTTCGCAATCGCTTCGGCACCCGCGACAACAGAGAGGAAAATCATGGAGTTCGTCACGCGCATGGGAAAACCACTGCCGCAATCCGTGTTGAAGTCAGCCGAGCGCGCCAAAAGCGATCCTGTCAGCCGACGTGAGTTCCTTGCCGTGGCCAGCGCCTTTGGCGCCAGTTCTGCCACGGCCTATGCGATGCTGGGCATGGCGCGCCCCGCGCAGGCGCAGACCCAGCCCGCCTTGGAGAAAGGCGGCACGGTGCGGATGCAGATGGAAGTGCGCGCGCTGAAAGACCCGCGGACATATGACTGGCCGCAGATCGCCAATTTCACCCGCGGCTGGCTGGAGTATCTGGCGATCTGGGAGAACGATGGCACCTTCACCCCTGCCCTTCTCGAAAGCTGGGAGATCAACGACAGCGCGACCGAATATATGCTGCATGTTCGCAAGGGCGTGACATGGAACGACGGCAGCGCGTTCACCGCGCAGGATGTGGCCCGCAACATCGAAGGCTGGTGCGACAAGACGATTGAGGGCAACTCCATGACGGGCCGTTTCGCCACGCTGATCGATGACGCGACCGGCAAAGCCCGCGCGGGGGCCATCGAAGTGCTGGATCCACATACCGTCAAACTGACGCTGCCCAAGTCCGACATCACCCTGATCCCCGGCATGGCCGACTATCCCGCCGCGATCACCCCCGAAGGATTTGACCCAGAGAACATGCTGCAAAACCCCGTCGGCACCGGCCCCTATCTGCCGGAATCGCTCGATGTCGGCATCAAAGGCGTGCTGGTGAAAAACCCCGACCATAACTGGTGGGGTACTGAGGTCTTTGGCGGCCCCTATATCGACCGGCTGGAATATATCGACTACGGCACCGACCCTTTGACATGGATCGAAGCGGCGGAGGCGGGCGAGATCGATGTCCTCTATTCGCTGGGGGGCGATTATATCGACATTATGAACGCGCTCGACGGCTGGGTCGAGAATGAGATCGCCTCTGCCGCGACCATCGTGATCCGTCCCAACCAATTGGCCGAGGTCAATGGCAAGAGACCCTATGCCGACAGGCGCGTGCGCAAGGCGCTGCAACTGGCGGTCGATAATGCAGTGCTCTTGGAGCTTGGCTATGCCGGGCGCGGCATCCTCGCCGCAAACCACCATGTCGGCCCGATGCATCCCGAATATGCGCCTGTGGGTCTGCCCGAGACCGACCCTGCCGCCGCCAAGGCGCTGATGGAGGAGGCGGGCATGGGCAGCTATGAGCATGAGCTTATTTCCATCGATGACGCCTGGCGCAAGGACACCACCGATGCGGTCGCGGCGCAGCTGAGGGATGCGGGCATTCTCGTGAAACGCACGATCCTGCCCGGCACGACCTTTTGGAACGACTGGACGAGCTATCCCTTTTCCTCGACCAATTGGAACGCGCGGCCTTTGGGGGTGCAGATCTGGGCGCTGGCCTACCGTTCGGGGGAGGCCTGGAACGAGTTTGGCTATGCCAACCCGGCCTTTGACGCGCTGGTCTCAGAAGCCCTGGCCACTGCAGATGTCGAGGCCCGGCGCGAGATCATGGCCAAGGGCGAGAAGATGTTGCAGGACGATGGGGTCACGATCCAGCCCTATTGGCGCTCGCTTTACAACCACACCCGCGAGGGGCTGGTCGGCGCGGGGCATCATATCGGCTTTGAATATCACCCCGCGCGGATGGCGTGGCTTGCGTGACCTTATGCACAGATTGAATGAGGGCCGCAGCGGTGCGGCCCTTTTTCACCGGGGCGGGCTCAACCGTCAAGCAACGCCTTGGCCATCATCATATGCACCCCCTTTTCGCGGTTCACCGTCTGGGTCACCCGCAGATCCCCCGCGAGGCTACACAGCACATAGGCATCTTCGCGGCTGATCCCGGCACGCTTTGACACCAGCGAGATCATGTCGCGTAGGGCCATCTCGGCGCAGGTATCCAGACTGGGGGCCATGCCCATGGTGATGACATGCGTCGGCGTTTCGGCCTGCGGATAGGTAAGCGGCTGGTCTTTCAGCACGGTCAGGCGAAAACGCCCCTGCAAGGCGGTCTCGATCGCCGTGACGCAGACCTCGCCATCGCCCTGCGCGCCATGCCCGTCGCCGCAGGAGAACAGCGCCCCTTCGGCATGGACCGGCAGGTAAAGCGTGCTGCCCGCCACCAGTTCCTTATTGTCGATATTGCCACCGTGTTTGCGCGGTTCAATCGTGGCGATCCGTCCCCATTCGGGCGGCGGGGCCACCGCCATGACGCCAAAGAACGGGGCCAGGGGCAGCTCCAGCCCCCAGGGCAGACGGGCGATGCCCCGCTCTGCGTCGAGGGGGATATGGCTGTGATAGGTCTGAGGGAAATCCTGCGGAAGCGTGCCGGCCAGCGGGCGGATGAAGTTATAGCCCCAATCCTGCCGCAGCGCGACGTCGAGGATATCGACGCGCAGGACATCCCCCGGCATCGCGCCGTCGACGGCCACCGGGCCGGTCAGGATATGGCCGGGCATCGGCGGCGGGCCTGCGGCGTGAATGTCATAGAGCTCCGGTGGCACGTGGAAGCCCTCGGGCGGCAGGCAGTTCGGCGCGCCGGAGACCGTGTTGATGACCACCTCCTCGCCGCTCTTGATGGTGAGCGCCGCCGGGCGGGCGGCTTCGAAATAGCCCCAATGACAGGTCTCGGGCGCGGCGTTCAGCGTGGCGGTCATCGGCGCGCCCCTCCCCCGGCCAGAATGCCTTCGATCAAGGTCTGCACCCGCAGCGCCTCTTGCGGGCTGGCCAAACGGGTCGGCTTGCCCGCCATGAGCCGCGCCATGTCGCTGAGCTGCGCCTTGAGGCTGCTCGCCCGGTCATCGGGCGGCGCGGCGCTGGTGGGGGTAAAGTCGCCGCCGGTCGAGACCGTATCAATGGAGAATTCCGAAATGCGGCGGCTGGCTTTCTCGCCCTTCACCGTCACTTCCTGGCGGTCCGGCTGCGCCCCGCCGACGCTGCCGAAGATAGACACCGGCAGCCCGTCCCGGTTGACGAGCCGCGCCGCCACATGGGTCTCGCAAAGCTTGTCGTCCGGGTATTCCGCATGCGCCCATGACAGTTCCAGCGGGCCAAGCACCCGTTCGCTGAGAAAGAGGAAATGCGAGATCACCTCGCGCGTCATGCCGCCTTCGGCCGCAAAGCGCAGCCAGTCCGCGTCCTTCTGCCAGGCCCGCGGCCAAGCGCGATAGGTGACGATGATGTCGATGCCGCAGAGCGCGCCAAGCGCACCCTCTTCGATAGAGCGCTGCAAATCGGTCAGCGCCGCCCCCGCGGCCTGGGTAAAATTCACCGCCGCTGGCACGCCCGCCGCCTCAAGTTCCGCCACCAAACCGCGGCTTTCGTCTATGTCCACGCCGAGCGGCTTTTCGAGAAAGATCGCCTTTCCCGCCGCCGCCGCTTCCAAGGCATAGGCTTTGCGCGGCACGGGCGGACAGGCGAGGTAGACCAGATCGACATCCGCCATCGCCTCGGAGGCGGAGCCCGCCAGAACCGCCTCCGGGGCCACGGCCCGCGCGGCGTCACAGGCGGTGGGGTCCGGATCCCACAGGGTGGCAACGACAAAATCGGGATGGTGCCCCATATGTTCGGCCATCCGCCGCCCCATGATCCCCAAGCCAATAACCGCAGTTCTGATCGTCATGTCGCTCTCCCTCGCGTTGCTGCGCGATATGACGCCGCAAATCAGAGGACTGCAACCTTGCCCGGCTGAAAAACCCCGCTCAGCCCTCGGCGCGGACCAAAGGTTCGATCACTCGGCGCAGTTCTTCCGGGGCGGATTGGCTTTCAAACACATCCGCACGGGTAAAGACGCAGGTAAAGGAGCCCTCGAAACACAGCACCCCGTTTTGCCGCGCCTTCATGCCAAAGGTGATGGATTTATTGCCAAGCCGGGTCGGGTAGGTCTCGCAAAGCAGCTTATGACGCGGGGTCACCGGGCTGCGGAAATCCATCGAAAGGTTCACGAAAGGCGTGCCGATGTTGCGGTCGAGCTCAAGCTGGAACCAGCCGTCCCCGTCAAAATGCGCCTCCCACCAGGCGTTGATCGCATCAAGCGCGAAATAGGGCAGCCGGGCGGTATAGGCGATCCGCGCCGGGTCACAATCGCCCCAGGTGACGTTGATCTCATGCACGAAGTTCTGGGCGGTCATAGCAAGTTCCATCTGGTCAGGGGCGCGCGGCTCGGGGACAGTTCTAGCCCTTCCAGCCCCATGCGCAACCCGCCCCGCTAGCCCGGCAGCAGGAACAGCGTGATCGCGGGGAAGGCCACGAGAACAACGACCCGCAGCATGTCGGACCCGACAAAGAACATCACCGCCTTATAGGTTTCCTTCATCGGGGTGTCGCGGTCCATCGCGTTGATGATAAAGAGGTTCATCCCCACCGGCGGCGTGATCAACCCGACCTCGACGACGATCAGCACCAGAATGCCAAACCAAATCGCCAGATGTTCCGGGCTCATGCCGAAATCCATGGCCGAAATCACCGGGAAGAAGATCGGCACGGTCAGCAAGATCATCGACAGGCTGTCCATCAGACAGCCAAAGATCAGGTAGAAGATCAGGATCACGATCAGCACCGTCAAAGGCGCATAGCCTTGGGTGGTGACCCATTCCGCCATGAACTGCGGCACGCCAGAGAGCGCCAGAAAACCGTTGTAGAACCCCGCCCCCAGGACGATGAAAAAGATCATCGCCGTGGTCTTGGCCGTGCCGAGCAGGCTGTCGCGCAGCACCGCCCAATTGAGCGAGCCCGCCAGAAGCGCCGCAAGCCCGGTGCCCGCAGCGCCGATGGCCGAGCCTTCGGTCGGGGTGAACCAGCCCGCATAGATGCCGCCCACCACGACAATAAAGATCACCAGCACCGGCCAGGTATCCGCCAGTGCGCCAAAACGCTCGCGCATCGGCACCGGCGCGCGGGTGCCGGCGGCCTCGGGGTTGAGCCGCACATAGAGCGAGATCGTGGCGATATAGCCAAGCGCCGCGAGGATGCCGGGGATGAAGGCCGCGAGGAAAAGCTTGGCGATGTTCTGTTCCGTCAGAATGGCGTAGATCACGAGGATCACCGAGGGCGGGATCAAGATGCCCAATGTCCCGCCGGCGGCCAATGTGGCGGTGGAAAAACCGCCCGAATAACCATAGCGCCGCAGCTCTGGCAGCGCGACCTTGGACATGGTGGCCGCTGTGGCCAGCGAGGAGCCGCAGATCGCGCCAAAGCCCGCACAGGCGCCCACCGCGGCCATCGCCACCCCGCCCCGCCGATGGCCAAGAAAACTCTCTGCCGCGCGGAACAGTTTGGAGGACATGCCCGAGAGGGTCGCAAACTGTCCCATCAGCAGGAACATCGGGATGATGCTGAGCGAATAGCTTGAAAAGGTGGTGTAGGTTTCCGACTTCAGCTTGGCCAGCAGCGGCGTCGGGTTGCCGCCCATCGCCAGATACCAGCCACCGAAGCCGCAAAGCAGCATCGCCAGCCCAATCGGCGCGCGCAGAAACACCATGACGAGCAACACAGGGAAGGACCAAAAGCCCAATTCGAGGTTGGTCATCTCAATGCCCCCCGTGTTCGCGCGGCAGCAGCGGCTTGTTGACCAGCGCCTCTCCCACCCGCATCACGGCGCAATAGAGCGCCACCAGACAGGCCACCAGACCGGCGGCAAAGCTTGCCGCATAGGCCCACCAGACCGGGAACTGAAGGAAGAAGGTCGTCTCACCATTGCCGATATAGCGCTGCATCCCCTCATAAAGCCGCCAGATCAGCAGCAGGATCACCAGCGTGAGCACGACCTCCCAAAAGGCCGCGATCCAGGCGGTGACCCGGTTTGGCAACATGGAGGTGAAAATATCGACGCTGGCATGGGCGCCATAGAGTTGGCAGATCGGCAGGAAAGCAAAGATTGCAAAGGCAACACCGGCCTCAAGGATTTCGTAGTTGCCGTTGATCTCCCCGACGCCGAGGTCCAGCATGAACTGCGCAAAACCGGTAAGCGTGCTGTCAAAGAAATCACTGTGCAGCGTCTTGTTCACGGTGCGCCCGATGATCGACAGGGTGGTGAGCAGCACAAGGGCGAGGAGCGCCAAGCCACCGGCCAGCGCCGTGCCACGGGCAAGGAAGAAGATCGTTCGGTGCATGCGAAACCTTTGTTCCGGGAAGAAAAAGATCTGCGACGGGCGGCGCCGTCGCAGATCAAGGTCATGGAATAACGTTTATTTGTCGTAATCGGCCATCAGGGCGCGGGCTTCATCGATAAGCGCTTGCCCGTCAATGTCCTTTTCCGCCATCTCGGCGATCCATTCGTCATAGATGGGCTGTGCCGCCGCGCGCCAGACTTCGGCTTCTTCTTCGGTCAGGGTGACGATATTGTTGCCCAGATCGACCGCCACCTGGCGGGCCGGCCCATCCGCATCCGCCTGGGTGCCGCCGGCAAAGATCGAGAATTCGAGACCGGAATTCTCATCCACGACCTTTTTCAGATCATCCGGCAGGCTCTCGTATTTGTCCTTGTTCATCGCCAGAACAAAGGTCAGCACGTAAAGCGCATTGCCGCTGAATTCGGTGTGGTTGTCGACCAGTTCGGAAATCTTCAGCGCGGGGGTGACTTCCCATGGGATGGTGGTGCCATCGATCACGCCTTTGGACAGCCCTTCGGGGATCGCTGGAACCGGCATGCCGACCGGGGTGGCGCCGACCTTTTCCAGCAGCTTATTGGCCAAACGCGACCCGCCGCGGATTTTCATCCCTTGCAGGTCATCGGGCGTGCGCACCTCTTTGTTGGTGTGCAGCATGCCGGGGCCATGGACCCAGGCGCCGAGGATATGCACGTCTTTGAACTCGCTATCCTTCATGTGTTTTTCGAACATCTGCCAATAGGCCGAAGAGGCCGCGCGGGCATTGGTCATCATGAAGGGCAGTTCAAAGACTTCGGTGCTGGGATAGCGCCCGGGCGTATAGCCGACCACGGTCCAGACCACATCGGCCACACCATCGATCGCCTGGTCGATCAGCTCTGGCGGGGTGCCGCCCAGTTGCATCGAAGGGTAGCGTTCGACCTTGATGCGACCGTCGCTCGCCTCTTCGACATTGTCGGCCCAGACGTCGAGGATCAGCTTGGGCACATTCGCCTGCGGGGGCAGGAACTGGTGCAGACGCAGGGTCACCTCTTGCGCCATGGCGGCAGTCGCGCCCAATCCCATGGCCAAGGCGGTCGCGCCGGCGAGCTTCAGAAAAGCGTGACGTGTGAAGTTCATATTTCTCTCCCTAGTGACGCCGGCGTCCGGTTTGCCCCGGGCTGCCGCGTCTTCCCTGTTCATGGATTGACGCTAAGCGACCGGTGGTTTCTTGTCACGACCAATATGCAGCCCGACAGGTGTCTTGGGTCTGGGGCCGAAATTTTGCGGTGAAATCAAGGAGGGAGGGTGGTGGCGTTACCTGGATTTGAACCAGGGACCTAACGATTATGAGTCGTTCGCTCTAACCAACTGAGCTATAACGCCGTAGGCGCGGGAGGTACCGCCGCATCGCCATGCCGTCAAGGGCGAAAAAGGCGGAGAGGGCGAATTTTCGGATAAAAATGCTGATGCGCGCTTTGGCGAGGGTGCCCCAGCAGGCGCAGGTTGTGCAGCAGGGGGCGCTGCCCCCATCGCGCCAGAGGCGCGATTCCCCCGCGGGTATTTTTCAAAGGATGAAGGGAAGAGGGGCCGCGGCGTTTAATGCGCCGGGGCGGAGACCACATCGAGCAGCGTGCGGCCGCCGTCGATGGTCATGATCTCGCCGGTCATGAAGCCGGAGCTTTCCGCCGCCAGGAATTGCACGGCCTCGCAAAGCTCATTCGGCCCGGCGATCCGGCCAAGCGGCGTATGGGCGCGGATGTCATCGCGCCAGTCGCGGTTTTCAGCCACGGCGGCGCGCAGTGAGGCGCTCATGACCGAGCCAAAGGAGATCGCGTTCACCCTGATCCGATACGGCGCCAGCACAAGGGCCAGCGACCGGGTCATCTGCTGCACGGCAGCCGAAGCGATGGAATAGCCCATCAGGTCCGGCTGGTGCTGACGCGCGGCAATGGAACTGAGGTTGATGATCGACCCCACCTGCCCTTCGGTCTGATGCTCGGCCTGTTTCATCATGCGCCGCGCGACCTGTTGCGAGAGTTGCAGCGCGGTCATGAGGTTTTGCTGAAGCAGCATTTCGACCGAGCTGTCTTCGACATCCAGCGGATCGGTCGGCATCACCTGGCGCGAGGCGTTGACCAGAATATCGACCTCATCATAGGCGTCGATGGTGGCGGAGACCAGATTGGCGATGGTGAGCCGCTGGCGCAGGTCGCCGGCGAAGACGCGGATATTGCCCTCGTCCGGCGTGTCGCCCAGCTCTTCCATCAGCTTTTTCTCATTCGAGTCGGCGCACATCACATTGGCGCCGCGGTCGGCCAGATGCCTGGCGATGGCGAGGCCGATGCCGTCCGCCGCGCCGGTGATGATGGCGGTTTTGCCGGAGATCGAGAAGGACATCGGGAAGCTCCCTTATGGCTCAGCGGCGGCGGGTCAGCGGACGCGTGGCGTGGAACAGTTTGAACCGCGCGTCGCCGCCAAGCTCGGCCACCTGAGCAAAGCGTTTCTTCAGTTCCGCCTCATAGGGCAGATGGCGGTTCGCGACCATCCAGAGGTCGCCCTGCCCCGAGAGGATGCGGGCGGCGGCGGCGACGAAGGCCTGGCCGATCTGCGGCTCTGCGGCGCGCCCTGTGTGGAAGGGCGGGTTCATCACCACCGTGTCCATCCGGTGCGGCGGCTCCCATTGGGTGGCATCCTCCCAATGGAACACGGCGCGGTCATCGGTGACATTGTGGCGCGCGCATTCCAAGGCGAGATGCCCGGCCTCGACCAGATGCACGGCTTTCACCTTGGGCCGGGTCAGCACATGGGCCGAGAGGAACCCCCAGCCCGCGCCGAGATCAGCCACTTCGGAGCCAAGATTGTCCGGCAGGATATCGACCAGCAGCGCGGAGGCAAGATCGACACCATCGGCCGAAAACACCCCCGGCGCGGTCCAGAAGCCGCCGTCGGTCTGGGCCGGGCCGGCCTGCCAATCGGTGAAAAAGTCACTGGCGCCCGGGTCGATCCAATAGAGCTTGCCATGGGCCTTGGAGATCGGCCCATGCACGGTCACCCGGGCGCGCATTTCACGCAGGATCGAATCCGCGCCATCGGTTTTCTGACCGTCCACCACGACCGGCCCGTCGCTCACCGCACAGGCCTGGGCGATCACGGCGCGGGCTTCATGTTTGGCGCGGGGCAGGCAGACGATGGCGGCGGCATAATGGCCCTCAACCGAATGGCTGGCCTCATAGCCGCGGGCGGTCCAGGCGTCATAGGCGGGTTTGACATCATGGATGATCTTGCAGCGCTCCGGCGGCAGATCGGCCAGATCAGCGTCTACCGGGGGCTGAAACACGGCGATCACACCCTCTTCGGGCAGGTCCAGCCCACCGCCGTTCAGGGCCAGTTCCAATCGCGGATCAATCACGTGTTATTCTTCTTTTTCCATAGTGCATTGCAGCGGGTGTTGGTGCCGACGGGCGAAATCCATCACCTGCGCGACCTTGGTCTCGGCAATTTCATGGCTAAAGACGCCGACCACGGCCAAGCCCTTTTTATGCACCGTCAGCATGATCTCGAACGCCTGCGCGTGGTTCAGGCCAAAGAACCGCTCCAGCACATGAACGACGAATTCCATCGGGGTGAAATCGTCGTTCAGCAGCATCACCTTATACATCGGCGGGCGTTTGGTTTTCGGGCGGGTCTTGGTCAGCAGGTCGGTTTCGTCACCATCCTGCGGCCCGTTTGCCATCATCCATGCGCCACAGGGGCCCGGCCTGACTGTCGGGATCGTCCAATTCGCCTTTTGGTCGTCACGGTGCATTGCTGCTCCTGCGGCTGAGGGTGTCGCTTGTTCCTAGTGCAGCCGTCTATATAACCCGTAAACCGGTTAAGGGAAGAGGCAGCATATATGGCACGGGCACTCACCACCATCGGCTTCGATGCGGATGACACATTATGGCATAACGAACGCTACTTTGCACTGTCGCATGACCGTTTCGCCGCGCTCTTGGCCGACCATAGTGAACGCGACCAACTGATGGCCCGGCTGCTGGAAGCCGAGCGGCGCAATCTACCGCACTACGGCTATGGCATTAAGGGCTTTACCCTGTCCATGATCGAGACGGCGATTGAGGTGACCGACGGCGATGTTCCGGCGGCTGTTATCGCCGACTTGCTGGCGGCTGGCCGCGATATGTTGGCGCACCCGATCGAGATACTACCTCATGTTGAGGATGTGCTGGAAGAACTACGGGGCCAATTCCGCCTGGTTGTGATCACCAAAGGCGACCTGCTCGACCAAGAGCGCAAGCTGGCGCAATCGGGTCTGCGCGCGCGTTTCGACGCGGTGGAGATCGTCTCGCATAAGACCGAAGCGGCCTATCGCGAGATTTTCGCCCGTCACGGCGCAGGGGCGGAGCGCGGGTTGATGGTGGGCAACTCCATGGCGTCGGATGTGCGCCCGATGATCGATGCGGGCGGCTGGGGGGTCTATGTGCCGCATGATCTGACATGGGCCATGGAACATGCCGCGCCACCCGCGGAAAGCGCGCGATTCGCCGAGATCAGTGACCTTTCCGAGTTGCCGGCGCTGCTTCGGGAAATTGACCTTGGGTGACTCGCACGGAAAAGGGTCCGAAAAATTCAATTGCGGCGGAAACGCCCAGCTCTCGCCCAATTCTCGCCACATTTGCCGCAGATAGTAGATAGACGCGAAGCACCCTCTATATGTTGGGGGAGAATTTCGCTCCTTTTACCCTCATGTTTGGATTCGCAGCCTTCCGCGATCACTGCGATTGTGTTAGTCTTTAACCAATCAACAAATGGTCAGCCGAAGAAATCGGCGATCCCGAGGCAGTAAAAGGCAGGACACTATGAAGGCTTGGCGCCATCAGCCGGCCCGTTACGGGCTATCTTTCTTCGCAGCACTCTGGCTTTTGATGATCGTGCCGCTTGGCGCTATTGCCGCGCCCTATGCGGCCTATGTCATCGACGCCCGCACCGGCAAGGAGCTGCATTCCGAAAATGCCGATACGCGGCTGCATCCGGCCTCGCTGACCAAAATGATGACCCTTTATATTGCCTTTCAGGCGGTCGAACGGGGCGAGCTTTCCCTTGATACCAAGGTGACCATCTCTAAGAACGCCGCCTCCGAGCCGCCGAGCAAACTGGGCATGCGTCCGGGGCAGAAGATCGCCCTGCGCTACCTCATCCGCGCCGCCGCCGTGAAATCTGCCAATGATGCCGCCACCGCCATCGGTGAGGCCATCGAAGGGTCCGAAGCCGCCTTTGCCCGCCGGATGAACCGCACGGCCAAACAATTGGGCATGACGCGCACCACCTTCAAGAACATGCATGGTCTGACCGAGAACGGCCATCTGTCGACGGCGCGGGACATGACCCGCATGGGGCGGCATCTGCTCTATGATTACCCGCAGTATTACAACCTGTTTTCGCGGATTACCGCCGATGCCGGCGTGCGCAAGGTCTCGCATACCAACCGCCGCTTTCTGGGGTCCTACAAGGGCGCGGATGGGATCAAAACCGGCTATACCCGTGCCGCGGGTTTCAACCTCACGGCCTCGGCCGAGCGGGGCAATGAGCGGATCATCGTGACGGTCTTTGGCGGCAAATCCACCGCATCGCGCAATGCGAAAGTGGCTGAGCTGATGGACCTCGGCTTCCGCCGCGCGCCCTCCAGCGCGCCTTTGCGCAAGCCGGTGCCGCCGGTCTATGCCGATGTCGAACATGGCAACGGGACGCGGGCCGCGGGCAAGACGATCCGTCTGGTCGGCGCGGTGACCACGTCTAAGCGCCCCACGCTGCGCCCGCGCAGCGAAGAGGTTCTCGTCGCCACCGCCGTGGCGCCTGAGGCCACCAGTGTCGTCTCGAACAGCGATATCACCGCGGCCCTGCGCGAAGCGGTCAAGACCGTGCCCGCCGCCCCCGTGGCCGTAGAACCGGAGAGCCGCCCGCAGGAGGCGATCACCCTCGCCTCTGCCAATGTCTCGATCCGCCCCGAACCGCGGCCCGAGGAGGTGCAGGTGGCCGTGGCGCAGGCGGTGGAGCAGGAGATCGTGACCCGCATCTCCACCTCCGGCAGCCGGCACTGGGGGGTCAATGTGGGCCGCTACCCCAGCCGCTATGCCGCCGAGAAGGTGCTCTTGAAGACCGCATTGGCCGAAATGTCGACCCTCGACGGGACCTTGCGCAAGGTCGTGCAACGCCCGCAGGGGTTTGAGGCGAACTTCCTCGGCATGTCGCGCGAAAGCGCCGATCTGGCCTGCCGCCGTCTGGCCGCGCGCAATGTCAACTGCTTTATGATCGGGCCAAGCTAAGCCTGCCGGCGCCGCGCCTTTCGGGCGCGGCCCCCTCCCCTTTCCACGACAATCAGTTGTGTTTCAGCCCGCCGCCTGCAAAAGCGTGCGGGTGTAGTCGGTCTGCGGGTTGTCATAAAGCGCGTCGACATCGCCATATTCCACCACATCGCCGCGTTTCATCACCATCACCTTATGCGACATGGCGCGCACGACTTTCAGGTCATGGCTGATAAAGAGATAGGCCAGCCCGTATTTCACCTGCAAGCGCCGCAGCAGATCGACGATCTGCACCTGCACCGTCATGTCCAGCGCCGAGGTCGGCTCGTCCAGCACCAGAAGCTTGGGCCGCAGCACCATGGCGCGGGCGATGGCGATGCGCTGGCGCTGGCCGCCGGAGAACTCATGCGGGTAGCGGTCCATCGTCGCCGGATCGAGCCCGACTTCCGCCATCACCTCGGCGACCAGTTCACGCCGGTCGCGGCCCTTGTCGATCTTATGGATCGCGAGCCCCTCGCTAATGATCTGATAACAGGTCATGCGCGGGCTGAGCGAGCCGAAAGGGTCTTGGAACACGATCTGCATGTCGGCGCGCAGGCGGCGCAGCTTCTTGGTGGACCATTTGCGCAGGTCCTCGCCGCGAAAGGTCACCTCCCCTTCCGAGGCGATGAGCCGCATGATCGCCAGCGCCGCCGTGGTCTTCCCCGAGCCGCTTTCGCCGACGATGCCCAGGGTCTCGCCTGCGCGGACCGAGAGGCTGGTGTCATTCACCGCCTTCACATGGCCCACGGTGCGGCGCAGAAGCCCCCTCTGGATCGGGAACCAGACCTTGAGATTATCGGTGCGCAGCACCTCGGGCGCGTCTTCGGCCACCGGCTCCGGCGCACCGGTGGGTTCGGCGCTGAGCAGTTTTTGCGTATAGGGATGCTGCGGGTTGTCAAAGATCTCGGCCGTCGGCCCCTCTTCGACCACCAGCCCCTTTTGCATCACGAAAACCCGATCCGCGATGCGCCGCACGATGCCAAGGTCATGGGTGATGAACAACAGCCCCATGCCCATCTCGTCCTTGAGGTCTTTCAACAGGTCGAGGATCTGCGCCTGAATGGTCACGTCGAGCGCGGTCGTGGGCTCATCCGCGATCAGGATATCGGGCTTATTGGCCAGCGCCATGGCGATCATCACGCGCTGCCGCTGCCCGCCCGACAGCTGGTGTGGATAGGCGCCCATACGGCTTTCGGCGTCGTTGATGCCGACCTGCTGCAAGAGGCTCAACACCCGCGCGCGGGCCTCGGCCCCCTGCAAACCCTGATGCAGCGCCAGCGATTCCGCGAGTTGCTTCTCGATCGTGTGCAGCGGGTTGAGCGAGGTCATCGGCTCTTGGAAAATGAAGGAGATGTCATTGCCGCGCACCTTATGCAGCAGCTTGTCATCCGCGCCGATCATCTCCTGCCCGTCGTAGGTGACCGAGCCGCTGACCGCAGCACTCTCGCCCAAGAGCGACACCGTCGACAGCGCCGAGACCGACTTGCCCGAGCCGCTTTCGCCGACCAGCGCCACCGTCTCGCCCCGGTTCACGGCAAAGCTCACCCCGCGCACGGCGGGGATCAGTTGACCGTCCTGCCGGAAGGAAACTTGCAGGTCTTTGACGTCCAAAAGCGCAGTCACGAGAAGGTCTTTCTGGGGTCGAATGCGTCGCGGATGCCTTCAAAAATGAAGACCAGCAGCGACAGCATGATGGCGAAGGTAAAGAAGGCCGAGAAGGCGAGCCAGGGCGCTTGCAGGTTCTGTTTGGCCTGCAGCGTGAGCTCGCCCAGCGAGGGTGCCGAGGACGGCAGGCCGAAGCCGAGGAAGTCGAGCGTGGCCAGCGTGGAGATCGTGCCGGTGATGATGAAGGGCAGCATGGTGAGCGTCGCCACCATCGCATTGGGCAGCATGTGGCGCAGCATGATCGTGCCATTGCCGACCCCAAGGGCGCGGGCCGCGCGGACATATTCCAGGTTGCGGGCGCGCAGGAACTCGGCCCGCACGACGCCCACCAGCGCGGTCCATGAGAACAGCACCAACAGGACCACCAATAGCCAGAAGCTGCGTCCCAGAATGGCGAACATGATGATGATGACGTAGAGCGACGGGGTCGAGGACCAGATCTCGATGATGCGCTGGAAAATCAGATCAAGCCAGCCGCCAAAGAAGCCTTGCACGGCGCCCGCGAGGATACCGATGAGCGAGGCCGCCCCCGTGACGATCAGGGTAAACACCACCGAGAGCCGGAAGCCATGGATCACCCGCGCCATCACGTCGCGTTTGGTGCCGTCGGTGCCGAGCCAGTTCTGCCCGTTGGGCGGCAGCGGCGCGGCCCCGGGGCGGTCGACGGCGGTGTCGAAGGAATAGGGAATGACCGGCCAAAGCGCCCAGCCCTTCTCGATCGCCTCGCCCTCGACCTCGCCATCCTCGGCGTCGAGGATATAGCCCTCGGGATCGTCAAAGCAGAGGTCCAGCCCGCCGGTGGCGATCAGGCATTGCACCTCCGGATCGCGGTAGGCGGCTTCGGTCTGAAAATCGCCGCCAAAGGCGGTCTCGGGGTAGAAGTTGAAGATCGGCGTAAAATACTCACCCCGGTAATTCACCAGGATCGGCTTATCGTTGGCGACAAACTCGGCAAAAAGCGAAATCCCAAAGAGGATCGCGAAAATCCACAGCGACCAATAGGCGCGCCGGTTCGCGGTGAAATTGCGCCAGCGGCGCTGGTTGAGGGGCGAAAGCGCCATCAGCCTTCCCTCTTTTCAAAGTCGATGCGCGGGTCGACCAGCACATACATGAGGTCCGACAGGATGCCGACGACGAGGCCAATGAGGCCAAAGATGAAAAGCGTGCCAAAGACAATCGGATAGTCCCGCGCCACCGCTGCCTCGAAGCCAAGCCGCCCCAGACCGTCGAGGCTGAAGATCGTCTCGATAATGATCGACCCGCCGAAGAAAACCGAGATGAAGACCGCCGGGAAACTGGCGATCACGATCAGCATCGCGTTGCGGAAGACATGACCGTAGAGAACCTTGCGTTCCGACAGGCCCTTGGCGCGGGCGGTGATGACATATTGCTTCTTGATCTCATCGAGAAAGCTGTTCTTGGTCAGCAGCGTCAGCGTGGCAAAGGCCGAGATCGTGGAGGCCAGCACCGGCAGGGTGATATGCCAGAAGTAATCCGCGACCTTGCCCAAGGGGCTGAGACTGTCGAAATTGTCCGATGTGAGCCCCCGCAGCGGGAAGATCTGCCAGTAGGAGCCACCGGCAAAGAGCACCAGCAGCAGGATCGCGAAGAGAAACCCCGGGATCGCATAGGCGGCGATGATTGCGCCGGAGGTCCATGTGTCAAACCGCGACCCATCCCGCACCGCTTTGCGGATGCCGAGCGGGATCGAGATCAGATGCGCGATCAGCGTCGACCAAAGCCCCAGCGTGATCGACACCGGCAGTTTCTCCTTGATCAGATCGATCACCCCGATAGACCTGAAATAACTCTCGCCAAAATCCAGCCGCATGTAATTCCACAGCATGTGAAAGAACCGCTCGACGGGCGGTTTGTCGAAGCCGAACTCCTTCTCCAACTCTTCGATCAACTCAGGCGGCAGGCCCCGTGCGCCGACATAGGTGCTGTCGGACCCGCGCGCCATGGTATCGACCCCGGCATCATTGTTGCCCCCGGCAAAGCCGCCAAAGACATCCCCGCCGCCCTGAATCCGGGCGATGGCCTGTTCGACCGGGCCACCGGGGACGAATTGCACCAAGGCAAAGTTGACCAGCATGATCCCAAGCAACGTCGGGATCACCAGCAACAGCCGTCTGAGAATATAAGCACCCATGGAGGTCGCTTTACCGCAAGGCGCCCGAGGCGCGCAATTGCTCTGCGGCCTCTTCGTCATACCACCAGAAATCAAGGTAGCCCAAAGCATAGGGCGGAATTTCGGGGTGGTCGTATTGGTCGTAATAGGCGACCCAATAGCTGTCGTTATACCATGTCGGGATCATGAAGAACTCATGCCGCAGCGCCCGGTCGAGGGCCATCAGCGCCGCGTCTTCTTCCTCGGCGGTCTCGGCGTTCAGCGAGGCATCGATGATCGCGTCGACCATCGGGCTGGCCAGACCGGCAGGATTGAAGAGCGAGAACTCCGCCGCCTCGGACCCGTAGCGTTGCGCCAGTCCGGTGCCGGTGCCGAGGAAGGCGGCATAGGCGTCATAGATCATGTCATAGTCGCGGTCGCGCTCACGGGCGGTGTATTGCGAGCTGTCGACCTTTTCCAACCGGGCATCGATGCCGATGGAGGTGAGGTTGTTCACGAAATTCTCGATCACCGCCGAAATCGTCGGCGAGCCGGAGGAGTTCATCAGGAAATTCAGCCGCAGCGGCTCACCCGCCGCATTCACCCGCATCCCGTTTTGCACGGTCCAACCGGCCTCTTCCAGCAGCTTCGACGCGCGGCGGGCATTGCGGCGGTCGAGCAAACGGCTGGGGTCGGAGCTATGCGGCATCACGGCGGGCGCGCTGAGCAGTTCAGCGGGCACCAGATCGCCAAGGCTTTCCAAAAGCGCCAGTTCCGCCCCTTCGGGCGCGCCTTGGGCCATCAGCGGCGTGTCTTGGGTAAAGGAGGCGCGGTGGTTGAACAGACCGTATTGCAGGGATTCATTGGTCCATTCGAAATTGAACATCAGCGCCACCGCCTCGCGCACACGGCGGTCCTGCAACGTCTCGCGGCCGAGGTTGAAGATGATGCCCGAAGGCGTGGGGGGCGAGCCGTCGGGCAGCTCGGCCTTGACGATGGCGCCATCGGTCACTTTGGAAAAGTCATAGCCCGTGGCCCATTTCTTGGAATCGCCCTCGGCGCGGAAGGTGTATTCGCCCGCCTTGAAGGCTTCGAAGGCCGAGGTGTCATCGCTGAAAATCTCCAGCCGGATCCGGTCAAAGTTCATCCGGCCCCGGTTTATCGGCAGATCCTTACCCCAGTAATCCGGGTTGCGCTTCAACACGATGCGCTTGGTCAGATCGACGCTTTCCACCATATAGGCGCCCGATCCGGGGGGCGGGTCCATCCAGCTGTCCTTGAGGGTGTTGCCGGTCTCTTCGAACCAATGTTTCGGCCAGGCCGGCACGCCGCCCACCGTCTCGATTAGGCTGCGACGGGAGATGCCGTCGGCAAAGGTGAATTTGACCGTATGATCGTCCAGCGCCTCCACCTCGGGGATGCGTTTGCGCACCGCGTCGGCGTAGGATTTCAACCCCTCGTCCAGCAGCAGGTTGTGCGAGAAGACGATGTCATGCGCGGTTACCGGGGTGCCGTCGGAGAACCGCGCCTCGGGGCGCATATGGAAGATCACCCAGGATTTGTCCTCGGGGTACTCAAGGCTTTCGCAGAGCAGACAGTAGCTTTCGCCATAGACATCTGCCGGCAGCGGCTCCCCGCTGGGCGCTTCGCCGAGCAGGCTTTCAAAGCCGAAGATCGAAAACAGATGCGCCCGGCCCTTGCCCGAATAGGGGTTCATCGAATCGAGCGTGCCGACAAAGGGCAGCGAAATCTCACCGCCCTTGGGTGCGTCGGGGTTCACATAGTCGAAATGCTCGAAATCCGCAGGATAAGTCAGATCGCCGTAGAAGGAGTAGCCATGGCTCTTGATGATCTTCTGCTCTTGGGCGGAAGCGGCCCCCGCCAGCAGGACGAGCACCGTCAGCATCATCGTCGCCATCCAAAGCGGCAGGCTAGGGTCCGATTGACGGGTCGCGGCGCGGGTCTGGGCTCGGGGCATGGGTCACTCCTTGGCGGGGCATGGTCCGGATCATTGCGTCATCTAGGCTAACGCCGTGATGCGCCAAGATACAAGTTGCGAATATGTTATGTAAGCAGCCTGCGCGCCAAAACGCAAAGGCCGACGCGGCCCGGGTGAGGCAGCGGCAGCCTGACATTTTAGTGAACGCCTGTCGATCCTTAGCCGTCGACCGTCCGGATCAGGGCATTGATCTCTTCCGCAATGATCTGGGGGTGATCTTCGGGGGTGAAATGCTTGCCGCCTTCGATCCGCCGCAGAGGCGCCCGCAGATCTTTGGCCAGCCGTTCGCCATATTCGATCTTCTGGAACTCATCCGCCGCTCCCCAGACGATCCGCGCGGGCATCGTGAGGTGCGGCAGCTGGTCGGCGATCGCCTTGGTGTCCTCAACGTCGAGCGACTGCGCCTGACGGACAAAGGCTTCGGCCTCCCCATGCGCCTGGTAATGCGGGGCATGGGCCTCATAAGCGGCTTCGGCTGCCGCGTCGGTCTCATGTCCTTTGGAGAACATCAACTTCAACAGCTGGTGGAACGACCCATCGGGCGCATGTTTGGTGATGCTGCCGGTTTTGGCCACGGCGCTGACCAGCGGCACCGGCCAGGAATCATAGCAGATCGCATTCGTGAGCAGCAGACCACTGACCCTTTCGGGATGACGCACCGCCACGATCTGCGCGACGCCGCCGCCCAGATCATGGGCCGCAAGAACAGCACGTTCAATGCCCTGGTCCTGCATCCAGGCAACAAGGTAATCGGCCTGGGTCGAGATCGAGATGTCGCGGTCTTCGCCCTGCGGGATCGAGGCGCCATAGCCGGGCATCTCCCACGCCAGAACCCGGCGCCCCTCAATAAGCGGCGCCACATCGCGCCAGAGTTTGGGACAGGTGGGGATGCCGTGCAAAAGGATCACCGGATCGCCTGACCCCCTCTCCTCCCAACGCATTTCGATGCCGTTCACGGTGGTGGTATGACTTTGCATATCGGGCTCCTGATCGCTCGGGTTGCGTTCAGGCCCAACCCGCATTTGGCGAAACCGTTCCGATCCCCCAAACGCAAAAGCCGCCCCGAGGGGCGGCCAGCACGCACGCAGCTTTGCGCGATATCAGTTCGAAACGCTCTGCAGATAGGCGATCACATCCGCCCGGTCTTCGACCTTGCGCAGGCCCGCGAAGCCCATTGTCGTGCCGGGGGCATAGCCCTTGGGGCTTTCGAGGAAAGCGCTCAACTCTTCCGGGGTCCAGCTGCCGTCGATGGAGGACAAGGCGCCGGAATAGCCAAAGCCATCCACCGCCGCGATCTCGCGATCGACCACACCGTCCAGATGCGGGCCGGTGGCGTTGGTGCCGTCAACCTTGTGGCAGGCGGCGCATTTGCGGAAGACTTTGGAGCCGCTGTCGGCATCCGCTTCGGCCATGACGGCGGAGAAATCCACCTCTTCAGCGGCTTCGTCACCGCCGGCATCGGCCACTTCGATCACATAGGATGGCTCGCCATGCGCGTCGGCGTGGTAAATCTCTTCACCCGTCCATTTGCCCAGCAGAAGTACCAACCAGGCGCCAAACACGCCGGCTGCGATTTTGGTCAGGGTCATTGTATCGAACATGCGTCAGGGTCCATCACTTGGTATTGGCACCATGGCCGGGCCACGGTCTTGGCGTCGTTGCAGGCGTATCTATTGCTTTCCCTTGGCGCAGGCAAGGTGTAGTTACCGCGACCAATTGACCAATCCCGCACCGTTGCTATCAGGATGCTGCCCATGACCCGCCAGACCACCCCGCGCATCGCTTTTCAAGGGGCGCTTGGCGCCTATAGTCACGAAGCCTGCCTGCAAGCGGCCCCCGAGATGGAGCCGGTGCCCTGCCAGTCTTTCGAAGGGGTGATCCGCGCCGTGCGTGAAGGCCGCGCCGATCTGGCGATGCTGCCGGTGGAGAACACGACCTATGGCCGGGTGGCCGACATCCACCGTCTGTTGCCCGAAAGCGAGCTGCATATTATCGGTGAGGCTTTCGTGCGGGTGCGGATCGCGCTGATGGCGCGTCCGGGCGTTGCCCTGTCGGACATCAAACATGTGCGCGCCCATCTGGTCCTGCTGCCACAGGCGCGGAGCTTCTTGCAAAAACATGGCATTACCTCTGAACCCGCGGCTGATTCTGCGGGGGCCGCGGCGGAGCTTGCGGGCTCGGACAGTCTGACCGATGGGGTGCTGGCCAGTGAGGTCGCCGCCGAGATTCACGGGCTGGATGTGCTGGCCTGCGACATCGAGGATTTGGACCACAACACCACGCGCTTCTTGCTGATGGCCCCGGAAATCGACCTCAGCCGCCGCGCCGAGCGGATGTTGACCACCTTTGTTTTCGAGGTGCGCAACATTCCGGCGGCGCTTTACAAGGCGATGGGCGGTTTTGCCACCAACGGGGTGAACATGACCAAGCTGGAAAGCTATATGATCGGCGGCTCCTTCACCGCGACGCAGTTCTACGCTGATATCGAAGGCCACCCCGACGACCCGGCGGTGCAACGCGCGCTGGATGAATTGGGGTATTTCACCAATATGCTGGACATTCTTGGCGTCTATCCCGCCCATCCTGACCGGGGGGCCTCCTTAGGCATGTAACCCCGGCACAGGCCGCCCGCGCGGCGGCCGCGCTCAGGCTTGCACGCTGCGCGTATGGCGCGCTTCCATGCCGCGGGCATATTCCGCGACACGCTGTTTGTATTTCTTGCTCAGATTGGTCTTGGCCAATTTCAGCGATTGCACCCAAAGCCGCGCCGAAAGGGTCAGCGGTTTGACCTCAAGCGACACCAGCACCCGCGTGCGGTTGCGCGACAGGGCCATCAGCTCAAAGGACATCTGCGCCGCCACACCGGCAGACAGACTGTCGAGCACCATTTCATTGGGGCGGTCAAAGGTGACCATCTCGACCGTCAGCTCCCGCGTCTTGCCGCGCAGGGGGAAGACCGCCTTCCACATCATCCCCACGCCGGGCTGGTGCAGCTGATCGACGCGTTGCACCTCGGCCCCGCGCCGCATGGCGGAACGCTCGAAGCTTTCGAAATCGCACAACATGGCGAAAACCGCCTCAATCGGGGCTTCGATGTCTTCCTTGGTGGAAAATTTCATGCTGTCCGTTCCAATTCTTCTGTTCCCGCTCGGCGGCTTTTCTAGCGTTATGTCACGGTAGGTTAAAGCAGTGTATCCGCAAGCCAGTTTTCCAGTAAGAAATGCGCAATGGCGCCGCTTCGGGCGGGCAGCAGACGGGGATGGGCGCCGGCAAAGACCTCCATCATCTCTTCGCGGCTGACCCAAAGCGCGTCTTCGATTTCCACCGGGTCGATGGTAATCTCGCGGCTCACGGCGACGCCGGCGCAGCCCAGCATCAGCGAAGAGGGGAAGGGCCAGGGCTGGCTCGCCAGATAGCGCACGGCACCGACCTGCACCCCCGCCTCCTCAAAGACCTCGCGCCGCACGGCGGCCTCCATGGTTTCGCCCGGCTCGACAAAGCCCGCGAGCAGCGAATACATGCCCTCCGGCCACCCGGGGGAACGCCCCATCAGCACCGCGTTGCCATGGGTGATCAGCATGATGACCACCGGATCGGTCCGCGGGAAATGGGGCGCACCGCAGGCCGGGCATTGCCGTTGCCAGCCGCCCTGGGTGACCTCGCTGGCCGCGCCGCAGCGCGCGCAATGCCCGTGGGTCTCATGCCAGCCCAGGATCGCCTTGCCGCTCGCCGCCAGTTCCGCGTCACGGGGCGAGAGCCATGTCATCACCCGGCGCAATTCGGCAAAGACCATGTCATGGTCCAGAAGCGGGTGACGCTGTTCGCTGGGGTCGAGAAAGGCCCCAAGCTGGCCCTGGTCCAGATGGTCCGGCGCCCAGTTGGACAGATCGACGGCGAAACGCCCGGCCCCGTCTTCGCGGCCCAGCAGGATCGGCGTGCCGCGGGCGTCGGCCATGACGGGGTGATCCATGGGCAGCCGCACCAATGCGGCGGGGCGTTCGGGCTGGATGAGCGGCTTGCCGCGCCAAAAGACGATGGCGCGGGCCTTGGGATCGGCCGCCAGCGCAGCCAGCGCCGCCGGATCCCCGCGCAGTTCCCCGGCCCGGTCCAGCGCCGAGCCTCCGAATGTCACCGTCTCTGCATGACGCATGTTTGTCTCGCTCCCCATCGCAGCCTTTCTGGCTGCGGAAGGCTTGCCATGGCCCATCCGCCTTGGCAACGTTCTGCAATCGCGCATTTCCAACGGTTGCACATTGGCCAAAGCCGCCCTATATGGGCCTTGAGAGGTTGGTGCGGGCAAGCGCCTCGCCAACCCGGTCAGATCCGGAAGGAAGCAGCCGTAACGAGCCCCGCTTGGGTCGTTATCAGCCTCTCACCCACGTCCCATTGCGCAGCAATGCGACGACCCCGGCAGTCGTTTCGCAGAAACGATGAGAGGGGCGCCCCCCAATCATTCACATGACCTTCCCCGATATGCCCCGCCCGTGGGAACCACGGGCATCGTCCTCCCTCCCCCCGGAGGGCGATTTTGCAACGCTTCAGGTAACTGCGCGGCTTGCACTTGCGGGGATGGGCTGGCGGCTATCGACGGCAGCATCGCCCCCCAGGGAGGGCGCTGCCCTTATCGCTTCATCGCAGCGTATTACAACCGATCCGCCTCAAACGTATCACAAGCGGCAACCTCCCCGGTCTCGAACCCGCGCTCAAACCAGCGCGCACGCTGTTCTGACGTGCCATGGGTAAAGGTATGCGGCTGCGGCACCTGCCCGGCCTGGCGTTGCAGATGGTCATCGCCAATCATCCGCGCCGCGTTCAACGCCTCTTGCAGATCCCCCTTTTCCATCAGGCCTTCGACATTCGACGCCCAGATCCCGGAAAAACAATCTGCCATCAACTCCAACCGCACGGTCAGCGCATTGGCCTGCACCTCGGAGGCCTGCTGCCGCATCCGGCTGACCTGCGGCAGCACGCCGATCTCATTTTGCACATGATGCGCGACCTCATGGGCGATCACATAGGCCGCCGCGAAATCGCCCCCGGCGCCGAGCCGCTGCTCCATCGTGCGAAAGAAGGCGACGTCGAGATAGGCCATCCGGTCCGCCGGGCAGTAAAACGGCCCCGTCGCCCCCGAGGCCCCGCCGCAGGCGCTTTGGGTCACACTGTCAAAGACCACCAGTTTCGGCGGGGTATAGGTCTCGCCCAATTGCTCCTGAAAGACGCGGGACCAGACCTGCTCGGTCGTGGTCAGCACACGGGCAGCAAAATCAACCTGCGGGTCTTCGTTCTCGGACAGCGGGCGCGACTGCTGGACCTGTCCGCCCCCCTGCCCGGTCAAGAGCGGGCTCACATCGATCCCGGTGAAATAGCCGATCGCCATCACCGCCAGCACACCGACCAGCCCCAGACCGCCAGCCTTGCCTGCCCCACCGCTGCGCCGAATGATGTTCTTGCTCCGTCCGATCCCCCGCAAGCGCATGGGCCGCCTCCCGCTATGTCCTAGATTATTGCCATATGAACGCGCAGAGGGCTAAATGGTTCAATGACCGACAAGACCGACCTTGCGGAAGACCGCACCGACTGGGCCGAGGACCGCACGATCCTTGCCAATGAACGCACCTTTGCCGGCTGGATGCGCACCGGCATGGCCGCCGTCGCTGTGGCCATCGGCCTGCGCGCCGTGTTTCGCGAGTTCGAGCCCACATGGGTGGCAAAATCGGTCGCTTCGGTCTTCATCCTCGCGGCGCTCTATGTCTATTGGGCGGCACAGGCCTCGGCCGCGGAAACGCAAAAGCGGCTCGACGATCACCACGCCAATCCGCAGCCGAACGGACGGCTGAAGATCTTGGCCGTCATCCTCGGCATTGCTTCGGCCGGAACCGGGGTGATCCTCTGGATGCTCTGACCCCGGCAAGCCCGGTGGACGCCAGAGCGCGGAAGGCGTAGCTTACGACATTGATCGAATCCGACACGGGACACCATGACAGAGACAACCGCCTACCGCGTGCTGGCCCGCAAATACCGGCCCGAGACCTTTGCCGATCTGGTTGGCCAAGACGCCATGGTGCGCACGCTGAAAAACGCCTTTGCCGCCGACCGGATCGCGCAGGCTTTCGTAATGACGGGCATTCGCGGCACCGGCAAGACGACCACGGCGCGGATCATTGCCAAGGGGATGAACTGCATCGGCCCTGATGGCAACGGCGGGCCGACGACCGATCCCTGCGGTGTGTGCGAACATTGCACCGCGATCATGGAAGGCCGCCACGTCGACGTGATGGAGATGGACGCCGCCTCGAACACCGGCGTCGCCAATATCCGCGAGATCATCGATTCGGTGCATTACCGCGCCGCCTCGGCCCGCTACAAAGTCTATATCATCGACGAAGTGCACATGCTCTCCACCGGCGCCTTCAACGCGCTGCTGAAGACGTTGGAAGAGCCGCCGGAGCACGTCAAATTCATCTTTGCCACCACCGAGATCCGCAAGGTGCCGGTGACGGTGCTGTCGCGCTGTCAGCGGTTTGATCTGCGCCGGATCGAGCCCGAGGTGATGATCGCGCTCTTGCGCAAGATCGCCACCGCCGAAAATGCCGAGATCACCGACGACGCCCTTGCGCTCATCACCCGCGCCGCCGAAGGCTCGGCCCGCGACGCGACCTCGCTGTTGGATCAGGCGATCAGCCATGGCGCGGGCGAGACCGGGGCCGAACAGGTCCGCGCGATGCTGGGGCTGGCAGATCGCGGCCGGGTGCTGGACCTTTTCGACATGGTGCTGCGCGGCGATGCCGGGGCCGCGCTGACCGAACTTTCGGCGCAATACGCCGACGGGGCCGACCCGATGGCGGTGCTGCGCGATCTGGCCGAGATCACCCATTGGGTCTCGGTCGTGAAGATCACGCCCGACGCCGCCGAAGACCCCACCATCGCCCCCGAGGAACGCGCCCGCGGTCAGCAGATGGCCGAGACCCTGCCAATGCGCGTGCTGACGCGGCTGTGGCAGATGTTGCTCAAGGCGCTGGACGAAGTCGCCGCCGCGCCCAATGCGATGATGGCCGCCGAAATGGCCGTGATCCGCCTGACCCATGTGGCCGATCTGCCCTCCCCCGAAGAACTGGTGCGCAAGCTGCAAAACAGCAGCCCGCCCCCTGCCCCCGGTCCGGTCGGCGGCGGCGGTGGCAATGGCGCGGCCCAGAGCAGCAGCGGCGCGCAGGCGGTGCAGCACGCCCAGCAGCGCATGGCGTCGCCCCCCGGCCCGCAGGGCCAGACCACCGCACTGGCGCAGGACCTCGATGCCGCCCTCGCCCGTTTCCCGACCTTTGAACATGTGATCGAACTGATCCGTGTGAACCGCGATGTGAAACTGCTGGTCGAGGTCGAAACCTGCGTGCAACTCGCCGCCTATCAGCCCGGTCGCATCGAGTTTGTCCCCACCGACGACGCGCCCCGGGATCTGGCGCAGCGGCTGGGACAGAAACTGCAGCTTTGGACCGGCAACCGCTGGGCGGTCTCGCTGGTCAACGAAGGCGGGGCCGAGACCATCGCGCAGGTCCGTGACGCGCGGGAGCTGGCACTGAAGGCCAAGGCCGAGGATCACCCGATGATGCAGGCCGTGCTGGCGCAATTCCCCAAGGCCCGGATCACCGCGATCCGCACGCCCGAAGACCTCGCCGCCGCCGCCACCGCCGAAGCGTTGCCCGAGGTCGAAGACGAATGGGATCCGTTCGAGGACGGTTGATCCCTGCCCCCGCAGGCCACATATAAACGACAACGCAAAAAGGAGACCCAGATGCTCAAGGGATTAGGCGGCCTCGGCGATATGGCCGGGATGATGAAAAAAGCCCAGGAAATGCAGGGCAAGATGGCCGAGCTGCAAGAGGAGATGCACAATATCACCGTTGAGGGTGAATCCGGTGCGGGCCTTGTCAAAGCCACCTGTTCTGCCAAGGGTGAGTTGAAGGGCCTCGATATCGACCCGTCGATCTTTAACAAGGACGAGAAAGAAGTCGTCGAAGACCTGATCCTCGCTGCCATTAAAGACGCTCAGAGCAAAGCCTCGGAACGCGCACAGGCCGAGATGAGCAAGCTGACCGAAGGCATGGGTCTGCCCGCAGGTATGAAACTGCCCTTCTGATCTGGCGGGGCGGGCCAGTCTCGCCCCTCTTTCAATCGCACAGGTGCCATTCTTGAGCTCTACCCGCGACATTGACGCCCTGATCGAGCTGATGGCGAAACTGCCCGGCCTTGGCCCGCGCTCGGCCCGGCGGGCAGTGCTGCACCTGATCCGCAAACGCGCGCTTTTGCTGACCCCTCTGTCCGACCTGATGCAGACTGTGGCCGCCACGGCGCGGGAATGTCTGAACTGCGGCAATGTGGGCACGGCGGACATCTGTGACATCTGCACCTCGGAAAAGCGCGCCAATGGTGAGCTTTGCGTGGTGGAGGATGTGGCTGACCTCTGGGCGATGGAACGCTCGGGCGTCTTCAAGGGCCGCTATCATGTGCTCGGCGGCACGCTTTCGGCGCTGGACGCCATCGGCCCGCAGGAATTGCGCATCCCACGACTGGTGGACCGGATCGACACCGAAGGCGTGACGGAGGTCATCCTCGCGCTCAATGCCACGATCGACGGGCAAACCACGGCGCATTACATCGCGGATCAATTGGAGGGCCGGGTACGGCTGACCTCCCTCGCCCAAGGCGTGCCGATTGGCGGGGAACTGGATTACCTCGACGACGGCACGATCACCGCCGCGATGCAGGCGCGCAAGTCGCTTTAAGCCCGCCGGAATTAAAGCCCAGAATCAAAGCGGGCCGCCTGCCCCTCCCAAAGCTGGCGGCCCTTTTCCGGGCGACGCTAATCGGCCATCAGAGCACGATCACATCAAGCGGCGGAAATCCGTTAAATCCAACCGAACTGTACGAGCTTGTGTAGGCACCGCAAGCACGAATCATCACTTTATCACCATCTCTTAGCGCCAAAGGCAGATGAATCGGGCGTTTTTCGTAAAGAATGTCCGCCGAATCGCAGGACGGGCCGGCCAAAACGCAGGGTCCGGTCTCTTCGCCGTCATGTGGCGTGACGATTTGATAGCGAATCGCCTCGCCCTCGGTTTCGGCCAGACCCGAGAAGCGACCGATATCGAGATAGACCCAACGGTGCAGATCATCGGCGGATTTACGGCTGACCAACATGACTTCGGCGGCGATATGTCCGGCCTCGGCCACCAGCCCCGCCCCGGCTCTGCCATCACCTGCGGCACGTCGCCAAAGCGGGCTTTGACCGCGCGCATCACGGCGGCGGCATAGGCGCGGGGCGCTTCGATGTCTTCGCCATAGAAGGCCGGGAAGCCGCCGCCGAGGTTCAGCAGTTGCAGATCATGCCCATCCGCGCGGGCCGCGTGCCAAAGCGGGGCGACCTGATCCAGCACCGGGTTCCAGAATTCTGCCTTGCGGGTCTGCGAGCCGACGTGAAAGGACAGGCCAAATGGCACAAGACCCACTGCGACTGCATGGTTCAGCAGCGCCGGGAGCGCGGAGCCAGCACAGCCGAATTTACGGCTCAGCGGCCAGTCGGCCATGGAGTTTTCGACAATCAGCCGCAGATAGACCCGCGCGCCGGGCGCATGGGTGGCGATCTTATCGAGCTCCGCCTCGCTGTCGGCCGCAAACAGGGTCACGCCCGCCGAATGGGCAAAGGCGATGTCGGAGGCGCGTTTGATGGTATTGCCGAAAGAGATGCTCTCGGGTTTGGCCCCTTGGCTGAGGCACAGCTCGATCTCGGCCCGGGAGGCCGCGTCAAAGCCGGAGCCTTTCTTGACCAGCAAACGGATGATTTCCGGGGCCGGGTTCGCCTTGACCGCGTAGTGAATATGCGCCGCGCCCAGACCTTTATGCAGCGCGTCATATTGCGCGGCAACACGGTCCCGGCTGATCACCAGCGTCGGTTTGTCGAAGCTGTTGGCGGCGATATAGGCAGCAGCCGGATCGGCGTGAAAGGAGGGTGCGGCGCGCAGGGCGCCGGGGGCTGTAGCGTTCATGGTCATCTCCAAAGAGCAGGTGGGGCTGGTTCCCCGCGTGTCGTTTCAAGAGACGTTACCGTCGCTACATAAACGCGGGTCAGTCAGAGTGGGAACTGACCGGCCAGAGGCGCGTGCGTTGGCGTCTGTAAAGCGCCACATACGCCGTTTTCGGATTCGTACAAGGGGTAAAATTTCCCCCGATGCAGATTGTCAGTTTTCCTCGTCTTCCCAATCGCTGCCAATCGGCGCGCGGGTGCGGTGGCGCTCTTCTTTGATCATATTCTTAGTCTTTTCTTCTTCCTTTGGATCGGTCTCCTCGGGGTCGCTTTCGGCGGCCTCGGTCTCGGCAAGGGCCAGCACGAACCACATCGGAAAGTGATCCGATCCGATTTTATCGAGCCGGTCCATCTCAAGCAGGCGGAACTGCGGGTCATGGAACAGGTGGTCCAGCGGCCAGCGCATCCAGGGCATCGTGGCGCTGAAAGTGTTATACATGCCGCGCCCCACGCGCGGGTCCAAAAGGCCAGAGAGCCGCTGAAAGCGCCGCGTCGTGGTCGACCAGGCCACATCGTTCAGATCACCCGAGACCACGGCGGGCAAAGGATCCTTCTCGGCCTCTATGCCGACCAGGGCGATCTCGCTGTCGCGGCCTTTGGTGTCATGCTCGATCACCGGCGGTTCGGGATGGACGACGTAAAGCCGGAAATCCTCCCCCACCGGCAGATGCACCCTTGCGCGGATCGACGGCACCTCCCGGGTGACCAACTCACGCACCTCGACCTCCGACAGCGGCAGTTTCGACATGACGCAGAGCCCGTACCCGTTGTCGAGCGGCACATCGACACGGTGGTCGTAATTCTTGCCCAGACTGTCACTGAGCGCGTCGATCCATGGCCGGTCCACCTCAATGGCCATAAAGATGTCCGGCACCCGCGCCTCGACGAGGGCGATAAGCTTGCCATAATCGCGGTTGGATTTTTTGACATTGGCGGCCAGCAGGCTGAAATGGCGGTCGGTCGCACGCCGCAGTTCAGGCGAAGCGCCCAGCGACTGTTTGCGCCAGATGGGGGTGAACTTGGTGATATAGAGCGCCTGAAGCGCCGCCACGCCCAACATCAGCGCGATCCCGGTCAACCCGGATGCGGTGGTCAGCCCCTCTGTCAGGGCGAAAGCAACCGCCAGCAGCAGCGCCAGCCCAAGGAATTGTTCGCGGGGGAAGGCCAGCCCCCGGATCGCGCCGAAGGGCAGTTTGCTCAGCGGCAGCAGGCTGCAAAGTATCAGCACGCCCGCCAAGCCCCAGATTGTCCAGCTCAATGCCGTTTCCAAGTCCATTCCCCGGCTCCATGCGCCTTTCCCTTAAAGCGAAACAGGGCGCCGGAGAAACCGACGCCCTGTCACTTTAACACATCCTTGTGGTGAAAGTTCCTGTCACCACGGGGCCCCGAGAGGGCTTAGCTCTTGTCCTTATCTTCGGCATCGTCCTCTTCGTCACTGCTGTCGGGCAGCGAGAAGAAACTGTCGGCGTCGGAGTAATCGCCCTTCTGCTGGTCTTCGTCCTCATCCTCATCCGCGTTGTTGCCGGAGAGGGTGAAGGTCTCCAACCCTTCGATGGCCGTGGGGATCTTTGGCTCATTGTCCATGCCAAGGCTCTGCTCGGTCGACACCAGCTTGCGGCGCTCGTCGTCGTTCATCACCTCTCCCGCAGCGGCCTTTTTCGCGGCAGCCTTTTGCACGGCGGCGTCAAGCTCGGACTGTTTGCACAGGCCCAGGGCAACCGGATCAATCGGCTGGATATTGGCAATGTTCCAATGGGTCCGCTCGCGAATCGCCTGGATCGTCGGCTTGGTGGTGCCCACCAGCTTGCTGATCTGACCATCGCTGAGTTCGGGGTGGAACTTGACCAGCCAGAGGATCGACGCCGGCCGGTCCTGCCGTTTGCTGAGCGGCGTGTAGCGCGGACCGCGGCGTTTCTCTTCGCCCTCGGCGGCGGCGTTGAACTTGAGCTTCAGCTTGTGCAGCGGGTTGTTCTGCGCGGCGTCGATCTCTTCCTGCGTCAACTGGTTGTTGGCGATCGGATCAAAGCCCTTCACCCCCTGCGCCACGTCGCCATCGGCGATGCCCTGCACTTCCAACTCATGCATGCCGACGAAATCGGCAATCTGCTTGAAGCTGATGGTGGTGTTGTCCACGAGCCAGACGGCGGTGGCTTTGGCCATGATCGGTTTTGCCATGTCACTCTCCTAAAAACGCAATTTTCCCGTCGCCTGAAAGGCTGTCCTGTCTGGCAGAACGGTCTTCATTGTCGGGGAAGTTGCGGGCTGTATACTGGCTCAAACTTAATAAGGAAAGACAAAATGCAGCCCTTGCGCGCCTGTCTGCTGATCCTCACCCTGCTCGCGCCCCTTTCTGCTATGGCTCAGGGGGACCGCGCGGGGGAATTTGACTACTATGTGATGTCCCTGTCATGGTCGCCCAATTGGTGCGCATTGACCGGCGATGCGCGCCAGTCCCCGCAATGCGACGCCGAGAAAGACCACGGCTGGACCCTGCACGGGCTTTGGCCGCAATACACCCGCGGCTACCCCTCCTATTGCCAAAATGGGCAGCGCCCGCCCAGCCGTGCCCAGACCGGCGCGATGGCCGACATCATGGGCAGTGGCGGCCTGGCCTGGCATCAATGGAAGAAACACGGCTCTTGCAGCGGGCTGGACCCGGCGAAGTATTTCGCTCTCTCGCGAGAGGCTTACGCCCGCATCACCCGGCCCGAGGTGTTTCGCAAGCTCGACCGTAGCGTGGCCCTGCCCGCTTCGGTGGTGGAGGACGCCTTCCTCAAAGCGAACCCCGATCTGACCGCCCAAGGGATCACCATCACCTGCAAGCAAGGTCACATCCAAGAGGCGCGCATCTGCCTGTCGCGCGACCTTGAGTTCATTCCCTGCGGCCCGGATGTTCGGCGGGACTGTACCCTTGATGACGCGCTCTTCACCCCTCTGCGTTAAACCCAGTGCGGTGGATATTCAGGCGAAAGCGGGAAAGGCGTAATTTCCTCCCCCGCTTTCAATGCCTTTCGGCGTTCTTCAACACGGCTGGCCAGCGTCCCGACGACCCGTGCTTTCAGTAAACGAATTACTGGTTAACAATTCGTTACTGTCCTAAAGTTTACAGGTCTTCCCCAGCGTCCGGCGCGCCGCCGACCTTCAGGACGATTTTACCGATATGGCCACTGGCCTCCATCCGGCGATGCGCGTCATTCGCTTCCGAGAGGTCATAGGTGCTGTCCATCACCGGGGCGACACGGCCGGAATCAAGCAGCGGCCAGACATTCTGAAGCAATTCCTCGGCGATCCGCGCCTTGGCAAGGTCGCTCTGCGGGCGCAGGGTCGAGCCGGTCATGGTCAGGCGGCGGGTCATCAGCGTGGCGAAATTCACCTCTTTCTTGGCCCCCTGCAGAAAGGCGATCTGCACCAGTCTGCCGTCCTCGGCCAAGGCTTTGAAGTTACGGTCGATATAGCTGCCGCCAACCATATCGAGGATGACATCCGCGCCGCCCTCGGCCTGCATGACATCGACGAAATCCGTATCCCGGTAGTTGATCGCCACTTCCGCGCCAAGCTTCATACAGGCCGCGCATTTGCTGTCGGTCCCGGCGGTCACAAACACCCGTGCGCCCAAGACGCGGGCCAGCTGAATCGCCGTTGTGCCAATGCCCGAAGAGCCGCCGTGGATCAGCACCTTTTCCCCGGCCTTGAGCCCGCCCCGCATGAAGAGGTTGGACCAGACGGTAAAGAAGGTCTCCGGCAGGCAGGCGGCTTCCTTCAGCCCCATGTCTTTGGGGATCGGCAGGCAATGCGCGGCGGGCGTGGCGACATATTCCGCATAGCCACCCCCGGGCAGCAGGGCGCAGACCTGATCGCCCGGCGCGACTGTGGTCACCCCCGGTCCGACCTCGACCACCTCGCCCGACGCTTCCAGCCCCGGCAGGTCGCTGGCGGTCGGGGGCGGCGCATATTTGCCCGCGCGCTGCAGCGCGTCGGGGCGGTTCACCCCGGCATAGGCGACCTTGATGATGACTTGCCCGTGTTTCGGCTGCGGCCGGGGCCGGGTCGTCGCTTGCAGAACGTCCGGACCGCCGGGTTCGGTGATTTCGATTGCACGCATCGTCTCTGTCATGTCTGAAGTATCCTCGGGTCTGGTTTTGCGCAGCCTAACGGGCGGTCCCGGGGCTTGCACCCGGAATTTCCAGATCGGCGAAAGAGGGAGGGCCGGATGGTCGCGCAGGATAGATTTGCTTGGCATGAAGCGGCGCGGCTCTTCGCGGGCTCTCAGGAGGTGCAGCGCGCCCCGGCAGGCCAATGCGATATGTTCCGCCCCCTGCCCGCCCTGCCGGCGGGTGACGCGCTCTCGGCCCTCGGCACCGCCATCGCCCAACGCGCGCCCTTTTGCCTAAGCGACCGCCCCCTGCCCCCGGAGCTCACCTGCCCGCCGGGGGCGTTCCTCACTCTCACCGGCGGCGCATCGGGCCAGCCCAAGGCGGTGCGGCGCAGTCAGGCTTCGTGGATTGCCAGTTTTGAGGTAAACGCCGCCCGCTTTGCCCTGCGCCGCGCCGACCGTGTGGCCGTGCTGGGTCAGCTCAGCCATTCGCTCTCGCTCTATGCGGTCCTGGAAGCGCTGCACCTTGGGCTGGATGCCCATGTTCTGGCCGATCAATCGCCGCGCGCACAGGCGGCCCGCATTGCAGAGATGAGCGCGACGCTGATCTACGCCACCCCGACCCAATTGCGCTTGCTGGCCCGCGGGGCGCGGGCGCCGCTGGCTTCGCTGCGGCTGGTGCTTTGTGGCGGCGGCGCGCTTGATGCGGTAACGCGGTCGGCGGTCCAAGCGCTTTGCCCGAACGCGGCGCTGCATGTGTTCTATGGCGCGGCGGAGACGAGCTTTATCACCTTGGCGGATGCCGATACGCCGGAAGGTTCGGTCGGCCGCCCCTATCCCGGTGTTGAACTGCGGCTTTTGGACGAGATCGGCCAGCCCACCGCCGGTATCGGCGAGATCTGGGTACGCAGCCCCTATCTTTTCCAAGGCTACGCCTTGGGCGACAGTGTCGATACCCGCTGGCGCGATGGTTTTGTCAGTGTCGGCGAGATGGGCAAGCGAGATGCCGATGGACACCTATGGATCATGGGGCGGCGGCAACGCATGGTACAGATCGCCGACCAGCTTGTCTTTCCCGAGGCGGTCGAGGCGGTGATCACGGCGCGGATGGGCGCTGCCTGTGCGGTGCTTCCGCGCGTGGATGCGCTGCGGGGGCACCATCTCATAGCGGTGGTGGAAGGGGATGACACGCGGGCGGAGGAGATCATCGATCTATGCCGCGCTGAATTCGGCAGGCTGATCGCGCCCCGGCGGGTGTATCCTATTGCCGCGCTTCCGTTGCTCCCTTCGGGCAAGACGGACCTGCGCGCGCTGGCGGATTGGGTGGAGGAACAGCTGTGACCCGTGCTCTCATCGTTGCAGCCTGTCGCAGCCCGGTCGCCCCGCGCGGCGGGGCGCTGGCGCATTTGGACCTGCCGGCGCTCGCTGCGCCGGTGCTGCGGGGCGCTTTGGCCCGTGCCGGCCTGGACCCTGCGCAGGTCGACGAGGTGATCTGCAGCACCGCCATCGGCCCCGGTGGCAACCCGGCGCGCAGCATCGCCTTGGCGGCGGGGCTGCCTCAGCATGTGGCGGGGCTGAGCATTGACCGGCAATGTGCCGGCGGCTTGGACGCGCTGGCGCTGGCCCGGCAGATGATCCTGAGCGGCGCGGTAGAGGTTGTCGTCGCCGGCGGGGCGGAGAGCTATTCGCGCCAGCCCCTGCGCTCCCGCACTTTCGCCGATGGGCGCCCGCCCGAACCCTATCAACAGGCGCCCTTTACCCCCTGGCCTGACCGCGACCCCGATATGACCGAAGCCGCCGCGGCGCTTGCTCTGTCGCAGGGGATCGACCGCGCGGCGCAGGACCGATGGGCGGTGGAAAGCCATGCAAAAGCGCGTGCCCATCCGCCAGCGGAGGCGGAAATCGTGCCGGTCGAGGGGTGTGCCTCCGATGCTTTCACCCGCCGCTTGACCCCTGCCCTGTGCCGGCGGGCCAAGCTGCTTGCCGGGGACATCACCGCCGCCAATGCCGCCGTGGCCGCCGATGCTGCGGCCTTTGCTGTGGTGGTGTCAGACCGTGTCGCGGACCGCCTCACCACGCCCCGGGTCGACCTCCTTGCCAGTGCCACCAAGGGCGGCAGGCCCGAAGAGCCGGGCTTGGCCCCACTGGTGGCGATTGACGACGTGTTGCGGCGTGAAGCGGTAGCCGCGCAGGATCTCGACGTGGCGGAGGTCATGGAAGCCTATGCCGTGCAGGCCATCGCCTGTGTCAAAGGTGCCGGGATCGCGCCGGAGATCGTGAACCCCGGTGGCGGGGCGCTGGCGCGGGGGCATCCGATTGGCGCTTCGGGGGCGATCAATGCGGTGCGGCTTTGGCATGCATTGGTGGCGCGGGGCGCCGGCACCGGGCTGGCCGCGATTGCGGCGGCCGGGGGGATCGGCTCTGCCGCTTTGATGCGGCTGTAGCCCGCCCCTTTGCAGGGCGGGCCCAGGGGTTTAGCTGCGGGACAGCAGGCTCGCCGGACGCGCCTTGGCCAGACCCGAGGTGATGAACCCCGCCAGCACGGCCTTGATCAGGTCACCGGGGATGAAGGCCTGAACCAGCAAAGTGGCTTCGATCACGGTCTTGTTCAGCGTCATCATCATGCCGAAAATGCCAAAAATATAGACCACCAGCGTGCCGCCGATGACCGAGGCCACCCCGGCGGCCAGCCCCACCGGCGCGTTGCGCCACTGGTCCATGATAAAGCCGGTGACGAAAGCACCGATCGGGAAGCCGACAAGAAAGCCCACGGTGGGCGAGGCAAAGACGCCCAAGCCCCCACGGCCCCCGGCCAAAAGCGGCAGCCCAAGCGCCACCAGCCCGACAAAGAGCAGCGCCGCCAGCCCGCCGCGCCATGCGCCCAGCACGGTGCCGCAGAGCATAACGCCCAGCGTCTGCGCGGTGATCGGCACACCAAAGCCAAGTGTGAATTTCGGAATCAGGCCCAGTGCCGCGATAAGGGCAGCAAAAAGGGCGATCATGGTCAGGTTGCGTTCCATGGGAAGGGTCCTCGGGTTAGGTTTGGCATTTGGGTAAGCCAGCCCCCCGCCCCGGTCAAGCGATCAGAGACCACCGCGCGCGCGCAGGGCTTCGGCCACATGTTCGGCATCATCAATGGCCAGCACGGTAAAGGGCATGATGATCCGCCGGCCCGGCCGCCGCCGCGACCGCGCCCGCCAGGCCAGAGACAGCATCTGCCCCTTGGCCGCCAGCACCGGGGTAAAGCGCACCACCAGCGCCACGGCGAGCTCCAGGCTGCGGGTCCCCAGCCCGAACCGCCGGAGCGGCGTGGCAAGCCAGCGCACCACGGCCATCATATCGCTGAGCTTGGTGGTCATGGTAACAAGGTTCGCGAGACCCACGGCGGTGACCATGCGCAGCGCGATGACGAGCCCCGCTCGGGCATCATCGGTCAGCAGGTGCCACAGCAGGATGAGCGCCACGAAGGGCCAAAGCATCCGCAAACGCCCCAAACCGACCCGCAAAAAGGCCCGCCCCGGCAAAGCATAGAGCAGCACCATCCCAAGGCAGAAGGCGATCTGCCAGCCGGGCGCTTCCACCGCAAAGAGCAGCAGCGTCGCCACACATAGCGCGCCGAGCTTGGCCCCCGCGGGCCAGCCATGGGCGCGGGTCTCAACCGGCGAGGTCAGAGAGATCATCACGTGCCCCCAATTCCCGCATCCGGGTCTCAAAATGGCGCAGCACCGGGCGGGCCGCGCCTTGCTGGGCAACCGCGCCGCGTTCCAGCCATAGGATGTGATCGTAATCGGCCACAGCTGCCGGATCATGGGTGATATGGACAAGCGTGAGGTCCAAACCCGCCAACACCCGCTCCAGATGCAGCTTTGTGGGAATGTCGAGCCCGGCAAAGGGTTCATCCAGCACCAGCACCCGCGGCTGCATCGCCAGAACTGCCATCAGACAGACCAGTTGCCGCTGGCCTTGGGAAAGCTGGTGGATCGAGGCCTGCGCCCAATGCCGCCGGTCAAATTGATCAAGGATCGCGGTCACGCCCCGCGCCGCTTCGGCCTTGGACTGGCCCATCTGATGCAGACCAAAGGCGATTTCCTCTTCCACCGTGGGGAAGATTATCTGATGGTCCGGGTTCTGAAACAATATCCCCACCGCCCCAAGCGCCCGGCGCCGGTCGCGGGCCACGTCCACCCCGCTGATCCGCACCTGCCCCTGATCGGCAGCCACCAATCCGGAAAGCACCCGCGCGAAAGAGGTCTTGCCGGAGCCATTGCGCCCCACGATCCCGATCCGCGCGGCATCCGAGCGCAGGCTCACATCGCGCAGCACCGCGGTGCCGCCGGGGGTGTAGCTGACCTGATCGATATCGATGAGCGGAGGGGTCGGGCGGGTCATCGCGTGCCTGTGTAAAACCTTGTGCCCTGCCCTATCATCTGGCGCGCGGACGGGAAAGCCCAGCCTGCCCTTTGCCTAGCGCGGCAGGGTCCAGCGGCCCGGCAAATCCGCCCCCCGCATAGAGCGCGGCGCCTTGATATGGCTCAGAAACCAGTTCGGCCCCGCCATCAGACGGCTCAATGTCGGGCTTTCGCGGACCTGCGCCTTGAGCTTTTCGATCTGCATCACATCGTCAATCCGACGGTCAAGGAAGGACCAAGTCGCGCCATGCCCCTCGCTGGTATCGCCCAGCCAATAGAGCAGCGTGGCGGAATAGACCCCCGACAACGTGGCCCGTTTGCTGTACCAATTCACATCGTCCGATGTATCACCGAGCGCGGTCCAGATCGCATCACAGGTCTCCCAAATGAGCCGCGCCCCCTCCGGCGCGTGATGCGGCAGGGCAAAAAGCGTGCTGCCGCGCCGGATGGTCTCGCGGTCCCCCGCTTCCAGCCGCAGACGCAGGGCCTTGGCAATCCGGTCGCGAAAGCGCATCCCTGACAGATCCGCTTCGGCCAGCGCCGCCAGCATCTTGGCATCGCCACGTTTGTGATAGGCCACCGCCAGATCCACCGCGCCACGTGGGCAAAGCGCCCGGGCCAGGGCAGGGTCGAGGCCGCTGTCCTTCACCGCCGCGCTAAAGGTCGCCGGGGACCAGCCGTCAAAGGGCACATGCATCAGCGCGGCATCAAGCAATTGGTCTTTTGGATCGGCCTTGGGCGGGGTCATGGGACGCTCCTTTCGGGGCTGGATGGGGTGGACAAACTGGATATAGCTTGCTATAGGGCCATTTCCTGCAATTCCTTGCAACTTTATCCTAGAAAGGTGGTGACAACCACATGCAGGTTAGTGTTCGCGACAATAACGTCGATCAGGCCCTTCGGGCTCTGAAGAAAAAGCTCCAGCGCGAAGGCGTGTTCCGTGAAATGAAGCTCAAGCAACATTTCGAGAAACCGTCCGAGAAGAAAGCGCGCGAGAAAGCTGAAGCGATCCGCCGTGCCCGCAAGCTGGCACGCAAAAAAGCGCAACGCGAAGGTATGATGTAAATCATTCCCGCGACACGCGACAGACATAGAACCCCCGGTGCCGATGGCAGCGGGGGTTTTGTTTTGTGGGGCGCCGGGCAGTGCCAGACCGGGGGCTGGCGCTCGCAGGTCCTTCCGTTTGGCAGTTTATGCCAGCAGCACTTAGGCGAAATCGAAGGACGACACTTCGATTGCAAAAGCGCCAGCCCGTCGCACCAGAGGTGCGCATTTGAATGATGGCACGCCTCTGGCGTGACGGGCGGTCTGGCGCTGCCCGGCGGCCTTCGGCCTTGATTCCGGGCTGTTGCGCTTAGGGGCGAACATGGGGCCCGGGCTCAATAACGTAGCCGGGCGGCGCCGGACCGCGGGGTGGCGCTCGCAACAGCGCAATTGGGCAGTTCATGCCTGCCACCCATGCGCCGAGATCACGGGACAGCACTCCGATTGCAAAAGCGCCAGACCGTCGCACCAGAGGTGCGCATTTGCATAATGGCACGCCTCTGGCGTGACGGACGGTCTGGCGCTGCCCGGCGGCCTTCGGCCTTGATTCCGGGCTGCCCCGCTCGAAACCTCCGCCGCGCTCTCCGACTACACCGGCAGCGCCGTGGTCTTGCACACCGTCCTGAGCGCGAAACTTGACTGCATCTGCGCCACCCCCGGCAGCCGCGCCAGATGCTGGCGGTGTATCCGCGCAAAATCCTCGGTATTCTCTGCCACGATCTTCAACAGATAATCCGCCGTCCCGGCCATCAGATGACACTCCAGTACATCGGGTATCCGCGACACCGACTTCTCAAAGGCCTCCAACACCTCCTCGGCCTGGGCCTGCAGGGTGATCTCGACAAAGACCGTCGTCGGCATATCCAGCTTGCGCGGGTCCAGCAGGGCGACATAGTCGCGGATGTAGCCCTCTTTCTCCAACCGCTGCACGCGCCGGTGACAGGCCGAGGGCGACAGATGCACCACCTCCGACAGGTCGGAATTGGACATCCGCCCGTCGCGCTGTAAGGCGCGCAAAACACGTCGATCAATCTCATCCAAGGGCATTTCCGCAATACTTTCGCGTCTAACTTCAATTGCGCGAAAGACTATTCGAAAATGGCGTGGAATGGCGACCCCAATTTCGCAGGGATATGCACAGATATTGTGATACTTCTGATCCCCTACGGAGGAGGAGGAACCCCCATGAAGATCGGATGTCCGACAGAAATCAAACCGCAGGAATTTCGCGTCGGCCTGACGCCCAATGCGGCCCAGGAAGCCATTGCCCATGGGCATGAGGTCTATGTGCAGGCGGGCGCGGGCATCGGCGCGGGTTTTGAGGATGCGGATTACAGCGCCGCGGGCGCGACCATGATCGACACGGCAGAGGAAATCTTTGCCAAGGCGCATATGATCGTAAAGGTCAAGGAACCGCAGGCGGCAGAGCGCAAGATGCTGCGCGACGGACAATTGCTCTTTACCTATCTCCACCTCGCCCCCGACCCGGATCAGACCCATGATCTGCTCGCCTCTGGCTGCACTGCCATCGCCTATGAAACCGTGACCGACCGCAACGGCGGCCTGCCCCTGCTGGCGCCGATGTCGGAAGTCGCGGGCCGCTTGGCCCCGCAGATGGGCGCATGGACGCTGCAAAAGGCCAATGGCGGCCGCGGCGTGCTGATGGGCGGCGTGCCGGGTGTCGGGCCGGCGCGGGTCATGGTGATCGGCGGCGGCGTCGTGGGCATCAACGCGGCGCGGGTGGCGGCCGGTATGGGCGCGGATGTCACGGTGCTGGACCGCTCCCTGCCGCGGCTCAGCCTCTTGGACGATCTGTTTCAGGGCCGGCTCAAGACCGGCTATTCCTCGACCGGCTTGGTGGAGCAACTGCTGCCCGAGGTCGACATGGTGGTGGGCGCCGTGCTGATCCCCGGCGCGGCGGCCCCCAAGCTGATCAGCCGCGAGCAGATGGCGATGATGAAACCGGGCGCGGTGCTGGTCGATGTTGCCATTGATCAGGGCGGCTGCTTTGAAACCTCCAAGGCCACCACCCACCAAGACCCGATTTATGAAGTCGACGGGATCATGCATTACTGCGTCGCCAATATGCCGGGTGCCGTCGCGCGCACCGCCACCATGGCGCTGAGCAATGCCACCATGCCCTTCCTGCTCGCTTTGGCCGACAAGGGCTGGAAACAGGCCTGCGCCGATGATCCGCATCTGAAAGCGGGTCTGAATGTCCATGCTGGCAAGCTTACCTATGCCGCCGTGGGCGCGGCCCTCGGGATCGACAGTATCTCGGCAGATGAGGCCATCGCCAGCTAAGCGCCCCGCCCGAAGGAAAACGAAAGGCCCGCGGGTGCAGCGGGCCTTTCACGACAGCAATGCGGCAGCGGTCAGCGGTCTTTCAACGCATCCCGGATCTCAAGCAAGACATCGACCTGCGAGGGGCCGGTCTTCACGTCAGGGGCGACCTCATCCGGCTTTTCCGCCGCAGATTTCACCCGATTGACCATCTTGACCAAGACAAAAACGACAAAGGCGATGATGAAGAAATTGATCACCGCCATGAGGAATGACCCATAGGCAAAGACCGACGCCCCGGCCTCCCGCGCCTGTTCTAGCGAGGCATCCACTGGCACCTCGCCTGACAGCACCGCGTAGTTATTGGTGAAATCCACCCCGCCGGTGAACAGCCCGACGATCGGGTTGATGATATCGGCCACAAGGGACGAGACGATCGCCGTAAAGGCCGCGCCGACGATGATCCCCACCGCCATATCCATGACATTGCCCTTGGCGATGAAATCCTTGAATTCCTGAAACATCCCTTTTGCCCCTTCGATATTTTGCCAACCTGTTTGGTCTTTCAAAGGGATAGTGAAGAGCGCAGGGCACTCGGGTCAATCTTTCTTTCGCGAAAACAGGGCTGTCGGGGAAAGAGGCCAGCGCTCTTCAACTGCTGAAAGACACTTTCATCACCGCGCCGCTGGCCCCGAAATCGGCTTCCAACCGGCCATTCAACTGATCCGCAGCCGAGCCCATCAGCATCTTGCCCAGCCCGGTGCTGTCCGCGCCCGACACCCGGCCACCATGACCGCCGCCATTGTCGCGACACTCAAGAAGCCAGCGGCCTTCGCCTCTGGCGCGCAGCGACAGGGTGACCTCGCCGCTCTGGTCATTGGGGAAGGCATGTTTGATCGAATTGGCGACAAATTCGCTGACGATCATACCAATGGCCGAGGCCTGTCCAACCTCCAGCTCGCCATCATCGGCGCTGGTCACAATCGCAATGTTTTCCGGCGCGCCCGCCGTCAGCAGCTTGCCCAGTTGCGAGAGGAAAGACACCGTCTGCACCGAGCCTTCACCATCGCGGGTCATCAGCTGGCTGTGCAGGGAGGCCACCGCCCCAAAGCGCCGCTCGACCAGCGCCAGAACGTCCTTGGCATCAGGGTCATCCACCTTGCGCGTGGCCATCCGCAGCAAAGAGGCGATGGTCTGGAAGGAGTTCTTGACCCGGTGATCCATCTCGGCCCGCAATGCCGCTTCGAGCCGGATTTTCTTGCGCAGTTCCAGCTGTGTCATCACATGGCGCGAAAGGGTCTGAAGCGCCTGTTTCTGAAAATCATTCAGATGGCGCGGCTTGGTATCCAGCACACAGAGCGTTCCAATCACCTGTCCATTGGGCGCGACAAGATTCGCCCCGGCATAGAATTTCACCTCCGGGTCACGGACATGGAGAGGATTGTCGAACGTCCGAGGGTCCGCGCCCATATCGGGGATCTCAACGAAATCCTCGCTCAAAATCGCATGGGAGCAGACAGATTGATCGAGCGTGGTTTCACGGGGCTCAAACCCGACCCGCGCCTTGAACCATTGCCGCCCCTCATCCACCAGACTGATCAGCGAGACCGGCGTATCGCAGATCTTTGAGGCAAGATCGACGATATCGTCGAAATCAGCCTCCGCTTCGGTATCAAGGACATTGTAGGAGTGCAGCGTCTTAAGGCGCTCGTCCTGTTTGGGGGGCGTGTCGGCTAGAATGAACCTGGTCCTTTTCGTCTTGGCCCGTTGCAATCCGCGTGCAAGCGAGTGTCGACAATAGCCGCCGATCCGAATGGGGTTCCAGCGGGCCTGTGAACTGTTCTAGCCTGCTCCCTCTAACTGTCCAGCGCAGGATCGGGGCGTTTCGCGCCACATGGCTTGATAAATATTAAGAACCGGCCTTTTGCCCGATAATACCACGATCAGCCCGGCAAAGCACCTGTCAACACATAGCGCAGGATCTCCACCACCTGCGCCGGTTCGGAGGCCACCGCAAGGGCCGCGGCATCGACTTCCTTGAGCGCATGGGCATGATCGGCCCCGTGCAGGATGATCAGCGATTTGCCAAGGGCTGCGGCATAGCCCGCGTCAAAGGCCGCGTTCCACTGTTTGTATTGCTCGCCAAAGCGCACCACGACCACATCCGCCTCGGCAATCGCCTTGCGGGTGCGGATCGCGTTGATCTGGGCGCCCTTGCGGTCGTGCCAGAACTTGTCGGCCTCCTCCCCAAGGATCGCCACGCCGCAATCGTCGCTGGCGGCGTGGTCGGTGACCGGCGCGGTAAAGGTCACGTCGAGCCCCTCGGCCCCTTGGGTGATCTGTTCGCGCCAGTCGGTGTGGATTTCACCGGAGAGATAGACTTTCATCGTTCTGCCCTTTCGTTAGCCGCGCAGCACGCCGCCGGTGGCCTTGGTGACTTTCTCGACAACCTTAGCGCCCACCGCTTCGATATCGACATCTTTCAACGTCTTATCACTCGGCTGCAAACGCACGGTGATGGCGAGGGATTTCTTCCCCTCCCCAAGGCTGCCGCCGATGAATTCATCAAAGACGCGCACGTCTTCAATGAGGTTCTTGTCGGCGCCCTTGGCCGCGTTCACCAGCGTCAGCGCCTCGACATCGGCATCGACGACAAAGGCAAAGTCACGTTCGACCGCCTGAAAATCGCTGATCTGCAAGGCCGGGCGGGTGGCGCCGGATTTGCGCGGCAGCGGCACGTTGGCCGGGTAGATGGTAAAGGCCATCGCCGGGCCTTTCACGTCCATCGCGGCCAGCACCCGCGGGTGCACTTCGCCAAAGACGCCCAAGACCTTCTTGGGCCCGAGGCAGATCTTGCCGTGCCGGCCCGGATGCCACCATGCGTCAGCCCCGCGCAGGATCTGCACCTTGGCGGGCGCACCGATGGCCGAGAGCACGGCTTCGGCATCGGCTTTGGCGTCAAAGACATCCACCGCCCGCGCCGCGCCATGCACGTCCTTCGGGCCGGTACGGCCGACCAGCAGGCCGCTGACCATGATCTGCTCTTCGCCCGGCTCCCCGCCGGAAAAAGCCGGTCCGACCTCAAAGAGCGCCATATCGGCAAAGCCCCGCGCCTGATTGCGGGCGGCGGCCTGCAACAGACCGGGCAGCAGATCGGGGCGCATGTGGCTCATGTCCGAGGAGATCGGGTTTTCCAGCCGGGTCTCATCGGTACCACCGCCGAACAGCGCCGCCGAAGCCTGGTCGATGAAGCTATAGGTCACACATTCGTTGTAGCCAAGCGCCGCCGCCGTGCGCCGGGCGGTCACCACGCGGCGCTGCATTGGCGAAAGCACCGGGCGCGGGATGCCTGCGGTCAGCCGCGGCAGCGGCCTGCCTTCGAGCTTGGTCAGCGAGGCGATCCGCGCGACCTCCTCGACCAGATCGGCCTCGCCCTGCACATCGGGCCGCCAGCTTGGCACCTGCGCCATGTCGCCGTCGAGCTGGAAGCCCAAGGCGGTCAGCGTCTGGCGCTGCTCGCTTTCGGGGATCGTCATGCCGACCAGCGATTGCACCCGCGCCGCGTCCAGCTTGTAGGCGCGGGAGGTATCCGGCACCTGCCCGGCGACCACCACCTCAGAGGCTTCACCGCCCGCGTGATCGAGGATCATCCGCGTGGCATGTTCGATGCCGTAGGGCGTCCAGGCCGGGTCCACGCCGCGCTCAAACCGGTAGCGCGCGTCCGAGTTGATCTTGAGCGCGCGGCCTGCATAGGCGATCTGCACCGGGTCCCAATAGGCGCTTTCGACAAAGACGTTCACCGTCTCTTCGGTCACGCCGGTCGCCTCACCGCCCATGATGCCCGCGATGCTCTCGACACCGCTGTCATCGGAAATGACCATCTGCCCCGCTTGCAGGGTATAGGTCTTCTCATCCAGCGCGACGATCTCTTCGCCGCCCTTGGCACGGTGCACGCGCAGATTGCCCTTCACTTTATCGACGTCGAAAACATGCAGCGGGCGGTTGCGGTCGATGGTGAAGAAGTTGGTCACATCGACGAGAAAGGAGATCGGGCGCAGCCCGATGGCGCGCAGACAGTCCTGCAACCACTGCGGGCTGGGGCCGTTCTTCACGCCCCGGATCACCCGGCCATAGAACACCGGGCATCCGTCGAGCGTGTCTTCGTCGATGCTGACGTCGATCGGCGAGGCAAAGCTGCCCTCAACCGCAGCGCAGTCGCGTGGCTTGAGCTTGCCCAAGCCCCGCGCCGCGAGGTCGCGCGCAATGCCACGCACGCCGAGCGCATCGGGGCGGTTGGGGGTGATGGCGATCTCGATCACCGGGTCGACCTTGGCCGGGTCATTCTCGGCCAGCCAGTCGATGAAACGCTCGCCGACCTGCCCCGAGGGCAGCTCAATAATGCCGTCATGCTCTTCGCTGAGCTCCATCTCGCGTTCGGAGGCCATCATGCCGAAGCTTTCGACGCCGCGGATCTTGCCGACGCCGATGGTGGTGTCGATCCCCGGCACATAGACGCCCGGCTTAGCCACAACGACGGTGATCCCCGCGCGGGCATTGGGCGCGCCGCAGATGATCTGCATCACGCCCTCGTCGGTTTCCACCTGACAGACGTTCAGCCGGTCGGCATCGGGGTGTTTCTCGGCCGATTGCACATAGCCGAGGGTGAAGTCGGCCAGTTTCGCCGCCGGGTTCTCGACGCCTTCGACTTCGAGGCCGAGGTCGGTGAGGGCATAGGTGATCTCATCAATCGACGCATTGGTGTCGAGATGGTCCTTGAGCCAGGAGAGGGTGAATTTCATAGCTTAATTCCTAGCTTCTCAGCTGCTTCTTGTTTCATGTAGGCGATGGCAAGTTCTTTAATCATGTCGAGTGACATCCCACCCACCTTAGCGACCCCGGCGGTCGTTTTGTCCCAAACGGTATCGCTACGGATTGCGTCTAGATAGTCATGACCTTTGTATGTGATCTCTACAAAATTCGGTGCGTTCGCGCCAACAGCCCTTCTTGTGACGAAACCAGCCTGCTCAAGAAGACCTATCTGATAATCAAGATGAGCATTCAGTTCGTCAGCTTGCGGAAAGGGATCGGCCTTAAAGCCCCAGTTCCCTAACTTCTTCTCGTCCTTCCAAAAAAAGGCTTTCCCTCTCGGGTCGTCACAAGCCTCGACCACGAGAAGCAGCCTTCTTATTTCGTCGAGATCTCGCTTCAACGCGACAACCCACCATGCAAATTCGGCTGATCCAAGCTCGCGAACCCGTAGTGCCGGAGCCAGCGCAGGTCTGAATCAAAGAACGCCCGCAGATCTGGAATACCGTATTTCAGCATCGCGATCCGGTCGATCCCCATGCCAAAGGCAAAGCCCTGCCACTCGTTCGGATCGATCCCGCCCGCCTGCAGTACCTTGGGGTGCACCATGCCGGAGCCGAGCACTTCCAACCAGCCATCGCCCTCGCCGATGCGTAGCTGGCCGTCGACCCAGGAACATTGGATATCGACCTCGGCCGAAGGCTCGGTGAAGGGGAAGTGCGAGGCGCGGAAGCGGGTCTTGATGCCGGGAGTTTCAAAGAAGGCGGCGAAAAACTCCTCAAGCGTCCACTTGAGGTTCGCCATCGAGATGTCCTTGTCGATCGCAAGCCCTTCGACCTGATGGAACATCGGCGTGTGGGTCTGGTCGTAATCGGCGCGGTAGACGCCGCCGGGACAGATGATGCGCAACGGCGCGCCTTCGGCCTCCATGGTGCGGATCTGCACCGGGGAGGTATGGGTGCGCAGCACATGCGGGGGACGCGCGTCGCCCTCGGCACGGGCCATGTAAAAGGTGTCCATCTCGGCCCGTGCGGGGTGGTGGCCGGGGATGTTCAGCGCGTCGAAATTGTACCAATCGGTGTCGATGCGCGGACCTTCGGCGACGGAAAACCCCATCTCGGCAAAGATCGCGGTCAGCTCTTCGGTGACCTGGCTCACCGGGTGGATGCTGCCCTGACGCTGGGCGCGGGTCGGCAGGGTCACGTCGAGCCATTCGCTGCGCAGCCGCTCATCAAGCGCGGCATCGCCAAGCGCGGCCTTCTTGGCAGAGAGCGCCGAGTTGATCTCATCCTTCAGCGCGTTCAGCGCGGGGCCCGCGACCTGCCGCTCTTCGGGGGTCATCTTGCCCAGCTCGCGCATCTTCAGCGCCACTTCGCCCTTTTTGCCCACGGCAGCCAGCCGGATGTCTTCCAGCGCGGATTCGTCGCCGGCATCGGCGATTTGGCTCAGGTATTTTTGCTTCAGATCGTCCATGACAGGCCCTTGGAATAATACCCCGTCCTGCTAGCCCCCCCGCCCCTCGAATGCAAGCCGTAGGGCGGCGGGGCGAAATCACGGAACCATCGCCCAAGCGGCACGTTGGCCCGCATCGACACGCCGCGCGGGGCCTCTGCCCGGCGCGCGCCCAACCTCCCCCGAAAGGAGAGAGAGATGAAAATCCTGATGGTTCTGACCTCGCATGATGAGCTGGGCGACACCGGCAACAAGACCGGCTTCTGGCTCGAAGAATTCGCCGCCCCCTATTATGTCTTCAAAGACGCCGGCGCCGATGTGACCCTCGCCTCGCCCAAAGGCGGCCAGCCGCCGATTGACCCCAACAGCGACAGCGAAGACGCGCAGACCGACGCAACCCGCCGCTTCAAGGATGACGCAGCCGCGCAGAAAGACCTCGCCACGACCAAAGTGCTGGCGGATGTCGAAGCCGAGGGTTTCGACGCGATCTTCTACCCCGGCGGCCACGGGCCGCTGTGGGATCTGGCAACAGACGCCGACAGCAAGCGGCTGATCGAGACCTTCTGGGCCTCGGACCGCCCCGTCGGCGCCGTCTGCCACGCGCCTGCGGTGTTCAAGAACGTCGAGGCGGAGGGCAAGCCGCTGGTCTCCGGCAAACGTGTCACCGGCTTTACCAACACCGAGGAAGAGGGCGTCGGCCTGACCAAGGTGGTGCCGTTCCTGGTCGAAGACATGCTGAAGGAAAACGGCGGCGACTACAGCAAGGGCGAGGACTGGGCGTCTTATGTGCTGGTCGATGGCAAGCTGGTCACCGGCCAGAACCCCGCCTCTTCCGAAGCCGCGGCCAGGGAATTGCTGGCGCTACTCAAATAACGGATCGGGGGCGCAGCCCGCGCCCCCTGCGCGCCCGGGAACCGCTGAGCAAGGCAGATCGTTTGGCCCCTGAAAGGATCCCAGATATGACTGAATATGACCGCACCACCGGCGAGCCGTGGAATGACGAAGACCTCGACCAACTCCGCATTCTGGCGGCCGAGGATAAGGCCCTTGGCGTCATCGCCGTGCGGCTCGGGCGCACGGAGGAAGCTGTTCGACACAAGGCCGAGGCCGAAGGGATCAGCCTGATGGCAGGGTAACCCCCGCCGCCGCATGGCGGCTTCAAACCCGAGATGGCCGCGCCAGATACGCCCAAAAGCAAAAAGCCCCGCCAAATGGCAGGGCTTTCGCAATTCTTTATAACGTCGGCTTAGGCTGCCAGAGCGTCCTGCGCCTGTTTGACGATCGCGCCAAAGGCTTCGGGCTCATGCACGGCCAAATCGGCCAGAACCTTACGGTCCACTTCGATACCGGCCAGCGTCAGACCGTTGATGAAACGGCTGTATGTCAGCGCTTCGTCATGGCTGCGCACCGCGGCGTTGATCCGCTGGATCCACAGGGCGCGGAAGTTGCGCTTGCGATTCTTGCGGTCACGGGTTGCATATTGGTTGGCCTTGTCGACCGCCTGTGTGGCGACCTTGAAGACGTTCTTGCGCCGACCATAGTAGCCCTTTGCGGCTTTGATGATCTTCTTGTGACGCGCGTGGGTGACTGTACCACCTTTAACTCGGGACATCTCGGTACTCCTTAATCAGCGGGCGTAGGGCATGAAGCCCTTGACGATCTTTGCATCGGCTTCCGACAGGGTTGTCGTGCCGCGTGCGTTACGGATGAACTTGTTGGTCCGCTTGATCATACCGTGCTGTTTGCCGGCTTGGCTGGCGATGACCTTGCCGGTCGCCGAGACCTTGAAGCGCTTCTTGGCGCTCGATTTCGTCTTCATCTTGGGCATTTCCGTCTCCGTCTTTTGAGTTCGGTATAAACACGACTCGGCATGCCACTTGAGGCCGGTCGTGCAGGCTAAGATGCGCCGTATAGGCGGGCGCGGGCGCGGATGCAAGCGCTTTCGATGCGGCTCAGGGCAGGATGTCAGCCGCCACGGCGACAAAGACATCGGGCAGTTCCGCAAAGCTATAGCGGCCCGGGTTTTCCCGCAGCGCATAGAGGATCAGCGCCGCGGCGATCAGCACCGTCAGCGCCGAGGCCCGCGGGGCGCGCTGGTCACTGACCGCCGACAGGATGGAGGGGACCGACAGCACCGCCAGAAGGCAGCCCATGACCAAGGCCAGATCGCTATCCATATCGCCCCTTCCTGCGCGGTTTTCTGAGGCTACTCCGGATCAGAGGCGTAGATCAAACGTTCATCGCAGGGCGCCACCCGCAGGATATTGGTGCTGCCGGGCACGTTGAACGGCACCCCGGCGGTCACCACCACATGATCCTCCGGCCCGGCATAGCCTTCGGCCAAAGCCGCCTTGGCCGCGCTGATAACGGCCAGTTTGAACCGGTCATGCCCATCGGTGATGATGCAATTCGTCCCCCAGCTCAGCGCGAGGCGCCGGGCGGTGCCCACCAGGGGCGACAGCGCGATGATCGGCACCCGGGGCCGTTCGCGGGCGGTCAGTAGCGCGGTGGTGCCGGATTGGGTGAAACAGCAGATCGCCTTGATATCCGTCGTCTCGGCAATCTCCCGCGCGGCGGCGACGATACCGTCGGCGACGGTCATCCGGTCCGCCTTGCGCGAGGATTCGATGATCTGGGTATAGGTCGGATCGACCTCCACCTCCTGCGCCACATTGTCCATCGTGGTGACCGCTTCGATCGGATAATCCCCGGCGGCGGATTCGGCGCTGAGCATCACCGCATCGGCGCCTTCATAGATCGCGGTCGCCACGTCAGAGACTTCGGCGCGGGTCGGCATCGGGCTTTCGATCATCGATTCCAGCATCTGCGTCGCCACGATCACCGGTTTGGCCGCGGCGCGACATTTGCGCACCAGACGTTTCTGGATCGGCGGCACGTTCTGCACCGGCAGTTCGACTCCCAGATCGCCCCGCGCCACCATGATGCCGTCGCTGACCTCCAGAATATCCTCAAAGCGCTCCACCGCGGCGGGTTTTTCGATCTTGGACAGGATCGCGGCGCGGCCTTTGACCAATTCGCGCGCTTCAGTCACATCCTCGGCGCGCTGCACAAAGCTCAGCGCCAGCCAATCGACGCCCAACTCGCAGACAAACTCCAGATCGGCGCGGTCTTTGTCGGACAATGCCGCCAGCGGCAGCAGCACATCCGGCACGTTCACACCCTTGCGGTTGGAGATCACCCCGCCGGTCACGACCTCGCAATTGGCGAAATCCGCGCCACAGTCGCGCACCTTGAGCCGGATTTTTCCGTCATTGACCAAAAGGCTCGCCCCCGGTTCCAACGCCGCGAAAATCTCGGGATGGGGCAGGCAGACGCGGCGGGCATCGCCCGGGGTCTCATCAAGGTCGAGCCGGAAGTCCGCGCCTTCGTCAAGCATCGGCCCCTCGCCCTCGAACACGCCCACGCGCAGCTTTGGGCCCTGAAGATCGGCCAGAATACCAATCGCCCCGCCGGTCTCCTGCTCGACCTCGCGGATGATCCGGTGCTTCTCGCGAATTTCATCATGGCTGCCGTGGCTCATGTTGAGCCGAAAGACATCAGCGCCCGCCTTGTGCAAAGCGCCGATCATCTCGCGGGTCTCAGAGGCCGGCCCCAGCGTGGCCACGATCTTTACATTGCGCAAACGTCTCATATCTAATCCTTCGTATCCCATGCCGCCCCAAGGGCGATGTTACCGGTAACATCGGTTGCCTTGCGGGGTATCGACCCTATGCTTGCCTGTCAAAGGTTTCGTTAGAATGACGGGCCATAGCGGCGCCGTCCAGCGCTATGAAAGGAAAGCCCATGCCCAGCCAACAAGAGATCGAACTTCAGGCCGCCGCCTTTCGCCGGTTGCAGAAACATCTGATGCATGACCGGACCGATGTGCAGAACATCGACCTGATGAACCTCGCCGGCTTTTGCCGCAACTGCCTGTCGCGCTGGTATCAAGAGGCCGCCAATGAGCGCGGGATCGAGATGGACAAGGTGGAGGCGCGGGAGCTCTTCTATGGGATGACCATGGACGAGTGGAAAGCCAATTATCAGACCGAGGCGAAGGACAGCCAGAAAGAGGCGTTCAAAACCGCTTTTGCCGAAAATGTCGGGAAGGACTGACCTTGCCCACCGCCGCGCGGCAATGCGCCCGGTGACGGCGCGACCGCCCGCGGCAGTCGCAACGATGACACCCGCGGCGGGGCGGAGGTGATTTGATTGGCAGGGGCGGCTGGCGCAGACAGCGGTGCCAGCCTCACCGATTTCAACCCCGCTGTCGCCGCCCCCGCCTAAAAGAGGTAAAGCACCAGCCAATCGGCCTTCAGCGCCGGACGCGCGGCGCCTTCGATCTCGACCGTGGCGGCAAAGGTGGTCATCAGATCGCCCCGCCCGCGCAGCTTGGCCTCCGTCAGGGTAAACCGCCCCCGAATCCGCTTGCCCGCATGTACCGGCGAGATAAAGCGCACCCCCTCAAGCCCATAGTTCACCGAAGCCTTCGCCCCCGTCATCACCGGCAGCGCGCCATAGGCCATGCCCGACATCATCGACAGCGTCAGCATCCCATGCGCCACCGTGCCGCCGAAATCGGTCTCGGCAGCGCGCACAGGGTCGACATGGATGAACTGATGATCCTCGGTCACATCGGCAAAAGCGTCGATCCGCGCCTGATCCATCCTGAACCACGGCGAGACGCCCAGCTCGCGCCACACGGCCTGCTGCATCTGCTCTTTGCTGATCTCGCTTTGCATCGCCCCTCCACTCTCTGCCCAGCTTAGCGGGGTTTGCCGCGCAACCGAAAGGGGCTTTGCATTCGCTGCGGCTTCTCACATGCTGGGTGAAACTGGAGCGGAGCCGTTATGAACACCCCCCTTCTCGCCCTGATCACCGTGGCCATCGCAGGTGGCGCAGTCGCGCTGCAGACCCCGATCAACGCCGCTCTGGGCCGCAACATCGGCAGTGGCGTGGCGGCCGCGGCGGTGTCCTTTGGCGTGGGTTTTGCGGCGCTGCTGGCGGTCTTGTTGCTGCGCGGCGAACTGGGGGCGCTGCCGCGTGCGTTTTCCGCCCCGCCGGTCCTGCTCGCGGGTGGCGTGCTTGGCGCCTTCTATGTCTGGGCCGTGCTTTGGGCGATCCCCACACTGGGCGCTTTGACGGTGATCTCGGCGCTGATCCTTGGCCAGTTGAGCGCGGCGCTGGTGATCGATGCCACGGGGCTCTTGGGCCTGACGGTGCAGGCCATCACCCCGACCCGTATCGCCGCCGCCGCGCTGGTCGCGGCGGGGCTGGTCTTGTCGCGGTTCTGAAGCTCAGATCGCGGTCTTGCGCATTTCCGAGATGTAGATGTCGCGCAGACGCGGGGCCAGTTTGCCCGGCGCGCCGCCGCCGATCTTGGCCCCGTCGATCTCAATGACCGGGGTGACAAAGGCGCTGGCCGAGGTCACGAAAGCCTCATCCGCCTGCTGCGCCTCTTCGATGGTGAAATTGCGCTCTTCCACCTGCATCTGCGCCTCACGCGCCAGCTCCAGCACCGCCTTGCGGGTGATGCCATGCAGGATGTTGTTGGAGGTCTCGCGCGTGACGATCTTGCCGTCCTTGACGATATAGGCGTTGTTCGAGGTGCCTTCGGTGACGAAACCGTCCTCGACCATCCAGGCGTCTTCGACCCCGGCCTTCTTGGCCATCATCTTGCCCATCGACGGGTAAAGCAGCTGCACCGTCTTGATGTCGCGGCGGCCCCAGCGGATGTCTTCGATGCTGATCACCCGGATGCCGTCGCGCCCGGCGGCATTGTCGGCCAGCCCCGGCTTGGCTTGGGTGAAAAGCACCAGCGACGGTGCGGTGCTGTCGGGATCGGGGAAGGCGAAATCGCGGTCGCCCTCAGAGCCGCGGGTGACCTGAAGATAGATCAGCCCGTCCTTGATGTCGTTCAGACGCACCAGCTCGCGGTGAATCTCCAGCAGTTCCTCGGTGCTGGCCGGCGCGCGCATGTCGAGTTCGTTCATCGAGCGGATCAGACGCTCGGCATGGCCGTCAAAGGCGATGAGCTTGCCATCGAGCACGCTGGTCACCTCATAGACCCCATCGGCCATCAGAAAGCCCCGGTCAAAGATCGAGATCTTGGCCTGATCCTCGGGCAGGTATTCGCCGTTTACATAGACAGTTCGCATGGTCACCCCCAAAGCGCGGCGACGGGGGGATGCACGCCCGCGCCGTCAAATTTCAAAGCATTGTCGCGGTCTTCTGCCAGAAGCAGCGGGCCGTCAAGGTCCACGACCTTTGCCCCTTGCGCGACCAGTGTCGCCGGAGCCATCGCCAGCGACGAGCCGACCATGCAGCCCACCATGACCTCAAACCCTTCGGCCCGCGCCGCATCGCGCAAGGCTAGCGCTTCGGTCAGCCCGCCGGTCTTGTCGAGCTTGATGTTCACCACATCGTATTTGCCCTTGAGGCCGGGCAGGCTGGCGCGGTCATGGCAGCTCTCATCCGCGCAGACGGGCACGGGGCGGTCCATGCCCAGCAGCGCGTCGTCTTCGCCAGCGGGCAGAGGTTGTTCGACCAGCGCCACACCCAGGCGGACCAGATGCGGGGCGAGGTCGGCATAGACCTCCGCCGACCAGCCCTCATTGGCGTCGATGATGATGGTGGCATCGGGCGCACCGGCACGGACCGCTTCGAGCCGCGGCATGTCGTCTGGCGTGCCGAGCTTGATCTTCAAGAGCGGGCGGTGGCTGTGCTTCGCCGCCTGCGCGCGCATCGCCTCAGGGTCGTCCAACGAGAGCGTATAGGCCGTGATCTCCGGCCCCGGCGCGGTCAGCCCGGCCAGTTCCCAGACCCGTTTGCCCGCGCGTTTGGCTTCCAGATCCCATAGCGCGCAGTCGACCGCATTGCGCGCGGCCCCGGCGGGCAGCAGATCATAGAGCGCTTGGCGGGTGATATCGCCGGGCAGGCCCTTGATCTCTGCCGTGACCGATTCGAGGGTCTCGTCGTAGCGCGCATAGGGCACGCATTCGCCCCAGCCGGTCACGCCGTCCTCGGTCACGCGGACGGTCAGCACTTTGGCCTCGGTCCGTGAGCCGCGGCTGATGGTAAAGACCTGCGCCAGTTTGAACCTATCTGCGGTAACGTCGATCTGCATGGTCACAGCGCCGCCAGCGCATCGGCCAGTCGCGCGGCGCCCTGACGGAAGGGATCGACCGCCGGCAGGCCCAGACGCTCTTCGACCTCGGCCAGATAGGCATCTGCCTCGGCTTCGGACATGTGGTAGGTGTTGACGGAAATGCCGACCACCTTGCAGTCGGGGTTCGGCACCTGCGCCAGCGTCAGGGCCATGTCGCGCACCGCTTCGAGACTGGGCAGGCTGTATTCCGGCAGGCCGCGCATATGGGTGCGGGTCGGCTCATGGCAAAGGATCAGCGCATCCGGCTGGCCGCCGTGGATCAGCGCCATGGTCACGCCGGAGTAGGAGACGTGGAACAGGCTGCCCTGCCCTTCGATGATGTCCCAATGGTCATCGTCATTGGCGGGGGTCAGATATTCCACCGATCCGGCCATGAAATCGGCAATCACGGCGTCCAGCGGCACGCCTTCGCCGGTGATCAGGATGCCGGTCTGGCCGGTGGCGCGGAAGGTGCTTTTCATGCCCTTCTCGCGCATCGCCTCATCCAGCGCGAGGGCGGTGTACATTTTCCCGACCGAGCAATCGGTGCCCACGGCCAAGACCCGCTTGCCGCTGCGTTTCTTGCCGTCGGCAATGGGGTATTCGACGCTGGGCACGCGCACGTCATGCAACGTGGTGCCGCTGGCTTCGGCGGCGGCGACCAGATCGGCTTCATCGCGCAGCAGGTTGTGCAGGCCAGAGGCAATGTCGAAGCCCATGTTCAGCGCCTCGATCAGCACCTCTTTCCAAGCCGCGCTGATTTTGCCGCCGCGGTTGGCAACCCCGATGACCAAAGTCTCTGCTCCGGCCTCACGCGCTTCGGCCAATGTCATGTCTTGCAGGCCAAGGTCGGCCTTGCAGCCCTCCATGCGGAACTGGCCGACGGCATTGTCGGGACGCCAGTCTTTGATGCCTTGGGCAACCTTGGCAGAAAGGGAGTCGGGCGCGTCGCCCAGAAAGAGCAGATAGGGGGTTTTGATCATGGCAGGCCTCCGGCATTGAATTTGTCCGCATATTGCGCGCGAGAATACGCAAGTGCGTGGCGTTGTCGACGCGGGAACGCCTTAATGCGCCGCATTTGTCGCAAATTATCTTTAGCTGCGCAAAAATCGTGCGCGACCCCGGGCCGCCCGAAAGCCCGCCCAAATGCTGCAACTGCGAAATCACGCTTGCGATTGAGGGCGCAATTTCCTACCAGAAAGCTGAAACCATATGAAACAATATTACCAATAGGTGCCCCATGAGCTTCCGCATTCAGCCTGCCGCCCCTGCCCGCCCGAACCGCTGCCAATTGTTCGGCCCCGGCTCCCGCCCGGCGATTTTCGAGAAGATGGCGGCATCGGATGCCGATGTGATCAACCTCGACCTCGAAGACAGCGTCGCGCCCTCGGACAAGGACAGTGCCCGGGCCAATATCATCAAGGCGATTTCCGAGATCGACTGGGGCAACAAGACGCTTTCGGTCCGGATCAACGGGTTGGACACGCCCTATTGGTACCGCGATGTGGTGGAGCTGCTGGAACAAGCCGGGCCGCGCCTTGACCAGATCATGATTCCGAAAGTCGGCTGCGCGGCGGATGTCTATGCGGTGGATGCACTGGTGACGGCGGTGGAGACCGCCAAGGGCCGCGAGAAGAAGATCAGCTTTGAGGTCATCATCGAATCCGCCGCGGGCATCGCCCATGTGGAAGAGATCGCGGCCTCCTCCCCGCGCTTGCAGGCGATGTCGCTGGGGGCGGCCGATTTCGCCGCCTCCATGGGGATGCAGACCACCGGCATCGGCGGCACGCAGGAGAACTATTACATGCAGCGCGGCGACCAGAAACATTGGTCCGACCCCTGGCACTGGGCACAGGCGGCGATTGTGGCGGCCTGCCGGACCCATGGCGTGCTGCCGGTTGACGGGCCCTTTGGCGATTTCTCGGACGACGAAGGGTTTCGCGCACAGGCCCGGCGCTCGGCCACCTTGGGCATGGTCGGCAAATGGGCGATCCACCCCAAGCAGGTGGCGCTGAGCAATGAGGTTTTCACCCCCTCTGACGAAGCCGTGGCCGAAGCGCGGGAGATTCTGGCTGCGATGGAAGAGGCCAAGGCCAAGGGCGAAGGGGCCACCGTCTATAAGGGACGGCTGGTCGATATCGCAAGCATCAAACAGGCCGAGGTGATTGTGCGCCAGTCCGAGATGATTGCCGAGAGCTGAGCGCGCTTTGCAGACCGCCGGGGGCGCTGCCCCCGGACCCCCGCGGGTATTTGAAAAAGGATGAAGGGAGAAGGCCGGGCTTCCCTGCCTTGCGAAGCTGCGTTGCAAACCGGCGCATTGCGCTCCATATACACAGGCAACAAGCCGGAGCATGCAATGACCCAATATCTGGATTTCGAAAAACCACTGGCCGAGATTGAAGGCAAGGCGGAAGAGCTGCGGGCGCTGGCCCGGTCCAACGAAGAGATGGACATCACCGCCGAGGCCCAGGCGCTGGACAAGAAAGCCGCGGTGATGCTGGAGGACCTTTATGGGTCGCTCACACCCTGGCGCAAATGCCAGGTGGCGCGGCATCCGGAGCGGCCGCATTGCAAGGACTATATCGAAGCGCTGTTTACCGAGTTCACGCCTTTGGCGGGGGACCGGAACTTTGCCGATGACCATGCGGTCATGGGCGGCCTGGCGCGGTTCAATGACACGCCGGTGGTGGTGATTGGCCATGAGAAGGGCAATGATACCAAGAGCCGGATCGAGCGGAACTTCGGCATGGCGCGGCCCGAGGGCTATCGCAAAGCGGTGCGTCTGATGGAACTGGCCGATAAGTTCAATCTGCCGGTGGTGACCATTGTTGATACGCCCGGCGCCTATCCCGGCAAGGGGGCCGAGGAGCGCGGCCAGTCCGAGGCGATTGCGCGTTCGACCGAGAAATGTCTGCAGATCGGCGTGCCGCTCATTAGCGTGATCGTGGGCGAAGGCGGCTCTGGCGGGGCGGTGGCCTTTGCCACGGCGAACCGTGTGGCGATGCTGGAACATTCGGTCTATTCGGTGATCACGCCGGAAGGCTGTGCCTCGATCCTGTGGAAAGACAGCGAGAAGATGCGCGAGGCTGCGGAGCAGATGCGGCTGACGGCGGATGAGCTCAAGACGCTTGGGGTGATCGACCGGATCATTCCCGAGCCGATGGGCGGCGCGCATCGGCATGCCGAAGACTCCATCGCCGCTGTGGGCGAGGCGATTGGTGAGATGTTGCAAGACCTTGATGGCAAGGACGGCCCGACGCTTATCAAGGACCGCCGGACCAAATTTCTTGAAATGGGCCGCAAGGGGCTGGCGGCCTAGGCCAGCCTTGCCCTGAAACGCGGATCGGCTGCGATCTGATCAAAGCCAGCGCGGCGGTAGAAGCCCTGGACGCGCTGGTTGCGCGGGTCCGTGCCGACGGTGACATAGGCGCAGCCCTGCGCCCTTGCGTGATCGAGCGCGGCCTGCACCAGCGCGCGGCCCAGCCCCTTGCCACGCGCCGTGTCGCAGACGAACAGATGATGCAGATCCATCCCCCGCGCGCCGAATTGCAACTGCATCTGCGGGCATAGCGCGGCATAGCCCTGCAGGCCCGTGTTGCCCTGGGCCACCAGCAAGGTGATCCATGGCGCGGGGCCGAGGCTGTCGCGCTCCAAGGCCGGCAGGGTCAGCGTGGCTGCGTCGCCGTGGTAGGCGGCCAGCGCATGGGCGAGGTCGAGAACCATCGGCAGGTCTGATTTTTCGGCAGGGCGGATCAGGGGCATATTGTCTCTTTCTGGGGGGGGCACCACAGGGAGACAAGCCAAGCCGCACTGTGGCGGCTGTTGGATAGGGGAAAGGGGCCGCGCCGGTTAGGAGCGGGGGTAATAGACGGTTGCGGTGCAGGTCTTTTCCATGGGCCATCTCATGCGCCTGCCCAGCCCGGCTGTCAAGCGACCGCAGCCGCTTTCGTGACAGGATGTGAATTGAAACCACGGGCCTGAGACCCGATATTTATAGCAGAGGGCGTCCGCGAGACCCCGACACGACTGGGCGCCCCGATCCCCGCATCGCAAAGGAGCCTGTCATGTATAAACGTATCCTCACCGCCGCCCTGCTCTTTGGCATGGCCTGCACCGGCCCGCCCGTCTGGGCCCAGTCCTGCGCCCCGCGTACGGCCCTTGTGACCCGGCTGGAAGCGGCCTATGGCGAGACCCTCTCGGCCCGCGGCCTGCAAAGCGGGCAGTCTCTGATCGAGATTTTCGCCTCCCCCAAAAGCGGCAGTTTCACCGTGCTGATGAGCCGTCCTGATGGCATCAGCTGCATCCTGTCGACCGGCACCCATTGGATGGTGGAACCCGGCCTTCCCGAGAAGGAGGGGGTGACGGGATAGGGCTCAGCTGGCCAGCATCCGCAGGCCCTGGGTCACGTCCGAGCGCACCGCGAGCCGCAGGCCGGGCTCATCCCCGGCCCGCAGCGCGGCAATGATCAGACGGTGGAAATGCGGCGGCTCGGTCCGCCGCAGCCGGCCATAGAGCGCGCGCATGGTCGGCCCCATCTGCAGCCAGACCGTTTCGGCCATGGCCAGCATCGCGGGCGCCTGCGCGCGCAGGTAGAGCGTGCGGTGGAATTCGAGATTGGTGCGGATGTAGCTGACCGCATCCCGATGCGCGACCGCTTCGGCGATATTGGTGTTGATCGTCTGCATCCGCTCGATCAGCGCCATATGGGCGCGCGGCAGGGCGCGGGAGGCCAGTTCGACCTCCAAAAGCGCCCGCAGCGCCGCCAGTTCCTCGATCCGCTCGTTGCTGAGCTCAGGCGTAGAGATCCGCCCCGAGGTCGACATGGTCAGCGCCCCTTCGGCAGCGAGCCGCCGCACGGCCTCGCGGGCGGGGGTCATCGACACGTCGTATTCACGCCCCACGCCGCGCAGGGTGAGCGCGTGGCCGGGGGGCAGATCGCCATGCATGATGCGCGAGCGGAGCCCGCGATAGACGCGGTCATGGGCCAATGGCGTGGCCTCGATGGGGCGGGGGCTCAGGTTCATGGGGCGGTTGTGATCACAAGCGGCCAAGAGGTCAAGTGCGGCGTTTGCGGTGCGCGCTGGATCACCCGTTGCCCTGCGGGGCACTGCGGTCTATCGGGGGCCAAACTGCCAAAGGAGCCGCCCCCCGTGACCCAAAGAGACTTCATCCGCCATGTGGTTTTCTTTTCAGCCAAAGACCCCAAGGACATTCCCGCGATCAAGGCGGGGCTTTGGAAACTTGCCGACATCCCCCATTCGACCTGCTTTGAGATCTGCGAGAACAGCCGCGTCGATGCGCTCTCGGACGCGGTGGATGTGGTGGTCTATGCCGAGTTTCCCGATGCCGAGGCACTGGCCGCTTACAAGGCCCATCCGATCTATCAGGAGTCTATCGACATCGTGCGGCCCCTGCGCGACATGCGGGTGCCGGCGGATTTCTAAAGACGCCGCGCCCTAAAACCGGTAGCGGTGCAGCCCGCCGCCATGGTCCCGCAGCCATTGCCGGGCCGGGCCATAGTCGCCGTAAATCCGCGTGACCTCGGCCCAGAAGGCGGGCGAATGGTTCATCTGCGCCAGATGCGCGACCTCATGCGCCGCGACATAGTCCAGCACCTCGGGCGGGGTCATGATCAGCCGCCAGGAGAACATCAGCCCGCCGTCGCTGGTGCAGGAGCCCCAGCGGGAGCGCGTATCGCGCAGGGTCAGACGATGATAGGGCCGGCCCAAACGCGCGGCATAGCCGTCACAGGCGCCTGCGAGCCGGTCCCGGGCCATTTCGCGCAGATGCGCGGCGAGCCTCTTGCCGATGCTCTCTTCCGGCCCCGGCACGGCGATCTCCGCCGCCCCGATCCGCACACCGCGCCCCGGCCCGGCGGTGACCCGCAGCATCTTGCCGGCCAGCGGAAGCTCCGCCCCGGGGCCGACGATCACATCCGCCCCCCGGGCGGCGAGATGCTTGCGAATCCAGTCCTGCTTGGTCTCGGCGAAGGCCAGCGCCTCGCGCTCGGGCAACCGTTTCGGCAGGGTCAGGGTCACCCGCCCATCCAATTGCGAAATCCGCAGGGAAATGCGGCGCGCCCGCGCGGAACGGCGCAGCGTCAGGGGAATCGGCGGGTTGCCGGGCAGCACAGGGTCTTTCATTACCGGGGCAACGTCCCTAGATAGAGGCCAAAGCCTTTGACAGTGCCCCCCTCATATGGCACTTGGCCGGAATCATCTACACGCAACAGCAATATTATAAAGGGGTGTTTCATGCCCAACGAAGAATGGGGAACCAAGCGCCTGTGCCCCACTACGGGCAAGCGCTTCTATGACCTCAACAAGAATCCGATCATCAGCCCCTACACGGGCGAAGAGGTCGAGGTCGACAATGCCAAATCCCGCATGATCGCGGCGGATGCCGAGGATGCGGCCACAGCGAAAGCCAAGAAGGGCGACAAAGTTGACGACGATTCGCTCGTTGATGACGATGATGCCGTGGACGTCGATCTGGACGATGATCTGCTGGACGACGATGACGACGACACGGATACTGTGCCGCTCGACGATCTGGCCGAAGTCGCTTCGGACGACGAAGATTAATTAATCGGCGGCGGGGTCATTTTCCGCTTGATCCCGCCTTCGCCAGCGCCTAGACAGCGCCACAGAACGACCCGGATCACATGATCCACGATGGGGCCTTAGCTCAGCTGGGAGAGCGCCTGCATGGCATGCAGGAGGTCAGCGGTTCGATCCCGCTAGGCTCCACCAAACACCTTACGCAGTAAGGTGTGACTCGCGGCAGTCGCTTCGAAGAAGCGATGAGAGCGCTGCACAACAGATCTACACTCGAAACAGCGGTATCTCACGATTAAATAAAGATACATTGCGCGCGGCGCCTTCCCGCGGGCAGGCGACGGCCCGGCGCCTGCGGCATTATTCCGGGCCTCTCAGAACAGCGCCCGGCGAATCAAGTTCAGCCCCGCCAGCAAGAGCACCACCAAGGTCATCTTGCGAAACAGCACCGGATCGACCCGGTCCATCACCTTGCCGCCCAGCCAGACCCCAAGCATCACTGGCGCCAGCAGCAGCGCCGAGAAGGGCCAGGTCTGCGCGTTCAGCACCCCCGAGCCCAGATGCGCGCCAAGCAGCGCCATGGCGCCCAGCCCGTAGATCACCCCCTGTATCCGCATCTGATCGTGTTTATCGGTGCCAAGCGCCGTCAGATAGGCCACGGTCGGAGGCCCCCAGACGCCCGACAGCCCGCCAATCGCCCCGGCAAAACCGCCCACCAGCGCCTCGACCCGCCCCGAGCGGCGGGGCAGGTGAAACTTGTATTTCGACAGTTGCAACAGGGTGAAAAACACCACCGGCCCGCCGATCAGCAAAAGCAGCAGGGACTGCGGCACCGATTGGACCAGCTGCGCGGTGATCGTCATGGCGGCGGCACCGCACAGCAGGAAAATCCAGAACATGCGAATGGTGCGCAGCGCCGCATTCGGCCCCTGCCGCAAGGCCTGAAACGCATTCGCCAGAACCGTGGGCAAGATCAGACCCGCAAGCGCCAGCTCTGGCGCCATAAAGGTCGTAAGCCCCGAGATCAAAATCAGCGGCAAGGCAAAACCGACCACGCCTTTGACGAATCCGGCACAGAGCCCGATGACCAATGCGGCGTAGAATTCGAACGGGGTGAGAAAGGGGAAAATACTGTCCATGCCGCTACATAGCAGGCTGATCCCCGGCTGCACGATGAAAATCATCGCGCAAGAATAAAACAAAACGTCGCGGCAAAACGTATCTTTGTTGTGCTGCAACTGCGAAGGCGCTATGTCTGCCCCAAGCAAGAAAGGACAGCCCATGGCACATGACGGTCAGGACATGACGATGCATAGCGTAATTCTCGACGATCTGACCGGGCTGACCGGCGCGGCGCTGGCGCCGCTCGACCGGCTGCTCGACAGCGCCACCGCCGCCGTGCGGGCGCAGGTGAGCGACGGCGACCGGGTGTCGGCCAAGCTGATCGAGGCCAACCAGACCGCCGCCCATGGGCTGGCCTGGCTTGCGACCTATGTCCAGGCGCTGCGGCAGATGCAGCTTTGGGCCGAACGGTTGCAAGGTGACGGGCGCTTTGGCGAGGTGGAACAGCTGCTGCATCAGATCGCCTTTGGCGAATACCTCTGCCAGATCAGCGGCGGCATTCAGATGAACCAGGGCGAAATGCTGCGCCTGCAAGATCTGGGGTTGAGCGCCGAAGATGAGGCCACGCTCGACGACCCTGCAATCACCACCCTGACCCGCAGCGGCAACACCCAAGCCGCGCGCAGCCGGCTGGTGGAGCTGATGCAGGAGCGCAATGCCGATGTGACCTTTGGCGTCAGCGGCCTGGATGAAGAGCTTGAGATGATCCGCGACCAGTTCCGCCGCTACGCGGTGGAGAAGGTCGAACCGCACGCCCATGATTGGCACCTGAAAGATGAATTGATCCCGATGGAGGTGATCGAGGAACTGGCCGAGATGGGCGTCTTCGGCCTGACCATCCCCGAAGAATACGGCGGGCTGGGGCTGACCAAAGCCTCCATGTGCGTGGTCAGCGAGGAACTCTCGCGCGGCTATATCGGCGTTGGTTCGCTCGGCACCCGGTCTGAGATCGCGGCGGAACTGATCCTCTGCGGCGGCACCGACGCGCAGAAAGAGAAATGGCTGCCCCGCATCGCCAGTGCCGAAACCCTGCCGACGGCGGTCTTTACCGAACCGAACACAGGCTCCGACCTCGGCAGCCTGCGCACCCGCGCGGTGAAGGACGGGGACGACTACAAGGTGACCGGCAACAAGACATGGATCACCCATGCCGCGCGGACCCATGTGATGACCCTGCTGGCCCGCACCGACCCTGAGACCACCGACCACCGGGGCCTGTCGATGTTTCTGGCCGAAAAGACCCCCGGCGACGATGCCAACCCCTTCCCCACCCCCGGCATGACCGGTGGCGAGATCGAGGTGCTGGGCTACCGCGGGATGAAGGAATATGAGCTTGGCTTCGACGGTTTCGAGGTGAAGGGCGAGAACCTTTTGGGCGGCGAGGAAGGCCGGGGCTTCAAACAGTTGATGGAAACCTTCGAGTCCGCCCGTATCCAGACCGCCGCCCGCGCCATTGGCGTCGCGCAATCGGCGCTCGATATCTCGATGCAATATGCCCAAGACCGCAAGCAGTTCGGCAAGGCGCTGATCAACTTCCCCCGCGTGTCGGGCAAGCTGGCGATGATGGCGGTGGAGCTGATGGTGGCGCGGCAGCTGACCTACTACAGCGCCTTCGAGAAGGACGCCGGGCGCCGCTGCGATGTCGAAGCGGGCATGGCCAAGCTGCTCGGCGCGCGGGTCGCATGGGCCGCCGCCGACAATGGCTTGCAGATCCACGGCGGCAACGGTTTTGCGCTGGAGTATAAGATCAGCCGGGTGCTCTGCGACGCACGGATTCTCAACATCTTCGAGGGTGCCGCCGAAATACAAGCACAGGTCATCGCGCGGCGGCTATTGGGCTAGGCCAGCGCATGGGTTGAACCTGCCGTCAATGTCGGGGACATAGGCGGCGGTTTACTCGAAAGGATGCCCCATGCGCATGTTTCTGATCCTCGCCAGCCTCGTCGTGCTTCCCCAGTGTCAAAGCGATGGCACGCCCGACGTCTATGGCGATAGCGGCACGACCTGGCAGCTTACGACGCTGAATGGCGAAGCTGTCACCGCCCGCGCAACGCTGATGTTTCCCGAAGCCGGGCAGATCGCTGGCAAAGCACCCTGCAACAGCTTCAGCGGCCCCCTGACCGCCGACTTCCCGGCGTTCGAGACAGGCCCCATCGCCGCCACCCGCATGGCCTGCCCGGATCTGGCGCTGGAAACGGCGTTCTTGAACGGGCTGGATCAAGCCACGACCGCCACGGTCGACGCGGGCATTTTGACCCTGTCAAACGACAGCGGTGCAACGCTGGTGTTCAAAGCCGCCGACTGAAGGCGTCGATGAAGCGGGCGCGGGCTTCCGGCAGCGGTTTGCCGCCCAGATCCCGCGCCAGATGCGCGGTGAGAAAGTGGCCGGTGGTGGTCAGCCCCTGCGCCACTTCAGCATCGCTCCCCGCCCCGCCGCGCAGCACCGGGGGCAGCGGCAGCAGACGGTCCGCCCACTCCCCCGCGCCTTGGGCCGAGACCGCCCTGCCGGACTTGGGCGAGACATAGATCAGCCCTTCATGCGCCCCTGTCACCGCGCAGGTGTCAAGGTCGAGCGCATAGCCCATTTCCTCCAACAGCCGCAGCTCCCATTTGAGATAGGCCAGCGGCCAGACCTCCCCCTGCCCCAGCATATCGAGGAGCGTCTCGGTCCGGCGGTAAAGCGCCGGATGCGGCTCGCGTTCGGGCAGGCAAAAGGCCAAGAGCGCGGTCACCGCATTAAGCCCCGCCAGCGCCAGACGGTCCTGCATCGCCACCGCGGCGCGGCTGCGCAGTGGCTCAACGGTGAAGGCGCCGATATGGTCTTCCAACCGCGCCCGCCAGGCCAGATCAAGCTGCGCGCCGGGTTGCAGGCTGGGGGCGATCTTGCGGCTGGTGCCGCCGCGCACGACGCCGGCATGGCGGCCCTGCTCGGGGGTGAAGACTTCGATAATGGCCGAGGTCTCGCCATGTCGCCGCGCGCTCAGCAAGATGCCCTGATCGCGCCATTCCATCAGGCCAGCCCCGGTTCGTCCAGCAGATGACGGCCCTGCCGGTCTTCGACCTCGATCACCCAGAGGTCCGGGTCGAAGCTGCGCTGGCGGGCGACGGTGGCGTCGACTTCACTTTCATCGCCCGAGGCAAGTTCAACCCACTTCCGATCCCCGGTCATCAGGTCAAAGGAGCGTTGAAACAGCACGGCGCGGCCATCCAGCGTGGCCAGTTTGACTAGCACCGCGCCGCCGGTGTCATCGCCATGCGCCACGACGAAAGCGGGAATGTCCTGCAACCGTAGCCGCGCGAGATAGGCATCGACCCAGAAACGCGCGGTCAGGCGGGGCATGGCTGGCCTTTACGCTCAGTCGTTGCCATCTTTGAAATCCAAGCCCATCTCGGAGTAGCGCTCGGCCTCTTCCAGCCAATTGGCCCGGACTTTCACCTGCAGGAACAGATGCACCTTGCGGCCAAGGAACTCTTCCAACTCCTCGCGCGCGGCCTTGCCCACGGCCTTGATCGTCTCGCCCTTATTGCCCAGCACGATGCCCTTGTGGCCATCGCGCACGACATAGACCAATTGGTCGATCCGGGCCGAGCCGTCCTTGCGCTCTTCCCAATTCTCGGTCTCGACAGTAAGCTGATAGGGCAGTTCCTGATGCAGGCGCAGGGTCAGTTTCTCGCGGGTGATCTCGGCCGCGATGTTGCGCATCGGCAGATCGGCGATCTGGTCCTCGGGATAGAGCCACGGGCCTTCGGGCACCTCGCCCGCCAGCCATTCGCGCAGCGTGTCGACACCATGGCCGCGCTCGGCGGAGATCATGAAGGTCTCGCTAAAATCGAAAGCCGCGTTCATCTTTTCGGCCAGCCCCAGCAGCACCGGCGCCTCGACGCGGTCGATCTTGTTGATCGCCAGTGCCACGCGGCGGCCCTTGGCGATGTTGCCCAATTCTTCCAGAATGCGTTCCACACCCTCGGTCACGCCGCGATGCGCTTCGATCAGCAGCACGATCACATCGGCATCCGCAGCCCCGCCCCAAGCCGCGGCGACCATGGCGCGGTCCAGCCGCCGGCGCGGCTGGAACAGGCCCGGCGTGTCGACGAAAACCAATTGCGTCTCGCCCTCCATCGTGACGCCGCGGATGCGGGCGCGGGTGGTCTGGACCTTATGGGTCACGATCGAGACCTTGGCCCCCACCATGCGGTTCAGCAGCGTGGATTTGCCCGCGTTGGGCTCTCCGATCAGGGCGACGAATCCGGCGCGGGTGGTCATGAGTTACTCTCCAATTGCCGCAGCAGCGTGGTGGCGGCGGCCTGTTCGGCGGCGCGCTTCGAGGGCGCGGTGGCGGCGGCTTCGGCCCCATTGTCGAGCCGCGCGGTGATGGTAAAGACCGGCGCATGGTCCGGCCCGCTGCGCCCGGTCTGGACATAGCGTGGCGGGTTGAAGCCGCGCGCCTGCGCCCATTCCTGCAAGGCGGTCTTGGCGTCGCGGGCATCTTCCTTGACGGTCTTCAGCCGGTCGCCCCAAAGCCGCAGCACCAACTCCTTGGCCGCGTCAAAGCCCCCATCAAGATAGACCGCCGCGATCACCGCTTCAATCGCATCGCCCAAAAGCGCCTGTTTGCGTCGCCCGCCTGAAATCATCTCGGACCGGCCCAGTTTAAGCACCTTGCCCAGATCAATCTCCCGCGCCACATCGGCGCAGGTCTCCTTGCGCACCAGCGCGTTGAAACGCGGCGCCAACTGCCCTTCGGTAGCGCCGGGGTCTAGCGCCAGCAGCGCTTCGGCCATCACCAGCCCCAAGACCCGGTCGCCCAGAAACTCCAACCGCTGGTTGTCGTCCCGGTTGGCCGAGGACATGGAGGCATGGGTCACGGCGCGGCCCAGCAGGTCCGGCTTGGCAAAACTATGGCCGATCCGCGCCTCGAAGGCTTTGAGTTCCCCGCTCAGCTTCATCTGACCGCTTCAAAGAAACGGTCGCCACGCCATGTCCAGAAGAACAGCATCGAGCGGCCAGCCGAGCTGAACATGATGCGGTCGGCCCGGCCAATGAGGTTCTCGAACGGCACAAAGCCCACGCCGCCCGCGCGCTGCGCCAAACGGCTGTCGGCGGAATTGTCGCGGTTGTCGCCCATGAAGAAGTAATGCCCCTCGGGCACGGTATAGACACCGGTGTTGTCCGACTGCTGATCGCCGATGTTCAGCACCGGATAGGACACGCCATTGGGCAGGGTTTCGATCTGGCGGCTCTTTTTACAGATACCACCTTGGCCCACGGGGCCGTTTTCACAGCGCGGGCGCAGACGTTGTGGGCCTTGCGGCGCCATGACTTCTTCGAACACGCCATCGTCTTCATGTTTGACCGGGGTGCCATTCAGGCTGATCACCCCATTGCGGATCTGCACCTTGTCACCGGGCAGGCCGATCAGACGTTTGATATAGTCGCGCCCCGAAACCGGGTGACGGAACACCACCACATCGCCGCGTTCCGGCTCGGAGCCGAAGAGCCGCTCGTTGTCGCCGTCAAAGACCCCGCAAACATCCTTGGCGTCGATCTCGATCCCCATGCCGGGCAGCATCAGGCTGGGGCAGGAAGCATAGGAGTAGCCATAGGCCATTTTGTTCACGAAAAGGAAATCACCGATCAGCAGGGTCTCTTTCATCGAGCCGGAGGGAATCCAGAAGGGTTGGAAAAAGAGCGTCCGAAAGACACCGGCAATCAGCAGCGCCCAGAAGATGGTCTTGATGGTTTCAACAAAGGCGTTGCCGGTTTTTTCCTTGGCGGCCATGCGGCGCTCCTGACATATCGGTTTGGCGTTACATGCTTGGCGCTGTCGGGCAAGTCAAGAGAAGCGGCGCCGTGGGGCCGCCGGGGGCCGGGAATTGGCCCGGAATGCGGCGGTCAGACCAGCGGACGCGCTTCGATCACCACAAAGGCCTGCGCCCAGGGGTGATCGTCGGTCAGGGTGACATGGATGATCGCCTCATGGCCGGGGGGCGTCATCGCGGCCAGACGCTCGGCCGCCCAGCCCGTGACCTCCATCACCGGCTGGCCGGTGCGCAGGTTGCTGACCGCCATGTCGCGCCAGGCGATCCCCATGCGCAACCCGGTGCCAAGCGCTTTGGAACAGGCCTCTTTCGCCGCCCAGCGTTTGGCATAGGTGCCCGCGACATCGCGGCGGCGCTCGGCCTTGCGCTGCTCGACCTCGGTGAAAACCCGGTTGCGAAAGCGGTCGCCAAAACGGTCCAGCGTGCCTTGGATACGGTCGATATTCGCCAAGTCGGTGCCGATGCCAAGGATCATTGGGTGCCATTCTCTTGCGCGCGGGACGCCGCGCTGTTGCGGCCAATAGACCACGCGGGGCCGGTAAGGAAAAGCCGATTGCGGTGCGGGCTTTTCGGGCGGACATGCAAAACGCCGCCCCCGAAGGAGCGGCGTAAAGTAAGGTCAAAGGTGCCGCAGCTTAGACGGCGGCGTGGCGGGCCTTCTCGGCCCGCGCCTCGTCAATGGCGCGCTGTACGTCGGCCCGCTGTTGGGTCAGGAATTCATAGCCTGGGCGGCCAGCGGTGGCCTTGATCGCGTCGTCATAATTCTCAAGCAAGGCGGTTTCACCGTTGATCACCTCGTCATAGACCGCCTCATCGTCGCCGGTCACCGCATCGCGCAGCTTAAGCCAGCCGCGGTGCGCCGTGGCGCTGGCCGAACCGCTCTCGGACACTTCGACGCCCTCGACGCCCAACTGCCGGTGCAGCTCGGTGTGGAACTTCTCACGTTCCGCGATGCGCTTGTCGAAAAAGCCGACAAAGCTCGCCTCATCCGAGACCTGCTTGCGGGATTCGCGATAGCCATCGCGGCTGTCGATCAGGCGGGTGTGCAGTTTCTTCAATGTGTCGATATGATCGCTCATTCTTGCCTCCTAGCTATGTTACCAGTCTGCCGTCCCAACGCGACAGCGCGGCATTAGGTCCATAGCGAAAGCAGCAATGAGTGTTTTTTCGCCGCGCCCGGCTCAGCCCTCGCGGGCCTCATCCATCAGGCGGCGCATCTCGGCAATGGCAGGCTCCAGCCCCAGAAAGATCGCCTCTCCGATCAGGAAATGCCCGATGTTCAACTCCCGCACCTCGGGGAAGGCGGCGACGGGGGTGACGGTGTCATAGGTCAACCCGTGGCCGGCATGAACCTCCAGCCCCAGCGAGGCGGCGAAGACCGACATCTCGCGCAGTTTGGCGAGTTCGGCATCGGCCTCTTCCCAACGGCCCTCGGCAAAGGCATCGCAATAGGCGCCGGTGTGTAGCTCGATCACCTCGGCCCCGATCCGGTTGGCGGCTTCGATCTGCGCAGACTCGGCGGCGATAAAGATCGACACGCGGCAGCCCGCCTCGCGCAGGGGGGCGATGAAATGGGCCAGCTTGTTTTCCTCGCGCGCCACTTCCAGCCCGCCTTCGGTGGTGCGTTCCTCGCGTTTTTCCGGGACGATGCAAACCGCGTGCGGCTTGTGGCGCAGGGCGATCTGTTGCATCTCATCGGTGGCGGCCATCTCAAAGTTCAGCGGCACCGAGAGCACCTCCATCAACCCTTCGATATCCGCATCCGAGATATGGCGGCGGTCTTCGCGCAGATGCGCGGTGATCCCGTCGGCGCCCGCTTTTTCGGCGATCTTGGCGGCGCGCAGCGGGTCAGGATAGGCACCGCCCCGCGCATTGCGCACGGTTGCCACATGGTCGATGTTCACGCCCAATCTCAGCTTCGGTTGGTCAGCCATGGTCATCCCTTTCATCACTTGCGGCAACCATAGGTCGGAATTTTGGCCAACCCCATAGGGCGCGGGCTAATTTTCGTAAATTTTGTCGGGGGGCAAGGGGCTGGCGCGCGATTCAGGCAGCGCGGCGCGGGCAGCCTGCGGTTAATCCGCGTGCCGCTTGGCATCGGCCTTCTGCGCGGCCTTATGTTTGAGCGCCTCAAACTTGGCCTTGATCATGCCGCGCCGCCGCTTTTGATAGGCCCGCAACACCGGGACCGACAGGTAATAGGCGATCGAGGCGCAGATCATCCCCGGCAACACACCCCCGATCAGATAGGGGTAGAAGACCTGTTGGAAAAAGACCGTCAGCCCGCTCCAATCCATGGTTGCATCGGTAAAGATCGCCACGAAGTTTTCCTGTAAGTCGCGCCCGGCGTCCAGAAACTTGCCGCCAAAGGAGCGGTGTTCGGTCGCGGCCACAGGCGCGCCCAGCAGCCAATGGCCGGTCTGCAGGGCGGCGATGCCAATGGGCACATAGGTCAGCGGGTTGCCGAAAAAGGTCGCCATCAAGGCTGCCAGCATATTGCCGCGCATCAGCCGCGCAATCAGCGCCGCGACGACGAAATGCATGCCGTAGAATGGGGTGAAAGTGGTAAAAACCCCCGCCCAGATGCCCCGCGCGATACGCTCGGGACTGTCGGGCAGGCGGCGCATCCGGTGTTTGACATAGTGAAACGCACGCGTCCAACCGCCACGCGGCCACAGAAACTCGGCCAGCGCGCGCAGGGTCGGTTTCGGATCGCGGCGTTTGAAGATCAATTCTTTCGTCCAGTCTCGGCGTTTCGTCTGCCCGGGTCAGGCGGGCTCTTCGGCACTCTTCCCGGCGCTCATATTGCGGTGCCTGCTGACATCGGCAACTTCGCTCTCCGCTTCGAGCGTGGACATCAGCGAATGCAGATGCGTGACGTCCCGCAGGTCCACATAGACCAGCAAACGGTAAAAGTCAGGCTTGCGTTCCACAAACTCAAGATTGGAGATATTGGCCGAAGCCTCGCCAATCAAGGTGCAAACCCGCCCCAAGACCCCGGCGCCATTGCCAATGGTGATATCAAGCCCGCTGGTATAGACCGCCGGGTGGCTGCCATCGTGCCACCGCAGGTCGAGCCATCGGTCCGGCTGGTCTTCGTATTCCGACAGGCGGTCACAATCGATGGCATGAACCGTCACCCCCCTGCCGCGGAAGGTGATGCCGACGATCCGCTCCCCCGGCAGCGGCGTGCAGCAGGGCGCGCGGTCAAAGCTCTGGCCCGGCTCCAACCCCACCACCGCACGGCGCACATCGATCTGGTCGCCCTTTTGCGGTGCCAGATCGGGATAGACGGATTCGACCACTTCCCGCCCGGTGAGCTCAGAACTGCCCAGACGCGCCAGCACCTCATCGGGGCCGTTCAAACGCATGTTCTTGGCCACCGTGCGCAGCACCTTATCCGTCACCGTCTTGCCGACCTGGCTGAAGGCAGAGCGGGCCAGCTCGCGGCCGAGTTTCACGAAACGCTCCCGGTCGACTTCGCGCAGGGACCGGCGGATCGCGGATTTGGCCTTGCCGGTGGTGGCGATGTCGAGCCATGTCGCCTGCGGGGTCTGGCCCTGCGCGGTGGTGATCTCAATCGACTGGCCGTTCTTGATCCGGGTCCAAAGCGGCACCCGCATGCCGTCGATCTTGGCCCCGACACAGGCATTGCCGATCCGCGTGTGGATCGCATAGGCGAAATCAATCGGCGTCGCCCCGCGCGGCAGTTTCACCACATCGCCCTTGGGCGTGAAGCAGAACACCTGATCCGCGTACATTTCGAGCTTTACCGCCTCAAGAAAATCCTGATGGTCGGTCTCGGCGTCGAATTGCTCGGTCAGCTGGCTGATCCATTTGGCGGGATCGACGGCAAAGGGGTTCCGGCTGCGCACCCCGTCGCGGTAGGACCAATGCGCGGCCACGCCGGTCTCGGCCACGTCATGCATTTGGCGGGTGCGGATCTGCACCTCGACCCGCTTGCCATCGCGCCCCGACACGGTGGTGTGGATCGAACGGTAGCCATTGGTCTTGGGTTGAGAGATGTAATCCTTGAAACGCCCCGGCACCGCGCGCCAGCGGCGGTGGATGGCGCCAAGGGTGCGGTAGCAATCTTCCTCAGAGCCGGTGATGACGCGAAAGCCATAGATGTCGGACAGGCGCGAAAAGCTTTGCTCCTTCTCCTCCATCTTGCGCCAGATCGAATAGGGTTTCTTGGCCCGGCCAAAGACCTCGGCCTCGATCTCGGCCTTCTCCAACTCGACCCGCATGTCGCCGGTGATGCGCTGGATCACATCGCCGGTATCGCGTTGCAGGGTGATGAAACGGCGGATGATCGACGCCCGGGCATCGGGGTTGAGCACGCGAAAGGCGAGGTCTTCCAGCTCTTCGCGCATCCACTGCATGCCCATCCGCCCCGCCAGCGGCGCATAGATATCCATCGTCTCGCGGGCTTTTTTGATCTGCTTGTCGGGGCGCATCGATTTGATCGTGCGCATGTTGTGCAGACGGTCGGCGAGTTTGACCAGGATCACCCGCAGGTCTTTCGACATCGCCATGAACAGCTTGCGGAAGTTCTCGGCCTGTTTGGTCTCGGTCGAGTTCAGCTGCAAATTGGTCAGCTTGGTCACCCCATCGACAAGCTCGGCGACCTCGCTGCCAAACAGGCTCTGCACTTCGGTATAGGAGGCTTTGGTGTCCTCGATCGTGTCATGCAGCAGGGCGGTGATGATCGTGGCGTCATCCAACTGCTGCTCGGTCAGGATCGCGGCGACGGCAACGGGATGGGTAAAATAGGCCTCGCCGGAATGGCGGAACTGGCCCTCATGCATCTGCGCGCCGTAATCAAACGCCGCGCGGATCAATGTTTCATTGGTTCGGGGATTGTAGCCCTGAACAAGGGCGATCAGATCATCGGCAGTGATGTCGGCGCTGTTCATGCCATCTGCCTCTTGGCCCCGGCCGGGGCGCGGGGGTTAACCCTGCCCCTGGGCGGCCATCAACTGGCGCAGCAACATTTCTTCGGACATGCTGTCTTCTTCCGGCTTGTCCTGCTCGGCCCCCATCAGAAGCGCCATGGCGTCATCTTCGGGCTCATCAACCTCGATCTGGCTCTGGTTGCTCTCGATCAGACGTTCGCGCAGATCATCGGCGGACTGCGTTTCCTCCGCAATCTCGCGCAGCGACACGACAGGGTTCTTGTCATTGTCGCGGTCAACGGTCAGCGGCGATCCGGCAGAAATCTCGCGGGCACGATGTGCAGCCAGCATAACGAGTTCGAAACGGTTCGGAACCTTATCCACACAATCTTCGACGGTGACGCGGGCCATGAAGCCTCCAATATCTCATTTGCTGCCAGAAGTGCGTTATTTAGGCGCCTTTGGGCAGATTTACAAGTCACTATTACAGGCGGCGCACGCTGGCCTTATCCCGCGCCGGCAAGGCATCAAGCAGTGCGCGCACGGGCATTTTCAGCAGCGGATGCACCCAATCGGGCGCCACATCGGCCAGCGGCACCAGCACAAAGGCGCGGTCTTGCAGCCGGGGGTGCGGCAGGATCAACTGGTCCGGGGTGCGCCCGATCTGGGCCTCAAGCGGCAAATCACGCCATATCTTGTGGGTGTTACGGTCCGGCAAGACGATGTCATCCACCGCCAGCAAATCCAGATCAAGGGTTCGCTGCCCCCACCGCTGGGTCCGCTCGCGCCCGAACCGGGCTTCGATGCGGTGCAGCACCTCCAAGACCTGGGCCGGGGTCCAGGGCGCTTCGATCCGCACGGCGGCATTCACATAATCCGGCCCGGCACCTGCGGGAAAGGCCGGAGTGTGGTAGAATGGACTCGTGGCGCGAATCACCGCGCCAGATGTTTGCATATATTTCAACGCGGCCGTTAGTGTTTCCCGAGGCGTACCTACGGAAGATGTAAGGTTTCCGCCAAGCGCTATAAGCATGCTGCGCACGGGAACGTGCGCATTATTGCCGAGTTCTTTGCTTGCTAACTCTTGCGACATCTTGTGAAAACCTTAGTTAGAATAAACGCCTGCGTTCAACTGTGGTTATCTGACTTGTGTCAAACAGTGGCAAGCAAGGATGGTTTTGGGAAAATGCGGCGACGTGAGCCGAAAGGATAATTGAATGTTCTACAAAGATGAGCGTCTGGCGCTGTTTATTGACGGCTCCAACCTCTACGCGGCGGCAAAATCGCTCGGTTTTGACATAGACTATAAACTACTGCGCCAAGAATTCATGCGCCGCGGGAAACTTTTAAGGGCGTTCTACTACACGGCGCTGCTTGAGAACGATGAATATTCACCGATTCGCCCCCTCGTCGACTGGCTGAACTACAACGGCTTTAGCATGGTCACCAAACCGGCCAAGGAATATACCGACAGCATGGGCCGCCGAAAGGTGAAGGGCGACATGGACATCGAACTGGCGGTGGACGCGATGGAACTGGCCCCGCGTGTCGACCACATCGTGCTCTTTTCGGGCGACGGTGATTTTCGACCGCTGGTAGAAAGCCTGCAGCGCCAGGGCGTGCGCGTCTCTGTGGTGTCCACGATCCGCAGCCAACCGCCGATGATCTCAGACGATTTACGCCGCCAAGCGGATAACTTCATCGATCTCGACGATCTGCGCGATGTCATAGGCCGCCCCCCGCGCGAACCGGCGGAACCCGCCAACAGTTGATCATGCGGCACGACGCTGCCCCATTTAGCACTACATCCGTCAAAGCAGGCACAACGGCTTTGCCGGGACCGACCCCGAACCGCGACCTCTCGCCCAGCTTACAAATAACAGGTCAGCGACGCTGAGCGTCCCTGACCTGTGAAATGATTCAAATACCCCAGGGAAATTACAATACAGCACATGTTCCCATGCGTTCCCCTTGATTTAAACATAGCATATCTGCCTAATGACATTCGATCCCCCGAGAAAGGGGGGCCAAAGGAGCCAGAATGCTGGTCGACGCCGCAGTAAAGCTTGAGCAGATAGAAGATATCGACACTCTTTGGCAGGGATTGGTGGCCGCCCTGCGCAAAGTCGGCTTGGCGCATGCGGTCCACATCAGCGTCGATGCGAATTTTCAGGCAGCCCAATTGCGCTGCACGATCCCCGATCTCTACAGCGAACTGCCGCCCGAAAAGGACCCGTTCCTGCACCACCTGTGCAACCGTTATGAGGTTCTCACCATCGGCAAGGCTTTCGTCCATCATTACCCGGAGGTCACCGCGGCGGAGCATAAGTTCATCACCCATGCCGCCCAGCATGGGTTGAATGCCGCCTTTGCGGTGCCCATGCGCTTGCAAGGGTCGGAGCGTTTCGGCGGTTTTATCATCGGCAATGCGATGGATGCCGACAGCTTTGAGCAGCGCTTTCACGACATCGCGGAGGAATTGCGCCTGTTCTGCCTGCTGATGCATCGGCGGATCGAGGACCTGACCAATACGACCCCCCTGCCCCTGTCGGCCCACCCCGCGGCCTTTGACAAGCTCAGCCCCCGGGAATCGGAGGTGGTGAATCTGCTCGCCCATGGCTACAGCCGCCAGGAAACCGCCGATCGCTGCAATCTGTCGGTGCATACCGTCTCGGACTATGCGAAATCCGGCTACCGCAAGCTGGGCATCCGCAACCGCGCCCAGGCGGCAGCCCTTGTGCATGGCGCACCGCAGAAAGGCGCTGGCAAGAAGTCTGACGGGTAGACGAACCGCCCCCAAGCCCTTACCTCTGCGCCAAGCCACCCGGAGACCAGCCATGACCAAGCCCAACCTGACCCTCTATCTTGCCGCGCCGCGCGGGTTCTGTGCAGGTGTGGACCGGGCGATCAAGATCGTGGAAATGGCGCTCGAAAAATGGGGCGCGCCGGTCTATGTGCGCCATGAGATCGTGCATAATAAATTCGTCGTCGACGGGCTGCGCGACAAGGGCGCGATCTTTGTCGAGGAACTGTCGGAATGCCCCGATGACCGCCCGGTGATCTTCTCGGCCCATGGCGTGCCGAAATCCGTGCCAAGCGCCGCGCAGGCGCGCAATATGATCTATGTCGATGCCACCTGCCCGCTGGTCTCCAAGGTTCATATCGAGGCGCAGCGCCACGCGGATGCGGGCCTCCAGATCATCATGATCGGCCATGCGGGCCACCCCGAGACGATCGGCACCATGGGGCAGTTGCCCGAAGGTGATGTGCTTCTGGTCGAAACCCCGGAGGATGTCGCAACGGTCGATGTGCGCGATGAGACGCGGCTCGCCTATGTCACCCAGACCACGCTCAGCGTCGATGACACCGCCGATATCGTCGCAGCGTTGCAAGCGCGCTTCCCCGCCATCATCGGCCCGCATAAAGAAGACATCTGCTACGCCACCACCAACCGTCAGGAGGCGGTCAAGGCCATGGCGCCGAAATGCGACGCCATGCTGGTGGTGGGCGCGCCGAATTCCTCGAACTCCAAACGTCTGGTCGAAGTCGGCGCCCGGGCGGGCTGCGCCTATGCGCAACTGGTGCAACGCGCCGATGATATCGACTGGCGCGCGCTCGAAGGCATCGGCAGCATCGGCATCACTGCAGGCGCCTCGGCCCCAGAAGTGCTGATCAACGAGGTGATCGACGCCTTCAAAGCCCGCTATGACGTGACCACCGAACTGGTCGAGACCGCGCAGGAAAATGTCGAGTTCAAAGTGCCCCGCGTGTTGCGCCAACCCGCCTGATTGACCGCCGCGCGCCAGCCGCCTAAACCGCGTTGAAACCGCGACGGGAGCCGACATGCCAGACCTTTATGCCTATACAGACGGAGCCTGCTCGGGCAATCCCGGCCCCGGCGGCTGGGGCGTGTTGATGCGCGCCATGGAGGGCGAAAAGATCGTCAAGGAGCGCGAGTTAAAGGGCGGCGAGGCGCAAACCACCAACAACCGCATGGAACTGATGGCCGCGATCTCGGCGCTGGAATCGCTGAGCCGCCCGACCGAGATCACGCTGGTGACCGACAGCAACTACGTCAAAAACGGCATCACCGGCTGGATTTACGGCTGGAAGAAAAACGGCTGGAAGAACGCGGCCAAGAAGCCTGTGAAAAACGCCGAGCTTTGGCAGCGGCTGGATGCGGCCAATGCGCGGCACAATGTGACGTGGAAATGGGTCAAGGGCCATGCCGGCCACCCCGAGAACGAACGCGCCGATGAACTGGCCCGCGCGGGCATGGCGCCCTTCAAACCGGGCGCGAAAAAGTGACGCTGCTGGCCCTGCTCGACTATGCCGCCGTTTTGGTCTTTGCCATCACCGGCGCATTGGTCGCCAGCCGGGCGCAGCTCGATATCGTCGGCTTTGCTTTCATCGCCTGTCTCACCGCCGTCGGCGGCGGCACGATCCGGGACCTGCTGCTCGACCGCAACCCGATCTTCTGGATCGAAACCCCGAGTATGTTGGGCGTCGCCATCACCGCAGCCCTGGTGGTCTTTTTCACCGCCCATCTGCTCGAAAGCCGCTATCGCGCGCTGATCTGGCTCGACAGTCTGGCGCTGGCCGTCGCCGTGGCGGCGGGGGTCGGTGTCGCCATGGCGCAAGAGCAATCCGCCCCGATCATCATCGTCATGGGCATGATCACCGGCTGTATGGGCGGGCTGATGCGCGATGTGGTGGTGGGTCAATTGCCGCTGGTGCTGACCCAGGGCGAGCTCTACGCTTCTGCGGCCCTGTCGGGTGCTGCCATGGCCGTGCTGCTCGCCCCCTATACCGAGGGCACGCTCTACCCGCTGCTGGCCTGCGCCGTCACCACATGGGTGCTGCGGGCCGGGTCGCTCTATTTCGGCTGGCATCTGCCGGTCTACAAAAGCACCCCGCCCAAAAGCTGAGCAGTCAACCGTGGCTGAGGTTCGCCCCCACCGCGATCTGCGCACCGCGCTGGAACACATCCGCATCCTGCGCGCCCTTGCCCGCTTTTTGCAAACGCGTCAGCCGCACGGCCCCGGCGCCGCAGGCCACCCGCAAATCGTCTGAAAGCACCGCGCCCGGCGCGCCGTCTCCGTCATCCAGCACCGAGCCCAGCACCTTGACCCGCTGCCCGTCGATCTCAAACCAGGCGCCGGGAAAGGGCGACAGGCCCCGGATCAGCCGATCCACCTCAACCGCCGGGCGCGTCCAGTCGATCCGCGCCTCGGCCTTGTCGATCTTGGCGGCATAGGTCACCCCTTCTGCGGGCTGCGCCTCAGGAGTAAGGTCAGTGAGCTGCGCCAGCGCCTTGTTGATCGCCAGCGCGCCGATGCCGCTCAGCCGATCATGCAGTTCCGCCGTGGTCTCCGCCGCGCCGATCTCGGTCTCTTCGCAAAGCAGCACCGGCCCGGTGTCGAGCCCCGCTTCCATCTGCATGATGCAGACCCCGGTCTTTTCGTCGCCGGCCATGATCGCCCGCTGGATCGGCGCCGCCCCGCGCCAGCGCGGCAAGAGGCTCGCGTGGATGTTCAAACAGCCATGTTGCGGCGCGTCCAGAATCGCCTGCGGCAGGATCAACCCATAGGCCACCACCACCGCCGCTTCGGCCTCAAGCTCGGCAAATTCTTCCTGCGTGTCGGGATGTTTCAACGACACCGGATGCCGCACCAGCAGCCCAAGCGTCTCGGCGCGCTGCTGCACCGGGCTGGGGCGCGGCTTCTTGCCTCGACCGGCAGGGCGCGGCGGCTGGCAATAGACCGCGCGAATGTCATGCCCGGCCTGCACCAGCGCATCCAGAACCGGCACCGAAAACTCCGGCGTGCCCATAAAGATCAATCGCATCGCGTTCCTCCTGACGGCCCGGCCCCTCTGGGCGGTCAGCCGTTTGCCTTGCGGGCCTTGCGCAACAGCATGTCGCGCTTGGTTTTGCTGAGGTTGTCGAAATACATCTTGCCCGCCAGATGGTCGATCTGGTGCTGCACGCTCACGGCCTCCAGCCCGACGAAATCGCGCTCGACTTCTGCGCCCGTCTCATCCAGAAAGCGCACCTTGACGCCGCGCGGGCGGCGGATCACGGCGCTGAAACCGGGCAGGTTCGGGCTGGCTTCCTCGTAAGGATGCAGCACGGCAGAGGCGTCGATAATCACCGGGTTCGCCAGTCGGATACGTTTGTTGCGCGCCTCGGAGGCATCGACCACCGCGACCTGCAACATTACCCCGATCTGCGGCGCGGCAAGGCCGACGCCGGGCATCGCGTCCATCGTTTCGATCATATCATCCCAAAGGCTGCGGATCTCATCCGTCACCGCGTCGATCGGCGCAGCGGGGCTGCGCAGACGTTTGTCGGGCCAAGGCACATAGCGGCGCAGGGTCATTGGGCTTCATACTCCGCAATCTTGGCAGCGCGGGTCTCCGCGTCGAGGTGGTCAAAGGTCACCACGCCATCCAGGTGATCCATTTCATGCTGCGCGATCAAGGCGGCGGCGCCCTCAAAGCTCTGCACATAGCGGCCCCCGTTCACCCCGGTCCAGACCATCTGCACCTGTGCGGGGCGCGAGATATCGGTGCTAATGCCGGGGATGCTGAGGCAGCCTTCGGTATTGGTGACGCGCTCTTCGCCGATTTCCTGAAACATCGGGTTGATACAGACCAGCGGGTCGGATTTTTTCTCTTTCCAGCCCGCATCCATCACGAAAATCCGCAGCATCGCCCCGACCTGCGGCCCGGCGAGACCTCGGCCCGGGGCGGCATACATGGTTTCCAACATATCGGCCGCCAGCTTTTCGATCTCCGGCGTGATCTCTGCAACCGGCGCACAGGTCTCGGCCAGTCGCGGATCGGGCCAGCGGACAATCTCCAACAGGCTCATCCTCGGGCCAACTCGCGTTTCAGCTTTACCATTTTGCGGGTGATCATCTGGCGTTTCAGCGGTTTCAGATAGTCGATAAAGAGCTTCCCGTTAAGGTGGTCGATCTCATGCTGCACACAGGTCGCCCAAAGCCCGTCAAAGGCTTCCTGCTGCTCGTTCCCGTCGCGGTCCAGCCAGCGGACTTCAACCTCCGCCGGGCGGGTCACATCGGCGAATTGCTCGGGGATGCTCAGGCAGCCTTCTTCATAGGTGTTCAGCTCCTCCGATGCGGCCACGATCTCGGGGTTGAACATCAAGAGCGGACGCGGCGCCTCGCCCTCTTCCTTGACGCAATCAAGCACGATCACGCGGCTCAGCACATCGACCTGCGGCGCCGCAAGGCCGATGCCCGGCGCGTCATACATGGTGGCCAACATATCATCGCCCAACTGGCGCAGCTCATCGCTGAGGTCAGCGACAGGGGCTGCGGTTTTCTTGAGCCGGGGGTCGGGGTGCAAAAGGATCGGGCGTTTCATCCCGATCATTTAGGCCATGCCCGGGCATCGCGCAACCGGGGGCTTGCAGCCTCTGCGACAGCCGTTAGCTTGGCCGCAATATCAGGAGAGACCAGCATGAGCTTTGACGAGATTATCGACCGGCGCGGCACCCATTGTGCGAAATGGGACAAGATGGAAGCGGTCTATGGGGTGCCCGCCGACACCGGCATCGCCATGTGGGTGGCCGACATGGATTTCCGCCCGCCACAGGTGGTGCAGGACGCACTGCAAGCCCAGATCGACCACGGCGTGCATGGCTATTACGGCGACGACAGCAAATACCTTGCCGCGATCCAGTGGTGGATGGAGCACCGCCACGGCTGGAAAGTCGACGCCAATGCGATCTTTTCCACCCATGGCTTGGTGAACGGCACGGCGATGTGCATCGACGCTTTCACCCAACCCGGCGATGGTGTGGTTCTGTTCACCCCGGTCTATCACGCCTTTGCCCGCGTGATTAACGCGGCCAAGCGGCGCGTGGTGGAATGCCCGCTGACCAATGTTTCGGGCCGCTACGAGATGGATTTCGACGCCTATGACGCCCTGCTCTCGGGCGATGAGAAAATGGTCATCCTCTGCTCCCCGCATAACCCCGGCGGGCGGGTCTGGAGCCGTGAGGAACTGCAGGGCGTCGCGGATTTCGCCAAACGGCATGATCTGGTGGTGGTCTCCGATGAAATCCACCATGATCTGGTGATGCCGGGGCAGAAACACATTCCGATGGCGCATATCGACGGGATCGAAGACCGTCTGGTGATGATGTCCGCCACCACCAAGACCTTCAACATGGCGGGCAGCCATGTCGGCAATGTCATCATCCATGATCCGGAACTGCGCGCGCGTTTCGCCCAGCGGATGGCCGCGATGGGCAGTTCGCCCAATTCCTTCGGGCTGATCATGGCGACGGCAGCCTATTCGCCCGAAGGGGCCGCCTGGCTTGACGAGTTGATCGCCTATCTCGACGGCAACCGCCGGGTGTTCGACAAGGCCGTGAACGCGATTCCCGGGCTGCAATCCATGCCGCTGGAGGCCACTTATCTCGCTTGGGTCGACTTCTCCGGCACCGGGATGGAACAGGCGGAATTCATCGAGCGGGTCGAGAAGACCGCGGCCATTGCCACCAACCACGGCGCCAGCTTCGGCACCGGGGGGGAAAACTATCTGCGCTTCAACCTCGCCACGCCACGTGCGCGGGTTCAGGAAGCCGGCGCGCGGCTGACCGAAGCCTTTGGCGATTTACAGTAGATGCGCGGATGCGCAGGGCAGAACCTCTTGCCCTGCGCGCGACCTTCAGGCCCGGCGGCCATCCTCGATCAACGCCGCCGGCGCGTCAGAGGCGAGTTCAAAATCCAGCGCCGCGCGGTCGGCTACAGCGGTGGCGCGTTTGAACTCATAGCGCATTTCGCCGTCTTCCTCTTCGCCCGCGACGATCAAACACTGGAACAGATGCACGCCCCCGTCATAGAGGTCCACCAACCCGCGCAGGCGCGGCGCATCTTCGGCGGCGATGGAGAAACCCGTCTTCCACAGGGCCAGCACCCGATGCACGTCACCATCAACCTCAAGCCGCAGCCGCGATGCTTTGCGCAGGCTTTCGCGCCGCGCTGCCGCCAGCCCCGCCTGTATTTCCTTAGACAGAAATTCTTCCATGAGTAGCCCCCAAATGATGCCTATAGGCTGACGTAAACTGTGGGATTTTCAAGTTAATATTAGATGACATGGCGGCAGCCTGCATCTGCGCAGAGGTCCTGCGCGGAGGTGAAGATTGGCGGCGCTTGGTCCGCCCCCTAAATCTACCCTCAAACGCGAAAAGGAGAACAACATGGGCCTTTTGGTCGACGGAAAATGGCAGGACAAATGGTATGACACCAAATCCTCGGGCGGCAAATTCGAACGCAGCGAGGCACAGTTCCGCAACTGGGTGACCGCCGATGGCAGCGCCGGGCCGAGCGGCGAAGGCGGTTTCAAGGCAGAATCAGGGCGCTATCACCTCTATGTCAGCCTGGCCTGCCCCTGGGCGCATCGCACCTTGATCTTTCGCCGGTTGAAAGGGCTGCAGGACCATATCGACGTCTCTGTCGTGCATCCCGACATGCTGGGCGAAGGCTGGACCTTTGACCGGGATTTCCCCGCCGCCACCGGCGACCGGCTTTTCGATCTGCCCTTTGCCCGCGACATCTATACCCGCGCCGACCCGAGTTTCACAGGCCGCGTCACCGTTCCGATCCTGTGGGACAAAGAGCGCGAGACCATCGTCAGCAACGAATCTGCCGAGATCATCCGCATGTTCAACAGCGCCTTCGACGGTATCACCGGCAACAGCGATGATTACTATCCCAAGCCCCTGCGGGCGCGCATCGGCGCGGTCAACGCCCGGGTCTATGACGAGGTCAACAACGGCGTCTACAAGGCCGGTTTCGCCACTTCGCAAGCGGCCTATGACGCGGCGGTGCATCCGCTCTTTGACACGCTGGATTGGATCGAAGACCTTCTGTCGCGCAACCGCTACCTCGCCGGCGACAAGATGACCGAGGCCGACTGGCGGCTCTTCACCACGCTGGTGCGGTTCGACAAGGTCTATCACCTGCATTTCAAATGCAACCGCAGGCGGATCGTGGATTACCCCAATATCTGGGCCTATACACGCGCGCTTTATCAGCAGCCGGGCGTGGCCGAGACGGTGAACTTTGACCATATCGTGCGGCATTACCACTACAGCCACGACACGATTAACCCAAACCGCATCATCCCGATCAACCCGGTGCTGGATTTCGACGCCCCGCATGGGCGCGGCTAAACCTCCCCCCTGCCTTGCGGAAGGCGCTTGAACGCGCAGCCCTTTTACGCTTTCACCGCAGCAACGGCAGGGGGATCATCATGCAACAGCCAGACGAGCGGGACCACGGCGGCGGCGTCGATGCGGCAGCGGCGCGTTTCGGCGGGCAGCGGGCGGCGTGGATGGACCTTTCCACCGGGATCAACCCGCAGCCCTACAAGGTCCCCGTGATCCCCGCCGACGCCTGGAACGCCCTGCCCGACGCCGCGGCGCAAAGCGCGATGGAGGAGGCCGCCCGCAGTTTCTGGCAGGTGCCCGAGGGGGCCGCCCTGCTCGCCGTCCCCGGCGCCTCCTCGGCCATCGCCCGCATCCCGGCGCTCGCCGCGCCGGGCCGCGTGCGCATCCCCGGCCCGACCTACAACGAACACGCCGCCAGCTTTGCCGGGTGTGGCTGGCAGGTGGTCGACGCAGGCGAGACAGAGGCCGCTGTCCATGTCCACCCCAACAACCCCGATGGGCGGCTCTGGCAGGCGGCAGAGACGCGCGCGCCGCTCAGCATCATTGACGAGAGTTTCTGCGACATCACCCCTGACGCCACGCTCATGGCGCAGGCCGCGACCCCCGGCACGCTGATCCTGAAAAGCTTCGGCAAGTTCTGGGGGCTGGCCGGGCTGCGGCTCGGCTTTGTCATCGGCGATCCTGCCTTGGTCGCAGCGCTTCGGCAGATGCTCGGCCCATGGCCGGTCAGCGGCCCGGCCCTGCATATCGGCGCGGCGGCGCTGCGGGATCGGGATTGGGCCGAGGCGACGCGGGCGCGGCTGGCGACAGATGCCGAAAGGCTCGACGCCGTGATGACCGGTGCCGGCGCTCAGATCGTCGGGGGCACGCCGCTCTTCCGGCTCTATGAGGTTGACGACGCGCGGCACTGGCAGACCCGCCTCGCCCGGCACCAAATTTGGACCCGCGTCTTCCCCTATAACCGGCGCTGGCTGCGCCTTGGGCTGCCCGCCGCCGACGGCTGGGCGCGGTTAACGCAAGCGCTGGCATGAGCACCGCCGCGATTCTTGTGCTGGCCATGCTGCTTGACGCGGCCTTTGGCGAGCCGGACTGGCTCTGGCGCCGCCTGCCCCATCCCGCCGTGCTGATGGGCCGGCTGATCGGCTGGGGGGACCGCCGGTTCAACCACGGCCAGGCCCGGCACGCCAAGGGTGTGGCGCTGCTGCTGGCGCTGATGCTCGGGGCGGCAGGTCTCGGCTGGGCGCTGAGCCTGCTCGGCCCGCTCATCGAGATTCTGCTCGCCGCCATCCTGCTGGCGCAGCGGTCCTTGGTCGAACATGTCCGCGCCGTGGCCGATGGGCTGCGCCAGTCCCTCGCCGCCGGGCGCCGTGCCGTGGCGATGATCGTCAGCCGCGACACCGCCGAGATGACCGAAGACGCCGTGGCACGTTCGGCCATCGAAAGCGGGGCGGAAAACCTCAGCGACGGGATCATCGCGCCCGCCTTCTGGTTCCTGCTGGCCGGCCTGCCGGGGCTGCTGGTCTATAAGATCGTCAACACCGCCGACAGTATGATCGGCTACCGCACAGCGCGCCACGCCGATTTCGGCTGGGCCGCGGCGCGGATGGACGACCTGATGAACCTCGCGCCGGCCCGGTTGACCGCCCTGCTCATCGCCCTGCCCGGCGGTGTGCTGCACCAGTGGCGCGAGATCCGCGCAGATGCGGCGCTGCACCGCTCGCCCAATGCCGGTTGGCCGGAAGCCGCCATGGCACGGGCCACGGGTGTGGCCCTCGCAGGTCCGCGCGCCTATGATGGGCAATTGCAGCAGTTCGCTTGGGTCCACGGCGCGGGGGCGCGCGTCATCGGGCCACGGGCGATCGATGCCGCCATCACCCGCCTCTGGCAGGCATGGTTGGTGATGTGGGCAATCGCCCTAGTTCTGGCCTGTCTGTGACCAAGAGGATATCTATGCGCCCCTATTTTCTAGCCGCCGCCCTTGCGGCCCTGACCCTGCCCGCCACCGCCCATGCTGAAACAACCCCGGCCCAAACAGCCCCTGCCGAAACAGCCTGTGGCGGCGACTTCTCCAGTTTTATCGCGGATGCCAAGGCCGAAGCCGTGGCCAAGGGCACCGATCCTGCCACCGCCACGCGTTTCTTTGACGGCCTGCGCCAGGACGAGGCCGTGCTGCGCGCGGACCGGGCGCAGGGGGTGTTTCAAAAACCCTTCGTCGAATTTTCGCGCCACCTGATTTCCAGCGACCGGATCAACCGGGGCCGCGCCAATGCCGAGAAATATGACGCCATCTTTGATCGGGTCGAAGCCGACTACGGTGTCAGCCGCGCTGTGCTGCTGGCCTTCTGGGCGTTCGAAACCGATTACGGCGCGTTTCAGGGGGATTTCAACACCGCCAACGCGCTGGCCACGCTGGCGCATGACTGCCGCCGCCCCGAATTGTTCCGCCCGCAGCTCTTTGCCGCGCTGGACCTGTTTGAACGCGGCGAGTTCGACCCCGACACCACCACGGGCGCCTGGGCCGGGGAGATCGGCATGGTGCAAATGCTGCCTCGTGACATCATCGAAAACGGTGTCGACGGGGATGGCGATGGCAAGGTCTCACTGAAAACCTCGGTCCCCGATGCGCTGATGTCGGGCGGCAAGATGCTGCAAAGCCTCGGCTGGCGCGCGAACGAGCCTTGGCTGGCGGAAGTGTCATTGCCGGAGGATTTCGACTGGTCGCAAACCGGGTTGGAAACCACCAAACCGGTCAGCGCATGGCAGGCCATGGGCGTGACCCCGCGCGGTGGGCAACTGGCCGAGGGGCTCACCGCCTCTGTCCTGCTGCCGCAGGGGCGCGGCGGGCCGGCGTTCATCGCCTACCCGAACTTCCGCGTCTATTTCGAGTGGAACCAGAGCTTCACCTACGTCATGACCGCCGCCTATTTCGCCACCCGGCTGGACGGCGCGCAGGTTTTCGACGCCGGCAATCCCGCGCCGGGGCTGGAGGGCGAGGCGATGAAGTCCCTGCAACGAAAACTACAGGCCAAGGGCTATGATGTGGGCGAGATTGACGGCATCCTCGGCTCCGGCACCCGTGCCGCCGTGCGCGAGGAACAGGCCCGCCTTGGGCGCCCCGTCGATGGCTGGCCGACGCCGGACCTGCTGAACCAATTGTAAGGAGAAGACCCCGATGGCCCTCAAGAAAACCGCCGCCCAAATGGTCGCCGAGGCCCGTGCCCGGATTGAAGAGATCGACAGCGCTGAGGCCATCGCCATGCTGGACGACGAAGACGTGCAATTCGTCGACCTGCGTGACCCCCGCGAACGCGAGCGCACCGGGTTCATCCCCGGTGCCTTTCACTGCCCCCGCGGCATGCTGGAGTTCTGGGTCGATCCCGACAGCCCTTACTTCAAAGACATCTTTGCCCAGGACAAGAAGTTCGTCTTTCACTGCGCCTCGGGCTGGCGCTCGGCCATATCGGTGGCGACGCTGCAAGACATGGGCTTTGACGCGGCGCATCTGAAGGATGGTTTCGGCGGATGGGAGAAAGCGGGCGGCCCAAAAGAGGGCGGAAAGGTCGAGAAAGCCTGAACCGCGGGCTTTGATCTGGCCTCCCTCTCGCAAAGCTGCCACAACCCTTTCGACGTCAAAGGAGAGACAGAATGACCGAGATCAAACGCCACCACAGCAACACCCGCATGAGCCAGATCGTCGAACATGGCGATGTGATCTACCTTGCCGGGCAGGTCGGCACGGCGGGCGCGGATGTCGCCACCCAGACGCAGGACTGCCTTGATAAGGTCGACGCCCTGTTGGCCGAAGTGGGCAGCGACAAGACCCGCATCCTGCAATCCACCATCTGGTTGGCCGATATGGCCGATTTCGCGGCGATGAACGACGTTTGGGACGCTTGGGTGCCCGAAGGCCATGCGCCAGCCCGCGCCTGCGGCGAATCCAAACTCGCCACGCCGGACTATCTGGTCGAAGTGCTGGTGATCGCCGCCAAGGCCTGAGCCATTGCCTCGCGCCCAGTCACGGTGCGCGGGGCTTTGCCGGAACCCCAGATGACCCCCTGCACCCTCACCGCCCTGTCGGACCTCGCCACGCTCAATGTCGATACGATCATCGACGTGCGCGCCCCTGCGGAATATGCCGAGGACCATCTGCCCGGGGCCATCAACCTGCCGGTGCTGTCGGATGCGGAACGGGCCGAGGTCGGCACGATCTACAAACAGGTCAGCCCCTTTGACGCCCGAAAAATAGGCGGGGCGCTGGTGGCGCAGAACACCGCGCGGCATTTGCAGGGGGCATTGGCCGACAAAAACGGCAGTTGGCAGCCGCTGGTCTATTGCTGGCGCGGCGGGCAACGCTCCGGCGCCTTTTCCACCATCCTCGATCAGATCGGCTGGCGCGTGCAGCTGCTGCGCGGCGGCTATCGCAGCTATCGGCGGCTGGTTGTCGAGACGCTCTATGCCCGACCGCTGCCGCACCGTTTGATGCTGATCGAAGGCGGCACCGGCACCGCCAAGACCCGGCTGCTGCACCATCTGGCCGAGACCGGCGCGCAGGTGCTGGACCTTGAAGGTCTGGCGCAGCACCGCGGCTCTCTGTTCGGCGCCATGAAGGGCGGGCAGCCGCCGCAGAAGATGTTCGAGACAGGGCTCGCGCAACGGCTCGGCGCGCTCGATCCGGCGCGGGTGACATGGGTCGAGGCTGAAAGCAGCAAGATCGGGGATTGCACCCTGCCCCCCGCGCTCTGGTCCGTGATGAGCGCCGCGCCGCGGGTCGAGATCACCGCCCCGCTCGCCGCGCGGGCGCATTTCCTTTGCCGGGCCTATGACGATCTGACGGCCACCCCCAGCCTGCTCGAAACACGCATTGACAGGTTGCGCCCCTATCACAGTGGAGAGACCCTCACCGCATGGCTGGCGCAAGCCCGCGCGGGCGATTGGGCCAGCCTTGCCGAAGCGCTGATCGGCCAGCACTATGACCCGCGCTATGCCAAAGCCGCCAGCCGCAACCCCGCGCCGGTTGCGCGGCTGTCGCTGCGCGATCTCGATGAGCCCACATTGGCCGAGACCGCCGCGGCGTTGCACACCCGTTTCAACGCAGACGCATAGACGGGGCGCCTGTCGCCAACCGCCCGATGATATGGCCCTCAAGCCCTGCCGCCTCCAGCCGCGCCAGTGCTGCCTTTGCCGCCGCGTCTGGCAGAGCCGCCAGCAGCCCCCCAGCGGTCTGCGGATCATGCAAGAGCGGGTTCACCGGACCCGCCGCACGGATCGGCGCATCCGCTTGATTGATCGGCAAGAGCGACGAGGCCACCCCCTGATCCGACAGCGCCTGCGCACCGGGGTAAAGCGGCACCGCGCCGCCCCAAAGCTCTGCCGCCAGCCCCGAGGCACGGCAGATCGCCTGCACATGCCCGGCGAGGCCAAAGCCCGTTACATCCGTCATGGCATGGGCATTCGCCAGTATCTCCGCCTCCCGCGCCTGCGGTGTGGCCATGCGGCGCAGCGCCTCGGCCACGACCCGCCCTGGCGCGCTCCCCGCCATATGACCGGCAAGGATCACCCCCGACCCGATGGGCCGGGTGAGCAGCAAGAGATCGCCCGGCTGCGCGCCGCCGACGCCAAGCGGCACCTCGGTGCGCGTGCCGGTGACCGTGAAACCAATGGTCAGTTCTGCGCCCATGGTCGTATGGCCGCCGACGATCTGCGCCCCGGCGGCCGCCATGACATCCTGCGCCGCCCCCGCGATCTCGCGCAGGGTGCGGGCCTGCAACGCCGGCGCCATGCGCGGCAGGATAATAGAGCTTAACGCGACCTGCGGCTTGGCCCCCATCGCCCAGATATCGCCCAAAGCATGGACCGCCGCGATCCGTGTCATCTGCGCCGGGTCTTCGATAAAACCGCGCAGGTGGTCCGTGCTCAGCACCTGAAAGCCGCCGCCCGGCTGCCGCAGGATAGCCGCATCATCGCCTGCGCCGGTGACGACATCGCCCGCCACCGGGGGGCACACCTGAGCCAGCAACTCCCCCAGCACCGCGCCGCCCACCTTGGCCCCGCAACCGCCGCAGAGCGGCTTGCCCGCCAGCGCCTCCGGCAGGCCCAAGGCCATGGGGCCGGCCGGCGCGTCGCTCTGCATCGCGGGCAGATCATCAAGCTGGTCCATGAACTTCCGGTCGATCCGGTCCTTCCACTGCCACAGCAGCGCGCCGCTGACGGCGAGCCCATTGCGCTCGGCCACGGCGGCTTTCCCGCCCAGAGAAATCAGCTTGAGATATTGCGTCTGCGGCTTGAACGCCCGCCGCGCGCCGCCGCTCAGCGCGGCGCGCAGATTGTCATGCAGTACCGGCGCCGCGCGCACGGCAAAGACACCGGCCTTGGGCCGCGGGGTGGCCTCCATATGGGCGCAGTCGCCCACCGCGAAAAGCGCCGGATCACCCAGCACACCCAGATCGGCCCCGACCCGGATGAACCCCTCATGCAGCGGCAAGTCCGTCTGCGCGAGCCAACCCTGCGGCACCGCCCCCGCCGCGCCGACGCAAAGCGCGGCGGCGATCGGGGAGCCATCCGCCAAGATCACCTCGCTGCGGGTGACCCGGGTGACCTTGGCATCAAGCGCCAGTCTCACCCCCAAATCCGCCATGCGCCGCCGCACCATGGCCTCGGTCCGGGGGGCCATGCCGGACAGTTGCGGCCCATGTTCCACCAGTGTCACAGCAGGCTGCGCCCCCGCCGCGCGCAGCGCGAAAGCCATTGCCATCGCCAATTCGCAGCCCGCGACACCGCCGCCGATCACCGCCACCTCGGGCGGCTGCTGCCCCGCCTTCACCGCCGCCAAAAACGCGCGCCAACGCTCAGCATAGATGTTCAGCGGTTTGGCCCCGACCGCATGTTCGGCAAATCCCGGCAAGCCCATGTCAGAGGTGACGCCCACATCGAATGAGGCCACGTCATAGCCCAGGGCGCCCTGCCCCTCGACCATGATCTCACGTGCGGCGCGGTCGATGCCTATGGCCTTGCCCAAGATCAGCCGCGCCCCGGCATGGCGGCAGAGGCGCATCAGATCGATCTCCAACGCATCGCGTTCATAGTGGCCGGCGATATGACCGGGCAGCATCCCGGTATAGGGGGCTGTCGGGCCGGGGTTGATCACCGTCAGCCGCGCGCCGGGCAGCGGGTCCATCCCCCATTTGCGCAGCACCAGCGCATGGGCATGGCCGCCCCCCACCAGCACCAGATCCCGCGTCAGGGGCAGATCGCCTTGCACCAGATTGCCTCACTCTCTCTTTTCGCTTTGGATATAGCTAACCGAACCCGCCCGCAGGCACCATTGGCCTGACTGAGATGTGAGGGGGATCAGACGGCATTTCCCCGCCCATTCAGGCCAGCAAAGCCACCAGACCGGTAAAAAGGGTGACATTCCCCCCCAAAACCCCCATGTACATTCCACCTCTGACCCTCTACCGACGGTCGGATTCCTTTGCCGTGGCTGGTAGCACCACGTGCCCGCCCCCCGCACAAACGTTCAAGACAGGACAGCCTTCGTGATCCAGACTATTGCCGATGCCCTTGCCCAGCAGGGTTATGAAACACTTACCGCCGTGCAGGAGGCCGTCACAGACCCCGCGCTTGCCGACAGCGACCTGCTGGTCTCGGCCCAGACCGGGTCGGGCAAGACGGTGGGCTTTGGCCTTGCCATCGCGCCGACGCTTTTGGGGGACGACGGCCATTTCGGCCCCGCCGGCGCCCCGCTGGCGCTGATCATCGCGCCGACCCGCGAGCTTGCCATGCAGGTCAGCCGCGAGCTGACATGGCTTTACGGCAAAGCGGGCGCGGTGGTCACCACCTGCGTCGGCGGCATGGACACCCGCACCGAGCGCCGTGCGCTCGACCGGGGCGCGCATATCGTCGTCGCCACGCCGGGCCGGCTCTGTGACCACATCAAACGCAACAACATCAACCTTGAGGCGATCCGCGCGGTGGTGCTGGATGAAGCGGATGAGATGCTCGACCTCGGTTTCCGCGAAGACCTTGAGTTCATCCTGTCGGAATCCCCCGAAGAGCGCCGCACGCTGCTGTTTTCGGCCACCGTGCCCGCCGCCATTGCGAAACTCGCGAAATCCTACCAGCGTGACGCGCAGCGCATCACCACCGTGGGCGAGACCAAACAGCACAGCGATATCGAGTACCGCGCGCTCAACGTCCACCCGCGCGACACCGAGAACGCGATCATCAACGTGCTGCGCTTCTATGAGGCCAAGAACGCCATCGTGTTCTGCAACACCCGTGCAGCCGTGGCACGGCTGACCACGCGTTTCACCAACCGCGGTTTCTCGGTCGTGGCGCTCTCGGGCGAGCTGACACAGTCCGAGCGCACCAACGCGTTGCAGGCGCTGCGCGACGGGCGCGCCCGGGTCTGCATCGCCACCGATGTCGCCGCGCGCGGGATCGACCTGCCGAACCTCGAACTGGTGATCCACGCCGATCTGCCCAGCAACTCCGACACGCTGCTGCACCGCTCGGGCCGCACCGGCCGTGCCGGGCGCAAGGGGGTTTCGGCGCTGATCGTGCCTGCGAAACTGCGCGGCAAGGCGAACCGGCTGATTGGTGGCGCCAAGCTGAAAGTCGAATGGGCCGCCCCGCCCTCCGCTGCCGAAGTGAATGCCGCGGATGAGGCGCGCCTGCTGGCCGATCCGGCATGGTCCGACCCGATCCCCGAAGACGCCGAAGGCTTTGTTGCCAATCTGGTCGAGCAATTCAGCGCAGAGCAACTGGCCACCGCCTTCGTCAATCTCTACCGCGCGCGCCAATCGGCGCCGGAAGAACTGGCCGAACCCGGCGCGCCCGGTGACGACAAGCCGCGCCCGGCCTTCGGCAAATCGATCTGGTTCTCGATCTCCACCGGTCGCAACGATGGGGCCGAGCCGCGCACCTTGCTGCCGATGCTCTGCCGCCGGGGTGATCTGACCAAGGACGACATCGGCGCGATCCGCGTGCAGGGCAGCCACAGTTTTGTCGAAGTGTTGGAGACCTCCGTGCCCGGTCTGCTTGCGGCGCTTGGCGGTGATATGAAGCTGGAAGACGGCGCGGTGCTGACACAGCTTGACCGCGCGCCCGATCTGGCGCGTGGCCCGAAACCTGCGGGCAAACGCGGCCCGAAACCCGGCGGCGGCTACAAGGGCGACCGCGACCGGCGCCCGCGCCCGCCGCGCGACAGCTATGACCCCGACGCGGCCCCCGCCCCGCGCAAACCCCGCGCCAAAGCGGCGGATGGCCCCGGTGCGGCGTCTTTCGATAAGCCCAAGTTCGACAAACCCCGCGCCCCCAAGGGCGAACGCCCGCCAAAGTCGCATAAGACCGAGCGCAGCCCGATGAAGCCCGGGGCGACGCCAAAGCCCAAGGCGAAAGCGGTGTGGAAAAAGGAAAAGCCTGCGGGCGAGGCACCGCGCAAGGGCAAGGGCAAACCGACCACCTCGGCCACCACCCCCGGCGGCGAGAAGTCTTATAAACGCGCCTCCGATCCGTCGAAACGCTTCACCCCGCCGAATAAAATCGGCAAACAGGGTGGCAAGGGCGGCCCGAAATCGAAGTAAAGGCAAACGCCGGGGCATCCCCCCGGCGTTTCTGCACGCGGCCGCCAGATTTTTCAGATCAGCTTTTTCAATTCGGACTTTTCAAAAAAGTCCGGCCTGATTTCTTTAAAAGAAATCAGCACCTCCGGCTGGCCTTAATAACCAATTCAAACTGGCACTACGCGCGGCGCGGCATTTGCGGTGAGGTGATAGCTGTACACCCCGCGCCCGCAGGGGCTTCATTCGTGGGTTCGCCCACCCGCATAGAAAGGTCTGATCCGATGGACGGCAATTTCAACGAGAATGACATCTCCCGCGTTGTCGAAGCGGACCGCGCGCATATCTGGCATCACCTGAGCCAGCACAAACCCTATGAAACCACCGACCCGCGCATCATCGTCGAAGGCAAGGGCATCCGGGTCTGGGATCAAAACGGCAAGGAACACCTCGACGCCGTCTCTGGCGGGGTCTGGACGGTGAACGTCGGCTATGGCCGTGAAAGCATCGCCAATGCGGTGCGCGACCAATTGATCAAGCTGAACTATTTCGCAGGCTCCGCAGGCTCCATCCCCGGCTCGCATTTCGCCGAAAAGCTGCTCGACAAGATGCCCGGCCTCGACCGCGTCTACTATTGCAACTCCGGCTCCGAGGCGAATGAGAAAGCCTTCAAGATGGTGCGCCAGATCGCCCATAAGCGCTATGGCGGCAAGAAGCACAAGATCCTCTACCGCGACCGGGATTATCACGGCACCACCATCGGCTGCCTGTCGGCGGGCGGCCAGGAAGAGCGCAATGCGCAATACGGGCCTTTCACACCGGGTTTCGTGCGCGTGCCGCATTGTCTTGAATATCGCAGCTTTGAGCAGGACGGCGCGCCGCAAGAGAACTACGGTGTCTGGGCGGCGGATCAGATCGAAAAGGTGATCCTCGCCGAAGGGCCGGAAACCGTCGGCGCGCTCTGCCTTGAGCCGGTGACCGCAGGTGGCGGCGTGATCTGCCCGCCCGAGGGCTATTGGGAGCGCGTGCAGGAGATTTGCCGCAAATACGACATCCTGCTGCATATCGACGAGGTCGTCTGCGGCGTGGGCCGCACCGGCACCTGGTTCGGCTATCAGCATTACGGCATCCAGCCCGATATGGTGACCATGGCCAAAGGCGTCGCCTCTGGCTATGCCGCCATCGCCTGCCTAGTCACCACCGACGCCGTCTTTGACATGTTCAAGGACGATGCCAGCGATCCGCTGAACTACTTCCGCGACATTTCGACCTTTGGCGGCTGCACCGCAGGGCCGACGGCAGGGATCGAAAACATGCGCATCATCGAAGATGAGGGCTTGCTTGAGAACACCACCAACATGGGCAACTACATGCTGGAACAGTTGCACGCGCTGGCCGACAAACATGAGATCATCGGCGATGTGCGCGGCAAGGGGCTGTTCCTCGGCGCGGAACTGGTGACGGATCGCGACAGCCGTGCCCCGGTGGAGGAAAAGCGCATTCAGGCCGTGGTGGGCGACTGTATGGCCCAAGGCGTCATCATCGGGGCAACCAACCGCTCGCTGCCCGGCAAGAACAACACGCTGTGTTTCTCGCCCGCGCTCATTGCCACCCGCGACGACATTGATGAGATCATCACGGCGGTGGAGGGCGCGCTTGGCCGGGTCTTTACTTCGGCGTAAAACCGCAAGGCAGATTTGAAAGAAGGCCGCATCGGTTGACCCGCTGCGGCCTTCGGCTATCTACGTCCCTGTCTTGCCCGAACATGACATCAGAGATGAAAATTCTCCTGCGCGGAAGCGTATGAAAGTTTTCTGAAATTTTAACGCCTTCGTGGGAACATCTTCCTTTTCCCCTGCGTTGGCACATGAGTAACATGGGAGAAAGACATGAAGAAGTTTCTTATCGCAATTCCGATGATCGCCGGTCTGGCCGCTTGTGATGGCACCACGTCCAATCAGGGTGCTTTGACAGGCGCAGCCTTGGGCGCCGCGACAGGCGCTGCCGTCTCCGGCGGTGACGACAAGGTGCAAGGCGCCATCATCGGCGGTCTCGCCGGTGCGGCGGCTGGCAACTACATCGGCCAGACCCAGTCCGGTAAATGCGTATATCAGAACTCTGCCGGTCAGCGTTACTACGCAGCCTGCCCCTAAGCGGCTGAATTAACGCGAAACCGCGTATCCGGCCTCGACCTTTCGGTCGGGGCCTTTTCTTTTCGCCGCCCCATCTTGGAAGTCTCAGCCTTTGCCCCTAACAGGAGTGGAAGCGTCAAAACAGGCGCAGTGAGGGGGGATCAGTGACGGGCATGGCATTCACGGATATCGCAGTTCTATTGCTGGCGGCTTTTGGCGCCGGCGTTTTGAACACCATCGCGGGCGGCGGGACATTCCTGACCTTCCCGGCGCTGGTCTTTACCGGCATCCCCCCGGTGGCCGCCAATGCCACCAGCGCGGTTGCGATCTTTCCCGGCTATCTGGCCGGGGCGTTTGGGTTCCGGCGCGAGCTTGCCGGGATCAAACGCGGGCGGCTGATCCGGCTCTGCCTGATTACGCTGGCGGGCGGTGCGGTCGGGTCGGGCCTGCTGCTGATCTCGTCAAATGAGGCTTTTGCCGCTGTGGTGCCTTTCCTGCTGCTGGCCGCCACGCTGGCGTTCCTGCTGGGCGAACGCATCCGCGCCTTTGCCGCCGCCCATGCCCGCGCCGTCACGCCCGAAGGGGCGCTCGGGCTTTTCGCGGTCAGCGTCTATGGCGGCTATTTCAACGGCGGCTTGGGGATCGTCCTGCTGGCGCTTTTCGCGCTTTGGGGGATGACCGATCTGCTGGGGATGAACGGGCTGAAAAACGGGCTTAGCTTTGCCTTATCGGCAATCTCGGTCGCGATCTTTGCTTTGGCCGGGCTGGTGGCTTGGCCGCAGGCGCTTTTGATGATGCTCTCGGCCACCGCAGGCGGCTATGCTGGCGCCCCGCTGGCGCGGGCGCTGCCCAAGGAAGTGGTGCGCTGGTTGATCGCGGCCATCGGTTTCGGGATGAGCGCGGTGTTCTTCTGGCGGTGGATCGCGGGCTAGGCCAAGAGGCGGGATGTGCCGCTCTCGGGGTAATAGTGCAGCAGCACCCCCGGCGTTTCGATCTGCCCCAGCCCGCCCTTTTTTCGCAACAAGGCCGCCGGCCCCGAGGTCGCCATGGCCAGAGCCTGCGCCAGCGGCACATCGGCCGAGCCCACCAAAGTCCGCACTGCGTGGCCCATTTCCAGATCCGCCCCCGCCAGCGTCCCATCCGCCAAGGTCAACCGGCCTTCACTGCGGTAAACCGCGCGCCCATTGAGCGAAAAGCTCTGAATATCCGACCCGGCGGTTGCCATGGCATCGCTGACAAGGAAGATCCCCGCCCCCTTGGCCGCCAGCGCATTGCGCATCGAGGCCGGGTGGACGTGAATCCCATCCGCGATCAGCCCCGCCTGCACATCCGCCCGCGCCAGCGCCGCCCCCACCAGACCCGGCGCGCGGTTGCCCATCTGGCTCATCGCGTTGAACAGATGCGTCACGCAGCGCGCCCCGGCGTCAAAGGCCGCGATACAGGTCTCGTAGTCGGCATCGCTATGGCCCAGGGATACGATCACCCCCGCCTGCGCCATGGCGCTGATCTGCGCGCGGGTCACCGTTTCCGGCGCAACCGTGACCATGAGATTGGGCAGGCGCGCCGCGGCCTGCAGGATCAGATCGATGTCCGCGCTCTCCATCGGGCGGATCAGCGCCGCGTCATGCGCCCCTTTGCGCGCGACGGAGAGATGCGGCCCCTCAAGATGCAGCCCGATGATCCCCGGCACCGCATCGGCCACCGCCTGCGCCACGGCATCAATCGCGGCGGCGGTGACCTCGGGCCTGTCGGTAATCAGCGTCGGCAGAAACCCCGCGACCCCGGTGGCGCGGTGGGCCATGGCCATGCGGCGCAGGCTGGCCCCATCCGGCGCCGCGTTCAACATCACCCCGCCGCCGCCATTGACCTGAAGATCGACGAAACCGGGTGTCAGCACGCCGCCCTCCAAGACCTCTGTCTCGCAGCCCTGTGGCACATCCTGCGGCGCAAGGATGCGGCGGCGACCGTCTTGCAGCAGCGCAAGCGCGGCCCCGTCATGCAGCCGCTGCCCGTCATGCACATCCGCGCCGGTGAAGATCTTGATAATCTCGCTCATGTCAGCGCTTCCTCAGCTACCGCGCGGCGGGCCAGTTCAAGCGCCCCGTCCAGCGCCGTGCCCTGCGGGGCCACCAGGCCGGAAAGGTGATCCGAGGGCAGAAACCCGGCGTAATGCGGCCCGATACCACCCAACAGACAGAGCCGGTCCCCGGGGGTGAACCCCAAGGCCCTAAGCCCGCGGCAGCAATAGGCCGCCCCCTCCTGCATCAATGCGGTCGCCAATGGGTCTGACCGGCGGGCGGCCCGAAGAACCTCGGGCGCGAAAGCCGCGTAATCGCCCGGCTGGGCGGTCAGGCTGAACGCGGTGACGGCAAAAGGGTCCTCGCCGAAATGGCGCAGCAGACCGCGGGTCAGATCGCTATGCGGCAAAAGCCCGTCATGGCATTGCAGCGCCCGGTCCAGCGCCGCCCGCCCCAGCCATGCGCCGGAGCCTTGGTCGGCCAGATGAAACCCCCAGCCCCCGACATAGCGACAGGTCACGCCATCCGTGGCGGCGATGATCGTGCCGGTCCCGATCGCCAGCACCCAGCCCGCGACACCCGCGCCCAAAGCGCCGCGCACACAGGCCGGGCGGTCATCATCGGCGATGATCCGACGGTAGGGCAGCGCGTCCTGCAACCGGGCCGCATCCCGCGCGGGGTTCATGCCAGCAAGGCCGATATAGGCCGTGGCCCCCGCGAGCGCGTCCAGCGGCAGGCCCGCGGCGGCGGCTGCCGCTTCCACTGCCATGCGCAGGTTGATCAGCGTTTGCGCCGGGTCCGTGCCGATATTCGCCCGCCCGCCTTCGGCCCGGCCTAAGATACCCGCGGCAGTGCCAACCGCCGCGCGGCAGCCGGTGCCGCCACCGTCCACTGCAATCAAGATATCCTGGGCTGAAATTGTCATGTGCCATTTCTAAGCGAGAGCCGTCGGGAACGGAAGTGCGACCCGCCGCGCCGCGCCACAGGCGATAATGCCAGATTGCGCGCCCGCTAAGTCCAGCCTAAGCTCACACCCATGGCCCTCCCCGTCGAAACCTTCTTTCTGCGCCCTGACGCCCAAGGCACGCTGCAACAGCAGATCCAGCAGATGATCGCCCAAGGCATCCTCGCCGGGCGCTATCAGCGCGGGGAGAAGCTACCCTCGACCCGCAAACTCGCCGCGCATCTGGGCGTCAGCCGCATCACCGTGACCATCGCCTATACCGAGCTTCTGGCGAATGACTACCTCACCTCGCGCGGGCGCTCGGGCTATTTCGTCTCGGACAACGCCCCCGCGCCGCCCGCCTTTGCGCCCAAGGTCCACAGCGATGACGCCATCGACTGGACCCGCGCCATTGGCCAGCGGTTCAGCAACAACGCCCTGCCGGCCAAACCCCAGAACTGGGCCAGCTATCGCTATCCCTTCATCTACGGGCAGGCCGATCCGGCGCTTTTCGACCATACGAATTGGCGGCTCTGCGCGCTGCAAGCTCTGGGCCAGCGCGACTTTACCTCGATGACCACGGATTACTACGATCAGGACGACCCGCAGCTGGTGGAATTCATCGCCCGCCACATCCTGCCCCGGCGCGGGGTCTCTGCGCGACCCGAGCAAATCCTCATCACCATGGGCGCGCAGAACGCGCTTTGGCTGACCGCGCAGGTCCTGCTGACCCAACGCCGCCGCGCCGTGCTGGAAGACCCCTGCTACCCGGCGCTCAGCGGTATCCTGAGCCAGTCGCGCTGCCATATCGCCCCGGTGCAGGTGGACCAAGACGGCCTCCCGCCCGAGGCGATCCCGCCGGATACGGATGTGATTTTCACCACTCCCAGCCACCAATGTCCGACCAATGCCACCATGCCGATGGACCGACGCCGCGCGCTGCTGGCCCGCGCAAGGGAACTGGAGGCGCTGATCGTAGAGGATGACTACGAGTTTGAGATGTCCTTTCTCAAGCCGCCTTCGCCCGCGTTGAAATCGCTCGATGACGAAGGGCGGGTGATCTATGTCGGCAGTTTCTCCAAATCGCTCTTCCCGGGGCTGCGGCTGGGCTATCTGGTCGGGTCTGAGCCTTTCATCCGCGAGGCCCGTGCCCTGCGCACCAGCGTGCTGCGCCACCCGCCCGGCCATATCCAGCGCACCGCGGCCTATTTCCTGTCGCTGGGCCATTACGACGCGCTGGTGCGGCGCATGGGGGGCGCACTGCATGAGCGTCGCCGCGTAATGGAATCCGCGCTGGAGACCCATGATCTCGGGGTGTCCGGACGCGGTGCCTATGGGGGATCATCCTTTTGGATGCGCGCGCCAAAGACGGTGGACAGCGCGGTCCTGGCCGAGAACCTGCGCGCCCGCGACGTGTTGATCGAACCCGGCCATGCGTTTTTCACCGGCGCCGATCGGGCCACGAATTACTACCGTTTGGCCTACTCCTCGATCCCAAGCGCGCGGATCGCCGAAGGGGTCGAACTGATCGCCGAAGAGATCGCCAGATTGGCCTGATCTGGCCCTAAGCCGGCGTCGCATCTGGCCCTAACGCCGTGGTAGAACCCCGCCTAGTCTGCGCCAAAATTGCCCCCCCCTTCGTCCAAAGGACCACCCCCATGAAAATGACCACCGAGGAAGCCTTCGTCAAAACCCTGCAAATGCATGGGATCGACACGGCCTTTGGCATTATCGGCTCGGCCATGATGCCGATCTCCGATCTCTTCCCGGCTGCCGGGATCACCTTCTACGACGGCGCGCATGAGGGCAATTCGGGCATGATGGCCGATGGGTTCACCCGCGCCTCGGGGCGGATGTCGATGATGGTGGCGCAGAACGGGCCGGGGATCACAAATTTCGTGACGCCGGTGAAAACCGCCTATTGGAACCACACGCCGCTTTTGCTGGTGACCCCGCAGGCGGCGAACAAGACCATCGGTCAGGGCGGTTTTCAGGAGGTCGAGCAGATGGCGCTGTTCCGCGACATGGTCGCCTATCAGGAAGAGGTCCGCGACCCCTCGCGCATCGCCGAGACGCTGAACCGCGTGATCCTTCAGGCCAAGCGCCACTCTGCCCCCGCCCAGATCAACGTGCCGCGCGATTTCTGGACGCAGGTCATCGACATCGACCTACCCGCCATCGTGGAATTTGAACGCCCCTCGGGTGGCGAGGCGGCCATTGCCGAGGCGGCGGAACTACTCTCGAACGCGTCCTTCCCGGTGATCCTGAACGGCGCGGGTGTGGTGATCGGCGGCGCGATTGACGATTCGCGTCAACTGGCCGAGCGGCTCGACGCGCCGGTCTGCTGCGGCTACCAGCACAATGACGCCTTCCCCGGCTCGCACCCGCTGTCCGTGGGGCCACTGGGCTACAACGGCTCGAAGGCGGCGATGGAGTTGATCGCCAAGGCCGATGTGGTGCTGGCGCTCGGCACGCGGCTGAACCCCTTCTCGACCCTGCCGGGCTATGGCATCGACTATTGGCCGAAGAAGGCCAAGATCATTCAGGTCGACATCAACCCCGACCGCATCGGCCTGACCAAAGCGGTGAGCGTCGGCATCATTGGGGATGCGGGCAAGGTGGCACGCAGCCTCCTCGACCACCTTGGCGACAGCGCCGGAGACACGGGCCGCGAGGAACGCCGCAATCTGATCGCCCAGACCAAATCCGCCTGGGCGCAGGAACTGACCTCGATGGACCACGAAGACGACGACCCCGGCACCACATGGAACGCACGCGCCCGCGACCGCGAGCCGGAAAAGATGTCGCCCCGCATGGCATGGCGCGCGATCCAGAAAGCGCTGCCGAAAGAGGCGATCATCAGCTCCGACATCGGCAACAACTGCGCCATCGGCAATGCCTACCCGACATTCGAGGCAGGCCGCAAATACCTCGCCCCCGGCCTCTTCGGCCCCTGCGGCTACGGCTTCCCGGCAATCTGCGGCGCGAAAATCGCCTGCCCCGACACTCCGGTGGTGGGCTTTGCCGGCGACGGCGCCTTTGGCATTTCCATGAACGACATGGTCAGCGTCAGCCGCGAGGATTGGCCCGCCGTGACCATGGTAATCTTCCGCAACTACCAATGGGGCGCCGAGAAGCGGAACACGACGCTCTGGTTCGACGACAATTTCGTCGGCACCGAACTCGCGCAGGAGGTAAGCTATGCCGGGATCGCGCAGGCCTGCGGTGTCGAAGGGGTGCAGGTCGCGTCGATGGAGGCGCTGACCGAGGCGCTCGACCGCGCGGTCAAAGCGCAGATGAACGAAGGCAAGACCACCTTTATCGAAGTGCTGCTCAATCAGGAACTGGGCGAGCCCTTCCGCCGCGACGCGATGAAAAAGCCCGTCTCTGTCGCCGGGATCAACCGCGATGACATGCGCCCGCAACGGGTCTGAGCCAAGGAACGCTCTGTGACGGTGGTCTGGCCGAGCCTCTGGCCTACGCCGGACCACAAAACGGACCGTCTGCGCGAAAACGATTGGGGGATAAGGGAAAAGGTTCTTGCAAACCATCGCGGAGCGGGAAATATTCCCAACAGGATCACCCCCGCCGCCGAAGAGAAACCTACCGCGCGCCAAGCGCAGCCTGCTGAAAGACCCGCCCTCTCATGACGCACCCCCAGCCACCGCTCGATCTGTCGCCCAAGGTCTCGGACGAGGTTCGCAAGACCACCTGCTACATGTGCGCCTGCCGCTGCGGCATCAATGTGCATATGAAAAAGGGCAAGGTCGCCTATATCGAAGGCAACCGCGATCACCCGGTCAACCGCGGCGTGCTCTGCGCCAAGGGCTCGGCCGGGATCATGCAGCACAATTCCCCCGCCCGCCTGCGCAACCCGATGAAACGCGTGGGCCCGCGGGGCTCTGGCGAGTTCGAGGCGATCAGCTGGGCGGAAGCGCTGCAGATCGCCACCGATTGGCTCGCGCCGCTGCGCCGCGAAGCGCCGGAAAAGCTTGCCTTTTTCACCGGGCGCGACCAGTCGCAGAGCTTCACCTCCTACTGGGCGCAGCAATTCGGCACCCCCAATTACGCGGCCCATGGCGGGTTTTGCTCGGTCAATATGGCCACCGCTGGCATCTATACGATGGGCGGCGCCTTTTGGGAGTTCGGCCAGCCCGATTGGGACCACACCAAGCTCTTCATGCTTTTCGGCGTGGCCGAGGACCATGACAGCAACCCGATCAAAATGGGCCTCGGCAAGCTGAAAAAACGCGGCGCGCGGGTGATCGGGGTGAACCCCATTCGCACCGGCTATAACGCCATTGCCGATGATTGGGTCGGCATCACGCCGGGCACCGACGGGCTGTTCATCCTGTCGCTGATCCACTGTCTGATGAAGGCCGGGCGCATCGATCTCGAGTACCTCGCCCGCTATACCGACGCGCCGGTGCTGCTGAACGGCGACCCGAAGTCGCCCGACTACGGGCTGCAACTGCGCGACGCAGACGGCAAGGCGCTGGTGATCGACCGCAACAGCGGCAAGCTCACCGCCTTCGACCAGCCCGGCGTGCGCCCCGACCTCGCCGCCACCTACCGCAGCGCCGGCGTGACCCACCGCCCGGTCTTTCACCAAATGGCCGAAGAATACCTCGGCGAAGACTATAGCCCCGAGGCCGTGGCCGAGCGTTGCGGCATCCCCGCCCCGCGCATCCGCGCCATCGCCAGTGAACTGGCACGCGTCGCCTTTGACGAAGCCTTTGAGCTTGACCACCCATGGACCGACTTTCGGGGCGAACATCACAAGACGATGACTGGCCGCCCGGTTTCCTTCCACGCCATGCGCGGCATCTCGGCCCATGCCAATGGCTTCCAGACCTGCCGCGCGCTGCACGTGCTGCAAATCATCCTCGGCACCGTCGAAGTGCCCGGCGGCTTCCGCTTCAAACCGCCCTACCCCAAGCCCGCCACGGCGCATCCGAAACCGCATTGCAAAGCCACCCCCGATGCGCCGCTTGACGGGCCGCACCTGGGCTTCGTGCAGGGCCCCGAGGATCTGGCACTGAAAGCAGACGGCAGCCCGTCGCGGATCGACAAGGCGTTTACTTGGGAAAACCCGATGTCGGCCCATGGCTTGATGCATATGGTGATCAGCAATGCCCATGCGGGCGATCCCTACAAGATCGACACGCTGTTTATGTATATGGCCAATATGTCGTGGAACTCCTCGATGAACCCTGGCGGGGTGATGGAGATGCTGACCGACACGGACGAGAACGGCGACTATGTGATCCCGCGCATCATCTACTCTGACGCCTATTCTTCAGAGATGGTCGCCTATGCCGACCTGATCCTGCCCGACACGACCTATCTTGAACGCCACGACTGTATCTCGCTGCTCGACCGTCCGATCAGCGAAGCCGATGCCGCCGCCGATGCGATCCGCTGGCCGGTGGTCGAGCCCAACCGCGATGTGCGCGGCTTTCAATCGGCGCTCTGCGATCTGGGGGCCAAGCTCGACCTCCCCGGTTTCGTAAAGGAGGACGGCAGCCAGAAATACAAGGACTATGCCGATTACATCACCCACCACGAACGCCGCCCCGGCATCGGCCCGCTGGCCGGGTTCCGGGGCAAGGACGGCAGCAAAGCCGGCCGCGGCGGGGTGAACCCCGGGCAGATCAACCGCTATATCGAAAACGGCGGATTTTTCGTCAGCCACATCCCCGAGGGCGCGCATTACTACAAGCCGTGGAACGCCGCCTATCAGGATTGGGCGGTGGACATAGGCATCTATGATGCGCCTCAGCCCTATCTCTTCTCGCTCTACGTCGAACCGCTGCGCCGCTTCCAACTGGCCGCCGAAGGCCACGGCGAGTGCCAGCCCCCCGACCACCTGCGCGAACGCATCCGACAGACCATGACACCCCTGCCAAGCTGGTACGAGAGCGACCCACACGGCACCCAAGACTACACCATCCACGCGCTGACCCAACGTCCCATGGCGATGTACCACTCCTGGGGCGGGCAAAACGCATGGCTGCGCCAATTGCACGGCCATAATCCGCTCTACCTGCCCACGGCGATCATGCGCGAGAAAGACCTGCGCGACGGCGATTGGGCGCGGGTCACCTCGCCGCATGGGGCGATCACCGTGCCGGTGATGGAAATGGCCGCGCTCAACCCCAGAACGGTCTGGACATGGAACGCCATCGGCAAACGCAAAGGCGCCTGGGCGCTCGAAAAAGACGCGCCGGAGGTGACCAAAGGGTTCCTGCTGAACCATCTGATCCACGAGCTGCTGCCGCCCAAGGGCGACGGGCTGCGATGGGCCAATTCTGACCCGATCACCGGCCAGGCCGCCTGGTTCGACCTCAAGGTCCAGATCGAAAAGACCGAGGCCCCGGCGGAGGCCAAACCGCAGATCCCGCCGCAGCATTCCCCGGTGCCACCACCGCCGAAAGAGCTTGCATGGAAGGTCGGCAAATGACCCTGTCTCTCTGTCTGGCCGCACATACTTTCGGGGGGCCGGGGGCTGGCCCCCAGCCGACCCTCGCAACGCAGGACCGCCACCCATGACGACCCTCCCGCAACAGACCGACCGCAAACTCGGCCTCGTGATCGACCTCGACACCTGCGTCGGCTGCCACGCCTGTGTGATCTCCTGCAAAGGCTGGAACACCGAAAACTACGGCGCGCCGCTGTCGGACCAGGACGCCTATGGGGCGGACCCCTCGGGCACTTTCCTGAACCGCGTGCACAGCTATGAGGTCCAACCCGAGGCCGGCGCCGCGCAGCTTGTCCATTTCCCCAAATCCTGCCTGCATTGCGACGACGCGCCCTGTGTCACCGTCTGCCCCACCGGGGCCAGTTACAAACGTGTCGAAGATGGCATCGTGCTGGTCAATGAAAGCGACTGTATCGGCTGCGGGCTCTGCGCCTGGGCCTGCCCCTATGGCGCGCGCGAGATGGATCAGGCCGCGGGTGTGATGAAGAAATGCACCCTCTGTGTGGACCGGATCTACAACGAGAACCTGCCCGAAGAAGACCGCGAGCCTGCCTGTGTGCGCACCTGCCCGGCGGGCGCGCGGCATTTCGGCGATCTGGCCGATCCAGAAAGCGCCGTGAGCCAGTTGGTGGCCGCGCGCGGCGGCATGGACCTGATGCCCGAGCAGGGCACCAAGCCGGTCAATAAATACCTGCCCCCCCGCCCCCGCGATCAGTTGCAAGCGCCCCCGGAGAGCGGCGAGATTGACGTGCTCGCCCCTTTTCTCGCCCCCATCGACGCCGGGCCAAAAGGGTTCCTTGGCTGGCTTGATCGAACCTTGGAGAAGCTCTGATGCATCCCGCGCCTTCTGTGATCCTCTTCAGCAGTCTCTCGGGGCTTGGCTTTGGCCTTCTGGCCTGGCTCGGGCTCGGCCTGCCTGCCGTCACCGGCTGGGTGGCTTTCGTCTTCTTCGCGCTCGCCTATCTGCTGGCCGTGGGCGGGCTGATCGCCTCGACCTTCCACCTCGGCCACCCCGAACGCGCGCTCAAAGCCTTTACCCAATGGCGGAGCAGTTGGCTCAGCCGCGAGGCCTGGGCTTCTGTCGCGGCCCTGCTGGTCATGGCGGGGTATGGCGCGGGTCTGGTGTTCTTTTACGCGCGCTGGTGGCCGTTGGGGGTGATCGGCGCGGCGTTGTCGCTGCTGACGGTGCTGACCACGGCGATGATCTATACCCAAATGAAGACCGTCCCGCGCTGGCACAGCATGTGGACGCCCGCGAACTTCCTGTCGCTCAGCATTGCGGGCGGGGCGCTGCTGGCGGGGCAGGTGACCGCGGCAATGGTCCTGCTGGCGCTGGCCGGTGTCGTGCAGGCCGCCACCTGGTGGCGCGGCGACCAAGCGCTGGCGGGCTCCGGCACCGATATTGCCACGGCCACCGGGCTGGGCGAGATTGGCCGGGTTCGCGCCTTTGAGCCGCCGCATACGGGTAGCAATTACCTGCTGCGGGAGTTTGTCTATGTGCTGGGCCGCAAACATGCGGTGAAGCTGCGGATCATCGCGCTCGCGCTGATGGTCGTCCTGCCGCTGCTGCTGTTGCTCTCGCCGGTCTGGCACCATCTTGCAGCCGCCCTCGCGGTGCTGAGCCATGCCGCAGGGGTGTTGACAGCGCGCTGGCTGTTCTTCGCGCAGGCCGAACATGTGGTCGGGCTTTACTACGGCAAAAGGTGACGCCGGGCGCGGGCGTCGGCACGAGGGGGCGTCCCCCCTCATGCGCCCCTTTCGAGGGTTTCAGGCGAATAAGAGCAAAGGCTCAGTTCATCAGCCCGGCGTGGCGCAGGGCGTCGTCGACCAATGCCTTGGTCGGGTCGGTCAGCGCTGTCAGCGGCAGCCGCACTTCGTCGGAGCATAGGTCAAGCTGCGCCATGGCGTATTTGACCCCCACCAGACCCGGCTCGGTAAAGATCGCCTTATGCAGCGGCATCAGCCGGTCTTGCAGCTCCAGCGCCTTGGCGTAGTCGCCTTCGGCACAGGCGGTCTGCATCTCGGCCACCATGCGCGGCGCGACATTGGCGGTGACGGAAATACAGCCGACGCCGCCCTGGGCGTTGAAACCGTGGGCGGTGGCGTCTTCGCCGGAAAGCTGGCAGAAATCCGGGCCGCAGGTGATGCGCTGGTCGCTGACGCGGGCCAGATCGCCGGTGGCGTCTTTGACCCCGACAATGCGCGGCAGTTTGGCCAGTTCGCCCATGGTCTCGGGCAGCATATCGACCACGGAGCGACCGGGAATATTGTAGATGACGATCGGCAGTTCGCAACAGTCATGCACGGCGGTGAAATGCGCGATCAACCCGGTCTGGGTCGGCTTGTTGTAATAGGGGGTCACCACCAGCAGCGCGTCCGCGCCAACTTTTTCGGCGTGGCGGGCGAAACGGATGCTTTCGACCGTGTTGTTCGACCCGGCACCCGCGATGACGGGGATGCGGCCACGCGCGGCTTTGACAACCTCTTCGACGACGGTTTCATGCTCGCCGTGGCTCAGGGTCGGGGATTCGCCGGTGGTGCCGACGGGGACCAGCCCGCTTGAGCCTTCGCCGATGTGCCATTCGACAAGTTTTTTCAACGTATCCAGATCCAGCGCGCCGTTGCGAAACGGCGTGACGAGGGCAGGCAGAGAGCCTTTGAACATGTGCACGCTCCTTGTTGTGCTGGCCGGTAGAAACCGGTCTGGATGAAGGCTTTGTCGGCAGGTCGGGTTTGATAAACGCTGCCAGGGCCATATGTTGCATGGCTCTAGCCCCGGAGTTGTATGAAATGCAAGTGATGACGCGCCTCTTCGCGATCTTGACGACTGTTTTTGCCCTGACCGTGCCCGCCGAGGCGCAACGTCCGCGCCCCTTGGGATGGGCGATGGACGCTGTGCGCTCGGGCGAATGGGGCGCTGCGGCCCGGCTGGCAGAGCGCGATGGCCCGGTTGCGGCGGATGTGGTGGAATGGCACCGTCTGCGCGCCGGGCGGGGCACGCTGGCCGAGGCGCAGGAGTTCCTGAACCGGCGCCCCGATTGGCCGGGCGAAGCCTATCTGCGCAAGCAAACCGAAGAGGCGGTGATCGGCCAGCCGGATGCCGATGTTCTGGCGTTTTTCGAGAAATGGGCCCCGCAGACCCCGCGCGCCGTTCTGGCCCATGCCGCCGCACTGATCAACAATGGCCAATCGGGCGAGGCCGAGGCGAACCTTGTGCTGGCATGGCGCACCATGCCGATGAGCGAGACCAGTCAGGACCTCTTTACCGAGGCGCATGGCAGGCTTCTGGCCCCGCATCACGCGGCGCGGCTGGAAGAGATGCTCTGGCAGCGCGAACATGCCGAAGCGCGGCAGATGTTTGGCCTGGTCACGAAAGCGCAGCGTGATCTTGCCGAGACGCGGATCGCCCTGCAAAAGCTGGAGAGTGACGTAAACGTCAAGATTGATGCGCTGCCGGCGGCGCAAAAGGACGATCCCGGCCTCGCCCATGATCGTTTCGAATGGCGCCTGCGCAAGGGGCTGCGCGACAGCGCCAAGGCGTTGATGCTGGCGCGGTCGACCTCGGCTTCGGCCCTGGGGCAGCCCCCGGCCTGGGCCAACCGCCGCCGTTCCCTGGCCCGTGACGAGATGCGCAATGGGGAGGCCAAGACCGCCTATCGCCTTGCCTCGCAGCATTTCCTGATGGAGGGGTCCGATTACGCCGACCTTGAATGGCTGTCGGGCTATATCGCGCTCCGGTTTCTCGACGATCCCGAAACCGCGCTGACCCATTTTCAGAACCACGACAACGCCGTCGAATCGCCGATCAGCCAGGGCCGCGCGGGCTATTGGCAGGGCCGCGCGCTGGAGGCGATGGGCGATGCCGAAGCGGCGCAGAAAGCCTATGCCATGGGGGCTAAATACCAGACCTCCTTTTATGGGTTGCTGGCTGCCGAACGGGGCGGGATTGCCTTTGATGAAAAGCTGAAAGGCACCACCCCCGCGCAGGATTGGCGGGGCTCTCCGCTGGCGCGGGCGCCGCTGTTTGAGGCCGGGTTGCTCTTGCAGGCTTCCGGCGAGCTGTCTTTGGCCGAGCGTTTCTGGACCCATCTGGCCGAGCAGCTGGTGCCGGAAGACATCGCGCTCTTGGGTCAGGCCGCGATTGATGTCGAGCAGCCGCATATCGCGGTGATGATCGGCAAACGCGCGGCCCAGCGGGGGTTGGAAATCCCCGCGCCCTATTACCCGCTGCACAGTCTTGTAAAGATGGACCTGCCGATGGCGCCGGAAATGACCCTCGCCATTGCGCGGCGTGAGAGCGAGTTTGACCCGCAGGTGCAAAGTGGCGTCGGCGCCCGGGGTTTGATGCAGATCATGCCTGCCACCGCCCGCGATGTGGCGCGGGATCTGGGACTGTCGCAGCTGCACACGACCGAACGTCTGACCGCCGACCCGGATTACAACGCGCGGCTGGGGGCGACCTATCTGTCGCAGATGGCGGGGTTGTTTGACGGCAATGTATCGATGATGTCGGCGGCCTATAACGCGGGCCCGACCCGGCCGCGCCGCTGGATGAGCACCTATGGTGATCCGCGCAAAGGCGAGATCGACATTGTCGATTGGGTCGAGATGATCCCCTTCCGCGAGACCCAGAACTACGTCATGCGGGTGACCGAAAGCCTGCCCGTCTACCGGGCGCGCTTGGGCAAAGACCCGCTGCCGATCCCCTTTAGCGAAGAGTTAACCGGATCGACCCTGAAGGCGTTCGCGCCATAGGGTGAACAGCCCCGCCGCCACGATTACGCCCGCGCCGATCAGCACATTGGCGCGCAGCGTCTCGCCAAAGATCGACAGGCCGATGATGACGGTAAAGATCAGCTGGGTATAGGCGAAGGGCTGCACGGCACTGGCTTCCGCCACCTCGTAGCAGCGGATCAGCAGCCAGTGGCCGGTCACCCCGGTGATGCAGAGCGTCCCCATCAGCAGCCAATTGGCGGGCGTCATCGGCTCCCAGAACCAGACCCCGACCGCGGTCATCACCAGCGCCCCGGTGACCCCGGTCCAGAAGAAGCTCGTTGCCGTATTGTCGCGCCGCGCAACATAGCGGGTCAGCAGGCCGTAGACCGCGAACATCGCAGCCCCGAGCAGCGGAATCGCAGCGGCAGGGTCGACCACCCGAAAGCCCGGTTGCAGGATGATCAGCACGCCGATGAAGCCGACGCCGATCGCGGCCCAACGCCGCCAGCCGACCTTCTCGCCCAGAATCGGACCAGAGAGCGCGGCCACCAGCAGCGGGTAGCAGGTAAAGACCGCATGGCTTTCCACCAGCCCCAGGATTGTGAAGCCCAGCACCATCGTACAAATCTGCGCCGAGAGCAACACGCCGCGCAGGATCTGCACCCCCGGCTGCGTGGTCGCCGCCGCCTTGCGGATGCCGCCGGCCTTGCGCAGCGCAAGGGTGATGACGAATGCCGCAAAGAACCAATAGCGGATCATCACCACCATCAGCACATTGTAATTCTCGGCCAGATGGCGCGACAGCCCGTCTTGCACTGCGAAGACCATGGTGGTGGCCACCATCAGCATGATGCCCAGCGGGATGTTGTTGGACTGCGGGACGTGCAACGTGCTCATAGCGGCATCTGCGCCCGGGTCATGTGGCGTTTGCGGCCATAGCCGGGGATACGGGTCACCTCGAAACCGCCCTCTGCCAGCGCCCGGCGCACGAAACCGGCGGCCGTGTAGGTCGCCGCGGTGCCGCCGGGGGCCGTGTGACCTGCGACCTCAGCCATCAGAGCCTCCCCCCAAAGCTCAGGGTTCTTGGCCGGAGAGAACCCGTCAAGGAACCAGGCATCCGCCTGACCCTGCCACGCGGGCAGGGTTGCGCGGGCGTCGCCGATGATGATCTCGGCGCGCAGCCCGGGAAGCTCCAGCACGCCGCCCGACCCATCCCACGCCTCGGTCAGCGCATCGCGCCGCCCGTCGAGCGCCGGGAAAGCCGCATGGGCTTGGGCCATATCCTCGGGGCGCATCGGGTAGGCTTCGAAACTGGTGAACTGCAACGCGCCCTCCATCCCGGCGCGTGCCCAGGCATCCCATGCCAGCAACAGGTTCAGCCCGGTCCCGAACCCCAGTTCAGCGATGTGAAACCCAGGTCGGAACCGCTGCGGCAGATCATTGCCCGCCAGAAAGACATAGGCCGTTTCCGCGGCACCGTCCTCAAGGCTGAAATAGGGATCATCGAACCGGGTTGAGACCGGCACATGGCCGTCTCGCCAGCTGATCTGGGCATTCTGGTCTGGCACGCTGCGTCCTGCTAGGGAGGGTGAGAATTTGCGCCGACACTGCGCAAGCTGGCAGGGAATGGCAATGGTAGAAGTGACCGTAAGAGGCGCCGGGATTTTCGGCCTGTCCGTGGCTTGGGCCTTGGTGCAGCGCGGCGCGAAGGTGCAGTTGGTGGACCCTGCCGGTCCGGCAGCCGGAGCCTCGGGCGGGATCGTCGGGGCGCTGGCACCGCATGTGCCGGAAAATTGGAACCCCAAGAAAGCCTTTCAACGCGACAGCCTGCTCTGCGCCGAAGACTTCTGGACCGAGGTCGCCGAGACCGGCGGCGCCGCCCCGGGCTATATCCGCAGCGGACGCTTGCAACCGGTGGCGGATGACGCGGCCCTCGCACTGGCCCGGCAGCGGGCGCAGACGGCAGCGGAGTTGTGGCAGGGCCATGCGCGGTGGGAGGTGATCCGCGATGAAGGTGGCGCTTGGTCCCCCACAAGCCCCAGCGGCTGGCTGATCCGCGACACATTGAGCGCGCTGATCCATCCGCGTCAGGCCTGCGCCGCGCTGGTCGCAGCACTGGCGGCCAAGGGGGCGCAGGTGGTGGCGGAGGCGCCTGACCGGGGTAAGACCCTCTGGGCCACCGGGGTTGCCGGGCTGGAAGCGATGAACGCCAGCCATTCCCGGCAGGTCGGCGCGGGGATCAAAGGTCAGGCGGCGCTGTTGCGATTGGACATGGGCGGGGCGGCGCAGCTTTTCGCGGGTGGGGTGCATGTGATCCCGCATCTGGATGGCACGGTGGCGGTTGGCGGCACGACCGAGCGGGTGTTCGACAGCCCCGAGGGCACCGACGAACAGCTCGACGCCGTGATCGCCAAGGCCCGCGCGGCGGTGCCTGCGCTGCGGGATGCCCCGGTGATCGAACGCTGGGCCGGGCTGCGCCCGCGCAGCCGCAGCCGGGCGCCGATGCTGGGGGAATGGCCGCGCAGGCCGGGGCATTTCATCGCCAATGGCGGCTTCAAGATCGGCTTTGGCATGGCCCCGAAAGTGGCGCAGGTGATGGCTGATCTCTTGCTGGAGGGGCGCGACACCATCCCCCAAGGGTTTCGGGTCACGGATAACCTCTGAGCCCAAAGAAAAACCCCGGCCAAGGGCCGGGGTTTCAGGCTTTCGCCGAACGACGCGGTTTACCGCGCGTTGGGCAGGATCACGATCTCAACCCGGCGGTTCTGCGCTTTGCCCGCAGCGCTCAGGTTGCTCGCCACCGGCTGGCTTTCGCCCCGGCCAAAGGTGCGCAGACGCGACTGCGGCACGCCGTTGGACATCAGGATATTGCCCACCGCCTGTGCCCGACGCTCGGAGAGCTGCTGGTTATAGGCCGCTTCGCCGTCGCTGTCGGTGTGGCCGACAACCTGCAGGGTCGAGTTCCGGTAAACATTCACGTTCTGCGCCAGGGCGGCCAGATCGTCACGCAGCGCCGGGGCCACGTTGGTGCTGTCTGTCGCGAAGAGGATGTCCTGCGGCAGGGTCACAATCAGCCGGTCACCGGTGTTGGTGATGACCACGCGGCTGTCCATTGCAGCGCGCAGTTCGGCTTCTTGCTTGTCCAGCGAATAGCCCACGCCCGCGCCAATGGTGCCACCGATCAGGGCACCTTTCAGCGCGCCTTTGCCGTCACCTTCGGAAATCGCACCGGCAAGGGCCCCGACGCCCGCGCCGATCAATGCGCCGCTTTTGGTCCGCTGGTTCGGATCGCCGTTGCCCGGCTGCATCGGCTGCGTACAAGCACCCAGTGTCATCGCGCCGGCAAGAGCGGCGGCCAAAGTCATCTTAGAAGAAATCATGTCTACTGCCTTCATATTTCACGGGCCCCGTTCGGGCGGGGCATCTTGACGTGAACGCAATATAGGCACTTCATGTTCCCACGAACATAAAACTTTTCTGCAGGTCAGCGGTATCCCGCCAAACTCGGCCCAATCACGCCTCGGCGCGGGCGGATTCAAAGGCCAGCATGGCGCGTTTGACCGGCAGCCCCCAGTGGTAGCCGCCAAGCGCCCCGCTCTTGCGCAGCGCCCGGTGACAGGGGATCAGCCAGCTGACCGGGTTGCGCCCCACTGCGGTGCCGACAGCGCGGACCGCGCGGGGGCTGCCGATCGCTTCGGCGATCTCGGAATAGGTGGTGACATGGCCCGAGGGAATGCGCAGCAGCGCCTCCCAGACCTTGATCTGAAAGGGCGCGCCGATGAGGTAGAGCGGGGCTTTCGCGTCCGGGTCGTCCTGCAGGCCAAAGGCGGTCCTCACCCAGGGCCGCAGCCTTTCCGGATTCTCGACAAAATCCGCCAGCGGCCAGCGGCTGGTGAGATCCTCCATCGCCGCCGCCTCCCCGACTTCAGCGGAAAGCGCCAAGCCGCAGAGCCCCTTGTCGGTGCCCATCACCAAGGTCGGGCCAAAGGGGCTGTCAAACCAGCCCCAATAGATGGTGAGCCCCGCCCCCTTGCGGGCAAACTCGCCGGGGCTCATCGCCTCCCACCGCAGGAACAGGTCATGCAACCGCCCGCTGCCCGACAGGCCCAATTCATGCGCCGCCCGCAGCGTGGTGAAACGCTCGCGCAGCATCACCTTGGCCTGATCCAGCATCAGATATTGCTGATAGCGTTTCGGCGAGACCCCCACCCAACGCGAAAACAGGCGCTGGAAATGGGCCGAGGACATGCCCATCTCCCCCGCGATCCGGTCGAGCTGCATCGGGTCTTCGGCCTCGTCGATCAGCGCGATGGCGCGGCGCATCACATGGTAGTGGTAGCCTTGATCTTCGGGCGCGGGGGATATGCTGGTGATCTCTGTCATGGTTCAAGATTAGCCGCGCCCCGGCCCGCGCGCGACCCGTTTCTTGCGCCATCGTCCCGGCCGCCCTGCCCCCGCTTGCCCTGACGCGCCATTCATCGCATACCCGACGCCATGGCACGCCAACTTGATTACCATACGATCCGCGAGATTTTCGCCCGCTTTCAGGAGGCCGAGCCCGAGCCGAAAGGCGAGCTGGAACATGTCAACGTCTATACGCTGGTGGTCGCCGTGGCGCTGAGCGCGCAATCCACCGATGCGGGCGTGAACAAGGCCACGCGCGACTTGTTCAAGATCGCCGACACCCCGCAGAAGATGCTCGATCTTGGCCTCGACGGGCTGATTGAACACATCAAGACCATTGGTCTCTATCGTCAAAAGGCCAAGAATGTCATCAAGCTGAGCCAGATCCTTGTCGATGACTATGGCGGCGAGGTGCCCAATTCCCGCGCCGCCCTGCAATCGCTGCCGGGCGTCGGGCGCAAGACCGCGAATGTCGTGCTCAACATGTGGTGGGGCCAGCCCGCGCAGGCGGTGGATACGCATATCTTCCGCGTCGGCAACCGCACCGGCATCGCGCCCGGCAAGACGGTGGACGCCGTGGAGCGGGCCATCGAAGACAACATCCCCGCCGATTTCCAGCGCCATGCCCACCACTGGCTGATCCTGCATGGCCGCTACCATTGCAAAGCGCGCAAGCCGCTCTGCCGCACCTGTATCATCCGTGACCTATGCCAATACGAGGACAAGACAGAATGACCCAATACGAAGTGGTTGGCATCGGCAACGCCGTCGTCGATGTGATTTCCCATGCCGATGACGCTTTCCTTGCCGGGAACGGCATCGAAAAAGGCATCATGCAGCTGATCGAACGCGACCGCGCCGAAGAGCTTTACGGCAAGATGCAGGACCGTCTGCAAACCCCCGGCGGCTCGGTCGCCAATACGGTCGCAGGCGCGGGGGCGCTTGGGATGAAGACCGCCTTCATTGGCCGGGTGCGCGATGATGAACTGGGCCGCTTCTATGCCAAAGCGATGACCGACATCGGCATTGATTTCGTCAACGCGCCGGTTCCCGAGGGCGAGACCCCGACCTCGCGCTGCATGATCTTTGTCACGCCGGATGGGGAGCGGTCGCTCAACACATACTTGGGCATCTCGACCGGGCTGACCTCTGACGACGTGCCGCAAGAGGTCACGTCAAAAGCCAAGCTGATGTTCCTCGAAGGCTATCTCTTTGACCATGACGCGGGTAAAACCGCCTTTCGCGAAGCCGCGCGGGCGGCCACGGCGGGCGGCGGCATGGCGGGCATCGCGATTTCCGATCCCTTCTGCGTCGAACGCCACCGCGCCGACTTTCTGGACCTGATCGAGAACGATCTGGGCTATGTCATCGGCAATGAGGCCGAAATCCGCGCCCTGTGGGAGACGGAGGACACCGAGACCGCCATCGCCAAAACCGCCGAGATCTGCCCGCTGGTGGTCTGCACCCGCTCGGGCGACGGGGTGACGCTGCTGCGGGGCGATGAACGTGTCGACGTGCCAGTGCGAAAGGTTGTGCCGGTGGATGCCACCGGTGCGGGCGATCAATTCGCTGCCGGGTTCCTCTATGGGCTGGCCACGGGCCGCGATCTGGAAACCTGTGGGCGCATGGGCAATATCTGCGCGGGCGAGGTCATATCGCATATCGGGCCGCGGCCCGAGACGGACATCATGGCGCTGTTCAAGACCGAAGGTCTGGTCTGATCATGCCCGGCAACGGTTTTCACGACATTCCACTTGGCAAATTCGCGGTGGTGGTGACGCATCTTGAAATGCGCAGCCCCCCGCCTGTTCGCGCGCTCGACGCGCCAGAGGGCGTGAGCTTTCGCCAAGTGACGCCGACGCTGGATTGGTACCGCGATATCTTTCGCCGGGTCGGCACGGACTGGCTCTGGTTCGGGCGGCTCAAGCTCGATGATGCGACGCTGGGAGAGATGCTGAAAGACCCGGCGCGGCAGTTCTACACCCTGACCCGCGACGGGGCGGATGAAGCGCTGCTGGAGCTTTATTTCAAACCGGATGGCGATTGCGAATTGGCCTATTTCGGCCTTACCGCCAAGCTGATCGGCAGCGGTGCGGGGCGGTATCTGATGAATCAGGCGATCCGGCTGGCTTGGGAGAAACCGATCAGCCGGCTGCATCTCAACACCTGCACCCACGACAGCCCGCAGGCGCTTGGGTTTTACGAACGCTCAGGCTTCACGCCCTATGCGCGGCAGATCGAGATCGACGACGATCCGCGTCTGACCGGGCTGCTGCCCCGCGATGCCGCGCCCCGGATACCCCTGCTGGCCTAGCTCAGCGCTCGGGCGTGCAGGGCCCGCCCGCGAAACAGCTTTGCACCTGATCGATCATCGCCGGTTTCGGCGCGGTGAACAGGTTCCCGCCGCAAGGGTTGCTCTCCAGCACATAGCCGTCCTGCGGGGTCCGTTCGACAAAGGCGAGCACATCGCCTTCCTCAACCGACCCGCACCAGGGGCCGTAGCAGGCCACCTCAAGCGTCAAAGGCTGCTCGAAGGGGACGTCAAACCCGCCCTTGGACAGGGCCATGCCGCTGATCTGCGCCGGCACCCGGGTCAGCTTAGGCGGGCTTTGCGTGCCGGTGCCGTTGTCCGGCAGGGCGCTGGCGTCAAAGGTCAGCCGACCTTGCACCACCACATAGCTTTCCTCGGCCTGATCGGCGCGTTGATAGGTCGCCTCGACCGAATGCGGCAGGCAGGACAGGGCCGCGGCAGGAAGCGGCGCGAACGCGGCCAGGGCGAAGGTGATGAAACGTGTCATAACTTCTCCTCGAATTCCTCCAGAACCGCCGCATAGACCGCCCTTTTGAACGGCACGATCCCGGCGACAAGATGCTCAGGCGGCAGCCAGCGCCATTCAGAGAATTCAGGCTCGGCCGTCTGGATGTTGACTTGGTCGTCCTGCCCCTGAAAACGCATGAGGAACCATTTCTGTTCCTGCCCCCGGTAGCGGCCCTTCCAGATGTTCGGCACCAGTTCCTGCGGCAGATCATAGGGCAGCCAGCCTTCGGTCTCGGCCTCGATCCGCACCAGATCACGCGGAATGCCGGTCTCTTCCTCCAGCTCACGCAGCGCCGCTTCGCGCGGGGTCTCACCCGGATCGATCCCGCCTTGCGGCATCTGCCAGGCCTCCTGATCCCGGTCGCGCCGCTGGCCGACAAAGACATGGCCCTCGGCATTGACGAGCATCACACCGACACAGGCGCGGTAGGGCAGTTTGGCGATCTCTTCGGGGGTCATGTCAGTATCTTCTCCATTTCAAAGCGGTCCAGATATTCACCCGACCGTGCGACGCGTTCGGCCGCGATAACATGAAAGCCCATCGCCTCAAAGGCAGGGCGCGCCATCAGGCTGGCATGGGCATGCAGCCGGCCTTCGCCCGCGGCAATCGCTGCCTGCTCGACCTGCCGGTAAAGCGCGCGGAAGACACCCTGCCCCTGCGCTGCGGCGGCGATAAAGGCCAGATCAATATAGCCCCGCTCGCGCATCATAAAACCGATCACCTGCCCCGCCCGTTCGGCCAGGATCACCTGCTGCCCGCGCAACTTGGCCGACCACTGCGGCCCCTGCGGCGGCGCGGAGAGCCAGGCGGCCCGCTCCGCCTTGCTATAGGCGCTGGCGCCATGGTGGATCGCATCGAACATCACCCGCCCCAAAGCGTCATGATCCGCCACCCCCGCATCGCGCAACGTCACCCCTGCCGGTTCCATCCGATACCCCTGTCTTGACCCACGGTGAGCCGCGCGGATGACGCGGCGTTCCACGTGACTTGCCCTGCCGTTTCCGATGGTGTCACAGTGACCCAGCCCGACCAGAAAGGTAAAGCCATGTCCGATTACCCCCATCTCCTCGCCCCGCTCGACCTTGGTTTCACCACGCTGAAGAACCGGCTGCTGATGGGGTCGATGCACACCGGGCTGGAAGAGACCGGCGACTGGAACCGGGTGGCCGAATTCTATGCCACCCGCGCGCGCGGTGAGGTCGGGCTGATGGTCACGGGTGGCATCGGTCCGAACCGGGAAGGCGCGGTGGCGCATGGGGCGGCGATGATGGTCAGCCAGAAGGACGTGGACAACCACAGCATCATCACCCAGCGGGTGCATGAGGCGGGCGGCAAGATCGCCATGCAGATCCTGCACGCGGGGCGCTATGCTTTCACGCCTGAATGTGTGGCCCCGAGCGCCGTGAAATCCCCGATCTCGATGTTCGCCCCCAAGGAGCTCGACGAGGAAGGCATCGAGAAGCAGATCAGTGACATCGCCGCCTGCGCCCTGCGCGCGCGCGAAGCGGGCTATGACGGGGTCGAGATCATGGGCTCGGAAGGGTATTTTCTGAACCAGTTCCTTGTCACCCATACCAACAGGCGCGAGGACCGCTGGGGCGGCTCCTACGAGAACCGCATGCGCCTGCCGCTCGAAGTCGTGCGCCGGGTGCGCGAGACGGTGGGGGAGGATTTCATCCTGATCTACCGCTTGTCGATGATCGACCTCATCCCCAATGGCTCGACCTTTGAGGAGGTCGTGCAACTGGCGCAAGAGGTCGAGAAGGCGGGCGCGACGATCATCAACACCGGCATCGGCTGGCATGAGGCGCGTATTCCCACGATTGCCACCTCGGTGCCCCGCGCGGCTTTCGCATGGGTCACGAAAAAGCTGATGGGCAAAGTGGGCATCCCGCTCATCACCTCGAACCGCATCAACACGCCCGAGGTGGCCGAGGAGGTGCTGGCCGAGGGCTGCGCCGATATGGTCAGCCTCGCGCGCCCGATGCTGGCGGATGCCGATTTCCTCGCCAAGGCAAAAGCGGGCAAGGCAGACCAGATCGCCCCCTGCATCGCCTGCAACCAAGCCTGTCTCGACCATACTTTCGGTGGCAAGATCTCCACCTGTCTGGTGAACCCCCGCGCCTGCTATGAGACGGAACTGCGGATCGAACCGGTGGCGACCGCGAAAACCGTCGCCGTTGTCGGCGCGGGTCCGGCGGGGCTTTCGGCGGCGATTACGGCGGCGGAACGCGGGCATAAGGTCACCTTGATGGACCGCGCCAGCGAGATTGGCGGGCAGTTGAACCTCGCCAAACAGGTGGCGGGGAAAGAGGAGTTCTGGGGGCTGGTCGATTGGTATCGCACCATGCTCGCAGAACGGGGCGTGACCGTGCAGTTGGAGACCGAAGCCAGTGCCGATGCGCTTTCGGGCTTTGACGAGGTCATCATCGCCACCGGCGTGGTGCCGCGCGATCCGCAGATCCCCGGTCAGAACCGCGATAATGTGGTCAGCTACATCGATGTGCTGAACGGCACGGCCAAGGTCGGCCAGCGGGTCGCGGTGATCGGGGCGGGGGGCATCGGCTTCGACGTCTCCGAACATCTGGTGCATGACGGCGAAAGCAGCACGATGAACCTGCCCGAATGGATGCGCGAATGGGGCGTCACCGATCCGGCCGAACACCGCAGCGGTCTGGCGCCCGAAGGGCCGCAGCCGCCCGCGCCGGCGCGGCAGATCACCATGCTGCAACGCAAGACCAGCAAACCCGGCAAGGGTTTGGGCAAGACCACGGGCTGGATTCACCGCGCCTCGCTGACCATGCGCAATGTGAAGATGATTGCCGGGGTGAATTACGAGAAGATCGACGACAACGGCCTGCATATCACCTTCGGCGAAGCCCGCGAAAACCCGACGCTGATCGAGGCCGACACCATCGTGCTCTGCGCCGGGCAACTCTCTGACCGCAGCCTTGCCGACACCTTGGAGGCGCGCGGCGTGCCCTGCCATGTGATCGGCGGCGCGGATGTGGCGGCGGAGCTCGATGCCAAGCGCGCGATCAACCAAGGCACCCGGCTGGCCGCAGCGCTTTAGGCGCCGAGGCGGCGGGGCTGGCCGCCCTTGCGCCCGGCCCTAGATAGCCGCAGGATCGCTGAAACAGCCCCAAGGTCGCCATGCCGCTCTGCGTTTTTGATATCTTTGAGGACGGCACCGCTCAGGTGCCTGAAGATGACCAGCTCACCGGGCCGGGGCGCTACCGCTGGTGGCATTATGACCTCTCGGACCCGGCGCTGGCACCGTGGTTGGCCGAACATCTGCCCGAGATCCCGGCAGGCGCCTTGCTGCAACCGGAAACCCGGCCCCGCTGCGATGAATATGACGACGGGCTGATCCTGAACCTGCGCGGCATCAACCTCAACGCCGGGCAGCAGGCCGATCAGATGGTCTCGGTCCGCATGTGGGTGACCGATGCGGTGGTGATCACGGTGCGGATGCGCCGGGTCTTTGCGATTGACGAGCTGCGTGCGCTGGCCGCGCAGAACAGCGCCCCGCCCCGGCCATCGGCCTTCCTCGAAGCCTTGGTGGCGCGTTTGACCGCGCGAGTGCAGGTCGAAGTGGCGCGGCTGGCGGACCGCACGGCCTTCTACGAGGCCGACCTCGAAGACCTCAGCACCCCGCCGCCCAAGGAACTGCCGGTCACCCGCCGCAGCACGATCAAACTGGAACGCTACCTCGCGCCGCAGCGCAGCGCCTTGGAGCGGCTGGCGGAACTGGACCTGCCGCTGGTGCCGGATGTCGATTCGATGAAGCTGCGCGAATTGGCCAACCGTACCGCCATCGTGGTGGAGGAGCTCGACGCGCTGCAAGAACGCATCGTCACCGTGCAGGACGAACATGACAATCAGGTGGCCCAACGCCAGGCGCGGCATGGCTATGTGCTGTCCCTCGCGGCAGCAGTCTTTCTGCCGCTGGGCTTCCTCACCGGCCTCTTCGGCGTCAATGTCGGCGGCATGCCGGGGGTGGACGACCCCCGCGCCTTTGCGATTCTCTGCCTCGCCATGGTGGGGCTCGCCGCACTCATGCTCGCCATCCTGAAGTGGTTCCGCTGGCTCTGAACCGAGGGGCATCGCAGTGCCGCGGCGTTTCCATGCCTTGAACGATCCTCGCAAAGACCACGGGACTGTCTTGTCCCTGCCCCCTTCCTGCCCGAATTGCCCGCCATATCTGCTCGCAACGATATTTAAGCGAAGGGACAGGCAATGGACCGCCTTACGGAAATGGAAGCGTTTGCCACAGTGGTGGATCAAGGCGGCTTTACCGATGCTGCCAAGAAAATGGGGATTTCGAAATCCGCCGTCTCCAAACATGTCTCTTCGCTGGAGGCCCGCCTTGGCGCGCGGCTGTTGAACCGCACCACCCGCCGCGTCTCGCCCACGGAGATTGGCCTGGCCTATTACGACCGCGCCCGCCGGGTGCTGAATGACGCGGGCGAAGCCGATGCGCTGGTCACTTCCATGCAATCCGCACCCTCGGGGCTGTTGCGGATATCTGTGGCGACGGATTTTGGCGTCAATCACCTCTCGCCCGCCCTGTCGGAGTTCTTGCAGGACTTCCCCGACATCACCGTGAACATGGTGCTGAACAACCGCTATGTTGAGCTGATTTCCGAAGGCTTCGACATGGCCGTGCGCATCGGTGAGTTGGAAGACAGCACCCTGCGCGCGCGCAAACTGACCGAGACCACCAAACGCATGATCGCCAGCCCGAAGTATTTCGAGCAATATGGGCGGCCGGAAAAGATCGACGATCTGAACAACCACAAGCTGCTGCATTATTCGAACCAGTCGTCTGGCAACGTCTGGAAGCTGACCGCGCCTTCCGGGGAGAAGCGGCAGGTGCGCACGGCGGGCTGGCTCTCGGTCAATGACGGGCAGAGTCTTTTGAATGCCGCGATTTCGGGGCTGGGCATCGCCTATCTGCCGAGCTTTCTCTATGCCGAGGCGATGGAGAAGGGCTTGGTCGAAGATGCGATCCCCGATCTGCCGCTGGAGACGCAGGGCATCTATGCGGTCTATCCGCCGGGGCGGTTCACCCAGCCCAAGGTGCGGGCGTTCATCGACTTTCTGGTGCATGAGTTTGCAGAGAAGGGGCCGGCTGACTGGTAACGGCTGAGGAAGCCACCCCTGCCCGGAATCAAGCCGCAGGCGCTGGCCCTTCCACAAGACCACCTTTCCTCTCCCCCAACAGCACGCTATCTCTCCCGCCATGAGCAATATGCGCGAGACCTATGCCCGGCTGGTCGCCGAGGGCAAACTCAAGGCCGACCCGGCCCAGGAAACCGTCATGGCGGAGTTCGACCGCATCCGCGATGCACTGGCCAATCCGCCGAAGAAAAGCTTCTTCCGCAAAGCCCCCGAACCGCCGAAAGGTCTCTACCTCTGGGGCGGTGTCGGGCGCGGCAAGTCGATGCTGATGGATATGTTCGTGGCCCATCTGCCTGACATCCCATCGCGCCGGGTGCATTTCCACGCCTTCATGCAGGAAATCCACAACGCCATGCATGAGGTCCGCAAGACCGGCGTGGATGACGCCATCGCCCCCGTTGCCCGCGACGTGGCCGAGAGCGTGCGGCTGCTGGCATTTGACGAGATGCAGATCACCGACATCACCGACGCGATGATCGTGGGCCGCTTGTTCGAAGCGCTCTTCGCCGCCGGGGTGGTGGTGGTCACCACCTCAAACCGCCTGCCCGATGACCTTTATAAAAACGGCATCAACCGCGAGGTTTTCGTCCCCTTCATCGACCTCATCAAAGAGCGGATGGTGGTCCATGAACTCGCCAGTCCGACCGATTACCGCCAAGACCGGCTGGCCGGATCGCAGGTCTATTTCACCCCCGTCAACGCCGAAAGCCGGGCCGCGATGGATGCGGTCTGGGACGATCTGGCGGGCACGAAGGGCGCGCCGCTGACCCTCCACGTCAAAGGCCGCGAAGTGGTCATCCCCGCCTTTCACAACGGCATGGCCCGCGCCGGTTTCCACGCGCTCTGCGGCCAGCCGCTGGGCGCTGCGGATTACCTCGCGCTGGCGCAGGCCGTGCGGGTGCTGCTGCTGGACAACATCCCCACACTGGGCCGGTCGAACTTCAACGAAGCCAAGCGTTTCGTCACGCTGATTGACGCGCTTTATGAGGCAAAGGTGCGGCTGATCTGCTCGGCGGCGGCCCCGCCGGAGATGCTCTATCTCGAAGGGGAAGGCACTTTTGAATTCGAGCGCACCGCCTCGCGCCTGCGGGAAATGCAGAGCGAGGAGTGGGGCCGCTGACACAGCGCCCCGCGCCGGGGTTCAGGAATCGCTGATCTGCTGCATATGCAGGTCATTGCCCTGCAAAATCGGATGGTAGGGGCGTTCGACTTCGTAAAGCCACCACAGGCCGCCGGCGATAATAGCGATACCTATGGCCATGAAGATAAACTGATATTTCCGCGCTGCGTCCTGCGGGTGACGCGCCGGGCCGATGGGGTTGGACATGAATGGCACCTCGGTCGAGATCGGGTTAAATCTGTAACGACCAAGGTACACCATATCGGCAATCCAAAGCAGGTGGCGCGCCCGAATATGGTTAATAGACGCTTTCGCGCAACACGCTCCCGGCGAGGTAGAGCGATCCACAGATCAACACACGTGCCTGCGGTTCCCGCGCCGTGATCGCTGCCAGCGCGGCGCTGACGCTCTCGGCCTCCGAGGTCTCAAACCCCACCTCCCGCGCGGCTGCGGCGGTGGCTGCCGCGGGCAAGGTCGCCGCCTCGCCGGGGATCGACACGGCGGTGAGACTGGCGCCCTGGGCCGCGAGGGGGCGCAGATAGCCTGCGATGTCTTTGGTGTTCAACATGCCGCAGATCAAATGCGTCGGACGCTCTGGCATCGCAGAGAGCGCGGCGGCCAGCGCCTGCCCTGCCGCCGGGTTGTGCCCGCCATCCAGCCACAGCTCCGCCTGCGGCGCTTGTTGCGCAAGCGGCCCCTCCGACAGCTTCTGCATCCGCGCGGGCCATTCGGCGCGCGTCACGGCGGCCTCACAGGCGTCCGCCCCCAGGCCCAACTGCCGCAGCGCCGCCAAGGCTGCGCCCGCGTTCATGATCTGGTGATCACCGGGCAGATTGGGGCGCGGCAGGTCCAAGAGCCCGCGCTCATCCTGATAGACCATGCGCCCGGCCTCTGGCCCGACATGCCACTGCTGCCCATAGGCCAGGAGCGGCGCGCCGAGTTTGGCAGCGCGGTCTTCGATCACTTCCAGCGCGGCGTCTTCCTGCGGGCCGACGACACAGGGCACCCGCCGCTTGATGATCCCGGCTTTCTCGCCGGCAATCTCGGCCAAAGTCTCGCCCAGATACTGCTGATGATCGACCGAGACCGGCGTGATCACCGTCAGCGCCGGGTCGACCACATTGGTCGCGTCCAAACGCCCGCCGAGGCCGACTTCCAAGAGCGTGTAATCCGCCTTGGCCCGCGCAAAGGCGAGGATCGCCGCACAGGTGGTGATCTCGAAATAGGTGATCTCTTCGCCGCCATTGGCGGCGTGGCATTCGTCCAGCACGGCGGCCAGATCCGGCTCCGAGATCAACGCCCCCGCGACCCGGATCCGCTCGTGAAACCGCGCCAGATGCGGCGATGTATAGGCGTGAACGGTCTTGCCCGCCGCCTCCAGCCCCGCGCGGATCATCGCCTGGGTGGAGCCTTTGCCATTGGTCCCGGCGATATGGATCACCGGCGGCAGATCGTTCTGCGGGTTGCCCAAAGCGTCCAGCAGCCGCCACATCCGGTCGAGCGTCAGGTCGATGATCTTGGGGTGCAGCGCCATCATCCGTTCAAGGATGACGTCCGATGAAGGCGTGCTCATTTCTTGTCGGCGTCGTCGGCGGGCAGGTCAGCCGAGGCCTGAACCGCAGCGGCGGCTTCGGCCACTTCGGTCTCTTTCGGGGCGGGCAGATCGCCGCGCACGGCCGGGGACAGCCCCATCAGCATCCGGGTGATGGTGATCAACTCGTCGCGCATCTCGGTCCGTTTGGTCACCCGGTCCAGCATGCCGTGGTCGAGCAGATATTCCGCCCGCTGGAAACCTTCGGGGAGTTTTTCGCGGATGGTTTGCTCAATGACACGTGGCCCGGCAAAGCAAATGAGCGCGTTCGGCTCGGCGATTTGCACATCGCCCAGCATCGCATAGGAGGCCGTCACACCGCCCGTCGTCGGATGGGTCAGCACGACGATATAGGGCAGCCCGGCCTCTTTCAGCATCTGGATCGCGACCGTGGTGCGCGGCATCTGCATCAGGCTCAGGATACCTTCCTGCATCCGCGCGCCGCCGGCGGCAGAAAAGAGCACCAGCGGGCGGTGCATTTTCACCGCCTCTTCGGCAGCGGCGATGATCGCATTGCCGACATACATCCCCATGGAACCGCCCATGAAGGAGAAATCCTGCGCGCAGGCGACGATCGGTGTGCGGCCCATCTCGCCGGTGACGACCAGCATCGCCTCATGCTCGCCGGTCTGTTTCTGCGCCGCCTTCAGCCGGTCGGGGTAGCGTTTCTGATCCTTGAAATGCAGCGGATCGGGGGTCGGTGCAGGGACTTTTACCTCGGTAAAGATGCCACCGTCGAACAGCGCCTTGAACCGTTCGCGCGGGCTGATGTGCATGTGATGGCCGCAATTGGTGCAGACGTTCAGATTGTCCGACAACTCGCGGTGAAACAGCATGGTGCCGCATTCGTTGCACTTGGTCCACAGGTTGTCCGGTGTCTCGCGGCGCGAGAAGATCGAGTTGATACGCGGACGGACGTAGTTGGTGATCCAGTTCATTGGCAGGCCTCTGCTGTGGTTCCGTTCCAGATAATCCCCGGGCCGGGAAATTGCAATCAGCGGCGTATCGCCAGTCTTGCCGCCAGCCAGGACACCAGCATCATCGCGAAATCCACCGGCAGCCAAGTGCGCATCGCTGCCGCGTCATCCATCGAGAAGGGCGCGAGATAGAGCGCCAGCCCCGACAGGTCATCCGGCAGGGAGATAATCAAAATTGCCGAGACATTGTTCCACAGATGCACCGCAATGGCCGGGCCAAGCGAGCCGGAGCGCGCCGTGAGATCGGCCATCAGCACGCCGAAAACCCCGGCCCAGAGCGCCACCATCAGCGCATTCTCCCCCGCCTCGGCGGGCAGATAATGACCGAGCGCAAAGAGCGCCGAGGGCAGCACCATCCAGACCAGCGGAGAGCGAAACCGCGCCGCCAGTTGCTGCTGCACATAGCCGCGAAAGAGGATCTCTTCGGCGCTGACCTGCACCAGCACCGCCAGCAGCGAGAGCGGCAAAAGCAGCAGCCAGCGCCCCAGCGGCAGGTTCGGCGTCAGCGCGCCGCCCATGTCCCAGGGCGGCAGCACAAAGAGCACCGCGCCAAGCACCAGCATGGCGATAGAGACCGCACGAAAACTCGGCCACAGCCGTTCTGGCGCACCCAGCAGGGTCCGCGTGTTGCGGCGGTGGACCACCCGCACCGTGACGCTCACCGCCAGTGCCATCGTCGCAAAGCTGAAGAGCAGCAGATACATCGCCTGCGGCGTGGCGCCCTGCAACAATGTACCATGCAGCGAGGTCGCGGCCGAGCCGACCAGCGCATAAATCGCCTGAAAGTAGAACTCGTTCAGCGCGACATAGGCCACCACCGCGACGAAAAGCCCCAGCAGGAAACGCCAGAGCGCCGAGCTGGGCCGCGCGGGGGCAATAAAACCCGCATGGGCGCTGTAATCGGGCCGCCAGATCATCACAGGGTCAGACCGAATGGGCAGAACGGGATCTCGCAGAGCATATGCCGGGCTTTCACGCAGGTGGGCTGGTCAGATTGACCGGGTTAGAAGGTCAGAACCTATGCCCTAACACGCTGCAATACAACAGTTCCCCCGCTCCAAATCGCGCCAAAGCCTTGCAGCACGGCCCCGCCCCGACTATTCCACTCAAGACGTTTCAAGGAGCTCACCGATGTCCACCACCCCACGCTTCGACAAATCCCGGCTGCCCAGCCGCCACGTGACCGAAGGCCCGGCCCGCGCGCCGCATCGGTCCTATTACTATGCCATGGGCATGACCGAAGAAGAGATTCACCAGCCGCTGGTGGGCGTCGCCACCTGCTGGAACGAGGCGGCCCCCTGCAACATCGCGCTGAACCGTCAGGCGCAGGCGGTGAAGATCGGCGTGCATGCCGAACAGGGCACCCCGCGCGAGTTCACCACGATCACCGTCACCGACGGTATCGCCATGGGTCATGAGGGCATGCGCTCCTCGCTGGCGTCGCGCGAAGCGATTGCCGATACGGTGGAACTGACCATGCGCGGCCATTGCTATGACGCGATCGTGGGTCTGGCGGGCTGTGACAAATCCCTGCCGGGGATGATGATGGCGATGCTGCGGCTGAACGTGCCCTCGGTCTTTCTTTATGGCGGGTCGATCCTGCCGGGCAAAGCACCTGCCGGGGCGGACGTGCCGGAAGATTTCGCCAGCCGCGATCTGACCGTGCAGGACATGTTCGAGGCGGTGGGCCGGTTCCAGAACGGTTCCATGTCGCAGGCCGCCCTTGATGTGCTCGAACGCGTGGCCTGCCCCTCGGCGGGCGCCTGCGGCGGCCAGTTCACTGCCAATACCATGGCCTGCGTGTCGGAAGCCATCGGCCTCGCGCTGCCCAATTCCTCGGGCATGCCCGCGCCTTACGAAAGCCGCGACGCCTATGCCGAAGCCTCGGGCGCGGCGGTGATGAACCTCATTGAGAAGAACATCCGCGCGCGGGACATCTGCACCCGCGAAGCCTTTGAAAACGCGGCGCGCATCGTGGCCTGCACCGGTGGCTCGACCAACGCCGGCCTGCACCTGCCCGCCATGGCGCATGAGGCGGGGATCGAGTTCTACCTCGAAGACGTCTGCGAAATCTTCCGCGACACGCCCTATTTCGTCGATATGAAACCGGGCGGTCAGTATGTGGCCAAGGACCTTTACGACGCCGGCGGCGTGCCGGTGGTGATGAAGGAGCTGCGCAAGGCTGGGCTGCTGCACACCGACTGTCTGACCGCCACGGGCCGCTCCATCGGCGAGGAACTGGACCGCATCGACCGCGAGGCCGACGGCAAGGTGATCCACACGGTCGCCAATCCGATCAGCAAGACCGGTGGCGTTGTGGGCCTCAAGGGCAACCTCGCCCCCGAAGGCGCCATCGTGAAAATCGCCGGCATGGCCGAAGACGACATCGTCTTTACCGGCCCGGCGCTGGTCTTCGAATGCGAGCAGGATGCCTTTGAAGCGGTGCAAAACCGCGCCTATTCCGAAGGCGATGTCTTCGTCATCCGCAACGAAGGCCCCGCAGGCGGGCCGGGCATGCGCGAGATGCTGGCGACCACGGCGGCACTTTCGGGTCAGGGCATGGGCAAGAAGGTGGCGCTGATCACCGACGGCCGGTTCTCCGGCGCGACGCGCGGTTTCTGTGTTGGCCACGTCGGCCCCGAGGCCGCACATGGCGGGCCGATTGCGCTGCTGAAGAACGGCGACATGATCACGCTCGACGCCATCAAGGGCAGCATCACCGTGGACCTTTCCGACGCGGAACTGGCCGAGCGTCGCAAGGCCTGGGCTGGTCCGCGCGCGACCAACTACGAAAGCGGCGCGCTGTGGAAATACGCGAAACTCGTTGGCCCCACCTACCTTGGCGCGGTGACACATCCGGGCGCCAAGGCGGAGACCCATGACTACATGGACCTCTAAACGGCCCTTTGCAGCGCTCGCGTTGCTGACCCTGTCCGCCTGTGAGGGCGGTCAGGGTTTCTCTTTTGCCCGCAGCGCCGGTGCCGACAGCCCCCCGTTGCGCAGCGCCAGCCTTGCCCAAGGCGCGGTGCAGGTGGTGCCGCCGCAGGGCTATTGCATCGACCGCAAAAGCCTGAAGCGCTATTTCGCGCTGATGGCCCGCTGCGATGCGCTTGGCCTACCCGATGTGGTCACCGACGCGCCCATGGGGATTTTGACCCTCTCGCTGATCGAAGCCGAGCCGGACCACCCGCTGCCCACCCCGCAGGACGTGGCCAAGGCCGCCGGGCTCAGCGCGGTAAGACAGACCGACAGCCGCGAGGGCACGACGCTCTTCGTGGCCGAGGGGCCGGTGCCCGCAGAGGGGATGTCTGGCCGCCATTGGCGCGGCATGGCTCAGATCGGCGGCCATATCGCCAGCGTCACCCTCTATGGCGCGCCGCAGAGTGCGGCGATATCCGACGCGGGCCGCGGCCTGATGCTGGATCTGATCCGCCAGACCCGCGCCAAGAGCGACGGTCAGCCCGGCATCTAGCCGCCCGGCCCCGGAAACCGCTGCGGGGCAATTTATTTGAATGAAACCTTCCTGTTGCATAGACTGCGGGAAACAAGGGGCGCAGCTTGATGGTCAAATTCACTAGCGGGATTCTGGAGGGCCGGCTTTATGCCCGCGCCGTCCAACGCTGGGCGCAGGCCGCGCGCCGTGCCGCCGATGCCGATCTGCCGCTTCTGCGCCGCCAGCGCACCCGTGCGCGGCTGCTGCGCGCGCAGTTGGACCAGTTGATCCACAGGGCCGACGAACGGCTTGCCCTGCCCGTCGTCGGCGCCACCGGTTTCCCCAAGCCGCATAACGCCGATTGGGCATGGCGGCCCGAGCTTTGGCGCGGGCCGTTGGCCGGGCCGGGGATCGCGGCGGTTGAGACGAAATCCATGCTCGGCAATGAGGCGACGCTGTTTCACGATTGCAGCCGTTCAGAGATCAGCCTGCGCCAGCTGCGCAACATGCGCGAGGCCGATCTGGCGCCCTACGGCCTGCAGATGGATGTGTTCAGCTTCGACGGCTCTTTCCTGTCGCTTGTGATCGATCTGCCGCCTGAGGCGGTGGCGGGGCTGAAACGGCGGCATGTCATTCGCATGGACAGTATCGTGCAGATGGAACAGCCCTTGGAAATCTTTGCCCGGCTCAATATCCGCCACGGCCCCAACACCGAGCAGATCGTGCGCGAACGGCCCAAGGGGGCGGAACAGGCCTCTATCGAGTTTGATCTGGCCTATAGCAAGCTCAACGAAAAGCGCATCGAGCGCGCCTGGATCGACCTGATCTTTGAAGGGCCGAACATGAATCAGGTCGTGCTGCGCGACCTCACCTTCACGCGCCGCCCGCGCGCCCAGATGTAGGACCTGCCATGAGCCGATTTGACCTGACAAAGACCGTCATGCGCCAAGGCGTCTGGCAGGGCGTGCTGACCGCCCGCGCCGGAGAGGGGGACGCGCCCGAGATCGCCGTGACCCATCTTGGCAACCCGGTCGCGGGGGTCAGCGTGACGGCACAGGACGCGCCGGGCCGCTGGGCGCTGCGCGTGCCGATCCCGGCCGAGGCGGTGGCCGATGGGGTGCAGACCCTGCTGATCACGGATCAGGCCAGCGGCGCGCAATTGGGCCATGTCACCCTGATCGCAGGCGAGGCGCTTGGCGATGACATCCGCGCGGAAATCGACCTGCTGCGGGCCGAGTTGGACATGCTGAAACGCGCCTTCCGGCGGCATTGTCGCGAGACGAGTTAACCGCCGCCGCCTATCGCCGCCCCGAAACAAGAAAGGCCCCGCTGTCGCCAGCGGGGCCTTGATCAATCACGCAGGGGGCAAACTTACCTCTCCGAGCCCAAAGCCGACAGACCTTTCAGAATGTCGATGGCATAGGCCAGTTGGTAATCCTCTTCGCGCAGTTCCGCCGCCTTGCGGGCCTTCTCGCGGTCCTCTTCGATCTGCTTGATTTGATCTTCGCTCAGGCTGTCATTGTTCAGACTGCCGCGCAGATCGGCTTCCGAGCGCAGCGGACGGGCGGGCAGGTTCTCATCCTCTTCGCTTTCCGGCTTGGTCGGAGGCTGGGCCACCACGATGTCGGGCGAGACCCCAAGCGCCTGGATCGAGCGGCCCGAGGGCGTGTAGTAGCGCGCCGTGGTCAGCCGCATCGCGCCATCGCCGCGCAGGGGCATCACGGTCTGCACCGAGCCTTTGCCAAAGCTCTTGGTCCCAATCACGATGGCGCGGCGGTGGTCTTGCAGGGCACCGGCGACAATCTCGGAGGCCGAGGCCGAGCCGCCATTGATCAGCACCACAATCGGCTTGCCCATCGACAGATCGCCCGGCGTCGCATTCACGCGGTCGCCGTCTTCCAGATCACGCCCCCGGGTGCTGACGATCTCGCCTTCTTCGAGGAAGGCATCCGACACTGCAATCGCCTGATTGAGCAGCCCGCCGGGGTTGTTGCGCATGTCGAGCACGATGCCATTGATCCCGTCGATGCCACCCGCGGCTTCGATCTGCTCTTCCAGCCCTTCCTTCATCTTCGGATAGGTCTGCTCGTTGAAGGTGGTCAGGCGCAGCACGGCGGTTTCGCCCACGGTCCGCGCCTTCACGGCGGTGAGCTGGATGGTGTCGCGCACGATGGAGACATCAAAGGGCTCCGGCTCGCCTTCGCGCACCACGGTGATCATGATCTCTGACCCAACCGGCCCGCGCATCATCTCGACCGCGTCATCGAGCTGCAGCCCGAGCAGGCTTTCGCCGTCAACATGGGTGATGAAATCCCCGGCTTCGATTCCGGCCTCGGCAGCGGGGGTGCCATCGATGGGCGAGACGACTTTGACGAAACCCTCTTCCTGGGTGACCTCGATCCCCAGCCCGCCAAACTCACCCCGGGTCTGCTCGCGCATCTTGGCGGCATCCTTGGGCGAGAGATAGGAGGAATGCGGATCGAGCGAGGTCAACATGCCGTTGATCGCCGCCTCGATCAGATCACCGGGATCGGATTCTTCGACATATTGGGCCCGGATGCGTTCAAAGATATCGCCAAAGAGATCAAGCTGCTCATAGACATTGCTGGTTTTTTCGGCCTCCTGCGCAAGCAATGGGCCCGCGACCTGTGTGGTCGCTACAACCCCTGCCACCGTGCCTGCCACGGCTGCCATCACGAATTTCTTCATCTGCTATCCATCCTTGTCGGTGCGGAACCAGTCTGCCGGGTCCTGAGGTATGTTCTCTTGTCTGACTTCTATATAGAGCGTTTCCGTTCGATCAGCGCCAGTGTCTTCACCATTTGGTGACATGGCCGAAGTTGTGCCGTTTTCCGGCCCGCCCATCAACCCGATGGGTGTCCCCCCGGCGATGACCTGCCCGGCTTGGCCGTAAACGACATCTAACCCCGCCAGAACGAAGAGCGTATTCACCTGCGGCTCAAGGATCACCACATTGCCCAGATCCAGCAGCGGCCCGACATAGCGGATCGTGGCGGCAGAGGGGCTGGTGACGATGGCGCGGGGCCGGGTGGCGAGGATCATGCCGGGGCGGGTAACACCGGCGGAATCGGTCTCGCCCGCCGCGCGCAGCACCAAGCCTTGCGCGGGCAGCGGCAGCTCCCCCACCCGCCCGTCAAGATTGACCGGCGCCGGCTCCACCGCGCCGGTGGCGATTTCCGACAGCCCGCTGGCAAAGCCTTCGAGCGTTTCGGTCGAAGCGATGAGGATCGCGGTGCGCACCGGGTCTTCGGTAAAGCGCATCGGCAGATCGGTGCGGTTGGCCATGGCCTGATTGAGCGCGGTGCGCGCGGCCTGCACCTCGGTCAGCCCCTCTTGCAGACGCTGTGCCGCATCGGTTTGCAAGGCGCGCAGGGTCTTGATGTCCTCGTAATCCTGCCGCAGCGCATCGGCGCGGGCGTTGAGCGCGGGGGTCAGTTCAGCCAGCAACATGCCCGCACGGGCGGTGCCCATCGGCCCGTCGGGGTGCAGCAGAACCACCGGCGACGGATCGCCGCCGATGCTTTGCAAGACGCCCAGAAACTGCGCTACCTCGCCTTCGCGGGCCTGTAGCTTGCGGCTGAGCTGCGCCTCATTGATCGCGGCCTGCCGCAGCCCCGCCCGCATCGCCGCGAGCCCGGCCTCGAACGCTTGAATCGTTTCGGTCAGCGCCTTCACCCGGTCGCGTGCGCCATCAGCCCCGTCAAGCTTGGTCGACGCCGCCTCTAGCGCCGCCGAAGCCGCGCGCGCCTCCGCGGCGGCCTCATCGGCCTGCGCCTGTGCCATCAGGGGCAGACAGGCAAAAAGGACAGCCGCGGCGAAATGCTTCATGTCAGCAGGCTTTTCCCGGTCATTTCCTCGGGCTGCGGCAGGCCCATCAAATCCAGCACCGTGGGCGCCAGATCGGCCAGACGCCCATCGCGCAGCGCGGCCCCTTCGGGCGCGCCCACCGCCACCACCGGCACCGGGTTGAGCGTATGGGCCGTATGCGCGCCGCCGGTTTCGGGGTCGATCATCATCTCGCAATTGCCGTGATCCGCCGTCACGATCATCGCCCCGCCCGCCTTTTCCAGCGCCGTGAGCACCCGGCCCAACCCCGCATCCACCGCCTCGCAGGCCGCAATCGCCGCGTCCAGATCGCCGGTATGGCCGACCATATCGGGGTTGGCGTAGTTCACCACGATCAGGTCATAGCCCGCCTCGATCGCCTGCACGAATTGATCCGTCACCTCGCCCGACGACATTTCAGGCTGCATGTCATAGGTCGCGACATTGGGCGACTTGGGCATGTTGCGGTCCTCGCCCTCCGCCGGGATCTCGACCCCGCCGTTGAGGAAGAAGGTCACATGGGGATATTTCTCGGTCTCGGCCAGCCGGAACTGGCGCAACCCCTGCTGCGCCACCCAGTCGCCCAGCGTGTTCTTGATATCCGGCTTGGGGTACATCGTGGTCATATAGGCGGCGTGATCCTTGGAATATTCCGCCATGCCCATCAGCGCCGCCCAATCGGGGCGCGCACCCGTGTCATAGGCGTCGAACCCCGGATCGCCCAAGGCCGCCATGATCTCCCGCGCGCGGTCGGCGCGGAAGTTGAGGCAGAAGAGCCCGTCGCCAGAGGCCGCGCCGCTGTAGCCGTCAATCACCGTGGCGGCGATAAACTCATCCGTTTCGCCTCGATCATAGGCCGCTTGCACCGCGCTACGGGCATCAGAGGCCGTGCCACCCTCGCCCCGCAGGATCGCGGCGGTGGCCTGTGCCACACGGTCCCAGCGGTTGTCGCGGTCCATCGCGAAATAGCGCCCGGTGACGGTGACGATTTTCACCCCCTCTGGCAGCGCCTCTTCCAAGCTCTCGAAATAGCCAAGCGCCGAGGACGGCGCCACATCGCGCCCATCGGTCACCGCATGGATCACCACAGGAACGCCCGCCGCGTCCAGCGCACGGGCGGCGGCGATCATATGGCTGAGATGCCCATGCACCCCACCGTCCGACACAACGCCCATCAGATGCGCCGTGCCGCCTGTTTCCTTGAGTTTACCGATAAAGCCCCGCAGCCGCGCGTTCTCGGCAAAGCTGCCCTCTTCAATCGCCAGATCGATCTGCCCCAGATCCATCGCCACCACCCGGCCCGCGCCGATATTGGTGTGACCGACCTCGGAATTGCCCATCTGGCCGCGCGGCAGCCCCACGTCGGGGCCATGGGTGATCAGCTGCGCGCTTGGCCCGGCCTGCATGATCCGGTCGAAATTCGGCGTCTTGGCCAGCAAAGGCGCGTTGCCGTCGCGGGTCTCGCTCAGCCCCCAGCCGTCAAGAATGCACAATACCACAGGTTTGGGGGCGCTCATTAGAATGTCTCTTCCGGCTGCTTTACTTTGCGGGTCTTTTACCCCTTGTAGGCTGGCACTTGAACCACTTTTCGCAGCCCCGCCCCATTCCCGCGCAGAGCCCTTGCCCCGCGCGGCGGCTTTGGTCATAACGAGGGGCAACTTTTGCCTGATCCGAGGACCCGCCCATGACCCTGCCAGCGCCCGAAACCCGCATTGTGAACACTTGGCGTGTGGCCTGTGACGGCAGCGAAGGCCCGCTCGGCCACCCCCGCGTCTGGCTGCAAATCCCCCGCGATCTGGGCTATGTGGAATGCGGCTATTGCGACTGCAAATTCGTCCATGCGGAGTTTGAAGGCAAAGTCTGAGCCTTCCCGACCGACAGTAGCGACAATCGAACCGACGGCACGAAGCTGCCCGCGCGGCGCATTGGCGTCTGGCCGTGGCCCTTGCTTCGTGGCACAAGGAACGCCAACCGAAGCGGAGCACCCCCATGACATTTGGCAAAGGCCACCACCTGCATCTGATCGACGGCTCGGCCTTCATCTTTCGCGCCTATCACGCCCTGCCCCCGCTGACGCGCAAATCCGACGGCATGCCGATCGGCGCGGTCGCCGGCTTTTGCAACATGCTGCACCGCTATGTGGAGGGCAACACCGGCCCCAATGCGCCCACGCATGTCGCCGTGATCTTTGACAAAGGCAGCCATACCTTCCGCAATGACATGTACGACCAGTACAAGGCCAACCGCGATGCCATGCCCGAAGACCTGCGCCCGCAGATCCCGCTGACCCGCAGCGCGACCGAGGCGTTCAACATCGCCTGCAAAGAGCTTGAGGGCTATGAGGCCGATGACATCATCGCCACCCTTGCCGTGCAGGCCCGCGCCGCCGGGGGGCGCTGCACGATCATCAGTTCCGACAAGGATCTGATGCAGCTTGTGGGCGACGGGGTCGAGATGCTCGACGCGATGAAGAACAAGACCATCGACCGCGACGGCGTCTTCGAGAAGTTCGGCGTCTACCCGGAGCGTGTGGTCGATGTTCAGGCGCTGGCCGGCGATTCGGTCGATAACATCCCCGGCGCGCCCGGCATCGGCATCAAGACCGCAGCGCTGCTGATCAATGAGTTTGGCGATCTGGATGCGCTCTTGGCGCGCGCCGAGGAGATCAAACAACCCAAGCGCCGCCAGACGTTGATTGATCACGCCGAGCAAATCCGCCTGAGCCGCAGCCTTGTGCTGCTGGACGAAAACACCCCGATCGACTTCACCATCGACGATCTCGAAGTGCGCGACCCCGATCCCGACCGCTTGCTCGGCTTCCTGTCCGAGATGGAATTCCGCACCCTCTCGAAACGCGTGGCCGAGGTGCTGGGCCGCGAGGCCCCTGCCATCCCCGAAGCGCCCGCCCCCGCCGTGGCGGACGCGCCGCAGATGGCGGAGGTGCCCTTTGACCATAGCGCATACGAGCAGGTGGGCGATGCCGAGGCGCTGCGCGTCTGGCTCGATCGGATTTATGAGCATGGCTATGTTGCGGTGGACACGGAAACCACCGGTCTGGATGAGATGACCGCCGAACTGGTGGGCGTCTCGCTCGCCGTGGAGGCCGGGCAGGCCTGCTATATCCCGCTGACCCATAAAGCCAGCCGCGACGACGACCTCTTCGGCGGTGAGGGGCTGGCCCCCGGCCAGATGCCGGTCGAAGAAGCGCTGCAACTGCTCACCCCGATGCTGGAGGACCCTGCGATCCTCAAGATCGGGCAGAACATGAAATACGACAGCAAGATTTTCGCCCAGCTTGGCATCACCGTCGCGCCCATCGACGACACCATGCTGATGTCCTATGCGATGCACGCGGGGCTGCACGGGCATGGGATGGACACGCTGTCGGAACGCTACTTGGGCCACACGCCCCTGCCGATCAAACCGCTCTTGGGCAGCGGCAAATCTGCCGTGACCTTTGACAAGGTGCCGCTGGAAGACGCCGTGCCCTACGCGGCCGAGGATGCCGATGTCACCCTGCGTCTCTGGCAATTGTTCAAACCGCAGCTGCACCGGGCCGAGGTCACCAAGGTCTATGAGACGCTGGAACGCCCGCTGGTGCCGGTGCTGGCGCAGATGGAACGTGCAGGCATATTGGTCGACCGCGACACGTTGAGCCGCATGTCCAACGCCTTTGCCCAAAAGATGGCGGGGCTTGAGACGGATATCCACGAGTTGGCGGGGGAGACGTTCAATGTCGGCTCCCCGGCGCAGCTTGGCGAGATCCTCTTTGACAAGATGGGGCTTCAGGGCGGCAAGAAGGGCAAGGCCGGCAAATATTCCACCGGCGCGGATGTGCTGGAGGATCTGGCCACCGAACATGACCTCGCCCGCCGGGTGCTTGACTGGCGGCAGCTGTCGAAGCTGAAATCGACCTATACCGACGCGCTGCAGGACCATGTGAATGTTGAGACGGGCCGCGTGCACACCTGCTATTCCATCGCCGGCGCGGCGACCGGACGCTTGGCCTCGACCGATCCGAACCTGCAGAACATCCCGATCCGCTCCGAAGAAGGTCGCCGCATTCGTGAGGCTTTCGTCGCCCCCGAGGGTAAGGTGCTGGTGGCGCTGGACTACAGCCAGATCGAGCTGCGGATTCTGGCGCATATCGCCCAGATCGACGCCCTGAAGGAAGCCTTCCAGCGCGGCGACGACATCCACGCCATGACCGCGTCGGAGATGTTCGACGTGCCGATGGACCAGATGACCCCGGAAATTCGCCGCAACGCCAAGGCGATCAACTTCGGTGTGATCTACGGCATCTCCGGCTTTGGCCTTGCGCGCAACCTGCGCATTCCACGGGCCGAGGCGCAGGGCTTCATCGACCGTTATTTCGAGCGTTTCCCCGGTATTCGGACCTATATGGACGAGACCAAGGCTTTCGCCAAAGAGCATGGCTATGTGCAGACGCTGTTCGGCCGCAAGATCAACACGCCCAACATCGGGGCCAAGGGGCCGCAGGCCGGGTTTGCCGCCCGTGCCGCGATCAACGCGCCGATCCAAGGCACCGCCGCCGATGTGATCCGCCGCGCCATGATCCGCATGCCCGAAGCGATTGCCGGTCTGCCCGCGACGATGCTCTTGCAGGTGCATGACGAACTGCTCTTCGAGGTCGAGAAGGGGGCCGAAGACGCGCTGATCGCGGCGGCGCGTGAGGTGATGGAGAACGCCAATGATCCGGTCGTGAAGCTGGACGTGAAGCTGATCGTGGAAGCGGGCGTGGGTGCCAATTGGGCGCAGGCGCATTGATGGCGGGCGCGGAGCTTCCCGCAGACCTCGCGCAAGCGCTGGAGGAGACCGGCGCGCAGGCGGGTTGGGACGGCTACAGTGCCGAATTGCAGGCCGATGCGCTGGCCTGGATCGACGCGGCGCGGACCACGACGGCGCGGTCAAAGCGGGTGGATGATGTGGCGCGCTTTGCCGGTAAGGGGCTGCCGCCGACGCCGTTTCAGTGAGGTCTACCCCCAGCCCGGAATCAAGCCGCAGGCGCCGGGCCATCGCCTGCCCGTCCCGGCGGGCTGGCGATTTGGTGAGGCTGGGCGCAACTCTGATGAGCCGCGCCAAGGCTGATCCATAAAGTGGCACGAAGCGACCATTCGATCGCCATCCCACGGGCAGGCGCTGGCCCTCTGTACTTCGGTCACTTTCTCCCTAGGTTCACCGTCATGACCCCAATCCTCTACTCCTTCCGCCGCTGCCCCTATGCCATGCGCGCCCGCCTCGCGATTGCCGCAGCCGATACCCCCGTGCACCTCCGCGAAGTCGTGCTGCGCGACAAACCGCAGGCCTTCCTCGATGCCTCCCCCACCGCCACGGTCCCCTGCCTTGTCACCGAGACCGGCCCGATCGACGAAAGTCTCGACGTTATGAAATGGGCGCTGGCGCAGAACGACCCCGAAGGCTGGCTCGACATGCCGCCGCAAGGCCATGACTGGATCGCCCGCGCCGACGGGCCGTTCAAAGACGCCCTCGACCGTACCAAATACGCCACCCGCTACCCGGAGGAAGATCCCGAAGAGCAACGCGGCAAAGCGGCCGCCTTCCTCCAAGACCTCGACGCCCAACTGAACGACTGGATTTTCGAGCGCCCCACGCTGGCCGACTACGCGATCCTGCCCTTCGTGCGGCAGTTCGCCTTTATCGACAAACCCTGGTTCGACGCGCAGGATTGGCCCGCCATGCACGGCTGGTTGAACCGCTTTCTGGCGGCCCCGCGGTTCGAAAGCATTATGGAAAAATACCCGCAGTGGCAGCCCGGAGACGCGCCTCTGCGCTTCCCGTGATACAGCCGCGCGTAGCCTTCGGCCCTAACTCTCTTGCGGCAGATCTTCCGAAGGGATGATGCCAAAGAACTCCCCGCCCGACCAGACGCCGAACCAGCCGTCGCGATGTGCGCCGAGATCAACCAGCCGGTAGAAACTCTTGCGGTCGATCAGCGCCTCCAAATTGCGCCGCACCAACACATAGGGCGCGGGCTCGCCCGTCTCTTCATCGCGCACCACGCGGATCGGATGTTCCGGCCCCGCCTCGGCCACATCGCCGAGATTGGTCAGAAACCGCAGCTGCTGCGCTTCGCCCGCGCCTTCGACCTCGAAATCCACCGCGACAAAGGGCGCGTCCTCCACCGTGATGCCCACCTTCTCGACCGGGGTTTTCAGGAAATAATCATCCCCCTCGCGCCAGAGAATCGATGCGAATAACTTGACCATTTCGATCCGCCCAATCGGCGTGCCTTGATAGAACCAGGTCCCGTCGCGTTTGATCTGCATGTCCAGATCGCCGCAAAATTCGGGGTTCCATTTCTCCAACGGCGGGGTTCCGCGCGCTTTTGCGGCCTTGGCAGCTTCGATCAGGCTCTTTGCGGAGGGTGTCACAGTATTTTGTCCGCTCATTGGTTTTGCCATTCCCTTTGGTCGCGATACACTTACACCTGAAAGATATAACTCCGGGGAAAGAAATGTCATGGCCGAAGCGGATGATCTGATCGCGCATATCGAAGCGCTGACCGAAAAGCTGGCAGAAGCCAAGCAATCGATCACCGGGCGTTTCGTCGGGCAGGCGCAGGTTGTGGACCTTGCGCTCACCGCGCTGCTTTGCGGTGGCCACGGGCTGCTGATCGGCCTGCCGGGTCTGGGCAAGACGCGTTTGGTGGAAACGCTGAGCACGGTCATGGGGCTGCAGGGCAATCGGGTGCAGTTCACGCCCGACCTGATGCCCGCCGATATCTTGGGCTCCGAAGTGCTCGACACCGCGCCAGACGGCAGCCGCGCCTTTCGCTTTGTCGAAGGGCCGATTTTCTGCCAGCTCCTGATGGCGGATGAGATCAACCGCGCCAGCCCGCGCACCCAGTCGGCACTCTTGCAGGCGATGCAGGAAAAGACCGTGACCGTCGCGGGGCAGGACCGCGCGCTCGGCCAGCCCTTCCACGTGCTCGCCACGCAAAACCCGATTGAGCAGGAAGGCACCTACCCGCTGCCCGAAGCGCAGCTTGACCGTTTCCTCGTGCAGATCGACGTGGCCTACCCCGACCGCGCCACCGAACGCGACATTCTGATCGCCACCACCGGCGTCGAAGAGGGCGCGGTGCGCCCCGTCTTCACCGCCGAGAACCTACTCGCCGCGCAGTCCCTGCTGCGCCGCATGCCGGTGGGCGACAGTGTGGTCGAACTGATCCTCGATCTCGTCCGCGCCTTCCGCCCGGAGGAAGCGGAGGCGACCCAGCCGGTGCGCGACAGTGTCGCCTGGGGGCCGGGGCCGCGGGCGGCGCAGGCGCTGATGCTGACGGTGCGCGCCCGTGCCTTGCTGGACGGGCGTCTGGCCCCCTCGGCCGAAGATGTGCTGGCGATGGCCCGCCCGGTATTGAGCCACCGCATGGCGCTGAATTTTGCCGCCCGGGCGCGCGGCGAAAGCCTGCAAGGGCTGATCGATGACACCGCCGGTCAACTGATCGGGAAAAAGGCCGCCGCGTGAGCCATTCCCCCCTGTCCCTCAGAGCCTGCGCCGAAGGCGAAGCGGCCCGGCTGCCCGCGCTTCTGGCGCGGGCCGAGCACCTGGCCGGTGCCGTGCTGCCCGGTGCTCATGGGCGGCGGCGGGCCGGAACGGGGGATGATTTCTGGCAATACCGCCCGGCGCAGATCGGCGACAGCCGCCGCATGGTGGATCACCGCCGCTCGGCGCGGGGCGATCAGGAGTTCGTGCGCGAGCGCGAATGGCAGATCGCCCAGTCGGTGATGCTCTGGGTCGATCAGGGGGCGTCGATGCGCTTTGCCTCCACCAAGGCGCTGCCGGATAAGGCGGACCGCGCGCGTCTGTTGGGGCTGGCGCTGTCGATCCTGCTCTTGCGCGGGGGGGAACGGGTCGGCCTTGCCGGCACGGCGCTGCCGCCCCGGCGCGGCAATCCGCAAATTTTACGTCTGGCCGAGATGCTTAGCAAAGAGGATGCGCAAGACTACAGCCCGCCCGAACATCGTGGCATGATCCCCCATGCGCGGGCGATCTTCATCTCTGATTTCATGGGGGATCTCGCCCCGGTGCAGACCGCGCTGACCAAGGCCGCCGACCGCGGCGTGCGCGGCATCCTCTACCACCTGCTGGACCCGTCGGAAGAAGCCTTCCCCTTCACCGGTCGCACGATCTTTGAAAGCATCGGCGGGTCACTGCGCCATGAAACCCTGAAAGCCAACGACCTGCGCGAGAGCTATCTTGACCGGCTCGCCGCGCGCAAAGACGAATTGCAACAGCTCTGCGCCCGCACCGGCTGGCGCTACGGGCTGCACCACACGGATGCCTCGGCGCAATCCGCACTGCTCTGGCTCTATGCGGCGCTTGACGCGCGCCAAGGGGGGCCGGCATGAGCGTCTTTGGCGGCATCGGTTTCACCGCGCCCTGGCTGTTGCTGGCGCTGCTCGCCCTGCCGATCCTCTGGCTGATCCTGCGCGCCGTGCCGCCGGCCCCGATCCGCCGCCGCTTTCCCGGCGTGGCGCTGCTTCTGGGCCTTACCGACGCCGAAAGCACGACGGACCGCACCCCCTGGTGGCTGCTGTTGCTACGTATGCTGGCGGTGGCGGCGATCATTCTGGGCCTCGCCGGCCCGGTGCTGAACCCGCAGGCCGAGACGGAACAGGGCAGCGGGCCGCTGCTCATCGTGCTCGACGGCTCTTGGGCCGGGGCCAGCCGCTGGGACCGACAGATGGCCGCCGTAGACGCGCAACTCAGCCGCGCCGGGCGGGCCGAGCGGACGCTGGGCATCCTCAGCCTCACCGATCCGCAGGTGCCGACCTTTCAATCCGCCGAAGCCTGGCGCAGCCGCCTTGCCGGTCTGACCCCCGCCCCCTGGCAGCCCAGCCCGGCCGAGATCACCCGCGCGCAAGAGATCATGGCCAAGCTGCCCGCTTTCGATACGCTGTGGTTCAGCGATGGTCTGGACTATCCGGGCCGTTCTGACCTGCTCGCCACCTTGCAAGACCGCGGCGCGGTGGAAGTGCATCAATCGGGCAGCAATGTCATCGGCATCGCCCCTGCGGTCTACCAAGACGGCGCGATCGACCTGACCCTGCGCCGCGCCGCGCCCGGGCCGGAACGCGAGACCGTGGTGCAGGCCGAGGGCCGCGATCCGGCGGGCAACGCCCGCGTCCTGGCCACCGCCAAGGCGACCTTCGAGGCGGGGGCGACCGAGGCCAGCACCTCCCTCTCGCTGCCTGCCGAGATGCGCGCGCGGCTGACCTCTTTCGACATCGCGGGCCAACGCTCTGCCGGGGCGCGGACCCTCGTAGATGACGGGCTGCGCCGCCGCGAAGTCGCGCTGATCGGCGGGCGGGGCGCTGAGGAAGGGCTGCAACTGCTTTCGCCGCTGCATTACATCGAACAGGCGCTGGCCCCGAGCGCCGATCTGATCGACGGCACCCTGCGGGAGGTACTGCCCGCCAACCCCGACGTGATCGTGCTGGCCGATGTGGCCACCCTCGCCCCCGCCGAGGCCGAACCCTTGCGAGACTGGATCGATCAGGGCGGCATGCTCATTCGTTTCGCCGGGCCGCGCATCGCCGCCAGTGACGTGAGCCGCAGGGACGAAGACCCGCTGATGCCCGTGCGGCTGCGTGCCGGGGGGCGCAGCGTCGGGGGCGCGATGTCCTGGGGGGAGCCGAAAGCGCTCGCGCCCTTCCGCAATGGCTCGCCCTTCTACGGCCTGCCCGTGCCGGAGGATGTCACCGTTTCCGCCCAGGTCGTCGCCCAGCCTGACCCGACGCTGGCCGACCGGGTGATCGCCGCGCTCAGCGATGGCACCCCGCTGGTGACGCGCAAATCCGTGGGTCAGGGGCAGATCGTGCTCTTCCATGTCACCGCCACGGCGGAATGGTCGACCCTGCCGCTGTCGGGCCTTTTCGTCCAGATGATGGAACGGCTGGCCATCTCCTCGGGGGCCAGCACGCCGGACGCGGGCCGTCTCGACGGCACCACATGGACCCCGCTGCGGGTGATGGACGGCTTCGGCAGCCTTTCGGACGCGGGCAACCTGCCCGGGGTTGCCGGGCCGGACCTGATTTCGGCCCCCGCCGGGCCGGCTCTGCCGCCGGGCATCTACGGTTCCGAAGACAGGCGGCTGGCGCGCAATGTGCTGACCGGGGAGACGCGGCTCACGCCCGCGAACTGGCCTGCCGATGTGCCGCTGCGCGGCTTGTCCCTGCCCCCCGAACAGCCCCTCGCGGGGGCGCTTCTGTCTCTCGCGATCCTTCTGTTGGTCGCTGATGTTCTTGCGTCGCTGGCGCTGTCGGGCCTTCTGCTCCGCCGTTCGGGCAGCACGCTGGCCCTCCTGCTCGCATTCGGCCTCATGTCCCAAAGCGCCGATGCGCAGGAAGACGACCCCGAAAGCTTCGCCCTGCGCGCCGCCTCGGAAGTCACGCTCGCCCATGTCCTGACCGGCAATGAAGAGGTCGACGAGATTGCCCGCGCCGGGCTGATGGGCCTGTCCGACACGCTCTATTTCCGTACCTCGGTCGAGCCCGCCCTGCCCACCGGTGTCGATCTGGAGCGGGACGAACTGGCCTTTTTCCCGATCCTCTATTGGCCGGTGACCCCCGACCAGCCGCGCCCCCTCGACCGAGGCCTATGCCAAGCTCAACGACTACCTGCGCTCGGGCGGGCTGATCCTGTTTGACACCCGCGATGCCGATATCGCCTCCTACGGTGCCGCCAGCCCCAATGGGCGCAAGCTGCAAGACCTGGCCGCCCCGCTCGACATTCCGCCGCTGGAGCCGCTGCCGGATGACCATGTGCTGACCCGCACCTTCTATCTGCTGCAAGACTACCCCGGCCGCTACAGCAGCCGCGATGTCTGGGTCGAAGCCGCGCCGCCGGATGCCGAGAAGATCGAAGGCATGCCCTTTCGCAACCTCAATGACGGGGTGACGCCGGTGGTGATCGGCGGCAATGACTGGGCCGCCGCCTGGGCCGTGCGCCGCGATGGGGCGCCGCTTTTGCCGATCGGGCGCGGTTTTGCGGGGGAACGGCAGCGCGAGCTGGCCTACCGCTTTGGCGTGAACCTCGTGATGCATGTGCTGACCGGCAATTATAAATCCGATCAGGTCCATGTGCCGGCGCTGCTGGATAGGTTGGGCCAATGAGTGCTTCGGTAATCTTTGACCCGCTGATCCCGCTGCCGCTGCTGGTGGCTTTGGCCCTGCTGGCGATGTTGGGCGTCACCCTGGCGCTCTGGCGCGGCCTGTCGGGCTGGGCGCTGCGCGGACTGGCCGCCGCGGTGGTGCTCGCCGCATTGGCCGGCCCGTCCTACCAGACCGAAGACCGCGCGCCGCTGAATGACATCGTGCTGCTGCTTGAGGACGAAGCGCCAGCCAGCGTTTGAGCGACCGCGGCGCGCAGACCGAAGCCGCCGCCGAGGCCATGGCGGCGCGTATCACCGCCCGCCCCAATACCGAACTGCGCCGCATCACCGTGCCGGACGGGGCCGAGGACGCGGGCACCCGGCTGATGACCACGCTGGCCGATGCGCTGGCCGAAGAGCCGCGCGCACGCATTGCCGGTATTCTGGCGATCAGCGATGGCCGCGTGCATGACGCCGATCTGCCGCTCGACCTGCCCGCCCCGCTGCATCTGCTGCAAACCGGCAAGCAGAGCGATTGGGACCGCCGCCTGACCGTGCGCAACGCCCCGGCCTTTGCCATTATCGGCGAGCCGGTGACCCTGACCCTGCGCATCGACGATCTGGGGGCCGCGCCTGAAAGCGGCGGGCTGACCCAGCTTGATATCTCGGTCGACGGAGAAGACCCGCAGAGCTTTAACGTGCCGGTGGGCCAAGACATCGACCTGCCCGTCACCCTGCCCCATGGTGGGCGCAATGTGATCCGCTTTTCCCTGCCCGAGGCCGAGGGGGAACTGACCGACCGCAACAATGCCGCGCTTATTCAGATGAACGGCGTGCGCGACCGGCTGCGCGTGCTGCTGGTCTCGGGCGAGCCGCATGCCGGGGGGCGCACATGGCGCAACCTGCTGAAGTCCGACAGTTCCGTCGATCTGGTGCATTTCACCATTCTGCGCCCGCCGGACAAACAGGACGGCGTGCCGGTCAATGAGCTTTCGCTGATCGCCTTCCCGACGCGCGAGCTTTTCATGGATAAGATCGACGACTTCGATCTGATCATCTTTGACCGCTACCAACGGCGCGGCATTCTGCCGGCGCTCTACCTCGATAACGTGGCGCAATATGTGCGCAACGGGGGCGCGGTGCTGGTCGCCGCCGGGCCGGATTTCGCCAGCGCCGACAGTCTCTACCGCTCCCCGCTTGGCACGGTGCTGCCCGCGACGCCCACGGCCCGGGTGCTGGAAGAAGCCTATCCGCCCGCCGTCACCGATCTAGGCCAGCGTCACCCGGTCACCGCCGACCTGCCGGGCAAGGGCGACTGGGGCCGCTGGCTGCGCCAGATCGATGTGACCGCCGAGCGCGGCGATGTGGTGATGAGCGGCGCGGATCAGCGTCCGCTGCTGGTGCTGGACCGCGTCGGCGAGGGCCGTGTGGCGCTGCTGGCCTCCGATCACGCGTGGCTCTGGAACCGAGGCTATGAGGGCGGCGGGCCGCAGTTGGAGCTGCTGCGCCGTCTGGCCCATTGGATGATGAAGGAACCGGAGCTTGAGGAAGAGGCGCTGACCGCCAGCGCCGAGGGGCTCAGCATGCGCATCACCCGCCGCACGCTGGACGAAACCGTGCCGCCTCTCACCCTCACCGCCCCCGATGGCAGCGTGACCGAACTGTCCCTCACCCCGGCCGGGCCGGGACGTTTTGAGGCAGCGCATACCGGCGAGGACATCGGTCTCTACCGGCTGGAGAACGGCGACGAGGTCACCGTCATCGGCCTCGGCCCCGCCGCCCCGCGCGAATTTGTCGAGACCATTGCCAGCGACGACGCCCTGCGCCCGGTGATCGACGCGCTGCGCGGTGGCGTCGCGCGGGTGGAAGACGGTCTGCCGCGCCTGCGCGAGGTGCGCCTTGGCCGCCCCGCCGCGGGCCGCGGCTGGCTCGGGCTGACCCCGCGCGGCGCCTATGAGACCCGCGACCTGCGCCAGACGCCGCTGCTGCCGGGCTGGCTGGTCCTGTTGCTCTCAGGGTTTCTGATCACCGCCGCCTGGCTGCGCGAGGGCCGCCGCTAAAGCGCGCGCAGCAACAGGCCGCTTGCCAAGACCACGACGGTCATGCCGGCGGTCAGCTCGGCCAATGCCGCCGCCTGAGCGAGCCGGGGGGAGCCGGAAAACCCGCCCAGCAGCCCCGCCCGCAGACCCGTCGCGGCCAGTCCGGTGGCGATGGTGACCAAGCCGGTGCCAAGCGCCATGGCGAAGGCGCCAAGCACGCCGACCCCGCCGATCCCCATATGCCAGGTGATGACCAGCACAAAGAGCGCCCCGGTACAGGGCCGCATCGCGATCCCGCCGATCAACAGCAATGCGTCGCGCAGGTTTCCGGCCTGCTGCACCGCCTCGATGCTCGGCCCATGGGCATGGCCGCAATGGCCGCAGACCGCGTCAGGACCGGCGGTGCTGGTCCGCCGCGCATGGCGCAGCCCGCGCCAGATCAGCCAAAGCCCGATCAGCGCAATCGCCGCATAGCTGACGGGGGCCATGATGCTCTCGGTCACCCCAACCAGCGCTTCGCGTCCCAGCCCCAAAAGCATGATCCCGGCATAGACCAGCGCCACCGCCGTCACCGCCTGCCCCAAGGAGGCCGCCAGCGCGATCAGGGAGAGGCGCAGCATCGGCACCTGCCGGGCCAAACCATATCCGCCGATGACGATCTTGCCATGGCCCGGCCCCGCCGCATGAACGACACCATAGGCAAAGGAGGCCAGCAGCACCGTCCAGAACGCCGCCATATCGCCGCCCCGCGTGGCCCGCAGCCCGCCGGCGATGCTGTTCTGAAACCCCCGTTGCTGCCCGGCCGCCCATTGCGCCAAAGCGGCAAAGCCCCCGGTCCACCAGAGCGCGGCAAGGGTCACCAGGGTGACGAGCGCGGCAAGGGTTATGAGCTTTCGCATGTGACAACCACCTCATTGGCAAGCGCCGCGCCCAGATTGGGCAGGCCCACATCGCTCGGATCAGTCTGCGCATCCAGCTTGCTGAGATCGGCCTGAAGCGCCCGCAGATCGGCTGTCATATCCGGCATTTTCACCCGCGCGCGGCAGGCGTCATTCCCGGTGACAGTCACTTTGCCGACGACCTCATAGGCGGTGTAATAGGTCGGATCATAGGGTTTGATCACCAGCCCGCTGGCCTCTGGCTGTGCTCCTTCGACCGCGCGCAGATGGGTGGTGACGATCCGGCCTTCGGTGAATTTCGTCTCCACCTCCTGCGGGGCCGAGAGCGGCAATTCCGCCCCCGCCTTCAGCAGCACGGTGTCGCCGTTGAAGCCTTCGATCCATTGCATGTCGAACCCGTTGAGCGCGGCGATTTCGGCCTTGGTCAGCACCCCGTCATAATCGGGATCAAGGCCGCGGTCTTCGGTCACCAGCAAGGAATAGAATTCATCGTAAGCCCAGGTGATCCGCAGATGGGTCAACCGCCCCTCCGCATCGACGATCACCTCAAGCCCGGTATCGACAAAGATATGCGGATGCGCGCCAAGCGGCGCGGCAAAGCTCAGGCAGAACAGGGAGGCAAGCGCATGTTTCATGCCTCATGCTCTAACCGCCTTCGTCCCCTTCGGCAATTGCCCCACGCCCCGCCCGGTGGCGGGATCACGCCCGCGGCAGCGCCGAAAACCTGCCGCCGTTTAACGGATATTTACCAAGCCCGGCCAGATTGCGACCCAAAGACCTGCCACGCCGGAGCCGCCATGAGCCTTGCCCAGATGCTGACCGAAGAGCGCCGCAGCCGATTGGCGGCGGAGCGGATGCTGGAGTTGAAACAGGCCGAGCTTTTCGCCGCCAACCGCAAGCTGGGCGAACATGCGCAACAGTTGACCGAGGAGATCGTCGAGACCCGGGCCGAGGTTGAAACCATCCGGGGCGAGAACCAGCGCGTGAAATCGGACCTTTCGGCGGCGAACCAGCGCATCGCGCTGACCGAACGGCGGCTGTGGCAATCGATCGACGCGATCAAGGATGGGTTTGCCCTGTTCAACGCAGACAACAAACTGATCATGGCCAACCGAAGCTACCTGCATATCTTCGACGGGCTGGAGATGGTGAAACCCGGGATCAGCATCGTGTCCATCGTGCAGATCATGACCGACGAAGGCATCGTCAACACCGCCGAGAAATCCCCGCATGAATGGCGACAACAGCTTATCGAACGGCTGCATCAGACCGACCCTGAGCCGACCGTGATCCGGCTTTGGAACGACAAATACATCAAACTGGTCAACCAGCGCGGTGCGGGGGGCGATCTGGTGTCGCTTTGCCTCGATATCACGGCCACGGTGAAATACGAGCAACAGCTCAAGGAAGCCCGCAGCGTGGCAGAGAGCGCGAACCGGGCGAAATCCTCCTTCCTCGCCAATATGAGCCATGAAATCCGCACCCCGATGAACGGTGTCGTCGGCATGGCCGATGTGCTGACGGATACCGGGCTGACGCCTGAGCAATCGCTCTATGTCGACACGATCAAGAACTCGGGCGAAGCGCTTTTGGTCATCATCAATGACGTACTGGACTATTCCAAGATCGAGGCGCGCAAGCTTGAGCTGCACCCCGAACCCTTTGATCTGGAACGGATCATTCAAGAGATCCTGATGCTGCTGCAGCCCTCGGCCCGCGCCAAGGGGCTCGATCTGCTGCTGGATTACGATCTTTTCCTGCCCACGCAGTTGATCGGCGATCCGGGGCGGCTGCGGCAAGTGCTGACCAACCTCATCGGCAATGCAGTAAAATTCACCGCCCAGGGCTATGTGCTGGTGCGGGTGACGGGCGTGCCGGGCGATGCCGGGGGCCCACCGATGTACATGTCAGCATTGAGGACACGGGCGTCGGCATCCCCGCCGATATGGTCGACCATATTTTCGAGGAGTTCAATCAGGTCGAAAACGAACGCAACCGCCAGTTTGACGGCACCGGGCTGGGCCTGGCGATCTCGCAGCGGTTGATCGATCTGATGGGCGGGCAAATCTGGGTGACCTCCGAAGAGGGCGTGGGATCGAATTTCGGCTTCCGGGTCACGCTCACCCCCAGCGGGGCGGCCCCCCTGCCCCGCCCCCGGCTGCCGGAGGGGTTGAAACATGTGATGGTGGTTGACGATATCGAGGCGAACCGCACCATTCTGGACCGTCAACTCAGCCATCTCAGCATCAAGGTGACCTGCTGCGAAAACGGTGCGCAGGCGTTGGAGCGGCTTGATCCTTCGGTCGATCTGATCCTCACCGATCACCATATGCCCGGCATGGACGGGTTGGAGATGACCAGCCAATTGCGCGCCCGCGGGGACAGCACGCCGGTGATCATGCTCAGTTCAAACCTCGGCGCGGTGGAGGCGAACCCGGCGCGGCAGCATCTGTTGGGGCTGATGCAGAAACCCGTGCCGCGACAAAGCTTGATGGCCCGGCTTGGCGCCCTGTCGATGGACCCCACGGCACCGGTTGAACCTGCCGCCGCGACCGCCGTCACGCCGCCCCGAGCCATGCGCATACTCGCGGCAGAGGACAATAAGACCAACCAATTGGTGTTTCGCAAGATGATCAAGGATCTTGATGTTGACCTGACCTTTGCCAGCAACGGCGAAGAGGCCATCGCGCAGTTCCGCACGATTCAACCCGATCTGATCTTCATGGATATTTCGATGCCCCGGATGGACGGCAAACAGGCCACCACCGCGATCCGCGCGCTGGAGGCAAAATCAGGCGGCCATGTGCCCATCGTCGCCCTGACCGCCCATGCGATGGACGGCGACGATACCGGCATCCTTGCGGCGGGGCTGGATCACTATCTGACCAAACCCCTGCGCAAACCCGAGATCATCGAACGTATCCTTGCCGCGCATCCAGCCAGCACCCGCCCGCCGCTGCCGCCCGAGCCAGAGGAGAAGACATGCGCGCGCGCCGCTCAGCCTGAGGGATAGGGGCGGACGAAAACCGGGCGGTCCGGGGTCGAGGCATCGGGCTGGAAAGCATAGCCGCCGCTGTCGAAATCCTTCAAAGCCTCGGCGTCGCGCAAGCGATGCTGCACGATATAGCGCGCCATGGCCCCCCGGGCCTTTTTGGCAAAGAAACTGACGATCTTCGGCCCTTTGCCATCGCCCTTATCTTCCATGAACTGCGGGGTGATGACCTTGAGCTTCAGGGTTTTCAGATCGACCGCGCCGAAATATTCCTGACTGGCGCAATTGACCAATATGTCACTGCCCGTCGCCTCGGCCTGCGCGTTCAGCGCTTTCGACAAAGCGTCGCGCCAGTAGTCATAGAGGTTGCCGCCGCGCCGGGTTTTCAACCTGCTGCCCATCTCCAACCGGTAGGCTTGGATCGCGTCCAGCGGGCGCAGCACACCGTAGAGACCCGAGAGGATGCGCAGGTGATCTTGGGCATAGGCCATCTCATCCGCATCGAGGCTCGCGGCCTCCAACCCCTGATAGGTGTCACCGGCAAAGGCCAGAGCGGCGGGGCGGGTTGCCGCGGCATCGGGCGCGGCGTCAAAGGCGCGAAACCGGTCGCGGTTCAGCTTGGCCAGATCATCGCTCAGCCCCATCAGCTTTTTCAGGTCGCCCAGGGTCAGATTGCGCGCTGTGGTGGCCAGACGCATGGCATCTTCTTGAAAATCCGGCTGGGTGACATCCAGATCGCGCTCCGCCCAATCAAGCCGTTTGGCGGGAGAGATAACAACGAGCATAGGGGCCTCCTTTGGCGTGTCGGGCAGATCTAGCCCGCGTCGCGCAGAACGTCCAGAAAGGCGGGGCCAAAGCGCTCGGCGCGTTTGTCGCCGATCAGCCGTTCAATGGCGCTGCTGTCGGCGCTGCGCAGCTGCGCGACCTTGGCCAGCATCGCAGCAGAGCAGCTCAGCGGCTTCTCGGTGCCCTGCTCGCCGCGCGCCAGATCGGCCTGCACTTGTAGCAACTGGTCATAGACATTGCCCGCTTCGCGCCCCGCGAGCTTGCGCCGCGCTTTGTGCATCGGCTGCGCCTCGCCATTGATGACCTCAAGGAAAGCCGCGCCGTAATTCTCCAGCTTCTTCGCGCCGACGCCGCCGATCTTTGCCATTGCGTCAAGGTTTTGCGGACGGGCCTCGGCCATCTCGATCAAGGTGCGGTCGGTGAAGATGATATAGGCGGGCACCCGCGCGGCTTCGGCCAGAGCGCGGCGTTTGGCTTTGAGCGCCGACAGGAGCGGCGCATCCTCGTCGCTGACCATGGCCTTGACCGCGGGTCGCCGATTGGCCGCCGCCGCGCGGATACTGTCCCGCCGCAGGTTGATCGACGCTTCGCCGCGCAAGAGCGGCAGGGCCGCATCGGTCATGCGCAAGGCACCGTGGCGTTCGGCATCGGGGCGCACGAGATCATGGCCCATCATCTGCCGGAACACCGCCTGCCATTCATTGCGGCTGTATTCCCCGCCGACGCCATAGGTCGGCAGCGACTGATGCCCGCGCTGGCGGACTTTCTCGGTCTCATTGCCCAGCAGGATGTCGATCAGATGCCCGGCGCCGAACCATTCATCGGTGCGCAATATGGCCGAGAGCGCCTTGCGCACCGCCGTTGTGCCGTCGAAGACCTCCGCCGGGTATCGCAGAGGTCGCAGCGGCCACAGGTGATTTCAGTCTCATCGAAATACCCCAGCAGCGTCTTGCGGCGGCATTCCAGCGCCTCGGCCAGACCCAGCAGCGCGTTGAGCCGCCCGTGATCCGCCGCGCGGCGTTCCGGTGGGGCCAGCCCTTCGTCGATCTGCGCCCGGCGCAGGCGGATGTCGTCGGGGCCGAAAAGGGTCAACGTCTCGGCTGGAGCGCCGTCGCGCCCGGCACGGCCAATCTCCTGATAATAGGCCTCGATCGACTTGGGCAGATCGGCATGGGCGACCCAGCGGATGTCGGGTTTATCGACCCCCATGCCAAAATGCCACGGTGGCGCAGACGATCAGCCCGTCCTCCTGCTGGAAGCGGCGCTCGGCGATGCGGCGGTCTTCGGCCTCCATCCCGCCGTGGTAATGCAGCGCGGTCTGGCCCTGATCGCGCAGGGCTTTCGCCAGCCCCTCGGTCTTGGCCCTTGTGCCGCAATAGACGATGCCCGACTGGCCGCGCCGCGCGGCGGCGAAGTTCAGGATCTGGTCGCGCGGCTTGTTCTTGGCGGCAAAAGCAAGGTGGATATTGGGCCGGTCAAAGCCGCGCAGAAAGGCGCGCGGCGGGGTGCCGTCGAAGAGCTTCTCGACAATCTCGGCTTGGGTTTCGGCATCTGCCGTGGCGGTGAAGGCCGCCAGCGGCACGCCGAGCGTGCGGCGCAATTCACCAATGCGCAGGTAGTCAGGGCGGAAATCATGGCCCCATTGGCTGACGCAATGCGCCTCGTCCACGGCGATGAGATTGACACCGACGCGCCGCAGCATCCCCATGGCCGAGCCCGCCGCCAGCCGTTCCGGCGCCATATAGAGCAGTTTGAGCGTGCCGGCCTCCAGCGCCTCCCAGACCGCGTCGGTCTCCTCAGGCGTGTTGCCAGAGGTCAGCGCCCCCGCCGCCACGCCCGCCTCTTGCAGGCTGCGGACCTGATCGCGCATCAGGGCAATCAGTGGCGAGATCACCACCGTAACCCCTTCGCGCATCAGGGCCGGCAGTTGGAAACATAGGGATTTGCCACCGCCCGTGGGCATGATGGCGAGCACGTTCTCGCCATGGGTGACTGCCTCAACAATCTCTTGCTGGCCGGGGCGGAAACCATCAAACCCGAATACATCACGAAGAAGCGTGGCAGCGCCTGTCATGGGAAACCTGTAAAATTGTCTGCTCTTTTCATGCAGACTCACACACTAACAAATCGTGAACAAGACCCGATACCCACGGCAGAGGCGCGCGCCGCAGGATCAGTAAAAGGCCGCTGCATTATTGGTCAGCACGATCCGCGCCATGGCCACGGCGATCAGCACGATCAGCGGCGCCAGATCAAGGCCGCCCATCGGCGGGATCACATTGCGCACGCGGCTATAGACCGGCTCAAGAATACGGTTCAGCCCGTCCCAGATCTGCGCCACCAGCGGCTGGCGCAGGTTCAGCACCTGAAAGTTGATCAGCCAGGACATGATGACATGGGCGATGACGATGAACCAAACGATGTTCAAAAGCAGCATCAGAATTTGGAACAGCGACGTCATGGAATACCCCCTTGGTGTGACGCAAGACAGTTAAGCGCCCTGCCTGCAAAGGGCAAGAGTGCCGCGACGTCTATGCTTGACCCCGCGTGCCTTCCGCCGCAGATGCGCAGCGTCAACACAAAGGAAAGCCCGATGTTCCCGATCATCCGCATGGTAAAAGACGTCATCGTCGCCGCGCGGCAGGCGCCGCTGGAAAATCTGACCGACACCCATGTCAGCCACCACATCTGCTGGCCGCATGATCTCGACATCTGGATGGAGCTGAACAACGGGCGGGCGCTGTCGCTTTATGATCTGGGCCGCACCGCCATGGCGCAGCGCGCCGGGTTGATCGCGCTTTTGCGGCAGAACAAATGGGCGATCACAATCGCAGGCTCCAGCACCCGCTTTCGCCGCCGCATCCGCATGTTCGAGAGCTTCGAGATGCGCAGCCGGACGCTCTGCTGGGACGACAAATTCATCTATCTGGAACAATCCATGTGGAAGACGAACGGCGAATGCGCGAGCCATGTGCTCTACCGCTCTGCCGTGACGGATAAAAACGGGCTGATCCCGCCGGAAAAAGTGCTGAGCGCGATGGGCCGGCAGCAAGCCTCCCCGGCGATACCGGGTTGGGTGGCCGAATGGATCCGCGCCGACAGCCACCGCCCCTGGCCGCCGATGCAAGAGAGCGAGGCCGTCCGTCAAAGCCAGACCGGTTAGCACAAGCTTGCGCCTTGCCGCGCGCCCTGCTCTAACTCGACCCGAGGCAGGCCGCGAAAGGGCGTATTATGGCAGAGATCACGCGGCGTAAGCGTATCTGGGGATGGTATTTTTTCGACTGGGCGAGCCAGCCCTATAACACCCTGCTGCTGACCTTTATCTTTGGCCCCTATTTCGCCCAGACCGCGACCCAGGCGCTGGTCGAAGGCGGCATGGACCTGCGTGCCGCCAAGGCGCAGGCGCAGGCCTATTGGGGGTATGGGCTGGCGCTGGCGGGGGTTGCGATTGCGATACTGGCCCCGATCCTTGGCGCGGTGGCGGATTCCTCGGGCCGGCGGATGCCGTGGATCTGGCTGTTCTCGGCCATGTATGTGACCGGCGCTGGCGCGCTTTGGTGGAGCGCGCCGGACGGGTTTTCGATGCTCTGGGCGCTGTTCTTCTTTGGCATCGGGCTGATCGGCATGGAATTTGCCACGATCTTTACCAATGCCTATCTGCCGGAGCTGCACCCCGACGCGGATGAGCGCGGGCGTATTTCGGGCGATGGCTGGGCCTTTGGCTACGCCGGCGGTGTGCTGGCCCTGATCGCGATGATCGCCCTGTTTCAAAGCGGCGACAATGGCCGCACCATGGCCGGGCTGACACCGCTCTTCGGGCTCGATCCGGCAACCAAGGCGGACACCCGCGTCGTTGGCCCCCTGGTGGCGGCTTGGTTCGTGGTCTTCATGGTCCCCTTCTTTCTTTTCATGCGCGACACGCCCCAACCGGGGGCGGTGCGCATCCGCGTCGGGGCCGGCCTGTCAGACCTCGCCCGCACCCTGCGCCACCTGCCGAACCACCCTTCGCTGCTGGCCTATCTCGGCTCGTCGATGTTCTACCGCGACGCGCTGAACGGCATGTATACCTTCGGCGGGGTCTATGCGCTTGGCGTGCTGGACTGGTCGATCCAGGAGATCGGCATCTTTGGCATTCTGGCCGCCATTTCGGGCGCCGTGTTCTGTGTTTGGGGCGGCCGCATTGACCGGCGCTATGGGCCGATGCCGGTGATCGTCGCCTGCTGTCTGATCCTGGTTGCGACCGCCTGCCTGATCATCTCGCTCGGGCCGAATTCGGTGATGGGCGTTTCTTTGCCAGAGGGGTCGGCGCTGCCCGATATCCTCTTCTATGTCGCCGGTGCGTCGATCGGCGCCGCCGGGGGCGCCTTGCAGGCCTCCTCGCGCAACATGCTGACCCGGCAGGGAAACCCCGTGCGGATGACCGAAGCCTTTGGGCTCTATGCGCTCTCGGGCAAGGCCACCTCTTTTCTCGCGCCTGCCTTGATCGGCATCACAAGCGACCTCACGGGCAGCCAGCGGCTGGGAATTACCCCGGTGGTGGGGCTGTTCATCATCGGTTTGATCCTGTTAGCATGGGTGAAACCCAAGGGAGATTTCGCCAGATGATGCTGCACCGTGTCTTCGCTTCGGCCGCTCTGATCCTCGCGCTCGCCTCTTGCGGCGGGGGGGAGACAGAGACCGATATCAGCGGCAAGAAAGTTGCCCTGCCCACGATCGGCTCTTCCGGCGGGGCGCTGAACAATGTGGTGGCCAAGCGGCTGTTTGGGGCCAAGAGCTTTGCCTCCAGCCAGTCGCCCGCCGCCTATGGCAGCTATTCGAAAGGCTGTCTTGCGGGCGCGGTGCAATTGCCGGAAACCGGGCCGACATGGCAGGCCATGCGGCTGTCGCGCAACCGCAACTGGGCACATCCCGAAACCATCGACATGGTTCAGAAACTCAGCCGCAAGGCCGCACAGCAACCCGGCTGGGCCGGCATCTATGTGGGCGACATGAGCCAGGCGCGGGGCGGGCCGATGCTGACCGGCCACCGCAGCCATCAGATCGGTCTGGATGCCGACATCTGGATGCTGCCGCCGAAATCGCTGAACCTGAGCCGCGCAGAGCGTGAGAGCATCTCGTCGATCTCCCTGCGCCGGGCCAAAGGCGCCTACGTAAACGCATCCTGGACCCCTGCGCATCACGAGGTCATCAAAGCCGCGGCCCAAGACCCGCGCACCGCGCGTATCTTTGTCTTTCCCGGGGCCAAGGTGCAGATGTGCGAGGATGAGAAAGGCGACCGCAGCTGGCTGCGCAAAGTGCGGCCTTGGTATGGGCATCACTACCATTTCCATGTGCGTCTGAAATGCCCCAGCGGGGCGCGGGGCTGTGTCGATCAGGCCCCGCCGCCGCCCGGTGACGGCTGTGCAGATGCGCGGCAATGGCAGCGCAATATCCTGAACCCGCCGCCGCCAGACCCGACACCGCCCAAGACCAAACCACGCCGCGACCTGCTGCTTGCCGATCTGCCTGCCCAATGCAACACCGTATTAAACGCAGACTGACCGCCGCGCTGCTGCCGCTTTGGGTTGTGATGTCCTGTGCCGCTCCGGCGGCGCAGACCGAACCCGTCCTGCAGGCCGAGCCCAGTATCACATGGCACCATCCGGCCCCGTGGTTTGGCGGTTTTTCGGGGGTGGAGATCGCGGCGGACGGCAGCCGTTTGATCACCGTCTCGGACCGGGGCCGGCTCGTCCATGCGCGGCTGGTCCGCGCAGACGGGCATCTGGTCGGCTTGCGGGTCGTGAAACAGGTGCCGCTGAAAGGCCCCGGCGGCAAGCCCCTGCGCAAAAACGACAATGACCCCGAAGCGCTGGCCCGGGACAAGACCGGCGCGCTTTATATCTCCTTTGAGCATAACCACCGGGTTGCCCGGCTGGACCCCGACAGCGGGATCACCACCCCGTTGCCGAAACATCCGGATTTCGCCCGGCTCGGGGTCAATGCGGGGATCGAAGCGCTGGCGGCCCATCCGGACGGACGGCTTTTCGCCCTGCCCGAGCAATCGGTGCCTTCGGGGCAGGACTTTCCGCTCTATACCTTCGACGGTGCGAAATGGACCACCGGCGCCAAGATCCCCCGGCGCGGGCCTTTCCTGCCCGTTGGCGCTGATTTCGCGCCCGATGGCACGCTCTACCTCTTGGAACGCACCGTGACCCCGCTGGGCTTTCGCAGCCGCATTCGCAGCTTTGACCTCACCGCGCCCGATTTGGGCGAGACGATCCTGCTGACGACCGGCCCGGGCCAATATGACAACCTTGAAGCACTTGGCACATGGCAGGATGCGAAGGGCCAAACCCGTCTAATCCTGCTCTCGGACGACAATTTCTTCTTGATGCAGCGCAATGAGGTGGTCGAGCTGACCCTTGCCAAGCCCGGCCCGCAGGATTAAAGCCCGCCTGTCTGCGATGCCCGCAGGCCAAGTCGCCGCACCCTTGCACAAAACGGTTTACATATGACACGCACCTATCTCCCCGGCATTCTTGCCATGGCCGCTATTGTTGTGGCCTCGAATATCCTCGTCCAGTTTCTCTTTGGCCAATGGCTGACATGGGGCGCCTTTACCTATCCGCTGGCCTTCCTCGTCACCGATGTGATGAACCGCCTCTACGGCGCCTCTGCCGCGCGCCGGGTGGTGCTGGTGGGCTTCGTTGTCGGGCTCATCTGTTCGCTGATCGGCACCCAGATCATGGGCGAGTTCGGCCCTCTGGTCACCCTGCGGATCGCCCTCGCCTCAGGCACGGCCTTTTTGGTCGCCCAGTTGCTTGACGTGACGATCTTCAACCGCTTTCGGAGCGGCCCTTGGTGGCGCGCCCCGCTGGTCAGCACCCTGATCAGCAGCGCGATCGACACGGCGCTTTTCTTCTCCATCGCCTTTTCCGCGGCGCTGTCCTTTCTCCACCCGGCCACGGATGTCGCATGGGCTGGCGAAATGCTGCCGCTCCTCGGCAGTGGCCCGCTGGCCCCGCTCTGGGTCTCGCTCGCCGTGGCGGATTGGTCGGTGAAACTGGCCATCGCCCTGATCGCGCTGATCCCCTTCCGCCTGATCACCGCCCGGCTGATGGCGCGGGCCTGACACTCTTTTGGCGGGTGGCGCTTGGAAGGGAAACGCGCGGGGGAGGAACGCCCCCCGCGCCGGCCTGGCAAGTTGCCGCTACGTCAACTTGGGCAAAAAATGCTTTGTGAAATGCCAAACCTGTGCAACGCTCAAGGTGAGTTCAACAAATGAAAAGGAGGTGATCCAGTGTCAAGAAAGGTATTGGAGCGAGGTGTCGGAACAGCCAGAGAGGTTTCGCGCTAGGGCAGCCCCTGGCAGTCGCAACCACCTGGTGGATCACGGTCTAACCGATCCCCCTCCTGAAACCATTCGATTGGGCCGTTCCGCAAGGGGCGGCCCATTTCGCATCGCCCCTTCACCCTTTTGCCTGTGGCTGCCATGATATGCACAAGGAGAGCCCATGCTGCACATCAATGATGACATCGCCATTCAGGACTGGGAGCTGACCGAGAGCTTCATGCGCGCCTCCGGCCCCGGCGGGCAGAATGTGAACAAGGTCTCCTCTGCCGTTGAACTGCGCTTTGAAGCGGCGACCTCGCCCTCGCTGCCGCAACCGGTCAAGAACCGGTTGCGCAGGCTTGCCGGGCGCCGCTGGACGACGGAGGGGGCGCTGGTCCTGCAATGTGACGAGACCCGCAGCCAGGCGCGCAACCGCGAATTGGTGCGCGAGCGGCTGGCCGATCTGGTCCGCAAGGCACTGACGCCGCCAAAGCGACGGATCGCGACCCGGCCCACGCTGGGGTCGAAGAAGCGGCGCCTGAAGGCAAAGAAGGTCCGGGGCGAGGTCAAGGCGATGCGCGGCAAGGTGGACCCCGACGGGTAACTTCCCCCGCGGGTTTTAACAGATGTGGAATCCAGACGATCAGGCTTGCGGCGCCCCGACGCCCCCCTTGACCCGGCTTCCACCAATAAGGCACATGGAATGGACATTTCTTAATGGGGCGATGAACAGCGGATGAGCGATGCAACTGCGGCCCCGGTCCGGCCTGCCCTTCTTGAAGACATCCTTGGCAAAGCCGTGCGCTACGCGCGCCTGCCGCTTTGCATCACGGACCCCAAGCTGCCCGACAACCCCATTGTCTATGTCAATGCGGCCTTTACCGAGCTGACAGGCTACGCCCTGGAGGAGATCGTTGGCCAGAACTGTCGCTTTCTGCAAGGCCCGGAAACCACGCGCGACAGCATCAATGCGGTGCGGGAGATCTTGCTGGACCGCCGGGTGGATACCGTCGAAATTCTGAACTACCGCAAGGATGGCAGCGCCTTTCTCAACGCGCTGCAACTTGGCCCGATCAATGACGAAGAAGGCAATCTGGCCTTTTTCTTCGGCTCGCAGATGGATGTCTCCGAACGGCGCCGGGCCGAGCGCGAAGATCGCGAGCTGGCGGATCAGGAACTGCTGCACCGGCTGCGCAATATCGTGAATGTGATGACCGCCATGGTCCGCATGACCGCGCGTGAGGAAACCGACCCTGACCAATTTGCCGAAAAGGTGATGACCCGGCTTTCGGCCCTTGGTGCTGCGCATTTCGACACCATTGGCCGCAGCGACCAGTCCGCGATTGATTTCGCGACCCTGTTGGGGCCCATCGCGCGGGCCTATACTTCGGGCGAGAGCGCGCAGATCCGTCTGAGCGGCAAGAACCCGCTGATCTCGCATCAATTGGTCTCGCCTTTGACGCTGGCGCTGCATGAATTGGCGACGAATGCGGTCAAACATGGGGCGCTGAGCACGCCGCTCGGCAAGGTCGATCTGGATGTCTCGTTGCTGAAAAACCCCGCCCGGATGCGCTTTACCTGGCAGGAAACGGGCGGCCCCGAGGTGATCAAAACGAGCCGCAGCAGCGGTTCCAAGATCATTCAATCCCTGACCCGCGCCGCCGGGGGCACGCTGAGCTATGAGTGGCGGCGCGAAGGGCTCAAGGCGACAGCGGAATTTCCGCTCAGCGCCTTTCAACAGGGCTGAGCCTCAAACAATAACCTGCTGCGCGGTCTGATCCCCGACACCGAAGACCCGCTTATAGCGCGCGACCTCATCCGCCGGGCCCATCGCCTTATTAGGATTGTCCGAAAGCTTCACCGTGGGCTGCCCATTGGCGCTGACCGCCTTGCAGACCAGACTGAAGGGCGCCAGCGCATCATCTGGCACCAAGCCGCGAAAGTCGTTGGTCAGCAATGTGCCCCAGCCGAAGGAGATCTTGGCCTTGCCCGCGAACTGCGCGTGCAGCTCTTTGATCTTGCCGACGTCGAGCCCATCGCTGAAGATCACCCGCTTCCCGGTCGGGTCTTCGCCGCGCTCCCGCCACCAGTCGATGGCGGTCTGGGCAGCGGTTGCCGGATCGCCGCTGTCGACGCGAATGCCGGTCCAGCCTGCCAGCCAATCGGGCGCATTGTCCAAGAAACCCTTGGTGCCATAGGTGTCGGGTAGGATGATCCGCAGATTGCCCTCATGCTCATCATGCCAATCTTGCAAGACATCATAGGGGGCCTGGGCCAGCGCCGCGTCATCCTGGGCCAGGGCGGCATAGATCATCGGCAGCTCATGGGCATTGGTGCCAATCGCCTCGACCTCGCGGCCCATGGCGATCTTGCAGTTTGACGTGCCGGTAAAGGCATCGCCCAGCCCCTCGCGCATCGCCTGCACGCACCAATCCTGCCAGAGATAGGAATGCCGCCGTCGCGTGCCGAAATCGGCAATCGACAGCCCGTCAATCTCGCGCAGCTCCTCGATCTTCTCCCAGACACGGGTCATGGCGCGGGCATAGAGGATTTGCAGCTCGAAGCGGTCCATCCGGTTGAGCACGGCGCGGCTGCGCAGCTCCATCAGGACCGCCAAGGCGGGCACTTCCCAAAGCATCACCTCGGGCCAACTGCCCTCGAATGTCAGCTCATATTGATCGCCCTTGCGCTCCAGATGATAGGGCGGCAGGCGCAGGTTCTCGAACCACTCCATAAAATCCGGGCGGAACATCTGACGCTTGCCGTAAAAGGTGTTCCCGCGCAGCCATGTGCTTTCGCCGCGCCCAAGGCTGAGCGAGCGGATATGGTCAAGCTGCTCGCGCAGCTCGCCTTCGTCGATCAGGTCTGCCAGCGGAATCTGGGTGGAGCGGTTGATCAGGCTAAAGGTGACCTGGGTGTCCGGCTTGTTGCGGAACACCGATTGGCACATCAAGAGCTTGTAGAAATCCGTGTCGATCAGGGACCGCACGATCGGGTCGATCTTCCACTTGTGATTATAGACGCGGGTGGCGATGTCGACCATGGGGGGTTCCTTTTGATAAGGACCACGCCCGGCACGCGCCGGACGGGATTTCTATCGTTATTATTCTTTCTGAGAAGGCAAAGCAGCTGCGACAGCCTCTCGCAGCTCAGGGTGCATGATCCAGACCATGACATCGCCCCCTTGCGGATCAGCTTCGTAGGTCGCGAGGATGCCGGTCGGCACATCCCGGTCCGCTCTGATGGCCTTCGGTGCCGTCACTCCAAGGTGCTCTTCCAGTTTTCGGCCCAGTTTACCGTAGAGCGCATTCGCATTCGAAATCGTACTGTACCCGCCAGCTTTCGCAATCCGCAAAGGGGTTAGGCCGTTCTCGCCGGCCCGCGCATGCGCTCCGAGCATATCCAGTTCTGCGGGCTTAGGACCAGCGGCCTGTAGGGCTTCAACGAATTCATCTGTAGTGGGAACATGAAAATCGAGCCGCGCGATGTACCGCCGCGCTTGTACCCGTGAACTATAACGTTCTTTCAACGCGTCTCTCAATGTCTCAATTGCCGCCACGCTAGAAGTCCCTTCAACCTCCGCGACCACGCCTCGCCCCTTTGAATTGTTGCTATAGAATGCGCGGGCCACGTACTTTTCACCCAGCTTTCCCGCGACCAGGCGGTACTTGCCATAGATTGCCTCCTCTAGCTTCATACCAGCGTCACCCCCGCCGCGCGCATCCCTTCGCGGGCCTTGGCCAGCGATCCATCCAGATCAATTGCCCGGCAGAGGTCTTCGCGCACCTCCACCTCAAAGCCGAGTTTCGCCGCATCCACGGCCGAGAAGTTCACGCAGAAGTCCAGCGCCAGCCCGACCATCGTGAGCCGCTCGATCCCCCGCGTGCGCAGGTAGCCTTCGAGCCCGGTTGGCGTGCGGTGGTCATTCTCAAAAAACGCCGAGTAGCTGTCGATGTCCGGATTATAGCCCTTGCGAATGATCATATCCGCCCGGTCGATCTGCAGGTCCGGGTGGAACTGCGCGCCGATGCTGCCTTGGATACAGTGATCGGGCCAGAGCACCTGCGGGCCATAGGGCATGGTGATCAGCTCATAGGGGGTTTTGTCCGCATGCGAGGAGGCGAAAGACAAATGCCCCGCCGGGTGCCAATCCTGCGTCAGCACCACCGCGTCGAACTCGGGCATCAGCGCGTTGATCCCTTTCAAGACCGCGTCCCCCTGCGGCACGCCAAGCGCCCCGCCGGGCAGGAAATCATTTTGCACGTCAATCACGATCAGAGCATGGGTCATGGGCTGTCTCCTTCTGTCAAAGGGGTAGGGCCGCGGGGGCGGCAGGTCAATGGCGCGGGCCGGATTGAGCTTTGTGTCAGAAGTGCTTATTTGACGCTCATGTATACCATCGCCGCGCTCTATCATTTCACCCGTTTCGACGATCCCGCCGCCCTCAAGCCTGCGCTTCTGGCGCTTTGCGAGGCGCAATCGGTCAAGGGCACGCTGCTGCTGGCCGCCGAAGGGGTGAACGGCACCATCGCCGGGCCGCGCGCCGGAATCGACGCGGTGATCGCCCATCTGCGCGCCTTGCCCGGCTGCGCCGATCTGGAGTGGAAGGAAGCGACCAGCGACAAGCCGCCCTTTGGCAAGATGAAGGTGCGCCTCAAGCGCGAGATCGTGACCATGGGCCAACCCGATGTCGATCCGCGTGCGCAAGTGGGCCATTATGTCGATCCGAAGGATTGGAACGAGCTGATCCGCTCGCCCGATGTGGCGGTGATCGACACGCGCAACAGCTACGAAGTGGCGATTGGCACATTCGAAGGCGCGGTTGATCCGCAGACCGAAAGCTTTGGCGAATTCCCCGAATGGTGGGAGGCCAACAAGGACCGCTTTCACAACAAGAAGATCGCGATGTTCTGCACCGGTGGCATCCGCTGCGAGAAGTCGACCAACTATCTGTTGGGCCAGGGGGTGAACGATGTGTTCCACCTCAAGGGCGGCATCCTGAAGTACCTCGAAGAGGTGCCCGAGCAGGACAGCACCTGGGAAGGCGACTGTTTCGTTTTCGACAACCGCGTCAGCGTCGGCCACGGGCTGCGCGAGGGGCCGCATATGCTCTGCCACGGCTGCCGCCGCCCGATCCTGCCCGAGGATCGGAACCACCCTGCCTATGAGGCCGGGGTCTCCTGTCATCACTGCATTGACGAAACCTCCGACGCCGACAAGGCGCGTTTTCGCGAGCGCCAGCGCCAGATCACATTGGCGCGGGAACGGGCGGCCCGGGATCAGGGCTAGGCCTGCGCGGCGGGCGCGGGCTGCTGCGCCACAGCAGCCATAGCATGATCCCGAGATTGAGCCCGTTCCAGAGGATGCCATTGATAAAGGCCAGCGCATAAGAACCGCTGAGGTCGTAGATCTGCCCCGACAGCCAGCCGCCCAGTGCCATGCCAAGGATCGTCGCCATCATCACGAAACCGACCCGCGCCCCGGCCTCGCGGGCGGGCATATATTCGCGCACGATCACCGCATAGCTCGGCACGATGCCCCCCTGACTGAGGCCAAAGATCAGGCTCACCGCATAGAGCCATGCCAGCCCCCCGCTGGGCAGGTAGAGCATCAGCGCCAGACATTGCAGCGCAGAGCCGATCAGCAGCGTGCGCACCCCGCCCAGCCGGTCCGCCAGCAGCCCCGACAGGATGCGCGAGCCAACACCACCCAAGAGCATCAGCGACAGCATCTCGGCCCCCGCCTCCGCGCCAAAGCCCAGATCGACGGCATAAGAGACGATATGCACCTGCGGCATCGACATGGCCACGCAACAGCCGACCCCGGCCAGCCCCAGCAGATATTGCAGGCTGCGCGGGCTAAGCCCGGCGGAACGTGCAAAGCGGGTGGAGGCTTGTTCCGCCGCATCGCGGGTGCTGTCGCTCACCGTGCGCCGCAGGGCAAAGGCCAGGGGGATCACCCCGACCAGCGTCACCCCCGCCAGAACCAGATAGACCGCCCGCCAGCCATTCTCGGCCAAGACACCCGCCAGGAGCATCGGCCAGATCGCCCCAGAGAGGTAATTCCCACTGGCCGCAATCGCCACGGCGATGCCCCGCCGCCGCACGAACCAATGCGAGATATCGGCGATCAGCGGCCCGAAACCCACGGCAGAGGCAAAGCCGACCAGAAGCTGCGCGAGCGAAAGCATGGCGATGCTCTGCGACAGGGTGGCAAGCCCATAGCCCGTCGCCGTTGCCAAAGCCGCCGCGATCAGCGCGCGGGTGACGCCGAAACGGTCCACCGCATGGCCGATGAGGTAATTGCCCAGCCCAAAGCCGACCATGGTCAGCGTATAGGGCAAAGCAGCGCCAGCGCGGCTGCTGCCAAACTCGGCCTCGACGGCGGGCATGATGACAATGATCGCCCACATGCCCGCATTGACCGTCAGCGCAATCAGCAAGGTCAGGGCCAGCCGCCCCCAGGCATAGCCGCCGTCCGTTTCCTGCTCCGCCATCTGACCACCTCCCCTTATGCGTGCATCTGGGGCCAGCGCAGCGCAAAGTGCAAGAGCCGCCGAAATTTAGCGACAGTTGAAGATGTTAAGCCCCCGGTAAACCCGCTGCGCTAGACCTGAGCCTGGGTGAAAAATGGGTGAGTGATATGGCGGCGCATGCAAATGTGGCACCGGTCATCATCAAACGGAAGAAGGTCGTCGGCGGCGGCGGGCATCATGGCGGTGCCTGGAAAGTTGCCTATGCGGATTTTGTGACCGCGATGATGGCCTTCTTCATGTTGATGTGGCTGCTGAATGCGACAACCGAACAACAACGCAAAGGGATCGCGGATTACTTTTCGCCGACGATCCCGATCAACCGGATTTCCGGGGGCGGGACCGGCTCTTTCGGCGGCGATAGCATCTTTTCGGAAGAGACTTTGCCGCGCAATGGCACGGGTGCCACCTCCCCCGGCGCGCCGCGCGATGCAAAGTCCAACAGCGGTGAGGGCGACAGCGGGGTCGAGGATGAGGTCTTTAAGGAAGTCGATGCCATGCTAATGGGGCGCGGCGGAGAGACCATGGTCATGGAAAACGCCCTGCGCCATATCGTGACGCGGATCACCGACGAAGGGCTGGTGATCGAGCTTTTCGACCTCGACGGCACTCCTCTGTTCGAAGACGGCAGTGACACGCCAACCCAGGTGCTGCGCGATCTTGCCATCATCATCGCCGAGACCAGCAAGGCGGTCACCAATGGCATTGCCATCGGCGGCCATGTGCGGGCCAATCCGGTGGTGCTGAACCACAGCCCGGTCTGGGAACTTTCCGCCGCGCGGGCCAGCAAAATGCGCCTGCTGCTGGGCGATGCGGGGATCGCGCCGGGCCGGGTGCGGCGCGTTACAGGCCATGCGGACCGCGACCCCGTGACCGCCGACCGAATGGCCCGGCGCAACAACCGGCTGGAGATCGTGTTGCTGCGCGCGGACCGGTGACCCGCGCCCCCCGGGGGCAAACCTCGGGCGGCCCTGCGCGGCGCCGCGAATGTCGCGCATTTTATCTGTTAGTGCGGCGTTAAGCACAGGGCGTCTATTGCTGCTGCATCAGATTGATACAGCAGAAAGGCGTGTCCATGACAATTTCTTCTTCGCTCAACGCGGGTGTGGCGGGGCTGCGCAGCAATGCGACACGGCTCGCCTCGATCTCCGACAACATCGCGAATGCCTCGACCTTTGGCTACAAACGCGTGGTGACGGATTTCAATTCTCTGGTGCTTTCCTCGGGCTCGCGCACCTATACCGCGGGCGGGGTCGGCGCCTCGACCCAGCGGCTGATCAGCGAAGGCGGCTCTTTGGTCAGCACGTCGAACTCGACCGACCTTGCGGTGCGCGGGCGCGGCATGTTGCCCGTGGCCAGCCGGGCGGAGTTTCTATCGGGCAGCGGTCAGCCGCAGATGATGCTGACCACCACAGGCTCGTTCCGCATCGACGCAGACGGGCTTTTGGCGAATGAATCCGGCCAATTGCTGATGGGCTGGCCCGCGGCGAAAGATGGCACGGTGCCCTCCTACCCGCGCGACACCAGCGATGGGCTTGAGCCGATACAATTCGCGCTGAACCTCAGCGGCGATCCCACCACCTCGATCGACATGAGCCTGAACCTCCCGGCCACCGCAACGATCGCGGGCGCACCCGGTGAGGCGCAAGACCTGTCGATCGAATATTACGACAATCTCGGCACCTCGCAAAGCATTTCCATATCCTTCACCCCGACGGTCCCGGCCAGCGGGTCCTCGAATGAATGGACCATCGTCCTGCGCGATTCCGCGTCCAACGACGCTGTGGTGGGCGAATATGTCGTCACCTTCGATGATGGCCGCGCCTCGGGCGGAACCATCTCTGCGGTCACCACGGTGTCGGGGGGGAGCTATGATCCGGTCTCGGGCGAAATGGTCGTCGGCGTCGCCAGCGGCCCGATCGCCTTCAACATCGGATCGATCGGGGACACCTATGGCATCTCGCAACTGTCTGACAGTTTTGCCCCCATTTCGATCGATAAAGACGGCTCGCCGATCGGGAATATGATCTCGGTCGAGATTGACGAAAACGGCTTCGTGCAATCGGTCTACGATTCCGGCGTGACCCGCACCATCTATCAGGTGCCGCTGGTCGATATGTCCAACCCCGAAGGGCTGATCCCGATGGACGGGCAAACCTATCGCAGCTCGCCTGACAGCGGGGCCTTCTTCCTTTGGGACGCGGGGGATGGGCCGACGGGCGACATCAAATCCTACGCCCGCGAGGAATCGGCGACAGATGTTGCGACCGAGCTGACCTCGATGATCCAAACCCAACGGGCCTATTCCACCAATGCCAAGGTGATCCAGACGGTGGATGAGATGTTGCAGGAAACCACCAACATCAAACGCTAAACCGCCCAACCTTCCCTGACAGCAAAGCGAGTACCAGATGAGCATATCCGGGGCATTGTCCAATGCGATGACCGGTCTGCGCGCCGCCGGGCGCGGGGCCGAGATCGTCTCGTCCAACATCTCCAACGCATTGACCCCCGGCTATGGGCGGCGGGTGCTGGAACTCTCCCCCACTGCTATTGGCGGCGCCGGGGGCGTGCGGGTCGATGGGGTGGCCCGCACTGTCGATGAGGGCATAGCCTCGGACAAACGCTTGGCCGATGCGGAACAGGGCCATGCGCAGATGGCGGCGCAGTTTTATTCGAAACTCGAAACGCTGATCGGGACCCCGGATGATCCGAACTCCGTCTCCGCCCGTGTCGCACAGTTTGAAACCGCGCTGATCACCGCCGCCAGCCGCCCCGAAGCGCCCGAGCGGTTAAGCCAAGCCGTCACCGATGCGCGCAGCCTCGCCAGCAGCATTGCCAATGTATCCAACGGCTTGCAGGACGCGCGCAGCCTTGCAGACCGGACCATCGATGAACAGGTCACGGCCCTTAACACCGCGCTAAAACAGGTTGAGACCCTCAACGCGCAGATCACCGCTGCGCAGGTCCAAAGTCAGGACGCAACCGCTTTGCAAGACCACCGCCAACGGTTGGTCGATGAAATCAGCGCGCTGGTGCCTGTGCGCTCGGTCCCCCGCGACCATGGCCAGATCGCGCTCTATTCCACTGGCGGGGCGATCCTGCTGGATGGCAGGGCGGGCGAGATTGGGTTTGAGCGGGTCAACCTCGTCACCCCCTATATGTCGGTCGACGCGGGCACGCTGTTGGGGCTGACCCTGAACGGCAACCCGCTGCGCACAGGAAGCGAAAGCGGCGCCCTGCGGGGTGGGGCGATTGGCGCGCAATTTGCGATTCGAGATGAAATGGCCGTTACCGCACAGGGCGAGCTGGACGCTTTGGCCCGCGATCTGGTCATCCGCTTTCAAGACCCCGCAGTCGATCCGACGCTTGCCCCCGGGGATGCCGGGCTTTTCACCGACAGCAGCACCGCTTTTGCGCCGGCGGATGAGCTGGGTCTGGCCGCGCGGCTCGCCGTGAACTCGGCGGTTGACCCGGCCCAAGGCGGCGAGGCCTGGCGTATGCGCGATGGGATCAACGCGGTCAGCCCCGGCGACACTGGGAACGCCAACCTGCTGCAAAGTCTGACAGCCGCGCTCACCCAGGGACAAACCCCCGCCAGCGGCAGTTTCGGCGGCGGCAGCTACGCCTTGATCGAACTGGTCTCGACCCTCACCGCCGACATTGGCGCGGAGCGTGGCAATGCCGACCAAATGCTCAGCTTTGCCACGACAAGGCTGAACGTGCTGACCCAGCAGCAGCTCGCCGATGGGGTCGACAGTGACGACGAGATTCAGCGTTTGATGATCATCGAACAAACCTATGCGGCGAACGCGCGGGTGATCGAAGCGGTGGACGAAATGATGCAAACGATCATGAGGCTTTGACCATGAGCAGCACCTCCATCGGTGATCTTGCCCAGTCCTTTATGCTGCGCAATCGCAACACGGCCCTGAAACAAGAGATGGCCCGGCTGACGACCGAACTGTCAACCGGCCAAGTGGCCGACACGCGGGCGGTTCTGGGCGGAAACTACAGCTACCTGACCGAGATCGAGCGCAAGCTCGACACGCTGACGGGCTATGACGTCGCCACCACCGAAGCCGAGCATATGGCCGGGGCAATGCAATCGGCGCTGGAGAGGATCGAGAGCCTTGGCACCAACCTATCCCTCAGCCTGATCGCCGCCGGCACCAGTGCGGTCGGCACCTCGAAAGCCGTGGTGGCAGCGGAGGCGCGCAACGCGATGGCGGCCCTTGTCGGCACGGTGAACGCCAACATCGCGGGGCGCAGCATGTTCAGCGGCACCGCGACAGACCGCGCGCCCCTGCCCGATGACACGGCCCTGCTCAGCGCCTTGAAAACCGCGATCACCAGCGCCGGGGCCACCTCCCCGGCGGACATTATGGCGGCGGCAACGAATTGGTTCAACGATCCCGCAGGCTTTGCCGCTACCGCCTATCGAGGCTCTGACAGCGCGCTGGCCCCGATGACCCTATCGGAAACCGAAAATGTGCGGCTCGATATCCGCGCCACCGATACGGATCTGAAAACCATGTTGCGCCTCAGCGCGGTTGCGGCCTTGGCAGAAGACCCGGCCCTCGCCCTGACCGAGCCTGAGCAGAGCGAGCTTTTCGAGATGACCGGCCAGCAGATGTTGGCCGGACGCGACGGGATCACTTCGCTCCGGGCCAAAGTGGGTTTTGCCGAAGCCCGGATCGAACAGGTCAGCAGCCGCAACGCAGCCGAAAAAACCAGTCTGGACTATGCCAAGGCCACTTTGCTGGCCTCAGACCCTTACGATGCCGCCACCAAGCTGGAGGAAGTCCAATTCCAATTGCAAAGCCTGTATTCAGTCACGGTGCGCATGTCGCAGCTGTCCTTGGTCAACTTCCTATGACCCGCCTCCTGGCGCTTCTGGCCAGCTGCCTGATCATGGCCCTGTCCGCCGCCGCAGGGCCGGTGCGGATCAAGGATCTGGTGAATTTTGATGGGGTGCGCGGGAATGACCTCGTCGGCTACGGTCTGGTCGTGGGTCTGGACGGCAGTGGCGACGGTTTGCGCAATGCGCCCTTTACTGAAGATATCATGACCAATATCCTCGAACGGCTTGGCGTGAATGTCACCGGCGAGCAGTTTCGCCCCAAAAACGTTGCCGCCGTATTGGTCACCGCGACCTTGCCGCCCTTCGCCCGCGCGGGCGGGCAGATCGATGTTACCGTCTCAGCCATTGGCGATGCAAAGAGCCTGATGGGCGGCACGTTAATCATGACCCCGATGAACGCGGCGGATGGCCAGATCTATGCCGTGGCCCAGGGGACGATCATCGCCGGCGGCGCCAAGGCCGAGGGCGATGCCGGCAGTGTGACGCAGGGCGTGCCAACATCGGGGACGATCCCGTCTGGCGCGCGGGTGGAACGCGAACTCAAGTTTGAGCTTTCCGCACTAGAAGAACTGCGCCTCGCGCTGCGCGAAGCGGATTTCACGACAGCCGGTCGGATCGAACAGGCGATCAACCGCGATTTTGGGCGGCGGGTCGCAGTCATGCTTGATAGCGGAACCGTCCAACTGGACGTGCCCGCGACCCGCATGGCCTCCGTGGCGCATGCTTTGGGCCGGATCGAAAATATCAAGGTCGAGCCTGAACGCAAAGCGCGGGTGGTGGTCGATCAACGGTCGGGCACCATCGTGATGGGCGAAGATGTGCGGATTTCGCGCGTGGCCGTGTCGCAGGGGAACCTGACATTGCGCATCCAGGAGACGCCTTTGGTCTCACAGCCCAACCCTTTTTCCGAAGGCGAGACGATCGTCGTTCCGCGCACCAATGCGGCGATCCAGGAAGAACCGGGCATCGGGCTTGCCGAAGTCCCAAATGGCACCTCGCTCTCTGAGGTGATCGCCGGACTGAATGCGCTTGGCGTCTCCCCGCGCGATATGATCGACATATTGAAAAGTATCAAAGCCGCGGGCGCGCTTCATGCCGAGTTTGTGGTGCGGTAACTGGGTTTTCGGGCCATCAGAGCAGGCGAATGCGGCGAAAGAGCAGCGCTGTCAAACCGGGCCAAACCCCACGCCTTTGGCCGATCACAGCAGCCGCAGTGCCAAAAGTGACCAATTGTAGCGCCGCATAGAGTTGTGCGAGGGCCAAAGGCGTCTGCACCCGCAATCCATAGGCCAAGCCGGCCATCAAAAAGGCCCCCGTCAGACTCATAAGCGCCCATTCCCGTCGCTGCCCGGTGATCGTCAGAAACAAGGGACCGGCGCCAAATAACGCTGGGGCGGCCGCCCCCAGAAGCAGCCATGACAGCACCGCTTTTTCTGCTTCAAAGGGCGGCGGAAAAAGGGGCGTCAGCACCGAGAAAAGCGCCAGGATGCCAACGCAGATGCCGCCACCGATCAGCAACAGCCCGAGGTTCAGTCGCGCCGCATTGACCACAAAGCTTGGGGTGTTGCCATTCACCGCAGCGGCCCGAAGCCGTGCCTGTGCCGCAACCTTAACGGGGTGCATCGCCCTCGTGACAGCCAAGCCACCTGCACGCAAAACAAGATATCCTGTGACGGTGCGGGGGGAGAACAGCGAAAACAGGATCAAAACATCTATCGTGGCGAGCAATGCCGGGCCAATCGACAGCAAAGTCTCACGCAGGTAATGTCGCCGCGACCGCCTACCCTCGCCGAAAGGGGACGGCAGGCCGCGCCAAAGGATGAGGACCCATAAGAGCCAAAGCAATAGCAATGTCGCCAATTGCAGCTCAGGAGTGGTTTCAGCGATGTGATCCAAGCTCCAAACAAGCCCCGCGGCAAGGATCATGGGCGGCGATTGAATTAGGACAGCGGGCCGCCGCATGGCGCCCCGCAAACCGGTCGCGAAATGCATCAATGCCAGGAGCAAACTGGCGCCCGACAGATAGAGCCCGATCACCGGTCGACCTTCCAGCAAAGGCAGCCCTTTGCCGGCGGCAAGCGCCCCGAAAACAGCGACCAAGATCACCCAGCGCAAAAGCAGTGTCCCCAGCGCATCCGACCAATGCAAACCTTGCCCGCCGTCCACGCCATCGAAATGCATCAGCCCGATGGTCAGAAACCGTGCGAGAATTTCGGCCAAGACCAAAGCCGCCAGAACCGCCGCAAAGCCACCCGCGGGCAGAATTTTGCTTGCCGATAGGGCGAATAAGATCCAGCCGCTTCCCACGAGCAACCCGCTACAGATCATCGCAGGCAGGCCCTGCCCGTTTTCTTGTAAATGCCGCACCGAACATCCCCCAGATCCACGCCACCTCAGCGCAGCAGGAAAATGCCGGGTCGGTCTTTCACCTCGATTAACAGGTGAAATCCTTTGCGGACCCTTTGTTTCAAGATGAGGGGATCGCGCTTAGAAATAGCTGCGCACCAGACTGCCAGCGATCAAGCTCCACCCATCCGCGACGACGAAAAAAGCAAGCTTGAAGGGCAGGGAAACCACTGCGGGCGGCACCATCATCATCCCCATCGACATTAAAATCGCGGCAACGACGAGGTCGATGATCAGGAATGGCAGATATATGAGAAAGCCGATTTGAAAAGCGCGCGCGATCTCGGACAGCAGGAAAGAGGGGATCAGCACCGATAGGGGGGCATCGGCCGCGGGCTCCGCCGATATCGTGGCGGGCCGCAACTCCGCCATGGCAAAAAACGTATCCGGATCCAGCCGCGCGGCCATAAAGCTGCGAAAAGGGGCCAAACTGCGCGCAAAAGCGGTCTCTACATCGATTTCCTCATTCGTAAGGGGCTCGATCCCGTTCTCCCAGGCTGCGGTAAAGACTGGCTCCATGATGAAATAGGACAGGAAAAGTGCGAGGCTGACGATCAGCATATTCGGCGGGGACTGTTGCAGCCCGATCGCTTGTCGCAGGATAGACAGGACGGTCACGATAAAGGGGAAACAGGTCACCACAATGGCCAGCCCGGGGGCGAGGCTGAGCACTGTGATCAATGCGAAAAGCTGGATGGTACGGGCCGAGATAGAGCCGTCATCGCCCAGAGATAGCGAAAATTCCTGCGCCGTTGCCATGGCTGGAAGGGCCAGAAGCGTGATCGTAAAAAGCGCACGGATGTGTAAGTACAGAGCTGTCACGGGTTTTTCTGAAGGTCCACGACTTCGGTCAGCCGAACCACAAGCTGCCCAGAGGGATCGCCCTCTTGTTCTTCCAGCAGCCCGCGGGCGATCAGACGGTCCCCCACATAAAGCTCCACCGGGTCATCCATCCGGCTGTCGAGCGTCAGAACGGCGTTTTCGCCCAGCATGACCAGATCACGGATCAATGGCCGGGCCTTACCCACGCAGACGTTCACCTCGATCGGCACTGAGGTGAAGGGGTTCGAAATGTCGGCAGCGGGCGCGGCGGGGGTACTATCCACGGGAAGTCTCCTGTCGGGATTGAAGGAAGAAGGCGTCGAGGGCGTCGGACAGGCCAAGCAGCACGGTGTCGAGATTTATCTCTCGCTCTTGCGCATTTGCGCGCAGATAGACCTGTCCGGGGCTCAGAGTTGGCTCGGCTGTTAACAAGAATGGCAGTTTGATTTTCTGACTGAGCGTTTCTTGCATGGCATCCATCTGCTCGGGGGCCACGACAATCTCGATGCCGCCCTCGGCATTGTCAGCAAGCATCTTGCCGAGCAGTTCGACAACCTGTTCGGCCAGCGTGGCATGGGCAGCCACGGGCAAAACCTTGGCGACAACGCAGCGCAACAGCGGATGCAGGGCGTCAAGGAGCTTCCTCTGCACCTCGTGATAGGTGAAAGACATATCCTGAAGGCTCTGCGCGGTTTCCGACGCGGCACGATCGCGGTCCGTCGTATGCGCCTTTACGGCATCGTCCCATCCCGCCTGATAGCCCGCCTCAAAGGATTGAAGTTTTTCATCCTGCACCGCTTCGGCGATGGCGCCCTCCGCATCACCGGCGGCGCTGGTTCCGAAGTCATGGTAGCGGTGCGACAGGGAGGTCATGCGCTTTCCTCCTTATCTTCGAGCCAACTGCGCAGAATCTCGACGGTTTCTTCCTTGCGGTCACCGATCATGGCCCGCAGCCGGTCGACAGGTTCATCCCCGCCCATTGCGGGCGGGCCCGCCAATGCCGGCAGCTCTGCTTCCGTGCCGGCCCGATCGCCGGGATCAGGTAGATCGTAACTATCTGACGCGATATCGCCAGAAAGACTGCCTAGGTTTGCCACCTCATCAGATGCACCGACCGAAGATGGCGGCATGGCGGGGATATTGCTCGTTTCTTTGTCCGGCGCACGGGACAGCACCGGGCGCACGACGAAAAGTCCGAGAATGAGGGTGACGATTGCGAGCACGGCCATTTGAATGGCGGCCATCAAGTCGAGATCAAGACGGTCCAGAAGCGATGTACCGGCCACGGTGCCGCTGGGGGCGATATTCTGCAGGGACATCGATTTGATTGTGATAATGTCCCCACGGGCCTCGTCATAGCCGACGGCAGAGGAGACGAGCTCGCGCAGCGCTGAAAGTTCCGCTTCTTCCCGCGGTTGAGTCACCATTTCCCCGGCGTCATTCGTTGCCATGGGTTCGTTTACCAGCACGGCGACGGTTACCCGTTTGATGGCCCCGGGGGCGCGGATAATCTCCCGCTCCGTTTCCGACACTTCGTAGTTGATGCGCTCGCGGGTTTCGTTGTTTTGCGATGACGACGCTTCCCCGCCGCCGCCCTCTTGATCGGGCAGGTTGCTGGCGACGGTGACGTCACCGCCGCCAGCATCACTCGACGTATTGGTGCGCTCTTCTGTATCGGTGCTGATCGCCACCCGGCTTTCGGGATCAAAACGTGTCTCGCGAATGGCTTCGCTTTCGGTGACGGTATCCACGCTCACTTCAACAACCGCATTCCCAAAGCCCACGCGGGCCTCAAGAAGCCGCTGCACCCGATCCCGCAGGATCTGCGCTTTGTCATCGCCTCCGATGGCCGGGACGGCATCGTCCGTCTGCCCAATCAGAGCCCCGTTGGAATCAATCACTGCCACATCTTCTGGCGACAGCCCTGCAACGGCCGATGCCACCAGATAACGTATCGCCTTGGCCTGTGCCGTGGTGGCAGCACCGCCGGTCGGTGTGATCGAAACGGAAGCCTTGGGGGTGATGCCGCGCTGAAACGGGTTGGACCCGGTGCTGGCGATATGCACCCGCGCCATTGCAATATGCGGGTTGGCCACGATTGTACGGGCCAATTCACCCTCTTTCGCGCGCCAATAGGCGGCGTCAAACATTTGCGACGTCGTGCCGAACCCGGTCAGACTATCGAGCAACTCATAGCCGCGATTGCCATTGGCCGGCAGCCCCTCGCTCGCAAGGGTCAATCGCAACTGGTCGCGCTCCTGCGCATCGACAAAGATCGAACCGCCGCGCACCTCAAAGGTAATCCCACGCTGCTCCAGCGACCGCACCACATCGCCCGCGGCGCCATTTTCCAGCCCCGCGTAGAGCAGGGTCATCGTCGGCGCCGTCGCCATTCGAGACATCGCGAGAATCGCCGCGAACATCGCAACAGTCGCGAGGATGACAGTGATCTGGCGGCGCAAATCAAGGCCGAACCAGACGTTTAGTAATTGCTGCACAGTCGCCTCCGTCTCGCCAGACTTTCTGCCTGGCGCTGACCGACAGATGAACGATCAGCCTTAACATTCGGTTAGTGCAAAACCGGCTATACCGATGGGGAAGCAAAAAATGGACAGCCCATGCCCGAAGAAGAAACACAGCCCGATGAACCGCAGAAAAAGAAGTCCAAAATGCCAGTGATACTTGGCGTTATACTGGGTCTTGTCGGTGCGGGGGGCGGCTTTTTCGCCGTTTCCTCGGGGATGATTCTGGCCCCCGGTTCTGAAGAACAAGTCGGAGACACGAGCGCCGGTGATGTGCCCGCCGTGCGGGATGTGGCCTTCGTTCCTGTAGAGCCCCTGGTGATCTCGCTCCGCGCTCCATCGCAGTCACAGCACCTGCGTTTTCGGGCTGAATTGGAAGTGCCGACCGCGTCTCAGGCGGAGGTTGAGAAAATGCTGCCGCGGGTCGTGGATGTGCTCAACAGCTACCTGCGCGCGCTTGATCCGGGGGATTTGGAAGATGCGTCGGCCCTTACACGTCTGCGTGCACAGATGCTCCGACGGGTCCAGACTGTCGCCGGGCAAGAGCGTGTTAACGACTTGCTTGTTATGGAATTCGTACTGAATTGAAGGGGCGAAGATGGAATTGATCGCAGATATCTTGATGGCCGCCGGCGCCATCGGCGCGGGCTTCTACTGCTTTGTTCTGGGGCGCCGGCTGAATCGTTTCAACGACTTGGAAAAGGGCGTGGGCGGTGCGGTGGCCGTGTTGTCTGCGCAGGTGGACGATCTGTCGAAAACCCTGACAGCAGCCCAGACCACCGCCGCGGCATCGGCTGAAACGCTGACTGCCTTGACCCGTCGCGCAGAAGAGACGTCGCGCCGATTGGAACTACAAATGGCGGCATTGCGGGACCTGGAAAGCAATGGGGCAACGGGCCCGGCGCCCGCCAAACCTGCGGAAGGCCCGGCGGATCCAGACGCCGCAGAGAGACCTGGGCAACAGTCGGGGGGCAAAGCCCAGCCGCCTGCGCCAACAGCCCCCGGCGAACCAATGTTCGTCCGCCACCGCCTAAGTGGAGACGCCGCATGAAATTCTTTCGGAAACCCCAGATCCGTCGCCGTGCACGTCGCGGCTCAATCCTGTTGATCGCCAGTCTGCTGTGCACCTCGGCTTTGCTGAGAATAGCGGCAGGGGTGGATATTGCCGTGGCCGCAAACAGCAGCGCTGAAAAAGACAGGGCGGTTCAGGCCGAAGCCTCCAAACCGCTGGCGAATGGCGGTAAGGACCGGGCAGAGATGGGGCGGCTCTTGTCGGCCCTCCAAGAACGCGAATCGCGGCTGAAAGACCGCGAACAGCAAATTGAGGCACGTGCCAAAGCGCTTTCCGTGGCCGGGGAGGAGATCGAGCAGCGGCTCAAGACGCTGGAGGCCGCCGAAGCGAAGTTGCGTGACACTCTGGCGCTGGCCAGTGGCGCGGCTGAGGATGATCTCGCAAAGCTCACAACGGTTTACGAAAGCATGAAGCCCAAGGATGCGGCCGCGCTTTTTCAAACCATGGAGCCTGATTTTGCCGCCGGTTTTCTGGGCCGAATGCGCCCGGAATCGGCAGCCTCAATCATGGCCGGGCTGCCGCCTGACGTGGCCTATTCGATCAGCGCCATTCTGGCGGGCCGCAACGCGAATGTACCCAAAAGCTAAGCTGCTGAAGGTTTCTTAATCCAAATCTGAGAGGCTGCGGTCACAGGTCTTAGCTGGGGAATATCATGATCGGAATCATCGGAATCATCACCATCTTTGTCATGGTGTTTGGCGGCTATCTGGCCGCCGGTGGCAAGATGGGCATCATCCTGAAATCGCTACCTTTTGAGATGACAATGATTGGCGGCGCCGCGCTTGGCGCGTTTCTTATCAGCAACGATGGGCCCGCAATCAAACATACGATCAAGGACGTCGGTAAAGTCTTCAAAGGGCCGAAATGGAAACATAGCGATTATCGCGATCTGCTCTGTCTGCTGTTTGAGCTCATCCGTCTGGCCCGTCAGAATCCCGTCGCCATCGAAGAGCATATCGAGGCTCCGGAAGAGTCCTCGATCTTCTCGAAATACCCTAAGATTTTGAGCGACAAGGAAGCGATCGCGCTGATCTGTGACACGATGCGCTCTGCCTCAATGAATTACGATGACCCGCATCAAGTCGAAGAAGTGCTCGAAAAGCGCATGGAAGCGAATATGCATCGCGCCATGCATTCCAGCCACGCCCTACAGGTGGTCGCGGATGGCCTGCCCGCGCTTGGGATCGTTGCGGCCGTTCTGGGCGTGATCAAAACCATGGCCTCAATCGACCAACCACCGGAAATTCTTGGCAAATTGATCGGTGGCGCTTTGGTGGGGACTTTTCTTGGCGTCTTTCTGGCCTACGGTCTCGTTGGCCCATTTGCGTCCAAGGTAAAGGATGTCACCGAAGATGAGGCGCATTTTTACCAGCTAATTCGCGAAGTTCTGGTGGCAAACCTGCATAACCATGCGACCAATATTTGCATCGAAGTGGGCCGGCAAAACACGCCTTCACACTGCCGCCCCAGCTATGCCGATCTTGAGGAAGCGCTCAAGTCAGTCAAACAGGACGCCGCCTGATGCGTGGCCTTGCTCTCATTCTGGGGCTGATCCTGCCATTGGCCGCCAATGCCGCACCCTTTCCAGTACAATCCGGGGAGCATGACGGCTTCACGCGAATTGTTACTCAGGTGCCGAACGGCGATGCCTGGGGCGTGACGCAGAATGGCCGCCGGGTGACGGTGACCATCGGAGGCCACCGAGATGGGTTCGACACCAGTACGGTCTTTCGACGTATCGCGCGCGACCGGATTGCTGCGGTTGAAAGTCGCCCTGCGTCGTTGATCTTAACCCTCGATTGCGACTGCCGGGTCTCGGCTTTTCCGTCTGGTGCAGATTATGCGGTCATCGATGTCGCCTCCCCCGGCGTCGCACTACCTACTCCCTTGATCGCGCGGGAAAACTCACGCCCACCTGAACTACAGGAGCAGAAGGCGACAGCCCAAGACCGTCCAGCAAAGCTAACACCTGCCCCCCCCATTCTTCCGGTTATCGTCAAGGCACCCGAACCCAAAGAGCCACCGCAGCTTGACCTGGACCGCGCGCCATTGAGCGGCGCACAGCAATCTGCGTTGAATGAGCTTCAGAACCAGTTGGCGCAAGAGCTCGGCGCAGCGAGTACACGTGGCCTGCTGATCCCATCTGCCCGTGTTCCGCCCGTGTGGCCGCAAAGCGCCGAAGCATCTGAGCCCGCCGAGGTGCCAGTTACGACCCCTGAACCTGCCAGTTTGGCACAAGACCCGATGCAGAATATGCAGATCACGAGCAGTATGGATGCCCCTGCACGCCAGAAAACGCGCCAAACCACGCGCAAAGGACGGTCCTGCCCCGATGACTCCAGCATTGCGATCGAAACTTGGGGCGAGCCTGAGACTTTCGATCAGCAGATCAGCGCGGGCCGGGCGGCACTTTTTGGCGAATTTGACCGTGTTGATCCCGCCGCGGTGTTGAGCCTCACTCAGTCCTATCTCTACTTCGGTTTCGGTGCCGAAGCGCGGCAGATCCTTGCACTTGCGCCAGAGGTTGCCCGCGATAACCCACTGTTGTTTGATTTGGCCGATATCATGGATCATGGGAAGCCGCGCCGAGTTAAGCGCTTACAGGCCTTCGCCGATTGTCGGTCTGATATTGCTCTATGGGCGATCTTTGCGCTCGATGGCACCGCTAACCATGCCCTGCCAGTCCGCACCGCTTTAAGAACGGTTAACAAATTGCCCGCTCATCTGCGCCGTTTGCTTGCGCCGCAGCTGAGCAGACGGCTGCTGGCGCGCGGCTATGACGATGCCGCCGCCGCTGTTCTGCGCAGCCTCGAACGCCTTCCTGAAGCTTTGCCGGCAGAAGCCAGATTGGCACAGGCGCAGATGGCGCTTAAGGGGGGAGAGGTCAACGCCGGCACCGCCAAGCTTGAGACCGTTGTTGCACAAAATACCCCGCATACCCCAGAAGCGCTCATTGCATTGATCGAAGCGCGGGTTGAAGCAAATGAACCGATTAGCGCCGAGACAGCGGCGCTCGTCGATACCTATGCGCAAGAACACCGCGGGACCCCGCTGGGCACTAAGTTGCAGCAAACCCATGCTCTGGCATTGATTAAGTCAGGTCAGTTTGACCGCGCTGCAAAGGAAATTAAGCAGCACAGCGACCCTGACAACATTCAAGCTACATTAGCGCTCAATCTAAACTTCCTAAAGGAGCTGACCGAGCAAGGCGATGACATCCTCTTTCTTGACCATATCCTCGACCATCCGGAGGACAGTATTTCTCGTCTGCCTAAGCCAGAGAAATACGATCTGATCACCCGGCTTTTGTCGCTCGGCTTTGCTGCCGAAGCGCAGCGTATTCTTGCAACTGGGCCAGAGACAGACCGTTCTCTCAGGCGGCAACTCCTCGCGGCTAAAACTGCGCTCGCGCTCAACCAGCCATTTCAGGCGCTGGCGGCCTTGCTGGGCATCGAAGACCCGGACGTAGCCCCGCTGCGCGCGGAGGCCAAAGCGATGGCAGGTAAATTCGGCGAAGCTCATGATCTCTATCAGCAATCCGATCTCGACAGGTCGGCCCAGGATAGTGCTTGGTTGGCGGAGGACTGGCGCGAGTGGACAGCGGAGGATGCTCCAATCTACGGCCCGACCGCCCGCTTGGCGGAAAGCCGCCCTGCATTTTCTGATGATCCCAACGGCATGCTCGCACGCATGACCGCGGCTTTGAACGAGAGCGCCGCTGCGCGGGACACGCTTGGTAAACTTCTTTCGGCGACCGCTTTGGTCCAAGGCCCGGCTGATTGAACTCTATGTTCGCCCAATCGGGCCAGTTCTAGTTACGAAAAATAAACTTCCTCATCCTAACCTCCGAACAGTCGCAGAAAGTGACTTTTCGGAGATTTAGAATGCCCATACCGTCCTTAGGTTTGGCCTATGCCATCACGCCCTCTGGCCGCTGCACTTGCCGGACCGGAGGTTAGCTCATGGGAAATTTCACGACCAAGGCGCTTTTCAACCCGACCATTCTGCTGGCCGTGGCCTTGATGGGTGTCATTGTAATGATGATCTTGCCGATGCCCTCATGGGTGTTGGACACTGGGCTCGCGGCCTCTTTCGCCCTGGCCATTCTTATCTTTACGGTCACACTTTTCATTGAGCGCCCGCTAGATTTCTCAGCCTTTCCGACGATCCTTCTTGCCTCATTGATGTTGCGATTGTCGCTTAATGTGTCTTCAACAAAGCTGATCATCGGCGAGGGCCATACCGGCACCAGTGCCGCCGGAGATGTCATCGAAAGTTTCGCGCAATTCGTCATGGGCGGCTCGGTATTTTTGGGCTTGGTGGTTTTTTGCGTCCTGCTGATCGTGAATTTCATGGTCATCAACAAGGGTGCAACCCGCATGGCCGAGGTCGGGGCACGCTTTGCTTTGGACGGCATGCCAGGCAAGCAAATGGCAATCGACAGCGACATGTCCGCAGGTGCTATCACCCATGATGAAGCCCGCGAACGGCGCGAACGTGAGCAGCAGGAAACCACATTTTTCGGCTCGCTCGATGGCGCATCAAAATTCGTGAAAGGCGATGCCATCGCCGGGCTTCTCATCACTCTTTTGAACCTCGTCGCGGGGCTGGTGATGGGGGTGGTCGTGCACGGCATGCCCATAGGGGCGGCCTTTGAAACCTATGCGATTCTTACCGTTGGTGACGGGTTGGTTTCCCAGATCCCGGCTGTGGTGATCTCGATCGCCTCGGCCCTATTGCTGGCCCGCGGCGGGGCACAGGGGGCCACGGATCTCGCCGTTTTCAGTCAGCTGGGCAAACACCCCGCCGCGCTGGCCACGGTTGCGGTGCTGATGGTAATGTTCGCGCTGTTCCCGGGGCTGCCGTTCCTGCCCTTCGTCCTTGGCGGAGCCGGGTTGGGAACGGCGGCTTTCGTCATGTACCGCGCCGAGAAACGCAAGCGTGCTCTTCCGGATCCCGCGCAGACCGAAGACATCATGCCGCGCGAAAAACCCTTGGGTGACGTGCTGGAACTGGATGATATCCACGTCGAATTCTCCCCCGATCTAGTGAATATGGTGCTCGATCCCGGGACGGGGATGGACGCGCGAATTGCCAATATGCGTACCCATGTGGCATCGGTCTTTGGCGTCATCTTGCCCGAAATCCGGCTGACTGATCACCCCGGCCTGCCGATTGGCACCTATGTGCTGCGCATTCAGGGGGTCGAACAGGCCCGCGCGCAGTTAAACCCTGATCAAATTCTCGCGCTAATCCCCGAAGACGGCGGCTCCCTGCCCGCTGGTGTCGAAACCACCGAGCCGGTCTATGGCGCGCCGGCGCGCTGGATCAACAGTCGGGACCAAGAGGACGCGGCCCTCGCGGGGGTCACCCTGGTCACCCCTACGGAAATCCTAGCCACCCATTTGCTTGAGGTCGTCAAACGCAACTTCAGCCGCCTGCTCACGTTGAAGTCACTTCGACGGTTATTGGCAGAGATGGTCAATTTATCCGATCCCGGCCGGGCAGAGGCGAACCGAAAACTGTTGGATGAGCTCATTCCCGACAAAGTGCCAATCGACGTGCTGCATGCGGTTTTACGGCTTTTGCTCGATGAGCAGGTGTCGATCCGCAATCTGCCCTTGATCCTGGAAGCCACCGCCGAAGCGCGCGGGCAGAATGCCCAGCCGGAAGCAATTTGCGAACATGTTCGCCAACGTTTGGGGTTTCAGCTTGTGGCGGAGATGCGCCGCGCGGATGGAACACTTCCCCTGGTCCAATTGGCGCCTGAATGGGAAGAGACATTCGCGACATATCAAGTCGATGGTCAACGAGGCTTGGACATTGCATTGCCACCGGACCTTTTCAATCAACTGGCGGAAAAAGCCTCCGAAAAGCTGAGCGATGCAAGTCAAAATGGTATCTATGCCGCGCTGGTGACCAATACGCGAAGACGACGTTTCCTGCGCACCGTGATGCGTGCCAAAGGCATCAGCAACCCGGTCTTATCATTTGAGGAAATTGGTCTGGATGCACGGCCAGCGCTGGTCGGCGTCGTTGCGGCATGACCTACGCCGGCGCCGATCTGCTGGCTTTTATCGAAGCGACCCTGTGGCATGGCTTTGCCGTTTTCCTGCGGGTTGGCGCCATGGTGGCCCTGATGCCCGCCTTTGGAGAGACCTCCGTCCCGATGCGGGTCAAACTTGTCGTGATTGTCGCGTTTACCTTTATCACCACCCCCGCCATCGCCGCCCCGGATCTACCGCCTTCCGCCGAAAACCTGATCTGGCTGGCTCTTTCGGAAACACTGGCTGGGCTATTGCTGGGGCTCGGATTACGCATGTTTGTTCTTTCTCTACAAACCGCCGGTGCCATCGCCGCGCAATCGACCTCACTGTCGCAAATCCTAGGGGTTGCCGCTGCGGAACCGATGCCGGCGATGGGCTATGTGCTCGTGATCGGCGGGCTGGCCTTGGCAGTGATGACAGGGCTGCATGTGAAAGCCGCTCAAATGGTGATCCTGTCCTACGAGCTTTTGCCCATGGGGCGCTTTCCCAGCGGGGATATCGTGTCGGGCTGGGGGCTTGGGCAAATCAGACGTGCCTTTTCCCTGGCTTTCACCCTCGCCGCGCCCTTTGTCATCCTGTCTTTGCTGTACAATCTTGCGCTTGGCGCGATCAATAAGGCGATGCCGCAGTTGATGGTGGCCTTTGTCGGTGCGCCGGTGATTACCGCGGGCGGGCTGTTCCTACTTTTTCTCGCCGCGCCAATCATCTTGTCAATTTGGGTCGCTGCGCTTGATCGTTTAATCGCAAACCCATTCGTGGTGCCGCCATGAGCGGGCAGGATGATGACAGCGACAAATCATTCGAAGCGACCCCGCAAAAACTGCTGGATGCGCGCAAAAAGGGTGAAATCGCCAAGTCAACTGACCTCATGACAGCCGCCGCCTATGCGGGTTTGCTCGCTGCACTCCTGCTAACAGGCCATGCCACGATACAGCGTATTGGCACCGCCTTGATGGTGATGATCGACCAATCTGCGCAACTGGCACCGACATTTTTCGATGGCAGCCCGAGTGTTGCAATCGCAGGGCCTATGCGCGAAATCGCCGTTGGCGCGCTGCCCCTTTTCGTCTTACCGGCGGTTGCCGTGGTTTTGGCAATTGTCGCTCAGCGGGCCTTGGTTTTTGCCCCGAGCAAGATCAGCCCAAAGATGTCGCGCATCTCCATCCTATCGAATGCCAAGAACAAATTTGGCCGTTCCGGGATGTTCGAATTTGCCAAGAGCTTCACCAAGCTGTGCCTATATTCGATCTGCGTGGCGTTTTTCATCCGGGCCCGGCTGGGTGAAATGATTGGAACTCTGCGCAGCTCACCCGAGATGGCGCTGAGTTTTATGGCCGAGCTCTGCTTGGCCTTTCTGTTTGTCATGACCGTTGTTTCTGGCGCGATCGGCGCAATCGACGCGCTTTGGCAGCATTTCGAACATCTGCGCAAGAACCGGATGTCGCGCAAAGAGATCACCGATGAGACCAAGAATGCCGAAGGGGACCCCCATCAGAAGCAAGAACGCCGGGCGCGGGCCATGGCGATCTCGCAAAATCAAATGATGGCCGATGTGCCGAAGGCAGATGTGGTGATCGTGAACCCGACCCATTTCGCGGTCGCCTTAACCTGGAGCCGCGAACCCGGTTCCGCACCCGTCTGTGTCGCCAAGGGCGTGGATGCCATCGCACTGAAAATCCGAGAGATCGCCATGGAAGCCGGCGTGCCGATCCACGGTGACCCGCCCACTGCGCGCGCCTTACATGCCACAACGGACATCGGGGATCAGATCCCTTACGATCAATATCATGCGGTGGCCGCGGCGATCCGTTTTGCCGAAGCCATGCGGCGCAGAGCGAAGGGCTGGACATGAGAGACCTCGCCGAACTTCGCCATTTGGAGGCCATCTGCCAGGCGAAATACGACCAGCAGCGTCAATCCTTTCTACGCATAAAGACTGAAGAATCCCGCCTGCGCAGGGAGTTAGAACGGCTCGACCATATGGCACGGCAGGCGAACGACGCCAGCACCCGGACCGGCGTAATGCGCGCGGTCGGCGCGGATATCATGTGGCAGGCCTGGATCGGCCGAAGCAAGAATGAGCTGAACCTCAAGCTTGCGCAGGTATTGGCAATAAAAGACCAGCAATTGGCTCAAGTGCGACAGGCATTCGGAAAGCTACAGGTTGCACAGGAGCTGATTGCCAGCGTCCAAAAGAACCAGCGCAAAAGAAGGGACCAGTCCCAAATGGAACTGGCCATCGATATCGCATTGCTGCGTCAAAGGGGCGATCAATAATCTTGTCGCGCTATCTCCAAGATCAACACGTCACTGACCACGTCTTTGCCCATATCCTTTTGCGCGACTTCACGAAGGGCGTTACGCAGCACCGCGATGTTGTTCGCGTCGGTGAAAGCCCCTTCGAACCCCCCCATATTGGCGTGATCGAATAGCACGCCCAGGAATGAATCCCTCAATTTGGGCTCTCGTTGGAATACCACATCCTTATTCCCCTCGGTGACCTCCATGCTCAGAGAAAGAACGACGAGGGCGGCGACTTCGCGGTCTTTGATGATCGGAACGACAAACTGATTGTTCAGTTTGGCATATTCCATCATCGGCGCCGGGTTGTCAGGGCCGTAGGGCTCTGCCGGTTCTGCTTCTTTAGGCGCTTCGGCCTCTTGGGGGGCGGCAGCCTCGGGCGCCGGGCGCAAAGCCATCCCCGCGCCGACCCCCGCGCCCGTACCGATAAGCAACAATACAATTGGTAAGATTTGCTTAAGCATGGCCCGCTCCTAGAATGGCATGACAACGTCCAGCACTTGCTGTCCGTAGCGCGGTTGCTGCATGTCGGTGATTTGGCCGCGACCGCCATAGGACACACGCGCAGAGGCGATCTTGTCATAGGTGATTTCATTCTGCCGCGAGATATCAGCCGGGCGGACATATCCCGTCACAAGCAGTTCGCGCAGTTCGAAATTCACCCGCAGTTCCTGCGAGCCCGAGATCGACAGCACGCCGTTGGGCAAGACATCCACCACCGTGGCGGCCACCCGCAATGTCAGCTTTTCCTTCCGCTTGACAGATCCGTCCCCTGAAGCGCTACTGTTCGAATTGATCCCGACCAGGTCAGCCGATGTGGCCCCCTCGGGCAAAATGCCGTCGAGCCGCTGCGGAATCCCGAACAGCCCCGGCATCCCCATCGCTTCGCTGCCGGAACGGGACCGGTCCGTGGCATTGGAAATCTCGGCTTTTTCGTCGATCTCGATCACAACCGTCAGAATATCGCCGCGCTGCATGGCCCTGCGATCGCCAAGCAGCGACTGTCTTGTGCCGGACCAAAGCGACGCCCGATCGATCTCTTGCTCTTCGATGATACGGATCGGCAGCGCCGACGTCACCATCGCGGCATGTTCGCGCGATTCGAGCGGCGGGGAAAACCCGGGCGGCTTGTTCAGATGGTCCGTCCGGGCACAGGCGGCACTAAGCATAAGAAACAACGCGATAAAAATGTGACGTTTCATGGGGATATCCTATTGCCGGACCAGAATGGTGCCGTCGTCTTGCACCTGGCCAAAAAGGGTTGCGCGCGAAGATAGGTTCATAATCCGCAACAAATCGCCGATTGCGCCGCGCTCCAGCGCGCGCCCTTCGGTGACGATCTCCAGACCGTTGCCGCGGAAATGCACCTGCACGATCTGATTGCGCGTGACGAGTGCCGGCGGGCCAATGTCGTCCACCAAAATCGGGCGCCCGGGATAGAGCACCACCCGCGCCTCCTGCCCCACGACATCCACAAGACGCTGGTAGCCGTTTGGCACCGCCATGGTGCTGAGCGCGACATCGGTATCGGCGATGATCGCATGGGCGCGGATGGTGCGTGTGGCGGTCACCGTCTCGGCCTGGGCCGGTAAGGACAGGAGCACTATCAGAAAAAACCGCAGCATCATCAGCGGACCTGCGTCGTTGCGCCCATCATCTGGTCCGCTGCGGAGATGACCTTGGCGTTCATTTCATAGCCCCGTTGGGCCGCAATCAGTTCCGTGATTTCACGCACGGCATCGACAGAACTGTCCTCCAAATACCCTTGCCGAAGTGTCCCCAACCCGTCGACGCCCGGGGTCGCGATCAGCGCCGGGCCAGAGGCTTCGGTTTCGGCAAACAGATTGCCGCCCAAAGCCTCCAGACCTTTGACGTTGGAAAAGCCGGTCAGATTGAACTGGCCCAACTGCTGGCCCTCGGTGGCATCGTCGAAATAGGCGTAGACTTCGCCTTCGGCATTGATCGAAATGCTGCGCGCATCGGCTGGGATGACGATTTCGGGCGCCACGGGAAAGCCATCAGAGGTCACAATGAGCCCTTCGCCTGTCCGCTTCAATCCGCCGTCGCGTGTATAGGCCGCCTGCCCCGAGGGCAGCGAGACCTCTAAAAATCCCGGGCCTTCAATGGCCACATCCAGATCCCCGCCGGTGGCGGCGAGCGAGCCTTGGGCGACCTGCATGGACACGGCGGCGGGCCGAACCCCGAGCCCGAGCTGCACGCCGGTCGGCAGCACCGTGCCGTCAGAGGCGTTGATCGCGCCGGCGCGGGCCATCTGCTGATAATGCAGATCGGCAAACTCGGCCCGGCGCGCATTGTAGCCCGTGGTGCTCATATTCGCGAGGTTGTTCGAAATCGTTTCCACCCGCATTTGTTGGGCAGACATGCCTGTTGCGGCAATTTGTAGGGCGCGCATTCTGGCACCTCCTTTGTCACGTAAAACATCAGCCCATCAGGGCTTTGAGAGCACCGCGTACCCGTTCATCTTCGCTCGTCAAAAAGCTTTGCCCGAGCTCGTAAGCGCGCTGCACTTCAACCATGCGGGACAGCTGACCGATCGCATTCACGTTGGAGTTCTCGACAAAGCCCTGCATCAGCCGCGCCTTATCGCTCGGCTCATGCCCGGCCTCGGCGCGGAACATCACCCCATCTTCGCGAACCATATTTAAAGGCTCTAGCGGGCGAACGATCCCAATCTGGCCCAGCGGTGCGCCATCGGCGCTGACCGTACCATCGGCGCCCACGGAAACCGCCGCGCCCGGAGGGACAAAGACCGGCGCGCCGCCTGAGTCGAGCACGCGAAACCCGTCATATGTCACCAAATCGCCGTCGGCACTGGGCGAGAATGCCCCCGAGCGCGTCAGTCTTTCGCCCGCCGGTGTCTCGACAAGAAAATAACCGTCGCCTTCAATTGCAAAGTCGAAAGTGCCGCCTGTTTGGGTAAGCGCCCCCTGATCGAAGGCGGTATTGCGCAGGTTGCCCTGCCCCATCGAGAGCGACGCGCCTCCGTCCAGCGGTTTCACATATTCCGAGAAAATAAGCCCCTCGGCCCGGTAGCCGGTCGTTGCGGCGTTGGCGATGTTGTTGGCGACGATCTGCATTTCTCGCGCCAGCCCCGATTGCCGGGTAAGCGTGGTATATCCTGCGTTGTCCATGTCAGCCCCCGATGATCAGTGGAATGATGCGGTCGTGGAAAAAGGACACTAGCGTCTGCGTCATGAACCCCATCGAGAGCCAGAACACCGCGCCAATTGCCGCGAGCTTTGGCACGAAGGTCAGGGTCATTTCCTGTATCGAGGTCAGCGCTTGCACCAAACCGATCGAAACCCCCGCCAATAGCGCGACGGTCAGGATCGGGATGGAAATCACCACCGCGACCCAAAGCCCCTGACGCATCGTGTCGAAAAAGATCACTTCGCTTTGCATCAGACCGGCATCCTCAGGATTTCCTGGTAGGCCTCGACGACCTTGTTGCGCACCGTCACGGCGGTTTCCACCACCAGTTCGGTCTGCGCCAATGCGGTCACCAGCGCATGCGGATCAGCATCGCCCACCATCGCGTCTGTGGCGAGTTGCTCCCCTTTGGCCAGCGTGTTTGCGAAGTCAGAAAAGGCCGCTTTGACGCCGTTCATATCCCCTGACGCATCGCCCGGTTCGGTCGCGGGTTTGGAGGCGGCGTATTTCTGGATCGCTGAAAGCGCTTTGATATCCATTCTGGATCTCCTTTTATTGTGTTCTTCGCAGCGTTCCGCCGCAGGTGTTCCGTCGCAGCACCGGGCCACGTTCTCAGTCGCTCAGGCGTGTCCCGGGGCGTTTACCGCCGCAGCAGATCCAGCAAGCCCGTCGACATTTTTCGCGTTTGCTCGAACATCTTTAGATTTGCCTCATAGCTGCGCTGAGCCTCGCGCGCGTCGGCCAGTTCGATCAGAAGATCCACGTTAGAGCCTTCAAAATAACCGCTGTCATCCGCAAGAGGATGGGAGGGGTCATAGACCCGCTCCAGATCGCTGCGATCAAGGTTCACGGCCCCGGTGCGAACCGATGACACGCCGTCACCCGTGCCAAAGGCAGCCTCGAACGTGATGGTTTTGCGCCGGTAACCGGGCGTATCGGCATTCGATATATTCTCAGACACATGCCGCAGTCGAGTTGCCTGCGCCCGCAGGCCGCTGGAGGCGACGGAAAGGGATTTGAAAAACTCGCTCATCATCACCCCCTGATCGTACTGCGCAGGATGTTCAGCCCGGATTTATAGATCGCCAAGGCCCGGTCGTGCTGGCGCTTTGCGTCCACGGATTTCAGCATTTCCGTTTCCAATGAAACACTGTTGCCGTTGGGCGCCGCGCCGTCCCGAGTGGCGAAAGACGCGGCAATCGCCGCCCCGCTGCGGCTGCCATGCAAATGGCCTGCCCGCGTAGCACGGGGCAAACCGGAAGCTTCGGTCGGGCGAAAAACACTTCTGAATTCGGGCAGATCGCGCGCTTGGTACCCGGGCGTATCGGCATTGGCGACATTCTGCGCCGCAATCGCCTGACGCTGTCCGGCATGGGTCGCCATGGCCGTCGCCATTCTGAAGATCTCCAGCTTTTCAAACATCGGGGCTTCTCCCTCGTGCAATTTCAATCAAGGCTTAACCCTGATTCCTTTAGAAAGCGTTTGCAGCCGAGAGGAATGACATGACCTTTGAAACAAATTTCGACGGGCTGGTGGCCCAGATCAACAGCCTTGCTTCAGAGCGGCCTGTGGGTCGTGTGACAAGAGTGGAGGCCGGGGTGATCCATATTTCGGGCCTCGCGGGCGCCGCTCGGATCGGGGATGCGATCACAGTTTGCAGACAAGACGCCACTGCGCTCAGCGGCGAGGTGGTCCAGCTGCGCGACGATATCCTCGTCGCGCTTCCAGATGCGGCACCGGATGGCGTATCCCTGAACAGCCGGGCCATGCTCTCGCCACCCTTCACAATTGCGCCGAGTGAGGATTGGATTGGCCGGATTGTCGACCCAACGGGGCTGCCATTGGACGGCCGCCCCCTGCTGCGGGGGCCTGTTGCGCGCCCTTTACAAGCGCCTCCGCCCCCTGCCGCCGCGCGACGCGCCCTGGGCGCACGGCTGGATACCGGCATGGCGGTTATGAACACGATGCTGCCGGTGGTCAAAGGCCAGCGCGTCGGGTTGTTCGCGGGCTCTGGCGTGGGCAAAAGCAGTCTTATGGGACATTTGGCGCAGCATATGCAGGCCGATGTCGTTGTGATTGCGCTGATTGGGGAACGCGGCCGCGAGTTGCGGCATTTCATGGAAGAAGTGCTTGGCCCCGAAGGACTTGCCCGCAGCGTGCTGGTCACGGCCACATCGGACCAATCGCCCCTGCAACGCCGCCGCTGCGCTTGGACAGGAATGACCATTGCCGAACATTTTCGCGCAGAGGGGAAATCGGTCCTCTTCATGGCCGATTCAATCACCCGCTTTGCCGAGGCACATCGCGAGGTTGCCGTTGCCGCGGGGGAGGCACCGGTGCTGCGCGGCTACCCCCCATCCACTGCGCATTTGATCATGTCGCTTTGTGAACGCGCCGGGCCGGGGAGTGAAGGCGAAGGTGACATCACCGGCATCTTCAGCGTATTGGTGGCCGGCTCCGACATGGACGAGCCGATCGCAGATATTCTGCGCGGGGTGCTGGACGGTCATATCGTCTTGGACCGCAGCATTGCCGAACGGGGTCGCTATCCGGCAATTGATGTGCTGCGTTCGGTGTCGCGGTCGCTTCCTGACGCCGCGACGGATGCCGAAAACGATCTGATCAAACGCGCTCGACGGCTGATGGGGGTCTATGACCGCAATGCGATGATGATCCGTGCCGGTCTCTATGCCCAGGGCAGCGACCCCGAAGTCGATCAGGCCATCGCCATATGGGATGAGCTCGACCTGTTTCTCGCCCGCGTCGAACGCCAAGGCATCGATCAGAGCTTTAAGCAGCTTGACCTTCTATTGCGCCGCGCCAAACAGACCCATGCCCCGCGCGGCCGTGGCCCCTCGGCCGGCTGAGAGGTGTCACCGTTGCAGCAGGGTCAGCGCGATGGATTGGCCGGACATACCGGCATTGAATGAAGCAATCTGATTGCGCACCACATATTTGGTGATCAGATCCTCCACCATTCCGGGGTCTGCAAAGTCAGTCAGTTGGTCCGTTCCAAACACCGACTGAGCGCGTTCCTGAAAGACACCTAGCTGCTGATCCACATCGATTTGGCCAATAGACGACGGCAGGTTCAACGCTTTTTCGAACAATGCGCGCATGGGCGGGTCCCCCATCAGGGTGAACCATTTTGCATCGTTGGACATATCCGCCCCCGCAAGCTCAGCGACCTCGCGCTGCGCATAGAGGGCGATGCGCATGGATTCGTCCTGCTCCCCGGCGGCCACTTCGAAACTATTGGCCTCGAACCGAGCGACGATTGCATCGACAAAACCGGCTTCCCCAATCTTTAGGAATTCGCCGGGGCCGAAACCAAAGGCTTCGGACATTTCCTTGTAGCGCGGATCGGTGAACCGATTGGCCAGCGCGTCATCACTGGTTGTGCCTTCTTCGAGCATCTTTCGGATGAAAAAACGATTGTCGATGTCGTCTTGCAGGCCAAATGCGCCGAGTGTGACAGCCATCAACCGTCGGTCCGAAACCAGATCCTCGGCCCTGGAGATCGCCCCGATATTCTCGCGAAAATAGTCCGTATCCCGTTGGAGTTCGGCCGATTTGTTGAACGCCTCGAACTGCGTGTCATAGGTCCGCTGAAGAAACCTCCAGCCGGCCAAACCGCTCATGGGGATGACGGGCCGGTACATCAGTTTGCCCGTAGCGCCAGCAGCCGATCTTCGCGGGGCAGCAGACTGCGCAGCGCTTTGAGACTGTGGTAATGCTGCGCCTCGATCACGCCTCGGCTGGCTTCGGCCAAAGCGTTGCGGCTGTCGTTGTCGGTAAAGACCTGGCTTAGCTCCTCAATCTGTCGCAGCAGGCCGTGATGGGCGCTGGCCGCATCTTTGTCGCCCGACAGCACCAGCTGCACTGCAAAGAGCACCCGCCGCACCGGGGTCTTGGCATCTTCAGGGTGGATCGCATCGCGCAGACGCAAGATATTGGCATCGGGGGACATGATCGCCAGTCGGCTTCGTCGATCGCCATTCTCGATCACGGCGCCATTGACCAGCACCCGTTCCTTTGGGCTGAGTTTGAGAACCAGACCACTCATGACACTGCCCTTTCCTGCTTCAGCCCACGTAGAATGGCGGTATTCACCTCCAGCAAGGGCACGGCGGACACTTTTTTGCGGATCACTTCGCCGGTATGATGGCTGGTGAATTCGGCGAGATAGAAGATCCGCGCCCGAAGATCATCGGGCAGCAGGTTTTCATCATCTGCCACATCGATTGCCAGCGTGCGCCAGAGTTTGCGGTTCTCGTGCAAGGCTTCGAGCAGCAGCGGCAATTTGCCCTTTTCAATCGCAGCCTTAAGCCGATGGGTGATGCGCGCGATGACATCATATTCGATACTGCGGGCCGAGCGTGTCGGCGCGGCAGTGGGCGCATAGGCGCGCTGAGCCAGAGTGGTTGCGTTCACGGGAATACCTTGCCTGTTGTTATCGTTCGGTGCATGCCGGTTAGGTCAGGGGCGCAGCGACGCGCGCCCCTGCAAGATGGCTTAGCGGAACAGAGACAAGATGGTCTGCGGCGCTTGGTTGGCGATAGACAGCGCCTGAACACCCAACTGCTGCTGGGTCTGAAGCGCCTGAAGCTTGGCCGAGGCCGCCTCCATATCCGCATCGACGAGCGAGCCGATCCCGGATTTAACAGCATCGCTCAGTTTGCTGACAAAATCGCCTTGGTCCGAAATGCGCTGCGCCGAAGCGCCCAGTTCAGCTGCGCCGTCAATCGCGACGGTCATAAAGGCTTCGATCTCGCCAAAAGCGGTTGCCGCTGTTGCGGAATCGCTGATCGGGGTGATCGTCGTTGCATCAAGGCTGGCTTCGAAATTGACAGAGGCCACATCGATGGTGCTTACGGTTGGCGCCGCGCCGCCAATACGGTCCAGCGAGGACACGACGGTCAGAGAAGTGCCGCCATTGCCGTCCGCATCCGTCGCCAGCAGATTCACACCATTGAACTGCGAACCGCCGGTGATCGCCGTGATCTGAGCGACTTTCTCATCCATATCCGCCTGAATCTTGGTGAAATCCGCTGTCTCACTCTGCCCCGAGATCGCGAGCTGCTTCATCTCCTTCAGCGTTTCAACAATCTCTTCCGCACCGGCCGAGGCCACCGCGACCGTCGATTCCCCCAGCGACAGGGAGTCGGACACCGCTTCGTAACCGGCCACGTCAGATTCCATGACCTTGGAGATCGCCCAGATCGCGGAATTATCCTTGGCCGAGGAAATGTCTTTGCCTGTCGCGATGGCGTTCTGGGTCTGGCCGAGATCGGAGTTGATCGACTTCAGCGTTTGCAGGGCAACCATGGCAGAGTTATTGGTGTTGATGCTCGACATAAGCATGTTCCTTTAGTCTTTTTGACGCTTTGCGCCCGTTGCTGTCTCACCCCCCTGGGGCGGACTGGAAAGTCTTTCTGACCTATGCAACGCTCCTGAACCGAACGATGCGCCACCCGACCTCGGATGCAGCGCCACCATGACCCTTTGGGACTTAACACTGTCCTAAACGCGAACCGGCCATTGCACGGCTTTTTATTCAAACGCTCAGGCGCGCTTCTCAACCGCGCGGGCCGCGTCCAGCTCCACGTTGCATTTTCGACCGGTGGAATCATACGTCTCCAACGAGCCTTTTATGCGGCGCAGCGCCGCCATGCGGCGCGCAACGCTCCGTATGCCCTCCAATGCACCGTCCAGAAGAAGCTGGTTGCGTTTCACCTTTGCATCAAGCCGCTGTAAAGCCTCCAGATCTCGGTGCTCGGCCCCGTTCAAAGCCAAGATCAGCCCTTCCTTATCTTCCAGCATGTTTGCCAGCTTTTCGAGTTCGCCATTCAGCAGCGCCGTCCGCTCAGCGTCCAGCAAGCTGTCGAGCGCCGTCAATTTCTGGGTGGTTTCCTCAGAGTTCATCCTGCCGCTCCTTCAATGCTTCGTAGAGCGATTCGCTCAGACCGATGCCGCCGGCCTCTACCATTGCCATGGCCTGTTCTTGCACGAGAAATGAGCTGAATTGATCCTCCCCCGCGCCGCCGCCAAACTCTGCACGGGTCGCGCCAAGCCCCGCTGATTTCAGCATTTCCGCCAGAAAGCTCGCCTCCAATTTCTGCGCCGCCGCCATCAGCGCCTTGTTCTCGTCCTTCAAAGGCGGCGCGGGTTGGACCGAAGAGATTAGCATCATCCTGTCTCCTTAAATTGCGTTCTATTTTCCTGATCTTGCCCCGGTTTCGGTAAACAACCGGTAAGGAAGTTCCCCCATGGTGACGAAATCAGAGAAGAACTCTCGGAGCGATCACGTGCACCCATTGTCCCTGCCTTCCACGGCCTCATCATCACCACGCCCTGACATTGCCGCCTCGCGTTCGGCGGTGACGGATCCATCTTTGGAGCCAGAGGAGCCGCGGCAGGAGTTCGCGGATATTCTCGATGGGTCCGGCGGTCGGGGGGACAAGAATCCAGCAGGATCGGAGGGCTTAGCGACAGAACCTAAGGCCGCCTCCGATGCAAAAGATGGCGCGGTGGAGGATGATATGTCGGTTAGAACCAAGGAAGGTGGCCACGATCCTGCGTCGCAACGTCGGGAAATGGCGATCACGCGCGCGGGTCAAGCGACTCTGCAGGCCGATCACACGGAACAGACCGTCACCCCAGCGGGGTCTTTTGGGGAAGTGGGGTCGGGGAGATCATTTAACCTTGCGAAGGGGCAGCCGAGTTTGATCCCTTCGGCGGAAAATTCCTCAAATCAATATGATGCCGGCGCGACAGGCTCGATGGATAGGGTAATACGTCCCGACTCGCAGCCATATGACGCTCATAAAGCAACTGCGGCTTCTGAGATTAATTCTTTGGCGGTTCCATCAGCAAATGCCCTGCCTTCTTCGCAGGAGCTAGACGAGACAGGCAGGCCATCGGCGCCAACCGCGCTCGGTCCGCGTCAAACCCATCCGCATACTGCCGCAGCGCAAGGGGATCCGATAGACGCGCTGACCATACCTCAGACCGCTGATCCAACGCGGTCCCCTCGTGCAGAACCCCCGCCATTTCCGGTACAAGAAACGGTCGAGGACCTGAAGCCAGACAGCGTGCAAACCGCCTTCCCCCTGCAGACCGCTTCACCTCGCGAAACCTTCGCGGCGGAGGTGACTGGGGCGTCACAGACCGCCGCGGCAAACGGGGGCAAAGTGGACATGTCTTTGCAAAAGAGCCCCCCGCCCGTTTCTGCTCTAGACGCAGCCTCTATGCCGGGCAGCCTTTTGAGAACGCCGCCCGACGCCTTACCGGGGGCGGTATCACTGGATGCCACTCTCTCGGCTCCCAGTTCTCATCCGCGCGCGCATCCAAATATGACAATATCCGCGGACGCTCGGCCACGGTCGGAAAGCGCTCCACATCCCACTACCGCCGCAACAGCGGGAAACGGTGATAAGACGCACACCCTCAAACAGGGCATAAGTCCGCCGGGATTACAGAGCGCCGATAGCGCGCTTTCGTCCGCCAGCTTTCCACAAACGCAAAGCCCGGCCGGAACAGAGCGCTCCTCCCTCACGACAAGCATACTGGCAGACACGCAGCCAGCTAAACGCGCCGCGCTATCGCATCTACGATCAGAGCCTGCGCAGCAAAACACGACAACGCAAACATCCATTCCTCACTCTGCCGGTGCAAAGGAGGATCACCCCCTACCCGCGACCAATCGCGACATACCAGCACAGCCGCCCCAGACGAGTGCCCTGATCCCGCAGTTTTCCGTGCCAGCAACACCGCCGCGGCGGACCGTTCCGGCAGAGCGCGCTCAAACGCAGGATACCCTCGAAAGCGCTTCTGAAATGCGGCTGTACCCTTCAGAACCTGCTTTGTCGCAAAGCTGGGAGACCAACGCGCCGCAATCACAACATTCTGCGACCGCCACGCGGGCGCCGCTACCCCCACAGGTCGCGGCTCAATTGATCGAGGTCGTCCGCCAGATGCCGAACCGGCCTGTGGATATCGCGCTCAGCCCCGAAGAGCTTGGGCGGGTCCGACTGTCCATCACGACGCATGAAACGGGCGTCATGGTGAATGTACTGGCGGAACGCCCCGAAACGCTTGATCTGCTGCGCCGTCATATTGACCAGCTCGGTCAAGAGTTCCGCGATCTGGGTTTCGCCGATATCGCGTTCTCTTTTGCCGCGGGAGATCAGGCAGCGGGTGGCTCTGACCCACGCGATAAACCACCGGGTCAACATGAAAGCCCGGCTTCCCCTTTATTGACGGAGCCGGACACGGCCAGCGCCCTGCCCCCCCTCGCCGCCGGAGCCTTGACCGGTCTCGATCTGCGCCTGTGACAGAAGATTTTGCTATGAACATTTCACCCACGACACCGCCGACAAATCAAACAGTCCCCCCGACGCCCGCCGCGGCGGAGGCGCCCTCAAACTCTGTGCTCTCGTCAGATTTTGAAACTTTCCTACAAATGCTCACTGCCCAGGCGCGTTATCAAGATCCGCTGGAACCGATCGATTCCTCTGAATATGCAGCCCAGCTGGCGCAGTTTTCGATGGTCGAACAACAGGTTATGTCCAATGACCTGTTGACCGCTTTGATGACCCAACTGGGCGCCAGCAATATGGGGCAGATGGCGGGTGTGATCGGCATGGAAGCACGCACAACCTCGCCCGTGCAATTCGATGGTGCCCCGATCACAGTGGCGCCGAACCCCGCGGCGGTTGCGGATCAGGTGTTCCTCGTGACCTATGACGGCGATGGTGAGGAGGTACTGCGCCAATCGATCCCGGTTTCTGCCGAGCCGCTTGAGTGGGACGGGCGCGATGTCAATGGCACCCCCCTCCCCGCCGGCATCTATAGTTTCGGGGTCGAAAGCCATGCGGAGGGCGAGTTGCTCATGCTTGAGCCCGCCGAAGCCTATGGCCGCGTGACCGAGGCGCGAACCCAAGGCGGGCAATCCATTTTGATGTTGGAAGGGGGATCGATGGTGCTGACCAGCGACGTGAACGGGCTGCGCGAACCGCGCGATTGAGCTCAGCCTTCAGCGATCTGACAGGGCAAAACCGGCATAGGCAAAGGGCATGACAGCGCGACGAAAACGGCCCAGCTCAAACCGCGCAAGGGGGGCGCGCATGGGCGGCGGATAGGGGCGCTCTGGCCTATGTCCCTGCACCAGATCCGCGAGCAGCGCACCGGAATAACTGGCCATGGCCACGCCATTGCCATGGTAGCAGAGCCCCGCAAACATACCCTTCTGCTCTGGCACCGCGCCTACGAAAGGCATGCGATTGCGCGCGATACAGACCATTCCAGACCAACCATGCGGCGTTTCCACATGGCGCCAGGCCGGAAACATCCTCTCGAAATCCGCCCGCGCACGGCGCAAGGCGCGGGCTTCGGAAGCCGGGTTGGACAGCAACCCGCCGCGCACACCGAAGAGCATGCGATTATCTGGCATCAGCCGAAAGTAATGGAGCAGATGGCGGCTGTCATAGCAGGCCTGACGGCTGGTCCAGCCCTGGGCCGACAGTTCGGCTTCGCTTAACGGGCGGGTGACAATGACGGTCGATTGGGTCGGCATATAGCGCGCGGCAAGCCAGTCGGGCAGGTCTTCGGAGGAATAGCCGTTGGTGGCGATAATGACGTTTTCGGCACGAATGCGGCCGCGCGGCGTGGCAACCTCAAAGGCATTGCCCGCCCGCGCCACCGACGTGGCCGGGCTGCGGTGGTAGAGGGTCGCCCCCGCCTCTTCGGCCGCCTGCGCCAAGGCGGTCAGATATTTGCGGGGGTTCAGGCCAAAGCCGATCGGCACGGTAAGCGCCCCTTCAAAGCCGGCATTCAGCCCTTCCGCACCGAGGTCGGCCTTTTCGGTCAAACGCCCAGTAACGCCGTAATTTTCGGCGTAATAGGTCAACTTGCTGCGCATCTCTTCGAAATCGCGCGGGCGGTGCGCGAGTTGCGTTTCGCCTTCCGAATGACGGTCCACGTCGATGCCGCGGGTGGCGATAAACTCTTCCACCTGCCGGATCGCTGCCATCTCTGCCTGCCGCCATGCAAGACGGGCATCGCGCCCAAACTTTTGGTCGAGCGCCGCATCCTCCAGCATCCCACCGCCGAGACAACAAAAACCGCCATTGCGCCCGGACGCCCCGAACCCTATGCGCTCGGCTTCCAAGACTGTCGCCTGCACACCGGCCTCGGCCAAATGCAGCGCCGCGTTCAGCCCGGTGAAACCGCCCCCGATGATCACCACATCGGCCCGCGCGTCGCCTTGCTGTGCCGGACGGTCTGGCGCTTCACAGGTCTCGTCCCACCAGCAGCCCGCGCGCGGGGCTTCAGAATAGGCGTAGTCCGGGTAGATGCGTCTCATGTGGCGGGCCGTTCCGCCGCGCGGGCGTCCTGCTGCGCGCGTAGGCTTGAGCGTTTGCTCACCAATGACGCTGTGATGACGCCCAGGGTGACGATGGCGATCATGATCGTCGACAACGCGTTGATTTCGGGCGAGACCCCCAGGCGCACGGCGCTGAAGATCTTGATCGGCAGCGTGGTGGCCGACGGGCCGGCGGTGAAGGAGGCGATGACCAGATCATCGAGGCTGAGCGTGAAGGCCAAGAGCCAGCCCGAGATCACCGCGGGCGCGATGATCGGCAGGGTCACGAGGCGGAAGGCTTCCCATGGGGAGGAGCCGAGATCAAGCGCGGCCTCTTCCAGCGAACGGTCAAAGGACACGAGCCGCGAAGACACCACGACCGAGACATAGCACATCGAAAAAGTCGTATGCGCCAGCACGATGGTCAGCACGCCCCGGTCCAGCCCGATGCCGATGAAGAGCAGGAGCAGCGACAGGCCGGTGATCACTTCGGGCATCACCAAGGGCGCGTAGATCATGCCGGAAAACAGCGTCCGCCCCATGAAGCGCCCGCCGCGGACCAGCACGTAAGCGGCCATGGTGCCCAGCACCGTGGCGATGGAGGACGAGATCACCGCGACCTTCAGCGTGACCCAAGCGGCGTTCAGGAAGGCTTCGTTCTGCAGCAACTCGCCATACCAGCGGGTCGAAAAACCGGCCCAGACCGTCACCAGTTTGGAGGCGTTGAAGCTGTAGATCACCAGAATGATCATCGGCAGATAGAGAAAGGCGAACCCCAGCGTCAGCGAGGTCACATTGAACCATGTCATCCGCTTCATTGTTCGGCCTCCGCTTGTTTTTGCTGGTTGCGCTGGAACAGGATGATCGGAATGATCAGGATCAGCAGCAAGATCACCGCCACAGCGCTCGCCACCGGCCAATCGCGGTTGTTAAAGAACTCTTCCCAGAGCACCTTACCAATCATCAGCGTGCCGGAGCCACCGAGCAGCGAGGGGATCACGAATTCACCCAAGGCCGGGATAAAGACCAGAAAACTGCCCGCGATGATGCCGTTGCGCGACAGCGGGATGGTCACCAGCCAGAAAGCCTGCATGCGCGAACAGCCCAAATCCTCCGCCGCTTCATTGAGAGATTCATCCAAACGGTCCAGCGCGGCGTAGATCGGCAGGATCATAAAGGGCAGATAGGTATAGACGATGCCGATATAGACAGCCGTGTTGGTGTTAAGGATCTGGAAAGGTTCTGCCGTTAAACCCAAGCCCATGAGCAATTGGTTCAGCAGCCCTTCGTTGCTCAGAATGCCCATCCACGCATAAACGCGGATCAGAAAGGATGTCCAGAATGGCAGGATTACCAGCATCATCAAGGTGGCGCGCCACTCTTCGGGTGCGCGGGCCATGCCATAGGCAATGGGATAGCCCACAAGCAGCGTGAAGAGGGTTGAAACCACCGCGATGCGCAGCGAACTCAGATAGGCTTTCCAATAGAGGTCATCGGACGCGAGAAAGGTGAAGTTTTCAAAGTCCAACTGCGAGATCAGCGCGCCGAACCCGTCTTTGATGGTTGGCGTGTAGGGCGGGATGGCCAGGGCCGTGTCCGACAGTGAAATCTTAAAGACGATGATAAAGGGGATCAGAAACAGCGCCAAAAGCCAGAAATACGGCACCGCAATCAGGGCAAAGCGACGCGGATTCATTGCGCTAACAAGACGCCGGCGGTGGCGCTCCATGAAATCCACACCGGGTCTTCCCAGGTGATGTCACGCCGGGCGATGCGGCGGGTATTGGCTGTCTGCGCCTTGATCACCTGCCCGCCGGGCAGTTCGACGTGATAGGTGCTGAGATTGCCCAGATAGGCGATGTCGAGCACTTTGCCCTGGAGCGCATTGGGGGCCTCTTCGGGTCGGTCCGTGGTGATCCTGATCTTTTCAGGCCGGATGGCAAGATGGGCCTGCTGCCCTTCGCTGAAGGGCATGGCCGAAGTCGCGGTCAGCGGCGGTTGCCCCTCTGCCCAGTCCAGATGGTACTGATCCGCGCCCGTGGCTTTGGTGCGTGCTTCGATGATATTCACGTCCCCGATAAAGTCGGCCACATAGACCGAATTGGGCGCCTCATAGATCTCGGCAGGTGTTGCCACCTGAATGACCCGGCCCTCGTCCATCACCGCGACACGGGACGCGACGGTCATCGCCTCTTCCTGATCATGGGTCACGATGACGAATGTGGTGCCAGTGGATTCTTGAATGTCCATCAATTCAAACTGGGTATCCTGCCGCAGCTTTTTGTCCAGCGCGCCGAGTGGTTCATCCAGCAAAAGCAGTTTTGGCGCCTTCGCCAGCGACCGGGCCAGCGCGACACGCTGGCGCTGCCCCCCGGAAATCTGATGCGGCTTGCGGCGGGCGAATTTCTCAAGCCGGGTGAGCTTGAGCATCTCGGCCACGCGCGCCTCTATGGCGTCTTTGTCCATTTTGTCGCGGCGCAGACCAAAGGCGATATTGTCCCAGATGCTCAGATGCGGAAACAGCGCGTAGGACTGGAACATCATGTTCACCGCACGTTTGTTCGGCGGCACCGGTGCGATGTCCTGACCGGCGAGCTCAATCCGCCCGGTGGTCGGGGTCTCGAAACCTGCCAGCATCCGCATCATCGTGGTCTTGCCGCAGCCCGATGGACCTAAGAGCGCAAAGAATTCCTGGGCGTAGATATCCAGCGTCAGATCGTCGATGGCGACGAACTCGCCGAACTTCTTGGTCACATTCTGAAAGCGGATAAGGGGTTTTTCGTCTGGGTCGTTCCAAGGGGCAAACACGGTTTGGCTCACGATTGAGGCATCCTTTGATCGGGTCTCAGGGTAAGAAAAAGGGGCGCGGGAAAATGTGCCGCGCCCCTTGTTCAGATCAGGTGCCTGACTTGATCTTGGTCCAAAGGCGGGTGACCACCCGCTGTACTTTCGGCGGGTAAGGCGTGGTGGTGAACAGGTTGTTCAGCGCCGCCTCCGAAGGGTAGATCGCCGGATCGCCGATCACATCCTCGATCAGATGATCCTGCGCCGCCTTATTGCCATTGGCGTAGTAGACATAGTTCGACGCGGCGGCCATGTTCTCGGCGTCCATGATGAAGTTCAGGAACTTATGCGCGCCCTCGGGGTTCGGGGCATCGACCGGGATGGCCATCTGGTCAAACCACATCTGCGCGCCTTCCTGAGGGGCGTTATAGGCGATTTCAACGCCGTTATCGGCCTCATCCGCGCGGTCCCGGGCCTGCAGAATGTCGCCCGACCAGCCGACCGCGACACAGATATCGCCGTTGGCCAATGCGTTGATATATTCCGACGAGTGGAATTTCTGGATATAGGGCCGGACCGGCATGAAGACGTCTTCGGCCTTGGCGATCACGTCGGGGTCATGGCTGTTGGGGTCTTCGCCGATATAGTTCAACGCCGCCGGGATCATCTCTGCCGGGGCGTCGAGGAAATGCACCCCGCAATCGGCCAGCTTTTCCATATTGGCGGGATCAAAGACCAGGCTCCAGGAATCGATCGGGGCGTCTTCGCCCAGGGCTTCCTTGACCTTACCGACATTCACGCCGATGCCGGTGGTGCCCCACATGTAGTTGATCGAATGTGCGTTGTCGGGATCATATTGCTCGGTGCGCGAAGTCACCACGTCCCACATATTCTCAAGGTTGGGCAGTTTTTCACGGTCCAGCGGTTGGAACGCACCCGCCACGATCTGACGCTGCAGGAACGTGCCCGAGGGCACCACCACATCATAGCCGGACCCGCCGGCGAGCATCTTGGTTTCCAGCACTTCGTTGCTGTCGAAGACGTCGTAGACCAGTTCGATGCCGGTTTCTTTTTCGAATTTTTCGAGCAGGGATTCATCGATATAGTCGGACCAGTTATAGACCCGCACGGTTTCGGCAGAAGCGGCGGCTGCCATCACTGTGGCCAGAGCAACGCTGCTCAAGATCGCATGTTTCATTCTATACTCCCGTTAGACAGGCCGGGTTGATCCCCACCTTTCGTCAATTTGATCAAGTTTTGCCTCTTCCGGCAAGATGGTTTATGGTTTCCTGTAGAAGAAAATACCGCAAGCTACGGTACATCAACAACGAAAGATCGCTTTCATGGGCTCAGAATCCCCCGCTTCCGCAGCGCCTGCCGCTTCTTCGGCAGAAGCCAAAAGACCCATTCACCAGCATGTCTACGAACGGCTGCGGAATATGATTCTCTTTGGCGATCTTGCCCCCGGCCAGGGGGTGACGATCCAGGGGCTGACCACCGCGCTTGAGGCCGGTATGACCCCGGTGCGCGAAGCCCTGCGGCGGCTGATTTCCGAGGGCGCCCTGACGCATCTGGGCAACCGCCGCGTGACCGTGCCGGAGCTGACCCACGCGGGGCTGGAAGAGCTTAGATTCATGCGTGAGACGCTGGAACCCGAGCTGACCCGCCGCGCGGCAGAACGCATGACAGAGGCCCATCTGGCAGAGCTAAATGCCTGCGATAACGTGCTAAACCTGGCGATAGACCGGGGCGATGTGGGGGGCTACCTGATGCAGAACTATCGCTTTCACGCCCTGATCTATGCGCTGGCCGATGCGCCCATCATGGCCACGACAGTCGACCAATTATGGCTGCGTTTCGGCCCGTCCCTGCGGGTCGTCTGTGGCCGCTATGGCACCAGCAACCTGCCGGATAAACATGTCGAGCTGCTGGCCGCTTTCACCGCGCGGGACGCTGCTTTGGCAGCACAGGTCATGGCAGAGGATGTGGCCCAAGGTATGACGCAGATCCGCGCCGCATTGGATGGCCAGCCTGCCACGCGGTGATTCGATTGACATGGCTGAATTTGATCATATTCTCGGCGTGAAGCTCATCACAGTCGCAGAATAAGGTGTCATCTCATGTCGTCGATTACCAACCATCTTCCTACCGCGGAATTGCAAGCGCTCGATTCGGCGCATCACATGCATCCTTTCACCACCAATGACGAGCTGACCAGCAAGGGCGCGCGGGTGATCACCCGGGCCAAGGGCATCTATCTGACCGACAGTGAGGGCAATGAAATCCTCGACGCGATGGCCGGGCTCTGGTGCGTGAACCTCGGCTATGGGCGCGAGGAGATGGGCCAGGTCGCCGCGCGGCAGATGAACGAACTGCCCTATTACAACACCTTCTTCCAGACGACCCATGTGCCCGCCATCGCGCTGGCCAAGGAACTGGCCGATCTTGCGCCCGGTGATCTGAACCATGTGTTCTTCGCCGGCTCCGGGTCCGAGGCAAACGACACCAACCTGCGCATGGTCCGCACCTATTGGGCGCAGAAGGGCAAGCCCGAGAAAAGCCATGTGATCAGCCGTAAGAATGCTTATCACGGCTCGTCCGTCGGCTCGGCCAGCCTTGGCGGCATGACCCCGATGCATGAACAGGGCGGCCTGCCGATCCCCGGCATCCACCACATCGGCCAGCCCGATTGGTGGGCCGAAGGCGGCGATCAGTCCCCCGAAGAGTTCGGCCTCGCCCGGGCGCGCGAGTTGGAAGCGAAAATTCTTGAACTGGGCGCGGATAAGGTTGCCGCTTTCATCGGTGAGCCGATCCAGGGCGCGGGCGGCGTGGTTGTGCCCCCCAGCAGCTACTGGCCCGAAATCCAGCGCATCTGTGACAAGCATGACGTGCTGCTGATTGCCGATGAGGTGATCTGTGGCTTTGGCCGCACCGGCAATTGGTTCGGCGCGCAGACCATGGGCATCAAGCCGCATATCATGACCATCGCCAAGGGGCTGAGCTCTGGCTATGCGCCGATTGGCGGCTCGATCGTCTGTGACGAGGTGGCCGAGGTCATCAACGCCTGTGAGTTCAACCACGGCTACACGTATTCCGGCCACCCGGTCTGTGCCGCCGTGGCGCTGGAAAACCTGCGCATCATGCAGGAAGAGAATATCATCGACCATGTGCAGAACGTCGCCGCCCCTGCGTTGAAAGAAGCGCTAGATAAGCTGGCAGAGCATCCTCTGGTCGGCGGGGTGAATGTCTCGGGCCTCATGGCCTCCCTGCCGCTGACACCGCATAAGGAAAGCCGCGCGAAATTTGCACAGGAAGCGGGCACCGCGGGCTATATTTGCCGCGAGCATTGCTTTGCCAATAATCTGGTCATGCGCCATGTCGGGGACCGGATGATCATCTCTCCGCCGCTGATCATCACGCCCGAGGAAATCGACATCTTTGCCGCCCGTGCGACCAAGGCGCTGGATGCGACCCATGCGGCGCTAAAGGAAAAAGACCTACTGAAAGCCGCGAGCTAACGCCACCGGGCGCCCCTAGCGGGGCGTCCCTCACTCCTTGCGCAGCCGTTCCAACAGGCGCGGCGGCGCATAGCCATCGGGGACCAGACCACGGGCCTGCTGGTAGCGCCGCACGGCATTGACAGTCAGCGGGCCGATCTTGGCGTCGATCTTTTCGGTGTCGAAACCGGCCTCGGTCAGCAAGGTCTGCAACTCGATCCGCTCATCGAAACTCAAGGCGCGATCGTCGCGTGGCCATGACTGTTGGATCGGGCCAGCCCCGCCAATCCGGTCCGACAAATGCCCCACCCCGATGACATAGGCATCGGCGGTGTTGTAATTCTCGATCACCGTAAAATTGTCATAGATCAGAAAAGCGGCCCCGTCGGCCCCGGCAGGCAGCAGGACCGAGGCAGGGCCATGCGCTTCCAATGCCGTGCCATTCAGCTGGGTCAGGCCCAGGGCCGTCCATTCCTCTGCGCTCTTAATGATGGAACGGTCCGCAAGCAGGTAATCAAACCCCTCGGGCAGCGCCACTTCGATGCCCCATGGCTGGCCTTCGGTCCAGCCGAAATGTTTGAGATAGGCCGCCGTCGAGGCCAGCGCATCCGAGGGATCATCGCCCCAGATATCGCGGCGCCCGTCGCCGTCCCAATCGACAGCATGGGCCAAAAAGGAAGAGGGCATGAACTGGGTATGCCCCATCGCCCCGGCCCAACTGCCGCGCATCTGATCCGCTTCGACATCCCCAGCCTGCAAAATACGCAGTGCGTTGATCAATTCCGCCTCGAAAAACGCCGCCCGGCGCGCGTCATAGGCCAGTGTCGCCAGCGAGTTGATGACATGGTCACTGCCCCGGAAACTGCCATAGGCGCTTTCCAGCCCCCAGATCGCCGTCACCACCTCTTTCTCGACACCGTATTTGGCTTCGATATCCTCCAGCGTGCGCTGCCACTGGGCCAAGGCTTTGCCGCCGTTCTGCACCCGCAGATCCGAGGTTGCCGTGCCCAGATAGTCCCAAACCGTTTTGGTAAATTCCGATTGGTTGCGGTCGCGGCGGATGATCTCTTCGTCATAGCGCACAGTATCGAGCGTCCGGTCAAACAGCTCTGCCACGATGCCTTCGGCCAAGGCGCGCGGGCGAAAGGCGCGGACCCAGGCGCGCAGCCCGGCGTCATCGCCTTCGATTTCGGGCGCGGCTGCCTTGGTTTCCGCCACCACGGCGGCAAGGATCGGCGCAGTCCGGGGTGTGGGCCGCACCGATTCCATCGGGCCGGCGGCCAACAGCGGGGCGGCGCCCAAGCCCGAGAGAAGAGTCAGAACGCCTGTCAGGGTCGTGAAATACCGGTTCATCATTGCCTCGCGCATAACATTGCCGCGACCCTAGGCCGCGCGCGTCCCTTAAGAAAGGGGCGGCTCAGGAATGTGCGAAGCTTTGCCGGTCAGCGGCGGGTGCGGGTCACCTTGCGTTTGATCTTGTCCTTCTTGCGTTTGGCTTTCACCGCCTTGCCTCGCGGATTGCGCCCCGCAGGGCTGCGCCGCGCGCCGCCGCTTTGCTTGACCTTCTGGTCCTCAATCTCCAGCAGTTCCAAGGCGATACCGCCGGTAACCGGGACCGCCTCTGCCAACCGCACGGTGACGCGCTGGCCGAGGCCGATCATCTTGCCGCTGTCGGACCCCATCAACGTCTGCGCCTCGGCGTCGTGGTGGAAATACTCGCGCCCCAAAGACCGCATCGGCACCAGACCATCGGCGCCGGTCTCATCCAGTTTCACGAAAGCGCCAAAGCGCGCGATGCCGCTGATCCGCCCGGTGAACTCATTGCCGACCCGCTCCGACAGGAAGGCGGCAAGGTAGCGATCCGTGGTGTCACGCTCGGCCACCATCGAACGCCGCTCGGTGTCCGAGATATGCGCGCCGGTCTGTTCCAGCCCTTCGATCTCTTCCGGAGTCAGCCCGTCCTTGCCCCAGCCATGCGCCGTGATCAGCGCACGGTGCACGATCAGATCCGCATAGCGCCGGATCGGTGAGGTGAAATGCGCATAAGACCGCAGCGCAAGGCCGAAATGCCCGATATGCGCCGGGCCGTAATAGGCCTGGGTCAGCGAACGCAGGGTGCTGAGGTTGATCAGTTCCGCATCATCCGTGCCCGCCGCCTGATCAAGCAGCCGGTTCAGATGCGAGGTCATCAGCACCTGCCCCTTGGCCAGCGTCAGCCCCGCCGCCTGTGCCGTTTCGCGCAAAGACTCCAGCTTTTCGGGCGAGGGTTCCTCGTGGATGCGGAACAGCAGCGGCGTTTTCTTTTTGATCAGTGTCTCGGCGGCGGCCACATTGGCCAGCACCATGAACTCTTCGATCAGCCTATGCGCGTCGAGCCTTTCGCGGAAGTTCACCGACTTCACCTTGCCATCGTCGCCCAATTCGATGCGGCGCTCAGGCAGGTCCAACTCCAGCGGCTGCCGCTCGGCCCGGGCCAGTTTCAGCGCTTCATAGGCGGCATAGAGCGGCTTGATGACCGGCTCCAGCAAAGGTCCGGTGCGGTCATTGGGGTTGCCGTCGATGGCGTCCTGCACCTCTCCGTAATGCAGCGAGGCGGGCGAGCGCATCAGGCCACGGTGGAAGCTGTGGCTGATCTTGTTGCCCTTGGCGTCCAGCACCATGCGCACGGCGATACAGGCGCGCGGCACGCCTTCGTGCAGCGAGCAGAGATCGCCCGACAGCCGGTCCGGCAGCATCGGCACCACGCGGTCGGGGAAATAGGTGGAATTGCCACGCTTGCGCGCTTCGATATCGAGCGCCGAGCCCGGCGTCACATAGGCCGCGACATCCGCAATCGCGACCCAGACCACATGGCCGCCCTCGTTCTTGGGGTCGTCATCGGCATGGGCATAGCAGGCGTCATCATGGTCCCGCGCATCCGACGGATCAATGGTGACCAGCGGCAGGTCGCGCAGGTCTTCGCGGCCCTTAAGGCCCTGCGGTTTGGCGGCATCGGCTTCGGCGATCACCTCATCGGGGAATTCATCGGGGATGCCATGCTGGTGGATCGCAATCAGCGACACGGCGCGGGGGGCCGAGGGATCGCCGAGCCGCTCCACAATCCGCGCCCGCGGCGCGCCCATGCGTCCCTTTGGCCCGGCCTGTTCAGCCTCGACCAATTCGCCGTCCTTGGCGCCATGGGTATGGTCCGCCCCGACCCGCCAATCATGATCGGCCCCCTTGTCGATCGGTACGATATGGCCGCCTTCCGCGGCCTTGCGGAAGATGCCCAGCACCTTTTTCGGGTTGCTGCCGATGCGCCGGATGAGCCGCGCTTCATAGTGGTGGTCTTCGCCCTTCACCAAAATCAGCCGGGCCAGAATCCGGTCGCCTTCGCCAAGCGCCGGGTCACTGTCGCGCGGGATCAGCAGAACGACAGGTTCCGCCCCCTCGCCATGCCACTCCATCGGCTTGGCAAAGAGATCGCCATCACGGTCCGCCCCGGTGACCAGCAGCACCGAAACGGGGGGCAGGCGGTCCGGGTCTTGATAGCTGCGCTTGCGCTTTTCCAGATGGCCCTCGGCCTCCAGCTCTTTCAGCACGCGCTTCAGGTCGATCCGCGCAGCACCTTTGATGCCAAAGGCTTTGGCGATGTCGCGTTTCGCGGTCAGCGTGGGGTTCTGTTCGATCCAGTCGAGGATCTCGGATTTGCTGGGTATCTTGCTCATACCTCAGCAGGTAGCACGCGCCCCCCCTGTCGTCATGGCAAATCGTGAATTTCGTCCACGTCGCGCAGGCTGGCGACTTGGGCGATGCGGTAGCCCTTGAGACTCGCGCGGCTGTCGGCCAGCGCATGCGGGCCGGACCAGCGCACCCCGTCAAAGAGCGTCGGCGGTGCGCGGCGGGGGTGTTTCAGCCCCACCAGCCAATAGCCGCCATCGGGCGCGGGGCCGAAGACCGCGTCATGGCGGCCGAGCGCCTCAAAAGCCCGCGCCAGTTCCTTGCGGTTGATGCCCGGAATATCCGCCCCGATCACACAGGCCATCCCCGGTGCCGCGCGCAGCATCCGCGCCATCCGGTCGCCAAGGTTGCCCCTGCCCTGCGGCCAGCGCGGCAGATGCGCCGGCCAGACGCGGCTTTGCAGCCCTTCGACATCGGGCGCCACCGCCAGCACCAGCTGCCAGCGCGGGTCTTCGATCCGACGCAGCAGCGCCCGCGTCTGATGGCGAAACCACCAGGCCGCCCCTACCATGCCAAGGTCGCGGCCCAGCCGGGTTTTCACCCGACCGGGGCGCGGCTCCTTGACCATGACAATCAGGGTTGGTTTCACGTGAAATAATCGTGCAGCACACGGGCGTAAATGGATTTGAGCTGGTGGATATGCTCAACCCGCACATGTTCATCGACCTGATGCATGGACTGCCCCACCAGACCAAACTCCACCACCGGGCAATGCGCCTTGACGAAACGCGCGTCCGAGGTGCCGCCGGTGGTGGAAAGCTCCGGTTTCACCCCCGTTTCGGCCTCGACCGCGCCCGCGACCAGATCGGAAAGCGCGCCGGGCGGGGTGATGAAGCTTTCGCCCGAGATGGTGATCTCCACATCCACCTGGACACCGAATTCGGCGGCGATCTTACCCGCCTCGCCGCGCAGCCAGTCGCTCAGGCTCGCGCCCGAATGGTGATCGTTGAAGCGGATGTTCACCGCCCCGCGACATTGCGCCGGGATCACATTGGTGGCCTTATTGCCGGTGTCGACCGTCACCACGGCCAGCGTGGAGGGATCAAAGTGATCACTGCCCCGGTCCAGCTCATGGCTTGCCAGCCCGTCCATCAGCCGCATCATCGCGGGCAGCGGGTTGTTGGCGCGGTGCGGATAGGCGGCGTGGCCCTGCGTGCCGGTCACCTTGAAATGCGCATTCATCGAGCCGCGCCGCCCGATCTTGATCATGTCGCCCATCTGCTCGGGGCAGGTCGGCTCGCCCACCAGACAGACGTCCATGCGCTCGCCCGCCTCGGCCATATAGTCCAGAAGCGCGGTGGTCCCGTCGAGCGCATCGCCCTCTTCGTCCCCGGTGATCGCCAGCACGATGGAGCCGTCGGGCGGCGTGTCCTTCACGAAATCCACCGCTGCGGCGACAAAGGCGGCCACGCCGGATTTCATATCGGTGGTGCCGCGGCCATACATGATGCCGTCTTTCACTTCCGCGCCAAAGGGCGGCATGGACCAATCGGCCTCGTCCCCGATCGGCACCACATCGGTATGGCCGTTGAATCCGAAAGACTTGGTGTTGCCCTTGCTACCCCACCGCGCAAAGAGGTTGCAGATGCCGCCCCGGTCCACCCGCGTGCAGTCGAAGCCGGCCGCGCCCAGCACCTCTTCCAGCACTTCCAGCGCGCCATCATTGGCAGGTGTCACAGAGGCGCAGCGCACCAGTTTGGCGGTAAGGTCGGCAGGGTCGAGACCGGACATATCGGCTCCTTTTCAGGGATTTTCGCTTGTCCGGTAACTTGTGTGCGCAAATGCAGCCGATGCCAAGAGGGTGCGGCGCAAATCACCGCCGCGCGGGCGGCTCAGTCGTAAAACGGCGTCATCTGCGCGATGATGACCGAGTTTTCCTCCAAAGCGCGCTGCATCAAGCCGCGCTCTTCGGCGTCGATCTCCTGCCCCTCGGCCTCGCGCTCTTCCAAGGTGCCATAGCCGGTCACGTCCAGCGGGTTGGTGTCCGCCTGTTTCAAGATCGCCACGGTCTCGCGCACCGCCTCGGCCTCGTCAATGCCAGAGGCGAAACACATCAGCGCAGCGCCGGTCGCCTTGTCGGGCAACCCGTCCCCCACCTTGCGGCCAATCTGGACGAGCAGGGTAAAGACCTGCTGGCGCGAGGGTTTCTTGGTTTTCTTGGGTTCAGACATGATGAGGGCCACCGATTGCTTTCGGCAGCCCTACCCGTTTCACCGGGTCTTGAAAAGAGGCAGCGGGATCGCCCGCCGCCTCATGTGTTCAGGTCTTGCGACGCACCAGCCGTGTGACCCAGATCAGCAAGCAGGCGCCGATCACGCCGACGATCAACTGGCCAAACCAGCCGCCCAAGGTGCTGCCCACGATCAGCATCAGCAGCCAGTTGGCCACCAAAGCGCCCAGAATACCGACGATGATATTCATGATCAGACCCATGTCCGATTTCATGGTCTTCTCAGCAATCCAGCCCGCCAAGGCGCCCACGATGATTGCTGCAAACCAACCGATACCCGTCATGTCGTTAATCTCCTTTGAATTCAGGGTATAACGTCATGACGGGCCCTTTGGTTCCGGTCAGTCGCGCAGCAGCTCGTTGATCGATGTCTTGGCGCGGGTCTTGGCATCCACCCGCTTGACGATCACGGCGCAATAAAGGTTCACGTTGTTCTTGGACGGCATGGTGCCTGCCACGACGACCGAGCCCGCGGGCACTTCGCCATACATGATCTCGCCGGTCTCGCGGTCGACGATTTTGGTCGACTGGCCGATGAAGACGCCCATGCCCAGCACCGAGCCTTCGCGCACGATGCAGCCTTCGACGACTTCGGAGCGCGCACCGATAAAGCAGCCGTCCTCGATGATGGTCGGCCCGGCCTGCATCGGCTCCAACACGCCGCCAATGCCGACGCCGCCCGAGAGATGCACGTTCTTGCCGATCTGGGCGCAGGAGCCGACGGTGGCCCAGGTGTCGACCATGGTGCCGCTGTCGACATAGGCGCCGATGTTGACGAAGGAGGGCATCAAGACCACGCCCGGCGCGATATAGGCCGAGCGGCGCACGACACAGTTCGGCACGGCGCGGAAACCGGCTTCTTTCCACTCGGCATCACCCCAGCCTTTGAACTTGCTGTCGACCTTATCCCACCAGCCAGCGCCCTGCGGGCCGCCTTCCTGGTGCTCCATGTCCTTGATGCGGAAGCCCAGCAGCACCGCTTTCTTGGCCCATTGGTTGACGTGCCACTGGCCGTCCTCCTGCTTTTCCGCCACCCGCAGCTTGCCGCTGTCGAGCGCGTTCAGCGTCTCTTCGATGGCGTCGCGGACCTCTCCGGTGGTGGCGGATGTGATCTGGTCACGGGTGTCCCAGGCGGATTCGATGGCGGTTTCGAGTTGGGCGTTGGACATGGGGCAAGTCTCCGAATGATGAAAAGGCCGTTGCAACGGCTATAGCCGCGCCGTGCCTAGGGTGCAATTGTCCGCCAAAGGGGCGTGGTCAAACCGCGCGGGACGGTGCATGTTGACCTAAAGGACAAACGCGCCACTTCAGCCAAGCCACAGCAAAGAAAGACACGAGGATGACAGAGCACCACCGCCACCCCCTGCGCCGCGCCACTGTGGACCGCGCCAAGGCCGAAGAAGCGCCCGATACGCCACAGACCCGCGCGCCCGCCTACCGTCTGGCCTTTACCGACGAAGATTTCATGTGCCGCGAAGAGCTGCGCCCGGTGCGGTTGCAGTTGGAATTGCTCAAGCCCGAAATGCTGCTTGATGCGCATGGCATTCAATCGACCATCGTGCTTTTTGGCGGCGCGCGGATTCCCGAGCCCGCGCAGAAACACACCGCGCGGACCAAGACATTGGCCGATCTGTCGCGCTTTTACGACGAGACCCGCGAATTTTCGCGGCTGATGACTGAAAAGTCGATGGAAGGCGGCGGTGTGGAGAATGTCATCGTCACCGGTGGCGGACCGGGGGTGATGGAGGCCGGCAACCGGGGCGCGCTGGACGCGGGCGGCCATTCCATCGGGCTCAATATCGTGCTGCCGTTTGAGCAGGCGCCGAACGAATATGTTACCCCGGAGCTTTGTTTCAACTTCCACTATTTCGCGATCCGCAAGATGCATTTCCTGATGCGCGCCCGCGCGATCTGCGTCTTCCCCGGCGGTTTTGGCACCATGGACGAGTTGTTCGAGGCGCTGACCCTGATCCAGACGGGCCGCATGAACCGCGTGCCTTTCCTGCTCTTTGGCCGGGAGTTCTGGGAAAAGATCATCAACTGGGATGCGCTCGCCGATGCGGGCACGATCTCGGCCGAAGACCTCGACCTTTTCCGCTTTGTCGAAAGCGCGAGCGAGGCAATGGAGGTGATCGACAACTGGGAGACCGCCCCCGCCCGCGAACATGTGCCGGGGCGGGAGGAGTTGGAGGACTAGCTCAGCCCTCGGGCTGGCTGCCGCTTTCGGACAGGATCGCCCCCAACCGGTGCAGCAGCAGGTCGATGCCCTCGGCGTCGACCGTCAGCGGCGGGCGGACTTTCAGGATATTGTTGTCCGGTCCCTCGCAGCCGATCAGAATACGCGCCGCCCGCATCCGGTTGAGGATATAGGCGGTCTGCCGCGTGGCCGGGTCGCGGCGCGCGCGGTCGTTGACCATCTCGACCCCGACAAACAGCCCCATGCCGCGCACATCGCCGATCAGCGGGTGTCTCTCGGCCAGGTCTTGCAAGCCAGACATCAACCGCGCGCCCATGATGGCGGCGCTTTCCGCCAGCCCTTCGTCGTCAACGATATCAAGCACCGTCTTGCCCACCCGGCAGGACAGGGTCGAGCCGCCAAAGGTCGAAAAGAACTCCGGCCCTTTGGCGAAAGCCTTGGCCACTTCGGGCGTTGTGATCACCACGCCAAGCGGATGGCCGTTGCCGATGGGTTTGCCCAGCACGACGATATCGGGCCGCACGCCCTGCGCCTCAAAGGCAAAGTAATGCTCGCCCAGACGCCCCAGCCCGGTCTGCACCTCATCCGCGATACAGATGCCCCCCGCTTCGCGGATGCGCTGGTACACGCCTTTCAGGTAACCTTCGGGCGGCAGGATCTGCCCCCCGACCGAGGGGAATGTCTCGGCAATGAACCCGGCCAGCCTATGCCCCTTGCCCGCCATACGCGCCAGCGCGTCATCGACCTGCGCGGCATAGGCTTCGCCGGGGTTGTCTGACCCGCGCCGAAAGGCGCCCCGGTAGTCGTCGGGGATATCCACCAGTTCCACCCAATCGGGCTGGCCTGCGCCCCCTTTGGCGTTGAACTTATAGGCCGAGAGGTCCATCGCCCCGGTGGTATTGCCATGATAGCCATGATCCGGCGTCACCATCCCGCGTCCGCCACTGGCCGCCCGGGCAAGCCGCAGCGCCAGTTCATTCGCCTCGCTGCCCGAATTGACGAACCAGCAGACCGACAGTTCAGGCGGCAGTTTCGACAACAGCTTTTCCGCAAATGCCGCCTGCGCCGGGTGCAGGTAGCGGGTGTTGGAGTTCATCCGCATCAGCTGATCCGCCACCACCGCCTGAATGCGCGGATGCGCATGGCCGACATGGGGCACGTTGTTATAGGCATCGAGATAGGGCCGCCCCCATTCGTCGAACATATGGTGCCGCCAGCCGCGCAGCAGCATCACCGGGTCGTCATAGGTGAGCTTGAGATTGCCGCCGAAATGGTCCCGCCGCATCTGGGCGACCGCGTCTTTATCGGTCGGCTGCCAGGCCACATGGGCGTCGGGCAGGTTCAGCAGCGCCGCCGGGTTGGGGCAGATCGCCTCCCAAAGATAAAGCTCATCAGGGTCCGCCACCCCGGGCCAATCGGTGCCCATGCCGGTGAGCGTATAGGCCAGCTGGAAATGCAGATGCGGCGCCCAGCCGCCGTTGCAATCCGCCGCGCCAAACTGCGCAAAAACCGCGCCCGCCGCGATCTCTTGCCCCTCTTCCAACTCGACGATGCTCTCTGGGTCAAGATGGCCGTAGAGCGTGTGAAAGACATCCCCCGCCGGGGTCTCATGCGCGAGGATCACCATGCCGCCATAGTCGAGCGCCCCGGTGCGGTTTTCGGTAAAGGTCACGCGACCCGGCAAGGGGGCGCTGACCGGGGTGCCTGCGGGGGCAAAGACGTCCACCCCCATATGCACCGTGCGCCGGTTCGAGGATTTCCACGGCCCCTTGCGGAACGCCGGCGCGGTATAGACCAGACGCGGCTCGCGGTAGTAGCCCAGCCAGATGTCATCGGGGCCGAACCGATCCGCGCCTAGCGCCGCCGCCTCGGCAGGGGTCATGTCGAAAGGGTTGCGCGGGGTGGCCACCGCCTCGACCGACAGCGCCCCCGTCGGGGCGGCATCCAGCGGCACGCCGATCACCGGGGCGAAACTGCCGCGCGCGCTGTCGATCCATGCGGCGATCCGGGCGCTGGCATCATCCAGCGGCAGACCGCAAGCCGCCCGCAACCGGCAGCGCAGCAGTTCGGCGTTCAATGTCGCCCCTTCGAGGAACCGCCAGGCCGGCGCCTGCGAGATCGTCACATAGGGATCATCGGGGTTGTCCTGCGCCATCAGCGTCGAGTTCACCACGCTCATCGCCAGCCGCATCCGCAGCAGCGGATAGAGCGCGTCGATCTCACCCCCGCTCAGCGGGTTGACCCCGTGATAGCCCGCAACCAAAGCCGCCAGCGCCGCTTCCGGCTCGGCATGGTCAAGCACCACATAGGCGGCACAGATCGCCAGATCGCAGATGCGCGGCGCGGCGCACATGTCGCCCAGATCAATCAGCCCGGTGACCGCGCCTGTGCCGCCAGTGCCAGAGATCAGGACGTTGTAGTCGTTCAGATCGTTATGCAGCGCTTGGTGCGGCAGGGGTTCGATCATGTCCCGCGCTGCGGCGAAATCTATGCATATCTGCGCCAGCAGCGCATGGCGGCAGGGGTCTGTGATCACATCGAGCTTTGGCGCGATCCAATCGGCCTGCATCAGATCCCATTTGAAATCGCGCGCCAGCCCCGGATGCTCAAAATCCGCCAGTGCCGCGGCCAAACCGCCTGCCGCGCGGCCGAGCTCTTCGATCAAGGCCGGCGTATGGGGGCCGAACTTTGCATAGCAGATGCCGGGCAGCGCCTCTTGCAGCCAGACCAGCCGCCTCTCGCCCGCGTCGTCGGCGGCCTCAACCACCTGCGCCCCGCTGAGCGACTGAATCACCCGCGGCATCGGCAGATCGGGCGCACCCCCGGCCACATGGGCCAGCGCGGCGGTCTGCATATCGATCAAAGCAGCGTCGCAGCCTGCGCGCATGACCTTGAGCACATAGCCCGCCCCATCGCGGCCCGTGGCGCGAAAATTGAGATCATACTCCCCGTCGAGCCTGTGAAGATCGGCCTCGATCCCCCAATGCTCGGCCAGCACCTTTGACCAATGTTCCAGCATGTCCCCTCCCCCGCATCTATTGCCGCCATAAATCGGCAAGCGTAGTGAAATGACAAGGCTTTTCCTTGGCTTGCCGCCTAGAGGACAAATCTTTTCGCCAAGGCGGCCTCGGCCCCTTCGACAATATCGCGCAGGATGTCGGCGGCGGGGCGCACGTCATGGATCAAGCCGGCCACCTCGCCAACAAACGCATTGGCGATCCGCGCATCACCCGCGGCCGCCGCAGCCTGCCAACGCGGCCGTTCCGCGGCCAATGCGGTGCGGAGCCCTTCGGGGTCGTCATGCCAACGGTCCGTAAAATCATTGCGCAAGACCCTACCCGTGTAGCGCTTCGGCCAATCATAGCCGCGCATGATATCGGTGACCGTGCTGCGCAGCGTGTCGTCGCCGCTAGCCCTGATCGCCGCCTGCAGCATCGCGGGATGCACCAGCGCCTCATCCGAGGCCCAGAAGCGCGAGCCGATAACCACACCATCGGCCCCCAGCATCAGCGCCGCTGCCAAGCCGCGCCCGTCGCCCACGCCCCCCGCTGCGCAGAGCAGCGTGTCGGGCGCATGGCGGGCGATGTGATCGGCGACTTCGGGCACAAGAGTAAAGGTCGCGCGGCGCTCGCCATGGCCCCCGGCCTCGGCCCCTTGGGCGACGATGATCTCGGCCCCCAGATCAATCGCATGGGCCGCATCGCGCAGGGTCTGCACCTGACAGATCAGCGGCACCTTGGCGGCCTGAATGGCCGGCACGAAGTCCGCCGGATCACCGAAGGACAGGAACACCGCTGCCGGGCCGCGGGCGAGCACCTGTTCCAACGCCTGCGGATGCGCCCGCAGCGCCCAGGTGATGAAACCACAGCCGACCGACTGATTGCCCGCCAGATCCTGCTGTTCCGCAATCCATTCACCCGCGTCATAGGCGCCGCCGATCATCCCCAACCCCCCGGCGCCCGACACCGCCGCGGCCAGCCGCCCGCCGGCGGCAAAGGCCATCGGCGCTTGGATGATCGGATGCGTGATCCCCAGCCGTTCGGTAAGCCGCGTGCTCAGCATACCGTCACCGCGCCGCCAGAATGGCGTCAGCGGCCTTTTCGGCGATCATCACCGTGGGCGACGCCGTATTGCCCGAGACGATCTTGGGCATGATCGAGGCATCGACGACCCGCAGCCCGCTCAGCCCCTGCACCCGCAGATCTGTATCGACCACCGCCATCGGATCACTGCCCATCTTGCAGGTACCGACGGGGTGAAAGATCGTCGTGGCGATGTCGCGCGCCTTGTCGAGCAGGTCAGCGTCGCTCTGCACCTCTGGTCCGGGCAGGATTTCTTCGGGGGCATAGGGGTGCAAGGCCTTTGCGGTCATAATGCGCCGCGCCTGTTTCATCGCCGTGACCGCCACGCGTTTGTCGCTCTCGGCAGAGAGGTAGTTCAGGCGAATGTCAGGCTGCACGGCGCTGTCGCGGCTGGTCAGATGGCAGCTGCCGATACTGTCGGGCCGCAGATTGCAGACCGAGACGGTGATCGCGGGGAACCGATGCAGCGGGTCGCCCAGCCTGTCGGTCGAAAGAGGCTGCACATGATATTCCAGATCAGGCGTTGCCAGCGCCGGGTCGGATTTGGTGAACATGCCGAATTGGCTGGGCGCCATGGCCAGCGGCCCGCTGCGCCGCAAGAGGTACTCCAACCCCATACGCCCCTTGCCCCAAAGTGAATGGGTCATCGTGTTCAGCGTCTTGGTGTTCTGAACCTTATAGACGGTGCGGATTTGCAGATGGTCTTGCAGGTTCTCCCCCACGCCGGGCAAGTCATGCAGCGGTGTGATCCCCATGGCGCTTAGCAGATCGGGGCGTCCGATGCCGGAAAGCTCAAGGATTTTGGGCGAGTTGATCGCCCCCGCCGCCAAGAGCACCTCGCCCGCGGCCTCTGCCCGCAGCGCACGGCCCTTATGGGTAAAGCGCACCCCGGTCACGCGCTTGCCGTCGAGGATCAGCCCATCGGTATGGGCATGGGTCATCACCCGCAGGTTGGGCCGCTTCATGGCGGGCCGCAGGAAGCCGCGCGCCGTGCTCCACCGCAGGCCGCCTTTCTGGTTCACCTCGAAAAAGCCGGAGCCTTCGTTGTCGCCGTCGTTGAAGTCGCGGCGCGGCTTGATCCCGAACTCCCGCGCGCCCTCCTGCACCGCTTCCAGAATGTCCCACCGCAGACGCTGTTTGCTCACCTTCCACGCGCCGCCCGTGGCATGCATGGCATTGGCGCCCGCATGGTGATCCTCGGATTTGAGGAAATAGGGCAGCACGTCGTCCCAGCTCCAGCCGGTGTTGCCGAGCTGGCGCCAATGGTCATAGTCCGCCGCCTGCCCGCGCATGTAGATCATCCCGTTCACCGAAGAGCAGCCGCCCAGCACCTTGCCGCGGGGATAGACCAGCGCGCGGCCGTTCAACCCGGGCTCGGGGGCGGTCTTCATCATCCAGTCGGTGCGCGGGTTGCCGATGCAATAAAGATAGCCCACCGGCACTTTGACCCAATGGTAATTGTCGTCGCCCCCGGCTTCGAGCAGCAGCACACGGTTCCTGGGATCGGCACTCAGCCGGTTGGCCAAGACGCAGCCGGCGGTGCCTGCCCCAACGATAATATAGTCATAGGCACCCTCAAGCTGCGTCTCATCGTCCATTGGGTCACCTCTATTCAAATACCGCTCGCAAACTTGGTAAAGCGCACAGGGAGAGGCGGCAATCCCCGGCGGGGGCGTCTATGCGCGAAAGCAACAGACCTCAGGCTTTCGCGCCCGGCCAGTCCAAATTGTTGATTTTTTAACCCCGTTCGAGATTATAGGTAGATTGGACAACCAAGCTTGTGGCGTTAGCTTTCCCCGATCCGGAAGGTCTATTTTGCCCCTTAGCCGGATACAAAGGTGGGATCTGTTGCGGCGACCCGAGATCATATTATTGCTGGGATGTCTTGCCGTCACCATTGGCGTGTTTCTTTTCAGCAGCCGCAGCAATGAGGCATCGGCCACGCATCGGTTTGAACAGATCGTCGAAGAGAGCCTTCAGAATCTCGATTCGCGCATGAACGCCTATCTGCAAGCATTGAACGGTGTCGCGGCCTTTATGAATGCCTCTGACGAGGTGACGGCACGCGATTTCTCGGATTATGTCGATACTTTGGAGATCGACAGGTTTCTGCCCGGCATCAACGGTATCGGTTTTATCGCCCCCGTCGCAGAGGGGACGGAAGACGCCTTTCTTGCCCAGATGGCCGCCCTTGGAATCGACGATTTCCAGATCCATCCGGACACCGGCGCTGCCGACCGGATCGTGCTGCAATATATCCACCCGCCCCAGCGAAACCGGGGGGCTTTGGGGCTGGACCTGAGCTTTGACGAAGACCGGCGCCGGGCCGCGCTACAGGCGCTGCGCACCGGCAAGCCGCAGCTATCCCCGCGGGTCTACCTGGTTCAGGACGACAGCGAAACACCGGGGTTCTTGCTGCTGCGGCCGGTTTTTGAGGCCGGCGCGGTGGGCGGCTCCACTGCGCCGCCGAGCGAAGTCGAGGGGTTCACCGGCTGGATCGCGGCGCCTTTCGTCGCGGCTAATCTGCTGACCGATCTGACGCCCTTGCAGGGGCAGGCCTATGAGCTACAGGTCTACGACGGGCTTATGGCCGACCCGGACAGGCAGCTTTACGACGGGCAGGAGGCGGAGGCGCCGAGCGGGCGGTATCGCACCGCGCAGACCATCGAACGCTTTGGCCGGCCTTGGACCCTGCTCCACAGCAGTACCCCGTCATTCGACGCGACCGCGCAAAGCAATCTGCCGCTGATCCTGCTGGTGTCGGGCCTTTCGCTCACCGGTCTGCTTGCCGTTGCCTTTCGCAGCCTGCGCCAGCGCAGCGAGGCGCTGAGCGAGCTGGCCGCGCTGCGCGAACGCCAGATCGACGCCCATGAAGAAGAGAACCGGTCGCTTATCGAAAACGCTGTAACGCCGGTCTTTCTGCTTGATGGGCAGGACTGCGTCCTTTTTGCCAATCAGGCGGCGCTGGTCTGTTTTGGCTATGGCCGCGAGATGCTGCGCGGCATGACGTTTCGCGACTTGATCCTCTGCCATTCTGGTGAAACCGAAGATGGGCAGGTCAATGCCACGGGCAAGACCTGCTTTGGCCAGACGTTGAAACTCAATCTGCAGCGCAACAGCTGGACGACCCATACCGGCGAGCGACGGGTCACGGCGATCGTGCGCGATCTGACCTCGGAAATCGCGGTGCAGGAGGAATTGGCCCATAATAAAGCGCTCTATGATCTGGCGCTTGAGGGCGCTCAGATCGGGGTGTTCGATATTGATCTAGTCACCGGAAAATCGGCGGTCTCCGATACCTGGCGCCATATCGTCGGCCTGCCAGACGATCTGCGCACCCCGAACACGCAGGCGGAGTTTTTGCAGCGGGTCCACCCCGATGATCTGCCAAGCCTCATGCAATCCGATCTGGCCTGCATCAAGGGAGAGACCAGCCGTTCCATTACCGAATTCAGGATCAATGTCGGGGAAAACAACTGGCGCTGGATGCGGTCGGACGCGCGGGTGACCGAACGGGCGGCAGATGGCACGGCGCTGCGGATGGTCGGGACCCAGATGGATGTCACCGATCTGGTACATTCAAGAAACGCGCTGGAGACAAGCGAGAGCCGCTTTCGCCAGGTCTTGGCCGCCGCGCCCGTGGGCATGGCCATTCTGGGCAAAGGCGGGGCTTTCAAAAGCGTTAACAGCGCTCTCTGCGCCCTTTGCGGCTATAGCGAAGCAGAGCTTCTGGCGGGGATCAAACTTGGCGATCTCCTGCCCGAAGAGGATCTGCGCAAGCTCTATGGGGATGTGCAGGGTTTGGTCGCCGCCAATTCCGCCGAAGTCTATCAGACCCAATGCCGCATCGCCCATAAACGCGGCACCGAACGCTGGGGGCTGTTCAATGTCTCCTGGACGCTCGACAAGAACACGCGCGAACATGTCTATATCGTCCAGATCAACGACATCACCGATCAGAAAAAGCTCGACCAGATCAAGAGCGAATTTGTCTCCACGGTCAGCCATGAGCTGCGCACCCCGCTGACCTCGATCAAAGGCGCATTGGGGCTGATCGACACCGGCGCGCAGACCAAATTGCAGCCCTCCCACGTCCGGCTCATCGAAATCGCGCGCAGCAATGCGGACCGTCTGACCCATATCGTGAATGACATTCTCGACCTTGAGAAAATCTCCTCCGGCGAAGTCGCCTTTGACTTCAATGACATCGACCTCGGCGAAGTGATCCGTGCCTCAAGCAGCGAGATGTCGCCCTTTGCCAGCACCCATAGCAACCAGTTGGTTGTGCAACTGCCAGAGATGCCGCTGATGGTGCGCGCCGACGAAAGCCGGACCCGGCAGGTGTTGGCCAATCTGATCTCCAATGCCTGCAAATACTCCGACGCGGACAGCGATGTGCTGATCCGGGCCGAGCATCTGGGCGACAAGGCGATTGTCTTTATCCAGAACAGCGGGCCGGGCGTGCCGGAAGCCTTCCGCCCGCGTATCTTTCAAGCCTTCTCTCAGGCCGATGGCTCTGACACGCGCGCCAAAGGCGGCACCGGCTTGGGCCTGAATATCACGCGACAGATCGTCTCTCGCCAAGGGGGCAGCATCGGGTTTGAGAGTATTCCGGGAGGGATCACGGTCTTCTGGTTCACCTGCCCGATCGCCGACGCCACGGCAGAGGACGCGCCGGAACCGGTGCAGAACATGGCAGAGAGCTGCGATGAAACCCTTCAAGTGCTGCATATCGAAGATGATCTCGACTTTTCCGAGGTCATCCGTGCCGGGCTGGGCAAGGTTGCGCAGGTGACCAATGTCACATCGCTGGCCCGGGCGCATTGGGCGCTTGGCCGCATGAAACCCGATATCATCATTCTCGACTGGGCCTTGCCGGATGGCGACGCCCGGACCTTGCTGGACGATATTTCCCGCCTGCACCCCTCTGCCAAGGTCATCAGCCTATCGGCGGACAGCAACCGCGAACCGGATGCGCGGGTGGACATCCATATTGTCAAATCGCGCAGCGGAATCCGCAAGGTTGTCGATTCAATCACAGGTAGAACTGCACAGGCATCTTAAACTTGATAAATGTAATTCACTGACGCTAATGTGCGACATGCCATATTATTGCCAACATGGCCTGACAGTTTAAACATATTACACGAGTAGCGACGCGCATGAGTGGGAGAGCGTATCGTTCAATCGGCGAGGGATTACGAGTGTCGTTACATATTGCTAACAAGCGCACCGCCGGAAGCTTCATTTTAAGCTCCGCATTGGCGGCAGGCTGGTACAGCGCCTCATCTGCATTGCTCTCCGGCCCGGCGGCAGAGGCCGTTCCCGTGGTCGGCGCAATCGTTCTGGCGGGGCTTGCGCCCTTTATCATTCCCATGGCCCAGCCCGCTGCCCAGACCGAGGATCGGCAGCTTGGCATGGCCCAGCGGCTCAAGGCTTTTGACAGCCACGCCATCGTGAATATCGTGGATACCAAAGGTCTGCTGACAGAGGTGAATGACCGCTTCACCTCGCTCACCGGCTACACCCGCGAGCAGTTGATCGGCCAGCCGGTCTCGATGCTCTATGCCGAGGACTTCAAGGAACTGGCCGCCGAGATCCGCGCCGGGCTGAAACGCGGCGACACATGGCAGGGCGAAACCCCGCTGCGCTGCGCGGATGGGCGGATGATCTGCACCCAGATCACGGTCATGCCGATGTATGATTCCGGCGGAAAATGGACCGGCTCGATCACCGCCCGGACCGATGTGACCCGCGCCCATGAGCTTCTGGCCGAACGTGACACCGCTGAAACCCTTTACGAGCTGCGCGACGACATTTGGATCGTCGATGCCGAGACCCACCGTCTGACCTATATGAACCGCAGCGCCATGCGCCGCACCGGCTGGAGCGACAAGGCCTATAGCACACGCACGCTTGACGACCTTGCGCGGGAAACGGATTGCGAGACGGTTCTGAGCGCCTGCAAAGCGCTGGCCCAGACCCGCAAAACCATGACCCAGTTTGATGCCGAGATCTTTGGCAAGCATTTTCAGGTGACCATCAAAATGCTGCAAATCGGCCGCGCGCCCGGCCGGTTCTTGATCATGCTGCATGACATCACGGATCTCATCAGCGAAGAGCGCACAAAGTCCGAATTCATTTCCATGGTCAGCCATGAGCTGCGCTCTCCGCTGACCTCGATCAAAGGCGCGATGGGGCTTTTGCTGTCCCGCGCGGCGGGGGATCTACCCCCCAAGGCCCGCGCCCTGCTTGAGATTTCGCACCGCAATGCCGACCGTTTGGTGCTTATCATCAATGATATCCTCGACCTTGAGAAGATCGCCAATGGGCGGCTCGAATTTGACATGCAAGAGACCAATATCTCGGAGCTTTTGCAGGAAACCGGCAGCGCCAATGCGTCTTTGGAACAGCGTTTCGGGGTCCGTATCCAGATTGAAAATACCAAGGCGCCGATCTGGCTCACCACGGACCCGAACCGCATTATTCAGGTGCTGACAAACCTGCTCTCGAATGCGGCCAAATTCTCCAAACCCGGGGACCGCATCCTGCTGCGCGCCGAAGACAGCGCCGAGGAACTGCGCGTTTCGGTGACGGACAAGGGCATGGGCATTCCGGCCAGCGAGCAGCATAAGGTGTTCCAACGCTTTGCCGATCTGTCGAATTCCAACCGCACGATCAAGGGCGGCACCGGCTTGGGGCTCAGCGTCTGCAAAGCGATTGTCGAAAGCCTGGGTGGTCAAATAGGTTTTGACAGTCGTGAAGGATTTGGTACGACATTTTACTTTACCCTGCCGAAGAAAACTTCTCAGATGGGGGCGAAGGAAACGGCTCCGCTCCTGCGCGAAGCCTCCTAAAGAGAGTGTATGATGATCAAACTGCTGCACGTCGAAGATGACGCGGATATTCGTGAAATCGCGCTGATGGCGCTAGAGCTCAGCGGCGAGTTCGACGTCGTTCAATGCGAAACCGGCGAGGCGGCGCTGAACCAGGTTCAGGATTATACGCCTGACGTGATCCTGCTCGACATGATGATGCCCGGCATGACCGGTCGCCAGACGCTTGAGAAAATGCGCGAGATGGACAGCCTGCGCGATGTGCCGGCGATCTTCATGACCGCGCGGGCGCAGCACAATGAGATTGAGGAGCTGCGCGAGCTGGGTGCGGCCGATGTGATCAGCAAACCTTTCGACCCGATCGCCCTCGCCGATCAGGTCAAAACCGCAATGCAGGCCGGGTAATCCCAGGCATTCGACCGTGGAGCTGGCTTATTTCATGCGAAAGCAGGTGACGCGCTGACCGACCTCAGTCGAGCGCCTCGGTCTCCTTGCGGCAGAGCGCCACAAAATCATCCAGGGCCGAGATCAGCTCGATAGGACAGGCAGCCTGATCGGCATCCGGCCCGGCGAGGTGATCGACAATCTGAAGCTCGCAGGCACGCGCCGTCTGCCCCAGTTCTTCGAACCCCAGCGACCCGGCACTGCCCGCGATCTGGTGCAGGATCGCCTGTGCGCCGGCCAGATTGCTGGTGATCTCTTCGACGGTCTTCCCATCCCAAGCCGCAAGCCCGTGGCTGGCGATCTGCGTCTGCCGCTCTGCCAACATCTCAATAAAACGCCTGCGGATTCGTTCGATCCCGGGCAGTTCTGTCATCAATTTTGTCATGCGCGTTGGTCAACCTGCCAGAAGTTGGTCAGGGATTTGGTATGCGCCGCACTCGCCGCTTCGGCGCTAGAATGCGCGTCGGCCAAAGCATCCATCACCGAGTTGCCGTGTTTCCAGATCAGCCGCACCGCATTCCCGGCGCTGACCCGCGGATGCACCCGCTCGCCGTGGTTGTCGAAGAGCTCGGTCTGCGACAGCTCAAAGTTCACCGCATCCATCAGCGCCGCCATATCCGGGCGCCAGCCGCTTTCGGTGATGCACACAAAGGTGCCATTGCCCGCATAGGACATCAGGAATTGATGCCCGATCAACGTGTCCGACAGCACTTCGGCCACGTCAGAGACAAGGCTGTAGAACTCAAAGGCAGAGAGGGTGGCGTGGAACGCGTCAATCTCTCGGATGGTAAAGGCGAAAGTCGTCGAGCCGAAGAGCGCGCTGCGCGACAGCTGCGCCACGTAGTTTTCCATCGCGGTATATTCGATCACATTGTCGACGTCATAGATGGAGATCGGCTCAAAGAGTTCGACATGTCGGGATTGATCTGCAACCGACTTGGCCGCGAAGATCTTCTTGGTGCGCTGCTGGCGGTCCTGGGCCATATTCTCAACGATCTTGAGACGAGAGGTCAGCTCGGCGATCTCAAAGGGTTTGGTGACGTAATCCGACGCCCCCGCCGCAAAAGCCGCGTCGATATAGCGTTTGTCGGACATGGCGGTCAGCATCAGGATCGGCGTGTCAGAGAAGCGCGCCGTTTCGCGGATACGTTTGGTCAGATCGATCCCGTCCATTCCCGGCATCTGAATGTCCAACATGAAACAATCGATATGCCCGATGTCGGGGTCGCCCAAAGCCTCAAGCGCATCCAAGGCCGAGTCGGCGGTCAACAATTCATGCGTTCCAATGATTTCGACGAATTGACCAAGCAATTCGAGGATAATCGGATCGTCATCCACCGCCAAAATTCGCATCTCTAATCTCCACTCATCGAATACAAGCTGCCCCCACGAGCGGATCGCAGCGACTTGCTATCAATATTCTTGGGAACTGTGTTCTAATTTTGGCGAAATCAGAGCGAATGGGCGTCAGATCGTGGAACTGTTTCTAAATGATGAATCTATGCCACAGGAAATAGCCGGATTCCGGGCATTTCCAGCCCGCGGCGGCGATTTCTTCAAAAAATTCGGCGGGGAATCTTTACCCCCGTGTCGGGGATTCTCCTCCCCCAGAAAAACGACGGCCCAGCCAAAGCCGGGCCGCCAGTAACGCTTTACCGGACGGTTAGCCCAGGGTCGCTTTCACCGCATCGACGGTGGCCGCAACCACGGTGTCGGCCTCTTCGCGGGTCAGGCAGAAGGGCGGCGCATAGCCGATGATATCGCCCTGCGGCATGGCGCGGGCGATGACGCCGGCCTTGGCCATCTCGCCCACGATGCTGGGCACCACCTTGCGGGTCGGGTCAAAGCCCGCGCGGCTGTCGCGGTCCTGCACCAGTTCCACGGCGCAGAGCATGCCTTCGCCCCGTATCTCCCCCACATGCGCGTGATCGCCCAAAGCATCTTTCATCTGCGCATTGAGGTATTTGCCCACCTCAGACGCATTTTCGATGAGGTTCAGATCATCGATCAGCTTGAGGTTCGCAATCCCCGCCGCCGCACCGATGGGATGGGCCGAATAGGTCCAGCCGTGGCCAATGGGGCCATTCTCATCGGTGCCCTGTTCCAGCACCTTCCACATCTTGTCACCGACAATGGAGCCCGAGAGCGGCGCATAGGCCGAGGTCAGCCCTTTGGCGATGGTGATGAGGTCAGGCGTCATACCGTAGTGATCCGAGCCGAACATGCTGCCCAGACGGCCAAAGCCGGTGACGACCTCATCCGCGACCAGCAGGATGTCATGTTTCTTCAGCACCTCCTGCACGGCGGCCCAATAGCCCGCGGGCGGCGGCACGATGCCCCCGGTGCCCAGAACAGGCTCACCGATAAAGGCCGCGATGGTGTCCGCCCCTTCCCGCTCGATCAGCGCTTCCAACTCGCCCACCAGATGCGCGACATAGTCGGCTTCGCTCATGTTCACGTCTGGGCGGCGGTAGTAGTAAGGCGCCTCGGTATGCACGACTTGCGCCAGCGGCAGGTCAAACTTCTTGTGGAACAGCTCCAGCCCGGTCAGCGAGCCGGTGACGAGCCCCGACCCGTGGTAGCCGCGCCAGCGCGAGATGATCTTCTTCTTCTCGGGACGGCCCAGGATGTTGTTGTAATACCAGATCAGCTTGACGTTGGTCTCATTCGCGTCCGAGCCGCCAAGGCCGAAATACACCTTGCTCATGCCTTCGGGCGCGCGGTCGAGGATCATCTTCGACAGGGTGATGCTCGCCTCGGTGCCATGGCCGACATAGGCGTGGTAATAGGCCAGCTCATGCGCCTGTTCGGCAATCGCTTCGGCGATCTCGCTGCGGCCATAGCCCACGTTCACACAGTAGAGCCCCGCGAAAGCGTCAAGCAATTCATTGCCGTCGCGGTCGGTGATATGGCTGCCTTTGGCGCTTTTGATCACCCGCGTCGGGCTTTCGCCGCGCGCGTGCTGCGCCAGATGGGTGGAGGGGTGAAAGAAGTTTTCACGGTCCCATTGTTCGAGCATATCATTTTTCAGCATTGGTCTTTCCTTTCTTCCGGCACGGCTTTGCGCCGTATTCTTCGATTTCAGCCCCAGTCACGGCAGACGTATTTGACTTCCGTAAAGGCTTCGAGCCCGAGCCGCGATCCCTCGCGCCCGATCCCCGATTGTTTCGTCCCGCCAAAGGGGATCGGCGCGCCGGTCACCTTGGTGCGGTTCACCGCCACCATGCCGAAACAGAGCGCCCGGCTGGCGCGGTAGATGCGGCGCGGGTCCTGGCTGTGGACATAGGCCACCAGCCCGTATTCCGTATCATTGGCCCGTGTGATCGCCTCATCCTCGCTGTCGAAAGCCGCGATGGCGGCGACAGGGCCAAAGGTCTCCTCGCGCATGATCAGCGCATCCGCAGGCACATCCGCCAGCACCGTTGGCTCAAAGAACAGCGGCCCCGCTGCGTGACGCTTGCCCCCACAGAGCAGCCGCGCGCCCCGGTCCAGCGCATCTTTGACATGCTCTTCCTGTTTGGCAACGGCCTTTTCATTCATCAGCGGTCCAATATCGGGATCGTCCGAACCCACGCCCACGGTCAGCGCCTCGGTGGCGGCGGTGAAACGCGCGCAGAAGGTCTCGTAGCTGTCGCGGGCGATGAAGAAGCGGTTCGCGCCGAGGCAGTCTTGCCCCGAGGTGGCGAATTTGGCCTTGATCGCCTCTTCGACCGCGCGGTCCATATCGGCATCGTCGAACATGATGAAAGGCGCGTGGCCGCCCAGTTCCAGCACCAACCGTTTCACCGTGTCTGACGCCTGACGGTAGAGCAACTTGCCGATCTCGGTGGAGCCGGTGAAGGAAATCGCGCGAACGCGGGCGTCCTCCATCCAAGGTTTCACCACCTCGGCTGCGGCGCCGGTGACGACGTTAAAGACGCCTTTGGGCAGCCCCGCCTGCTCGCCCAATTCGGCCAGAGCCAGCGCCGAAAACGGCGTCTCTGCCGAGGGATGCGCGACCACGGTGCAGCCTGCGGCCAATGCCGCGCCCGCTTTCCGGGTCAGCATGGCCGAGGGGAAGTTCCACGGGGTAACAAGGGCAGCCACCCCCACCGGCTCGCGCCAGATCTCGACCTCGGCGTCGGGCAGATGCGAGGTGACGCCTTCGATATTCGGGCGGCGAGCTTCTTCGGCGTAGAACTCAAAGAAAGAGGCCGCATAGTCGATCTCGCCACGCGATTCAGAGATTGGCTTGCCCTGTTCAGCCGTCATGATCCGCGCCAGATCTTCGCGGTTCTCCAACATCAGATCACGCCAGCGCCGCAGGATCGCGCCGCGCTCTTGCGGCAGCAGGCCGGCCCATTGCGGGAAGGCCGCATGGGCAGCATCCACCGCCGCCCGGCTGTCCGCGCCGTTCAGCTTGGCCACCGAGCCCAGCACCGAACCGCTGGCAGGATCGGTCACGTCAAAAGCATCGCTCTCAGCCCCGGCGACCCATGCGCCGCCGACATAGGCGAAATGGCGGGCCAATTCACCCCGGTCCAATGCGGGCAACCCATCTGCGGGGGTTGGGATCATCTTGGTCATGGCACACCTCCATTGCGTTGAATTGCCCCGAGGGTACGGTGCATCGCGGCGAAGGTTTGACGGAGTTTCAGGGCTCTTGCCGGAGGTTCTGCGGTGGAACCATCACCGCGCCGGATAAACTCCGGTGGATCAGCTCTCATCCTCAGGCAGCAGCAGGGAAAGCGGAAGCGGGGCGGATTTCACCGATTTGGTCACGATATAGGTGAAATAGCGGGTCAGCCCGGCCTGTTGATCCAGCAGCGCATCCATCAGCCGCTGATAGCTGTCGATGTCGCGGGTCACGACCTGCATGAGATAGTCAAACCCGCCGCCCAGGGCCCAGCATTGCACGATCTCGTCATGCTGCGCGATCACCGCTTCGAAGCGCTGGAACGCCTCGGCCCGGTGGTTGCCCAGTTCGGCCTGCACAAAGACCGTCACATGCGGGGCGATCCGGCGCAGGGCGACCTGCGCCTCATAGCCGGTGATGATGCCTGCAGACTCCAGCCGCGCCAGCCGCTCGCCGCAGGCGGTGGCGCTGAGATTGACCTTGTCAGCCAGCGCGGATTTCGCGATCCGCCCCTCCCGAGAGAGGATCGACAGCACTGCGATATCGCGCTTATCCAGTTTGACAAAGCTCATGCCCGTTTCATGGGAGCGCAGCCTGGGCTTGTCAATTGTCATGATTGTCGTGATCATCGCAATCATGACAAAATGGCGTCCTAACCCCGAGGTCTTGACCCGCCCGGCCTATCGCTCGCTGGTTCAGGCGATTGAGACCGCGATCCAGAATGGCGTGCTCAAACCCGGAGAGCAACTGCCGACGCAGCGGCAGATGGCCTTTGACCTGTCGCTGAGCGTGCAGACCGTGAGCCGCGCCTATGACAAGCTGACCGAGGCCGGTCGCATCGTGGGCGAGGTCGGGCGCGGGACCTTTGTCCGGGCCGGCAGCGACGAAATCTCCATGCCTTTCGTGAGCCGCAAGGCCGCCGGGCGTCTGCTGGATATGTCGATTCTCAAACCGGTCATCGACCACGCCCATGAAGAGGCGATGCAAAAGACCCTGCGGGCGATGGCGCGCTCCTTGCCGCTGGCGGTGATGGATGGGTTCCGCGATGCCGCCAGCACCGGGGGCAGCAGTGCGACCCGGCGCTGGCTGGCGCTCTGTGGGCTGGACCTGAACGGTATGGCGGTGCTGCCCACCAATGGCAGCACCAGCGCCATGACGGTGGCGCTGATGACAGCCGCGCAGCCCGGTGACCTGATCGTGAGCGAGGATATCGGGCATCACACCCTGCGCCCCCTGGCGCGTTTTTTGGGCCTGCGCCTGCAAGGGGTGCCGGTGGATGCCGACGGGATTTGCCCCGATGCGCTGGCGCAGGTCTGCCGGAAAGAACCGGTGCGGGCGATCTATCTGATCCCCAATGGGGCCAATCCGCTGGCCTTTACCATGACCCAGAACCGCCGCGCCGCGGTGATCGAGGTGGCGCGGCGCCATGATGCGCTGATCATCGAAAATCAGGCCTGGGGGCCCTTGCAAGACGCCCCGCCCCCGCCCCTCGCCACGCTGGCCCCGGAACGGGTGCTTTACTTCACCAGCCTTACCAAATGCCTGCTGCCGGGGCTGCGCGTCGGCTATCTGGCGGTGCCGGACCATCTGAGCGCTTCTGCCGCCAACCGCCATATGGTGACATCCTGGATGGCCACGCAGCTGATGACCCAGATCGCGGAGCGCTGGATCGAGGATGGCACCGCCGAGATGCTGCTGAACCGCCAACAGCTTGCGCTGCGAGACCGCAGCGATTTCGCGGCCAATGTCTTTCGCGGGCGCGACATGGGGACAAGCCCGAACGGGTTGCACATCTGGCTGCCCTGCCATGACGCGCAAGAGGAGGCCGCACAGGCCCAGGCGATCCGGCAGGTGGGGGTCGCGGTGGCCAAGGGGGCCAGCTTTGCCATCGGCCCGCCAGACCGGCATCCGGGGCTGCGCATTGCACTTGGGGGGCAATCCTTTCCCGAATTTGCCCGGGGGATTCGCATGATAAACGCCGCCTTGTGCAATAAACATAGGCACTACTAGCGTATAGAGCGGCGCAAATTGTCATGGATCAATATTCACATTGACATGATTGCGATCGGTTTAAATGATCTAGCTGTCAGGATAAAAATCCTGCTGCCGCCAAAGTGCTGCGCAGGTTTAAAAAGGAAAGGGAGTTTCATGGCTATTTTCAGAACCGTACTAACCGGGGGTATCCTCGCTGCTGCGACCACCGTCGCCGGCGCGGCCTCGGCCGACACATGGCGCTATGCTTTCGAGGAAGCGCTGGACGAGGTGCAGGGCAAATACGCGCAGAAATTCAAGGAAGAGATCGAAGCGAACTCCGACCACGAAGTGCAGCTTTTCCCCTATGGCACCCTGGGTGAATCCGTGGACACGATGGAGCAGGCGCAAGCCGGCATCCTTCAGTTCGTGGACCAATCCCCCGGCTTTACCGGCGCGCTGATCCCCGAGGCGCAGGTCTTCTTTGTGCCCTACCTGCTGCCGCAGGATGACGAGGAACTGTTCGAGTTCTTCCGCACCTCCAAGGCCATCAACGAAATGTTCCCCGAACTCTACGCAGAGCAGGGTCTGGAACTGCTCAAGATGTTCCCCGAGGGCGACGTCTGCATGACCACACAGGAGCCGGTCAAAACCCCCGAAGACCTCAATGAGGTCAAGTTCCGCGTGATGACAAACCCGCTCTTGGTCGAAAGCTACAAAGCCTTTGGCGCGACACCGACACCGCTGCCATGGGGCGAAGTTTACGGCGCCATGCAGACCGGCATCATCCAGGGCCAGGAAAACCCCGGCTTCTATCTGGAATCCACCAAGATGTATGAGGTGACCGAGGTCATCACCTGCATTGGCCACAACAACTTCACCACCGCTGTGATGGCCAACAAGGATTTCTATGACGGCCTTTCCGATGAGGACAAGGAACTGGTGCAAAACGCCTCTGACGCGGCGTTTGAATATATCCTTGAGTACCAGTCCGGCCTGCAGGAAAAGTCGCTGGAAAACATCGCCAAGGCAAAGCCTGACATGCAGATCAACATCCTCTCCGAAGAAGAGCGCCAGCCCTTCAAGGACAAGGCTGCATCGGTCGAAGAAGCCTTTGTCGAAATGACCGGCGAGCGCGGCAAAGAGATCCTTGAGCAGTTCAAGGCCGACCTCGAAGCCGTCAAGTAAGCGTATCCCTTCACCCTCCGGCCTGCCCGGGGGGTGACTCTTTTCCGACTATTCATTTGAACCAGTTACGGGATGACGCCGGTGACGGAAGACAACCACAGCTCACAACTGCAATCGCAGACAGACACCACCGGCACCGATGACGCCCCCGTGGGCCCCTATAGATCCAGCCTTCCCGGCCCGCTTGGTACGATCGACAATGCTATCAGCCGGCTCGAGTCTGTGATGCTCGCCGCTGGGGTGTTGCTAATGGCGGCTAATACGATCGCCAATGTGGTGGGCCGTTTCGTCTTTCAAAGCTCGATTTTCTTTTCCGAAGAACTGAACAGCATTCTGATCATTCTCATCACCTTTGCCGGTATTTCCTATGCCGCGCGCCATGGGCGGCATATTCGCATGTCGGCAATCTTTGACGCCCTGCCGCCGCGCCCGCGCAAGCTGCTGATGATCTTTATCGCCTTTGTCACCGCCGTCTTCATGTTCGGCCTCGCGTGGTACGCGCTGCAATATATCATGACCCAAGCCGGGCGTGGCCGCCTGCTGCCCGCCCTGCAACTGCCGGTCTGGTGGACCCTTGTCTGGGTGCCTTTCGGCTTTTTCATGACCGGGCTGCAATATCTGCTGACCGCGATCAAAAACATCATTGAGCCTGACATTTACCTCTCGACCAGCGTGCTCGAAGGCTATGACGACAACGAGCGGGAGGTCTAAGCCATGGCCCTAACCATTTTCTCCATCATGGTCGTCTTGCTGCTCTTGGGCTTTCCCATGATGATCCCGCTGATCGTCGGCGCTTTCGTCGGTTTTTACACGCTTTTCGGCGGCTTCGGTCAGCTGGAAACAATGGTGCAGCAGATGATGGCGGGGATCCGGCCGGCCTCGCTGATCGCGGTGCCGATGTTCATCTTTGCCGCCGACATCATGACGCGGGGCCAATCGGCCGGGCGGCTGATCGACATGGTGATGTCCTTTGTCGGCCATATGAAAGGCGGCCTCGCGGTTGCGACAGCGGCGGCCTGTACCATGTTCGGCGCGGTCTCAGGCTCCACACAGGCCACCGTGGTCGCGGTTGGCTCCCCCCTGCGGCCCCGGATGCTCAAGGCGGGCTACAAGGACAGCTTCGTGCTTGCCCTGATCGTGAACTCGTCTGACATCGCCTTCCTGATCCCGCCCTCCATCGGCATGATCATCTATGGCGTCGTCTCCAACACCTCCATCGCCGAGCTTTTCATCGCGGGCATCGGGCCGGGGCTGCTGATCCTCGCGCTCTTCTCGGTCTATTCGGTGATCTATGCCTATCGCCACAATGTTCCGACCGAAGAGAAAGCCACATGGGGCGAACGCGCCCGCGCGGTGCGCCAGGCGCTCTGGCCGCTGGGCTTTCCGGCGATCATCATCGGCGGCATCTACGGCGGTGTCTTCTCTCCGACCGAAGCGGCAGCGGCCTGTGTGCTCTATGCCATCTTCCTTGAGATGATCGTCTTCCGCGAGATCGACTTTGCCGGCATCTATGAAACCGCCAAATCCACCGGGCTGATCACCGCCGTGGTCTTTATCCTCGTGGCGGCCGGGGCGGCCTTCTCCTGGGTGATCTCCTTTGCGCAGATCCCGCAGGCGGTCTTGGCGGGCATCGGGATTGACAGCATGGGGCCGATTGGCGTGCTCTTTGTCATCTCCATCGCCTTTTTCATCGGCTGTATGTTCGTGGACCCGATCGTGGTGATCCTTGTCTTCGTGCCGATCTTCGCGCCGGTGGTGGACTCGGTCGGGCTTGACCCGGTGCTGGTCGGCACGGTGATCACACTACAGGTCGCCATCGGTTCGGCCACGCCGCCCTTTGGCTGTGATATTTTCACCGCCATCGCCGTGTTCAAACGCCCCTACATGGAAGTCATTCGCGGCACCCCGCCGTTTATCGTGATGCTGCTCAGCGTCTCCGTCGCACTGATTTTCTTCCCGCAGATTGCCCTCTTCCTGCGCGATCTGGCCTTTGCCAAATAACCGGCCCGGAGGACGCCCATGTTCACCCATATCCTTGCCCCCTATGACGGCTCGATCAATGCGGACCGGGCGCTGCGCAAAGCGGCTGAACTGTCCAAGCTGACCGGGGCCAAGGTGACTTTGCTGACGGTTTATCGCCATCATTCGATGCTCGAAGCCTCGCTGTCGATGGTGCGGGTGAATGATCCGGGCAGCATCGACGACGCGATGCAGGCCCATGCCACCGAGATCATCAACCATGGCAAACAACTGCTGAAAGACGCGGGCGTCGAGAATGTGCGCGCCTTTGTGCGCTCCGGTCGGCCCGCGCGGGCGGTGACCGAATTTGCCAAGAAACACGAGGCCGATCTGATCGTCATCGGCTCGCGTGGCCTGGGCGCCACGGGCGATAGCTATTTGCTGGGATCGGTGTCACACAAGGTCACGGGGCTGGCAAAATGCCCCGTGCTTGTCGTCTAGCGTAAAGGAATATTCAGGTGACACCCCCTGTGCAAAGCGAAAGGCTTGAGTGCCGTTTGCGTGAGGATGATCCGCGGCGCCTTGGCGCGATCCTGCTCTCCACCGACATGACGTTTGAGCGTGACGCCGCGCGGCTGATCGACCCCGCGCAGGCCGCGGTTCACGCCGCCCGCATCGCCTTTGAAAACCCCACGACGCCCGAGCGCCTGCGCGCCATGACCCCGGATCTGGCCCGCACCGCCGGGCTGCTGGTGCCGGGGGTAGAGCTTTCCGCCGTGGCCTTTTGCTGCACCTCCGCCTCGGTCGCCATCGGCAACCCGGCGGTGCGCGATGCCATCGGTGCGGGGCTGCCCGGCGTGCCGGTCATCACCCCCGCCTCTGCCGCCATCGCAGGCTTTGCCGCGCTCGGCGTGAAACGCGTGGCGATGCTGACCCCTTACCTGCCCGAAACCGCCGCGCCGCTGGCCGCCTATTTCAACGACCAAGGGCTTGAGGTCATGCGCAACGGCGCTTTCGCGCTGGAAGACGACCGCGACATGGCGCGGATCGACGACGCGAGCATCATCGAAGGTGCCGCAGCACTGGACGGCGCGGAAGTAGAGGCATTTTTCCTCTCCTGCACCTCCCTGCGCGGCGTCGACGTGATCGACCGGATCGAAGCACGGCTGGGCAAGCCCGTCGTGACCTCCAACCAGGCGCTGTGCTGGGCATTGCACCGGATGGGCGGGCTTGCGGGCCGCCCCGAGGGCTATGGCCGTCTGTTCGACTGCGACATGCCAAGCGCCCATGCACAAGGCATCATTCCGTGAGCCCGGCCCCTCTGGCCGGATCACATTACCCGGGCAACCAGATATGAAAGGGGCTGGCCTATGACCACGTATGAGGCGAATTTTACCAACAGCGAGTACCAGCGCCGGGTCGACCGAACGCGCAAGACCATGGAAGCGCGCGGCATGGATGCGATCGTGGTCAACGACCCGTCGAATATGTCCTGGCTCTCGGGCTATGATGGCTGGTCCTTCTATGTTTACCAAGCGGTGATCCTGACCCATGAGGGCGAGCCGGTCTGGTGGGGGCGCGGCATGGATGCGCTCGGGGCGCGGCGGACCGTGTTCATGGAAGACGACTGCATCCGGGGCTACGACGATACCTATGTGCAGAACCCCGAGAAACACCCGATGGAAGACCTCTCGGCCCTGTTGCGCGAGATGGGGTTGGAACAGGCCCGCATTGGCGTGGAAATGGACAACTACTATTATTCCGCCCGCGCCCATGACGTGCTGAAGACCCAGCTGCCCAAGGCGACCTTTATGGACGCGACCGCGCTGGTGAATTGGGAACGCGCGGTGAAATCCGAGCGCGAGATCGAATATATGGAACGCGCCGCCCGGATCGTGGAGGAGATGCATGTCCGCATCCTCGAAGTGGCGGTGCCGGGGATGCGCAAGAACGATCTGGTGGCCGAGATTTACGCCACCGGCATTCGCGGCGCGCAGGGCTTCTGGGGGGATTACCCGGCGATTGTCCCCATGGCGCCCTCGGGCATGGACGCCACCGCCCCGCATCTCACGTGGGACGACCGCCCGATGCAGCCGAACGAGGCGACATTCTTCGAAATCGCGGGCGCGCATCGGCGCTATCAATGCCCGCAGTCGCGCACGCTGTTCTTTGGCGATGTGCCGGTGAAATACCGCGAGGCGGAGAGCGCCGTGCTCGACGCCATCGACGCGGGGCTGGAACAGGCCAAGCCCGGCAATCGGGCCGAAGATATTGCCAATGCCTTTAACAGGACGCTGAACAAGGCGGGTTTTGAGAAGGACAGCCGCTGCGGCTATGCCATCGGCATCAGCTACCCGCCCGATTGGGGCGAGCGCACCATCTCTTTCCGCCGGGGGGACACAACGATCCTGGAGCCCGGCATGACCTTCCACTTCATGCCCGCGCTCTGGCTCGACGATGGTGGGCTTGAGATCACCGAGCCCATTCGCATTACCGAGACCGGCCATGAATGTTTCTGCACCACACCGCGAAAGTTGTTTGTTTCCGCATGAGTAAATCACCGATCACCCCGACCATCCCATTCGACCAACCCGGCGCGCATCACGGTTTCCTGCGCCTGCCCTACAGCCGCGATGACAGCGCTTGGGGCTCCGTCATGATCCCGATCAGCATCATCAACGGCGGCGACGGGCCGACGGCGCTGTTTTCCGGCGGCAACCATGGCGATGAATATGAAGGGCCGATTGCCCTGCAGGAACTGGCCGCCACGCTGGACCCCGCTGAGGTAACGGGCCGCGTTATCATCCTGCCGATGATGAACCAGCCCGCCTTTGCCGCGGGCCGCCGCTGCTCGCCTATCGACGGCGGCAATATGAACCGCAGCTTTCCGGGCCGCCCTGATGGCACGGTGACCCAGAAGATCGCGCATTATATCGCGAGTGAACTGGTGCCGCTTGCGGATGTGGTGCTTGATTTCCACTCCGGCGGGCGCACGCTGGATTTCCTGCCCTTCGCCGCCGCCCATATCCTGCCCGACAAGGAACAGGAGGCCGCTTGCATGGCCGCGATGGCGGCCTTCAACGCGCCCTATTCAATGAAAATGCTGGAGATCGACAGTGTCGGCATGTTCGACACCGAGGTTGAAGAGCAAGGCAAGGTGCTGGTCACCACCGAGCTGGGCGGGGCGGGCACCGCGACCGCCAAGAGCGTCGCCGTGGCCCGCAAAGGCGCGCGCAATCTCTTGATCCATGCGGGCATATTGCAAGGCGAGCGCGAGGTGGCGGAGAGCGTGATGCTCGACATGCCCGACGGGCGCTGTTTTACCTTCAGCGAGGCCAATGCGCTCTTGGAACCGCTGGTCGATCTCGGCGATGAGGTCACCGAAGGCCAGCCCATCGCCCGGCTTTGGCCCAGTGACCGCAGCGGTCAGCCGGCGATCACCGCCACGGCCCGGCTGAGCGGCATCCTGACCGCCCGGCATGTGCCGGGGCTGGTCAAGATGGGCGATTGCATCGGCGTGGTGGCGCAGGTGGTCTGACCCCAAAGGGTCAGGCCGGGATCAATCGTTGACCGGGAAGTAACAGGCCGCCGGATGGGGGGCGCCTTCGAGGATGGGGCGCTCCTTGCGGCAGATGTCCTGCACTTTCCAGCAGCGCGGCGCAAAAGGGCAGCCCTCGGGGATCGCCAGCGGCGAGGGCAATTCGCCCTGTAGCTTGATGCGTTCCTTGCCGCCTTCCGGGTCGGCCCGGGGCGTCGCGGAGAGCAGGGCCGCCGTATAGGGATGGCGCGGGCGTTCAAAGACTTCGCCCTTTGGCCCCTTTTCGACCGCGCGGCCCAGATACATGACGATCACGTCATCGGCCACATGGCGCACGACCGACAGGTCGTGGCTGATGAAGAGATAGGCCAGATCCATCTTTTCCTGCAGATCCACCAGCAGGTTCAGGATCGCGGACTGGATCGACAGGTCAAGCGCCGAGACCGGCTCGTCCAGCACCAGCACCTTGGGGTCGAGCATCAGCGCCCGCGCCACCGCGATCCGCTGGCGTTGACCGCCCGAGAACATATGCGGGTAGCGGTCGTAATGCTCGGGCCGCAGGCCGACGAGGCGCAGCATCTCGCGCGCCTTCTCCTCGCGCTGCTTCTTCGACATGTCCTTGCGGTTGATGACCAGCGGCTCTTGCAGGATCGTGCCGATCTGCTGGCGCGGGTTCAGCGAGCCATAGGGGTCTTGGAAAACAATCTGCACATGCTGGCGCAGGTCAGCCCAATCCTCGGGCCGCACCGGCTTGCCGTCGAGCGTCAGCGACCCGGAGGTCGGCTCTTCGATCATTGTGACCATACGCGCCAGCGTGGATTTGCCACAGCCGCTTTCGCCCACCACGGCCAGGGTCTTGCCGGGGTGCAGTTGGAAATCGAGACCGGCGACGGCCTTGAGCGTCTGGGTTTTGCGCAGGAAGCCGCCACCAACCTGATAGTGACGCTCCAGCGCGTCGGCGGTCATTACGGGGGCAGTCATCACGCGACCCTTTCATCGGTGTTGAGCGGATAGAAACAGCGCGCCTTGCCGAGGTCTTCGCCCAAGGGCGGCGGGTTCTCGGCGCGGCATTTGTCGTTGGCGAACTTGCACCGCGGCGAGAAGAGGCAGCCCGCGGGCCGGTCGAACTGGCCCGGCACCACGCCGGGGATCGTCGGCAGGCGCTTTTCGGTGGCGCGTTCGGGCAAGGCATCCAGCAGCGCCGCCGTATAGGGATGGTGCGGTTCGCGGAAGAGCGGCAGCACCTGCTGCTCTTCGATCTTCTGACCCGCATATTGCACCGAGACCCGCTCGGCGGTTTCGGCCACCACGCCCATGTCATGGGTGATCAGCACCAGCCCCATCCCGGTCTCGTCGCGCAGCGAGGTCAGCAGGTCGAGGATCTGCGCCTGAATGGTCACGTCAAGCGCAGTGGTCGGCTCGTCCGCGATCAGCAGCTTCGGCTTGCAGGCAATCGCCATGGCGATCATCACCCGCTGGTTCATGCCGCCCGACATCTGGTGCGGGAAGACCGAGAGGCGTTTCTCGGGATCGGGGATCCCGACCTGCTCAAAGAGCTCAATCGCCCGTTTGTGCCGCTCGGCCCGGTTCATGCCAAGGTGAAAGCGCAGCGATTCCTTGATCTGCCAGCCCACCGGGAAACAGGGGTTGAGCGAGGACATCGGCTCTTGAAAGATCATCGCCAGATCATTGCCGACGATCTTGCGCCGGGCGCGTTTGTCCATGGTCAAGAGGTCGTGGCCGTCAAAGGTCAGCTCATCGGCGGTGACGGTGGCGGTCCAGGGCAAAAGCCCCATCAACGCCAGCATCGAGACCGATTTGCCCGAGCCACTTTCACCCACGATGGCGAGGATCTCGCCGGTGTCGACATCCTGATCGACGCTGTCCACGGCGCGGAACTTGCCCGACGCGGTGGCGAAATCGACCGAGAGGTTGCGGATACGCAGAAGAGACATCAATCAGCTCCGCTTTAGTTTCGGGTCAAGGGCGTCGCGCAGGCCGTCACCCATGAGGTTGATCGCCAGCACGGTGACGAGGATCGCAAGGCCGGGGAAGGTCACAACCCACCAGGCACGCAGGATAAACTCACGCGCTTCGGCCAGCATGGTGCCCCATTCCGGTGTGGGCGGCTGTGCGCCCATGCCGAGGAAGCCCAAGGCCGCCGCATCAAGGATCGCGGTCGAGAAGGACAGCGCCGCCTGCACGATGATCGGCGCAAGGCAGTTCGGCAGCACGGTCACCACCATCAGCCGCAACGTGCCGGCACCGACGACGCGGGCCGAAGTCACATAGTCCTTCTGCCGCTCGGAAATCACACTCGCCCGGGTCAGGCGCACGTAGTGCGGCTGAAGCACGATGGCGATGGCGATCATCGCATTGGTGAGGCTTGGCCCGAGGATCGCCACCAGCACCAGCGCCAGCAGGAGCGACGGGAAGGCAAGGATGATGTCCATGATCCGCATGATGATCGTGTCGAGCCATTTCGGCGCGAAGCCCGAGATCAGGCCAACGATGATCCCGCCAGAGGCGGCGATGGAGACCACCACGATGCCGACAAAGAAGGAATAGCGCGCCCCGACAATGAGGCGCGAGAGCATGTCACGGCCCAAGGGATCGGTGCCAAGGATGTGGCTCCATGTGCCGCCATCCTGCCAGACCGGCGGTTGCAGCGTTGCGGCGCGGAACTGTTGGGTGGCGTCATGTGGCGCGATCCAGGGGCCAAAGATCGCCAGAAAGGCGAAGACGGCAAAGATCCACAGGCCAATCACGGCGCCGCGGTTTTCGCGGAAATAGAACCAGAATTCGCGCAAACGTCCGGGGCGGTCGTGCACCATTTCGGCTTCGGCAGAGAGTGCGTCGTCCATTAGCGTTTCCTGATTTTGGGGTTGATGATGCCGTAGAGCATGTCAACGGTGAGGTTCACGACCATGACCATGACGGCGATGAGCAGCAGGCCGCCCTGCACCACCGGGTAGTCGCGGCGGAAGATGCTGTCGACCATCCACTTGCCGATGCCCGGCCAGCTAAAGATCGTCTCGGTCAGGATGGCGCCCGCGAGAAGCGTGCCGACCGAGAGGCCGATCACGGTGATGACGGGGATGAGCGCGTTGCGCAGGGCGTGGATGCCGTTGATCCGGCCCGAGGACATGCCCTTGGCCCGTGCGGTGCGGATGTAGTCTTCGCCCAAGACTTCCAGCATGGCCGAGCGGGTCTGCCGCGCGATCACCGCCAGCGGGATGGTGCCCAGCACGATGGTCGGCAACAGAAGGTGCCGCAGGGCCGAGAGGAAGGCCCCGTCCTGCCCCGAGGCGAGACTGTCGATCAGCATGAAGCCGGTGGCATTGGGGAAGTAATAGAGCAGGTCGATCCGGCCCGAGACCGGCGTCCAGCCAAGGTTGCCCGAGAAGACGATGATCAGCAGCAAGGCCCACCAGAAAATCGGCATTGAATAACCCACCAGAGCGGTGGACATCAGCGCCCGGTCAAAGAACTTGCCCCGGTTCACCGCCGCGATCACCCCCGCAGGCAGGCCCAGAACCACGGCAAAGATCATCGCGCAGATCGACAGTTCCAGCGTGGCGGGGAAGAGCGAGAAGAACTCGTCCCAGACCGGTTTCTTGGTGACAAAGGAATTGCCCAGATCGCCCTGAAGCACCCCGGTAAAATACTCCCAGAACTGCACATAGATCGGGCGGTCAAAGCCAAACTGCTGCTGAAGCTGGGCATAGCGCTCTTCGGTGATGCCGCGCTCGCCGGCCATGACGACGATCGGGTCGCCCGGCAGCACACGGATAAAGGCGAATGAAATCAGCGTGACGCCGATAAAGGTCGGGATGAAGGTCGCGAGGCGCGACAGGACATATTTCAGCACGGGAGCACCATCAGTTCCTTCGGAAAGTTGGTCAGGGTTTTGTAGCCATCTTCGGTGATCAGCACGTCATCTTCGATACGCACGCCAAAGTTGCCGATCTCATAGAGACCGGGTTCGTTGGTGTATACGGTTCCGGCGGGTAAACTCATGTGGTTTCCGCGCATGATATAGGGCGCTTCATGCACATCGCGGCCCAGACCGTGGCCGGTCTTGGTGCGGATGCGGTCGGCGAAGGGCGAGGCTTCGAGCACGCCGGTCACCACATCGTCGATCTCATGCGCGGTGACGCCCGCGCGGGTGGCGTCCAGCCCGGCAAGGTTGGCGCGCAGCACGGTGTCATAGACCGCGCGACCCTCATCGCTGACATGGCTCAGGAAGACGGTGCGGGTGATGTCGGCAGCAAAACCGTTCTTGCGCGCGCCAAAGTCGAACAGCAGCGCGTCGCCCGCCTTGACGTGGTAATCGCCGCGCGCCTTGGCATGGGGCCGGGCCGAGCCGTCGCCCGCGGCGACGATGGGGGCAAAGGACAGATCATCGGCCCCTTCGGCGAAAAGCAGCTGCACCAGTTTCTGTTCGATCTCTTTCTCGGTCTGGCCCAGCTTCACAGAATCCAGCGTGGCGCGCAGGGCGCGTTCGGAAATATCGATGGCCTCTTGCAACGCGGCAACCTCGGCCTCGGTCTTGATCATCCGCGGCGCGGAGATTTCGCGCTCGGCGTCGATGATCTTCAAATCAGGCTGCGCCTTTTTCAGCGCGTGATGCACGAAGACCCGCATGACCTGGCCCTCAACAGCCAGCGAATTGATGCCCAGATGCTGCATCATCGCGGCGAAAGCCTCGTCATAGCCGGTCTGGTCGCGCCAGTCGAAAACGGCGCCGTCAAAGCCCACCAGATCCCAGCTGCCAAGCTCAAGGTTCGGCACCAGTGCCGCGGCAGGGCCATTGGCGGGGATCACCAGCACAAAGGGGCGCTCGTGGCTCATGAAAGCATGTTCGACAGCGCGGGTGAAATTCGGACCGGGCACCAGCGCCACAGCATCTGTGCCAAGCGCGGCGGCGATATCTGCATAGGTTTTAAGGCGGTCATTCAGTGGATTGGACAATGGAGGGGTTCCCGGCTGTCGGAGGTGGAAAAAAGATGGGGACGGCACGTCATGCCGCCCCCTTGGTTTAAAGAGGCAGGGTTACTGCTTCAGGCCAACCTGGTTGAAGATGTGGCCCCCCAGCGGGTGCACGACATAGTTTTCAACTTCGGGGCGCATGGTCATGTAGACGACCGAATGCGCGATAGTGGCCCAAGGGGCTTGGTCCTTGAAGATTTCCTGCGCTTCCTTGTAGAGCGGCTCGCGCTCTTCCTGGGTCGGCAGAACCTTGGCTTTCTGGATCAGCGCGTCGAATTCCTCGTTGCACCACTGGGCGCGGTTGGATTTCTCGACACCGTCACAGCCCAGCAGAACCGCGAGGAAGTTGTCCGGATCGCCGTTGTCACCGGTCCAACCCAGCAGCACCGCGCCGTCGCGGTCCTTGGCTTTGGAACGCTCAAGATACTCACCCCATTCGTAGGAGACGATTTCAACATCGACGCCCACTTTGGAGAAGTCTTCCTGCATCAGCTCGGCCATACGGCGGGCGTTCGGGTTGTAGGGACGCTGCACCGGCATCGCCCAGATCTTCATCGACAGGTCGGTGACGCCCTCTTCCTCAAGCATCGCCTTGGCGGCCTCGGGGTCATAGTTGTCGTCTTCGATCGCGTCATTATAGGACCACATGGTCGGCGGCAGCGGGTTCTTGGCGATTTCGCCGGAGCCCTGGAACACCACGTCGATGATCGCCTGTTTGTCGATCGCCATGTTCAGCGCCTTGCGGACCTTGGCGTTGTCGAAGGGCGCGACCTGCGTGTTATAGGCCAGATAGCCCACGTTCAGGCCCTCTTGCTCCATCACCACGATGTCTTCGGCGTCTTTCATCGCCTGCACATCGGCCGGGTTCGGATAGGCCATGACATGGCACTCACCCGCCTGCACCTTCTGGTAGCGCACGGAAGCGTCGGGCGTGATCGCGAAGATCAGGCTTTCGACCTTGGCCGGATCGCCCCAGTAGTCGTCGTTGCGCAGGTAACGGATGACCGCGTCTTTCTGATAGGCTTGGAACTTGAACGGGCCGGTGCCGATGGGCGCTTGGTTCAGCATCTCGGGCGTGCCCGCTTCCATCATCGCATCGGCATATTCCTTGGACACGATCGAGGCGAAATCCATGGCCATATTGGCGATGAAGGGCGCTTCGGGGCGGGTCAGGTTAAAGACGACAGTGTAATCGTCGACCTTTTCGATGCTCTCGACCAGATCAGGCATCGACATGGCACCGTAATATTCCCATGTCCCGCCGGAAACCTTGTTATAGGGGTTCTCTTCGTTGCCCTGACGGTCAAAGCTGAAGATCACGTCGTCGGCATTGAAATCGCGTGTTGGCGTGAACTGGTCGTTGGAGTGAAATTTCACCCCCTTGCGCAGCTTGAAGGTCACCTTCATGCCGTCTTCGCTGACTTCCCAGCTTTCGGCCAGTGCGGGCACGACTTCGGTCGTGCCGACTTTGAACTCGGCCAGACGGTTGTAGATCGGGTGGCTGGAGGCATCAAAGGTGGTGCCGGCGGTGTAGAGCGCAGGGTCAAAACCCTCGGGCGAGCCTTCGGAGCAATAGACCAGCGATTGCGCCGAGGCGGCTGTGGCACCCAGTGCCATCAGCATGGCGCCAGCGGCCAGTTTCGTTGTAAAAGACATAATTTTCTCTCTCCTGATTGGTTTGTTTTTTGGCAGCGGTTTGTCCGCCGCAGGTGATACGCCCTTACGGGCGAGACGACGCGAATGCGGTGGCAACGGCCCCTTCATTCGGACGTATTCTATTGGCGCCAGCGGCCAGATCATATTGCATCCGACCGACCCAGAGCATCCGCGCCGGCCGGTCTGTCTTGTTGGACCACGAATGCGGGCTGCTGCCGAGGTAATGCAGGCTGTCGCCGGGCCGCATGATATGCTCGCCCCCATCGACGACCTGCACGATCTCCCCCTCAAGGATATAGATCACCTCTTCGCCCTCATGCACGACCTCTTCCGAGGCATAGCCCGGGGGCACATTCATGATGTAGGACGACAGTTCATGGCCGGGAAAATCCGCGCCGATCCTCTCATATTCGATCGACGAGCCCGAGACGGCAAAACGCGGGCGCTCTTCGGCGCGGGTCAGGCTGTCTTGGGTCTTGGGGGTATGGATGAAAAAGCTGACATCGACCTGAAGCGCCACCGCGATCTGCGACAGGGTGCCGAGCGAGGGTGTGGCGCGGCCCCGTTCCACCTGACTGAGATAGCCGACCGACACGCCGGAGGCTTCGCCCAACTGCTGCAAAGTCAGGGACAAACGATGCCGTTGCTTGCGCATACGCGCACCAAGCGTGGATACACTATCACCATTGGCAGTTGGCAAATTCACCCTTCCCCTGTGAACAGCAGCCCGGTCGAACGCCGAGAATAGCCTTTTGATCTAAGGCTGTGTGAGATCAAAAAGGTTGAGGGTCAACAATAATTTTTTTAGCAGCGCGGCGCCGAGACCAGCGGCCAAAGCGCTAAAGTCGCGCATGTCATTCTAATCAAATGACTTTAACAACGCCCGATCGATCCGCGTCAGCTTACGCGGCTTTGGGGTGAGCGGCGCGAAGGAAACGCTGAGCCCGCTGTCACGCCATTCGCACAGTCCGAATCCGGTGCCTTCGATCACATGCAGATCGCGGGTCTCGGTCAGGTCGACGGTGGAATGCAGCCCGTTAGAGATCACCACCGGGATGCCATGCCAATGGCTCACCCGGTTCACATGCACATGGCCCGACACGATCCCCGCCACCCGCTGGCCCGCGAGCATCTCCGCCAAACGCGCCGTGCTGGCCGGGTCCAGACTGCCCCAGGCCAGCGCCTCGGGGTCGATATGCGGCGGGTGGTGGATGACCATGAGTTTCGCCAGATCGGCATGGCGGGCCAAGGCGGCTTCCAGAAACGCAAACTGCGCGTCGTTCAGGGCCCCGGCCACTTTGCCCGGCACGCTGCTGTCGAGGGTGATGACATGCAGCCCGCCATAGGCGGCGTCGTGGAAATAGGGCGCATCGGCCAGCCCGGGGGCAAAGACCGCATTGAAGCCGGCGCGTTTGTCGTGATTGCCAAGCGCCATCACCAAGGGCGCCTGAAGCGGCGCAAGAATGTCGCGCACCAGCTCATAGCTTTGGATGTCGCCCTGATTGGTCAGATCGCCGCTGGCCACCACGAAATCGGGCTGCGGGGCCAGCGCGTTGATCACCTCAACCACCCGGCGCAGCGTGGCGGGCGTGTCGCTCTGCAGATGCGGGTCGTTCAGATCGGGGTGCGAGATATGCAGGTCGGTCAGATGGACAAAGCGGGTCATGGGCGTACTCCTGCGGCCTTCAGCAGGGTTTTCGTATAAGGGTGCTCGGGGCGGCGCAACACGTCACTGGCCGCGCCGCTCTCCAAGGTCTTGCCGTGCTGAAGCACCAGCACCCGGTCACAGACCGAGACCACCACCGCGAGGTCATGGCTGATAAAGACCATGCCAAGGCCCAGCTCTTCTTGTAGGTCCATCAAAAGGTTGAGGATTTGCGCCTGAACCGAGACATCCAGCGCCGAGACCGCCTCATCCGCGACCAGCAGCGCGGGGCGGGTGATGATGGCGCGGGCAATGGCGATGCGCTGGCGCTGCCCGCCCGAGAACTCATGCGGATATTTGCCGGCATCGGCGGAATGCAGCCCGACCTGTGTCAGTGCCTCGGCCACGCGATACCCAAGATGCTCGGTTTCCCCATTGGCCCGCAGCGGCTCGGCGATCGACCAGCCAATGCGCCGGCGCGGGTTGAGCGAGCCGAAAGGGTCTTGGAACACCATCTGAAATCCGCGCCTGAGCCGACGCAAGTCCTCTGCGGGCAGATGATGAAGGTCTTGCCCGTTAAACAGCACCTCCCCCGCATCCGGGCGTTCAAAGGCCATGATCAGCCGTGCCAGGGTCGATTTGCCCGACCCGCTTTCGCCGACCACACCCAATGTCTCCCCCGCGCGCAGAGAGAATGCGGCCCCTTCCAGCGCCGTCAACAACGGGGCGCGGCGCAGCAGGCTTTGGCGCGGCAGCTTGTAGCGGCGGGTCAGGTTGCGAACCTCCAGGAGCGGGGCGTCAGCCATGGCGTGCCCCCGTCAGCAGGTGACAGGCGGCACCGCGCCCCGCTTCGGTCGGCGTGAACACTGGCTGCCGGGCGGCGCAATGGGGCAGTTCGACCGGGCAGCGGCCCGAGAACCGACAGCCATGCGGAAGCGCGTGCAGGGGCGGCACCGCGCCCGGAATGGTCGGCAGCCGCCGCCGTTTCCCCTGCGCATCCCGCCCCGCCGCGCCCGGATCGGGCCGCGCGCCCAACAGACCTTTGGTATAGGGATGGGCGGGCGCGCCCAGCACCGCCGCCGTCGGGCCCTGTTCAACCATATCGCCCGCATACATCACCACAATATCTTCGGTGGCGCGGGCCACGGCGGCAAGGTCATGGCTGATGAAAACCAGCGCCATGTCCCGCTCCCGCGCCAAGCGTTGCAGCAGATCGGTGATGCGCAGCGCCACATTGGCATCCAGCGCCGTGGTCGGCTCATCCGCGATCAACAGGGCGGGGTTGCAGGCCAGTGCCAGTGCGATCAGCACCCGCTGGCGCTGCCCGCCCGACATCTCATGCGGGAACTGGCGCAGGCGTTGGTCGGGATCGGGGATGCCCACCTCTTCAAACAGGCTCAACGCCCGCGCCCGCGCCGCGGCCCGGCTGAGCCCCTCATGCCGCAGCATCGGCTCCATCACCGTATCGCCCACCCGCCGCAAGGGATTCAGCGCCGCCATCGGATCTTGAAATACCATCGCCACACGGCGGCTGCGCAGACGCTGCCAATCGCGTTCCGACGCGCGGGCCATGTCGCGCCCGTCGATGCGAAGCTGCCCGGTCAGACGCGCGCTTTCGGGGGCCATGCCCATCAGACAGAGCGCCAGCAGCGTCTTGCCCGAACCGCTTTCCCCCACGATGCCCAGTTGATCCCCGCGCCGGATCGTCAGATCGACACCCCGCAGGGCCGCAGCATCGCCGAAATGGGCCGACAAATTGCCAATCTCGATCATCGCGCCCGCACCAATCGGGGATCGGTAATATCGCGCAGCCCGTCGCCCAGCAGGCCAAAGCCCAGCACCGCCGTCACGATGCATAGCCCCGGATAGATCGCCAGTTGCGGGGCGAGATACATCAGCGTCTGCGCCTCCGACAGCATCCGCCCCCAGCTTGAGGCCGGTGGCTGCGCGCCAAGGCCGAGGTAGCTCAGCGCCGCTTCGGCGAGGATCGCCACGGCAAATTCAATGGTGGCCTGCACGATGATCGCGGCGGCGATATTGGGCAGGATATGATCGCGGCTGATGGCAAAACGCCCCCGCCCCGCCGCCCGTGCGGCGGCGACATAATCGCGGGTCCAGATCTGGTTGGCCGAGGCGCGGGTGACGCGGGCGAAGATGGGTATGTTGATGAAGGAGATCGCCAGCACCGCATTGGTCAGCGAGGGGCCAAAGACCGCCGCCAGCATGATCGCAAAGAGAAGTGCCGGGAAGGCGAAGCCCAAATCAGCGAGCCGCATCACCGCATCCTCGACCCAGCCGCCAAGCGCCGAGGCCAGAAGCCCAAAGCCCACACCGATGCTGCCGCCCAAGAGCACCGCCACCAGCGCCACAGTCATCGAGTTCCGCGCCGCCGCCATAAGCTGCGCCACCACATCGCGGCCCAGCTGATCGGTGCCCAGCCAATGGGCCGAAGAGGGGGGCGCGAATTTGGTCGAGATCGACATTGCCTGCGGGTCATGCGGGGTCCAGATCAGCGACAGGGCCGCGACGCCGACGACGAGGCTGACCAGCACCGCCCCCAGCAGGAAATTCGCCGGAAGCCGCCTCATGCCCGCGCCTTGAGCCGGGGGTCGATGACGACATAGAGCAGGTCGACCACGAAATTCGCCGTGACCACGATGGCGGCAAAGAGCATGACCAGCGCCTGCACCGTGGGCAGGTCTCGGTTCGCGATGGACTGAAAGATCAGCCGCCCGAGGCCCGGCAGGTAAAAGACATTCTCGATCACGATGGTCCCGGTCACCAATGCGGCGAATTGCATGCCGACGATGGTCACGATCGGCACCAGCGCATTGGGCAGCACATGCCGCCAGAGCACCCGGCGCCGCGACAGCCCGCTGGCCCGCGCGGTGCGCACGAAGTCCTGCCGCATCACTTCCAGCGCCGAAGACCGCGTGACCCGCGCCAGCACCGCCGATTGCACCAGCGCCAACGCCACCGTGGGCAGGATCAGCGAGCGCAGCGCCGCGGCAGGATCGGACCAACCCGCAAAGCCCCCCGGCGGCAGCCAGCGCAGCTTCACCGCAAAGAGCATCACCAGCAGGATCGAGAGCCAGAAAGCCGGCAGCGCGATGCCCAATTGGCTGAGAAACATCACCCCCCAATCGCCCGCACGCCGATGCTGGGCCGCTGCGGTGATGCCAAGGCTCAGGGCCAGCACCAGCGTCACCAACATCCCCGCCACGGCGAGCGAAATCGTCATCGGCAAACGCTCGGCGATCAACTCGGACACCGGCACCCGGAAGGAATGGCTGAGGCCGAAATCCCCCTGCAACGCATGCCAGACCCATGACAGATAGCGCGTGACCAATGGCGCATTCAGCCCCAACTGCTCGCGCAGCGCGGCGAGCGCATCGTCGGAAGCATCCATGCCAAGGATCGTCAGCGCCGGATCGCCGGGCAGCACGTTCATCACGGCAAAGACCACGACAGAGACGGCCAGCAGGGTCAGCACGAAACCAAGCGTGCGGCGGAAGAGGAAATATGCCACGAGGTCAGACCCTAAGGCCGCGGCGCGAGTGACGCCGCAGCCGGTTCATATCAATTGGCGATGCTGACGCCCTTGAGCGGCATGTAAAGCACCGGGGAGGAGGACCAATAGCCTTCGACCCCCTCGCGGAACACGCCGAGCAGCGGCAGTTGGAAAAGGAAGCCATGCACCGATTGGTCCGACAGCATTTGCTGGCCCTGTTTGAGCAATTCATTGCGCGCCTCGGGGTCGACCTCGGTGGTGATCTGCTCCCATAGGGCTGTCATCTCGGCATTGTCATAGCCATAGAAATAATCCGGGCCCCGGGCGAAATTGCCCATGTCGTTGGGGCTGGTATGGGCGATGATCGTCATGTCGTAGTTTTTCTTCTTATAGACCTCATCGATCCAGAAACCCCATTCGACATTTTCGACCTTGGCGTCGATCCCGGCCTCCGACAGCTGGTTCTGGATGATCTCGGCCGAGCGGGTGGCATAGGGGAACGGCGGTACCCGCAGGGTCATGGTTTCACCGGCGACGCCGGCCTCTTCGAACATCGCCTTGGCCTTTTCGCTGTCATGCGGATAGGCGCCGGTCAGGTCGACATAGGCGGTGCCATGCGGCGGGTAGAAGCTGCCGATGGGCACCGCTTGGCCGTACATGGCGCCCTCGATGATCTCGTCACGGTCGATCGCCGTGGCCACCGCGCGGCGCACCTCGACATTGTCGAAGGGCGGCTTGGCGTTGTTCATGGCGAGGATCACCTCGCCTTCGGTCGAGCCGACATTGACGCGAAAGCGCGGGTCGGCCTCGAACTGCGGCAGCAGTTCCGGCGCGGGGAAGCCGGGGAAGGCGTCAAGCTCTTCGGCCATCATCGCCGCTGTCGCAGCAGCGGGGTCAGAGATGAAGCGGAAGACCACCTTATCCAGCGCCACATCGGCGGCATCGCGGTGATCGGGGTTCTTGACCAGCGTCAGACGGTCGCCCCTTGTCCAACTGTCGAACTTGAAAGGGCCGGAGCCCACGGGATTGGCGTTGTTGCCCTCGACACTTTCCGCGGCGACGATGGCGCTGTCGCCCTGCCCCATGTTGAAGAGGAAAAACGCGTCCTTGCCCGAAAGCGTGATCTCTACCGTCTGCGGATCGACCGCTTTGACGCTCTCGATCGGCTCGAAAATATCCTTGGAGGGGTTCACACTGTCTTCGGCCATGGCCCGGTCAAAGGAAAAGATCACATCCTCCGCATCCAGCGCCGTGCCATCGTGGAAGGTCACGCCCTCGGCCAGATGAAAGGTATAGGTCAGCCCGTCCTCAGACACGTCCCAGCTTGTCGCGAGGTTCGGCTGCACCTCGCCATTCTCGGCCACGGTGGTCAGCGATTCAAAGACATTCTGGGTCATCATACTGTCGATGGAGGCGGTGGCATCTGCGGTCGGGTCAAGCGACGTTGGCTCCTGCTGCATGCCGACGACAAGTTCAGCAGCGGCAGAGGCGGTCGCCATAAGGCCAAAGGCCAGCGTCAGCGCGGGCAGGGTTTTGGTGAGGGGCAGATGGGACATGGGCGGCACTCCTGTTGGCAGGCGCAATCAGGCCGGATGGCGGGGCGCCCCTTTGGGACAGATTGCGACGGGCGGGGGCGTCCGGTCAACGGCTTTGCTGCGCTGAGGCAAAACTTCACGTAATTGCAACAGTTTGCCGGGGTTTCCCCATTGGCACCCCGCGAGGGAACGGGGGGCAGTCGGGCCTTTTGCCCGGTGATCGGCGGTGCTAGCCTCCGCGCAAAAGGGGTCAGATCATGAACAATTCCACCACCGGTTTCGATTGCATTGTCATCGGCGCGGGCATCGCGGGGGCTTCCGTCGCGGCGGAACTCTCCACCGACCGCCGGGTGCTGCTGCTGGAGCGGGAAAGCCAGCCGGGCTATCACAGCACGGGCCGTTCGGCGGCGCTGTTCACGGTGGCCTATGGGCCGCGGGTCATCCGCGCCCTTTCGCGCGCCTCTGCCGCTTTCTTTGACGCCCCCGCCAGCCCCTATCTGGACCACCCGCTGCTGGAACCGCGCGGCGCCGTCTTTATTGCCCGGCAGGACCAACAGGCCGCGCTCGCGCGCAGTGCCGAGGAACTGGGGTCGCATGTCACGCCGCTCACCGGGGCCGAGATCGAAACGCGCGTGCCGCTGCTGCGCAAGGGCAATGCCACCGCCGGTCTGCACGACGCCGGGGCGGCGGATATCGATGTGAACGGGCTGCACCAGCATTACCTCAAGACCTTCCGCGCCGCGGGCGGAGTCTTGCAGACCAAGGCCGAGGTGCTGGCGCTTCGCAAAGCGGGTGACTGGCAGGTCGAGACCAATCAGGGCAGCTTCCACGCGCCGGTGATCGTCAATGCCGCGGGGGCTTGGGCCGATGAGATCGCCACGCTGGCAGGGCTTAAGCCTGCGGGCCTCACCCCCAAACGCCGCACCGCGCTGACCGTGGCCCCGCCCGAGGGCATGGCGCCGGACCGTTGGCCGATGGTGGTGGATATTGACGAACAGTTCTACCTCAAGGCCGATGCGGGCAAGCTGCTGATCTCCCCGGCGGACGCCACCCCCTCCCCGCCCTGCGATGCGCAGCCCGAGGAGTTGGACGTGGCGATCTGCATCGACCGGATTGAAACCGCCTTTGACCTGAGCCTGCGGCGCATCGAAAGCCGCTGGGCCGGGCTGCGCAGCTTTGCGCCCGATGGTGACCCGGTGGCAGGCTATGATCCTGAGGGGGAGGGGTTTTTCTGGCTGGCGGGGCAAGGCGGCTATGGCATCCAGACCGCCCCGGCGCTGGCCCGCAGTGCCGCCGCTTTGCTGCGCGGCGAGAATATCCCCGGCGACATTGCCGCCGAGGGGGTTACTGTTGAAGCGCTGGCACGCAGCCGCGCCGGGCTGGCTTAGCCGCCCATCCCGGCTTCGGCTTCGATCTGCTTGCGCGACTTGCGCGCACGTTCGGTCGCCGATTTCAATTGACCGCAGGCGGCCATGATGTCTTCCCCGCGCGGCGTGCGGATCGGCGAGGCATAGCCGGCCTTGTAGATAATATCGGCAAAGGCGCGGATGCGGTTGTTCGACGAGCGCTCATAGGGCGAGCCGGGCCATTCGTTAAAGGGAATGAGGTTGATCTTGGCCGGGATGCCTTCGATCAGCTTGACCAAACGGTGCGCGTCCTCGTCGCTGTCGTTCACATCCTTCAGCATCACATATTCAAAGGTGATCCGCTCGGAGTTGCTGACCTTGGGATAGGCCTTCAGCGCTTCCAGAAGCGCTTCGATGTTCCAGCGCTTGTTGATCGGCACCAGCTTGTTGCGCACCTCATCGGTGGTGGCGTGGAAGGAGACGGCGAGTTGGCAGCCGATCTCGGCGGCGGTGCGGTGAATCTCGGGCACCACACCCGAGGTCGACAGCGTGATGCGACGGCGCGAAAGCTGGATGCCCTCGGCGTCCATCGCGATCTTCATCGCGTCGCGCACATTCTCGAAGTTATAAAGCGGCTCGCCCATGCCCATGAGCACGATATTGCTCAGAAGCCGGGTTTCATCCTTCGGCGCGCCGATTTCCGGCCATTCGCCCAGATCGTCCCGCGCCACCATGACCTGACCGATGATCTCGCCAGCGGTCAGATTGCGCACCAGTTTCTGGGTGCCGGTATGGCAGAAGGAGCAGGTCAGCGTGCAGCCGACTTGGCTTGACACACAAAGCGTGCCGCGCCCCTCTTCGGGGATATAGACGACTTCGACCTCATGGCCGCCCGCGATCCGCACGAGATACTTACGCGTGCCATCTTCGCTGACCTTGCGGGTCACCACTTCGGGCACTTCGATCACGAATTTCTCTGCCAGTTCAGTGCGGTAGGCTTTGGCGAGGTTGGTCATCGCATCAAAGTCGCGCACCCCCCACTGGTAAATCCATTGCCAGATCTGCCCCACCCGCATCTTCGCCTGTTTCTCGGGCGTGCCATTGGCGATCAGCACATCGCGCATGGCGTCACGGGTCAGGCCGACAAGGTTGATCGGCCCTTCGGGCTGCTTGCGGGGGATGGTCATCACGTCTTGGGTGATGGGCGCGGAAGCGGACATTGCAAAGACTCACTGGCTAGGGATGGGTCTCTATATAGGGAATGACGCGATTTGCAAAAGGGTTTGGCGCAGGGGCTGCGCTGATTGGGCTAGTAGCCCTTTCTGCTGGTCCGCAATTCGCCGGTTGCCAGGACCGGGGCGGCATCCAGACTGTCCACATTCAACATCGCGGCGACCCGCTCCAGCGAGGACACCAACTGCGCCTGCTCCCAATCGGCCAGATCGGCAAAGGCGCGCACATAGCGCTGCTGCAAGGCATCAGGCGCTTCTTGCAGCACATCCTCGCCTTGGGAGGTCAAGGTGATGTTGGTCTGCCGCCGATCTTGGGCCGAGGTAAGTCGCGTGACCAGACCCCGCGCCACCAGCTTGTCGACCAGCGCGGTCACCGTGGCCTGGCTCACCCCCATCTGGGTGGCGAGGGTCTTGGCCGTCGGGTCTTTCTTTTCGCCCACGATCTGCAAGACGCGCAGTTGTGCCGGGGTGACCCCCGCCGCCTGCGCGAGGTCACGGGCATAGAGCTCTGTCGCGCGCAAAATGCGGCGCAAGGCGATCAGACTTTCGTCGACCCGGTCGGGATGTTTCTGCGTCATGGTGCATCATTGCACATTGGGGCCATTCTCAGCAATCGGTCAAAACCACCCTGATCGCTTAGTATAGCTAAGCGAAACCCGCGAAACTCATTCGGAAAACGAAACAAATATGCACAGTTCTATGGCGCTCAAACCACGCTATAAGCGTATTTTGGGTTAATTTGCTTTGAATGTTGAAGTATAACCGCGCATGGCTTACTTAGCCTATCGAAACAATCAGGGAGCCCCGAACGGATGCAGAATGAACTCGACATGAAAAAAGCCCGCACACCCAAGCTGCGCAAGCCCAATGCCGAGGACGGAGCCGCGATCTGGCGGTTGATTCGCGACTGCAAGCCGCTCGACGAAAACTCGCTCTATGCGAACCTGATCCAAGCCGACCATTTCCGCGACACCTGTGTCGTGGCCGAATTGGACGGCGACATCGTGGGCTGGATCTCCGGCCATATGATCCCGGCGCAAGACGCCTTCTTTGTCTGGCAGGTCGCCGTCAGCCCCAAGGCCCGCGGCCTTGGTCTGGGCAAGACCATGCTGATGGAACTGGTGAACCGCGACGAGACCGAGGATGCCAAGACCCTCAAGACCACCATCACCCGGGACAATGACGCCTCCTGGGGGCTGTTCCGCAGCTTTGCTAGCCACGTTGGCGGCGATCTTTCCGATGCGCCCCACTTTACCAAAGACGCCCATTTCGAGGGCGCACATGACACCGAACATATGGTGACGATCACGCTGCCCGAGACTGCCGCGCTCAAACGCGCCGCGTAAACCGCAGCTGACACTTCACAAGACAGATTCTCTGGAAGAGAAAGGAAATTCCTATGCCTAAGGACATGGCACAGAACACAACGATCTTTACCCGCCGCGAGAGCGAAGCGCGCTCCTATTGCCGCGGCATGAACGCCGTTTTCACCCGCGCCAGCGGGTCGGAAATGTTCGACGCGGACGGCAACCGCTACATCGACTTCCTCGCCGGGTGCTCCTCGCTGAACTACGGCCACAACGATGCCGACATGAAAGAGGCGCTGGTGGAGCACATTACCGCTGACGGCATCGCCCATGGTCTCGACTTTCACAGTGAAACCAAGGCGGCCTTCCTGAGCGCTTACGAGGAGAAAATCCTCAAGCCACGCGGCATGGATTACAAGGTGATGATGACCGGCCCGACCGGCACCAACGCGGTTGAGGCCGCGATCAAACTGGCGCGTAAGGTGACGGGCCGCACCAATGTGATCTCTTTCACCAACGGTTTCCACGGCATGACCATGGGCGCGCTGGCGCTGACCGGCAACAAAGGCAAGCGCGGCGGCGCGGGCGGTGGCTCGTTGGCCGATGTAACGCATATGCCCTTTGAAGGATCGCTGGGCGAGAATGTCGACACGCTTGAGATGATCGACGCGATGCTGTCGAACCCGTCTTCGGGCATCGACGCGCCTGCGGCCTTCATCTTTGAACCGATCCAAGGCGAAGGTGGGTTGAACGCGGCTTCCGACGCATGGATGCAGGGCATCGAAAAGATCGCCCGCAAGCACGGTGCGCTGCTGATCATCGACGACATTCAGGCCGGTTGTGGCCGTTCGGGCAGCTTCTTCTCTTTTGAGGCCGCCGGCATCAAGCCTGACATGATCACCCAAGCGAAATCACTTTCCGGTTTCGGCCTGCCCTTCGCGGCCCTGCTGATCAAGCCCGAGCATGACATCTGGAAGCCCGCCGAGCACAACGGCACTTTCCGGGGCAACACCCATGCTTTCGTCACCGCCCGCGTCGCGATCGAGAAATTCTGGTCCGACTGCAGGTTCGAAAAGTCGCTGGCCGAGAAAGCCGTGGTGCTGACCACCGCGCTCAAGGATGTGGCCGATCTGGTCGAGGGCGCCACGCTGAAAGGCCGCGGCCTGATGCAGGGTGTCGACGTCGGCTCCGGCGAGCTGGCCGGTGCGATCTGCGCGCGTGCCTATGAATTGGGCCTCGTGATCGAAACATCGGGCGCGAACGACGAAATCGTCAAATATCTCGCCCCGCTCACCACATCGGAAGCTGTCATGCGCGAAGGATTTGATATCCTATTGCAAGCGACCCGCGATGTGACGGGCAATATGAAACTGGCAGCGGAGTAATACCGATGATTGTACGCGATTTTAACAAACTTCAGGGCACAGACCGTCACGTTGGCGATGCGCAATGGACCTCGACACGCCTGCTTCTGGCCGACGACGGGATGGGGTTTTCCTTCCACATCACCGTGCTTGAGGCCGGGTCGGAGCACACGTTCCACTACAAGCACCACTTCGAGAGCGTCTATTGCATGAAGGGCAAGGGCTCGATCACCGATCTCGCCACCGGCGAGACGCATGAGATCACCCCCGGCGTGATGTACGCCCTGAACCTGAACGACAAACACACCCTGCGCGCAGAGGAAGAACTGCACATGGCGTGCTGCTTCAACCCGCCGGTCACCGGCAAGGAAGTGCACCGCGAAGATGGTTCCTATGCGCCTGCCGAGGAGGTCGCTTAAGTTTTATGACTCAACCGTCCCACACTGTCGAAAAAATCGGCGGGACGTCCATGTCCCGCGTGAACCAACTCAAAGATACGCTCTTTGTCGGTGACCGTAAGGGCGCGGACATCTACGGGCGCGTCTTCGTGGTCTCCGCCTTTGGCGGGATCACGAACCTGTTGCTGGAGCATAAGAAATCCGGCGAGCCGGGCGTTTATGCGCATCTCGCGAACGCCAGCAACGATCACGGCTGGCACGAGGCGCTGACCCGCGTCTCGGCCGAGATGCAGCGCGTGCACCGCGAGGTGCTGGAGCATCCCGGTGACATCGAACAGGCCGACGCCTTTGTCTCCGAGCGCACCCATGGTGCCCGCAACTGTCTGATCGACCTGCAGCGCCTCTGCGCCTATGGCCACTTCCGCCTGTCGGAGCACATGCTGCAAATCCGCGAGCTGCTGTCGGGTCTGGGCGAGGCGCATTCCGCCTTCGTCACCACGATCCTGCTGCAACGCGCCGGCGTGAACGCCCGTTTCGTTGACCTCTCCGGTTGGCGCGATGAGGGCAACGTCACGCTGGACGAACGTATCGCGCAGGCGATGGAGGGTATCGATCCGCATACGGAAATGCCCATTGTCACCGGCTATGCGCAATGCGCCGAAGGGCTGATGCGCGAGTTTGACCGGGGTTATTCCGAGGTGACCTTCTCCAAACTCGCCGCCCTGACGGGCGCGCGTGAGGCAATCATTCACAAGGAATTCCACCTCTCGTCCTGCGATCCGAAACTGGTCGGCGAACATGCCGTCAAGAAGATCGGGCGCACGAACTATGACGTGGCGGACCAGCTGTCGAACATGGGGATGGAGGCGATCCACCCCAAGGCGGCCAAGACCCTGCGTCAGGCCGATGTGCCGCTGCGCGTGACCAACGCTTTCGAGCCCGAAGACCCCGGCACGCTGATAGATGACCGTCAGGCCGAGACACCTGCGGTGGAGATCGTCACCGGTCTTGATATCGTGACGCTGGAGCTGTTCGAGCAGGATATGGTCGGGGTGAAGGGCTATGACACCGCGATCCTCGACGTGCTGACACGGCATAATGTGCGGATCGTCTCGAAGGTGTCGAACGCCAATACGATCACCCATTATCTGGATGCCTCGCTGAAAACGATGCGTCGGGTGGAGAAGGATCTGGCCGAGATCTACCCAACCGCCGAGATCACCACCCGCACGCTGTCGATGGCCTCGGTCATCGGGCGCGACCTGAACGGGTTGTCGGTGCTGCAACGCGGGCTGGTGGCGATTGCCGAAGCCGGGCAGACGGCGATCGGCGCGAGCCAAGGGCCGCGCAATGTGGATGTGCAGTTCATTGTTGAGCGCGAAACGCTTCAGCCGGTGATCAAGGCGCTGCATGGCGCGTTTATCGAGGAAGAGGTGGCGGCACCGCTGTCGCGGGCGGCCTGACGCCGGTACATTCTTAAGAGCCAATGGCCGCGGCTTCCGAAAGGGGGCCGCGGCTTTTTTATGTGAGGGCCACAGGCTCGATTCCGGGCTGGGTGGCAATCTCAACAGCCGCAAACGAAAACGGCCCCGCAATCGCGAGGCCGTCCCAAACTCTCAAATCTCAGAGGCTCACCCCCCGCAGCGTTTCTCCGCATCTTCCACCGCCGCGGTGAACCCCAGCAGCGAGAAGGTGTCCTTGGTCTGCGTCCCGCGCGAGGATTTGCCGGTCAGCGTGGCGTCCGCCCCGCGTTTCATCGCGGCGATGATCTTGGCGTCATCCGCCGTGGTCGCAGGCCAGGCCCATTCGCCCTCGGTGAAAAGCTCATAGGTATTGCCCGAAATATCCATCGTCACGGTCGAGCCCGACGCGAAAGGATAGCCGCCGGTAAAGGCCACCTGCCCATTCGCATTGGCCGACGGACGGTAGAACACCATCAACAACGTCTGCCCCCGGTTCACCGCCACGACACGCCCGTCGCGGGTGTTGACCACTTCTTTCGGCGTCGACACGCCCCAGCACTCGGTCGGGTTGTCTTCGACAAAGACGCTCCAATCGGTCTTGGCCGCGACCCGGTTGGTGCTCTGTTCCTGCGCCCATGCGCTGCTTGCCATCATGGCGAGCGCGCCGAGCGCAAACCCGCAAGTTTTCATCATTCCCATCTGTCCAGCCTCCAGCCGTCCTTGACCTCAACGCAGTGACAGACCCCGGCCGGGCAACCTCGGGCGGGTTGCTCTCTTGCAGGTGTCTGTTATCTGTTCGACACCAACCACAATAACGGCAAACGCGCGACAGGCGAAACCCTGATTGGCAGAATTTCGCCCAGAAATAGGATGATACCGATGACCCAAGCAGCCCCCTTTGCCGAAATCTGGCGCGGCCCTTTTCTGGAAAGCGTGCACTCTGGCCATGCGGTGATCTGTGATGACAGCGGCCAGATTGTGGAGGCCTGGGGCGATCCGGACAAGGTGATCCTGCCGCGCTCCTCCTCGAAAATGATCCAGGCGCTGCCGCTGATCAACTCCGGCGCTGCCGATCAGGCCGGGCTGACCTCCGAGCAACTGGCGCTGGCCTGCGCCTCGCACCAGGGGGCCGCGATCCACACCGACCGGGTGGGCCTCTGGCTCGACACTTTGGGGCTGGACGACGCCGCCTTCCGCTGCGGCCCGCAAGAGCCCAACGATCGCGACGCGATGGAGGCGCTGATCCGCGCCCATGAGAAACCCTGCCAGATCCACAACAACTGCTCGGGCAAACACGCGGGGTTCCTGACGCTGAACAAACATCTCGGCGCCGGGCCGGACTATGAAAAGCCGGACCATGCGGTGCAACAGGCCTGTCTGGAGGCTTTCGAGACGGTCACGCAGGAAACCTCCCCCGGCTATGGCATCGACGGCTGTTCTGCCCCCAACCCGGCCTGCACCCTGCACGGCATGGCCCGCGCCATGGCGCATTTCGCCGCCGCCCCCGAAGGCTCCGCCGAGGCACGCCTGCACGAAGCCATGCGCCTGCACCCCGAACTGGTCGCGGGCGAAGGCCGCGCCTGCACGGAATTGATGCGGGCGATGGACGGTAAAGTGGCGCTCAAGACCGGTGCCGAAGGCTTCTTCATCGCAATCTGGCCCGAGCGCAAACTGGGCATCGCGCTGAAAGCCGCCTGCGGCACCACCCGCGCGGCGGAATGCGCGATCACTGCGCTGCTGGTCAAACTGGGTGCGCTGGACGCCAACCACCCCGCCGCGCTCAAGCGGATGAACGCGCCGATCAAAAACTGGCGCGGGCTTGAGACGGGCATGTTGAAAGCGGCGGCTGAATTGACCTGACCGCGAAAGGGTCGCGCCTACATTTCAATCACCGGCGCGACCTCGACCGATCCGCTGCCATCTGCAACCATCGGGCAGCCTTTGGCGATTTTGCAGGCGGCATCGATGTCATCCGCGCGCACGACCGTGAAACCTGACAGCGGATTGGCCCCGCCATTGTCCGCAATCCCGTCGGCGCTGACGGTCTTGGACATCCCCACGGGGTTGCCGGGGTTCACGATTTGCGGCCCCATTTCTTCAAACCACGCCCCCCAGGCGGCCATGGCCTTGTCGCTTTCTTCCTGCGACTCCGGGGACTTCCCCCCATGATAGGCAAAGATAAAGTCCGGCATTGTTCTTCTCCCTGATTGCTGCGCGGCACAGGGGCGCCCATGGGCTCTGCCGTGGATGTCGGACAGCACGGTAGGAACCGAGGCAAGCTGTGCCTGCCCCATTACCGCCGCTAATCCCTGCCGAGTCAAATCAGGGTTTTGTGTCAGCCCGCAAATTCCATACGCGCATAGCCCTGCACAAAGAGCAGCGCGGTCAGATCGCCAAAGTTGATCCGGATGTCACATTGCGCCGCGACCGAAGGCTTCGCATGCAGCGCCACGCCCATGCCGGCCCGCCCCAACATGCCCAGATCATTGGCCCCATCGCCCACGGCGATGACCTGATCCTCGCCGATCCCCAGCTTGGCGGTGATCTCTTCCAGCGCGGCCACTTTGGCCTCGCGTCCCAGAATCGGCAGGCCGACTTCGCCCGAGAGGGTGGTCTGTTTCAGCAGGAGCGTATTGGCGCGGTTCTCGTCAAAGCCCAGCATCTCGGCCACTTTCGCGGTAAAGGCGGTGAACCCGCCCGAGACCAGCGCGGCATAGCCGCCATTGGCCTTCATCGTCCCCACCAGCGCCCCGCCGCCGGGCATCAGGGTGATGCGTTCGGCCAATACCTTGTCGATCACATTGGCTTCCAGCCCTTTCAGCAGGCCGACCCGTTCGCGCAGGGCCCCGTCGAAATCCAACTCGCCATTCATCGCCCGCGCGGTGATCTCTTTCACCCGCTCCCCGACGCCCGCCTCTTCGGCCAGTTCGTCGATGCATTCCTGCTGGATCATCGTGCTGTCCATATCGGCCAATAACATCTGCTTGCGGCGGCCTTCGGTCGGCACGATCACCAGATCGACCCCCATGGACTGGCAATCTTCCCAGACGTCCCAACGGTTTGCGGGCATCTGGGCGAGCGGAAACTCCGCCGCCTCATCCGGGGCCAGCCAGATCGCATCGCCCCCGCCCCAAGCGTTGCGCAGGCTTTCGACCAGCGCGGGGTCGAGGCTGGGGTTGGAGGGGGAGGTCAACAAGATTGCCGTGAACATAAGTTTCCGATCCGCATCATTCGCGCCGCGCAAAGCGACATGACCGGCGTCCTAGCGTCATTTTGCGACTTGCGCCAGCCCGGCCTCCCCGCGTATCCCGACAGTGGGACACCCTTCCCCAACGAAGGGCGAATATCTGAGAGGGTAGCATCAATGGCTATGAACCAACCGGCACCGCGCCCGGAAGCGAAACCTGTTGCCGTACCGGCAAACCCCCGTTTCTCCTCCGGCCCCTGCGCCAAAATCCCCACATTCGATCTGACCAAGCTTGGCGATGCTCCGCTGGGCCGCAGCCACCGTGCCGCACCCGGCAAGGCCAAGCTCGCGCAGGCGATCGAGACCACCCGCGAAGTGCTCGGCGTGCCCGCGGATTACCGCATCGGCATCGTGCCCGCCTCCGACACCGGCGCCTTCGAGATGGCCATGTGGTCGCTTCTGGGCGAACGGCCCGTTGAGATGGTGGCGTGGGAGAGCTTCGGCGCGGGCTGGGTCACCGATGTGGTCAAGCAGCTCAAGATCGAAGCGCAGGTCCACACCGCCGACTATGGCGAGATCGTCGACATGGCCGCGCTGAACTATGACAATGACGTCTGCTTTACATGGAACGGCACCACCTCGGGCGTGCGGATGCCCAACGGCGACGCGATCCCGGCGGACCGCGCGGGGCTGACTCTCTGCGATGCGACCTCCGCCGCCTTCGCGCAGGACCTGCCCTGGGACAAGCTGGATGTGACGACCTTCTCTTGGCAGAAAGTGCTGGGCGGTGAAGCGGCGCATGGGATGCTGATCCTGAGCCCCCGCGCAGTTGAGCGGCTGGAGAATTACACCCCCGCATGGCCGCTGCCGAAAATCTTCCGGCTCACCAAGGGCGGCAAGCTGAACGAAGGCATTTTCAAAGGCGAGACGATCAACACGCCGTCGATGCTCTGCGTCGAAGATTACCTGCTGGCGCTGGACTGGGCCAAATCCGTGGGCGGCCTCAAAGGGCTGATCGCGCGCGCCGATGCGAACACCAAGGCCGTGGCCGATTTCGTCGAGGCGCATGACTGGATCGACTTCCTCGCGACCGACCCGGCGACACGCTCCAACACCTCGGTCTGCCTGAAGTTCACCGACGACCGGATCAAGGACGGCGCAGCTTTCGCCAAGGCCGTGGCCAAACGACTGGCGGATGAGGGCGCAGCACTCGACATCGGCGCCTACCGCGATGCCCCTCCGGGCCTGCGCATCTGGTGCGGCGGCACGGTCGAGACGGCGGATATCGAAGCGATGCTGCCTTGGCTTGCATGGGCCTTCGAGGCCGAAATCAACGCGTAAAGCGACGGTGCGCAGCCCTGCGCACCCACCCCCATCCCCATTCCCGTAGGGTGCGCATTCACTGCGCACCGCCGACCCCCGTTTATAAAGGACCGCAAACATGGCTCCCAAGGTACTCATCTCCGACAAACTCTCCGAAGCCGCCGTTCAGATCTTCCGCGACCGTGGCATCGACGTGGATTTCCAACCCGATCTGGGCAAGGACAAGGACAAGCTGGCCGAGATCATCGGCAACTATGACGGCCTCGCCATCCGCTCGGCCACCAAGGTGACCGAAAAAATCCTCGCCAACGCGCCGAACCTCAAAGTCATCGGCCGCGCGGGCATCGGCACCGACAATATCGACAAGGAAGCGGCATCGAAACAGGGTGTGATCGTGATGAACACGCCCTTCGGCAACATGATCACCACCGCGGAACACGCCATCGCGATGATGTTCGCCGTGGCGCGGCAAATCCCCGAAGCCAGCGCCTCCACCCATGCGGGCAAATGGGAAAAGTCCAAGTTCATGGGTGTCGAGCTGACCGGCAAAACCCTCGGCGTGATTGGTGCCGGCAACATCGGTGGCATCGTCTGTGACCGTGCGCTTGGCCTGAAAATGAAGGTCGTGGCCTATGACCCCTTCCTCGGTGAGGAGAAGGCCGAGAAGATGGGTGTCGAAAAGGTCGAGCTCGACGAGCTTCTGACCCGCGCCGATTTCATCACCCTGCACGTCCCCTACACGGAGCAGACGGCGAACATCCTGAGCCGCGAGAACCTTGAGAAGACCAAGAAAGGCGTGCGCATCATCAACTGCGCCCGTGGCGGTCTGGTGGACGAAGAAGCGCTGGCCGATCTGTTGAAGTCGGGCCATGTGGCGGGCGCGGGTTTCGACGTCTTTGCCGAGGAACCGGCCAAAGAGAATCCGCTCTTTAACCTGCCCAATGTGGTCTGCACCCCGCACCTCGGCGCCGCCACCACCGAAGCGCAGGAGAACGTGGCCCTGCAAGTGGCCGAACAGATGTCCGACTACTTGCTGACCGGCGCCGTGACCAACGCGCTCAACATGCCCTCGGTCACCGCCGAGGAAGCCAAGGTCATGGGGCCGTGGGTCAAACTGGCAGGCCACCTCGGGGCCTTCATCGGCCAGATGACCGATGAGCCGATCAAGGCGATCAATATCCTCTATGACGGTTCGGTCGCCAAGATGAACCTCAAGGCGCTGAACTGCGGCGTCGTGGCGGGCATCATGAAACGTGCCAACCCGGACGTGAATATGGTCTCCGCCCCCGTGGTTGCCCGCGAAAAGGGTATCCAGATCAGCACCACCAATCAGGATAAATCCGGCGTCTTCGATGGCTACGTCAAGGTGACCGTGGTGACGGAGAAGCGCGAGCGTTCGATCGCGGGCACCGTCTTTTCCGACGGCAAGCCGCGCTTCATCCAGATCAAGGGCATCACCATCGACGCCGAGATCGGGGAGCATATGCTCTACACCACCAATGAGGACGTGCCGGGCATCATCGGCACGCTGGGTCAGACCATGGGCGAGAATGGCGTGAACATCGCCAACTTTACCCTCGGCCGCCACACCGCGAAAGGCGAGGCGATTGCCCTGCTCTATGTCGACGATCAGGTGCCCGAGCCGGTGATCGGCAAGCTGCGTGACACCGGCATGTTCCGGCAGATCAAACCGCTGCAATTCGACGTGGCCTAAGCGGCAGGACCGAACAGAAAATGCCCCGACCCGGGGGCGTTTTCGCGTTTAGCGCAGGGCGCGGCTGCGCCATAGAACGGCGGCAAAGATCAACGGAACCGTGCTGACCAGATGGCCGGCGAGCTGAACATGATTGTCTACGAGCCGCCTCTGGCCCTACTGCGGCGGGTGAGTGGCATATATTGGCACAAACGCGCCAGCAATTCCCCCGCCCATCGCTGGCTGCGCGCGCAAATTGCGCTATTGATGGAGCCGCTGAACACCGAGGCAGCGCCCCTGCCGAAAGCCTAACCAAAGGACCCTTCCATGCCCCGCCCCATCTACGCCGTCGGCGATATCCACGGTCAAGCTGCCGAGCTTGAGCGCGTTTTGAACCTTATCCATCAGGACGGGGGGCCGGAGGCTGAGATCGTCTTTCTGGGGGATTTCATCGACCGCGGGCCTGACAGCAAAGCCGTGATCGAACGGTTGGCGGCAGGTAAGGCTGAGGGCCGCAACTGGACCTTCCTCATGGGCAATCACGACCGCATGTTCCGCTGGTTCATGGAGGATTTCCCCCGCCACGATCCCTATCTTCTGGTCGAGTTCAACTGGCTGCACCCGCGCATCGGCGGCGACACGACGCTGGCCTCCTATGGAATTCCCGTCACCACGCAGGACCGAATGTCAGAACTCCACGCCCGCGCGCGCGCGGCCGTGCCGCAGCAGCATATCGACTTCCTGCAAAATCTGGCGCTGAGCCATGAGACCGACGACCTGTTCTTTGCCCATGCCGGCATCCGACCCGGCGTGGCGCTTATGGAGCAAAGCGAAGGCGATCTGCTCTGGATCCGCAAAGAGTTCCACAGTTTCACCGCGCCGCATCCCAAGCTGATCGTCCACGGCCATACGCCGGTCGACAGCGCCAAACACTACGGCAACCGGGTGAATCTCGACACCGGGGCAGGCTATGGCAAACCGCTTTGCGCCGCGGTTTTCGAAGGCAGCGAGGTCTGGGTTCTCACCGAGCAGGGGCGCAACCGCCTGCGCCCCTGACCCGAGATCTCGCGCTTTTGAGCCAAGACCGCGTCAGCGCGCCGCTCTCACGTCCAGTCGAGCACCACCTTGCCCGACTGGCCCGATTTCATCGCGGCAAAGCCCTTCTCGAAATCATTTACGCCAAAGCGATGGGTGATGATGCCCGACACATCGAGACCGTTTTCCAACATGGCAATCATCTTATACCATGTCTCGAAAATCTCGCGCCCATAGACGCCCTTGATGGTGATCGCCTTGAAGACGATGCGGCTCCAATCCACCGGCGATTTGCCCGGCGGGATGCCCAGCATGGCAATGCGCCCGCCCATGGTCATGGCCTCGACCATCTGATCCAACGCCTGCTGGTTGCCCGACATCTCCAGCCCCACGTCAAAGCCCTGCTTCATTTTTAGCCGCGGGATCACATCGGCCAGGTTTTCTTCGGCCACATTCACCGGCACAACATCCGCGACCTTTTCCGCCAGCGCCAGCCGCGCGGGGTTCACATCGGTGATCACCACATGCCGCGCACCGACATGCCGCGCCACCGCCGCGGCCATGATGCCGATGGGGCCGGCGCCGGTGATCAGCACGTCCTCGCCCACCAGATCAAAGCTCAGCGCCGTATGCACCGCATTGCCCAAAGGATCGAGGATCGCGCCGATGTCGTCTGGAATCTCGTCCGGCAGCGGCACCACGTTAAAGGCGGGCAGCTTGAGGTATTGCGCGAAAGCCCCCTGCTCGTTCACCCCGATGCCCCGCGTCGCGGGATCAAGGTGGAACTTGCCCGCCCGGCTTTGGCGTGACTGTTTGCCGATCAAATGCCCCTCGCCCGAGCAGCGCTGGCCGATCTCCAGCCCTTCGACACGGCGGCCCAACTCGACAATCTCGCCGGCAAACTCATGCCCGGTGATCAATGGCACCGGCACGGTCTGCGCGGCCCAATCGTCCCAGTTCCAGATGTGGATATCCGTGCCGCAGATGCCGGTCTTGTTGATCTTGATCAGCACGTCGTCGGGGCCGATTTCCGGGACCGGCGCATGGGTCATCCACAGCCCCTCGCGGGGGTGCAGCTTGGCCAGCGCCTTCATTTCGTTGGTCGCCATCAGATCACCCCGCATGCCTTGCCGGCCGTCTCGAAAGCCTTCAGCGCGCGGTCCAACTGTTCACGGGTCAGTGCGGCGTTCATCTGGGTGCGGATGCGCGCCTGTCCGCGCGGCACCACCGGAAAGAAGAAGCCCGAGACATAGACACCTTCCTCGAAGAGCTTCGCCGCCATGTCCTGCGCCAGCTGCGCCTCGCCCAGCATCACCGGCACGATGGGATGTTCGCCGGGCAGCAGATCAAAGCCGAGCTTTTCCAGCCCCGCGCGCCAATAGGCGGTGTTCTCGAACAATTGCGCCCGCAGGTCGTCGCCCTGCTCGACCAATTCCAGCGCCCGCATCCCCGCCATCACGATCGACGAGGGCAGCGAGTTGGAAAACAGATAGGGCCGCGCGCGCTGGCGCAAGAGGTCGATCACCGGCTGCGGCCCGGAGATATAGCCGCCGATCGCCCCACCAAGCGCCTTGCCCAGCGTGCCGGTCACGATATCGACCTTGACCCCGTGATGCGCCGGCGTGCCCGCGCCCTTGGGCCCCATGAAGCCGGTGGAATGGCAATCATCCACCATCACCAGCGCCTCATACTGCTCGGCCAGCGCCACGATCTCGGGCAGCTTTGCCAGATAGCCGTCCATGGAGAAAACCCCATCCGTCGCGATCATGATGAACCGTGCGCCATCCGCGCGGGCCTGTTTCAGCTTGGCCTCCAGATCATCCATGTCGCTGTTGGCGTAGCGGTAGCGCTTGGCCTTGCAGAGACGAATGCCGTCGATGATCGAAGCATGGTTCAGCGCGTCCGAGATCACCGCATCCTCGGGCCCCAAAAGCGGCTCGAAGAGCCCGCCATTGGCGTCGAAACAGGCGGCGAAGAGGATCGAATCGTCATGGCCGAGGAAACCCGCCAGCTTCTGCTCCAACTCGCGGTGAATGTCCTGCGTGCCGCAGATAAAGCGGACCGAGGCCATGCCAAACCCCTTGTTGTCCATCGCCTCTTTGGCGGTGGCGATCAGATCGGGGTGGTCGGCCAGACCAAGGTAGTTATTGGCGCAGAGGTTGATCACTTCGCGGCTGCCCACCTCGATTTCCCCGCCCTGCGGCGTGGTGATCAGTCGCTCGCGTTTCATCATGCCCTCGGCGTCGATCTCGGCCAAGGTGTCGGTGATATGGTCCAGAAATGCTTTGGTCATGAGACTCTCCTTTGAGTCTCATCTACCATAGCGGAGGCCGTTCCGAAATAGAGGATGTCTTGAATAGCGGAATTTTTCCGATATATCGGACGTTACGCGTCCTGTACCACCAAAAAGGCCCGCACCGGCCCCTTTATCGCGCGGATCGCATGGGGGACATCGGCGGCATAGCGGGCGGTATCTCCGGCCTGCAACTTCTCGGTGCCTGTGCCGCTGGTCACTTCGACCGCGCCTTCAAAGACACTCAGATGCTCGCGCGCGCCCCGGGTATGCGGGGCGCTTTCCAGCACGCCCCCATCGGCGATGAGCAATTCGTAGACCTCGTGATGCCCGGCCTCTTCGGGCGGCGAAAGGATGCGGATGCGACAGCCATCGCCCAGATTGCTGATCGTCGGCACCGCCGCACTGCGCAGCACCTCGATCTGCGCGACGCTGGGCGCACCGTCCAGCAACCCGGCGAAATCGACCTGCAAGGCGCGGGTCAGGTTCCAGAGGGTGGCAATGGTCGGGCTGGATTCGCCGCGCTCGATCTGGCTGACCATGGAGCGTGACACGCCCGAGAGTTTCGCCACCGCGTCCAGCGACAGGCCCTGCCCTTGCCGCGCTTCTTTCAGGCGGGCGGGGAGCTGCGTCAGGATCTTGTCACTGTTTTCCGTCATGGCGGATATGTCGCGCGGCACCCCGCCCCTGTCAAGCCGCGCTTTGACGGAACGTCCCCGCTGACATTGCCCCGCCGCCGCCCCATAGTGCCGCCAACGGATAGAGGAGAGCTTCATGTCAAACGATATCGTCATCTTGGGCGGCGCCCGCACCGCCATCGGCACTTTCGGCGGCAGCCTTGCCGCAACCCCGCCGACCACCCTGGGCAGCACCGTGGCCCGCGCCGCGATGGAACGCGCAGGCGTTTCGCCCGAACAGATCGGCCATGTGGTCTTTGGCAATGTCATCAACACCGAGCCGCGCGACATGTACCTTAGCCGCGTCGCCGCGCGCGACGCCGGTGTGCCGGATGAGGTGCCCGCGATGAATGTGAACCGCCTTTGCGGCTCGGGCGTGCAGGCGCTGGTCTCGGCCACCCAGAGCCTGATGCTGGGCGATGCGGATTTCGCCCTGGCAGGCGGTGCCGAAAACATGTCCCGCGCGCCCTATGTCCTGCCCGATGCCCGCTGGGGCCAGAAGATGGGCGATGCCCGCAGCCTTGATATGCTGCTGGGCACGCTGAACTGCCCCTTTGGGACGGGTCATATGGGGGTGACGGCCGAGAATGTGGCCGATGAACATCATATCTCCCGCGAAGACCAAGATGCCTTTGCCTTGCAGAGCCAAGAGCGTGCGGCGGCAGCGATTGCGGCAGGGCATTTCAAAGAGCAGATCGTGCCGGTCGAGGTCAAGGTGAAGCGCGATATGGTGCCTTTTGATACGGATGAGCACCCCAAGGCGACCACCGCCGAAGCGCTGGCCGGATTGCGGCCGGTGTTCCAGAAAGACGGGCGCGTCACGGCAGGCAATGCCAGCGGTATCAACGACGGGGCGGCGGCGCTGGTGCTGGCCCGGGCCGAGGCGGCGGAGACCGCAGGGCTGAAACCGCGCGCGCGGATTATTGGCTATGCCCATGCGGGCGTGCGGCCCGAGGTGATGGGCATCGGCCCGATCCCTGCGGTGCAGAACCTGCTGCAGCGGACCGGTTTGAAGGCCAGTGATTTCGATGTGATCGAAAGCAACGAAGCCTTTGCCAGCCAAGCGCTGGCGGTGAGCAAGGAGCTGGGCTTTGACCCGGCGAAGGTGAACCCCAATGGCGGGGCGATTGCGCTTGGCCACCCGGTGGGCGCAACTGGCGCGATCATCACCGTGAAAGCGCTTTACGAGTTGGAGCGGATCGGCGGATCGAAGGCGCTGATCACCATGTGTATCGGGGGCGGGCAAGGGATTGCGCTGGCGATTGAACGGATCGCCTAATCTCAACTGATCGGGGGGCATCGCGCCCCCCGACCCTTCCGCAAAGTATTCTTGCCCAAAAGCGTTAGAGAAGCGCGTTTATAAGCGCGACTGTCGTGGCCCCCGCCATGCCAGAGACCACCGCCGTGCTGGCGATATAGCGCCAGAAACGGGGGCGGCGTGGCGGGTGTTCTTCGGCCTGACGGTTCAACGCCTGTTCGACCAGCCCCGGCAGGCGCGGGCCGAAACGGGCCATGACCATGGCGGTGTCGCGCAGGTCTGACAGCATGGCGCGGGGGCCGAGCGATTTGGTGATATACTCCGTGACGATGGGGCTCGCCACTTGCCAGATGTTGATATGCGGGTTGAGCGAGCGGGCCACGCCCTCGACCACGACCATGGTGCGTTGCAGCAGGATCAACTCGGTCCGGGTCTCCATGCCGAAACGCTCTGTCACCTCAAAGAGATAGGTCAGCAGCCGCGCCATGGAGATGCGGGTGGCGTCCATGCCGAAGATCGGCTCGCCCACGGCGCGCAGGGCGCGGGCAAATTCATCGACATCCTTGTCGGCTGGGACATAGCCCGCCTCGAAATGCACCTTGGCCACGCGCAGGTAGTCGCGGCGGATGAACCCATAGAGAATCTCGGCATAGACCCGGCGGGTGTAGCTGTCGATATGGCCCATGATGCCGAAGTCATAGGCGATGATATCGCCATTGGCCGCGACCTTGAGGTTGCCCTGGTGCATGTCGGCGTGGAAGTAACCATCGCGCAGGGCGTGTTGCAGGAAGAGTTGCAGCACCCGTTCCGACAGCGCCACCCGGTCGTGCCCCGCTGCATCCAGCGCGGCGTTATCGCCCAGCGGCAGCCCATCTGCCCAACCCAGCGTCATCACGCGGCGGCTGGAGTAATTCCATTTGATATCGGGCAGTTGGAAACCGGGATCGTCCTTGGTGTTGGCGGCAAACTCCGACGCGGCGGAGCTTTCGAGCCGCAGGTCCAGCTCGCCCCGCACCACGCCGTCAAAATGCTCGATCACCTCGATCGGGCGCAGGCGGCGCGAGCCGGGGGAGAAAATCTCGGCCATGCGGGCGGCAAGGTAGAATGCGTCAATGTCCTTGCGAAAGGCTTTTTCAATGCCGGGGCGCAGGACTTTGACCGCGACCTCTTCGCCGGTTTCGACGAGCCGCGCCTGATGCACCTGCGCGATGGAGGCGGCGGCGACGGGTTCGCTGAACTCTGAAAAAATGCTGCTGACCGGCTGACCCAATTCATCCGCGACGGATTTGCGGGCCAGCGCCGTGTCAAAGGGCGGCAGCTTGTCCTGCAGCACGCGCAGCTGCACGGCGAGCGCATCGCCCACCACATCGGGCCGGGTGGAGAGCACCTGACCGAATTTGATATAGGCCGGGCCGAGCGCCGTCAGCGCGCGGGTGGCGGGGGGCATCGTCGGATCGCCCTTGTAGCCCAGCCATTTGAACGGCAGGCCAAGCGCGCGGGCGACGAAACGCAGCGGCGCCGGGGCGTCGAAAGCGTCGAGCACCACATTCATCGCGCCGGTGCGTTCCAGCGTGGCGCCGGTGCGGATCAGCCGCCAGATGTTGTGCGGGCCGCGCATCAGATTTTCCAGCCCGAATGCAGCGCCGCGATGCCCATGGTGAGATTGCGGTATTTGGCCTGTTCAAAGCCCGCTCTGCGGACCATCGACAGGAACGTATCCTGATCGGGGAAATTGCGGATCGATTCGACCAGATATTGATAGCTGTCGCGGTCGCCTGCGATGGCTTGGCCCATGCGCGGGATCACGTTGAAACTGTAGAGGTCATAGGCTTTCTGCATCGCCGGATTGGGCAGCTGGCTGAACTCCAGCACCATCAGGCGGCCGCCGGGGCGCAGCACGCGGTAGGCCTCGTTCAGCGCCTCTTGGGGCCGGGTCACGTTTCGGATGCCGAAGCTGATGGTGTAGACGTCGAAACTGTTGTCGGGAAAGGGCAGCGCCATGGCGTCGCCCACGACCCAATCAAGGCTGCCGGTCAGGCTCGCGGCCTCGGCCCGTTTGCGGCCTTCGACCAGCATCGGCTCGGTGAGGTCCAGCACCGTGGCATGGCCGTGACCGGCACGCTTGAGAAATTTGAACGACACATCGCCGGTGCCGCCGGCCACATCGAGCAGCTTCTGACCGGGGCGCGGGGCGAGCCAGTCCATCATCGCTTCTTTCCAGACGCGGTGGATGCCCATGCTCATCACGTCATTCATAATGTCGTATTTGCTGGCCACGGAGTTGAACACACCCTGCACGCGGCCAGCCTTTTCATGCTCGGGCACGGTTTCGAACCCGAAATGGGTGGTTTTGTCGGCGTCCTGGGTCATCTGCTCTTGCGATCCTCTGGTTCAGTCCCTTGTTATAGGGTGCCGGGGGGCAGGGACAATGCGTGCCTTTTGTCACAGGCAAGCGAGAGGGGAAACCGAGATGCCGGAACTGCCAGAGGTCGAAACCGTGCGCCGGGGGCTGGCCCCTGCGATGGAGGGCGCGGTGATTGCCCGCGCCGAGGTGAACCGCCCCGATCTGCGCTGGCCTTTCCCGGAACGGATGGCGGAACGGTTGACCGGTCAGTGGGTCACGCTGCTGCGGCGGCGGTCAAAGTATATTCTGGCCGATCTCGCGGGGGGAGAATCGCTGCTGGTGCATTTGGGCATGTCCGGGCGGATGCTGGTCTCGGGCGATCCCTTGGGCCAATTTCAGCACGATCACCCCGCGCCCGAGAAACATGACCATGTCGTGCTGCATATGGGGAACGGGGCGCGGATCACCTTTAACGACCCGCGCCGCTTTGGCGCGATGGACCTGATGCCCACCGCCACGGCGGAGACCCATAAGCTGCTGGCCTCGCTCGGGCCGGAACCCTTGGGCAATGACTTTCACGAAGCGCTCTTGGTCGCCGCGCTGAAGGGGCGCAACACGCCGATCAAATCGGCGCTGCTGGATCAGCGGATCGTGGCGGGCCTGGGAAATATCTATGTCTGTGAAGCGCTTTACCGGGCGGGTATCCATCCGGCGCGCCGCGCGGGGCGCATCTCGGCCAGCCGCGTGGCGGGGCTGGTGCCGATCATCCGGCAGGTGCTGGCAGAGGCGATCGAGGCGGGCGGCTCCTCGCTCAAGGATTTCCGGCAGGCGGATGGTGAATTGGGCTATTTCCAGCACCGTTTCGACGTCTATGGCCGCGCGGGCGAAGCCTGTCGCCGCCCCGGCTGCGATGGCACCGTGGCGCGGATCGTGCAGAGCGGGCGGTCGTCCTTCTACTGTCCGCGCTGCCAAAGATAGCTTGAAACATGAGGGGGCCGTGATATGCACATTCCCCTGAGCGCAACAACAAAGAGCATTCTTGATGGCTTACGAAACGATCACCGTGGACGTGGACAACCATGTGGCCCTGATCACCCTCAACCGCCCGGATGCGCTGAACGCGCTCAACGACGCGTTGCTGAGTGAACTGGCCAAAGCGCTGAAAAGCGCGCAGGAAAACGACAAGGTGCGCTGCATCGTCATCACCGGGTCGGAAAAGGCATTCGCCGCCGGGGCCGATATCGCGATGATGCGCGAGAAGAGCTTTGTCGACGTCTTCATGGGCGATCTCTTCACCCCCGAAACCGATCAGATTCTGCGCGTGCGCAAGCCGATCATCGCGGCGGTGTCGGGCTATGCCCTGGGCGGCGGCTGCGAATTGGCGATGATGTGCGATTTCATCATCTGCTCGGAAAGCGCCAAATTCGGCCAGCCCGAGATCAACCTCGGCGTGGTGGCGGGCATCGGCGGCACCCAGCGTCTGACCCGTCTGGTGGGCAAGTCCAAGGCGATGGACATGAACCTCACGGGCCGTTTCATGGATGCCGATGAAGCCGAGCGGTCGGGCCTTGTGTCCCGCGTGGTGCCGGTGAAAAAGCTGATGGAAGAGGCGATGGGCGCGGCGGGCAAGATTGCCGAGAAGTCGATGATCTCGGCCACCGTGGTCAAGGAATGTGTGAACCGCGCCTATGAGGTGCCGCTGAGCGAAGGGCTGCTCTTCGAGCGCCGCATGTTCCATTCGCTGTTCAACACCGAGGACCAGAAAGAGGGCATGTCGGCCTTCCTCGAAAAGCGCGAAGCGCAGTTCCGCGACAAGTAAGCGATTCCCTCTGGCGCGGCTTGCATTGCCGCGCCGGCTGTCCTATAGGCGGCGTCAATACATGCGCGTGCAGCCCGCTCTGGCTAGAATCACCTGCCCTTTTGGGGCCCGGATATCCGGTCGGGTTGGCGTCACGCAGTGCTACGCAACATATGAATCCGAAGGCTGATACTCATGGCAAACACACCCCAATCCGCTAAACGCGCCCGTCAGAACGAAAAGCGTTTTGCGATCAACAAAGCCCGCCGTTCGCGCATCCGCACCTATCTGCGCAAAGTTGAAGAGGCGATTGCCTCCGGCGACAAGGAAGCCGCAAGCAACGCTCTGAAAGCTGCCCAGCCCGAGCTGATGCGCGGCGTCACCAAAGGCGTTTTTCACAAGAACACCGCATCGCGCAAAATGTCGCGCCTTTCCGCGCGGGTCAAAGCACTGGGCTAAGCTGCAACGTCAGCCAAGCTATTGGAAGACAAGGCGCCGCATTGCGGCGCCTTTTTTCGTGCAAGTGCAGCGGGAAAACCACGCCGGAGATTCTTTTCAGACAATACATGAGTCAAGTTGGAAGATATGTTGAAGCGGACCTGAAACACTTGCTACCAAAGGTCCAGCGATTCACTTCGCTTGGGGGGACAGGCCCTGAAACAGGCGTCAGCCAAATGGCAAAATGCCAGCTTCAGGGGAATGCAGATACCATGGTGGGTCTGCATTGACGTGAATGTTGCTGCCGCACGTTTACCCTGTCGATTGAAACGCGGACGGTTCGTTCAGCGCCTTTTTCGCGCCGATTTTCGGTGCAACAGGGTATTGGGCAAACCATTCTGTACAAGTCCGAAGGACACAGGTCGGTCATCCTTGTGGGACCGGGTGGATGATCTGTTGCCGGGTGAAAAAATATTGAGGGCCAAGATCCACTTGGCCCCGGTGCGAAGAGCAAAGCGGGACGTTAGGCAAGATGACACAAGATCAATGGGGCGAGATTAAGCAGCGGCTTCTCAAGACAGTGGGGCAGAACAACTACACAACCTGGATTGAGCCGCTTGTGCCCGGCGATGTCGAAGACGGCATCGTGACCCTGAAGGTGCCGACGAATTTCTTTGGCAACTATGTCAGCCAGAACTTTTCGGACCTGATCCTGCATGAAATCAACGCCGCTGGCACCGATGCCACGCGTCTGAACTTTGCGCTGAACCAGCAGCCCGCCAATGCCGCCGAGAAGCCCGCCCCGGCCGCGCGTCAGACCACGGCTGCGGTGAAACCCACCGCCAACAACCAGCTGAGCACCGCCCCGCTTGACCCGCGCTTCAGCTTTGACAATTTCGTCGTTGGCAAGCCCAACGAGCTGGCCCATGCCGCCGCGCGCCGCGTCGCCGAAGGCGGCCCCGTGACCTTCAATCCGCTGTTCCTTTACGGGGGCGTCGGCCTCGGTAAGACCCACCTGATGCACGCCATCGCGCGCGAGCTGCATGAGCGCAAACCCGAGATGAATGTGCTCTACCTCTCGGCCGAGCAGTTCATGTACCGTTTCGTGCAGGCCCTGCGCGACCGCAAGATGATGGACTTCAAGGAAATCTTTCGCTCGGTCGACGTGCTGATGGTCGATGACGTGCAGTTCATCGCGGGCAAGGATTCCACACAGGAAGAGTTTTTCCACACGTTCAACGCCCTCGTCGACCAGCACAAGCAGATCATCATCTCTGCCGACCGCGCGCCCGGTGAGATCAAAGACCTCGAAGACCGGGTAAAATCGCGTCTGCAATGCGGGCTGATCGTTGACCTGCACCCGACCGACTATGAGCTGCGTCTCGGCATTCTGCAAAGCAAGGTCGAAGTGCAGCGCAAGACCTATCCGGACCTCGAAGTGGCCGAGGGCGTGCTGGAGTTTCTGGCCCATCGCATCACCTCCAACGTCCGTGTCCTCGAAGGCGCGCTGACCCGGCTCTTTGCCTTCGCCTCTCTGGTGGGCCGCGAGATCGACATGGGGCTGACGCAGGACTGTCTGGCCGATGTGCTGCGCGCCTCGGAACGCAAGATCTCGGTCGAGGAAATCCAGCGCAAAGTGTCGGATCATTACAACATCCGCCTGAGCGACATGATCGGCCCCAAACGCCTGCGCAGCTATGCGCGTCCGCGTCAGGTGGCGATGTATCTGTGCAAACAGATGACCAGCCGCTCCCTGCCCGAGATTGGACGCCGCTTTGGCGGGCGCGACCACACCACCGTGATGCATGGGGTGCGCCGGATCGAAGAGCTGAAGCTCTCGGACGGGCAGATTGCCGAGGATCTGGAACTGCTGCGCCGGGCGCTCGAATCCTAAGCCCCCTCCCCTGAGGGTTGTCGTCAGGACACGGTTATTTACGCGATCAGGGGCGCAGCTTGCGCCCCTCTTGCATTCACTTCAACAAAGCCACAAAAGTTCTTGTGTAAGCGTGGGAACCGGGTAGTTTGCCTCTCCCGGCAATCGGTATGGGAGAAGGCATATGAAATTCAGCATCGAACGCGCGGCACTGCTCAAGGCCGTTTCGCAGGCCCAATCCGTGGTCGAGCGCCGCAACACCATTCCGATCCTCGCCAATGTGCTGATCGAAGCCGAAGGCAACGATGTCTCCTTCCGCGCCACCGATCTCGATATCGAAGTGGTCGATAAGGTCGCGGCCCAGGTGGAGCGCGCGGGCGCCACCACCGTGTCCGCCACGCTGCTGCATGAGATCGTGCGCAAACTGCCCGACGGCGCATTGATCAGCCTTACCGCAGACAGCGCCGCGGGCCGCCTGACGGTTGAAGCGGGCCGCTCGAACTTCTCGCTGGCCACCCTGCCACGCGAAGACTTCCCGGTCATGGCGTCCTCGGAATATGCCTCGAATTTCTCGGCCCCTGCCCCGGTGCTGCGCCGCCTGTTCGACAAATCCAAATTCGCCATCTCTACCGAAGAAACGCGTTATTACCTGAACGGCGTTTACCTGCATATCGCGGATGCCGAAGGCGGCAAGGCGCTGCGCTGCGTGGCCACCGATGGTCACCGTCTGGCGCGGATCGACGCCGAGATGCCCGAAGGGGCGGCAGAGATGCCCGGCGTGATCGTGCCGCGCAAGACCGTGGGCGAGCTGCGCAAGCTTCTGGACGATGACGAGATGGAAATCGCCGTCTCAGTCTCCGAAACCAAGGTCCGTTTCGCCACCCCCGGCATCACCCTGACCTCCAAGGTGATCGACGGCACCTTCCCCGATTACACCCGCGTGATCCCGCAGGGCAACACCCGCAAGATGGAAGTCGACGCCGCCGATTTCGCCCGCGCGGTGGACCGTGTGGCGACCGTTTCTTCGGAGCGGTCGCGGGCGGTGAAACTGCAACTGGACGAAGACCGTCTGGTCCTGTCGGTCAACGCCCCCGACAGCGGGGCGGCGGAAGAAGAGCTTGCCGTGGCCTATGCGGACGAGCGGTTGGAGATCGGTTTCAACGCGAAATACCTGCTGGAGATCGCGAGCCAGGTGGATCGCGAGAACGCCGTTTTCCTGTTCAACTCCTCCGGCGATCCAACCCTGATGCGCGAAGGCAATGACACATCGGCGGTCTATGTCGTCATGCCGATGCGCGTGTGACTTGGGCGGGAATTTTTGAAATTCCCGCGCCGTTTTCTTCTAAAGAAAACGGGTTCTGAATGGCGCAGCTCTATCTTTCCAACCTCGGCCTCTCGCATTTCCGCTCGCATAGGCGGGCGGTGATCGACGTCGATGCGCGGCCCGTGGCACTTTACGGGCCCAACGGCGCGGGCAAGACCAATATCATCGAGGCGATCTCGCTGCTGTCTCCGGGCCGCGGGCTGCGCCGCAGCAGCGCACAGGACATGGCGCGGCGCCCCGAAGCTCTGGGCTGGAAGCTGACCGGGCTGCTGCATGGCCCTTCGGTGCTCCATGAGATCGAAATCTGGTCCGAAGCCGGTGCCGCCCGTCAGACCAAGATCGACGGCAAGGCCGTGCCGCAAACCGCGCTTGGCCGGATCGCACGGGTGCTTTGGCTGATCCCCGCGATGGACCGGCTGTGGATCGAAGGCGCCGAGGGGCGGCGGCGGTTTCTGGACCGGGTGACGCTTTCCATGCTGCCCGACCACGCAGAGCTCTCGCTCAGCTATGAAAAGGCCATGCGCGAGCGCAATCGGCTGCTGAAAGACATGGTGCGCGAACCCGCCTGGTACGCCGCGCTAGAGACCCGCATGGCCGAGACCGGGGCGCAGATCCATGCCAATCGGCTGCAAGCGCTCGCGGCACTGGCAGCGGCGCAGGAAGAGGCCCAGACCGCCTTCCCCATCGCCGCGCTCACGCTGCAATGCGACATGCCGACCGAGGCCGAGGCGCTGCGCCGGGCGCTGTCGGACAACCGGATGCGCGATCTTGCGGCGGGGCGCACCCTCATCGGCCCGCACCGCGCCGATCTGGACGGCAGCTATGCCGCCAAGGGTGTGGCGGCGCGGGATTGCTCCACGGGCGAGCAAAAGGCGCTGCTGGTCTCGCTGATCCTCGCCAATGCCCGCGCCATCGCTGCCGATTTCGGCGCCCCGCCGCTCTTGCTGCTGGACGAGGTCGCGGCCCATCTCGACGCCACCCGCCGCGCGGCGCTCTATGACGAGGTCACCGCGCTTGGCGCGCAGGCTTGGATGACCGGCACCGGGCCGGAGCTGTTTGAAAGCCTCGGCGAGCGCGCGCAATATGTCGAAGTGACCGAAGCGGACGGCGTGTCGCAGGTGGAGGTCACCGCATGACCGTGAGCGCCGCCGATCTGCTGCTCTATTGCGGCGCTTTGCTGATCCTCTTTCTGACCCCCGGCCCGGTCTGGCTGGCGATGATGGCCCGCGCCTTGTCGGGCGGGTTTCAGGCGGCTTGGCCGCTGGCTCTGGGCGTGGCCCTTGGTGACATCCTCTGGCCGCTTGTGGCGGTGCTCGGCATCACATGGATCCTGTCGGTCTTTGACACGATGATGGAGATACTGCGCTGGATCGCGAGCGCGGTGTTCATTCTCATGGGGCTGGGCCTGATCCGTCAGGCGGGCGAGAAGATCAGCACCGACAGCCGCCTCACCCGCCCCGGCAGGTGGTCTGGCTTTCTGGCGGGCATCATTGCGATCCTCGGCAATCCCAAGGCGGTCTTATTCTATATCGGGGTGCTGCCGGGGTTCTTTGATCTGCGCAGCGTCACCGCCCCCGACGTCGGCCTGATCCTCGCCGCCTCGGTGCTCATTCCGCTCCTCGGCAACCTCGCGATCGCTGGTCTGGTGGGCCATATTCGCGGCTTTCTGACCGCGCCGCGCACCCTGCGGCGGATCAATCTGCTCTCTGGCGCGCTGCTGGTTTTCGTGGGGCTGATCATCCCCTTCGTCTGACACAAAATCTTGTGTCATGCGCGTGACAATGCCGGGCGAAAACACTATAAATCGGGCAAACGAGAAGGGTTTTTTCCGCATGTCCGATACCGCGCAGACACCACAGGAATACGGTGCCGATTCCATCAAGGTTCTCAAGGGGTTGGAGGCTGTCCGCAAACGCCCCGGCATGTATATCGGCGACACCGATGACGGCTCTGGTCTGCACCATATGGTCTATGAGGTCGTGGACAACGGGATCGACGAAGCGCTGGCGGGTCACGCCGACGCGGTGACGGTCACGATCCACGCGGATTCCAGCGTATCGGTCAGCGACAACGGGCGCGGGATCCCCGTAGGCATCCACGAGGAAGAGGGCGTCTCGGCCGCCGAGGTCATCATGACCCAGCTGCATGCGGGCGGTAAGTTCGACAGCAACTCTTACAAGGTCTCGGGCGGTCTGCACGGGGTTGGCGTCTCGGTCGTGAACGCTCTCTCGGATTGGCTGGAACTGCGCATCTGGCGTGACGGGAAAGAGCATCTCGCGCGTTTTGAGGGGGGGTTCACCACCAAACATCTCGAAGTGCTGGGCGAGACCGACCGCACCGGCACCGAAGTCCGCTTTCTGGCCTCGACCGAGACGTTCTCGAACCTCGACTATAGTTTCGAGACGCTGGAAAAACGCCTGCGCGAACTGGCCTTCCTGAACTCCGGCGTGCGCATCATCCTGACCGACGAACGCCCCGTGGAGCCGCTGCGCACCGAGCTTTACTATGAAGGCGGGGTGAAGGAATTCGTCAAATACCTCGACCGGCACAAACATGCGGTCATGCCCGAACCGATCTTCATCACCGGCGAGCGGGACGACATCGGCATCGAAGTCGCCATGTGGTGGAACGACAGCTACCACGAGAACGTGCTGCCCTTTACCAACAACATCCCGCAGCGCGACGGCGGCACCCATATGGCGGGCTTCCGCGGCGCACTGACGCGCACGATCAACGGCTATGCCCAGTCGAGCGGCATCGCAAAGAAGGAAAAGGTGAGCTTTACCGGCGATGACGCCCGCGAAGGGCTGACCTGCGTGCTCTCGGTCAAAGTGCCGGACCCGAAGTTCTCCTCGCAGACCAAAGACAAGCTGGTCTCCTCCGAAGTGCGCCCGGCGGTTGAAGGGCTGGTGAACGAGAAACTGGCCGAGTGGTTCGAAGAGAACCCCAATGAAGCCAAGCAGATCGTCGGCAAGATCGTCGAGGCCGCCCAGGCCCGCGAAGCGGCGCGCAAGGCCCGCGAGCTGACCCGCCGCAAATCCGCGATGGATGTGAACTTCCTTGCCGGCAAGCTCAAGGATTGCTCGGAAAAAGACCCCGCCAAGACCGAAGTCTTCCTCGTCGAGGGGGACAGCGCCGGCGGCTCGGCCCAGACCGGGCGCGACCGGCAGACCCAGGCGATCCTGCCACTGAAGGGTAAGATCCTGAACGTCGAGCGGGCGCGTTTCGACCGGATGCTGGGCTCTCAGGAGATCGGCAACCTCGTCATGGCGCTCGGCACCGGCATTGGCCGCGATGAGTTCAACATCGACAAGCTGCGCTATCACAAGATCGTCATCATGACCGACGCTGACGTCGACGGCGCCCATATTCGCACGCTCTTGCTGACCTTCTTCTACCGCCAGATGCCCGAGCTGATTGAGAACGGCCATCTCTACATTGCGCAGCCGCCGCTCTACAAAGTCTCGCGCGGCAAGTCCGAGGTTTACCTCAAGGACGAAGCGGCGATGGAAGACTACCTGATCCAGCAGGGTGTCGAAGGCGCGATGCTGCGGCAAGGCAATGGCGAGGAAATCTCCGGCCAAGACCTGACCCGCGTGGTCGATATGGCCCGGCAACTGCGCCGGGTGCTGGAGGCATTCCCGACCCACTACCCGCGTCACATCCTCGAACAGGCCGCCATCGCCGGTGCCTTTGTCGATGGCGCGGTGGACAGTGACCTGCAAGGTGTGGCCGACAAGGTCGCCGCCCGCCTGAACCTGATCGCGCTGGAATATGAGCGCGGCTGGCAGGGCCGCATCACCCAGGACCACGGCATCCGCCTCGCCCGCATCCTGCGCGGCGTGGAGGAAGTGCGCACGCTGGACGGGCGCATGTTGCGTTCGGGCGAGGCCAAGAAATCCGGCAGTTTCACCCAGCATCTGCAAGAGGTCTATGACCAGCCCGCCACATTGGTCCGCAAAGACCGCAGCCAGTTGATCCACGGCCCGATGGACCTGCTGGATGCCATTCTTGCCGAGGGCGAAAAAGGACTGTCGCTGCAACGCTACAAGGGCCTGGGCGAGATGAACCCGGACCAGCTGTGGGAAACCACCCTCGACCCCGACGCCCGCACCCTGCTGCAGGTTCGGGTCGAAGATATGGCCGAAGCGGATGATCTGTTCACCAAGCTGATGGGCGATGTCGTGGAACCGCGGCGTGAGTTTATCCAGAAGAACGCGCTGAGCGTGGAGAATTTGGATTATTGAGGGGTTGTAGGATCGCGTGTAATCTTGCGCGATCCCCATAAGTGTGCGCGATTTGCCCATAAAGTTGCGCGGGTGGAAAGAATTCTACGGGGGTAGTGGCCGGGAAGCGGCGTGCGCCTACTCCGGATCGTTTCCGCAACGTAGCCACGGGACCCGATGGCTCACGCCCTGAACAGCACCGTCATCCAAACCAAACCCTCAGAACGAAACTACCAATCAGCGATGGCGGGTTGTGCGCTGTTCAAGTGACTGGAACCGTCGGTCCACTTCGATGTCAGGATCCGCCTTCACAAGGCGGTCGAGGACCTCAGCCATCTCGTAGCTGGTCTCGCCTTTCGGCCCATAGATCAGCCAGAGGAGATCGAGCACTTGCCGGGGGAATTCTTCCGGCGCCGCGCTTGCGATGCAAGGATACAGGTTACCTCGAACGCGCCCATTGGCATGGAAAAATGGGCCGCAGTTTCTTCAGTGCATCCGGGAAACGCTTCCCTGCACTGACTGCAATAGACATGAGCTCGTGGTTCAGTGCTTCGCCAACGAAACGCCGCTCCGGTGGCCAGACCCTGTCGAAAAACGGAGCGGCCAGTTTCTCCCAGGCTACCTCGCCTCCGGCCTCATCGTTTTTCATCCATTGTGCGAGGATGCCGAGTGCGCCAGTTCGAACTTCGAGCGCTGATGCCCGCAAGGCACGCCGGACGTCTACCTCGCCAATGCCCCATCGGTCAGGATCTTTTTCACGCACTGACGCAATTGCTGGCCGCAGAATGCCGGCTGCAATCTGCCTCGCTGAGCTACTATCGGGCCGGGCTTCGGTCACACCACGAAGGATCGCATCAGGCGCCACCATGGTGACGTCTGGTGTGATACTGGCATGGGATACCAAGACCGCCCGGAGGCAACGTCCCTGCTCATCCTCAGTTGCGAGGCGAGGCAGCAGACCGTCCTTGACCAGCAGTGCATCAGCAAGGAGCGCGAACGCGATTTCCTTGATGAGTAGGGCACGGCTGATGATGCCTGCCGGACCATCGTCCGCGACCATAGCCGCGAGGCGTTCGCGTTGCCGATCTTGCTCGGGCCCCGCCGCGTCACGTTCGCGACTGTGTTCCGCAAGCAAGATGCGTGAGAAACGACCGACCGGATGATTGAGCGCAACCTCGTAGAGATCCCCATCGAAATCGGCCTCGTCTTCTTTTGTCCGAAGCGCCTCCCAAAGACGATCGCACCAGTCTTCCAGGTGGTCAATTTCCTCCCTCGGCCCGAACAGAAGGAGATTGACGACACTCCCGGCAACAGGGCGCAGGTCATCGGGATTCAATACCGCGAGATGGGCAATCGCACGCTTGGTGAGGTCATTTCGAAGTGCTGCGTCTTCAACTTGATTTCGGAACGCCAAGCTTTCGAGCAGATCATCCCAGAGGCCAATGTTTGGCGACGATAGCTCGGCACCCGACAGTGCCTCGAGCGCCCCCCTTGTGTCCGAGCTGTCAATGAGCGTTTAAAAGTGACCCGGTTTCAGCGTTTAATTTTGACCCGCCTATTGGGTGACAAAGCCCCCAGGCGGACCGCCCTCATATAGCGAGTCCGTCTGGGGGCTTTGCTTGCGACGTGGCTATTTTTCTCTGCGACTTTTGCTCTGAGCGAAGCGATATGACGTGTTGCCCGTTTCGATGATGGCACAGTGGTGCGTGACGCGATCCAAGAGCGCAGTTGTCATCTTGGCATCACCGAAGACAGCGACCCATTCCCCGAACTCCAAGTTGGTGGTGATGATGACGCTGGTTTTCTCGTAGAGCTTGCTGATCAGGTGGAACAGCAACGCGCCGCCGGATTTCGGGAACGGGATGTAGCCTAACTCGTCGATGATGACGCAATCCAGGGCAGACAGCTGCCGGATGATCTTCCCGGCATTGCCGTCGGCCTGTTCCTTGATCAGGGCATTGATCAGATCGACCGCGTTGAAGAAGCGGACCTTCTTGCCGTTGTTAATCAATGTGGTTCCAAGCGCGATGGCGATGTGAGTTTTGCCTGTCCCGGTTCCGCCGACCAGGATGAGGTTGTGCGCCTCTTCGGTGAACTGACCCGAGCAGAAGGGTTCGATCTGGGCCTTACTCACCGCGGCCGCGCCGTAATCGAAGGTGGCGAAGTCCTTATGATGGGGGAACTTCGCGATGCGCATTTGATACTGGATGGAACGCACTCGCCGCTCTACAGTTTCCGCGTCGATCAGTTGCTTTATCGCTGTGGTCAGACTTGGTGGCTTGCGCGCGGACAGCAAATCATGGGCGCAAGCTGCCATTCCATGCAGCCTCAAGGCGGTGAGTTGGTCGATGAGAGCGTTCATGCGGCAGCCTCCTCGGCCGAGCAGAGCGCCTCATAGCGCTTGCAGTCGGCCTCGGGCCGCACGGTCAGCTGCGGATAGACATTACCCTCATTCAACGGCGTGATGATTGGCTCCACCAACTGGTTGATCAAATTGGTGATGGCAGGAAGGCGCAACGTGTTTTGTTCAACTGCCAGTTCGCAGGCCGTCTCCACCACCTCGATTCCGTGGTCCTGGGCCAGCAGAAGCAGATCGACGAACTCCCGGTCCCCGCCTTTGCCAGCCATGTAATGCTCCCTGATCCGATGCATGGCCTCAGGCAGTTGCCAGTCCACAAAAGGGGCGCCGTCGCGCAGAGCGCCGGGCTTGCGATCCAGTAGAGGAACATAATGCCAAGGCTCAAAGTAGCTGACGTTGCGGGTGAAGCGACGCTTGTGCTCGGCAATAACGTCCTGGCCTGACACCAGCACGATCCGGCTCGCATAGGCGCGCAAGGAGACATGCTGGCCTGCAAACCGGGAAGGCACGCTATAGCGATTGCTGGCATATTGAACCAGGCAGGTGGAACGGACCCGCACCGTCTTTTCCACATAACCATCAAAAGCCCGCCCCAGGGGGCGCAGCTCGGCGCGCTCATCTTCAAAAACCTCCGCAATCGTGCGGGACGATTGATCAGGATGGGCGCGGCTTGCCAATTCCTCGCAGCGCAGACGCAACCAGTTGTTCAGCCCATCCAGATCATCAAAAGCTGGCATGGGAACAAACAATCGGCCTCGTAAAAAATGGACCTGGTTCTCCACCTGACCTTTCTCCCAACCCGACGCGGGGGTGCAGGCAACCGGCTCCATCACATAATGGTTCATCAACGCCAAGAACCGCGGATGGAACACCCGGTCCTTCGAGCGGGAGACATAGGTCACCATCGTTTTGGGATTGTCGATGATCACCCGTCGCGGAACCCCGCCGTAGAAGGACAGCGCCCGTACAAAAGCATCCAACACCATCTCTTGGCTCTCGCCGGGATAGGCTACGATAAGAGGTTTGCGACTATGGCACAGGCGGAAGTGAGCAACCTTTACCTTCTGCTCGACACCACCGAGAATAACGCGCTCTTCGCTCCAGTCAAACTGGAGCGCATCACCGGCAGCAAAATGCAGGGGGATAAACGCCTCTCCCGATCCAGCATCGGCACGTTTGAGGTCTCGGATAAATCGCTGAACCGGAGAATAGGACCCAGTATACCCTTCCGAGACGAGCTGTTCGTAAAGCTTCGTGGCCGTCCGCCGCTCCCGGCGCGGGCGCTTGTGATCCTGCTCGAAAAGCTCTTGCAGCCGCGCGTCAAATCCATCGCACAGCTTATGCCGGGTCGGTGGCGCTTGCCGTTGATAGCTCGGTGGACTGTCGTCCTTCAGATACTTCTTCACCGTGTTCCGCGACAAACCGGTTGCCCGCGCCACAGATCGGATGCTGCGACCCTCAACCAATATCCAACGACGGATCTTCGATACACTTTCCATCAATATCACCTGCTCATTCCTCCGCGCTATTCAGCGCGGATGCTAACGTGGCAGGTGGGTCAATTTTGCACGCTCATAACCCACCCAAGTGGGTCAATTTCGCACGCCGATTCACAGGCTGGCCTTTGGCATCATCGACAAGCCGCCGCAGACCGTGGCGCTTGGCGCGATCCTGATCTTCGGCGTGGTCTATCTGATCGCCCAGGGCCTCGCCGATCAAGCGCCGCGCGCGCTGACCTGGCGGACCGTCGGGCTGTCGGTGCTGGCGACCGTCGCCTATTTCGCCCTGCAACAGGGGGCGAGCTGGGCCGCCATGGGCACCCTGCCGACCCCGCCGTCGCCCGACGGGCTGATCTGGGCGACGATCACGCTGGCATTGGCGAGCTTTGCCGTCGCCGCCGTGGCGCAGACGACCTTCCCGCTTTGGGCAGGCCATCCCGCCGCCGCCGGGCTTCGGGTGCATCTGATGAACGGCCTCTACCTCAACACCATCCTTGAGCGGCTCTCGGGCCGCTGGACCCCCAAGAGCGGAGCGACGCAATGAACGCATATCTGAGCTGGCCCGGCCAGACCCTCGAACTCTTCGCTGCGGCGGAAGATGCCATGCGGCAGATCCCGCCGGCCTTCCCGCTCGACGCGACGGTCGCCGTCAATCCCTGGCTGGGGCAGATGGGCGAGGATCGCCGCCTTGCCGCCGCCCGGCTGGCCCGCGTTGGCGGCGGCCGCATGTTCCTGCCCCGCGACGCCGTGGCGCGGATGATCGCGGCGGGCGATATCACGGCGGCGGACATCACCGCGGCCGCCATGGCGCAGGGTTTCACGCCCGAGGATCTGCACCGCGCCGCCCCCGCCGCGGCGCCCGCTCCTGCGGTTCTCTGCACCGTGGCCGACCTCGCGCAGAAAGCCGATGGTGTCGACTGGCCGGGGCTGGTGGAGGAGCGGATCAGTCTCTGGGCGGCGGCGCAGTTCGACCGCGGTCAGGCCTTCTGGCCCGCGCCTGACTGTGGCATCTGGGCCGCATGGCGCGGCTTTGCCAGCCATGACCTGACGCCGGAGATTGCGGGGCTGCCGGGCTTTGCGGCGCGGGTGGCAGCGATGCCCGGCGATCCGCGCGCGGCCTTTGCCGAGGCCTGCAGCGCCTTGGGTCTGACACAAGAGGCCGCGCCGCTCTATTTCCACCGGCTGCTCATCACGCTCTCGGGCTGGGCGCAGTATGCCCGGCATCTGCACTGGACGGCGGAGCGGGACGGCGAGCGGGACAGCACGCTCTTCGAGCTTCTGACCGTCCGGCTGGTCTGGGAGGCCGTGCTGCTGGAGAGCGGCAAGGCCCCTGCCCCGGCCTGGGAACAGGCGCGTGCAGAATGTGCAATGCCGGTGCAGATCGACCGGGAGACGGCGCTCGATGCCGCGCTTCAGGAAGCCCATGACCGCAGCGTCGAGCGGCGGCTCGCGGCCCAGCTTGCGCAAAAGGCAGAGATCGGCACCGATACCGCCCCGACGATCCAGGCGGCGTTCTGCATCGACGTGCGCTCCGAGCGCCTGCGCCGCGCGCTTGAGGCCTCCGATCCGCAGATCCGCACCATCGGCTTCGCCGGTTTCTTCGGCCTCGCCGTCGGCCATCGCGGCCACGCCTCCGACATCGTCGAGGCGCGTGCCCCGGTGTTGCTGAGCCCCGGGATCGAGACCCGCGCGGCTGATGCGGAGAAAAGCGATGCAGCGGCGCGGGTCCGGCTGCGGACCAGCCGCGCCTGGGGCCGTTTCAAACGCGCCGCGGTCTCGGCCTTCGCCTTTGTCGAGGCGGCAGGGCCGCTCTATGTCGGCAAGCTGCTGCGCGACGGCCTCGGCCTCGCCGCGCCATCGCGGCGCGATCCGCCGCCCCTGCTCGACCTGCCAATGGCGGAACGGATCGCGACGGCCGAAGCCGTGCTGCGGGCGATGTCGCTGACCGAAGGTTTTGCCCCGCTGGTGCTGGTCTGCGGACACGGGGCAGCGGTCACCAACGCCCCCCACGCCAGCGCGCTGCAGTGCGGCGCCTGTGGGGGCCATGCCGGTGACGTCAATGCGCGGCTTCTGGCGGGCCTGTTGAACGAGACCGAGGTGCGGGCCGGGCTACAGTCAAAGGGGATCACGATCCCCGGGGGGACATATTTCCTAGCCGGTCTGCATGACACGGTCTCCGACAGGGTTCGTCTGTTCGATGAGACACTGCCCGAGAGCCACCGCGCCGAGGGGGAGCGTCTGCGCAGCGCGCTGGCCAAGGCGGGCCTTCTGACCCGGACGGAACGCGCGCAGCACCTGCCGCGGGGGGTCGGAAGCGGCGCTGGCCCATCGGGGCCGGGACTGGTCGGAATTGCGCCCGGAATGGGGGCTGGCCGGCTGCCGCGGCTTTGTCGCCGCGCCGCGGGCGCGGACCGCCGGGCAGGATCTGGACGGCACGGTCTTTCTGCATGACTACGACTGGCAGTTGGACGCGGGTGCCGCGACGCTGGAGCTGATCCTCAGCGCGCCGGTGGTCGTCGCCAGTTGGATCGCGCTGCAATACCACGGCTCTGCCATCGCGCCCGAGACCTTTGGCGCGGGCAACAAGCTGCTGCATAATGTCGTCGGCGGCATCGGGGTGCTCGAAGGCAACGGCGGGCCGCTGCGCACTGGCCTGCCCTGGCAATCGGTGCATGATGGCCAGAGCCTGCGGCATGTGCCGAGCCGGCTGGTGGTGGCGGTGGACGCACCGGAAGAGATGATCTCGCGCGTGCTCGACCGCAGGCCGGAGGTCCGGGCGCTCTTCGACAACGGCTGGCTGACGCTGCTGGCGCTGGACAGCGCCGGGGCCGGTGTTCGCCGCTACGCGGGCGGCACCTGGGTGGCCGGTGCGCTGAATGAAGAGGTCAACCGGGCTGCGGCGTGAGAGCGAGGGCGTGCTCTAAGCATGGCAAGGAGCGGGTCTTTGGCCCGCTCCTTGCTGACCGGCGGGGGATGGCGGTCGCCAAGGCCGGACGCGGCGCTGCGCAACGGCTTTGCCTGCGCCGTCAGATTGCCGCGTCGATCATGTCCTGAAGCCGCGCATCCCCCATGCCCTCCAGTTCGAGCAAGGCGACATAAGGGTCGCCCGACAGCGATAGAACCTTTGCAAAGGCCGGCTCGGTTTTCAGACCTTGGCGCCGCAGCCGCATGACGGCTTCCAGAAGAGGCGGGGCCAGGGCCAAGAGCCTTTTCTCGATCCGAAAATGCCGAACCCCGCGCTGGCATTCCGTCGGGATGGTCTGAGAGAAAAGCTCGACCTCCCACCCCATCGACTTGAACGAGGCGACAACCGCCGGGGGGGAGAAATGGTCCATGCGACGGAGCGAGAATGCCGCCATCTGGCCGAACTCTTCGCGCAGGATGGCGGAAAACCGGTCAAGGTCCGGCGCGGTGCAAGCGATATCGATATCGCTTTCAGCCGTCGCCAGACCCAGCGGCGGGGTTCCGATCACAACCGGGGTGAACGGCGCCAGCCGGGGGAGGAGATTTAGCCTCTCGACGACGGTTTCATAGGGCGGCTTCACGCTATCCATCCGCCGCTGCCTAAATCTGATGGCATGGCAGATCAAGACAGGGCGCCAGGGTCGGCCTTTTCAGCCGCAGGCATTGAGCGACGCGAGAGGTCAACTGTCCTGCCCGCTGCAGGACAGCTTGCCCGGCTGCATCAAATGATCCGGACCTGCGTCCCGACCGGCGCAATCTCGAAAAGCTCCGCGACCTTGTCGTTGTAGAGCCCGATGCAGCCATCCGACGAGGGGCGGCCGATCTTGCGGGTGTCATGGGTGCCGTGGATCAGATAGGCGGGCCAGGACAGATACAGGGCATGGGTGCCGAGCGGATTGTCGGGGCCGGGCGGCATATAGGTCCAGCCAAAGCGCTCGACCTGGCTGGGGGTCGGGGTCCAGTCAGGCCCCACCTTCTTGCGCACGATCCTTGTGTAGCCGCGTTTCGTCAACTCTTCGGAAATCGGCACCGAGGTCGGGTAGATGCGATAGTCCGAGCCATCTGCGTTCCAATAGTGCAGCGCCCGCGAGGCGGTATCGGCGACGATCGTGGCGACGCCGAGATCATCGAAATGGTCTTGCCATCGCTGCACCACGAAGCTCGAAGAATTGCGGCGTGCAGGCGCGGCGGCAAGGCTCAGGCTGGGCGCCGCAAGACCGGCAAGCCCGGTGAGGATCGCGGCGCGGCGGGTCAGGAAACTGGTCATCTGCTTTCTCCTTTCGATATCGATCTATGTGCTCGGATCACCCCCGGGCCCGGTCGACCGCGTCTTTCAGCGCCTTGGCATCCATGGCGCCGGGATAAAGGGTCGTGCCGACGATAAAGGCCGGGGTGCCCTGCAGGCCGATCAGGCTGGCCTGTTCGCTGTTGCGGCTCATCAGACCGTCCCATTTATCGCGCTCGCCGCGATAGGCTTTGTCCAGCGCGGCAACGTCGAAACCAGCCTGTTCCAGCGTCTCATCAATGAGCTCGGCGCTGAGCTTGCCTTCGGTCTCCATCAGGGCGTTACTGGCGGCCTCGTAACGGCCGAGCGAGGCGGCGCCGAGCGTCAGCTGCGCGGCCCGCACAGAGGTGGCGCCGAAGATCGGCCAGTCCTTCATCACCAGCCGGATGTTGCCATCCGCCTCGACCACCTCGGTCAGAGGCGGGTGGTTCGCCTTGCAATAGGGGCATTGGTAGTCGAAGAACTCCACAATGGTCACGTCGCCCTCGGGGTTGCCGAGCACCGGGTTGTCGGGGTCAAAGAGCACATCTTCGACCGTCATCTCCTTGGCGCTGGCGGGCGAGCGCAAAAGCGACATCAGGCCGACACCGGAGGCGGCGGCGATCAATCCGCCGGTGAGTAGCGTTCTGCGTGTGGTGAGGGGCATTGGTTTCTCCTTTTGCTATGTCAGCTGGATGCGGGAGTGCGTGCGGGGGAAGGCGGAAAAAATCTTTGTCATGCGCCCCCTCTCGACCGCCAACCTTAACACTGCCTTAATGTTGCAGGGGGATGCCGCGGGCAGTCTGAAGGAGCCGGGAATGCGGATATTGGTGGTAGAAGACGATGCCTCGCTGGCCGACGGGCTCTGCACCGGCCTGCGGCTACACGGGTTTGTTCCGGAACTGGTGGGCAATTGCGCCGATGCGCGAGAGGCCTGGGCGCAGGACGGGTTTTCGGCCGTGGTGCTTGACGTGATGCTGCCCGATGGCAGCGGCATCGACCTGCTGCGCGAGCGGCGCAGCGCCGGCAGCCGCCTGCCGGTCCTGCTGCTCACCGCCCTTGATCAGGTCGGCGACCGGATCGCCGGGCTCGACGCCGGGGCCGACGATTATCTTGCAAAACCCTTCGATCTTGGCGAGCTCGGCGCGCGGCTGCGGGCCATCACCCGCCGCGCGCAGGGTCAGGCCAAGGGCACGATCCACTGGAACGGGCTGGAGTTCGACCCGGCGCGCATGGCCGGGCGTATGGGCGGCGCAGACGTCCGCTTCTCCCGCCGCGAGTTCGCGATCCTTCAGGCGCTGATGGAACGCCCCGGCGTTATCGTTGCCAAGGACCGGCTGGAAGAGCGGCTCTATGGCTGGCAGGATGGCGTGGAAAGCAACGCCGTCGAAGTGCATATCCACAAGCTGCGCGCCAAGCTCGGCCCGGGCTATATCGAAACCGTCCGCGGGGTCGGCTACCGACTGGCAGAGGAGACCCCATGACCTCCATTCGCACGCGGCTTTTCCTAATCCTTCTGATCGCCACCGGCGCGATCTGGTTCTCTGCGGTCTGGTGGATTCAGCACTCAACCCGGGTCGAGGTCGAACAGGTGCTCGACGCCCGGCTCGCCGAGGCGGCGCAGATGGTGTCGTCGCTGCTCGCCGATGGCCGGGTCGAACTGGCGACGGCGGCGGGGGCGATCTCCCCGCCGCCCAACCGCTCGACCTCCAACTATTCCCGGCAGCTCTCCTGCCAGATCTGGTCGCTCGACGGCACCATGGTCGGCGCCTCGGCCAGCGCCCCCGAAGCCCGACTGACCCAGGCGAAAAGCGGTTTTTCCGAGAATATGGTCGATGGGGAGCGCTGGCGCGTCTTCTCAGAGGTGAACGAGGAACTGGGCCTGCGCGTGATGGTGGGCGACCGTCTCGCAGTCCGGGACCGGCTGGTCAATGACGTGGTGCGCGGCCTGCTGATCCCCGCGCTGGCCATCCTGCCGCTTCTGGCCGGGCTGATTTGGCTCAGCGTGGGCCGGGGCCTCGCGCCGCTGTCGCGCATGGCCCGGACGCTCTCGGGACGCTCGGCCGATAATCTCGCCCCGGTGCAGGTGGGCCCGCTGCCACGCGAGCTGCGCCCGATGGGCGCGGCGCTCGATCGGCTCTTCGCCCGTGTGGCCGCAGCACGGGAACGCGAGCGCAGCTTTTCCGCCTATGCGGCGCATGAGTTGAAAACCCCGCTCTCGGGGATCAAGACCCAGGCCCAGATCGCCGCCATGGCCCCGGATGAGGCGACCCGGCGCCACGCGCTTGAGCAGATCGAGCGCGGCGTCGCCCGCACCGACCGCATGGTCCGGCAGTTGCTCGAACTGGCCGCCGTCGATGGCGCTGCCGATGAGGATGACGGCGGGATCGAACTTGGCAGCGTCATCCAAAGCGTCTGTGGCACGCTGGAGCGTATGGCCGAAACCAAGGGCGTAGAACTTCGCCTGAACCTTCCCGCCCGCCTTCCGCCCGGCGCCGGGAACGCCACGATGGCCACGCTCGCGCTGCGCAACGTGGTGGAAAATGCCATTGCGGCCAGCCCGAAAGGCGGCACGGTCGAGGTTCACGCCGAACCTGTCGGCACCGCCGTGCAGGTCTCGGTGCTGGACGCAGGCCCGGGCATCGCCAAAGACGACCGTGCCCGCATCACCGAACGCTTCTTCCGCGGCCGAAACGCTCCCGAGGGCGGCAGCGGGCTGGGCTTGTCCATCGCGCAGGCGGCAATGGCGCGGATCGGCGGCAGGATCGAGTTCCGGGCGCGCGCGAGCGGTGGGGAACACGTCAGGCTGACGTTCGTCGGGGCTGGTGTTTGAGGACGGGCCGCCTGCTCACCTTTCCGGTAATTGTTGCGGTTCTGAAGCTGCCGTTCAAGTGCGGGTTTGCTTGGGCCGGCTAAGGGTCGGTAGAACCCCGACACGAATAAACCTCCGCTCCCCGACCTGCGCGCTACGGCTGACCGACCCCCAGCAAAGGCATATGCACCCAGAATTCGGTCGAGACATGCGGGAGTGATGTGAAACCGATCTCACCTCCCATATTTTCGACCAGTTCCTTGCAGATCGACAGGCCAAGCCCGGTCCCCGCGCGGTTGCGTGTCAGATGGTCGGCCTGCTGCGAGAAGGGCTGAAAGATCCGATTGCCGAACTCTGCCGAGATGCCGGGACCGTCGTTCTCGACGCGAATGGTGCAGATGCTCGCCTCCACCGTCAGGCCGACAGGCACCGTGCTGCCGGGGGTCGAAAACTTCGCGGCGTTGGACAGAAGGTTCGTCACGACCTGCCTCAGACGCTGCGCATCGGCGTGAATAAGCACCGGTTCCGCAGGCAGGTCCAACGCAAAAGAAACCTCGAACTTATCCGCGAAAGGCCCATTGTCGATGACCGTCTGGCGAACCAGTTCCACGGCGTCCACCTCGGCCAGAGTGACCGAAAAATGCCCGGTGGTGAGCTTTTGGAAATCCAGCAAATCATTGACGACCTGCGTCAGCCGAAGGCTGTTTCTGTCTGCCAGTTCCAAAAGCTTTTCGACCCGCCCCGACCGGCCCTTCCCGACCTCCTCGGTGAGCAGGCGCAGAGCGCCGTGGATGGATGCAAGCGGCGTGCGCAGCTCATGACTGACCGTTGCGACAAAATCATCCTTCAGGGACTCCAGCCGCTTTTTCTCGGTGATATCGACCATCTGTACGACCAGCCGCGTGTCTTTCGGGTCTTCGTGGCGGACCACCGAAAGCCGGATCGCAATATCGATCACCGCGCCATCCGGTTTCTCATAGCGCTCCTCAATGCGCGAGGCGTTGATCTTTCCGGTCAGAAACCCCTCGACCTCGGCTCTGACCTTGCCCAGCGTTTCAGTCCCGGAAAGCTTCCAGAAGCTCAACTGCTCAAGCACGCCGGGCGGGTAGCCGAACAAAGGGTAGCAGGCATCGTTCAGCAAGATGAACCGCCCGTCGAGCGCAACGACAGCCATGGCGACAGGGGCGTTGGCCATCAGCATTTCCAGCCCCTCCTTGCGCGCCTTTGCAAGGTTCTGCGCACTTTCGAGGGAGTGGATGTCGATCATCGTGCCCAATAGGCGCAGCGCATCCCCAGCCGCATCGCGCTCTGTCACCCTGAGGATCGACCGCATCCAGCGCCAGGACCCGTCGGCCCCGCGCATGCGGAATTTGGCTTCGGATTTCTCGACCCTTCCCGCGATACATTCCGCGTCATTCGCTTCGACCATTGCCCGGTCATCGGGGTGGATGCGCGCACGCCATTCTTCGTCAGAGTTTCGCCCGTCTGAATCGCAGATGCCAAGCAGTTGATACCAGGCGTCTGACGCCACACCTTTGCCACTCCGCAGGTCAGATTCAAACACCCCGATCTGGCTGCCTTCCAAGGCAAGGTTCCAGCGTGTTTCTTGGTCCTTGAGCGCCTGCCAAGCCCGAACGCGGCTTGTCACGTTGTTGAGGCTGGCAATATTGAACCGCTGACCGTCCGCCCCAGTGAACTGGCTGAGGCTGACCTCGCAATACCGCGGCCCGCCGAGGCCCCTGGGCAGGGCGATGATATTCTCAAGGTCACCGCTGCCGATGGACTGGCAGATGAGCTTGCCGCCCTCAACCGACAGCGCCGGCAGGAGGGACGAGATCTGCGCCCCATGGCCGATCTTGCCGGGGAACATGGCTTCGGCGCTGCAATTGCGGAACAGGACAAACCCGGCGGCATTCGTGACCCACACGCCGAACGGGCTGTGCTGGATGATCGCCCGGAACATATCAAAGGAGGCGGGATTGGTTCCGGTTGCTATGCCCTGACACATCAAAGGATTGTTTTCCCACGGTATATGCCCGGCCGGGGCGGGTCCCGGAGTGGCGTTAACTTCCCGTTAACTCTTGCAGAAAAATCGGAACATTCAATCTCAGTTCCCTCAACCTATGGGAGTGTTGCCCAAGGTCCACGCAGGCTTTGCCTTGCGATAACAGAAAGGTCAGGGCAGCCGGCGGTGCGGCTAGCGCTCGGAGCTGCGCAGGTTCAAAATCTGCATGCCGATCGCCATGGCGGGGCCAATGCCGACCGCGAAAAGCAGCGTGCCCAACCCCAGAGTGCCGCCCAAGGCCCAGCCGATACCGACCACGGTCAATTCAATGCTCATGCGGACCAGCGCGATGGGCTGGCCGGTGATCCGTTGCAGCCCGGTCATCAGCCCATCCCGCGGGCCGGGGCCAAGGTTGGCCACCAGATAGATCGCGCCGCCAAAACCGGTCACAAAAACGCCGGTCAGGGCGAGCAGGGCATTGGCGAAATAGGTCTCGAAACGCGGCAGCAGCGGCAGGGCAAATTCGAGCACCAGAGCCACAATCACCGCGTTCAGGATCGTCCCGATGCCCGGCGTCTGGCGCAGCGGTATCCACAGCAGCAGGACCGTCGCACTGATGACAAAGGTCGCAAAGCCGAGGCTCCAATCGGTGATATTGGTGACCCCCTCGGCAAAGACCGTCCAAGGACTGACACCGACACCGGCGGTGACCAACAGCGCTTCGCCGAGGCCGAAGATCACCAGCCCCAGAATGAGAAAGGCCAAAGATGCCAAAGGCGGCCGCAGCGTAAAGGCGCGCGGCGCGCTCCACCGCAGGCGCGGGACAGAGGTGACGGACAGAAAGCTCACGGCAAGACCCTCAACTAGGACGCGACCTTTCTCACAGCTTGCGCCGCCTCCAGCAAGGACGAATGCGGTTCAGCGCCAGCGGGAGAATCCGAATGTCATATAGTCTTTCTGATAGGCCTCAGCGGCGAGTTTTTCGATCTCTTCGTCATAGATCTCGGCCAAAGCAAAGGGCCCCGGCTCGGGCACCGCGGGGATCGCGGGCGCCGTGGCATGGCCCGCCCCGGCGGCGAGGTCCGCCAGTTCCGCGGCCATATCGGCCTCTCTGATGATCCGGTCGGGCAGGCAAAACGCGCCAAAGCCCGCCACGGCCTGCACCTGCGAGCACCAGGCCGCATCGACCCTAATCGCGGTTTGCCCGGCCAGATTGCCCTTCAGAAACCGCAGGAAGGCGGCAAAGGCAGTGCGGTGCGCGTCGCGGTCGTACTCCGCCCCCGGACCGCCTTCGGGCAGGGGCAGTTTGTAGCGGCGGACCAGCGTGCGGCGCAGTTGTGCATAGCTGCCCGGGCCGGTCGCGAGAATATAGCGGCAGAAGGCGTGATGCGCCCGCGCCACCGGATGGCGAAGAACGGTAAATCCGCGATGCCCGGGGTTTTTCCGTTTCCACTGCCGCATCTCTTTCTGCGTCATCTTATCGCGCAGCGCCTCTTGCGGCACGCCGTCGAGCTCGGCCAACCAGGCCAGAACCTGCGCCTGTGGCCCGGATTTGATCGGCAGATAGACCAAGCCGCTGGTTGCCGCGGCGACGTAGGACGGCACGCTCGGCCCGCGCCGCGGCTCGAAATTCGGGGTGCGGGTCAGATCGAAACGGTCCAACCGCGACAGCGCCTGCTGCATCTCATCATAGTTGCTGACCTTGGCCGAGATCGGGCTGGGGTTTTGTTTCTTGAGGTTCTTATCGAGCGCGTCGAGCGCCTCATCCACCCCCAGATACCGCGCCAGACCGTTCATCACCTCGACACTTTGAAGGTCTTCGTAAGCCAGATAAAACGCCGTTTGGCCCGAGGTCTGAAGCCGGTTCAACAGGGTGATCTGAAAAGCCTGCAAAGCGTCGAGATGGGCAGCGAATTCATCCGCGTCAAAGACCGCCTGCGCCAGTTTCTGCGCCTTCACATCGGTCAATTTCCACTGCCCCGTGGCCTGGGCGATCTTCCAACTGACATAGCTGTCGACCGGGTTCCGCGTCAGCACGATCTTGGCGCAGCGGGGATCGTTGACAATGGTATCAAAGACGCGGGGGTCGTGGTCGTGGAAATAGCGAAAACCGCCGAGCGCATCCCCCTGCCTGCGTATCGCATCCAGCAGCACCTGCGGGTCGGCATCGCGCGCCGCCTGATCAACCCCAAGGATCGGCTCGCTTTTGGGATAGCCCATGAAGAAGGGATTGAACGCCTCCCCATGGCAGGCGATCCCGTTAAAGGCGTTCAGGTTGGCCTCCAGAAAATTGGAGCCTGTGCGCATCTCGGCAAAGACCACGAAACTGTCGAACTTTTGCGTCATGGGTTACTTCACCAGATAGGGTTTCAAAGAGGGTTTCGCATCCGCCGCCACGCCCCGCGCGACGGGGAAATCACCCATCAGATAGGGGTGCATGCCCTGGTTCTTGAGGTTCTGAAGGAACTGGCCAAAGCCGGTCAGATCCACCATCCGGGGCGCTTCGGAGAGGCGGCGCGTCCGGCTGCGGCCGATCTCGTCCAAGATGCCCTGCAAGGGCTCCATCGGCGCTTCGATAAACTCCGCCATGGTCCAGATCCGCACCCGCGCCTTGGCATGGGGCGAGCGCAGCACATCCATATGGGTGCTCTCCACCCGTTGCAGCTTGGCCGCGAGCCGCCGGATCTCAGCAAAATCGAGGTTTGACCGGAACAAAGGCACCGCCCAAGCCCCGGTGATGACCGAAACCTGCGCATTCGGATCTCGGGCGACGCGCCAATTGATGTCTTGCGTGTCCATCGGGCCAAATTGGAAACACTGACGTTCCCCACGGGTGTTCCAGATCAGATTGGTCAGAAAGGCGCTGCTGTTATAGTCGCGCAGGATCGGATCGTCCGACAGCGCGCCATTGAGCGCCCTCTGCCCATCGGCGAAATGCGCGCGGTCCGGGGCAAAGAGATGCCCATGCACCCGCGCGCCGGTGGTCCGGCCCAGCCAATGCTCGAAATCCTCAAAGAGTTCGGCAAAGCCTTGGAACATCGAATAGGGCGCGGCGGTGACGCCATTCTCCCAATCTTCGTTGGGAAAGCGGCTCTGCATGTAGAGCCCCGGCCGCCCGCGGGTCCGGCGCTCGACGGCCTTGGCAAAGATACGGTCGATCTTGCCCGGGTTCGGCTCGGTCTTTTTCATCGCCCCCGCCGGGTCGGTCAGAAACACTTCATAGAGGCGGTCCGCATGCGGCCAGATTTTGCGCGCCACAAAGCAATCCGAGCGCCGCAGAAGCTGAAGGTGATCGTCATAGAAAATATGCGGTTTGCCCTGAAAATCGAACTTCGACAGGGTCAGCGAGCGGCTTTCGATCTGGGTGGAATAGAGCCGTGCGAGGGTCTGGAAATAGGATTCATCCGGGATCCAGACATGGCGAAAGAACTTGTCATAGGTCTTGCGGTCCGGGTCTTGCAGCACCGCCGACAGGGTGCGCCGGGTGAGGCACCACCATTGCGAGCCCATATGCGGGACGAGGTTGTTCGGCATCCGGCGGTGCAGTTTCAGCCTGCGCTGAATGTCCACCGCGCGGTCGAACAGATAGCGCTGCCGGCGCCATGAAAAGGGGAACCGCAGGGTAAAACGCTCGGCATCCAGACCGCCCACGGTCCAAGGCACATCCGCCGTTGTGGCGCTTTCGATGAAATCAGTCTGTGGACGTTCTTTCAGGTAGTCGATCAGCTCCTGCACCGGCCGCAGCGGCAGGCAAGCGCCGGAGGCCAGATAGACGTGGCGCACCTTCGGGAAACTGACCAGCATCAGTTCCGCCGCCGCTTGGGTGGCGGCGACAATGCCCCAGCTGCCCCATTCACAGCGGTAGCGCTTGCTGAAACGCAGGTTCCTAAGATCGGCCAGCGCGGTGACGAAAGCATCATGGTCGCGCCGTGGCACCGCCTTGTCGACATGGATCACCACCGGACAGCCCGCCGCCGCCCAATGGCGCGCCACCTGCTCGGCACGGTCAAAGGCGTTGTGCACCAGCATGACAATGCCGACGCTCATGCCCAATTCCCTTTGGACATGAGACCCAAAATCTCCAACTGGCGCCAATTGATATACCGCTCGGACCATTTGCACCAAAGCTGGGGGTCGTCCGTGAGCCGCGCCGCATAGGCTTTGTATTCGACCGAGGCCGCGTAATGCTCACTGCGGTCCAATTCCTCGGCCGCTTTGGCGCTGAATGTATCGAGGAATTTCGCATGCAGCAGCATGCCCGATGCTTTTTCCCCGCCCCATTCGTCATAGACCTGATTTAACCCGCGCGGCAGGAGCGTATGGGTCGAGCTGACATAGGCATAGCGTCGATCCCATTTGACCAAGGGCACTTTGTTCAGCGCCGGGGACTTTTCCGGCGCCTCGGGAAAGAACACCCGCGCCCGAGGCCCGCCCTGCACCCAAAGATTGCCGAAACGCGGATTGCGCGAAATGGTGTAATTGCCACTGTCAAACCACGCGGCGATCTCAATCGGGTTCTGGCCTTCGCGGTAAGGCTGCGCGTCCAGCCGGCCTTTGGGATACATGTCGAGCAGCATGGCGCTGAAGCTTTTGATCGAGGACGCATCGAGCCAATCCGTCAACGCCCGCAGCGGGCGCGTGTCGCAAAACGGATAGACCAGAAATTCATCCGGATCGACGGTCAGCGCCCAATGGCCATGGGCATAGCGCATCAGCAGCCAGTTCTGCCAATCCATCCCGAAACGGGCGCGTTTGTAACTGGCCTGCGCGCGCCAGACAGAGACATCCGGCTGCTCTGCCAGATAGTCGAGCGACCCATCGCTGCTGTCATTGTCGACAAAGAAGAAATGGCCCACCCCCATGTCGCGGTAGTACTGCAGGAAATAGGGAAGGCGAATGCGCTCATTGCGTTGGGTGCAAAAGAGCAAAAGATCGTCACGCTTGATCTGCCCGGTGCGATTGGCAACAGGGGTCAATTCGCGGCGTTTGCGAAACGCGCGAATGCGCCAGCGCTTGCGCTGTAGCCGCAGCCGGTATGACTGAATGACGCCCAAAACCGCCCCTAACCTATTGAACCTATCCGCTCTTTTGCAGCGCTATCACGTCAACTTTAACACCGTCTTGAAGTGTTCGGCCCATGTCGGGGCCTGATAAGTTGCCATGGCGCGCGGATCTGGCGGATTTGCGGCCCATTCTTCGAGTATTCTTTTCCATGAATAGGGGTCAGACAGCGGTGCGTAAACGGCTTTGTCGCCCAGCACCTCCCGCAGGACTGGTAAATCGTTGCATAAAACACGCGTCCCAAGGCGCAGCGCTTCGGCGGGCGGCAGGCCAAAGCCTTCGGCATGGCTGGGAAAGACGGCGCCTGCGGCCCCGGCAACCAAGGCCGCCAAGGCCCTGTCGGACAGGCCGCTGCATTCGCGCACCGGGCCATTGAGGGGCAAGTGATCCAGCCGGTCGAACACCGCGGCATTGTTCCAGCCGCGGCTGCCGCAGATCAGCAGCATCGGCGCGTCGCGCCCCATCTCTTGCCAAAGGTCCAACAGAAACGCGTGATTCTTGCGCGGTTCGATGGTGCCGACACAGACCACATAGGGCCGCGCAGGGGGCAGATCGGGGGGCAAGGCCGCCGCATCCGGAACGGGGGTATCGACCCCCAGATGCGCCACGATAGCAGGCGGCACAGGGCGGCGCATCTGCGCTTCGCTGCGCCGCCGGGTGTCTTGTGAATTATAGATCACCAGATCGGCGCAGAGGTTCACGCGATCCAATTTCGCGCGAAAGGGCGCGACGGTGCCGGGCCGTTGATAGGCAGGGTATTCCAGCGGAATGACATCATGGATCAGGACCGAAATGCGCCCGCCTGCGGCTTTGACGCCGAGCAGTACCCGGTCTGTCAGATTGCTATGGCCCAGGTTCAGATAGGCAAAGCCTGTCGGCAAGTTCCGCCGCAGCATCGCCACCAGCCCCTGCGGCAGGCACCGCTGCCGTGCGAGACGCCGCAGGTCGCTTTCGGCCCGCATCACCGCCGCCTGCCGACCCTTGGGCAGCCGAGATAACAGATCCGCGCGGCCCCAAGCCAGCTTGCCCTGAATCCTGTCGCAAAAGGCCCGCAGCCCCGCCCGGTCCAGCAGGACATAGCCAAGCGCCGTGCGCGCCAGCCCGTAAAGCGGCGTCTCTAGCGTCAGCAAATGAGAGAGATAGGCCAGTTCGACCCGATCGACCCCGGTGGCGGTCCGCCCCGCCCGGCGCAGGCTGCGCGTCAGATCAAGCAGCCGCGCCGGTGGGTCAGTCGTCGTCAAATCAGATTGTCCCGTCCCGAGCGTCATGCGGCTCCTGCGTCATTGCCGTGCGGCGCTCGGGGCTTTCTCGCGCGGTGCTACTGTGCGGCCCGGTCGATCTGCATGATACTTTGCAGATAGGCATGCAGATCGTCGCGCAGTTCTTCGCGGGCCAGACCAAAGGCCACGGTCGCCTGCAAGAAGCCGGATTTGGACCCGCAATCGAACCGCTGACCGCGGAAGCGGTAGCCATAGACATCACGATCCTGCTCAATCTCCTGCGCAATCGCGTCGGTAAGCTGGATTTCACCGCCAGAGCCGGATTTCAACTTGTTGAGATTCTGCAAAACAGTGGGAGCAAGAACGTAGCGCCCGATCACCGCAAGGTTCGACGGGGCCTCTTCCGCCGCTGGCTTTTCAACCATGCTCTTGACCTTGACCCGATCACCCTGCTCTTCGCTGGTTTCGAGGATACCGTAGGACGAAGTCTTGGATGGCTCGACTTCCATCGCCGCTACCATGCTGCCGCCGGTTTCATTATAGGCTTCGATCATCTGCTGAAGACAGGGCTTTTCCGCCGCGATGACATCGTCTGGCAGAATGACGGCGAAAGGCTCATTCGCAATCAGACGCCGGGCACACCAGACCGCATGGCCAAGGCCCAGTGCTTTGTGCTGGCGGATATAGGCAATGGCACCGCTTTCCATATTGGTGCTTTGCAAGGTTTTAAGGAGCTCGTCCTTCCCCTTCTTGCGCAGCTCTTGCTCAAGCTGCGGTGCGTGATCGAAATAATCTTCCAACGCACCTTTGCCGCGCGAGGTTACAAAGATGAATTCTTTGATACCGGCAGCCCGCGCTTCATCGATGGCATATTGAATCAGAGGCCGATCAACGAGCGTCATGATTTCTTTCGGCACAGATTTCGTGGCCGGCAAAAAACGGGTGCCGAGGCCCGCGACCGGAAAAATTGCTTTGGTTACTTTTTTACGCATCTTCGTCCTAACTACAGCTCAAATAAAACAAGGCGCTTGGAAAATTGACCACTCCCTACCAGCCTGTCTTAATCATCGCTTAAACCACGCTGGCAAGCAATACGCTTGGCCTCAATTAGCACGCGGGTTTTGCGCGAAATCCGGCGGAAAAGCGCCGTATTGCGCAAAGATTTCCCATAGATGCCCCCTCTTTGCAGCCAAATACCCTCTTCGGACTGAAAGGAAAGGCGATGGTAGAACAATGTCGGAGACAGGCAAACCAAAGTGACAATCTCACCTCTTGCGACCCGTTTTGCCGCTGCTGCGCGGTCTTGAGAGAGCCGCCACGGTCGGGTTCCGATAAGAGAGCTCTTTCTCTTGCGGGCTGGGAATGCCCGGAACATTTCTGACGCTTGCGCCACAGACTGCGGGCCAAAAACCCGCGTTTGACCCTCGGCATAGCCCTCATCGAGCCGCCCCAAAAGCCGGGTGACATCCCGCGGCTCCAACCCGCCTGACAGCAGATGCCTCAAAAGCCTCTGCCGATCCTCCTGCCGCCGCTGCGCCCAATGTGCGGCGCGGTCCGGCTGGGGGATATGTTTGCGTTGAAAGACGGCCCAACTGGCCCCGATGTCATAAAGGTCTTGTGGCACACGTTTGGCATTGCGCATGGCATTGGCGGCAAAGCCGTGATGCACTTCGGCCAAGGGCGCGATGGCCGTGGCATGCCCCGCCCGCGCCAACCGCATATTGAGGTCAGTTTCATCCAGAAAATAATGGAACGCCGGGTCAAAGCCGCCCAAGTCAAGCAGCACATCGCGGCGGAAGGCCATATTGGTGCCTTCGGTCTTGATCGCACCGGTTGCGGGCGCGGGCAGCACAGTGGGGGCAGCCGGGTCGAGCGGCAGGGCTTCGGCGATGCCCCATGCGTTCAATCTACGTGCCTGATACTGAAAGGAAATACCATTGCGACCGCGCACAAAGCCTGTAAAGGCGGCGACGGCGGGGTCTGTCGCCGGCGCCATCAGGTACCGGAGCCATTGCGGCTCTGGCACCGCGTCATCGTCGATAAAGGCCACCACCTCGGCTGCAGCCTGCGCAATACCAAGGTTGCGGGCGGCGGAGATATTGGGTTCATCGAAAGCGACCAGCTTGAGCGCTGCGGCAAAGGGCAACGACCGCGCCACTGCCAACCCTGCCGGATCGGCGACGACGATCACTTCGAATGGCGTGTATTGAAGCTGCTCTACCCCCGTCAGACAGCGCCGCAATGCCTTGGGTCGATGTCGACTTACGATCACGATGCTGACGCTGACGGGGGCGGTGGTCATTCCAATCCCATTTTCGCCATCATGGCCTCAAGCTTTGGCACGTCTTCGGGGTTGTTCAACTCCCAGAACTCGCGCCCTTTCGCCTCGACCTCCACGCAGAGCACCGGGCGCCCATTCTCCAGAAAGCGCAGCTGCTCCAGACCTTCCAGCTGCTCCAGCGGGCCGGTCGGCCAGTCCGGATAGGCCGCCAGCGCCTCGGGGCGGTAGGCATAGACACCGACATGGTGAAACACCGGGGAAGGGTCATCCGGGGCAAAGGATTTGCCGGTATAGGGGATGACCTCCTTGGAAAAGTAGAGCGCGCTATTGTCGCTGCCGAAAACCGCCGTGGTGCCGCCCACGCGCCCGGCCTTACGGTCCGCCAAGAGACTGTTCAGGGTCGCCCCATCACAGCGCAGGACCGGCGTGGCGATCTCGGCCTGCGGCCTGTCTTTCAGTCCCTGCACAAGGCTTTCGACAAACCAATAAGGGGTCAGCGGCGCATCGCCTTGCAGGTTCACCACAATGTCATAGCCCCCGCACAGCGCGGCATGAGCTTCGGCGCAACGCTCCGTGCCATTGGCGCAGGTTTCGGAGGTCATCACCACCTCGGCGCCAAAGCCCTCGGCAGCGCCGCGAATACGCGCGTCATCGGTGGCGACAACCACGCGGTCCACGCCCGACACCGCGCAGGCCGCGCGCCAACTGCGCTCAATCAGGGTTTGCTGCTGGCCAGTGGCGCCGGTCAGCGCCACAAGCGGCTTTCCGGGGTAGCGGGTGGAGGCATAGCGGGCGGGAATGACAATCAGGACAGACATCAGCTTTCCTTAAGATCCACGCCGGGGGCATGAGCGATGAAGAAGGGGTTGGCAAAGCTGTCCTTGCCATAGGTCAGGGGCGAAAGATCATCGAAACGCACCACCGCGCCTCCGGCCCCGTTCAACACGGCATGGCCGGCGGCGGTGTCCCATTCCATCGTGCGGCCCAGACGGGGGTAAAGATCCGCTTCGCCCGTGGCGACAAGGCAGAACTTCAAGGAGGAGCCAGCGGAGGTCATGTCGCGCACGGCGTATTTGCCGATATAGTCATCTGTAGCCTGATCCCGGTGCGATTTCGACGCCACCACCATCAGGGCCGAATTGTCCGGGTTAGAGACGGAAATCTCTTTGGTCTCCCCGACCTTATCCTTCGCAAAGGCGCCGCTTTCCTCAACCGACTGGCCATCGGCGCGGGTAAAGAACATGCGGGATTTGGCAGGCGCATAGACAACGCCGCGCGTCGGGGTGCCGCCTTCGACCAAGGCGATATTGACCGTGAAATCGCCGCGGCGGTGGACAAATTCCTTGGTGCCATCAAGCGGGTCGACGATCAGAAAAGTATCGCCCTGCGCGGAATGGGTCGCTGCCTGTTCTTCGGTGACCAGCATCATGTCCGGAAAAGCGCTGCGCAGACCTTCGGAGATAATCGCGTCTGCGGCCTCATCCGCGGCGGTCACCGGGCTGTCGTCCGATTTGGATTTCACTTCGAAATCATCCTGGCCGTAAATTTCCATAATCCGGTCGCCTGCTTCCAGCGCCAAACGCCGCATTTCCGTGACCAGCTTGTCGTAGTCCATTCTGCCTCCGGCCCTTTCGGGCAACATTGCTTCAATCAATGGTTTCCCTTATGCTTTGGCCCTAACGGAACAGCAAGAATTCCGTGTCACGCTAGGGCTTCGTTGAGGACGCGCGCATGTTCCAATCCAATCGAAAACCGAAATCGGGTCTTGGCTCGGCCCTCGCTATGGCCGAGTTGATCTATCATTCGGTGGTGCGCAGCGTGCGCAAGCAGCACAACAATGCTTTCGCCGCGATTGCCATGAACATGATGCAGACGGTGATGTTCGTGCTCGCCTTTTACGTGATGTTCACGATCCTTGGCATGCGGGGCTCTGCGGTGCGGGGCGATTTTCTTGTCTATCTCATGTCGGGTATTTTTCTCTACCTCACCCATGTCAAAGCGCTGGGCGCGGTGGCCGCGTCTGAGGGGCCAGCCAGCCCGATGATGCAACATGCGCCGATGAATACCATCATCGCCATCGCCTCGGCGGCACTGGGGGCGCTCTATATTCAAGTGCTGTCGCTCTTTGTGATCCTGTTCATCTATCACGTGGCGGTCACGCCGATCTCCATCGACCAGCCGTTCGCGGCCTTCGGGATGCTGCTGATCTCTTGGTTCACCGGCTGCGCGCTCGGGCTGGTGATGCTGGCGATCAAACCGTGGTTTCCGTCTTTCGTTTCAATCTTTTCCACGGTCTATCAGCGCGCCAATATGATCGCCTCGGGCAAGATGTTTTTGGCCAACTCCCTGCCCGGCTATATGCTGGCGATGTTTGACTGGAACCCCCTGTTCCACGCCATTGACCAAGCAAGGGGCTTTGCCTTCATCAATTACAATCCGCGCTATAGCAATTGGGAGTATCCGCTTTGGGTCGGGCTGGTGCTTTTGATGATCGGGCTGATGGGGGAGTTTTACACCCGCCGTCATGCCTCGCTGAGCTGGAATGCCCGGCGATGAGATGGCTCGCCGCACTGCTCTGCCTCTTGGCCCTGCCCGCCGCGGCGACACAGGACGCTTGGCCGGCGCTTTACGATGTTGTCGATGTGGCGGCTAATGACGTGCTGAACATCCGCGAAGGCCCCAATGCGCAGGCACCGATTATCGGCCGTCTTGCCCATGACGCCGAAGCGGTTGAATTGATCCGGCCCGATGACAGCTATCGCTGGGCGCTGGTGAACAGTGGCGAAGGCAGGGGCTGGGTCTCCCTACACTATCTGCAACGCCGACCGGGGCAATGGGCGGGCGCCATGCCGCAATTGGCGCAATGTGCGGGAACCGAGCCGTTTTGGTCGCTTGAGGTTGAGGGCGCCACAGTCAGCTACCGCGCGATTGATGCGGCGCCGCAGGGCTATGACATTGTGCAAAAGGGGCCGGCGCAAGGGCGACGGGACAGCTTTCACCTGATTGCCGAGCGCGCAGAGGGCCTTGCGGTCGGCGCGCTTTCGACAGAGGCATGTAGCGATGGCATGTCGGACCGCGCCTATGGGTTGTCGATTGAACTGCTTATGAAGGACGCGACGGGCTGGCAGCATGTTTCAGGGTGCTGTTCGCTCAGCCGCTAGCGGTGCCGGACTTTTCAAAAAAGTCCGGGGCGTTTTCTTTAAAAGAAAACGGCTATTCCACCACCCGCAGTGTTAGATTGATCCGTCCGCCTTTGGGCAGCAAGGTCGAAGACCCGGCCTTGACCCGATCCACCCCGTGATAGGTCAGGCGCGCCTCCCCGCCCATCACCACCACATCGCCCGATTGCAGCCAGATCGATTCCGTTTTCCCGCCGCGGGTGAGATTGCCAATGCGGAACAGCCCGTCATCCCCCAGCGAGACCGAGACGACAGGCCACTGAAAATCCGCCTCGTCCCGGTCCTGATGCAGCCCCATTTTCGCGTCTGCATCGTAATAGTTGATCAAGCAACACTCCGGTCGCCGCTCCAACCCCGTCACCTGATCCCAGATCGCCAGGATCGGCGCGGGGATGTCGGGCCAGGGCTGGCCATCAGGATGCGCGGTGACATAGCGATAGCCGCGCCGATCAGAATACCAGCCGTATCTCCCGGCCGAGGTCATCCGCACCGACATCCGCCCGCCGCGCGGTGTCTCCGGCCGGTAGAAAGGTGCCGCGCGGACCACGCCCCGCACGGCATCCAGCACCTCGGTCTGGGCCGCGCGGTTCAGAAAATCCTTGTGAATATCAAAGCCCCGAAGGCGCAATGCAGTCATTTTTTCCTCGTTCTCAGGCGGTTTCGCAAAAACATCACGGAATCGCGACCAACCTGCCTCGCCAGTGGTTGCAGGGTCGAAATACCCTCCCTATATACGCTCCGAACCGTCGAAGGCACGTTGCCTTTGATGTCAACAGATCGGGGCAGGATGCCGAAACGGGTCCGCGTCTCGTGTCATCGCCTTGGATTTAAAGAGGGATCGAAACATGTCCAAAGTAATCGGTATTGACCTTGGAACCACCAACAGCTGCGTCGCCATCATGGACGGCAGCCAGCCGCGCGTGATCGAAAACGCAGAAGGCACACGTACAACCCCGTCCATCGTCGCCTTCACCGACGATGAACGTCTTGTTGGCCAGCCGGCGAAACGCCAGGCGGTCACCAACCCCGAAAACACAGTCTTTGGCGTCAAGCGCCTGATCGGCCGCCGCAACGACGATGCGGATCTGGCTAAGGACAAGAAGAACATGCCGTTCAACGTTATCGACGGCGGCAACGGCGACGCATGGGTCGAAGCCAAGGGTGAGAAATACTCCCCAAGCCAGATCTCGGCCTTCATCTTGGGTAAGATGAAAGAGACCGCAGAAAGCTATCTGGGTGAGGAAGTCACTCAGGCGGTTATCACCGTGCCAGCCTACTTCAACGACGCCCAGCGTCAGGCCACCAAAGACGCCGGTAAGATCGCCGGTCTCGAAGTGCTGCGGATCATCAACGAGCCGACAGCCGCCGCGCTGGCCTATGGCCTCGACAAAGAGAACACGCAAACCATCGCGGTCTATGACCTTGGCGGCGGTACATTCGACGTGACCATCCTTGAGATCGACGACGGTCTGTTCGAAGTGAAATCCACCAACGGTGACACCTTCCTCGGTGGTGAAGACTTCGACATGCGCATCGTGAACTACCTTGCGGATGAGTTCAAAAAGGCCAACGGTGTCGACCTGACGCAAGACAAGATGGCGCTTCAGCGTCTGAAGGAAGCGGCAGAGAAGGCGAAGATTGAACTGTCGAGCTCCAGCCAGACCGAGATCAACCAGCCCTTCATCTCGATGGGCAAGGACGGCTCGCCGCTGCACATGGTCATGAAACTGACCCGCGCCAAGCTGGAAAGCCTCGTGGGTGATCTGATCAAAGCCTCGATGAAGCCCTGCGCCGCCGCGCTGAAAGATGCGGGCCTGTCCGCTTCCGACATCGACGAAGTCGTTCTGGTCGGTGGTATGACCCGCATGCCGAAAGTCGCGGAAGAGGTGACCAAATTCTTCGGCAAGGAGCCGCATAAGGGTGTGAACCCCGATGAAGTCGTGGCCCTTGGTGCCGCCATTCAGGCCGGTGTTCTGCAAGGTGACGTCAAGGATGTGGTCCTGCTCGACGTGACCCCGCTTTCCTTGGGCATCGAGACCCTCGGTGGCGTCTTCACCCGTCTGATCGACCGCAACACCACGATCCCGACGAAGAAGTCTCAGGTCTTCTCGACCGCCGAAGACAACCAGAACGCTGTGACCATCCGCGTGTTCCAGGGTGAGCGTGAAATGGCGGCCGACAACAAGATGCTCGGTGCCTTCAACCTTGAGAACATCCCGCCGGCCCCGCGCGGCATGCCGCAGATCGAAGTGACCTTTGACATCGACGCCAACGGCATCGTGTCGGTCGGCGCGCTCGACAAGGGCACCGGTAAGGAGCAGAAGATCACGATCCAAGCGTCGGGCGGTCTGTCGGATGCGGATATCGAGCAAATGGTCAAGGACGCGGAAGAAAACGCCGAGGCGGACAAGTCCCGCCGCGAGCTGATCGAGGCGAAGAACCAGGCGGAATCGCTGATCCACTCGACCGAAAAGTCGCTGGAAGAGCATTCCGACAAGGTCGACCCGACCACCGTCGAAGCGATCGAACTGGCCATCGCCGCGCTGAAGGACGAACTGGAAACCGACAATGCCGACAAGATCAAATCCGGCATCCAGAACGTCACCGAAGCTGCCATGAAACTAGGCGAAGCCATCTATAAGGCCGCACAGGAAGAAGGTGGCAGCGACGACACGGCACAGCCTTCGGACACGCAGCAGGCGCAGGGTGGCGATGACGACATCCTCGACGCCGAGTTCGAAGATCTGGACGACGACAAGCGCGCGTGAGCGTGAAACGGAACCTGTGAAAGGGCCGGTCCGTCAGACGGGCCGGCCCATCACGTTCCAGCGCAGGAGCAAGATAACCCATGGCAAAACGTGACTACTACGAGGTGCTTGGCGTTGCCAAAGGGGCCTCTGCCGACGAGATCAAGAAAGCCTATCGCCGCAAGGTGAAAGACCTTCACCCCGACCGCAACAAAGACAACCCCAAGGCCGAAGCCCAGTTCAAGGAAGTGGGCGAAGCTTACGACGTGCTGAAAGACGGCGACAAGAAAGCCGCCTATGACCGCTACGGTCATGCCGCCTTTGAAGGTGGCATGGGCGGCGGGCGTCCCGGAGGCGGTATGGGCGGCGGTCAGGGCGATTTCTCCTCGGCCTTTTCCGATGTGTTCGACGACCTGTTCGGCGACTTCATGGGCCAACGCGGCGGTGGCGGTGGACGCCGTGCCGCACGCGGCGCCGATCTGCGTTACAATCTGCGCATTTCGCTCGAAGACGCTTTCTCGGGCATGCAGAAATCGATCACCGTCCCGGCCTCTGTGCAATGTGACGCCTGTGACGGCAGCGGTGCCGAAGGCGGGGCGGAGCCGACCACCTGCCCGACCTGTTCGGGCATGGGCAAGGTACGCGCGCAGCAGGGTTTCTTCACCGTTGAGCGGACCTGCCCGACCTGTTCGGGCATGGGGCAGATCGTCAAGAACCCCTGCAAGAAATGCCGCGGCGCGGGCCGGGTTGAGAAAGAGCGCACGCTCTCGGTCAACATCCCGGCAGGTGTCGAAACCGGCACCCGCATCCGGCTTGCTGGCGAAGGCGAAGCAGGCATGCGCGGTGGGCCGTCGGGCGACCTCTATATCTTTATTGAGGTGACCGATCACGAGCTCTTTGAGCGGGACGGGCCGAACCTCTTCTGCCGGGTGCCCGTGTCAATGAGCACCGCCGCTCTGGGCGGCAATATCGAAGTGCCGACCATCGACGGGGGCCGTGGCCGGGTGCAGATCCCTGCCGGCAGCCAGTCTGGCCGTCAGATGCGTCTGCGTGGCAAGGGGATGCCCCCGCTGCGTGGCGGTGGCGTAGGCGATATGATCATCGAACTGGCGGTCGAAACCCCGGTGAACCTGACCAACCGTCAGAAAGAATTGCTGCGAGAGTTTGAGGGCGAAGCCCAGAACAACAATCCCGAAAGCAGCAACTTCTTTTCCTCCGTCAAATCCTTCTGGGATTCGATGAAGGGCTAAGCGATCAGGGTGGAGCGCTGCGGCGGTCCACCCGGCATCCCAGAATGCAAACCGCGCGGATTTAGGTTTCGATTAACCAAATCCTAACCAAGTTGGGTCAAGTATCCATCATGGCACGCGCACCCACCACCCTTGTTAATCAACAATTGCCCTTCCTGATGGACAGGGCGGAAAAGCGACCATCCAACGGGCAGAAGCAACCTTCCTACCTTGCAGACCACCGTCAAAGGCTCCGCAGCCGTTTCATGCAGGGTGGCGCCGCCGCGATGCCGGACTATGAGCTGCTTGAACTCGTGCTTTTCCGGGCCATCCCCCGGCGCGACGTAAAACCCCTCGCCCGCGCCTTGATGGACAGGTTCGGCGATTTCAACCGCGTCATCACGGCCCCGGCCACCCGGCTCCGCGATGTCAAAGGTGTCGGGGAGGCGGTGATCGTGGAACTCAAGATCATAGAGGCGGCAGCCCAACGTCTCGCCCGCGCCAAAGTGTTGAAAAAACATGTGGTGTCAAGCTGGGATGCCCTGCTGGACTATTGCCACACCACCATGGCCCATCTGGAAACCGAGCAGTTTCGCGTGCTCTATCTGGACCGCAAGAACACCCTTATCGCCGACGAAGAGCAGGCCAAAGGCACGGTGGACCATGTGCCGGTCTACCCCCGGGAGGTTGCCAAACGGGCCTTGGAACTGAACGCCAGCGCCTTGATCCTCGTGCACAACCATCCCTCGGGCGACCCCAGCCCCTCGCGCGCGGATATCGACATGACCCAGCAGGTCGCCACCGCCTGCGATGCTTTGGGCCTGTCGCTCTACGACCATCTGATCATCGGCAAATCGAGCGAGCTGAGCTTTCGCAGCGAAGGCTTTATCTAGGCGCGCATCAGCGCACCCATACTTCGACCCGACGGTTGGCCTGACGGCCCCACGCGCTGTCGTCACAGGCCATCGGCATGGCCTCACCAAAGGCAGCCACCCGCAGATCAATCCGCGACAGGTTGGCCGTTTCCGCCGCAGCCGCCACCGCCCGGCGCACCGCCTCGGCCCGTTGCAGGGCGATCTCTCGGTTCGCCCGCGCCGGCCCTTCACCATCGCTGAAGCCGACAAACATCAGGCGGCGGGCATCATATTGCCCCTGCTCCAAGGCCCGCGCCAATTGGCGCACGTTTGACCGTGATTGCGCATCCAGCCGGATCGACCCGGCCTCAAACCGGAAGGACGTGGTCAGCCGCGCCATTGGCACCAAGGTCGCCGTCATCCGCTGCAATTCTTTCAGCGAGGTCTCGCTTCCGGCGGTGATAATGGCATTGGCGAAACGGTTGCCCTGCTCCTCCACTGGAATTTCCTCAGGCGCCTGATCGACGAAACCGGCCCGGCGAATGATAATCTGGGCGGTCTGGCTGCGGGTAAAGGCCAGAAATTCGCGCGTGATCAGGGGCAAGCGTCGGGTCGGGAAATATAGGAACATCGGCGCGGTGAGCGGATAGTCCTCTGTCTTGATGGTCCGCCGCGCGGCGTCCAGCGCAAAGCCGCAATCGCCACCCAGCGTTAAGACCTCAGTGGCCCGCTGTTCGGCGAAACTGGTGATCCCAATGGCAAACATGTCATCGGCCACGGCTTCGGCCAGATTTTCCGGCAGCCGGTGGCGGCGGATGTTTTCCGCCAGTTCCAGCCCCGCCGGGGCCATGACCTGATCCACGATGGCCTGGCTCAACCCGCTCCCCCTGCTGGGCAGATGCAGGGATATCGGCGCATCCGGGCCACCCAGACGCTGCCAATTGCTGATTTCACCGGCAAAGACCCGCGCCAGCGTATGCGGTGAGATTTGCTTCACCGGATTGGTCGGGGCCACGACAGGCACCACCGCGTCCAAGGCCAGCACCCGACTGCGGTTCGCGCCAGTGAGATCCCCCAGCCCGCGTTCGCGGGCGTTGATCCGCTCCTCCCGGCGCAGCTCGCGCAGCGCCATGACGATATCGGCCTCATCGGCCAAAAGATCGGCAAAGCCTTCGTCGGTGTTGGAGGCGCGGAATGTGAAACTGGCCGCCAGCTTGCCGCTGTCGGCGCGGGAGAGGCGCATCACGAAACGCTCTGCGTCGATATCTTCGCGGCTCACCGTGTAATCGTTGCGCGCGGCAAAGGCCTCGATCAAGGCGGGCATGAGCACCGCGCCAATCGTCGCCGAGCCGGAAAGCCGCACTTCGGCGACGAAATCGGCAAGGCTGGGGCAGCCCGGCCCGGCGCAGGACACGCCGCTGCTGTCAACGGTGAGCTCGCCATAATCGGTCTCGACCCGGTAGAACTCTCCGTCAAAGCCTAGAAGCGTGCCGCTGATCTCCACACTGCCATCGCGCGAGGTCAGGGCGACATCCTGGGCGGCAAGCCTGCCTGCCGTCAAAAGCAAAAGTGCGGCGCAGACCGCCGCACGTTTTAGACCGTTCATCAAGCTTCACCCGATTGCGTTACTTTTGCGCGACTTTCAGGTCTTGGAGCAGATTATTCAACACCAGAAAGTTCCCCACCGCATCACAGTCCGGCACCGCCAGCGTCAGGTTCCGGGTGGTGACCGCGCCCTGATCGCGCAGTTCCAGCGCCTGTGCTTCGATCTCAAGCCCGCAATTGGCCTCGCTCACCTCCGCTTCGACACTCAGCGCGACAGCGCCGTCCTCTGTGGCTGTGGAGACCGGGAAACTATAGACTTCGGCCATCAGCGGTTCAGCGACATCGGTATTGCCGTTGCGGGTCAGAAACCCGCCTTGGCCACTGGCTGCGGCGGCCCTGTCGCGCGGCGCGCCGGACCAGACATGGCCATCATCACCATAATCGGCACCGAACTCCCGCGCGTGGATTTCAAAGCCCGCAGCGCCTTTCCATTGCAGCACGACACGGTCGTAATCCGCCAGATCCGGCACGCTGGTCTGGGCCACGGCGCCATCGCCATTGCCGAAGGCAAGGATGAACACCGCCTCTTCTGCCAAGGCGGGGACGGTCACCTGCAACTGGCCCTCAGCGTCGGTGGTCTCGGTAAAGATCATACCATTGTGATGCACGGTCAAACGCTCATTCGGCAGGCAGGCGGCATCGAGCGACAGCTCGACCATCGCGGCCTCTGTCGGGCGCGCGTCTGCCACGATATCGCAGGCGGCGGTAACCGCGGCGCTATGGGTTTCCGGGAGGGGTGGCAGGCTTTGTGGCGCAGAGGCTTTGAACAGCTGGGCGTCGGTCTCTGGCAGGGCGATGGTGTTCTCAAACTCGCCCGAGGTCAACGTGATGCTCTCGACTTCCAGCAGCGCGCCATGATCCGCAATGGGCCGCCCTTCGGCACCGCCGTAGCGCTGTTCCGCAGCCTCGGAGTTCTGCATGACAAAGCCGATGCCCGCCGCACAGATCATCGTTCCGGCAGCGGTCAGGATTTCTTTGGTGCGTTTCATTGCAGGTCTCCTTCAACGGAATCGTCGGAGACCTTCATGGTGCAGGATCAGGGCCGCGTTATGGCCCTGACAGGCCAAGTTAGGGGCGAAAAGGTGGCGGCGCTCAGGTGATCTGACCGTGGCAATGTTTGAACTTCTTGCCAGAGCCACAGGGGCAGGGATCGTTGCGGCCCGGATTGCCCCAAGTCGTGGGTTCGTTCTCGTCAAAACCCGCAACCGCAGCCTCGGCCTTTTCAGCAGAGGCGTCGGCTGCTTCCGTCGCCGCGGCCTGCATTGCCGCTTGCCGCGCCGCCATTTCGCGCATCATTTCCTGCCGCTGCTCTTCGCTCATCGGCTGGATCTGGCCCAGCTTCTGCGTCACTTCCTGACGCAGACTGTCGAGCATTGTCTCGAACAGTTGGAAGGCTTCGTTCTTATACTCATTCAGCGGGTCGCGCTGCGCGTAGCTGCGGAAACCCACGACCGAGCGCAGATGCTCCAGCGTCAGCAGGTGGTCGCGCCATTTGGTGTCGATGGCCTGCAACAACAGCTGCTTTTCGATGTTGCGCATGTTCTCTTCGCCGAACTTCTCGGTCTTTTCGGCCATCATCTTATCGGTGGCCTCCATCAGACGTTCGCGGATCACCTCGTCATCCACACCGTCTTCTTCGCACCATGCGATGATCGGCACATCGACGTTGAGCTGTTCGATCACCGCGGCATAGAAGCCTTGGGTGTCCCACTGATCGGCATAGGTCTTGGGCGGCATATAGGTGTCGATCAGGTCGTCGATCACCTGTTCGCGCATATCCGTGACGATCTCGTTAAGGTCTTGCGCTTCCATGATGTCGCGGCGTTGGCCAAAGATCACCTTGCGCTGCTCGTTCATCACATCGTCGAATTTCAAGAGCTGCTTGCGAATGTCAAAGTTGCGGCCTTCGACCTTGGCCTGCGCGCGTTCCAGCGACTTGTTGACCCAAGGGTGCACAATCGCTTCGCCTTCTTTCAGGCCCAGCGTCGTCAGCACTTTTTCCAGCCGTTCAGAGCCGAAAATACGCATCAGGTCGTCTTCCAGCGAGAGGAAGAAGGAGGTCCGGCCCGGGTCACCCTGACGGCCCGAACGGCCGCGCAGTTGGTTGTCGATCCGGCGGCTTTCGTGACGTTCCGAGGCCAGAACGTAAAGACCCCCGGCCTCCAGCACCTTCTGTTTCTCTTCGGCGTGCTGCGCCTCGATTTGCGCGCGAATATTGGCAGGATCAGCGTCGGGGTCGGCGTCCAGCGCGTCGAGCACCTTCATCTCGACGTTGCCGCCGAGCTGAATGTCGGTCCCGCGTCCGGCCATATTGGTGGCGATGGTCACCGCGCCGAGCTTGCCGGCCTCGGCGATGATCTGCGCTTCCTGCTCGTGCTGGCGGGCGTTCAAAACGTTGTGCTCGATGCCCGCAGCGGTCAGCATGGTGCTGAGCTGTTCGGATTTCTCGATCGAGGTGGTGCCGACAAGGCAGGGCTGGCCCTTTGCATGGGCTTCCTTCACCTTTTCGATCATCGCGTCGTATTTCTCGCGCGCGGTGCGGTAGACGGCGTCGTCTTCGTCCACCCGGGCGATTGGCACATTGGTCGGCACTTCGACCACGCCCAGACCGTAGATCGTGGCAAATTCTTCGGCTTCGGTCAGCGCCGTGCCGGTCATACCCGCGAGCTTGTCATAGAGCCGGAAGTAGTTCTGGAAAGTGACGCTGGCGAGGGTCACGTTCTCGGGCTGGATATCAACCCCTTCCTTGGCCTCAATCGCCTGATGCAGACCGTCCGACAGGCGGCGGCCCGGCATCATGCGGCCGGTAAATTCGTCAATCAATGTCACCGCGCCATCGCGTACGATGTAATCCTTGTCGCGCTGGAACAGCTTATGTGCACGCAGACCTTGGTTCACATGGTGCACGATGGTCGTGCTTTCGGGATCGTAAAGGGTCATCCCCTCTTCGATCAGATCCCGGGCGCGCAGCTGCTCTTCGAGGAATTCATTGCCCTCATCGGTGAAGGTGACGTTGCGGGTTTTCTCGTCGAGCTCATAGTGTTCTTCGGTGAGCGAGGGGATCAGCGCGTCGATGATCTGATACATCTCGGAACGGTCCTGCGAGGGGCCGGAGATGATCAGCGGCGTCCGCGCCTCGTCGATCAGGATACTGTCGACCTCGTCCACGATGGCAAAGTTATGCCCGCGTTGCAGCATTTCCGACAGGCTCGACTTCATATTGTCGCGCAGGTAGTCGAAGCCCAGCTCGTTGTTGGTGGCATAGGTGATGTCGCTGGCATAGGCCGCGCGTTTCCGGTCTTCGGGCATGCCGGAATAGGCCACGCCGGTGGTCAGCCCAAGCGCGGCAAAGACCTTGCCCATCCATTCGGCATCGCGTTTGGCGAGGTATTCGTTGACGGTGACGATATGCACGCCCTTATGCGTCAACCCGTTCAGGTAAGCGGCGAAAGTCGCGGTCAGGGTCTTGCCCTCACCGGTTTTCTGCTCGGCAATATTGCCCTGATGCAGGAAAATCCCGCCCAGAAGCTGGGTGTCAAAGGCGCGCAGGCCCAGCGTGCGGCGGGCGGCTTCGCGGCAGTTGGCAAAAGCTTCGGGCAGCAGATCGTCAAGGCTCTCGCCCGCCTCGGCCCGTTTGGCCAATTCCGCGGTGCGCGCCTTGATTTCCTCGTCGCTCAGCTTTTCAAACTCAGGCTCCAGCGCGTTGATCCGAGCCACAAGCGGCCGGGTCGCCTTGATCTTCCGGTCGTTTGGCGTGCCAAAGACCTTTTTGGCGATTGTTCCGATACCCAGCATGTAATCTCCCGCCGAAGTTATGATGTCTTGCGCCGACCCGCTTGCCGAGCGCCATGGCAGCCCATAGATAGTGGATGAGCCCGCGCCTCTCAGCGCCATAAGGCGATGTAAGGGGCGTGCCATACACTGTCAATGTAGCAGCCTTGCTACGAAGGAAGCGATTGGACCCAACCATGCAAAAACCCCTCACTTTTCTGTCGTCTTTGGCGCTTGCCGCCGCTGTGGCGCTGCCTGTCGCCGCGCAAGACGAACCGGGTGTCGACACGGTTGTTGCCACTGTCAACGACACTGAAATCACGCTTGGCCATATGATCGTCGCCCGTGCGACCCTGCCCCAGCAATACCAGCAGCTGCCCGATGAGGTGCTGTTCAAGGGCATTTTGGATCAATTGGTGCAGCAAACCGCATTGGCCGACAGCTTTTCCGGCGAACTGCCGCCGCGCGTGACCCTTTCCATCGAAAATGAGACCCGTTCTTTGACCGCAGGCGAGGCGGTTGAGGGCATTATGGCGCAGGAGGTCAGCGACGAAGACCTGAAAGCCGCCTATGATGCGCAATATGCAGATGCCGAGCCGAGCAAGGAATTCAACGCCGCGCATATCCTTGTAGAGACCGAAGAAGAGGCCAAGGCGATCAAGGAAGAGCTGGATGGCGGCGCTGATTTCGCGGAAGTCGCCCGCGAGAAATCCACCGGCCCCTCTGGCCCCAGCGGCGGCGCGCTTGGTTGGTTTGGCCCCGGCATGATGGTGCCTGAATTCGAAGAAGCTGTCGCAGGCATGGAAGCCGATGACATCTCTGACCCGATCGAAACCCAGTTCGGCTGGCATGTCATCAAGCTGAACGAGACGCGCACCTCAGAAGCGCCCGCCCTGGACGAAGTGCGTGAAGAGCTGGAAACCCAGATCCGCCAGACCAACGTGCAGAAAGCGATCGAGAGCCTGACCGATGAGGCCGATGTCGACCGCAGCGCCGCCGAGGGGATCGACCCCAGCGTGCTGAAAAACACCGATTGGCTGAACTGACCCATGGGTAAAGCACTGGCTGTCTCGCCGCTCGCCCCGGCCCGTTTTCCCGATCTGCCGGTCATCGACGGCGTGACATTTGCCACCATCGCCGCGGGGGTCCGCTATCAGGGCCGCAGCGACGTGATGTTGGCGAAACTGGTGCCGGGCAGTGCCGTGGCGGGCGCGTTCACGCGCTCCGCCACCCGCGCCGCCCCGGTGCTGGACTGCCAGGCAAAAATCGGCGGCGCCTCGGATGAAGGCGCCGCCATTGTGGTGAACTCCGGCAATGCCAACGCCTTTACCGGCCGCGGCGGCACCGATGCGGTCGAGGCGATCACCGCGGCGGCGGCAGAAGTCTGCGGCGTGCCACAGGCGCGGGTCTTCACCTCCTCCACCGGTGTCATTGGCGAGCCCCTGCCCCATGAGCGCATCACTGCCGTGCTGGGCGATCTGCATGACAGCCTGTCCCCCGCGGGCATCGAAGAGGCCGCGCGGGCCATCATGACGACCGACACTTTCCCCAAAGGCGCCTCTGCCACGGTCGAGGTTGAGGTTGAGGGCAAGACCGTTTCTATCGCGGGCATTGCCAAGGGCTCGGGCATGATCGCCCCTGATATGGCCACGATGCTGGTCTATATCTTCACCGACGCGCAGATTGAGCAGGACAAGCTGCAACAGCGGCTGTCGGTCCATACAGAAAGCACTTTCAACTGCATCACGGTCGATAGCGACACTTCGACCTCAGACGCTTTGATCATGGCCGCCACCGGCGCTTCGGGTGTCGATGTCTCTGATAACGACGCCTTCGATGCCGCCTTGCACGATGTGATGCGCGACCTTGCGCATCAGGTGGTGCGCGACGGTGAGGGGGCCAGCAAATTCGTCGAAGTCACCATCACCGGCGCGAGCCATGATGAAGACGCAAAGGCCCATGCCTTTGCCATCGCCAACTCCCCCCTGATCAAAACGGCCATCGCGGGTGAGGACCCGAACTGGGGGCGCGTGGTCATGGCGATCGGAAAATCCGGCGCCGCCGCCGACCGCGACCGCCTGTCGATCCGCTTTGGCGATGTCGAAGTCGCCCGCGATGGCTGGCGCAGCCCCGACTATTCAGAAGAGGCCGCCGCCGCGCATATGAAGGGCGAGAATATCGTCATCGGCGTTGATCTGGGCTTGGGCGACGGCCGTTGCACCGTCTGGACCTGCGATCTGACCCACGGCTATATCGACATCAACGCTGACTACCGGTCCTGAGCTTTGAAAACACTACTTGTTTCCGCTGTCGCGCTGATCGACATTGATGGGCGGGTGCTGCTTGCGCAGCGCCCCGAGGGCAAGCCGATGGCGGGGCTCTGGGAGTTTCCGGGCGGCAAGGTTGAGCCCGGCGAAACCCCCGAAGCCGCTCTGATCCGCGAATTGCACGAAGAGCTGGGGATCGAGACATGGCAATCCTGCCTCGCCCCGCTGACCTTTGCCAGCCACAGCTATGCACATTTCCACCTGCTGATGCCGCTCTTTGCCTGCCGCAAATGGGGGGGAACGCCCATGTCGCGCGAAGGCCAGACCCTGAAATGGGTGCGCCCTAACCAGATGCGGGATTATCCGATGCCCGCCGCCGACGTGCCGCTGATCCCGATATTGCGCGATTGGCTGTAACTTTCGGCGTTGCGCAAATGCACAGACACGCTGAATTGATCAGCATGTCGCTACATTTTTTACCATAACCACATCATTTTGATGCAGGCTTAACGAAACTGCTGAAAGGGTGACGCCATGCTACGGACTATAACCATCGGAAGTTGTATCTACGTTCAGGGAATCTTTGTTCAAACCCTCGCCAGCGGGCTGATCGCTGTGCGGGTCGATGGCAAAATCTTCAAAGGACGCCCGGTCTAACCGGGCCGGGCGATTATTTGCTGCGACAGTGCAGGTTGCGTGAACAAATAACAGCAGCGCCGCGTTTCCCCCTGACCAAGGGCAGGGGATATTATGTCAGTGAAACGCGCTATCGTGATCCTGAACCGGAGTTCCGGCAAACAGAACGGCAATCAGGCCGAAGCCGACATCCGCGACGCTTTCGCCCGGCATGAGATCCCGGCAGAATTTATCTATATCGACAAAAAGACCAGCCCCCAGGCCGCGACCGAACAGGCGCTGGCGCAGCCCCATGACATCATTGCGGTCGCCGGGGGGGACGGGACGATCTCGGGCGTGGCCTCTGTCATGGTCGGGCAGGATCGCGTCTTGGGGGTGATCCCGCAGGGGACATTCAATTATTTCGCCCGGTCGATGGAGATCCCCGATGATCTCGACCGCGCCGTCGATGTGATTGCCGCCGGTCAACAGCGCCCGGTGCATGTGGCGACGATCAACGACCAGACCTTTCTGAACAACGCCAGTATCGGCGCCTATCCCGCCATTCTGAAAACCCGAGAAGGCATCTACCGCCGCTGGGGACGCAGCCGCGTTGCCGCCTATTGGTCTGTCCTCAAGGCGCTGGTGACCTTCCGCACCACCCTGCGGCTGAACATCGCCGTTGATGGGGTTGAGCAGCAGATAGACACGCCGCTGGTGTTTGCCGTCAACAATGCCTTTCAACTCGACCAGATGGGGCTGGACGGGCAAGACTGTATCGCCCGGGGGGATATCGTTCTGCTGGTCGCGCCAAACACCTACCGCTGGGGGCTGCTGTGGCATGCTGTGGCCTTGGCCATCGGGGTGGCACGGCCGCATACGGATTACGAAATGCTCTGCGGCAAGGAGATCATCATCGGGAGCAATCGCAAGAAACGCTCCGTGGCGCGGGATGGCGAGATTTCGGTGATGCGCGGCCCTTACCGCCTGCGCCGCGCGACCGACCCCATGCATATCTTTGTCCCCCAAGATGCCAAAGCAGGTGTGAGATGAGCCGTTTGATTCACCTGTCTGACCTGCATTTCGGCAAGGATCGCCCCGATCTGATCGTGCCGCTGCTCGACGCGGTGAACGGATATGCGCCGGATCTGGTCATCATCTCCGGCGATCTGACCCAACGGGCGCGGGAAAAGGAATATCGGGCGGCACGGGCCTTTATTGACCGCGTCAATGCGCCGGTGCTGAGCGTGCCCGGCAACCATGATATCCCGTTTCACCGGCCCTTTACCCGTTTCCTCGCGCCCTGGCGCTATTACCGCGCTTGGATCGCCCGCGATCTGACGCCGGTCCATCAGGGCGGCGACTATATCGCCGTGGGGATCAACACGGTGGACCGCTTTAAATGGCAGACCGGGCGTCTGGGTGGCCGTCGCCTGCGCCGGGCCTGCGCGGCGCTGTCGGGGGGCGCGAAAGATGCCTTGCGCATTGCGGTCTGTCACCACCCGCTCGACCATCCCAATACGACGAAGAAAAAGCCGATCCCCGGGGCAAAGCGCGCTTTGCGGCGGTTGCTCAACTGCGGCGCCGATTTGATCCTGTCGGGGCATCTGCACATCTGGCACGCCGGCACCTTTGCGCATTTGGCGGCTGAACAGGATGGGCATCATGCCATCCAGCTTCACGCTGGGACCAGCCTGTCCTCGCGCCAACGCGGCGAGCCCAATGATTTCAACCTGATCGATGTCTCACCGGTGCAGCTTGATGTGGCGCGGATCACCTATGACGATAGGCGGGGGGCCTTTGTAAAAGCAGAGGCCCGGCAATTTAACCGGGCCTCTGGGGAATTCATCGTCTAACGCCGAAGTTTAGGCAAGTGTGCGGGTCACTTCTTCGCGCTCAAAGATTTCGATCACATCGTCGGGGCGGATGTCATCGTAATTCTCGAATGCCATGCCGCATTCCTGACCGGACTGCACTTCGGCCACTTCGTCCTTGAAGCGCTTCAGGGTCTTCAGCGTGCCTTCGTGGATCACCACGTTGTCGCGCAGCAGACGCACACCGGCGGAGCGGCGTGCCACCCCTTCGGTGACCAGACAGCCCGCAACCTTGCCGACGCCGGTGACCTTAAAGACTTCCTTGATCGTCGCGTAGCCAATGAAGTTCTCTTTGATCTCATTGCTCAGCAGACCGGAGGCCGCGGCTTTCACATCGTCAACCAGGTCATAGATGACCGAGTAGTAGCGGATTTCCACGCTCTTCTGGTTGGCCGTGTTCCGCGCCGAGGCATTGGCACGCACGTTAAAGCCCATGATCGGCGCGCCGGAGGCTTCGGCAAGCCCGACATCGGTCTCGGTGATCGCGCCCACACCGGAGTGCAGAACCCGAACACGAACCTCGTCGTTGCCGATTTTCTCCATCGCCTGAACGATGGCTTCGGCAGAGCCCTGCACGTCGGCCTTGACCAAGATCGGCAGCTCGCTGACGTCTTCGTTCGCCTTGGCATTGGCCATCAGCTGTTCCAGCGTGGTGGCGGCACCGGCGGCGGCACGTTTGTCCTTGGCGGCATTGGCGCGGTATTCGGCGATCTCGCGGGCCTGCGCTTCGGTTTCGGTCACGTTCAAGACGTCACCGGCCTCTGGCGTGCCGTTGATGCCGAGCACCTCAACCGGCACCGATGGCCCGGCTTCCTTGACGCGTTCACCCTGGTCGTTGATCAGCGCACGGACCTTACCGTATTGCTCACCCACAACGAAGATATCGCCCTGACGCAGGGTGCCGTTCTGAACCAGCACGGTCGCCACGGGGCCACGGCCCACGTCAAGCTGCGCTTCGATCACCGCACCGACAGCGGCCCGGTCCGGGTTCGCTTTCAGTTCAAGGATCTCGGACTGCAGGGCAATCGCTTCGAGCAGATCATCGAGGCCCTGGCCGGTGGTGGCCGAGACTTCGACATCCTGCACATCGCCAGACATCTTTTCGACGATGACTTCGTGCTGCAACAGATCGGTGCGCACTTTGTCGGGGTTGGCGGCAGGTTTGTCGATCTTGTTGATCGCCACGATCATCGGCACTTTGGCCGCTTTCGCATGGGCAATCGCCTCGATCGTCTGCGGCATCACGGCATCGTCCGCCGCAACCACAAGAACCACGATATCCGTCACCTGAGCCCCGCGCGAACGCATCGAGGTAAAGGCCGCGTGGCCTGGCGTGTCGAGGAAGGACAACACGGTGCCATTGTCGGTTTTGACCTGATAGGCGCCGATGTGCTGGGTGATGCCACCGGCTTCGCCGGCAACCACTTTCGCATTCCGGATCGCGTCAAGCAGTGAGGTCTTACCGTGGTCAACATGGCCCATGATCGTGATGACCGGCGGACGCGGTTTCAGGTCTTCGGGCTTATCCTCGACCTCTTTGATCACGTCTTCAACGTCAGCATCGGAGACCCGGACAACCTTATGGCCGAATTCTTCGATGATCAGCTCGGCGGTATCGGCGTCGATCACTTCATTCTGGGTCACCATCATGCCGTTTTGCATCAGCGACTTCACCACCGCGCCGATCTTCTCGGCCATGCGGACCGCAAGTTCAGAGACCACAATCGCGGGCGGCAGCTGCACTTCGCGCACGATCTTTTCACGCTCGACCTGACCGCCCATCGCCTTTTGGCGGGCGCGCTCCTGCTTGCGCTTCATCTGCGCCATGGAGCGCTGACGGCCACCTTCGCCACCGGCGAGCGCTTGGTTCACCGTGAGCTTGCCAGACCGGCGGCTGTCGCCCCCTTTGCTGCGCTTCTTGGTGTCCTCGCGGTCCCGCTCGGTCTTGCGCGGGGTTGCGGCAGGGGCAGGTTTGCTGGGCTGCTCACGCGCCGGGGTCGGCTCCGCCACCGGGGCGGCGGCCGCTTCCTCCGCTTCGCGCTTGCGGCGGGCGTCTTCCTCGGCCTTGGCCTTGAGGCTCTCTTCCCGCTCGCGCTCTTCGCGCTCCTTGGCTTCGATCTCGGCCCGGCGGCGCTCACGCTCTTCGGCGCGGGCCTTTTCCTCGGCTTCACGCTGCGCGGCTTCCTCGGCCTCACGGGCCTTGGCGGCCTGCACAGCCTTCAGACGACGCTCCATCTCGGCGTCAGTAATGCCTGCGGGGCGCTTTTTGGGATCGCCAATCGGCCCGGCGCCCGGCCCGGTTGGTTTCTGGCCACCCGGTTTGGGCACCACAACACGTTTGCGCTTGGTTTCGACCACAACGTTCTTGGTCCGCCCGTGGCTAAAGCTTTGCTTTACATTCCCCGGACGTGCGCCGCCGCGCAGACCCAATGTTTTCTTGCCATCACTATCGCTCATGAAGCTCGTCTATCCTTTCGGATGGCCGCTGCCACCCTCGTTTACGCGCACGCCTTTAAGTCGTCCGGCTTCCTCTACAACACGTTGCGTGAGTCCGCCAGAGGCGAGCGCCCCATGTATCACAGTTTGGCGACCGAATGCCAAACCCAATTCATCGGCTGTCAGCCAACCGATGTAATGGCCATAGTGTGGGGTGCTCAGCTTGGATTTCCCGCGCCCTGACCCATCTACGGCCTGTATCAATACTTCGGCCTCTTCGGTTTGCAACCAACCCTTGACCTTTTCGTAACCGGCAACCGCCTTGCCTGCCTTGCGCTGGAGCGAGATCAGCTCCACCACCCGGCGCGCCAACTGCTGTTCGACTTCGTCGACCAGCCCCTCTGGCAGCGTGACCGGCTGTTTCGCCGACCGGGAGAAGGCCTTTTTCTTCACCGCCAGTTCCAGCGCAGCGCGGTCTGCCGCGACATAGATGCCCCGGCCCGGCAGTTTACCCAGAATATCCGGGTAAACGTGATTGTCCGGGCCGACCACAAAGCGGATCAACCCGTGTTTCGGCTGCACCTCGCCCGTGGCAATGCACTTGCGTTCTGGACCAGTCTGCTGGTCATTCGAAGCGCCACCGCGTCCCATGTGCACCCCCGAGGCCCGGCTTAGGCCTCGGCCTCCTCGGCGGTCTCGCCGTCTGTTTCCACGTCGTCTTCGTCCGCATCGGCTTCCAGCTCGGTCGGATCGACCCAGCCCAGCATGACGCGGGCGGTCATGATCATTTCCTGCGCGTCCTCAAGGCTGACGTCGAAAGGCTCAAGCGCGCCATCGTCTTTCACACGCTCGCCATTTACGGTTGTCCAGCCGCCGGCCAGTTCCCAATCGGCGCAGGTGGCAAAGTCTTCCAGCGTTTTCACGTCGTCCTTGGCCAGCGCCTCTATCATTTGGGGGGTCAGTCCCTCAAATTCAACCAGGCTATCTTCAACACCGAGCGCGCGGGCATTGTCGAGCGCGGCTTTGTTCTGCGCTTCGAGCACATCGCGGGCCCGGGCCTGCAATTCGCCAGCGGTGTCTTCGTCGACACCGTCGATGACCAGCAGTTCGTCGACTTCGACATAGGCCACTTCTTCGAGGTTGGTGAAACCTTCGGAAACCAGCAGTTGGGCAAAGAATTCGTCGAGATCGAGGTTGTCCATGAACAGCTTGGTGCGCAGTTCAAACTCGGCCTGACGGCGCTGGCTTTCCTGCTCTTCGGTCATGATGTCAATATCGAGACCGGTCAGCTGCGACGCCAGGCGCACGTTCTGACCGCGGCGGCCAATGGCCAAGGACAGTTGCTCTTCGGGCACGACCACTTCGATCTTGCCGGCTTCCTCGTCCAGAACCACTTTCGACACTTCCGCAGGCTGAAGCGCGTTCACGAGGAAGGTGGGCTGGTCTTCGTTCCACGGAATAATGTCGATCTTCTCGCCCTGAAGCTCGTTCACAACGGCTTGCACGCGGCTGCCGCGCATACCAACGCAGGCGCCGACGGGGTCGATGGAGCCGTCATGCGAGATCACGGCGATCTTGGCGCGCGAACCGGGGTCACGGGCGACCGCTTTGATATCGATGATACCGTCGTAGATTTCCGGCACTTCCATCTTGAACAGCTCGGCCATGAACTCAGGCGCGGTGCGGCTGAGGAAAATCTGCGGCCCGCGCTGCTCGCGGCGCACGTCCTTGATGTAAACGCGGATACGGTCGTTCGGGCGATAGCTCTCGCGGCCGATCTTCTCGTTGCGGCGCAGGATCGCTTCGCCCGCGCCCACATCGACGATGACATTGCCGTATTCTTCGCGCTTGACCAGACCGTTGATGATCGTGCCGGCGCGGTCCTTGAATTCTTCGTACTGACGATCACGCTCAGCTTCGCGGACCTTTTGCAAGATCACCTGTTTGGCCGATTGCGCCGCGATCCGGCCCATCTCGACCGGGGGGACTTCCTCGACATATTGGTCGCCCACCTTGGGGTCCGCCATATATTGCTTGGCCTGTTCCACGGTGAACTCGGCCTGATAGTTCTCAAGCTCGTCATCCTCGACCACGGTGCGGACGCGGGTGAAGGTCGCCTTGCCGGTTTTGCGGTCGATGTCGACCCGGATGTCCATCTCGGCGCCGTAGCGGGACTTGGCGGCGCGGGCGAGGGACTCTTCCATCGCTTCGACGACCAGACCGGGGTCGATCATCTTTTCGCGCGCCACCGCTTCGGCGGTTTGCAACAGCTCAAGCTGGTTTGCAGATGTAATGGCCATTAGGTGTCTCCCTCAGCAGACTCTTCAGTCTCGATATCATCAAAATCGGTTTCGTCGATCGCGCCAGACGCTTTGCGCTGGCGCAGCATTTCCTTGATCAACTCGTCGGTCAGCACCAGTTTGGCATCGCTGAGCCAATCAAACTGCAAGCCGATGGTGCCTTCTTCGACATTGATCAGCACTTCGCCACCTTCGACGCCTGCCAGCTCGCCTTTGAAGCGGCGGCGGCCGTCGATCAGTTCGGTGGTTTCGATCTTGGCCTCATAGCCCTCGAATGCGTCGAAATCCTTAAGCCGCGTCAGCGGCCGGTCGATGCCGGGGCTCGACACTTCGAGCGAATACTCGTCCAGGATCGGGTCTTCGACATCCAAGACCGCGCCGATGGCCTGCGAAATCTTGGCGCATTCATCCACTTCGATCCCGCCATCGGGCCGGTCGGCCATGACCTGGAGGGTCGTGGATTTGCCCGACATCAGGCGGACGCGCACCAGTTCGAAGCCCATATCCTCGATCACCGGGCTGATGATCTCGGCCAGGCGGCGGTCGATGGCGGCTTTGGCAATCAGGTCATTCGACATGAGACTTCCAATTTAATCTGGCAGTTTCGTTCAGGCATAAAAAAACGGGCGCGCGGCCCGTGTTCAAGATCGGTGGAACCTTCGGTTTGGACCCGAAAGCGCCGCTGTTGAGAGGGGATATAGGCCGAATGGGGTGAAACTGCAACCCCTCTCAGCCGAACCACCAGCGCTCGGGCGCGCGCAGGTTGTCCATCGGCGCCTGGCGACCGGGGTTTGGCGGCTGGCGCAGGGCGTTCGACAGCACGGTGATCCCGCCCTGCGCATCGCTGTGCAGGACCACATCCGCGCGTTCCCGAAACCGCGGGCGGGCGGGCAAATCCGCTGCGTCGACAAGCTGTTCCATCAGCGCCTGTGCCCGCACCTCTCGGGCCGGGATGGAGACCAGTTCGACCATGTCGAACCAGCCCGCCGTGCCGTCCTTATAATGGGTCTCCACCCGCTCGGCCAAGACCTGACGACCGGCGGAAAAGCGCCGCAGACGGTAAAGCCCGGTGCCGATCCCCTCTTCCGGGGCATGGGCCGGGCGGATCACGAAACGCGGTTCGGACAGCAGCAGCGGCAGACCGGGATTCGCCTGGGCCAGCGTGATCTGGACGTGCAATGCGCCATGGGCCGCAACTTCGGCCTCGGGCAGCAGACTTTGCAGGCTCGCCACCACATCGCGGGCGGTCAGCGGGCTGCCGTCGTGGAACCGCACCTCGGGCCGCAGATCAAACCGCCAGAGCCGGGCGCCCTCGCTGGCTTGCCAATTGGTCGCCAACTCGCCCTTCAGGATCCCGTTGCCCGCCACTTCGGTCAGCGTATCGAACACCACCCCCTGCCGCGCGACCTGCATGAACAGCCCGTCGCCCCGGGTCCAGCTGTCCTCTCGCGTCGCCCCCGAGAGCGCCAGCCGCAGCCGCCCGCCCCGGCGCGGCGGCTCCGCAGCACGCGCCCCCGTCGCGGCAAGCAAAGCCGCCGCGGCACCGGTGGTGAACAGCGCCCGGCGATCCAGAAGTGAACTGCGCCCGCTCATCCCTGCCCGATCCGATCCATCGTCCGCACCAATTCGACACTGATCCCCGGCTCCGACAGCGCATGGCCCGCATTGCGGATCATCCGCAGATCGGCTTTCGGCCAGCGTTGGGCCAGCGCATAGGCCCCCGCAGGCGGGCAGATCATGTCATAGCGCCCCTGCACGATGACGCCGGGGATATGGGCGATGCGCCCCATATGTTCGAGGATCTGACCGTCGAACTCCAGAAAGCCATTGTTGGTGAAATAATGGTTCTCCAACCGCGAAAACGCCCGCGCATAGGATGACGGGCCGCCATGCGACACGCCGTCGGAATGCACCGAGGCCAGCGCGTTTTCCCATGCAGCCCAGGCGCGCCCGTATTCCTGCTCAACCGCCAGATCGCCGGAAAACAGCCGGCGATGATAGGCGGCGATCAGGTCGTCGCGCTCACTTTCGGGGATCAGGTTCACGAACCGCGCCCAAAGCTCGGGCCAGAACCGCCCGGCCCCGCCGCCATAGAACCAATCCAGCTCGGCCTTGGTCATCAGAAAGACACCGCGCAGGATCAGATGGCGCACCGCCTCGGGATGCGCCTGGGCGTAGATCAGCGCCAGCGTGGCACCCCATGAGCCGCCAAAGACCATCCATTGACCAATGCCCAGCGTGCTGCGAATCAGCTCGATATCGGCAACCAGATGCCATGTGGTGTTGTCGGTGACCATCGCATGGGGCTTGGACCGCCCGCAGCCGCGCTGGTCAAACAGCACCACGCGGTATTTCTTTGGGTCGAAATAGCGCCGCATGGCCGGGCTACAGCCGCCGCCGGGGCCGCCATGGAGCACGACAACGGGGATACCATCCGGGTTGCCACATTGCTCGACATAGACCTGATGCCCCTGCCCGACAGAAAGCATCCGCTGGTCAAAAGGCTGAACCGGCGGATAAAGATGCGATGCACCGCGTTTTTGGTCGGGATACTTGTCCATTACCGCCCTATATAGTCACTGAACCCAAAAAAGCACAGGGAGATCGGAATGCAAGCGGATCAATCAACCATCGACCCCGCCGAGATCGCAAAATTCGAAGCGATGGCCGCCGAATGGTGGGATCTGAACGGCAAGTTCAAGCCGCTGCACATGCTGAACCCCTGCCGGTTGGACTATATCACCAGCCAGATCGCGGGGGAGTTCGACCGCGACCTGAAGACCGAAGCACCCTTTAAGGGGCTGCGCATTCTCGATATCGGCTGTGGTGGCGGGCTGCTGTCCGAGCCGATGGCGCGGCTGGGGGCCGATGTGGTGGGGGCCGATGCGGCGGCGGGTAACATTCCCGTGGCGCAAATCCATGCCCAGCAATCGGGGTTGCAGATCGACTACCGCCACACCACCGCCGAGGATCTGGCCGAGGCTGGAGAGACATTCGATGTGGTGCTGAACATGGAGGTGGTCGAACATGTCGCCTCCCCCATCGACTATCTGACCGCCTGTCGCCGCCTGCTGAAACCCGGCGGGCTGCACATCTGCTCGACGCTGAACCGCAATCCCAAATCCTTTATGATGGCCATCGTCGGGGCGGAACATGTGATGCGCTGGCTGCCCAAGGGCACCCATGACTGGAATAAGTTCATCACCCCGGATGAGCTTTATGACCTGCTGAACCGCGCCGGGCTGGAGCCGGTGGACCGCAAGGGCTTTGTCTTTAACCCCATCGCATGGTCTTGGCGCCTGTCGGATCGGGATCTGAGCGTGAACTACGTGACCGCCAGCATCAATCCTGGCTCAACTGACGTCTGAGCGCGCGCAGGATCGGCAGTGTGGCACGGACCTGCTCTTCGCCAAGCTCGCCCACCACGTTGGAGATCATCGGCGTGATCGCATTCACCGCCGCATCCCGCGCCTGCCGTCCGGCGGGGCTGATCGCGACCATCTTGCGCCGCGCATCGTCCCAATCGGGGCGGATGTGGATGTAACCGGCCCATTCCAGCTTGCTCAGCGTATTGGTCATCGCGCCCCGGGTCACGTTGAAGGTCTCGGCCAGCTGCGCGGGGGAGCGTTCGCCGCCGTGCCACGACAGGGAGTTCAGTACCGAGAAATGCGAAATCTCCATCCCGCGCGGCAGCACCCGCGTCAGCCGGCTGCGCACCGATTGATCGGCGGCCAGCAATTCACCGAACAGCATGATCGCAAGTGTGTTTTTATCGTCGGTCATCTTCGGTCCGGTCAGGGCGCGGCAAAGGGGCGGCGGTTGGCAAGGCTGGGCACTTTGGCGCGGGCCTTGGCGCATTCTTCCATGTCCATGTCACAAAAGTAAACGCCGGGGGCCGTGCCAGCATCCAGCACCACCTCGCCCCATGGGGCCACCACCAACGCATGGCCATAGGTGTCGCGGGTCTTATGTTCGGCGCTGGCATGGGTGCCGGTCTGCGCCGGGGCCAGCACATAGCAGCCATTTTCAATCGCCCGCGCCCGCAGCAGACTGTGCCAATGCGCCGCCCCCGTCACGGGAGAGAAGGCGGCAGGCACCGTCAGGATCTGCGCGCCCGCTTCGGCAAGCGCTTGATAAAGCGCGGGAAAGCGCATGTCATAGCAGACCGTCATGCCAATCTTGGCAAAGGGCGTTTCGGCCAGCACCGCCTTGTCGCCGGGGCGATAACCTGCGGATTCGCGGTAGGTCTCGGTCGCGCTGATGTCCACGTCGAACATGTGGATTTTGTCGTAACGCGCCACGATCTCGCCCTGCGGTGAAATCAGGAAGGACCGGTTCGCAAAACGCCCGTCGTCCTCCCGCGTCTTGAGCGCGAGCGAGCCGATCAGCAGCCAGATGCCCGCCATCGCCGCCTCTTCGCGCAGGGCGGCAAGCGTGGCGTCATCTTCCTCATGGGCCAGCACCGCTTGCTGGTGGGACCGGCTGGTGCTGACGCAATTCGTCACCTCCGGCGTCAGGACAAATTCCGCCCCGCCCGCCACCGCCTCGCGCAGCAGGGCGCGCGTCTCGATCAGATTGGCGGCAGGATCGTCCGAAGCATTAAGCTGCAGCAGCGCGATCTTCATCTGTCTTGCAAAAGCGCGTCGAGCTTGCCGGCACGGTCCAGCGCGTAAAGCTCATCACAGCCGCCCACATGCACGTCACCGATGAAAATCTGCGGCACGGTCCGGGCACCGCCCGCGCGCTGGATCATTTCTTTCTTGCGCTCCGGCTCGGACAGAACATCGACCTCATCAAAGGCCGCGCCCTTTTGGGTCAGCAGACGTTTGGCGGAATGACAGAAACCGCAAAGCGGGGAGGTATAGATTTCGACAGCTTGCATAGGATCACCTTTTGAACAGTTAACGTTGCACAGTGATCTAGGTCTCTTTGGCCACGCGCGCCAGTGTTAGCACGTAAACCGGCCCCGATCCCGCGTCCAGACAGACCTGCGCGCTGGCCGATAATGTGGCGCCGGATGTCAGCACGTCATCGACCAAAACCACCGGCCGCCCGATCAAACGATGCCGCCGGCGCGGGTGAACGCGGATCGCATGCTGCAGGGCGGCAAACCGCTCGGCCCGCCCCAGACCGTCAAGCGCGGGGGTGCGGCGCATCCGCTGCAAGAGATCGGCGCACCAGGGCTGGCCGGTCTGCGCGGCCAGGGCTTTCGCCAGCAAGGCCGATTGGTTGTAGCGCCGTTTGAGCAGACGCAGCCAATGCAACGGCACCGGGGCGATCAGAGCATCCGGCGGCAGAATGTCCCGCGCGGCTTGCGCCAGCCAAAGCGCGGCGGGGCGCGCGATCTCCTGCCGGTCGCCATGTTTCAGCGCCAGAACCAGCTTGCGTCCCGTATCGCGATAAAGCAGCGCTGCCCGCCCCTGCTGCCAGGGGCGCGGGGTGGCGAGGCAGGCATCACAATGGGGGGCGAGATGATCCCCATGGCCGGGCAAGGGCACGCCGCAGGCATCGCAAACGGTGCCGCCGATAAAGGCCGTATCGCGCCAGCAGGCGCCACAGAGGCCAAAATCAGCGTCGACGAGCCCGCCGCAGGCAAGACAGCGGGCCGGATAGATAACCGATACCGCTGTTTGAAGTCCCGGCGGCAGCATTCTATTGTTCCTCTATGACAGCACAGCCCCCCCTGACCGATCCCACGGCCCTCGCCCAGCATCGCGCCCGCGCGACGGAGCGGGGCATGTTCCTGCAAGAAACCGCGCTTGACGAGGTCAAGGATCGGCTGGAAGTCGTTAACAAATCGTTCACGGCGCCGGCGATCGTGACCGGCTTTCCACAGGTTTGGGCCGGGCTGCTGAGCCCCGCCAAACTGGTGGCGGATGGCGAAACGCTGGATTTTACCCCGCAGGCCCATGATCTGGTCGTCCACGCGATGGGGCTGCATTGGGCGAATGACCCGATTGGCCAGTTGATCCAATGCCGCCGCGCCCTGCGCCCCGACGGGCTGTTACAGGCGGTGGCCTTTGGCGGGCAGACCTTGCATGAGCTGCGCGCCTGTCTGGGGCAGGCCGAAGCCGAGATCACCGGGGGCATGTCGCCCCGGATCGCCCCGATGGCCGAATTGCGCGATCTTGGCGGGCTGTTGCAACGCGCGGGGCTTGCTCTGCCGGTGGCTGACAGCCTGCCGCTCAGGGTGGAATATGCGGATGCATGGGCGCTGATGCGCGACCTGCGCGCCATGGGCGAGACCAACGCGCTTGAAGGCCGCCTGCGACGCCCTACCGCCCGCAGCGTGCTCAACCGCGCCGCAGAGCTCTACAGCGCCCATTTCACCGCCCCCTCGGGCCGGATCACGGCAACCTTTGATCTGATCTTCCTCACCGGCTGGGCACCGGACGACAGCCAACCCAAGCCGCTGCGCCCCGGCTCGGCCCAACAACGGCTGGCAGATGCGTTGAATAGTCGCGAAGAGCCCCTGCCCGATTGACCCGGAGGGCAGAGCCGCTATTTCAGCGCGAACCCCATGTGCAAGGAACACCCGATGCAGGCCAATCAGAATGACCTCGTTCAGCCCGACAACGCCCCTGCGGATCACCCCGCCGTGCCGCGCCCCAAAGTGGGGGTCCTGCTGGCCAACCTCGGCACGCCGGACAGCTACGACTATTGGTCGATGCGGCGCTATTTGAACGAGTTCCTCTCGGACCGTCGGGTGATCGATTACAGCCCGTGGAAATGGCAGCCCCTGCTGCAATTGGTGATCCTGACCAAACGGCCCTTTACCAGCGGAGCGGCCTATAAATCGATCTGGAACGAAGCCGAAAACGAAAGCCCGCTGGCAACCATCACCAAGGCCCAGACCGCCAAGATCAAGGCGGCGATGCAGGCGCGCTATGGGGCGGATGTGATGGTCGATTACGCCATGCGCTACGGCAACCCTTCGACCAAATCCAAGGTCGAAGCCATGGTCGCGGCGGGCTGTCAGAAAATCTTGTTCTTCCCGCTCTATCCGCAATACGCAGGGGCGACGACCGCCACCGCGAATGACGCCTTCTTTGCCGCGCTGGCGAAAGAGAAATGGCAACCGGCGGCGCGCACGGTGCCGGCCTATTTCGACCGGCCGGACTATATCGAAGCGCTGGCCCAATCGATTGAGCGCGCCTATGCCGCCAAGGACAAAAAGCCCGATCTGCTGATCTGCTCCTACCACGGGTTGCCGCAGCGCTATCTGATGGAGGGTGACCCCTATCATTGCCAATGCCAGAAAACGACGCGGCTGCTGAAGGAACGGCTGGGCTGGCAGGACAGCGAGATCATGACGACCTTTCAGTCGCAGTTCGGATCCGAGGAATGGTTGCAGCCCTATACCGTGGAAGAGGTCGCGCGGCAGGCCAAGGCGGGCAAGAAAAACATCGCGGTCTGCGCGCCTGCCTTCTCGGCCGATTGCATTGAGACGCTGGAAGAGATCAACGAAGAGATCAAGGAAAGCTTTGAAGAGGCCGGCGGTGAGGTGTTTACCTATATTCCCTGCCTGAACGATGATGACGCGCATATCGACACGCTATCGGCCATCATCACTGAGAACCTCGCGGGCTGGCTCGACTGAGCCGGTCTTGGGCTGCTGCGGCGGCCCGTCCTAAACCGACCCCCAGAACGCAAAAAAGGCGGTGCAAGCACCGCCTTTTCCGTTTGATCGTCGGATCCGATTAGTCGGAAGCAACAGCTGCGGCAACCAGCGCCAGCAGGATCAGGGGAACCAGGATGCCCGAGGACGACCCTGTGGTTTCTTCCACGATGACCGGTGCCTCAACGATCGGCTCGGCCAGCGAACCAGCGAAAGCAGTCGAAGCAGCAGCGGACAGAGCAGCGGCGAGAACGAGTTTCTTCATAACATAACCTCCAGAATAGGCGTGCAGTATCATATACATACACGCACCCAAGACTTACCTCGTGAAACTGTTCTAAACAGGGTCGGCGAAAGTTTGCAAACCCGGAATTAGCTGTTGCCTAAAGGAATCAGGGGCATGTCGTCATATTAGCAACACTTGGGTACCCACCTTCGACAAGGCAAAAAGTTCCGCGATATGTTCATTGTAGAGCCCGATGCAACCATTGGAAGACTTGCGGCCAATTTTCCGTGTATCGTGGGTGCCGTGGATCCGGTAATAGGTCCAGCTGAGGTAGAGCGCATGGGTGCCCAGCGGGTTGTCCGGACCGGGGCCGACATAGGGCGGCCAGTCGGGATTGCGCTTGAGCATCGAGGGTGTCGGACGCCAGCTTGGGCCTTCGACCTTCTTGATCACCCGGGTCCGGCCGCGGCGGGTCAGGTCTTCGGTCAGCGGGACGGAAGAGGGGTAGAGCTTATAGACGCTTTGATCCTCGGACCAATAATGCACCGCCCGACTGTCGATATCCACAAGGATCGCGCCATTGCGGGTATTGCTGAAATAGGGGCGCCAATCCAACATCCGAAAGCTTGAGAGATTGCGCTTGGCCCGGCCGGCCACATCCCCCTCAACCTGGGTCGTCGCGGCAGAGTTCAGCGACGTCGTATCCTGCGCCAAAGCCGGGGTCGCAAGCATGGCCGCAGTGCCAGCAAGAAAGCCACGGCGGCTCTTTAACGAAAATCGATGAGCGGACATGGGTTCTCCAGATTTATGATTATGCTAACTTTCTCTATATGGCTCGAATGTCGCAGTTTCAAATCAAACCGGCCTGCGCTGGCAGAGTCACGCCGATGTGCGTTTGAACTGCAACGCCCGCCGATGTAAGTCAGAAAAAATTTTAAACAGCGTGGAGCGCTCTCATGATCCGTATCCTGTCCATCCTATTGGCGCTCACGGTGGCGCTATCCGCCTGTACGCCGGTCTCGGCCCCCGGCGCGAAATCCGGCGATATCTACCGTCTCAGCCGCTCGGATGCGGGCAAGATCCAGTTTCGGATGTTGGATTCAGTCAATGCGCTGCGCAGCGCGGCAGGGGTGACACCGCTTCAGCTCGATTCCAAACTCAACGCCGCCGCCGCGACACATGCGCGGGACATGTCGGTGCAGAACCGCCCCTGGCACTTTGGCTCGGATGGCTCCTCGCCGATCGACCGGATCCAGCGTGTCGGCTATACCGGCGGTCTGGTGGGCGAGGTGATCTCTGAAACCTATGAGACCGAGCTTGAAACACTGGCCGCCTGGATGGAGCAGCCCGACACGCGCCGCATCCTGATGGCCCCCGATGCCCGTCAGATGGGCTTTTCCTGGCATCAGGAAAACGGCGGCAAAATCTGGTGGACGCTGGTGGTCGGCAACTAAGCACGCGTCACGATTTCTGACCGGCCCTTCGCAGGGCCGGTGCCAGGTGCGACCCTATGGGGTGATCAGGATCGGCGTCCCGTCACGGACCATCGCATAGATGTCTTCGATCTCGTCATTGTCGCAGGCGATACAGCCCCAGGTCCAATCGCCCTTGTCCTTTTTGCGTGGATGTTTCTGCCCGTGGATGAAAATATCGCCGCCCGGGCTTTTGCCAAGCGCGCGGGCATATTCGACATCCTGCGCATTGGGGTAATCGATCCCGACCGACAGATGGAACTTGCTGTTCGGGTTGCGCCGGTCGATGCGATACAGCCCTTCGGGCGTGCGCCCATCGCCTTCGATCCTTTTGTGACCGACGGGGGCAAAGCCCAGCTTGATGCGGTAATTCTCCAGCACTTGGTTGTGATGCAAGAGCATCATCCGGCGCTGGCCTTTGTTCACCACCACATAGGTCACTTCCGGCCCGCTGTAGCGCTTGAACTTGCTGCTGCTACAGGCCCCGAGCGCCACCAATGCGGTGGCCCCAAGTATCATATTCCTGCGTTTCATCTCTGTGCCCTCTGCCCAGCCTTTGCGGCCCTTTTTACAGGCGGTAGCACAACTGGGCGTTCATTTCATCCAAAAAGAGGGGATGCGCGGCTTTCTCTCTCAGCTTTCCGGCCCGGTCAGACAGGCGACCAATTCCACATGCGAGGACCAGCGGAATTGATCGACCACCTGCACCCAATCGAGCCGATAGCCACTGGCCACAAGGTTTTGCACATCGCGGGCAAAGCTGACCGGGTTGCAAGAAACATAGGCCAGACGCGGCACCTGCGCGCGGATGATCTCGGCCACCTGCGCCTCGGCCCCGGCGCGGGGCGGGTCGAGCACGACGGCATCGACCTTGGCCAATTCATCCGGCAACAGCGGGCGGCGGAACAGATCGCGGGTCTCGGTCGTGACCGGCCGCGCGCCTTTGGCCTGCCGCCAGCCCGCTTCCAGCGCCGCCATCATCTCGGCGTCGCCCTCAACCGCATGAACCCGCGCCTTTTGCGCCAGAGGCAGCGCAAAAGTGCCACAGCCCGCGAACAGATCGACAATCATCTCGGCCGCGCCCACCGCCTCTGCCACCCCGGCGCGCAGGGATTCCTCGCCATGGCGCGTGGCCTGAAGAAAGGCGCCCGGCGGCGGTGTCACCGGCACCGTGCCAAAGCGCTGCGCCGGCGGCGCGCGCATGGCGATCACCTCGCCGTCCCATGTCAGCCGCGCCAGCGCCAGCCGCTCACAGGCCTGCGCCAATTGCTGCCGCAGCGGCCCGTCGAGCGGTTTGCCATTGGCGACAGAGACATCGAGCCCCTCTTCGGAAAGTGTCACGGTCACCGCCAATTCGGCCTTGCGGCTGGTGCCGATCATGGCCAGTTCTTCGGCCACTTTCAGGCCGGGCAGCAAGGCGGGATCGACCAATTGACAGCCCGGCACTTCGATCAGCACGTCAGAGGCGCGCCCATGGAACCCGGCCATCGCCCCCTTCTTGGTGCGCCGCGCGGCAAAGGTGGCCCGTCTGCGCGACTGCGCGGGCGAGGTCTGGATCGGGCGGAACGGCGCCTCGATCCCATGCGCGGCCAAAGCCTTGCGGACGACATCGACTTTCCACTCCGCCACGAAGCCATCCGCCGCATGCTGCAACTGGCAGCCGCCGCAGGATTTGAAATGCCGACAGGGCGGCGCAACGCGCTGATCTGACGGGGTGATGATACGGATGTCGCGCAGCTGCTGGCCGTCGACCTCTCCGCTCACGGTCTCGCCGGGGAGGGTCATCGGTGCAAACAGCGGCCCTTCGGCAATGCCGTCGCCATGGTGGCCCAAACGCAGGATTTCATGTTCTGTCATAGCCTGCCCATAGCGCGGCGAGGGCCACAGCGAAAGCCTATTCCGCCGCCCTCACATCCTGAAACCCGCCCGACTGCCGATGCCAATAGCGCGCATAGAGCCCGTTCTGCTCCAGCAGGTCGGCATGGCTGCCGACCTCCGCAATGCGGCCTGCATCCAGGACCATAATGCGGTCCATCTCGGTCAGGGTCGACAAGCGGTGCGCGATGGCGAGTACCGTCTTGCCCTCCATCACACGGTCCAGGGTCTGCTGGATCGCCGCTTCCACCTCGCTGTCCAGCGCGCTTGTCGCCTCATCCAGCACCAGAATGGGCGCGTCTTTCAGAATGGCACGGGCCAGGGCGATGCGCTGGCGTTGTCCGCCCGACAGTTTCACCCCCCGCTCGCCCAAATGCGCGTCATAGCCACGGCGACCCTTGTGATCCTCAAGGTCTTGGATGAACTCATGGGCCTCGGCCCGTTCGGCGGCGGCGATGACCTCGGCCTCCGTGGCATCGGGGCGGCCATACAGGATATTGTCCCGCGCCGAGCGGTTGAACATGGCCGTTTCCTGGGTGACCATGCCGATATTGCGCCGCAGGCTCTCTTGGGTGACCTTCGACGTGTCCATACCGTCAATGACGATCCGGCCCTGTTCCGGTTCATAGAGCCGCAGCAAAAGCGCCACCAGCGTCGATTTCCCGGCCCCCGACGCGCCAACGATCCCCAGTTTCTCCCCCGGCTTGATGGTGAGCGATATCTGATCGATCCCCCCGGTCTGGCGGCCATAGGCAAAGCCGAGATTGCACAGTTCGATCTGCCCCGCATCGACAACCAGTTCCTGCGCCTCTGGCCCATCTTCCAGCCGCACGCGCGGCGTCAGGGTCCGCATGCCGTCCTCGACTTCACCCACATTGGAATAGATCGCCATCAGCGTGAAGGACACCCAGCCGGTCATCTGCGCAATTCGGATCGCAATGGCGCCGGCGGCGACGATATCCCCCTCGCTCGCCATGCCGCGCTGCCACAGGAGGATCGTGCCGCCCAAGAGCACCACCGGCAGCAATCCGGCAAGGCTCATCAAAGCCAGCCGGAACCCGGCGGCAAGATAGCCAAACTCAAGCGCCCGGCTGCGGAAACTCTGCATGGCGCTCAGCGCGGCGCGGTCTTCGTGATCGGCATGGGCAAAGAGCTTGACCGTCTTGATATTGGTGATCGTATCGACCACCTGCCCCGACACCATCGCCCGCGCCCCGGCGCGGCCCGCTGCCCGCTGGCGCACCCGCGGCAGGAACCATTTGATCAGCGCCAGATACATCACCAGCCAGATCGAAAACCCAAGCGCCACGCGCCAGTCGATCGCCAAGAGCAACACCACAGAGCCCACCAAAGAGGCCAGCGCGAAGGCGACCACATTGATGACCTCCGCCGCCACATCCGTCACCGCCCGCGCCGCCTGCATCTGCTTTTGCGCGATGCGCCCGGCGAAATCATCGTCAAAGAAATTGACGTTCTGCCCCAGCGTCCAGCGGTGCAGGCGCGACAGCACCAGCGGGTTGATATTGGGCTGCACCATGATCGCGTTCGACGCCGAGGACAGCGCAAAGAGCACTGGCCGCGCGATCAGGAAAAACGCCACCGCGCCCAGCACGAGGATGAGGCTACTGCCTTCGAAAAACCGCTCCGGCCCTGCGCTCACCGTGGCATCGATGACCTTCCCCAAAATCCACGCGGTGCCCGCCTCCATCGCGCCGGCGGCAGCCGAGAGGAAGGCCGCGAGCCAGAGCACCGGCCACGCCCCCGACAGGCACCAGCGCATGAAAGCGCCCAGCGTCTGCGGCGGCGGGCCCTCAGCGGGGTGGAAAGGGTTGATCCAGTTTGAAATGCGCACGTCTTGTCATCCGATCTTAGAAACCCGCCCCTAAGGGCCAAAAGGCTGGATATAGCCCGCTCCGGCGCAAAAGCGCGTTTCGGTCGGTGCCCTCAGGCCAATGGCCCTGAGTTGGCGTCATATTTTGATCCGCCTTAGCAGCGGGTCAACAATTCATCCCGCGTGAGGCTGAAATCAGAGGCGATCCAGAGCTGTTCCAGCCGCGCAAGCTCTCGGCCCAATTTCGGGCCTTTGTACTCTGGCATCAAGTCCTTGGCCTTGACCGGGAAACGCGCTTCGGCGGCGGCGTCAATCGTCTCTAACACGCTGGGTTCGGGCATCTGCTCCGCCAAACACCCCCGCAAAAGCGCCGCAGCCCGCGCCACCCTCGGCCCGTGACGATAGGCCAATTCTGCCAGCGGCGGCCCCGTGAAACCATGTTCCTTGATCAGCGCGAGAGTCTTGGCCTCGGCCTTGCTCAAACGCAGCCGCTCAGCCAGCCCCTCCCCGCCCAGCGCGGCAAGGCGGCAAAGCCAATCGGGTGCGAGCCCCAGCGCCTCTTCGAAATGCACCAGCATCGACATCCAACGGTCATCACTGCCCGGCAAAAGCACCGGGAGCGCCCCCGTCTGCCGCATCAACGCCAAGGCCGGCGCAGGGTCGGGCGCGCGCAGGAGCTTCTTGAACTCCTGCCCGACCCGTTCGGCGGAAAGCGTCTCTAACCCGTCGAGATTTGATGCAATCGCACCCAGCGCTTCGGGGTCCGGCCCGTCATCCGGGTCGCCATACCAGGCCAGAAAGCGGAAATACCGCAGGGTGCGGAGGTAGTCTTCGCGGATACGCCGGCCTGCGTCCTCGATAAAGCGCAACCGCCGCGCCTGCAAATCCTGCAAGCCGCCCAAGGGGTCGACGACATGCCCGCCGGGCGTGGCGTAGAGCGCATTCATCGTGAAATCGCGGCGCCGGGCGTCTTCGGCAATATCCGTTGAAAAAGCAACGACAGCGCGGCGCCCATCGGTTTCGACATCGCGGCGAAAGCTGGTGATCTCAAAGGGTTTTCCACCTGAGACCAAGGTCACCGTGCCATGATCGATCCCCGTCGGCACCGCCTTGACCCCCGCCGCTTTGGCCAGCGCCATGACCGTCGCAGGCTCTGCATCGGTCGATAGATCGACATCGCTGTCCGGCAGACCCAGCAACGCATCGCGCACGCAGCCGCCGACAAAATAGATACGGTGCCCGCCCTCCTGCACCACGCGGCAAACCCGCTGTGCGTCTGCGTCCTGCAACCAGCGCGTGCTGGCCGGAATCATCTGTTCATTCGGGTTGCCCATGCGTGCAACATACGCGCGGTGGCGCCCCAAATGTAATAGGGGCCATAGGGAACAGTGTAATAATACCGCCGCTGGCCCCGCCAACGTCGGGAGTGCACGATGTAATTGCCGGGGACCAGCACATGGTCGAGGGGCACGCGAAACACCTCTTCGACCTCGCCGGGTTCGGGGACCACCTCAAAAGCGCGGGTCACATGGCCGATCACCGGGGTCACGCTGAAACCGGTTACCGTCTCATGCGGGGGCAAGATGCCCAAGACATCGACAATCTCACTCGGCAGGCCGATCTCTTCGCGCGCTTCGCGCAGGGCAGCGGCGACGACATCCGCATCGCCGCCATCCTGTTTGCCACCGGGAAAGGCGATCTGCCCCGGGTGATGCTTTAACGCCGAAGAGCGTTTGGTCAGGATCAATTCCAGCCGATCGCCGGTATCCACCACCGGTGCCAGCACGCCCGCAGGCCGCAGAGCGCGGCCCATGGGCAATGTGACATCCGGGTTCAGATCATAGTCAGAGGATTCCACCCCCGTCTGCGCAAGGGCTGCGCGGAAGGACTGGAACCGGTCGCTCACCTTAGACCTTGGCCTCGAAACCCACGCTTTCGGGGTCGAGATCGTAATGCGCGCCGCAGAACTGGCAATCAGCGGTCACCCGGCCTTCGTCCGTGGTCATCTTCTCGATGTCGCGGGCCGAGTAGATCGACAGGCTCTGGCGCACGCGGTCTTCGGAACAGGTGCAGCCAAAACGCACGGCCTGGGCGTCATAGACCCGCGGTTGTTCCTCGTGAAACAATCGCAGCAACAGGTCTGTCGGCGGCACGCTGGGGCCGATCAGTTCGAGGTCTTCGACCGTGCCCAGCAGTATATTGATGCGGTTCCAGTTCTCGGCGTCGTCACCTTCAACCAAATCAGCGGCTTTCAGCACATCGCCCGAGCCTTCCCCGGACGCGGCCAAGGGGGAGGCTTTGGGCATATGCTGCAACATGATCCCGCCGGCGCGCCAATGCTCGGGCTCTCCGGGGCCGGAGGATTTGCCAAAGCTCAGCGAGAAGCGGGTCGGCAATTGTTCGGACTGCGCGAAATAGGACTCGGCACAGGCCGAAAGCGACCCACCGGCCAAAGGCGTGATGCCCTGATAGGGGGTCATGCCCTGGCCCTGATCGATCATAATCGCGAAATAGCCTTCGCCCACCTGCTCAAACGGCGCGGCATCGGTCAGACGATCCGCATCATAGCTGGCATAGGCGCGAATACGGGCGGGCTCGCCCTCTTTCTCGGGGCCATAGTAATCAGTGGCAATCATCCGCACCGCGCCCTTGGACTGCACCTGTAGCGACAGTTTCCAGCGCAGCTTGATCGTCTGACCGATCAGCGCGGTCAGCAAAGCCATCTCGGCCACCAAGGCTTCGACCTGCGGCGGGTAATCATGCTGTTTCAAAATACCTTCCAACACGCCATCAAGCCGCGCCACGCGGCCGCGCATGTCGACATTGTCTAACTGGAAGGGCAGAACGGTATCGTCCCACGCGATTGTAGTTCCTTGGGTCATCGGGTTTCCTTATCGGGGGCCGCTTGGCATACCGCGTCTATATAGGGGCAGCAACCCATGGAAAAAGGGGGCAGCGCATGATCCGGCGCATGGGCCGACCACCAAGACCTGACAAGACCTACCGACCCCGGCCCGGGGTCTATGCGATCCTGCCGCTCCGGAACCGGTTTCTTATGACGCTGGAAATGGCGGATCAATCCGAAGTGCAACTGCCCGGCGGCGGGATCGATCCGGGCGAATCCCCCCTTCAGGCGCTGCACCGCGAGGTGATGGAGGAGATCGGTTGGCGCATCGCCCGGCCGCGCCGACTGGGGGCCTTTCAGCGCTTCACCTATATGCAGGATTACGATCTCTGGGCGCAGAAAATCTGCCATATCTATGTCGCCCATCCGACGCGGCAGATTGCAGCGCCGAGCGAGCCCCATCACGCCACGCTTGTGCTCTCCGCCTCCGAAGCTCTGGCGACATTGGCCAATGACGGCGATCGCATGTTTCTGCAACGCTACCTTGGCTGAGGGCCAAGATACTCAAACAAGATGCCCGAGACATCATCGGGAAACTCGCGGCTGCCGGCAAATTCGGAGAGTTTCCAGACCAGGGCGCTCAACAGGGCCGGACCGCTAAAGCGGCGCAGATCAGCCAGCATCTCTGCCAATCCGGCCTCGCCCAACATATCACCCGCCGCATCGGGGCATTCGGTGACCCCATCGGACAGGATGAGCAACCGATCCCCGGCCGACATCTGCAAATCGAACTGATCGAATTTGATGCCCGACAGCAGACCGACAGGAAAGCCGCCGGTCCCGATCTGCTCAACCGTCCCATCGTTTCGCAACAGCGCCGGATGCGGGTGACCGGCCTGCGCGAGGGTCACGGCACCGCTGTCGAGATTTACAATCGCCAGCATCAGCGTGAAATAATGCTCGGTATCCATTTCATCGAGCACCAGATCGTTCAATTCCTCAATCACCTCCCCCGGTGGCCGCGCCGCATAGGAGCCGTCCGGCTGCAGGGCGAGCGCGACATTCTGGTCCGGCGAGGCCGCCGAGAGATAGCCCGCAAGCCGCGCGGTCATCAGCGCCGAACTGATCCCATGGCCGGAGACGTCAAGGCCAAACAGACCCAATTGACCGGGGCACACCGGGAAATACCCGACCAGATCGCCCCCCACATGCCCCGCCGAGCGCAGCATCATCGAAAGGTTGCCCCCCTCCAACGCGCGGTAGCGCTCCCGCATCAGCGATTGCTGAAGCTTCTTTGCCTCGATCAGATCCTTCTCGATCACCGCCTGGGTGCGCTGCAATTCGCCAAGGGTTTCCGAAATCAGGTGATTCTTCTGCGTCAGCTCGCGCTGCATGTTCAGAACCCGCTGGCCTGCGGTGATCCGCGCGCGCAATTCGGAATTATTGACCGGCTTGGTCAGTAAATCATCCGCCCCGGCATCAAGCCCCCGCGCCACTTCCGTCTTGTCGCTTTTGGCCGTAAGCAGGATAAAATAGCCATATTGATCCGTGGACAGCTCCCGAAAAGCGCGGCAAAACTCCAACCCTGACATGCCGGGCATCATCCAGTCGCTCAACACGATCTCCGGCATCCGGTCGCGGCAGAGCGCTAATGCGGCATCCCCTGTGCTTGCTTCCATCACCTCATAGCCCCAGCGCGCCAGTGATTTGGACAGGATGCGCCGCTGCAATCGGCTGTCATCGACGACCAAGACCAGCGCCGCCTCCGCAGGGGCGGCGTGGGGTAAGGTGGGGCAAGGCAGTTCCAGTTTCATGCGCATATATCCTGACAGTCCCCCCGCCTTACCGCGCTTTCACTTAACAGCTGGTGAACCCTGCCCCGCGAACCCTTTCTTAACTTCCCAGCCCCAAAATACCCCCGGAACGGAGGGTGCAGAATGATTGATTGGGCGCGCGTGCTGGTCTTGCGCGAAGAGGTCGGGGCCAAGGATTTTGCCGAGGTCGTCGATCTCTTCCTCGACGAGGTGCAAGAGGCGCTCCTGCGGCTGCAGGGGCCCATGACCGCCGACCAGTTCGAGGCGGAATTGCACTTTCTAAAAGGAAGCGCATTGAACCTCGGCTTCGCCGCTTTCGCGGATCTATGTGAGGCCGAGGAGAGGCAGGCATCTGCCGGGCAAAATCCGGCGGGCTGCATCCCCGCATTGCGCAGCTGCTATGCCCGGTCGCGCGCGGTTTTCCTCAAGGAGCTGCCTCAAAAGCTCGCGCCGACAGCAGCCTGACCCCGCTCAAAGCACGAATTGCGCCAGAATCTCATCATTGGTGATGTCGGTGTAGCTAAAACCCGATCCGGCCAGCTGATGCAAAAACGGCTCAAAGTTCTGAGGCTTCCGTGTCTCGATCCCAATCAGAACCGAGCCGAAGTTGCGCGCTGACTTCTTGAGATACTCAAAGCGGCAAATATCATCCTCCGGCCCCAGCATCATAAGAAATTCCTTCAACGCACCCGGGCGCTGCGGCATCCGCAGGATGAAGTATTTCTTGACGCCAGAATAGCGCTGCGCCCGTTCCTTGACCTCCGGCAGCCGTTCGAAATCGAAGTTCCCGCCAGAGGCCACGCAGACCACCGTCTTGCCTGCGATCTGCTCCGCAACTTCGCTTAGCGCATCTATCGACAGCGCACCCGCCGGCTCCAATACGATCCCTTCGACATTCAGCATCTCGTTGATGGTGACGCAGATCCGGTCCTCGGCCAGATGCACCACATCCGCCGGATCGACCCCGCGCAGCCGGGCAAAGGTCCGCGCCCCGATCTTGGCAACGGCAGCCCCATCGACGAAGTTATCGACCGGCGAGACATCCACCGGCGCCCCCGCCTCCAAGGCCCGCGCAAAGCTCGGCGCCCCCGCGGGCTCGACGAACGTATAGTGACAGGCATCGCCAAAATAGCTGACCACCCCGGAGGACAGCCCGCCGCCGCCCACCGGCAGGATGACATGATCCGGCACACGCCCCAATTGCGCTTCGATTTCCACCGCGACAGAGGCCTGCCCCTCGATCACATCCTCATCGTCAAAGGGCGCCAGAAAATGCGCACCTTCGGCGGCACAGAACGTCTGCGCGGCCTTCAAGGTTGCATCGAAATAGTCACCAACAAGGCGGATCTCGACATTCTCGCCGCCAAAGATACGTGTCTTCTGCACCTTTTGCTGCGGCGTTGTCACCGGCATGAAAATCACACCCCGCACCCCGAAATGACTACAAGCAAAAGCCACCCCCTGCGCATGGTTCCCCGCCGAGGCACAGACGAAAACATCCTGCCCCGGGATCACCTTGCGCATCGCATTGAACGCGCCGCGCAGCTTGTAAGACCGCACCGGGCTCAGATCCTCGCGCTTCAGCCAGATATCCGCGCCAAAACGCTCCGACAGATGCTCATTGCGCAAGAGCGGCGTGGCTGGGAACAACACCCGCAACGCCTCCGTCGCGGCCTCTGCCTTGCGTGAAAAATCCTCCGCCATATGCGCTCTCCTTGCTCTGCTTTGTCGATAGGCGCGCAGGCGGCGCAGGTCAACGCAGGCTTCAATCTTGCCCGCGCCCGCGAAAACCGCTACCTCGCAGGGCGAACTTGAAAGGAAACCCGTCATGTCCGCGCCCAAGAAAGTCGTGCTTGCCTATTCCGGCGGCCTCGATACCTCGATCATCCTGAAATGGCTGCAAACCGAATATGGCTGCGAGGTGGTCACCTTCACCGCCGATCTCGGCCAAGGCGAAGAGCTGGAACCGGCCCGCAAGAAAGCCGAGATGATGGGCATCGCGCCTGAAAACATCTACATCGAAGACGTGCGCGAGGAATTCGTCCGCGACTTCGTCTTCCCGATGTTCCGCGCCAATGCGGTCTATGAGGGTCTCTACCTCCTCGGCACCTCCATCGCCCGCCCGCTGATCTCCAAACGGTTGGTGGAAATCGCCGAAGAAACCGGCGCCGATGCCGTGGCCCATGGCGCCACCGGCAAGGGCAACGACCAGGTCCGCTTCGAGCTGGCCGCCTATGCGCTCAACCCTGACATCAAGGTCATCGCCCCCTGGCGCGAATGGGACCTGTCGAGCCGCACCAAGCTGCTGGCCTTTGCCGAGCAAAACCAGATCCCGATCGCCAAGGACAAACGTGGCGAGGCGCCCTTCTCCGTCGACGCCAACCTGCTGCACACCTCATCTGAGGGTAAAGTCCTCGAAGACCCTGCCGCCGACGCGCCGGACTATGTCTACCAGCGCACGGTGAACCCCGAAGACGCGCCGGACACGCCCGAATATGTCGAAATCGGCTTCGAGCGCGGCGATGCCGTCAGCATCAATGGCGGAGCCATGTCGCCGGCGGCGATCCTGACCAAGCTCAACGAGCTTGGCGGCAAACACGGCTGCGGCCGCCTCGACCTCGTCGAAGGCCGTTTCGTCGGCATGAAATCCCGCGGCATCTATGAGACCCCGGGCGGCACCCTGCTGCTTGAGGCCCACCGCGGCATCGAATCCATCACCCTCGACCGCGGTGCCATGCACCTCAAGGACGAGCTGATGCCGAAATACGCCGAGCTGATCTACAACGGCTTCTGGTACAGCCCCGAACGGACCATGCTGCAAGCCGCGATCGATGCCAGCCAGACCCATGTTACCGGCACCGTGCGCCTGAAACTCTACAAAGGCCACGTCCGCACCGTCGGCCGCTGGTCCGATCACAGCCTCTACTCCGAAGCCCATGTGACCTTCGAAGACGACGCCGGCGCCTATGACCAGAAAGACGCCGCAGGCTTCATCCAGTTGAACGCCCTGCGCCTCAAACTGCTCGCCGCCCGCGACAAACGCAGCAAAGGCTGAAGCGCGGGCCCAACCCCTCCTTCATCCTTTCTCAAATACCCGCAGGGGTCCGGGGGCAGCGCCCCCGGCGGCCTGCCCCAGCCACAACGCAAAAGGCCCGGACGCTCCCGCCCGGGCCTTTCTAGTTCAACCGAGCCAGATCACTCGGCGGTGACAACTTGCATCACCAGTTCCCCATCCGGCTTGATCGGCCCATCTTCCTTGGCGCCGAGGGTGTATTCGAACACCCCCGTCTTCATGCCGCCCTCTTCGGAATGCACCATCAGCATCAGCATATCGCCGGATGCGACCTCTTCTTGCAGGATTGCGGCCACATCCGTGTTTTCACCTGCCCTCAGTGGCGCATAGGCGACGACCGGGCCGGGCTTCATATCCGCATCGGTGCGGTGCACCACCAGCCAACCATTCTCTCCGGCCATGACCTTATCTGCCGTCACGATACCGTTTGATACGTCTTGATCTGCGGCCTCAACCATCGGCATCGCATGGGCGGCGGCAAAGGCGGCACCGGTTGTCAGGGCCAGTGCGAGCGTCGCGTGTGTCAGTACTCTCATTTTGGTTTTCCTTCTGTTGAACCCGACACAGCCACGAAGACGCCCGGTCCAAAGTTTCACCACCCGGACAATAATTTTCGGTTAACTGAGAATGAGCGGCACAGTTCCCCCTGCGCCGGTCACGAGCGCTTCACCACAGCGTGACTTTCCCCGCCCGCGCCTTGCGCTACCCTCGACCCAGCGGCAGCCTAGCGCAAAGGAGAACCGTCATGTTCCGAAAACCGATCCTAAAGCCCACAATCTTCAGCCTCGCCATCGCGCTTGGGCTCATGGTCCAAAGCCAAAGCGTTGAGGCTGGTGAGACCGAGACGCTGACCGTGGCAGGCGGCTGTTTCTGGTGTGTAGAGGCTGATTTTGAATCAGTAAAAGGCGTCACAGAAGCCGTTTCGGGCTTTGCCGGGGGCCGCACCGAAAACCCGACCTACAAAGAGGTCACCGGCGGCAATACCGGCCATTATGAGGTGGTTCAGATCGAATTTGACCCCTCCGTGGTCAGCCGCGAGACTTTGCTTGATCTGTTCTTCCGCTCGATCGACCCGACAGACGCAGGCGGGCAGTTCTGCGACCGGGGTGACAGCTACCGCACCGCGATTTTCCCAAACAGCCCGGCGCAAGAGGCCGCCGCCGAGCAGGCCAAGGCCGAGGCGCAGGCCGCATTAGGCACGCAGGTCGTAACCCCGATCCTCGGCGATGCACCCTTTTATACGGCGGATGACTACCATCAGGACTATTACAAAAGCAGCGACCGGCTTGCCTTCAGCAGCGTCGGTCTTGGGGTCAAGAAATCAGTAGCCTACAAACGCTACCGCGAAGGCTGTGGTCGGGATGCGCGGGTGCAAGAGCTTTGGGGCGATGCGGCCCCCTTTGTCAAATAAGGGTCGGGCTGGCGCTAATCGCCGAAGTTGTGATCTCGGACATCTTTGAGGTCGGGGATCACATCGGCGGTGCCATGACGCGTCACCATCAGCGCGCCCGCCCGCATCGCAAGATCAATTGCCTGCGGCATCGTCATCCCGCGATCCACCGCCGCAACGAGGTAGCCGGTGAAAGTATCGCCAGCCCCGGTCGTATCCACCGCGTCAACCGGGTAGGCCGGGTAGGATTCGACCCGATGCAGCTTGTTAGAGACCCATTCACAGCCCCCCGCCCCGAGGGTCACGACGATATCTTCCACCGGTAATTGCCGCAGTTCCCCGCCGGTGGCGGCCCGCAGCTGCGCTGCTTCGACCTCATTGAGCACCAGCAGATCGATATGGTCGATAATCGCCATAATGGCGGCGGCATCAAAGGGTGCCGCGGCATAGGCCAGCCGCAGCCCGAGCGTTTTCCCGGTTCGCGCAGCGAACCTTTGGCCGTTGGTCTCATTCTGCATCAAGAGCCAGTCGCCCGAGGATGCCTCGCTCAGCGCCGCCCCGATCATCTCTTCGGTGATCTCATGGTTGGTGCCGGGAAAGATGACGATGTTATTCTCTCCCGCCAGATCAACGGCGATATTGGCATGGCCGGTCACGCCCTGCATCAAGGTGATATGCGCGGTCTCGACGCCATATTCCAACAGCCGCTCCAACGCCCAGCCACCGTCGGCGCCAAGCGCGCCAATATGCATCACCCGGGTCCCGGCCCGCGCCGCGGCCACGGACATATTGGCCCCCTTGCCGCCCAGACCCTGCCGGAAATCCCGCGCGGCGATGGTCTCTCCCGGCCCCGGCAGATGGGGCAACAGATAGAAGTTATCCGCGTTGATAGAGCCGAGATTCCAGATCATTAGCCCACCTTACAAGCCGCAAGAATGGCCATGTTGAGAATGTCATTGGCTGTCGAGGTCGAGGAACAGATCTGAATCGAATGATCGAGACCGGTCAGGATCGGCCCGATCACCGTCGCCCCCGCCATCTCTTGCATGAGCTTGACCGAAATGCTCGCCGAATGCCGCGCAGGCACCACGAGAATATTGGCCGGGCCCGCGAGCCGCGAGAACGGGTAGTTCGCCTGACTGGCCGCATTCAGCGCCACATCGACGGTCATCTCGCCTTCATACTCGAAATCCACCCCGCGCTGGTCGAGCACTTCGGGCGCGAGATGCATCTTTTCCGCCCGCTCAGAGATGGGATAGCCGAAGGTCGAGAAGCTGACGAAAGCCACCCGCGGCTCCAGCCCCAGATGCCGCGCCACCCGCGCACCGCTTTCCGCGATATTCGCCAGATCATTCTCGTCGGGCCATTCATGCACCAGCGTGTCGGCGATAAAGACGATCCGCCCCTTGTGCAGCAGCGCCGTGATCCCCGCCGCCCCGGCTTCGGCCGTGGCGTCAAAGACATGGTTCAACCGCTCCAACACATGGGCCGATTTGCGCGTGGCCCCGGTGACCAACCCATCGCCATGGCCATGTGCCAGCATCAGCGCCGCGAAAACATGGCGATCGCGGGAGGCAAGACGGTGGATGTCTTTGCGATCAAAACCTTTGCGCTGCAAACGGCCATAGAGGAAGTCTTTGTAGGTGCTCAGATGCGGCGTATTGGCGGCGTTCACCACTTCCAACTCGCGCACCGCATCTTCCATGCCGGCTTCCACCAGCTTGGCGCGCACATCGTCTTCGCGCCCTACCACCAGCGCCTTGCCCAGTCCGGCGCGCTGGTACATCACCGCCGCGCGCAGCACCTTGGGGTCATCGCCCTCGGCAAAGATCATCCGCGCCTGATTGGCGCGGGCCCGCGCATTGATGCCGCGCAGGATGCTGGCGGTCGGGTCCATCCGCGATTTCAGACCGACCTCATAGGCGTCCATGTCGATGATCGGCCGCCGCGCCGCGCCAGTGTCCATACCCGCTTTCGCCACCGCGGGCGGGATACGGTGGATCAGGCGCGGATCAAAGGGCGTCGGGATGATGTAGTCGCGGCCAAAGCTCAGCGTCTTGCCATAGGCCAGCGCCACCTCATCCGGCACATCCTCCCGCGCCAATTGCGCCAGGGCATGGGCACAAGCGATCTTCATCTCATCGTTGATGGCGCGGGCGTGAATATCCAGCGCCCCCCGAAAGAGATAGGGAAAGCCCAGCACGTTGTTGACCTGATTGGGGTAATCCGAACGGCCCGTCGCCACAATGGCATCTTCGCGAACCTCATGCGCCTCTTCCGGCGTGATTTCCGGGTCGGGGTTTGCCATGGCAAAGATCACCGGATCATCGGCCATGCTGGCCACCATCGCCGGCGTCACCGCCCCTTTGGCAGAGACGCCAAGGAAAACATCCGCCCCCTTCATCGCCTCTTCGAGCGTGCGCAGCTCGGTATTGGCGGCATGGGCCGATTTCCACTGGTTCATACCCTCGCTGCGGCCCTGATAGATCACACCCTTGGTGTCGCACATGATGCAGTTGTCATGTTTGGCGCCCATCGATTTGAGCAGTTCCAGACAGGCGATGCCCGCAGCCCCCGCACCGTTCAGAACAATGCGCACGTCTTCGATCTGCTTGCCCGAGAGATGCAGCGCATTGATCAGGCCGGCGGCACAGATCACCGCCGTGCCGTGCTGGTCATCGTGGAAGACGGGGATGTCCATCTCCTCTTTCAGACGCTGTTCGATGATGAAACATTCCGGCGCCTTGATGTCTTCAAGGTTGATCCCGCCAAAGGTCGGCCCCATCAGTTTACAGGCGCTGATAAAGGCTTCGGTGTCTTCGGTATCAAGCTCGATGTCGATGGAGTTCACATCGGCGAAACGCTTGAACAGAACCGCCTTGCCTTCCATCACCGGTTTCGAGGCCAGCGCGCCCAGATTGCCGAGCCCCAGCACCGCCGTCCCATTGGACACAACGGCGACCAGATTGCCCTTGTTGGTGTAGTCATAGACCGTCTCAGGGCTCTGCGCGATCGCCTCACAGGGCACCGCGACACCGGGGGAATAGGCGAGGCTCAGATCCCGCTGGGTGGTCATCGGCACCGTGGCGCTGATCTCGAATTTGCCGGGGGTTGGCTCAAGGTGAAAGGCAAGCGCCTCTTCGGAGGTGATACGGTTCTTTCTCGTCACGACATGGCCCTTCTCTTGCTTTGGAATCTTCTTAGCCACGAACGCGCGCCTGCACAACGCAAGCGCCGCGTCAGAGCAGATTTGCCCGACAAAGACCGCCCATCGCCGCCGCACCCCCTTTCCCTGCTTCGGGGGGTTTTGTAGGGTCCGCGCGGCAACAGGGGGCATCCGTGCAGACAGAAAAAGTAACGCCGATGATGGCGCAATATCTTGAGCTTAAGGCGGACCACGCGGATGCGTTGCTGTTCTACCGCATGGGCGATTTCTACGAGATGTTTTTTGACGATGCCATCGCCGCGGCGGAGGCGCTGGACATCGCGCTGACCAAACGCGGCAAGCATCAGGGCAAGGATATCGCCATGTGCGGCGTGCCGGTCCATGCCGCCGAAGGCTATCTGCTGACGCTGCTCCGCAAGGGGTTTCGCGTCGCCGTTTGCGAACAGATGGAAAGCCCCGCCGAAGCCAAGAAACGCGGCTATAAAGCGGTCGTGAAACGCGATGTGGTGCGGCTGGTCACCCCCGGCACCCTGACCGAAGAGTCGCTGCTCGAAGCGCGTCGGCACAATTACCTCGCGGCCTTTGCAGAGGTGCGCGATGCCTGCGCGATGGCCTGGGTCGATATCTCCACGGGCGCGTTCCACGTGATGCCGCTGGCACAGGTGCGCTTGGGGCCGGAACTGGCGCGGCTATCGCCTTCGGAGCTGATTGTATCTGAGGCGAAAGAGACTGAATTGCACGATATTGTCTCTGATTTCGGCATTGCGGTGACCGGGCTGGCGCGCTCGGCCTTTGACAGCACCAGTGCCGAAAAACGGGTTTGCGAATTGTTCGATATTGCCACGCTGGAGGCCTTCGGCAGCTTCACCCGGGCCGAGGTTTCGGCGATGGGAGCGGTAATAGAATACCTCACTATTACCCAACGCGGCAACCTGCCCCTCCTGCGCCCGCCGCAGAAAGAGGCCGAAGCCCGCACCGTCCAGATCGACGCCGCCACCCGGCGCAATCTGGAACTGACCCATTCGCTCAACGGGGGGCGCGCGGGTTCGCTCCTGTCGGTCATGGACAATACCGCCACCGCCGCCGGCGCGCGCCTGCTGGAGCGGCGGATCTCGAGCCCCTCGCGCGTCGTCGATGTTGTCACCGCCCGCGCCGATGCGGTGAGCTTTGCCTATGACAATGCCCGCATCGCGCAGGATATGCGCGACCGGCTCCGCAATGTGCCGGACCTCGACCGCGCGCTCTCGCGGCTCTCGCTCGACCGCGGCGGCCCGCGCGACCTTGCCGCGATCCGCAACGGGTTGATTGAGGCCGAAGCCCTGCATCAGTCCCTGACACAGCATGAGCTTCCCGATCTCCTGCGCGAGGCCGCCGAAGGGCTGCAAGGGCATGGCGACCTGATTGACCTGCTCGATCACGCGCTGGTGGCCGAACCGCCGCTCATGGTGCGCGACGGGGGGTTCATTGCACCCGGACATCACGCGGACCTCGACGCCGCGCGGGAGCTGCGCGACGAAGGGCGCAGCGTGATCGCCGGGATGCAGCAGCAATTCGTCACGGATACGGGGATTTCGTCGCTCAAGATCAAGCATAACAATGTCTTGGGCTATTTCGTCGAATGCACTGCCACCCATGCGGAAAAAATGCTCTCTCCGCCCCTGTCAGAGACGTTCATTCACCGCCAGACCACCGCCAATCAGGTGCGTTTCACGACCGTTGAACTGTCCGAGCTGGAGACGAAAATCCTCAACGCCGGCAACCATGCACAGGAGATAGAAAGGCAGCTTTATGACCATCTGCGCAACGCGGTCCTGGAACATGCGGCCGAGATCGGACAGGCGTCCTCTGCCCTCGCCGAAATTGACCTCGCTGCCGGTCTGGCCGACCTTGCCCGCAGCGGGAACTGGACCCGCCCCCGGGTGGACATGAGCCGCGCCTTCGAGATCGAAGGCGGGCGGCATCCGGTCGTGGAACGCGCCTTGGCGCAGCAATCGGGCGAGCCCTTCATTGCCAATGATTGCGACCTCAGCGCCGAGGGCGAGGCGGCGAATATCTGGCTGCTCACCGGCCCCAACATGGCGGGTAAATCGACCTTCCTGCGGCAGAACGCGCTGATCACCCTGATGGCGCAGATGGGCAGTTTCGTGCCGGCAGCCTCGGCCCATATCGGCATTGTCAGCCAGCTCTTCAGCCGCGTCGGCGCGTCTGATGATCTGGCGCGGGGCCGCTCGACCTTCATGGTCGAAATGGTCGAAACCGCTGCGATCCTGAACCAAGCCGACGACCGTGCCTTGGTGATCCTTGACGAGATCGGGCGCGGCACGGCGACCTATGACGGCCTGTCCATCGCCTGGGCCACCCTGGAACATCTGCATGACGTGAACCGCGCGCGGGCGCTTTTTGCGACCCATTACCACGAGATGACCGCGCTCGCGGGCAAGCTGCCGGGCGTCGACAATGCGACCGTCGCGGTGAAGGAATGGGAAGGCGATGTGGTCTTCCTGCACGAGGTGCGCAAGGGGGCCGCGGATCGGTCTTACGGTGTGCAGGTCGCGCAGCTGGCCGGGCTCCCCGCCCCCGTCATCGCCCGCGCCCGTGTGGTGCTGGAAGCCCTGGAAAAGGGCGAACGCGAAGGCGGGGCAACGCAAAAGACCCTGATCGACGATCTGCCGCTCTTCGCTGTCAGCCCTGCCCCGCAGCCGCAGCCCGCGAAAACCTCTGCCGTGGAAGAGAAGCTGAAAGAGGTCATCCCCGATGAGCTCTCCCCCCGGGAAGCGTTGGAACTGATCTACAAACTGAAAGAGGCGGCCAAAACCTGACCGCCTCTCCCCAAATCGAACCGTAAAGCGCTTAGCTTGCCGGGGTCGAAGACACCCCAACCTGCGCCGGGCGCAGCAGACGGTCGTGCAGCATAAAGCCTTCGGCAGAGACCTGGATGATCTCGCCGGCCACGGTGCCGGGCACCGGCGCTTCGAACATCGCTTCGTGATGCTTGGGATCAAACTTGTCGCCCACCTCGGGCGCGATCAATTCGATGCCATGCTTTTTGAAGACGTTGAGCAGCTCGCGCATTGTCAGTTCCACACCTTCCAAGAGCGGGCCAAAAGCCTCTTTCTGCTCTTCGGTCGTGGTTTCCAGCGCGCGTTTCATGTTGTCATAGACCGGCAGCATGTCGCGGGCGAGCTTGGAGCCGCCGTAGTTTTCGGCCTCGCGCCGGTCCTTGTCAGACCGCTTGCGCGCATTCTCCGCATCGGCCAGCGCGCGCATGAAACGGTCGCGGTATTTGTCACGCTCGGCGCGCAGTTCTTCGACCGCCAGCGCCTTCTCGTCAATCTCTGCCATTTCCTCGGCGTATTCTTCAGCTTCGGCGCTGTCGATCTCGTCCAAAAAATCGTTCTCTCTCGGCTCTGCCATGTTCCACCTCTAGTTCCGGTCGGAAATCAGCTTTCCCACCAGTTGTGCCGTGTAGTTCACGATCGGCACGATACGTCCATAATTTAAGCGGGTCGGGCCAATGACACCCACGGCTCCGATCACTTTACGATCAGCGTTCATATAAGGGGAAACCACCAGAGAGGAACCCGAAAGTGAGAAAAGTTTGTTTTCCGAGCCGATAAAAATGCGCACACCCTCGCCATCCTCGGCCAGTTCAAGGAATTCGGCAATGTCCCGCTTGCGCTCAAGGTCGTCAAACAGGCTGCGGATGCGTTCGAGGTCTTCGGCTTCGCTTTCGGTGTTAAGCAGATTCGACCGTCCGCGCACGATGAGCCGTTCGGAATGCTCATTCTCGCCGTCCCAGAGCACCGCGCCGCTCTCGACCAATTGCTGCGCCAACACGTCGATCTCCTGTCGGCGTTTGGCGATCTCCTCCTTGATGCTGCGCTGCAACTCGCTAATCGTCTTGCCTTCGACAAAGGCATTCAGGAAATTCGCCGCTTCCCGCATGGAGCTTGGTGTCTGGCCGGGCGGCGGTGTGAACAGCCGGTTCTCGACATGACCATCGCTGAACACCAGTACCACCAAGGCCCGCTCCGGCGAAAGCGAGACAAATTCGATATGTTTGATCGGCGCCTCATGCTTTGGCGTCAGCACCAGAGACGCGCCATGGGTCACGCCAGAGAGGGCCGAGCCGATACGGTCCAGCAGGCCGCCGACATCGGCGGAATTATTCCCCAGGGTCGCGTCGATCTTCTCGCGGTCCAACTCTGTCGGATCGCCAATCTCTATCATCCCATCGACAAACATGCGCAGCCCCATCTGCGTCGGGATACGCCCGGCAGAAACATGCGGGCTGTCGAGCAGGCCCATGTACTCCAGATCCTGCATCACGTTTCGGATCGTCGCCGCCGAGACCTTCTCGCTAAAGTCGCGCGTCAGCGTGCGGGACCCGACCGGGTCGCCGCTTTCCAGATAACCTTCGACCACCCGGCGAAAGACTTCGCGGGATCGGTCATTCATATCTTGCAACAATTCAGGCGTGTTTTTCATCGGTGCTCGCTCTCCTCTCTAATAAAGGTACCGGAGCGGCAAACGTCAATCGGGGTTGCATCAAAGCCTTATGGGGCGGTATCCCCGGGCAACATTAAAAAGGATATGTCATGCGTCCCTCTGGCCGGAAACTCGATGAAATGCGCGCCGTCTCGATCGAGACAGGTTTCACCAAACATGCCGAAGGGTCGGCCCTGATCAAGATGGGCGACACCCATGTACTCTGCACCGCAACCATCGAAGACCGCGTGCCGCCGTTCATCAAAGGCTCCGGTCTGGGGTGGGTCACCGCGGAATACGGCATGCTGCCCCGGGCCACCAACACGCGGATGCGCCGCGAAGCGGCCTCGGGCAAGCAAGGCGGCCGCACGGTCGAAATCCAGCGCCTAATCGGCCGCGCCCTGCGCGCCGGTGTCGACCGTTCTGCTCTGGGGGAGCGTCAGATCACCGTCGATTGTGACGTGCTCCAAGCCGATGGCGGCACCCGCTGCGCCTCGATCACCGGCGGTTGGATCGCGCTGCGGCTCGCCGTGAACAAGCTGATGAAAGCGGGCGATGTCATCTCTGATCCGCTGGTTGACCCGGTCGCGGCGGTAAGCTGTGGCATCTACGCGGGCCAGCCGGTGCTTGATCTGGACTATCCCGAGGATTCCGAGGCTGGCGTCGATGGCAATTTCATCATGACCGGTTCCGGCAAGCTCATTGAAATCCAGATGAGCGCCGAAGGCTCTACCTATAGCCGCGACCAGATGAACCGGCTGATGGATCTGGCCGAAAAAGGCGTGGGCGAGCTGGCCACCATCCAGAAATCGGTTACCGCATGACCCGCAAGTTCACCGAAAAGCGCATCCTGATCGCCACCCATAACGCGGGCAAGCTGGAAGAAATGCGCCAACTCTTCGCGCCCCATGGGGTCGAGGTGGTTGGCGCCGCAGAGATGGACCTGCCCGAGCCGGAAGAGACCGAGACGACCTTCGTCGGCAATGCGCGGATCAAGGCCCATGCCGCGGCCAAGGCGACCGACATGCCAGCCCTGGCCGATGATTCCGGTATCGAAGTCGAAGCCTTGGACAACGCCCCCGGTGTCTATACCGCAGATTGGGCCGAAACAGAGAATGGCCGCGATTTTGTGATGGCCATGACCAAGACCCGAAACTTGCTGGAAGAAAAGAACGCCCCCCACCCTCGCCGCGCCCGCTTTTGCGCGACGCTGGTGCTTGCCTGGCCCGATGGGCATGACGAAGTCTTTGCAGGCAAGGTCAACGGCACGCTGGTCTGGCCCATCCGCGGCAAACTGGGGCACGGCTATGACCCGATGTTCCAGCCTGACGGGCATGACATCACCTTTGCCGAAATGGATGCCGAGCAGAAAAACAGCATCAGCCACCGCGCCGATGCCTTTGCTAAACTGATTGCGGGTTGCTTTGGCTGAAGATTGGCAACAGGGCGGCTTCGGCCTCTATATCCATTGGCCGTTTTGCGAGGCGAAATGCCCCTATTGCGACTTTAACTCGCATGTCACGCGCAGGATCGACCAGAGCGCATGGCGCGATGCCTATCTGACCGAATTGCAACGCGCGGCCGGTGAAACCCCCGGCCGCGTGCTCAACGCGGTCTTCTTCGGCGGCGGCACCCCCAGCCTGATGGACCCCGATGTCGTTGCCGATATTATCGCCGCGATCCGCCGCCATTGGCCCACCGCGAACGATCTGGAGATCACGCTCGAAGCCAATCCGGGGTCTGTCGAAGCGGGCCGCTTTGCCGCCTATCGGCAAGCCAGCGTATCCCGTGTCTCCATGGGCATTCAAGCGCTGAACGATACTGACCTGAAACGTCTGGGCCGGCTCCATAGCGCGCAAGAGGCGATGACGGCTTTTGAGACCGCCAGAAACGCCTTTGACCGGGTGAGCTTTGACCTGATCTATGGGCGGCAGGATCAGACAGTGGCAGAATGGGAAAGCGAGCTGAAACAGGCTCTTTCCTTCGCCATAGACCATATCTCGCTCTACCAGCTGACCATCGAACAAGGTACCGCCTTCGGCGACCGCTACGCCCGCGGCAAACTACGCGGGCTGCCAGACGAAGACCTCGGCGCTGATATGTTCGCGGTCACGCAAGATATCTGTAACGAGATGGGCATGCCGGCCTATGAGGTGTCGAACCATGCCCGGGATGGGGCGCAGTCCCGGCACAATCTGATCTACTGGCGCTATGGCGATTACATCGGCATCGGCCCCGGCGCCCATGGTCGGCTGACGCTACAAGGGCAGAAACTGGCGACCGTCGCCTATAGCAACCCGCAACGCTGGCTCGACGGGGTGGCCAAAGGCGGGGCCGAAAAGCCCCGAGTTGCAATCGGCCGCAGCGAACAAGCGACGGAATTTCTGCTCATGGGCCTGCGTCTGAAAGAAGGCATCGACCTCAAACGCTACGCCGCCATTGCCGGGCAAGAGATCGATGCAGATGCCGTGAGGCACCTCGAAGAGATCGGCATGGCGACGCAGGTAAACGATAGATTAATCGTTACAGATCAAGGCGTTATCGTTCTCAACGCCGTGATCGAAACGCTATTGCCTTAAGTGCTCCCGAGCAGGCGGCAGAGTTCATCCAACTCATCTAGCGTCTTGTAATGCAGGGTCACCTTCCCTGCTTCCTGATCCGACTTATGATCGATAACGACCTTCATTTTCAGGTTGGCCGAGAGATCCCCCTCAAGTGCCTGGGTATCCGCATCTTTCTCTGAGCGACGCGAGGGACTCTCTTTATTTAACATATTATCCCGTTCGCCAGCTTGGTCTTTCTTAACCAAAGCCTCGGTCGCACGAACCGAAAGCCCGCCTTTGACAACCTGCTGCGCCAATCTCATCGGATCCTTGGCAGGAATCAAAGCGCGCGCATGGCCGGCGCTCAATTCATTCTGCCGCACCATCTCCTGAACCGGCTCCGGCAAGTTCAACAGGCGCAGCAAATTCGCGATATGACTGCGGCTCTTGCCAAGCGCCTCGGCCATCTTCTCCTGCGTATGGCCGAACTTATCCATCAACTGACGATAGCCCGCCGCCTCTTCGACCGAGTTCAGATCCGCGCGCTGGATGTTCTCGATGATCGCGACTTCAAGAACTTCGACATCGGTGAACTCACGCACGATCACCGGCAAGCTATGCACCTTCGCGATCTGTGACGCCCGCCAGCGCCGTTCACCCGCAACGATTTCAAACATGCCCCCGTCCATCGCGCGAACGATCAACGGCTGGATGACGCCTTTCTCACGAATCGAGGCCGCAAGATCATCGAGGTTTTCCTGCTCAAATCGCTTGCGCGGCTGATCGGGGTTGGGTTTGATCCGTTCAATCGGAACGAATTGCTCAGCCGCCGCGGCCCCTTTGGACGCGACCGTCTCGGTCTCTGCCACATCCGCCATCAGTGCCGACAATCCCCGACCGAGGCCCCGTTTCCGCTCATTTCTATCTGCCATTTTGCCACCTTATTCGCCATTGTTCTTTATCAGTTCCGCCGCCAATTCGCGGTAGGCTTGCGCCCCCTTCGAGGTTGGATCATAGCTCAAAACCGGGACCGCAAAACTCGGCGCCTCACTCACCCGCACGTTGCGGGGAATCACTGTTTGGAACACCAGTTCCCCCAGGTTGCTCCGCGCATCACTCTCCACCTGTTGCGACAGGTTGTTACGCTTGTCATACATCGTCAGAAGCACACCTTCGATCCGCAAATCCTTATTCCCGGATTGCCTGACCTCACGTATTGTCAACATCAGCTGCGAAAGACCTTCTAGGGCAAAGAATTCACTCTGCAAAGGCACTAGTACGGACTGCGCCGCGATCATCGCATTCACGGTCAGAAGGTTGAGCGATGGCGGGCAATCGATCAGAATGTAATCGAGGTCAAAGGAATCCATCTGCGTTTGCCGAAGCGCGTCATGCAGCAGAAAGCTGCGCTTCTCATTGGAGAAAAGCTCAATATCGGCTGAACTCAGATCCACCGTCGCCGGAACGATATAGAGCCCATCGGTGCTGGTGGTCAGGACAACATCCTCAAGCGAGACGTCGTCCAAAAGAAGCTCATATGTCGTATTCTGTCGGTCGTCGACCTCAATACCCAGCCCAGTTGATGCGTTCCCCTGGGGGTCCAGATCGACGACAAGAACCCGCCTGCCCTGTTCAGCCAGCCCCGCGGCCAGATTGATGGTGGTGGTCGTTTTCCCTACACCACCCTTCTGGTTGGCAATCGCAATAATTTTTGGCGCCTTCGGCCGTGATAAGTCAGGCACGGACAATATCCTTGATCATCAAAACAGCAGCTTCTGGGTTCGTCTTGCTGGGTACCGCTTGTAGAGCGAAATCCCAGTTCTTCCGCGCTTCTTCCTCTTCAGCGCGCCAACTGCCACCCTTAGGAAAAAGAGCTAGGCCCGTCGGATTGAGATGGCGGACGGAAAATTCCATCAGCTGCGTAAGACTGCTCAATGCCCGGGCGGAGAGAACATCCGCATTCTGGGGCTCTAACTGCTCGATGCGTTCATTGAACACTTCTGCCTCGATATCCAACTCCCGAGCGACGGTGCGCAGAAAGGCGCATTTCCGCTGGTCACTTTCCACGAGGGAGACGCGGAAGCTCCTCTCTTCCATATTGAGGATGGCAACAACCATGCCTGGAAATCCGCCTCCGCTGCCGATGTCCAACCAATGCCCCTTGGCATCTGAAAGCTGAAAGACCTGCACTGAATCCAAGATATGGCGTTCCCAAAGCGTTTCGATGCTGGATTTTGAAACCAGATTGATCTTTGGATTCCACTTGCGTATGAGCGCAGCGTAACCTTCCAATCGATCTTGTGTTTCACGTGAAACATTCGGCAACTGCATGGTCATGCACTTTTCTTTCCCCGGCGCAACCGGGCCAGAATAAGTGTCAGTGCTGCCGGGGTCATACCCTCTACGCGCGCAGCCCTCGCGATGGACTCCGGCTGGGCCGCCTTCAGCTTAAGTTTCAGCTCATTCGAAAGACCGGACAGGTCATCATAACCAAAATCCCGAGGAATCCGGATCGCTTCATCGTTCTGAAGCGCTGCAATTTCATTCTTCTGCCGCTCGATATAGGTCGCATAGAGCGCGTCTCGCTCGATCTGATCCCGTATCTCTCGCGGGAACTCGTCTAGCTCAGGGCGAAGGGCAATAAGCTGGTCGAACTTGACGTCTGGGAAAGAGAGCACCTGAAACGCGCTCCGCTTCGATCCGTCCTGGTTCACCTCAATCCCCGCGCTTCGGAGCTGAGACGGCGTGTAGGTCATTTCGGACAGTCTCTTTCGAGCGTCGGACAGTTTTTCAGCCTTTTCTTCGAAAGCGACCCGACGGGTTTTCGAACAGCAGCCCAGTTCTATCGCAATCGGCGTCAGGCGCTGATCCGCGTTATCTGCCCGAAGCGATAGCCGGAACTCCGCCCGGGACGTGAACATCCGATAGGGTTCCGTTACACCGCGCGTCGTGAGGTCATCGATCATTACGCCGATATAGCTGTTAGAACGCTCGAACAGGACCGGCTCATCCCCCCGGCTGCTTAAGGCGGCGTTCAGGCCTGCGACGAGACCCTGGGCACCAGCTTCTTCATAGCCCGTAGTTCCATTGATCTGGCCGGCCAGATAGAGGCCGTCGACATTTCTAACCGCCAATGTCGCGTCTAATGCGCGAGGATCGACATAGTCATATTCGATGGCGTAGCCGGGTTGAAGAATTACGGCATTCTCCAGGCCGACGATCGTGCGAACGTAATCCTCTTGGACCGATTCCGGTAAGGAGGTAGAAATACCGTTCGGATATACGGTGAAGTCATCAGCCCCCTCGGGTTCAAGAAAGATCTGATGCGACTCTTTCTCAGCGAACCGCACCACCTTATCTTCAATCGAAGGACAGTAGCGCGGCCCCACCCCGTCGATATGCCCGCCATACATCGCAGATCGTTCGAGGTTTTCGCGAATAATCGCGTGGGTTCTCGCGTTGGTATGGGTGATCCCGCAGGTCACTTGCTTGGCAGAGGTACCCTTGGAGAGGAAGGAGAACATGACCGGCGCGTCGTCCCCCGGCTGGGCATCCAGAATATCCCAATTTATCGTGCGCCCGTCCAACCTCGGCGGCGTTCCGGTTTTCAACCGCCCCATGGGCAGATTGAATGAATCTATCCGCTCGGCCAATTGTACGGAGGCCTTATCGCCCATTCGCCCGCCGGAGCGAGAAATGTCCCCGATATGAATGACGCCACGAAGGAAAGTGCCCGTCGTAAGGACCACGCCGCTCGTGGAGACTTCGCTCCCGTCAGACAATTGGACGCCGCGCACGGCCTCGCCCTCCATTCGGAAATCTACGACTTCAGCTTCGATGACGGTCAGGTTTTCAGTATTCTCGATCTCCGCGAGCATGGTTTGCTGATAGATTTTCCGATCAGCCTGGGCCCGCGGTCCCTGAACCGCCGGGCCTTTACGACGGTTGAGGAGCCGGAACTGGATCCCGGCTTTGTCGGCGACACGCCCCATGAGACCGTCCATGGCATCAATCTCGCGCACCAGATGGCCTTTTCCCAGACCGCCGATCGCGGGGTTGCAGGACATCACGCCGATACCGCTGCGGGACATTGTAATCAGGGCCGTGTTCGCGCCAAGACGCGCCGAAGCATGCGCCGCCTCGGTTCCCGCGTGGCCGCCGCCAATTACGATGACATCAAAATGTTTCACGTGAAACACTCCATTATTTTCCAACGCAAAAACTACTGAAAATCTCATCCAGCAGGTTTTCAACGCCAATCAGCCCGACCAATGACTCCAAACTACGTATCGCATATCGAAGTTCTTCCGCAGCGAGATCATAGGCATCCGGACCTTGACGCAGGATAACATCAACTTCAGCCAAGGACGAGGCGGCTTTTTGCAGAGCGACACGATGCCGCTCATGGGTCGCGAGACCGATGGTAGAACTGCGCTTCGATAAGGTATCTTGAACCTTGGTAATCAGGGCGTCGATACCCAGACCAGTTCGCCCGGAAACACCATCTGCATTTCCGGTCATATCTACTTTCGGGCGTACTGCTATATCCCCGGGCTGCATGGCAACGCCGAGATCTTCTTCAGGTTCCATCAAGAACACCCGCAAGTCCGCCAACGCGGCGCGTTCCCGGGCGCGGCCTATCCCGATGGCCTCGATCTGATCTTCGCTTTCCCGCAGGCCAGCCGTATCCAATAGGGTGACCGGGAGGCCGCCCAGGTCCATTCGGACTTCGATGACATCTCGGGTCGTCCCCGCGATTTCCGACGTAATCGCTGCGTCACGCCCCGCAAGCGCATTCAGCAGTGTGGATTTCCCGGCGTTCGGCGCGCCAATAATCGCAACTTCAAACCCATGGCGCACGCGTTCGGCGACTAGGGTGCCTGCGATCTCCGCTTTCAAATCCGAGCCAACATCGCTTAGCAGGGTGGCAACTTCTGGCGTCACATCCACCGGCACTTCCTCGTCAGCAAAATCGATCGTTGCTTCGAGAAGCGCGGCGGCGCGGATCAGATGGGCGCGCCAGGTTTCGACCCGCCTGCCAAGATGCCCGGACAGCACCCGAACCGCTTGCTTTCGCTGCGCCTCGGTTTCGGCTTCGATCAAATCCGCGAGCCCTTCGACCTGAGCGAGATCAAGCTTTCCGTTCTCCAGGGCGCGGCGGGTAAACTCGCCAGCGTCGGCGAGACGGGTTTCATCAAAAGTCGAGAGCAACGACAGCATTGCACGGACCACGGCGATAGAGCCATGCAGATGCAATTCGATGACGTCTTCACCCGTGAAGGAGTTCGGACCGACGAAACTCAGCACCAAGGCTTGGTCAATCACCTCACCATCCGCGCCATGCAGGTTGCGCAACACCGTATCGCGCCCTTCGGGGCGCTTACCGATAATCTCCTGCGCAATCGCAAAGGCGCGCGGGCCCGAGATGCGGATGACCGCCACCCCTGCCCGGCCCGGCGCGGAAGCTTGGGCGAATATCGTGTCCATACGTCAATAACCTATTGTTATTTATAAATAACTCAGGTGTTCATGGAGTCGAAGAAGTCAGAATTCGACTTTGTCTGTTTGAGTTTGCCGAGCAGGAACTCAATGGCATCTGTGGTGCCCATCGGGTTGAGAATCCGGCGCAGAACGAAGGTTTTCTGAAGGTCGACCTTATCGACCAGCAGGTCTTCTTTCCGCGTGCCAGATTTCAGGATGTCGATGGCGGGGAAGACGCGCTTGTCGGCGATCTTGCGGTCGAGCACGATCTCGGAGTTGCCGGTGCCCTTGAACTCTTCGAAGATCACCTCGTCCATGCGGCTGCCGGTGTCGATCAGCGCGGTGGCGATAATGGTGAGCGAGCCGCCTTCTTCGATGTTGCGCGCGGCGCCGAAGAACCGCTTGGGGCGCTGCAAGGCGTTGGCGTCGACGCCGCCGGTCAGAACTTTGCCGGAGGAGGGCACGACCGTGTTGAAAGCACGGCCGAGACGGGTGATCGAATCGAGCAGAATCACCACGTCGCGTTTATGTTCAACGAGGCGTTTGGCTTTTTCGATGACCATTTCAGAGACCGCCACGTGACGGGTCGCCGGTTCGTCAAAGGTGGAAGAGACGACCTCCCCCTTCACCGAACGCTGCATGTCGGTGACTTCCTCGGGCCGTTCGTCGATCAACAGCACGATCAAATAGCACTCAGGATGGTTCTTCTCGATGCTATTGGCGATGTTTTGCAGCAACACGGTCTTACCGGTGCGCGGCGGGGCGACGATCAGCGACCGCTGGCCTTTACCGATGGGCGAAACCAGATCGATGATCCGCGCGGAGCGGTCCTTGATCGTGGGGTCATCGACCTCCATCGTCAGGCGCTCATCCGGGTAAAGCGGCGTCAGGTTTTCAAAAGCGACCTTATGGCGCGCCTTTTCTGGCGCTTCAAAGTTGATCTTGGTGACTTCGGTCAGCGCAAAGTAACGCTCCGTGTCATCAGGGGCCTTGATCAGCCCTTCGATCGTGTCCCCGGTGCGCAGCGACCATTTGCGGATCATGTCGGGCGAGACATAGATGTCATCCGGACCCGGCAGATAGTTCGCTTCGGGCGAGCGCAGGAAACCGAATCCGTCCTGCAACACTTCGAGCACACCGTCGCCGGAAATCTCCCAACCGTCATCCGCACGTTCGCGGAGAATCTGGAACATCATCTCGCCCTTGCGCATGGTCGAGGCGTTTTCGATTTCCAGCTCTTCGGCCATGGCGAGCAGGTTTTTCGGCGTCTGCGCCTTCAGATCAGCGAGGTTCAGCGTTTCGGTTGTCATGGAGCATCCTGTTCAGCCGCAGCAGAATGCGGGCTGGTCGATAGTTTGAATGTGGCAGGCAGATACCGCCCCGGACGGGACAGTGGCGCAGATATAGGCGGCGGGACCGCGTGAGTCAATCGGCTCAGAATTTCACCACGACGGAGAAGACGATCACGATCATCAAAAGCGTCGGCACCTCGTTCAACAGGCGAAATTGACGCCCGGTGACGCGGCTCTCGCCCTGCTTGACGGTTTCGACCTGTTTTTTCAGCCAAACATGGAAAATCGTCATCGCGATCACACTGGCACCTTTGGTCCAGGGCCAGATCATCGTCCAGTCCACCAGCCCGGGCGTGAGGACGAGGGCGAGGCCAAAGAGCCAGGTCGCCATCATCGCGGGCCGCATGATGACCTGAGCGAGCTTGTATTCCATCATCGAGAAGGTGTCGTGCATCGGCCCGCTGGCGCCGGCCTGCTCCACATGATGCACGAAAAGACGCGGCAGATAGAAAAGCGCAGCCATCCAGCTGATGACGGAGACGATATGGAGCGCTTTGATCCACGGATAGGCATAGCTGAGTAGGTCAAACATGGGGAAGGCTCCGGTGTGCGTGCTTCTTTCTTAATAAATAAGAAAAGAGAAAAGATGTAGTTGATTGTAGGGACCCGGATTCCTGTGGATTATTGTTTTATACCGTCGGTTATCAACAGGTGAACAAACTTCACGACCCCCTGTGGATAAAACGGCTTCGATTCGCGAATGTTTATTTTTCTCAACATCTTGCTGGCGTATTTTCCGGGGGACAAAATGTATCGATGCGGGGATAACCAGTGAAGTGTCGTGGTTATACGCACAAGCGGCTTATCCCTATCCATGGGGGTGGGAATCGGCGACAAAAACCGCGACTCGGGGCGAGATTTGCGCACTTGTGCTGTCAACGTTTATCTCGCAGAACAAACCCTCAGGATTTGCGCCAGTTCACCACAGGGTTATCCACATGCCGCAAAAATTCGTCCTCGCCTCCGGCTCGGAGATCCGTGCGCAGCTCCTGGCGCAGGCCGCGATTGCGCATGAGGTGATCCCGCCGCGGATCGACGAAGAGATGATCACCGCCGCGCTACGGGCCGAAGCGGCCAAGCCGCGCGACATCGCCGACACTTTGGCCGAAATGAAGGCGCGCAAGGTGAGCGAAAAACTCCCCGGCGCCTTGGTTTTGGGCTGTGATCAGGTCTTGGAGCATCGCGGTGAGATGTTGCACAAGCCGCGCGACCGGTATGAGGCCATTGCGCAGCTGCATCGCTTGCGCGGGGATCGCCATGCGCTGCTCTCTGCGGCCGTGCTTTATGAAGATGGGAAACCGCTCTGGCGGCACGTCGGCCAGGTGCGCCTGAGGATGCGGGAGGCAAGTGACGCTTATATCCAGGATTACGTCGACCGGAACTGGGAGAGCATCCGCCACGCGGTCGGCTGCTATAAGCTGGAAGAAGAAGGCGTGCGCCTGTTCAGCCAGATCGAGGGGGATTACTTTCACGTCCTCGGTATGCCATTTCTAGAACTGCTGAACTATCTGACGCTGCGCGGAGACCTGCCGACATGAGCCTGTCAAAAATCCCCCTTGCCGGTGTGATCGGCTCGCCCATCGCCCATTCCAAATCCCCGCAGTTGCACCGCCATTGGTTGGAGACCTACGGCATCGCCGGTCACTATGTCCCGCTCGACGTTGAGCCGGGCGATCTGAAAGAGGTGCTGCGAACGCTGCCCAAGATGGGTTTCGTGGGTGTGAACCTGACCATCCCGCATAAAGAAGCGGTGATGGCGTTTGCAGATCTGATCACCGACCGCGCCACGCTGATCGGGGCGGCCAATACGCTGATCTTTCGGGCGGATGGCAAGATCCATGCGGATAACACCGACGGCTATGGGTTTATTGAAAACCTCAAGGCGGGCGCGCCGGAATGGGACCCGAAAGCCGGGCCAGCGGCGGTGCTCGGGGCCGGGGGCGCGGCGCGCGCGGTGGTTTCGGCCTTGATCGAGGCCGGCGTGCCCGAGATTTGCCTGTCAAACCGCACCCGCATCCGGGCCGAGCAGTTGCAGCGCGATTTCGGCAACCGGGTCAAGGTTGTCGACTGGGTGCAGGCGGGCAATATGCTGGGATATGCGCAGCTTGTGGTGAACACCACCTCGCTCGGCATGATCGGCAAAGGCGCGCTGCGCGTCCCGCTCGACGGGCTGCGCCCCGGCACGGTGGTGACCGATCTGGTCTATGCGCCGCTACGCACCCATCTGCTGGAAACGGCTGAAGAAATGGGCTGTGTCACTGTCGACGGCCTGGGCATGTTGTTGCATCAGGCGGTGCCCGCTTTTGAGCGTTGGTTCGGCCAGCGGCCAGAGGTGGACCGCGCAACCCGCACGGCGGTGCTGCGCTGATGTTTCATTTGGGGCTGACCGGGTCGATTGGCATGGGCAAATCGACCACGGCAAAGATGTTCGCCGAAGAAGGCTGCGCCGTCTGGGATGCCGACGCGGCGGTGCATCGGCTTTATGCGGCGGATGGCGCGGCGGTGGCGCCAATGCGGGCGGCTTTTCCTTCGGCGATAGAGGGCGGCGCCGTTTCCCGCGGCGCGCTGAAAGAGATCATCGCCGCCGATCCCACTGCCCTGCCCCGGATTGAGGCAATCGTGCACCCGCTGGTGGCCCAAGACCGCGCGACATTCCTTGCCAACGCCGAGAGTGACATTGCCGTGCTCGATATTCCGCTGCTGTTCGAAACCGGCGGCGACGCTGCGATGGACGCTGTCGCCTGTGTCACGATCCCAGATGCCGTCCAGCGCGACCGCGTGCTCGCCCGCGGCACCATGACCGAAGCGCAATTCGACGCCATCCGCGCCAAGCAAATGCCCGCCAAAGAGAAGTGCGCCCGTTCAGACTATGTGATAGAGACCGACACGCTCGACCATGCCCGCGCGCAGGTGCGGGCGGTGATCCGTGACATCAGGGAAAAACTGCGCCATGCGTGAAATCGTGCTCGATACCGAAACCACCGGCTTTGACCCCGAAAGCGGCGACCGTATCGTCGAGATCGGCGCGGTCGAGCTGATGAACCATATGGCCACGGGCGAGACCTATCACCAATATATCAACCCCGAACGCTCGATGCCCGAAGAGGCGTTTCAGGTGCATGGGCTGGGCGATGATTTCCTGCGCGACAAGCCGAAGTTCGCCCAGATCGGCAAGTCCTTCCTCGACTTTATCGGCACGTCAAAGCTGATCATCCATAACGCCGCTTTCGATATCAAATTTCTGAATGCCGAACTGCGTTGGATGGGCCTGCCGCAGATCCCCTGGGAGCAGGCGCTGGATACATTGGAGATCGCGCGCAAACGGTTCCCCGGCTCGCCGGCTTCGCTGGATGCGCTCTGCCGTCGCTTTGGCATCGACAATACCTCGCGGACCCTGCACGGCGCCTTGCTCGACAGTGAAATCCTGGCCGAAGTCTATCTGGAATTGATCGGCGGGCGGCAGCCCGACTTTGCGCTGTCATCGGCCCCCGAACGCAAGACGGGCGAGCCGGACACGCGCTGGACCCCGAAACCACGGCCCAATCCCCTGCCCCCGCGTCTGACAGAGGCCGAAGCCGCCGCCCATGCCGAATTTGTCGGTAAACTGGGCGACGACGCGCTGTGGAAACAGCTTGGCTGACGCTTAGGCGTCGGCTTTGGGCTGGTTCTCGGCCTGACGGCGGGCGACTTCATTGCGGTACAGCGACAGGAAGTCGATGTTTTCGAGGTTCAGCGGCGGGAAACCCCCGTCGCGGGTCACGTCGCTGACAATGCGACGCAGGAAGGGGAAGATCATGCGCGGGCATTCGATCAGCAGATAGGGGTGCATCTGCTCGTCCGGCACATTCTCGACCTGAAAAATACCGACATAGTCGATTTCCAGCAGGAACAGCGTGGCATCGCCCTCTTTCGCCTTGGAGGTGATGTTCAGCTTGATCGCCGTTTCATACTGGTTGTCGCCGCCACGCTTTTTCGCGTCGAGGTTGACCTGAACCTGCACGTCGGGCTGCACATCGGCGGGCGCACCCTTTTGCGCCATGATGTTTTCAAACGACATATCGCGGATGAACTGGCCCAGCACGCGCATCGAAGGCTGCTGCGCTTGGGGTGTTTCGTTTTCTGCCATGGTCTCTGTCCTGTTGTGGTTACTCTTTTAAATCCAGCCGGACTTATCAGTTTGCTCCGGGCCGCTCAATCCTTTGTCCAGCCCGAGGGGCCTTTGGTTTGCCGCGGCTGTTCCGGGATTTCGTGAAAATCGCCGTCGATCACATCGCCGCGCGGCTGGTGCCGGCCCCCTGGTCCGGGGCGCGGCCCGGGGCCACCCGGCGTGCCAAAGCTCTGCACCTTTACCCGGTCTCGAATCGCGCGATAGGCTGCTGCCCGGAAACGCGGGATCAGAAAGGCAAAGCCGACCGCATCGGTGAAAAAGCCGGGCGTGAGCAATAATGCGCCGGAAAAAAGGATCATCGCCCCATGCACCAAGGGCTCTGTCGGGTCGCGCAGGTCAGAAAAGGAGCTGCGCAGCTGCCCCATCGCAATCGCGCCCTGAGAGCGCACCAACCATGTGCCCAGAATGGCGGTTAACACCACCACGGCAAGGGTCCAGCCAAGGCCGATGGCCCCGCCAACTTGGATGAAAAGCGTGATCTCGATCAGAGGCACGGCGATAAATGCGATCAATAGCCACATGCGGCAGGGTCCTTTCGCTGGGGGCAGAGTGGACTTGCCCGGGTCGAACACCTACATAAGAGCTTAACCTGCATGTTTCCATGCCACCCCTGAATGAGGTTTCGATGAATTCTCCCCTGATACAGCTTCTGGTGCTTGCCGGTATCGCCGTATTTCTGATCCTGCGCCTGAAAAACGTGCTCGGCACCCGCGAAGGTTTCGAAAAGCCGCCGGTGTCGGATCAGTCTCCGGCGCCGCGCAGCGGTGGTCCGGCTTTTGAAGTCATCGAAGGTGGCCCGGATCTCGACATCACCGACCATGTGCCGGCCGACAGCACATCGGCCAAGGCTTTGGCCGAGATGAAACGGCTTGAGCCCTCCTTTGGCGTTAGCGATTTTCTGCAGGGCGCGCGTGGCGCCTATGAGATGATCGTGATGGGCTATGAGCGGGGCGATCTGGCGGAAATTCAGCCGTTCCTCGCCGAAGATGTCTACGAAAGCTTTGTCGACGGCGTCGCTGCGCGTGAGGATCAGGGGCTGACGATTGATGCCAATTTCATCGGCGTGCGTGAGATGGAACTGATCGACGCCCGCTTGGATGAGACCACCAAGGAAGCAGAGATGACCATCCGCTTTGTGGGGGAATTGACCTCGGAAGTGCGCAACCGTGACGGGGAGGTTGTCGAAGGCAGCAGCAGCGAGATCAAGCGCCAGAAAGACACTTGGGTTTTTGCCCGCATCATGGGCTCGGATGATCCAAATTGGCTGTTGGTTTCCACAGACGGGTAACCCATGCGCTCGCCGCATTGGCCTTGCTGGCAGGGGGTGGCATGACTCTGCCCGCCGCAGCAGAAGTGCATTATGAGGTCTTGGACTTTGCCGATCTGGACGGCTGGGCCGAGGATGACCATGCCGCCGCTTTTGAGGTTTTCACCAGCACCTGCGGCGACATGAAAGACCTCGACTGGCGCGCCCTGTGCAAACTTGCCAAGGACGGTCCCGACCCTCGGCAGTTTTTCGAGTTGTTCTTCCGCCCGGTTCTGATGGAAGACGGGAAAGCACCGCTTTTCACCGGCTATTTCGAGCCGGAACTGGACGGGGATCTCTATCCTTCCGCCCGCTATCAATACCCGATCTATGCGATGCCGCCCGAGGCCGAAGAGCGGCGCCCTTGGCTCACCCGGCGTGAAATTCTCGACGGTGACGTGATGCGTGACCGGGGGCTGGAGATCGCTTGGGTCGATGATCCGGTGGAGTTGTTTTTCTTGCAAATTCAAGGCTCTGGCCGCATTCGCCTGCCCGACGGCAGTTATCTGCGCGTCGGCTATCGGGGGGCGAATGGCCATGACTATCGCTCGGTCGGCGTCGAATTGGTGCGCCGCGGGGTCTATGAGCCGCATCAGGTCAGCGCCGATGTGATCAAGAACTGGGTGCGCCGCAATCCTGAGGATGGGCGCGAATTGCTCTATCACAACCCCTCCTATGTCTTTTTCCGCGAGGTCAGCCGCGTGCCGGCAGACAAGGGGCCGCTGGGCGCGATGAACCGCTCGATCACCGAGATGCGCAGCGTGGCGGTGGACCCGTCGCATGTGCCGCTGGGCGCGCCGGTCTGGCTGGAGAAAGACGGGGAGGAACCGCTCCGGCGTCTGATGATCGCGCAGGATACCGGTTCGGCCATCAAGGGCGCGCAACGGGCGGATGTGTTTTTCGGCACCGGCGATCAGGCGGGCCGCGCCGCCGGGCGTCTGCGCGATCCGGGGCGGATGTTGGTGCTGATGCCGATCCAACGCGCCTATGCCTATCTGCCCGAAAGCGCCCTATGAAACGGCGCCGGTTGAATGAAGATGACCTGGCGCTTTGGCGCAAGGTGACGGAGCGCACAGAGAAGCTTGATCTCAACAAGCTCTTCACACCGGCGATCGACGCGCCCCCGCCTGCCCCGCCGCAGGTGCGCCGGGCCAAGAACGCCTTGCAGGGCAACAAACCCCAGCCCCCGGCCAAGAAACGCAGCAATGATCTGCGCCCTTCGCTCGCCGAGCAGATGAAAGCGGCCCCGGTTCAGATGGATCACAAGGCTTTCGGCAAGCTGAAACGTGGCAAGCTGCGCCCCGAGGGGCGGATCGACCTACATGGTATGACGCTCGACCGCGCCCATCCGACGCTGCAAGGCTTCATCTTTGACGCGCATCGGCGTGGCAAGAGGCTGGTGCTGGTCATTACCGGCAAGGGCAAGCGCCGCGACGAAGGCGGGCCGATCCCGGTGCGCGATGGCGTGCTGCGTCATCAGGTGCCGCAATGGCTGTCAATGCCGCCGCTGAACGCGCTGGTGCTTCAGGTCGTGCAGGCCCATGTCAGCCACGGCGGCGGCGGGGCGTATTATGTCTATCTGCGGCGCAACCGCTAGGGCTGAGGCTTGGCCTGTAGCGGTGGATCGCCCAGCCCGCCAAAGCCGCCGCCGCGAGATAATAGAGCGCAATCGGCAGCATCTGCTGCGGGAATTCGACGCCAAGATCGATGAACAGCCCCGTCACCCCCGGCCCGACGGCCGAGCCAAAGACCATCAGCGCCGCCGCAACCGCTTTGATCGACCCGACATGGCGGGTGCCGTAATATTCCGCCCAGAAGGCCGCCGGCGCGGTCGACTGCATCCCCTGCCCCGCGCCGAAAATAATCAGTCCGATCCCGGCCATCCACAGCGTGTCGGCATAGGCCAGAACCATGAAAGCCAGGGCGAAGGGCAGCATCTGCACCGGCACCACGCGGCTCACGCCAAAGCGGTCAATCGCCCAGCCCGACAGGAAGGTGCAGGCCACGGCCGAGAGCGTATAGATCGGCATGAGCGCCACGAATTCGACCAGCTGCCAGCCCTTCATCTCGACCAGATGGACCTGATGAAAGAACAGCGCCGTGCCCCATGCAGATGGGCCGACAGCAAAGGGGATCATCATCCAGAACAGGCCAGAGCGGAACATCTCTGCCCGCGTCCAATGCCGCCCCTGCATCCCGGCCCGCTGCGCTTGTTCGGCCATGGACTGCGGCGTGCGCTCTTGCCGCAGCAGGAGCAGGATCACCGGAATGGTCAGCAATACCAGCACCGCCGCCAGCACCCAAAGGCTGCGCCAGTGAAAGCTGGCAAAGAGCGCCACAAAGATCACCGGGAGAAACGCCTGCCCGGCGGCAAAGCCCATCGAGGAGAGCGACAACGCCTTGCCCCGGGTGGCCTCAAACCAGCGCACCATGGCGACTTGTCCAAGCTGAGACATCATCCCCTGCCCGGTCAGACGCAGCGCATAAACGACAAAGATCAGCGCGATCCAATTCGGCACCGCCGCCATCGCCAGACAAGCGCCCGCCAGCGTCACCATCACGCCAAAGGCCAGCACCCGCACGCGAAAGCGGTCGGTCAGCACCCCGGCCCAGACCATCGTCAGCGCCGAAAGCGTGGTGCCGATGGTATAGATCCCGCCCCATTGTCCGTCGCTCAGGCCAAAGTCGCCCTTAATCGCGCCCGCGAAAAGCGAGATGAAATAGGTTTGCCCATAGGACGAGGTAAAGGTGAGCAGGAAACCGGCCAGCAGAAACAGCCAGTTACGCCGCAGAAATAAGAGGTAATCCATGCCCCATTCATCGCCGGGGCATGGAGAAATGGAAAGCCCTAAAGGACGTAGCGGCTGAGATCGGTCGAGCGGGTCAATTCGCCCAGGTTCGCCTCAACAAAATCCGCGTCAACAGTGATTTCCTGCCCAGAACGGTCCGGCGCGTCAAAGGAGACTTCCTCGAACACCCGTTCCATCACCGTATAAAGCCGCCGCGCGCCGATGTTCTCGACCGAGGTGTTCACATCCGCCGCGATCTTGGCCAGCGCCGCGATGCCGTCATCGGTGAAGGTGACGGTCAGCTCTTCGGTGCCCATGAGGGCGGTGTACTGGCGCGTCAGCGCATTGTCGGTCTCCGTGAGGATCCGCACGAAATCCTCTTCGGTCAGTGCGCGCAGTTCGACACGGATCGGCAGACGCCCCTGCAATTCGGGCAGCAGGTCCGAGGGTTTGGCGATATGGAAGGCACCGGAGGCGATAAAGAGGATGTGATCGGTCTTCACCGGGCCATATTTGGTCGAGACAATCGTGCCCTCAATGAGCGGCAAGAGGTCGCGCTGCACGCCTTCACGTGAAACATCACCGCCCCGCGCGTCCGACCGGGCGCAGACCTTGTCGATCTCATCAAGGAAGACGATGCCATTCTGCTCCACCGCTTCAATCGCGGCGCGGTTCACGGCTTCTTCGTCGAGCAGCTTGTCCGCCTCTTCGCCCAGCAGCACGTCATAGCTATCGGCCACCGCCATGCGTTTCTTGGTGGTCCGCCCGCCCATGGCTTTGCCAAAGAGGTCACCAAGGTTCATCATCCCCATACTGCCGCCGGGCTGGCCGGGAATATCCATCATCGGGAAGGGGCTGGAGGTATCGGCGACCTCCAATTCGATCATCGTGTCGTCCAACTCGCCATTGCGCAGCTTCTTGCGAAACATCTCACGGGTGCCGTCACGCGCATCGGTTCCGGCGATGGCGTCGATCACGCGCTCTTCGGCGGCCTGTTCGGCCTTGGCCTTCACATCCTCGCGCATGAACTCGCGGGTCATGGCGATGGAACTGTCGATCAGATCGCGGATGATCTGCTCCACGTCGCGGCCCACATAGCCAACTTCGGTGAATTTCGTCGCTTCCACCTTGATAAAGGGCGCACGCGCCAGTTTGGCCAGACGGCGGCTGATCTCGGTCTTGCCGACACCGGTGGGGCCGATCATCAGGATGTTCTTGGGGTAGACTTCGTCGCGCAGATCGTCCGAAAGCTGCTTGCGCCGCCAACGGTTGCGCAGCGCCACGGCAACGGCACGTTTGGCGTCTTTCTGGCCGATAATATAGCGGTCCAGTTCAGAGACGATCTCGCGGGGGGTCAGGTCAGTCATGCGGTGATTTTCTCCACGGTGAGGTTGCCGTTGGTGTAAACGCAGATGTCGGCGGCAATCGCCATGGCATCGCGGGCGATGGTCTCGGCGTCGCGGTCGCTTTCCATCATGCCGCGCGCGGCGGCGAGGGCGTAGTTCCCGCCCGAGCCGATCGCGGCGACTTCATGCTCCGGCTCCAGCACGTCACCGGCGCCGGTGATGACCAAAAGGTCCTTGCCATCGCTCACAATCAACATCGCTTCGAGCTTTTGCAGGTATTTATCGGTGCGCCAATCCTTGGCCAGTTCGACACTCGCGCGGGCCAATTGTCCCGGTGTCGCTTCCAGCTTGGCTTCCAGCCGTTCCAGCAGGGCGAAAGCATCCGCCGTGGACCCGGCAAAGCCCGCCACCACGTCATAGCCACCGGGGCTGAGCTTGCGCACCTTGCGCGCCGTGCCTTTGATCACGGTCTGGCCAAGGCTGACCTGTCCGTCACCGGCAATCACCACTTCGCCGCCTTTCTTGACGCCAATGATCGTGGTCCCGTGCCAACCGGGGAAATCGTCGTTCTGTGCCATGGGGCCTCCTGTCGCTTGGCGCTCTATATGGCCCCCGTGGCAAGGCAGGACAAGGGCAGCGGCGCTTGCGGGCGGTGGGGCGTCGGGATAGCGTCACCCCATGCAAGTTCACGCCCCTGTTGATATTTACCTCGAAGCGCCGCTGCGCGAGAGTGCCGAGGCCGGAGCGCATAACTTCATCGCCAAAATGACACAGGCGCTCGAAAATGCCCGGTTTAGGGTCGCATATCGCGATATAGACGGGCCGGTGCAGGACCGCGGCGCGCTGTCGCTCAGCCATATGGCCCCTGCCCCAACGGCGCGCGGCCTGCTGTTCCGCCGCTGCTACCACTACCCGTTCTGGCAGATCGAAGCGCGCCCTGAGCGTTGGCTTTGGGACGTGGCACAGGCGCAGTTTGACCCCGCGCAGGTGCAGGCCAAAGCGGCAGCGCAATTCTATCGCTTTTGGCAAAAGCGCCTCTTTGGCGACGCGCCCCGACAGGCGCGGCATGACGGGCCGATCTATGTGGCTTTGCAGGGCCGTTTGCTGCAGCGCCGGTCCTTTCAAACCTGCAGCCCGATCGAGATGTTGGCGCATACGCTCGGCCATGGTGGCAAACCCGTCGTCGCGGCCCTGCATCCAAAGGAGGACTATAGCGCGCCGGAATTGGCGGCCTTGGAGAGACTTGCGGCCCGGCACCCTGCCCTGCAGCTCACCACGGGGGGCATGGAGCAGCATCTGGCAAGCTGCGCCTATATGGTCACGATGAATTCGGCAGCAGCATTCTCGGGCTATTTCTTCGGCAAGCCAGCGCTGTTCTTTGGCGAGATCGATTTTCACCATATCGGGGTCAAAGCAGACCTCTCGGACCTTGCAGGCAGCTTTGCGGCGGTCGCTGAGGCGCGGCCCGATTACGCCGCCTATCTCTACTGGTTCTGGCAGGAAAACTGCATCAACGCGGGGCGGCCTGAGGCCGAAGAGAGGATCGCGGCCCGGTTGCGCCGCTTTGGCTGGCCGGTCTAGCGCAATAGAAAAGGGCGCCCCGAAAGGCGCCCGTTTTCATCGTTTGAGTTCAGCTAATAGGCTGAACTATCAGATGGATTCTTCGATCCAGCTTTGCAGGGCCGCCTTGGGGCGTGCGCCGGCAAGGTTCGATACGACCTGACCGTCTTTAAAGATGAACAGCGCCGGGATCCCGCGCACGCCGACCTGAGCGGGCGAATTCGGGTTTTCGTCGACGTTGACTTTGACGATCTTCACGCGACCGCTCATTTCATCCGAAAGCTCTTCGAGCGACGGGCCGATCTGTTTGCACGGGCCGCACCATTCGGCCCAGAAATCGACCAGAACCGGAATGTCCGAATTTTTGACTTCGGCGTCGAAAGTGTCGTCGGTGACTGCGACGGTTGCCATGATGCTCTCCTGACAGGAATGGGTTAAGGCCTGAACCTATGAACGCGCGGCAGTGGCGTCAAGATATGGCAGGGCGTGCAGTGCATTTGTCACGATATCGTTGGGCAGCACCATCAGCTTGGCCTTGGCCGTCCAGAGGAGCGCGGTCTCGATCCGCCTGTCGGGATAGATTTGCCGCAGCATATGGGCATAGGCTCCCATCTGGCGCAGCACCCCCTCGGGGCAGCTCTCGGCGTCGCTTGGCAGTACGCGGTTGGTTTTGAAATCCACGGCAAGGATAAGGTCCTCGGCGATGATCAGGCGGTCGATGGTGCCATGCAGCCGCTGGTCGCCAAGGCTTCCAGTCACAGGAACTTCGGCAAGGGTTGTGTCCGCAAAAAGCGGGGCAAGGGCAGGGGTGTCGAGCACCGCCTCAGCCTCTTGCCGCGCGCGGTCGATATGCTCGGCCGGGTATGCGCGGGCGAGCCGGTTCAGGAAAATATCCCGCGCGTCGGCGTCCATCATCGGCAGATGTTCGAGCAGCTCATGGACCAAAGTGCCATAACGCAAGGCCGTTTCCATATCGGCACCTGCCTCGCCCGCCAAGGCCTTCGCGCCGCCGAGATCAGAGGGCGAGAGGGTTTTGGCCTCTCCGCTCGGCGCGGGGGCCGGGCGGGTGAAAACAGGGTCTAAAGCGGGGGTGGTGACGGTTTCCTGCGGCGTTTCCACCACCTCAAGCGCGTCCCAGTCGCCCTGTTGATACCGAAGCGTGCCATCATCGCTCACCTGCTCAGCCTGCAACCGGGTCAACGCCGCCTCGGTGATCTGATACCAAGAGGAGCCGTCTTTCGACAATTCCCCCGCCGCCGCGACGATCAGCCATTTTTCCGCGCGGGTCATGGCGACATAGAGCAGGCGCAGCCGTTCTTGCAGCGCCGCCGCTTTCATCTCCTCCAGCTGCGCCTGTATCTGTTGCGGCATATCGTTGGCGGCAGCTTTCCACACCGGCGTGCCGTCGAGGGTGATGATCTCATCCTTGATCGTGACATCGCGCCGGCCGGTGTCAGGCAGGATCACGATCGGCGCTTCCAGCCCTTTGGCGCCATGCACGGTCATCACCCTGATCTGGTTCGAGGCAGAGTCGATCTGGCGTTTGATCTCCAGATCATCGGTCTGCATCCATTGCAGGAAACCGGTCAGGCTCGGCACCGATCCGCGCTCATAGGCCAGTGCTTGGCTCAGCATCGCGTTGATCCCGTCCTCGGCCTCTGGCCCCAAGCGCGCGAGCAATTTGCGGCGGCCATCGTGACGGGTCAGAATACGTTCGATCAGGTCATAGGGCCGCAGGTAGTCCACCTGTGCCCGCAGGTCGCGCAGCATGGCAAGGGTTGGGGCATGTTCCTCGGTCTGTTTGCGCAGCGCCTGCCAAAGATGGTCCTCTTTGCGGTAATGCGCGAGCGCGAAGAGCGCCTGCTCCGACCAGCCGAAAAGCGGCGACTTGAGGGCGGTGGCGAGGGAGAGATCATCGTCGGGCGTGGCCAGAAACGACAGGATCGCCGCCAGGTCGCGCACCGCCAGCTCCGCGCCGACCTTGAGCCGATCCGCCCCGGCGATGGGCAGTTCGGCCGCCTTACACGCGCGGATAATTTCGGAAAACAGCGCGGAGCGGCGCTGCACAAGGATCAGGAAATCGCCCGGCTGAATGCGCCGCCGGGCCAAACCGCCTTTGCTGTCGTCGGGCAGATAATGCGCTTCGGTGGTCAGTTCCTTGATGCGCCGCGCCATGCGCTCTGCCAGTTGCACCGTATGATGCCGCGCGCTGCGCCGGTCGACAGGATCGGTCCAATCGCCTTCCTCGTCTGGGCCGGCTTTCTCGATAAAGGGCCAAAGATCGACGCGCCCGGGCAGGCGATCCTTGAAGGCCATATGGCCATCGTTCGTGAAACCGCTCAGAACATCAGGATCGAAAACACCGTCCACCGCCTGCAAAATGGCCGACGAAGAGCGGAAGGAATAGGCAAGGCTGCGGCGTTGAAAGAACTGCCCCGCTTCGCCGATCTTCTGCTCGAAGGTCACGCCTTTGCGGTCCAGCTCCTCGGGGTCCGCGCCTTGGAAGGAATAGATCGACTGTTTCTTGTCCCCCACGACAAACAGCGTGCGGTCCACGTCACTGCGTGCGCCTGCGCCGCTGTAGAATTCATCCGTCAGCCGCTCGATCACGTCCCATTGCCGGGGCGAGGTGTCTTGGGCTTCGTCCACAAGGATGTGATCAATCCCGCCGTCGATCCGGTAAAGCACCCAAGCCGCGACGGCCTTGTCGGTCAGCAGGGCGCGCGCCTTGAGGATCAGATCGTCGAAATCAAGCCAGCCGCGCTTTTGTTTCTCATCCGCATAGCGGGCAAGGAAACGCCCGGCGAAACGGTGCAGCACATAGGATTTGCGCGCGGCTTTCAGCGCCAGGCGCGCTTCGCGGGCGTCCTCAACCCGCTGCATCAACTGCTCAAGCTGCGGCATCTGCTCGGCAATGATCTTTTGCGTCGGTTTGGTGGGGAAACTGCCGATCTTGGCGGTAAAGGGCGATTTCGCGCCGCTGCCGGTCAGCAGGATATTCTCCAACTGGGGCAGGGCGGAGAGATCGTAGTTCTCTATCTCCTGCAAGGCCACGCCGGCTTTGCCATCATTGCCGCCCTTGGCCAGCAGATGCGGGATGATCTCGGCCATCATCGCGGCTTCGCTGCCAAGGAAGACGGAAGCCGCGATACTGTCTTCGGTGAGGTCTTCGGGCTGGTCGAAGAGCGCCAGGATCTCAGGCCAGGAACGCGCCTCGGCAAAGGCATCCCGCTGCCCGACGATGCTGCGCGTCAGGCTTGCGAAATCCTCGCCGGTGTAGTGCCGCGCAAGATCGGCGACGAGCGGCGCGTCCGCGCCTTCGGCCATCTCATCCACAATCTCGGCGCGCAGCAAATCAGCGGCACGGTCCTCGATCTCGGTGAACTGCGGGCTGACCTGCGCCTCCAGCGGGAAGCGGCGCAGCAGCGCGGCGCAGAAGGAGTGGATGGTCTGGATCTTCAGCCCGCCCGGCGTTTCAATCGCGCGGGCGAAAAGGGTACGGGCATTGCGCAGCTGCTCCGGCGTCAACTCGCCTGCGACGCCCAGATCGGCCAGCGCACCGCGCAGCGCCTCGTCTTTCAGCATCGCCCATTCGCCCAAACGTTTGAACAGGCGGTTCTGCATCTCCGAGGCGGCGGCTTTGGTATAGGTCAGGCAGAGAATATGCTGCGGCTCGACCTCATCCAGCAAGAGCCGCGCCACGCGGTCGGTCAGCACACGGGTCTTGCCGGAGCCGGCATTCGCGGTCAGCCAAGTGGAGGCATCCGGCCGGGCAGCGTCGATCTGGGCGCGGGTGGCATCGTCGAAATCACGCATCATTCCAGATCCTCCGGCTTGGCACGGCTGGTGCCATCCCATTCACCGAACCGGGCGAGCTGGTCATAGTTTCCGGCAAAAGCATCGGTCTGCAGCATGCGCCGTGCGGCAAACCCCTGGCCTTCGTCAAGGTAGCGCGACAGCAGCGCGTGCAGCCCGGCGAGCACCTCTTGCGGGTTTTCTTCGTCCAGGGGGGCGGGCACTTCGACGGGTTTCGATCCCAACCCGATGAAGGCCGCATGGGCCACATGCGCCACGCCCACTTCGGGGAAGCCGCCGCGTTCGACCATGGCCGCTTCGATCAGCAGTTGCTTGTCGAACAGGCGCTGCTCCTTTTTGCCCGGAGGGGTGCCGGTCTTGTAGTCATAAATCAGCACATCGCCATCATCGGTCTGGTCGATCCGGTCGGCAAAGCCGCTGAGGGTAAATCCGAGGTCCGCGAACGTGTAACTGCCGCGCGCGCCTTGCTCAAAGGCGACGGGGCTGGAAAACGCGGCGCGGCTGCGTTCGCGGGAGATGAACCAATCCGCGATCCGGTCAATCCGCGCCAGCCACATGGCGCGGGCGGCAGGCCATGGGGCTTCTTCCTCCAAGACCTGTGCCGCCACATCAAGCAGGGTTTCGCGGCTCAGCCGGGCCGGGTCACGGGCCACCAGTTTCACGAAATCCTCCATGATACGGTGCAAGATGATGCCGCGCACCGGCGCGTCGGGCGATTGCACCAGCGGATTGATGGCGCGCAGCTTCAGGCTGTGTTTGGCGTAGACGGCATAGGGGTCGCGGATCAGCGTCTTGATCTCGGTCACCGACAGTTTGCGGGGCCGCGCCGCACGCGGGGGGCGGGGTGACGGGCGCGGCGCCGGGGGGGTGCGTTCCACCGCCTCCAAGGCGCGGACCTGGTCCAGCCACCGTTCGCCACGCTGCTGCATCGCGCGCCATGCCTCGGGCCCGCCGGTCTCGCCCAGACCGCCCAGCAGATTGCCCAGCCGGTTGAGCCAACGCGACGGCACCATCTCGGCCTCATCCGAGCGGATGGCGCGGGTGATCCAGACCTCGGGGCTGGCGATGGCCTGTTGATAGTCATGCGCCGAAAGCCCGATGCGCCGTTCGGGCAGCAGCAACCCCGCTTTCTCGCGCATTTGCCGATTCAGCCAGGGATCGGGCGGCGGTGCTTCGGGCCATGTGCCTTCGTTGAGGCCCCCGAGGATCACCAGATCGGCCCCTTGAACGCGGGCCTCCATCGTGCCCCAGATCATAATGTCCGGGTGCGGCGTATCGGCCTCGCGCACCTCTTCCTGGGACAGCAATGCGCCCAAAAGATCCGCATAATCAGCAGCATTCATCGCGCCGCCATGCACCGCATGTTCGGTCAGGTTCGCCATCACCGCCTCGGCAGAGGTGCCGGCGCCGTGCTGCCAAAGCAGGTGATCCGGATCAGCGGGCGCGCCTGCGGCGATTCGCTCGGCCAGCGCCAGATGCGCGGCGACGCAATCGGGCAGGGGGCGTTCGCCGGGGGCGTCATGGCCGGGGAAAGTCTCCCCTACCCAAGCGATCCAATCGCGAAAACCGCTGGGGTCTTCCATGCGTTTGGCGGCGCGTTCTGCGATCTCGGCCAGACCCTCGGCGCTGGGATAGGGCAGGCCATGGCGGCGGATTTCGGCCTCAAGGCGCTGGGTGTAAAGCTGGTGAAAGTTTCGCCCCGCGCCGCTGTGGGTCAGCGGGTGTTTCAACAGTGTGAGCAGGGCTTCGGCGTCGAGTTTGCGCAGGAACAGCGCCGCCACATGGCGCAGAAAGCGCCCCGGCGGGGACAGTTGCAGGGGCATCCCGGCGCTGTCGTCGGGCAGGATATTCCAACGGTCGAGCGCGGCGGTGACCTGACGGGTCAGCATCCGGTCAGGCGTGATCAGCGCGGCCTTCACGCCATCCTCAGCAGCTTGGCGCAGCCGGAGCGCGATGGCGAGCGCTTCGACGCGGGGCGTGGGAGCCTCAACCAGCGTGATATCGGCAGTGGCGCCCTGCAGGTCTTCGAGTTTCGGGCCCTCGTTGAGCCAGGCATGTGTCACCGGGGCAGGGCGCAGCGACAGCGACAGCAGCCTGTTCCGCGCGGCGGACACCGGGGGCATCTCGCACCAGGGTTCAACCGCCCCGCGCGGCACGTCGAGCATGTTCATCAGCTTGCGGAAACGGTACTGCGGATGATCCTCGGCCAGCAGCGCCTGATCCAACTCGTTCCAAACGGCGGTGGGCATTTCAAAGTCAAAGCCCGGCAGGATGATCGCCCCCTGCGGCAGGCGGGCCACGGCCTCCATCAGCAGCGCCGTTGTCCCGCGCGAGCCGGTCGATCCTGCGAGGATCACCGGATGTTGCGGCGGGTTGTCCTGCCAGCGCGTGATGATCCGGGCGACCAACTGCCGGCGGCGGGCCTCGGCATCGGGGCGGGTGGTGGTCTGGCCAAGGTAGTCATGCGCGATGGCGAGGAAACGCTGCGCGCGCTCCCAATGGGCCGAAAGGTTGCCGACATCCAGCCCGGCCACGGTCTCGGGCGAGACGCCTTCGCCCTGCATCTCGTCGATCAACCCGGCGAGACTGTCTGACAGGGCATAAAGCGAGGCGCGCGGAGCGAGATCGGGGGCGGCGTCCAGCAGGCGCGAGACCAGTTGGATCAGTTCCAGCCGCCGTTGCAGCGGTGGCGTCGGCGCCGGCAGCGCGATCCCGGGGGCCAAGGCATCCAGATCGGTGATCAAGCGAATGCGCGGCAGAAACCCGGCAGGACCGGCATCGAAATCATGACGCAGGCGGCGCGCCATCCGGTTCGTGTTCACCAGCAGTTCAATCCGCGCCATGGCTTCGGGCGGGTGGTGTTCCAGCCGGTCACAAAGCCCGCGCACCAAGCCGCGCGGAAAGTCTACGCCCGGCGCAAGGCCAAAGACGCGGGGGCGGTCTTGCGGCTCAAACATCGGCATCTGCCAACAGGCTTTCGGCCAAGGCAATGCCGCCGGGGTGGCCGACGTCGCACCAGCGCCCGGGGTAGGCCATCCCGAACAGGCGTTCGCGTTGCAGCATCATGTCCCACAAAATGTTGAGCGAAAAACGTTCCTCTTCGATCTCAGCCAGTAGGTCGGTTTTGATGATCTGAACCCCGCCATAGACATTCCCCGGCCCGCGGGTCAGATGCCCCTCGGGGCCAAGCGCAAAGTCCCCCTTGCCCTCATGGCCCAGCGTTTGTCCAAGCGGCACGGTCATCAACAGCGCGTCCATCTGGCGGGGCTCCCAAGCCGCGCGCAGCAATGTCAGCGGGTTTGGTCCGGCCCAGATTGCGTCACTGTTCATGGTAAAGACCGGCCCCTCGCCAAGCAGCGGCAAGGCATTGCGCAGCCCGCCACCGGTGTCGAGAATGTCAGGCATCTCTCGGACCGTGGCAACGCCCTGAGGCCGCAGATGTGCCTCAAGCTGATCGGGCAGGTAATGCAGATTTGCGACAATCCTGCGCGGTGCAATGCCGCGCGCGAGGTCGAGCGCATGGTCAATCAGCGGACGCCCGGCGAGGGGGACCATCGGCTTGGGTTGGGTCTGGGTCAGATGTTTCATACGCGTGCCAAAACCGGCCGCGAACATCATGATGGCGTCGGGGTGGTCGCGCATTGGCTTTTCAGATGCTCCAGAAATTCGGGGGTCGGGCAGGGCAAGACACCGTCGATGCTGTTTGCCACCGAGGCCAGCGCCGGGTGGCGCAGATTGTGTTGCAAATGGTTCCAGACCCGCGGGATCAGATCGACATAATGGCCCTTGCCGTCGCGCAGGCAAAGACGGGCAAAGATCCCCAAGATACGCAGATTTCGCTGCGCACCAAGCACGGCATAGGCGCATCGGAAGTCCGCTGCGTCATGGCCTGTCTGCATGAGGTAATATTCAATCATATGCGCCTCAATCGCGCGCGGCACGTCGCGGCGGGCGTCTTGCAGGATCGAGACAAGGTCATAGGCCGGATGCCCCAAAAGCGCGTCTTGAAAATCGAGCAGACCCACGCGGGCCGCGCCCGGACGGTCGGGCAGCCACAACAGGTTTTCGGCGTGATAGTCGCGCAGGATCACCACGTTGGACGCAGGGTCCAACGCCTGTGCCAGCGGTTGGAAAGCCGCGGCAAATGCCGTCTGCATATCCTGCTCGGAGGCGTAGAATTCGAACGCCGGGGCGACCATATCGGTGAGCCACTGCGCGTCACAGCGCGGCAGGTCAAGCGCCGGCGCGCGGTGCAAATGCACCAGCACATCCACCGCCGCACGATACAAGGGCTGCTCCTGTGTCGGATCATCGGCCATCAGGCGGGCAAAGAGGTCATCGCCAAGATCTTCGAGCAGCAGCAGACCCCGCTCAGGATCGGCGTGGTAGATTTCCGGCGCGCTAAGCCCAACCGATGAAAGATGCGCAGCGACGGTGAGAAACGGGCGCACGTCCTCGCCGCGCTCGGGCGGCGCATCCATTAAAATGGCACTTTGCCCATCCGGCTTGCGCAGCCGGTCATAGCGGCGGTTTGACGCGTCGCCCGCCAGCAGGCTGCGCGCGGCATCGGCCCAGCCTGCCTCTTGCAGAAAGCGGTCGATGAGGGGGCCGCGTTCGGTCATGCCTGCCGCCATATTGCCAGTTTTTCATCCCAGCTAGGCGCTGTCCATTCGGCGCTCAGGTGACGCATCTCGTCATCCGCGCCCGGCGATAGGGTGACAGTGAGCGCGTTCTTTGGCGCCAAAGGCCCCAGACGGTCGGGCCATTCAACAACGCAGATCGCATCTTGGAACGCCTCGGCGAGGCCCAGTTCTTCGATTTCATAGGTCGAGGTCAGCCGGTAAAGATCCGCATGCCAGATCGCGCCATCGCGGCCTTCGTAGGTTTGCACCAGCGTGAAGGTCGGGGAGGGGATGTCTTCGGGCTGCGGTAACAGGGCGCGGATCAGCGCACGGGCGAAATGCGTCTTACCGGCGCCGACATCCCCGGTGAGCAGGATCACATCCCCCGGCAGAAGTTGAGCGGCCAAGTCGCGGGCGCGACTGGCGGTGTCTTCGGGGCTGGTTAACGTGAGAGAGAGGCTTTGGGCGGACATGCCCCATGCTTAGCGTTCCCGTAGGCAGCCGCAAGATCAAAGCGGCGGGTCGGGGAACCCCTAGGAGGGCTGGCGCCGATCTGCCTTGGCGCCTGCGCCGGCTGACTTGCGATGGGCAAGGGCATCGGCGGCCCGGCGAAAGCGCACCAATGTCGCGCCCGAAGCGATTGCCGAAACCTCGCAGCGCAACGGCGCGCCTTTGAGCGGGTAGATTGGCATGCTCCAGCCCGCGCGGTCGCCCCGACCGGAGACGAAGTCGGCGATATCGGGCCAGAGCGGGTTGGGCGCGGCGTGCTGCTGCCAGACATCAATCGCATCCGATATGGTGATATCGGCAAAGCTGTTTTCCGGGTCTTGTTGCCAGAGCTCGCGGTAGGCCGCGTTGCAAAAGGTCAGCACGCCCGAGGCGGAAAAGACGGCGAAACTGTCTTCCAGCCTGTCCAGCAGGCTTTGGCTGACCTCCAGCTCGGCCCGAAAATTGCGTGTCAGCGTCACTTCGGCGGTGATGTCTTCAATCAGAAAGGCGGTGGCGCCATCGGGATGCGGGCGGCCCCTTACGCTATAGGTCTGCCCGGTTTCGAGCGTCCATGTTTCCTGATAGCGCCCATCGGTCGCCGCCGCGATCACCTCCGCTATTTCCTGCCGCCAGTTAAGGTAGTTTTTCGGCTCCGGCATATGGCGGTTTTCGCGCAGCTGGTCGAAAAAAGACACCATCGTAGGCCGCGCGCTGAGAAAGGGCGCGGGCAGGGCGGTGAGATCGACGAGGGCGGGATTGAACAGGGCCAATTGGCCGTTGCGGTCAAAAATGGCCAGACCGATCGATAGATGGGCAAAGGTTTTGGCAAGGGTCTGGACGAAATTGCGCTGCGCGTTTTCGGCCGCGACCACCGCGTCGATACAGGTGGCGTGATAGATCTGAACCCCGTCCAGCGAGGTGGTGTTCAACGCATACCAATGTTGCTGTTCTTCACTGTCGCCCTGCAGGCAGACGCGGTTGGGGTGCTCCGGCTCAGGCGTGCTGAACAGCGCCGCGCCGCTGGCGTTCGGCTGATGCTGGGCGCGGCGTTTCAGCGTTGCATAGGCGCGGTTGTGCCAGATGATCTGGCCGCTGGGGTTGGTCTGCCAGGCCGGGTTCGGGCTGCAATCGCTGGCGCGGCGCAGGGCGGCCAGTTGTTCATGGGTTTCGCGCGCCAGATCGGGTTCAGCGCGGGCAAGCGGCATATGCAGCCAGCACAGCGCATCGCGCCAGCTGAGGCGCAGCTCGCCCGGGCTGTCACCATCTTCGGCCCGCAGCGTCAGGCTGCCGGGATGGCCGGCGCGGGGGGCGGCGGGAAAATCGGGGAAACGCGGCAGCAGAGCGCTTCGAATATCCTCCCATTCGTGGTGGCCGGGGGCGAGTGCGAAACGCGTGAGCGCCATGTCGGACCCATGTAGCAGATGCCCGTCTTCGAACAGCAGGCTCATCCCGCTCTCCGCCGGGGCGGCAAGGGGGGCGGGGGAATGGGGCATGCGCAACCACCAAAGAGCCGCCGCAGCCGTGACGCAGGTCGCCACCAGCACGATCAGGAACTCTTGCAATGCCATAACGGAAAATCCTTTCGGCAAATGCGATCGCCCCAGTCTGTCGTCAAAAGGTTAACGGAAGGTTAACGCGGCAAAGAGCCATCTGCGCTCAGGCCGTTTGTCGATGGTCCTCCGCCGCCGCCCCGGTGCCGAGATCAAGCAGCCGCCGGGGCCAGACGACCTCCACCACCGCGCCGCTGCCCGCCGGAGGCAGCCCGCGCAGCCAGCCACTGTCTGAGCCATTGGCAAAGCGCAGCCGCCCGCCGCCGCGCTCCAGAAAGGTTTTCGCGATGAACAGTCCCAGCCCCATGCCCTCGTAAGCGGGGCGGGCCGCGTCGCCTGCCGGGCTGCCGCGCCGGCGCAAGAAAGGATCGCCAATGCGCCCCAGATCCTGCGGCGGAAACCCCGGCCCGTCGTCGATGATACGCACCGAGATACTGTCCTGCGTCCATTCCGTTTCGATCCAGACAGTGGTTTCGGCGAAATCCACAGCGTTCTGAATGAGGTTGCGAAGCCCGTAGATGATCTCTGGCTTGCGCGGTATCGTCGGCGAGCGTCCATGATCGTGGACCATGGGATTGTCCGAGAATATCACCGCTTTGCCCCGGTCGAGATGCGGCTCGGCGGCCTCTTTGATCACGGCCGTGAGGGGGGCGCGCTGCATATGCGGGTCGTCCTTTCGCGAACGCCCCATATCGCGCAGAATGTCGCGGCAGCGGTCCGCCTGATCGCTGATCAGGGCCGCGTCATCGGCAAGGTCCGGTCGGTCCTCCAACTCGCCCAGCAACTCGGTGCTGGCCAGTTTGATCGTGGCCAGTGGCGTGCCCAGTTCATGCGCGGCCGCCGCCACCACACCGCTGAGGTCCGACAGTTTCTGCTCGCGTGCCAGCACCATCTGCGTCGCGGAAAGCGCATCGGCCATGGAATGCACTTCGGAAGTGATCCGGCGGGAATATGCGCTGGTAAAGACAATCGCGATCAAAAGCGCGATCCATTGGCCAAAGACAAAGATGCGCGGCAGTTCCAGCGCCTCGCCGGATTCCGTGACCAGCGGCAAATGCCACAGGGCCAGCGCCGAGGCGGCGATGATCGCGGTTCCGCAAAGCACCAAGGTCGAGCGCAGACTAAGCGCCGTGGCCGAGATCGTCACCGGGGCCAGCAGCAGCAGGGCGAAGGGGTTGTGCAGCCCCCCTGTCAGCCCCAGAAGCGCGGTGAGTTGCAGCAGATCAAAGAGCACCATGGCAAGGTTCTCTGCTTCCGTCAGACGTTTGTTCTGTGGAAAGACAAAGCCGGCCACAAGGTTGCCCACCACCGACGCGCCGATCACCAGATAGCAAAGCCCGAAAGCCAGCTGCATGCCGAACATCCATTGCGCAATGGAGACGGCGGCCAGCTGTCCGAAAATGGCGAACCAGCGCAGCAGGATCATCGTGCGCAGTCTGATCCAACTGGCACGGGTGCGCCCGCTCAGGGGCCGTATGTCTGCCTGCGTCATCTTTGCCCCTTCACATTATTGCGTCTTGCATCGCCTGCGATCTAGCGTAGGTCTGCCGCGAAACACGATCAAGAGCGCCCGGCGGCGCAGGAGGCTGACATGAAACGGATGGTGGCATTTGGCGCTGTGGGCGTTGCGGCGGTATTTCTGGCAGGCACGGCCTTTATGGTCCTGCAGGGAGGGGATGACCCCTATGCGTCCTGCCGCTCCAGTCAAGTGGCGGGCGGCGATATCGGCGGGCCGTTTGAGCTGGTCAATGGCGCGGGCGAGACTGTGACCGATGCGGAAGTGATCACCGAACCGGCGCTGATCTATTTCGGCTATACCTCTTGCCCCGATGTTTGCCCGCTGGACGTGGACCGCAATGCCGCAGCGACCGAGATCCTCGAAGAACGCGGCCAGAGCATCACCCCGGTTTTCATCACCGTCGACCCCGCGCGCGACACGCCCAAGGTCGTGGGCGAGTATGCCGAGGCCATGCACCCGCGCATGGTGGGGCTGACCGGATCGCCGGAACAGGTGAAGGCTGCCAGCCAAGCCTATCGCACCTATTTCAAGCTGCATCCGCCGCAGGACGGTGAATATCTCGTCGACCATTCGACTTTCAGCTATCTGGTGATGCCCGGCGAAGGGGTGGTCGATTTCTTCCGCCGCGAGGTCCGGCCAGAGGAGATGGCGGACAAGATCGGCTGTTTCCTCGACCAACGGTAAATTGACCATCGGCGGCCCGCGCCCCATATAAGGCCCGAGAGGGGACGTTCATGCCGGATATTGCTGACCTTGGTCCAGACCGCACGCTGCTGCTGGTGGATGATGATGAGCCGTTTTTGCGCCGCCTTGCCAAAGCGATGGAAAAACGTGGTTTTGAGGTGGAAACCGCGGGGTCGGTGTCGGCGGGCAAGGCCATTGCCACGGCGCGGCCCCCGGCCTTTGCCGTGGTCGACCTGCGGCTTCAGGATGGCAACGGGCTTGATGTGGTCGAAGTGCTCCGCGAGCGGCGGACCGATACACGGGTGGTGGTGCTGACCGGCTATGGCGCGATTGCCACGGCGGTGGCGGCGGTAAAGTCGGGCGCGACCGACTATCTGTCCAAACCTGCCGATGCCAATGACATCGTCAACGCCTTGCTGGCGACCGGGGGGGATCTGCCCGAACCACCCGAAAACCCGATGAGCGCGGATCGGGTGCGGTGGGAGCATATCCAGCGGGTCTATGAGCTCTGCGACCGCAATGTCTCGGAAACCGCACGGCGGCTGAACATGCACCGGCGGACCTTGCAGCGCATTCTCGCCAAACGCTCGCCGCGCTAAAGCTCGAAGCGTTTCCAGATCCGATCGACGCGGCTGCCATCGGCGAGCTTGCTGTTGGGCAGCCGTTTGAAATCCTCAAACCCCCGGCTTTGGTAATAGGCCAGACCGCCCGCATTATCGGCGCGGATGATCGCGTGGATATGGCGGTAGCCGAGGGCGCGCGCCGCCTGTTTCGTTTGCTCAAAAAGCGCGGAGCCGATGCCCAAGCCGGTCTCGCCCAAACGCACAAAGGTCGCCACATCCACCCCGCCTTCGGGCAGATCGGGGTGCGGTTCGATATATTGAAAGCCTTTCAGCGAGCCGCTGCTGTCCTCCGCCAGATGCCACGCGCTGTCGGGGGCCGCCATCCAGCCTTGCAACTCTCGCGGGGTGACCGGGGCGGTCATCGCGGTCGTGCCGCCCTTTGCAATGATCGCGTTCAACAGCTCTGCCATGGCGCGGGTATCGAGCGTCCCGGCCCGGCGGATATGGATCACGCCATCTCGCGCAGCAGCGCTTCGTGCCGCGCGGTGAAATCATTGCGCACCTCGACCGGGGGGCGCAGAAGAATGGTCAGCCCCTCCATCAGCGCCGCATCCGGGCGGCCAAAAAACCGGGTCGCCTCGGCCTCCGAGAACCCGGCGATCTGGCTGGCTTCCATCCACCCGCTGACCCGGTCGGCCTTTTTGATCTGCTGCTTTACCCGCACCGGCAGATGCGCCGGCAGACCAAAGCGCAGATGCACCGCGGTGGTCAGCCGATCATCCAGCGCGCGGTAATCCGGCCCCACGGCGGCTTTCACCGGCGAGATCATGTCCCCGATCACATATTCCGGCGCGTCATGCAGCAGGGCGGCCAACCGCCATTTGGCCGGGGCGCGGGGGGCGATACGGGTGAAAATCGTTTCGACCAGCAGCGAATGTTCGGCCACGGAATAGGCGTAATCGCCCCGGGTCTGACCGTTCCACCGCGCCACAAAGGCGAGCCCATGGGCGATGTCGTCGATCTCGATATCCACCGGCGTCGGGTCCAGCAGATCAAGCCTGCGGCCCGAGAGCATCCGTTGCCATGCGCGAGGTTTTTGGGCCATGGGCTGCGGTCCTTCTCTTGGCAATCCTTTGGGAACCATTCCGGTGTATTTCTGTTCATCCCACGAAGGAGATGATCATGAAACCCGTTTTTTCCGGCCTGATATGCGCAGTCACCCTTGGCGGCTTTGCCGGTATCGCCCAAGCAGAAGAAGTCTGCATGCCGCAACATGAAATGAAGTCCGCATTGATCGATTGGTATGGCGAAGCCCCCGTCCCCGGTCAGGCGAAAGACAACAGCCAGCTTTGGGCTTCTGAGCAAACCGGGACATGGACCTTGGTGAAATCCATGGCGGACGGGAATGCCTGTGTGATGGCACAGGGCAAGAATTGGATGGAAGGCATGCCGGGCGATAAGCAACTGGCCGCCTTGCTGGACTGAACGCGGCGGCCAGCCATATAGATTGAGAACTGATCGCTGAGATGCTAGGCGACCTCCGACACCCTCAGACAGGAGCGCCGCATGGCCAAGGACTATATTGTTAAGGACATCAACCTCGCGGCCTATGGGCGCAAGGAATTGGACATTGCCGAGACCGAGATGCCGGGCCTGATGGCGCTGCGCGAGGAATATGGCGACAGCAAACCGCTCAAGGGCGCGCGGATCGTCGGCTCGCTGCATATGACCATCCAGACCGCTGTTCTGATCGAAACGCTGGTGGCCCTTGGGGCCGATGTGCGTTGGGCTTCCTGCAACATCTTCTCGACCCAGGACCACGCCGCTGCTGCCATTGCCGACGCCGGTATCCCGGTCTTTGCGATCAAAGGCCAGTCGCTGGTTGAACATTGGGATTACCTCGACAAGTCCTTCATGTTCCCCGAGGGCCCGAACCTGATCCTCGACGATGGCGGCGATGCGACGCTCTATATCCTGCTTGGCGCACGGGTCGAGAATGGCGAAGACGAGCTGATCGCCGTGCCGAAATCCGAAGAGGAAGAGGCGATTTTCGCCCAGATCAAAAAACGCATGGCGGAAAGCCCCGGCTGGTTCACCAAGATGCGCGACCAGATCAAAGGCGTGTCGGAGGAAACCACCACCGGCGTGCACCGTCTTTATGATCTGGTGAAACAGGGCCAGCTGCCCTTCCCCGCGATCAATGTGAACGACTCTGTCACCAAGTCGAAGTTCGACAATAAATACGGCTGCAAAGAGAGCCTCGTCGATGGCATTCGCCGCGCGACGGATACGATGATGGCCGGTAAGGTCGCGGTCGTGATGGGCTATGGCGATGTGGGCAAAGGCTCCGCCGCAAGCCTGCGCGGCGCCGGTGCGCGCGTGAAGGTCACCGAAGTCGACCCGATCTGCGCCTTGCAGGCGGCGATGGATGGTTTCGAAGTGGTGCTGCTGGAAGACGTTGTGGCAACGGCTGACATCTTCATCACCACCACCGGCAATAAAGACGTGATCCGCATCGAGCATATGCGCGAGATGAAGGACATGGCGATCGTTGGCAACATCGGCCATTTCGACAATGAAATTCAGGTCGCCAACCTCAGAAACCACAAATGGACCAATATCAAAGAACAGGTGGACATGATCGAGATGCCGAACGGCAACCGTCTGATCCTGCTCTCCGAGGGCCGTTTGCTGAACCTCGGCAACGCCACCGGCCACCCGTCCTTCGTCATGTCCGCCTCCTTTACCAATCAGGTGCTGGCGCAGATCGAGCTTTGGGAAAACACCGATAAATACGACAATGACGTGTATATCCTGCCGAAACATCTGGACGAAAAGGTCGCGCGTCTGCATCTCGACCGCATTGGCGTGAAACTGTCCAAGCTGGACCCGGAGCAGGCCGCCTATATCGGCGTGTCGCCTGAGGGCCCGTTTAAGCCAGAGCATTACCGTTACTGACAGGCCGGCGGTTCTCTGCCGAAAATTTTGGAAAGCACCGTCTGAATGGCTTCAGGCGGTGCTTTTGTATTTGGCAGGATAAGTCATGGAAATTAATAGATATTTTCCTATGATCGGCGGATTCAAGCACATTCTCGCCCGGGCCTGAAGGCAGTCGGAACACTTCCCGGAGAGCGGTGTTTCCTCCCCAGACCAACACCGAAAGGAGTTCGAAAATGAAACGTACATTCCTGAAGTCGACCGTCGCCGCTCTCGCTCTGACAGCAGGCACCGCCTTTGCACAAGATGTAGACGCCACCGCCGGCGCGGCTGCGGAGGCCGAAGCCACCGTGACGGGTGAAAACGTAAGCAACACCGCCGATGATCTCGGCAATTCGCTGAAAAAGCAGGCTGAGGATACAGCCCAGTCTCTCCGGGATACCGCGGATGACACCGCCGATGCCGTCGATGACGCTGTCGACTCGGCCACCGGAACCGCCAGCGCGGACGTTGACGCTGATGTCGAGACCGACAGCGAAATGGCCTCCGACACGGAGATGGAGACAGACACCACTCTGGATGCAGAGGCTGACCTGAACGGCAATACAGATTCTGAGTCGAACGCGACCCTGAGCGCCGAGACCGGTGGTGACATCGACAGCGCCACAGACACCGATCTGGCCGCAGATGATGACGCGGAACTTGAGAGCGATACCGACCTGACCGCAGGCGTGTCGTCGGATACCGAAACCACCATGGAAACCGATGTCACCCGCACCGACACCAGCATGAGCAATGCCTTTTCGGGCATGGTTGCCGGTGACCTGATCGGTCAAACCGTTGTCGAAGCCGATGGCGAAGAAGTCGGTGAAGTCGACTCCGTGATCAAGACCGACAATGGCTATGCAGCCGTCGTTGGCGTGGGCGGTTTCCTGGGCCTTGGTGAGCGTTCCGTCGCTGTGCCGCTGGAAGAGATTTCCATGGCCGCTGAAAACGACCTGAAGCTGAGCGTCTGGACCAAAGCCGAGCTGGAAGCCCAGCCTGAGCTGAACACCGACGAGGTCGAAGCGCTTGAGAATGACGCGCCCCTCGACGACGCGTCCTAAGCACAGCTCATTTGACCTTGCGAGAGGCGCCCCATGCGGGCGCCTCTTTTCCTTTCTGGCGCTGAGTAAATGGACGCAGAAAAATGTTTTGCGAAACAGTGATTTGGCCGTAGGCTGCCGGTCAAGGACCCTACCGAGGGCCATAATTTCACTAGGGAGTATTACTATGGGCAAAAGAGACGAGTGGATCGAAAAATACGCCGAGGACCTGCGCAACAAATGCGGTGTAGAGCCGGATATGGATTTGTTGACCAAAGTGACCATCGGCTGCGGCCCGTCGATCTATAACGCCGACGCTCAAACCGTTTCGGCCGGCGATACCGCAGAGCTGAACACGGTGAAGGACAACTTCCTGATCAAGAAGCTTGGCCTGCCGGATGATGAGCATCTGATGGGCGGCATTCAAAAGGCGATCGAGACCTATGGCCGTTCCGAGCGCAACAAATACCGCGCCGTGATCTATTACCTGCTGGTCAAGCATTTTGGCAAAGAGAACGTCTATGGGTAACACCCGGAAAAGAGGCCTAACTCTTTGTTTATAGGTAAATAAGACCTTAATGACGGCTCGATGTGGTTAAGCGCGTCTTTCGTTTTTCCAAGGGCTTTGAGATACTCGGAAGTTGCCTAGAACAGGGCTTTCGGGTATCCCTATTACATCGGCCAGGACGGCCAGAACGAGATTTCGAATACGTGTGTGGTGGATTTGGGAGCACACGGGGTGAGAAAGGGTTCTGGCGGGGTGCCGGAGCCCTTTTTTCATGTGTCGATACCCCCTGCCATGGGCTGCTAGGGCGTCGTATTGCCCAAGCCGCAGATGATGTCCCATTCCTGCGCTGTCACCGGCTGAACCGATAGGCGCGGGCTTTTGACCAAGACCATCTCGCTCAACCGAGGGTCGGCCTTGATCGTATCAAGGGTCACGGGCGTCTTGAAAGGCCGCAGAGCTTTGACGTCCACACAGTCCCAGCGGTCATCCTCTGTGGTGCTGTCGGGATGCGCTTCGGCGCAGACCTCTACGATCCCTACAATCTCGCGGTCTTTTTGCGAGTGGTAAAAAAAGCCCAGATCGCCAAGCCGCATGTCGCGCATGAAGTTGCGCGCCTGGTAATTGCGCACCCCATCCCATTCCTCACCGGCTTCACCCTTGGCCAGTTGGTCTTCCCAACTCCAAGTCGCCGGTTCGGTTTTGAACAACCAATAGGCCATCAGCCGATCACCCGGTTCCAATGGGTCAGGGTCACGCTTTTGAACAGCCCGGCCTTGGCATAAGGATCGTTGTCGGCCCATGTCCGCGCCGCCGCCATGTCGGGGACATCAAGAATGATGAGCGAGCCGATCATGCCGCCGTCATCGTCCAGCAGAGGCCCGGCCTGGGCAACCGCATCGCTGGACTTCAGATAGGCCAGATGGTCGGGGCGGTTCTCCTGCCGGATCGACAGCGCATCGGATTTGTCATGGGCGATGAGGGCAACAAACATATCATTCTTCCTTTAACGGGCGGGTGAGTAGGGATTTCAGGGCAGTGGCGACATCGAGTTCATTGTCGAGCAGACCGGCCACCGCGCGGGTGATGGGCATATCGAGCGCGGCCTCCCGCGCCAGCGCATCGACAGCGCGCGCCGTGGCGGCGCCTTCGACGGTGGTGTCCGCGTCAAAGGCGCGGCCCGCCCCGAGCGATTGCCCCAAACGGTAATTGCGCGATTGTTCCGAGGTGCAGGTCAGCGTCAAATCTCCGAAGCCTGACAACCCGGAGAGTGTCGTCGGCTCCGCCTGCAAATGCGCGGCAAGACGCTGCATTTCCGCATAGCCGCGGGTCATCACGGCAGCGCGCGCACTTTCCCCAAGCCCCGCGCCGATGGCGGCACCGCTGGCGATGGCGATCACATTCTTCAACGCCCCGCCCAGTTCGGCACCGATGGTATCCGTGGTGCGGTAAAGCCGGATGTTCTCTGCGGTGAGCTCTTTTTGCAGATAGGCCCCCGCGCTGGCATCGGCGCAGGCAAGGGTCAAGGCGGTGGGAAGGCCGCGGGCGATATCGGCGGCAAAGCTTGGCCCGGTCAGGATCGCCGCGGTGGCATCGGGAATGGTCTGGCCGATGATCGTGACCGGCCCCAGCCCGCTGCGCAATTCGATGCCCTTGCAGCAGGCAACAAGATGTTTCCCGGCCAGATCGGCGGCATGGGTCTCAAGCAATTCGCGCAGCTTTTGCATCGGCACCGCGAGCAGCAGAATATCGGCCTGTGCCGCCTGCGCGAAATCTTCCGTTACAGCCAGACCATCGGGAAAGGCACAGCCCGGCAGGCGTTTGCCGTTTTCCCGCCTCCGGTCCATATCGCCCGCCTGCCGTGCCCAGAGGGTGACAGGCTCCTTGCGGGCCAGTGAGATTGCCAATGCGGTGCCAAAGGCCCCCGCCCCGAGAACCGAAATGCTCATGCCTTGGCCCCTTTCTTGCCACTGCCCAACATCGACGGGCGCTGCGTATCAAGCGGCCAGCGCGGGCGGGCCGAGAGGCCCAGATCATCGGGCCCCCGCTCCGCCGCCTGTTCGGCAGCGGCAAAGGCGATCATCGCCGCATTGTCGGTGCACAGCGCCAGCGGCGGGGCGATGAAACGTGCCGCTTGTTCCTCTGCAACCGCCTCAAGCGCCATGCGAATGGACCGGTTCGCCGCCACACCGCCGGCCACGCAAAGCCCGCGCGGGGCGTCTTGCGGATAGTCGGCAAAGGCGCGGCGGGTCTTTTTCGCCAGCACCTCGACCACGGCAGCCTGAAACCCGGCCGCAAGATCGGCCTGATCTTGCCGCGTCAGCCCCCCGGCCTCGGCCATCGCCCTATCCCGGGCGCGTAGAACCGCCGTTTTCAGCCCCGAGAATGACATATCGCAGCCGTCGCGATCCAGCAGCGGTCGGGGCAGCGCGAAACGTTCCGGGTCTCCGGCTTTGGCGCATTGTTCAATCGCGGGGCCGCCGGGCTGGGGCAGGCCCAGCAACCTTGCGACCTTGTCAAAGGCTTCGCCCGGCGCGTCGTCGATGGTGCCACCGAGCCGCTCAAAATCACTCGGCCCGCGCACCAAGAGAAACTGGCAATGCCCGCCCGAGACCAGCAACATCAGATAGGGAAAGGGCACAGCGTCGGTCAGCCGGGGCGTCAGCGCATGACCCGCGAGGTGATTGACCCCGTAAAGCGGTTTGCCCGTCGCCGCCGACAGCCCCTTGGCGCACATCACGCCCGAGACCACGCCGCCGATCAGCCCCGGCCCGGCGGTCACGGCGATGGCGTCGATCTGGGGCAGGGCGAGCCCGGCCTCGGCCAGCGCATCCTCGACACAGTGATCGAGCTTTTCGGCATGGGCGCGGGCCGCGATCTCGGGCACCACGCCGCCGAAATTGGCATGAAGCGCGGTCTGGCCCGCGACGACAGAGGACAGCACCGCGCCGCGCCCCTCTGCGTCAATCTGCACGATGGCGGCGGCGGTATCGTCGCAGCTGCTTTCCAATCCGAGAATGAGCTGAGGTCTGGGCATGGGGGCTTTCCGTTGCAAGGCACCTGTACCGCAGGTAACACCGCTGTCACGCGCAAACAATGCCGGAGCCAACACATGGCGCAGCCAAGACTGCTTCTGACACGCCCGCCAAAAGGGTCGGCCCAATTTCTCGATCGGTTGTCCCCCGCCCTGCACGAAGGGGTGGTGATCTCGCCTTTGCTAGAGATCACCCCCAGCGAAGGCCAAGCCGATCTGAGCCCCTATGCCGGGGTGATCTTTACCTCGGCCAATGCGGTGGCGAATGCGCCGGCGGGGGCGGGGCGTCCGGCCTATTGCGTGGGGCCGCAAACCACGGAGGCCGCTCTTGCCGCTGGCTGGCGGGCGCAGATGGCGGGCTATGATGCGGTCTCAATGGTAGCGGAACTCTCCGGGCGCGCCGATCTTGGCCCCTTGCTGCATCTGGCGGGGCGGCACCGGCGCGGCGACGTGGCCGGGGACCTCACGGCGACCGGGCTGACCACCGATGTCCACACGCTTTACGACCAGCGTCTCTTGCCGCTTTCCGATGAGGCGCAAAGCCTGCTGCGATCGGGCGACCCGGTGCTGGTGCCGCTCTTCTCTCCGCGCAGCGCAGAGCAGTTTGTGCAATCCGCCGCCAGCACCGCCAATGTGCTTGCGGTTTCAATCAGCGATGCGGCGGCTGGGGCGCTTGAAGGCTTGCCCCTGCGCGCGCATGATGTGGCGGCGCTGCCAACCGGAGAAGCCATGGCGGAAGCCGTTGAAAAACTGTTTCGCCGCTCCACCTTGCCTTGAGAGGCGCAAATATGCCGGGTAAGCTTGCCGCGGCAAGCGATAGACAGGTTCAGAATCGGAAAGGCGGGCGGCGTGGCGAAACCCAAAAAGACTGTCACTAAAGGCGAAGAAACTGAGACCGCAGCCGATAAAACGGTTTCAGATCAGCCAGATACGGCAAGGCAGAAGCCTGAGGATACGCCAGAGGTGACGCAGCCCGAGGGCAAGGCGTCATCGACGCCCGGGACGGATAAGCCAGAGGCGAAAGCCGGGGAGGTGCCAGAGAAGGACAATGTGGCCAAATCTGCTGCAAAGACCTCCTCCGAGGTCGAGACCGCTGCCGCGGCTGAAAAACCGGATGCCGCGCCCAAGTCTGACGATGCCAAATCAGACGGTGCGAAGTCGAAAACGAGCACAGCCCCGGCAGGTGCCCCGGCGAAATCGCCGTCTGTGACCTCGGGAAAAGGTAAGACCGAAACGCCCGCGGCGGCAACCGCCAAGCCGAAGACGCCCCCCGCCGAGAAAGACAGCAGCAAGACGCCTTGGGAAAAGGAGGCGGGAAAAACGACCAGCGCATCGTCTGCCGGCACCACCTCGACGGCAAAGCCGGACACCGTAAAACCAGACACCGCGAAACCGAGCGATAAAACCCCAGCCGCGAAACCCACACAGGACACGAAGGCGTCAGAGCCTGCCGCCAAAGAACGCAAACGCAGCGTCTTTCTTCCGATGGTGCTGGGCGGTCTCATCGCCGGGGGGCTGGGCTTTGCGGCGTCGGAATATGACGTGCTTGGCAACCGGGCGCAGAGCGAAGGCGAGGTGCAGGCCGCGCTCGACGCCCAGCAGGCGCGTATTGCAGAGCTGGAAGCCCGCGCCGATGCCCCCGCGCCAGAGCCGGAAAGCCTGCCCGAAGTCGATGCCTTGACCGAGGAACTGGCCAGCGCGCGCGAAGAGCTGGCGAACCTTCAGGAGCAGGTCGCCGGGATCGACAGCCGCTTGACCACGGTCGAAAAACAGCCCGCCTCCGGCGGTGACAATGAAATCGCCGTCGCCGCCTTTGAGCGCGAGATGGCGGCGCTGCGGAATTCTGTCGCGGCACAGCGCAGCGAAATCGAAAGCCTGCTGGAAAACGCGCAGAGCGTGGAAGAGGCCACCGCCGAAGCGGCTGAAGCCGCCCGTGCGCAAACGGCGATGTCGCGCATTAACACGGCCCTTGCAGCCGGGCGACCCTTTGACGCTGCCCTGAACGAATTGCAGGCCGCAGGGGTCGAAGATATTCCCGAGGCGCTGCGCGACGCGAGCGGCGGTGTTGTCACCCTGGCCAACCTGCAATCGCGCTATCCTGACGCCGCCCGTGCGGCCCTTGCCACCGCGCGGGCCGAGGTGCCGGAGGAGGGTGAGGGCGGTTTTGGCAGCTTCCTGAAACGCCAGTTGGGCGCGCGTTCCGTCGCCCCGCGCGAGGGGACGGACCCGGACGCGATCCTGTCGCGCGCCGAAGCGGCCGTGCGCGATGGCCGTTTAACCGATGCGCTGGCCGAGATCGAAACACTTTCCGACCCGGCGCAGGACGCCATGGCGGACTGGCTTACCGATGCCCGCGCCCGTCAAGCGGCGGAAAGCGCCGCGGACGACCTGTCACAACGCCTGACGGCAAACTGAGGAACGACACATGCTCTGGTCTCTAATTAAAATCGTTCTTTTCGTTGTGCTGGTGGCCGCGCTCGCCTGGGGGGCGGGGTTCCTGCTGGAAAGCGAAGGCGGGATTCAACTGACCGTGGCGGGGACGGAATATACCCTTGGGCCCTTGCAGTCGGTGATCGCGATCCTGCTGTTGATGTTTGCGGTCTGGGTGCTGCTTAAGATCGTGGCGCTGCTTTCGGCCACCTGGCATTTCCTGAACGGCGATGAGACCGCCCTGTCGCGCTATTTTGACCGCAACCGCGAGCGCAAAGGCTATCAGGCGCTGTCTGACGGGTTGATGGCGCTGGCCAGCGGTGAGGGGCAGCTCGCTATGGCGAAAGCCGCAAAAGCGGATCGTTATCTGAAACGCCCCGCCTTGACCAATCTGCTCACCGCCCAAGCCGCCGAACTGGCCGGAGACCGGCGCAAGGCGGAGCGGACCTATCGCAAGCTGGTCGAGGACGAAAAGACCCGCTTTGTCGGGGTGCGCGGGATCATGAAGCAAAAGCTGGCCGAGGGGGATACGGATACCGCCTTGAAACTGGCCGAGAAAGCCTTTGCGCTGAAGCCGAACCATGTGGAAACCAGCGACACGCTGCTTAAGCTTCAGGCCGACCAGCATGATTGGACCGGGGCGCGTCAGACATTGCAGGCCAAATACAAGAACGGCCAACTGCCGCGCGATGTGCACAAGCGCCGCGATGCCGTTCTCGCGCTGTCAGAGGCCCGCGACGTGATCGCCGAAGGCAACAGCATTGAGGCGCGGGAAGCCGCGATCGAGGCCAACCGTTTGTCGCCTGATCTGGTCCCCGCGGCGGTCATGGCCGCGCGTGGCTATATCGCGCAGGACAAGCCGCGCTACGCCTCCAAGATCCTGCAAAAGGCGTGGAGCGTTCACCCGCATCCCGATCTGGCCGCTGCCTTTGCAGAGATCCAGCCCGACGAGTCGCCGCAGCAGCGGATCAAGCGGTTCCGTGCCCTGACCAAATCGCAGCCCGATCATCCCGAGACCAAGATGCTGCTGGCCGAATTGCATATCGCCAACGAAGATTTCCCCGAAGCCCGCCGTGCGCTCGGCAATCTGGTGGAGACCGATCCCACGGCCCGTTCCGTCACCCTGATGGCCGCGATCGAGCGGGGTGAGGGCGCCTCGGATACGGTGGTCAAAGGCTGGCTCACACGGGCGCTCAATGTCTCGCGCGGGCCGCAGTGGATCTGCGAGAATTGCCACCATATCCATGCCGAATGGAAGCCGATCTGCGAGAACTGCAACAGCTTCGATACGCTGGAATGGAAGAGCCCCCCGCTCTCCGAAGTGGCCACGCCGAGCGGTGTGCAGATGCTGCCGCTGATCGTGGGGACGCCGGAGGCGACGCCGACCGAAGGCGCGCTAACCACGCGTAGCGATCATATCGAAGAGGCGGAACTGGTGACCGAGCCCGAGGAGCCCAGCGACCCCGAGGCACCCCGGCGGGCGCCGGACCCTACAGCTTGATGTCGTAGGTGACCCAGTTGGTCCGGGTGGCCAGTTTGTCATAGACCCCACGGCCGCGGTAATTATCCTCGGCCGTGATCCAGCGCACGAGGCTCCAGCCGCGTTTCTTTGCGATCTTTGCCACCTCTCCGATCAGCGCCTCCGCCGCCCCGCTGCCGCGGGCTTCGGGGGCCACGAAAAGATCGTCGAGAAAGCAGCCGGTCGCCGCCGCCAAGGGGCGGGCGAAATGCCGGAAATGCGTGAGGCCGATCACCCGGCCTTCGCCGTCTTCGCAGACCAGCCCTTCGACTTCGGTCAGCGGATCATGCAACCAAGACCAGACCCGCGCACGCATCTCCGGCGTCTGCTCGACCTTGTAAAATTCGGCATAGCCTTGATAGAGCCGCTCCCAATCAGCGCGGTCATGGTCTTTCACGGTGCGGACGATAAGGTCGGACATGGCGGGCTCCCTTCGCTGACTGCGCGATCTTTGCCCCAGTAGGTTCAGAAATCCAGCCCTAGGTCCAGCGTTGTCGCAGAATGTGTCAGCGCGCCCATGGAGATATAGTGCACCCCTGTCGCCGCGACCTCGGCAAGACGCGGCAGGGCCATATTGCCCGAGGCTTCCAACACGATGCGCCCCTGTGCCATTTCGACCGCCTGCGCGAGCGTAGGCGTGTCCATATTGTCCAGAAGCACCACATCCGCGCCGCCTTCGTCCAAGACCTCTTCAAGCTGCGCCAGCGTGTCGACCTCGATCTCGACCCGGATCATATGCGAGGCATTGGCCTTGACCGCCTGCAAGACGGGCCGGATGCCCCCGGCAGCGGCGATATGGTTGTCCTTGATCAGGATCGCGTCGGAGAGGGAGAAGCGGTGGTTGAACCCGCCACCATGCAGCACCGCCTGTTTTTCCACCATCCGCAGCCCCGGCGTTGTCTTGCGGGTGCAGGTGATGCGGGTCTCGGTGCCCTTCGTTTCGGCGACGCAGGCCGCCGTCAGGCTGGCGATGCCCGAGAGCCGCCCGGCAAAGTTCAGCGCCACACGTTCCGCCGAGAGAATCGCGGCGGCGCACCCTTCGATCTCCATCAGCACATCGCCTTTGGCGATCCTGTTGCCGTCTTCTTTCAGCGTGCGCAGCTCAAGCCTGGGGTCGACGAGGTGAAAGGCCAGCCGCGCAATCTGCATGCCTGAGACGACCCCCTCGGCGCGGGCGCGCAGCCGAGCGGTATAGGTCGTCCCCTCGGGGATCACGCTGCGGGTCGTGACATCGCCATAGGTGCCGAGATCTTCCATCAAGGCGGCGCGGACCAGCGGCTCAAGGATCAGGTCGGGCAGGGCGGTGGTCATCTTGGGGCGTCCTCAAGGTTGGAGCGGCGGGCCGTGGCCTCGGCCAATGTCATGAAACTGCGCGCGGCTTCGGGAAGTGTCTCGGGATAATCAGTGCGGCAATGCGCGCCCCGGCTTTCGCGGCGGGCAAGGGCCGCAGCGGCGATCAGCGTCGCGGTGGCGGTCATGTTTTGCAACTGCGCGCAAGCGGGCTGCGCGGCTTCAATCTCAGCGATCACGGTCAAACCGCGTTGCAGCCCCGCCGCATCGCGCAGCACGCCGACCTCGGCGGTCATGATCTGGCGCAGGCGGGCAACGAGAGCTTCATCCGGGGTCTCGCCAGCCGCCAAACCCGGCAGTTGCACGTCGTCGTTGTCGCCCGTGCCGCATTCCTCAAGCATGTCCTGCGCCGCGCGGCGGGCAAAGACCAGCGCTTCGAGCAGTCCGTTGGAGGCAAGCCGGTTCGCGCCGTGCAGACCGGTCGAAGACGCCTCTCCACAGACCCAAAGCCCCGCGAGGCTTGAGCGGCCATGCGCATCCGTGGCGATGCCGCCCATGTGGTAATGCGCGGCGGCGGCCACCGGGATGGGCTCGCGCACCGGGTCGATGTCATTGCGCGCGCAGGCGGCGGCGACGGCGGGGTAGTCACTCAGCACCGCCGCGCCCAAGGCCGCACGGGTGTCGAGCATCGGGCGCAGCCCCGCTTGGGTCTGGGCAAAGATGGCCCGGGCCACGATGTCACGCGGGGCGAGTTCGGCGAGGGGGTGAACCGCCTCCATGAAACGCGCGCCTTCGTGGTTGATGAGATGCGCTCCGGCCCCGCGCAATGCCTCTGTCGCCAAAGGCGCGGGGTCTTCGCCGCAGTCGATGGCAGTGGGGTGGAACTGCACGAACTCCGCATCGGCAATGAGCGCACCCGCCCGCGCCGCCATGCCGATCACCTGCCCGCGAATACGCGCCGGGTTGGTCGTCAGCGCATAGAGCCCGCCGGAGCCCCCGCCCGCCAGCAAGACCCCCGCGCCGCGCAGCATCACGGGGGCGGAGCCTTCGGGCCGGGAGAGTTCAACCTCAACCCCGGTGACCTTGGTGCCATCGCTCTCCAAGCCACGCGCCAGCACCCCTTCGAACACTTGGATCGACGGCGTGTCGCGCAGCTTTTCAATCAGCGCGCGCATGATCTCGGCCCCGGCCTGGTCGCCCTGCACCCGCACCACGCGGGCAAAGCTATGCGCCGCCTCGCGCGACAGGACATAGCCGCCATCGGCGCTGCGGTCGAAGGCGGTGCCAAAGTCGGTCAGGGCGAGGATATGGGCGCGGGCCTCATCCGTGACGGTGGCGGCGACGCGCGGCTCAACCGTGCCCGCCCCGGCCTTGATGGTGTCGAGCGCATGGACCTCGGGACTGTCGGCCTGCGCCATCGCGGCGGCGACACCGCCCTGCGCCCAAGCGGAACTGGCCCCCGATCCCAGCGGATCGGGCGAGATCAGCAAGACGGGGCGCGGCGCGAGGCATAGCGCGGCATAGAGCGCGCCCAGACCGGCCCCAACGATCATGATCCTGCCGGTTGTGATCTGCTCCACGCGCGCGCCCTTCAGAGGCCGAGTTTGCGGGAGAGATCGATCATCCGTTGCACGGCCACCCGCGCCTTGCTGGCGACCTCGGCCTCCACCTCGACCGCGCCGGACATCGTGTGCAGCGACCAGAGCATCTTTTCCAGCGTGATCTTTTTCATATAGGGGCACATGTTGCAGGGGCCGACGAAATCGACTTCGGGCAGCTCATCGGCGATATTGGACGCCATGGAGCATTCCGTGACCAGCATCGCCTTGGCCGGTTTCTCACGGTGGACATAGTCGAGGATGCCGCTGGTCGAGCCGGAGAAATCCGCCTCGGCCACCACATCGGGCGGGCATTCGGGATGGGCGATGATGCGGGTCTCGGGGTTCCACTCGCGGTAATCGGCGATGTCTTTCGCGGTGTAGCGTTCGTGCACGATGCAGGCGCCGTCCCACCAGACGATGCGCTTTTGCGGCACCTGTTTGGCGATGTTCTGGGCGAGGTATTTGTCCGGCGTCATGATGATCGTGTCGGCCTCAAGCGCCGCCACGATCTGCGCCGCGTTCGAAGAGGTGCAGCAGATATCCGATGCCGCCTTCACCTCGGCCGTGGTATTAACATAGGTCACCACCGGCGCGCCGGGGTACTCTGCGCGCATCTGTTCGACGCCCTCGGCGGTGATGCTTTCGGCCAGCGAACAGCCCGCTTCCATATCGGGGATCAGCACCGTCTTGGCGGGGTTCAATATCTTTGAGGTCTCGGCCATGAAATGCACACCGCATTGCACGATCACATCGGCCTCGACCTCGGTCGCCTTCACCGCCAGTTGCAGACTGTCGCCCACGAAATCGGCGATGCCGTGATAGATGTCAGGCGTCATGTAGTTATGCGCGAGGATGACCGCGTTGCGCTCTTTCTTGAGCTTGTTGATCGCGGCGACGTAAGGCGCATGAATGGCCCAATCGGGGGGCGAAACGACACGGTCCATCTTGGCATAGAGATCGGCCATTTCCGCCGCCAGCGCCGGCGATGGCGCGAGGTCGTAATGGCGCTCAAGCTCGCCGGGTGAAAAGATTTCATCACGCATGGTCGGTCCCCCTCCGGCCTTGGCGCGTGTCACGGCACCGCGCTGGACACCACACCCGGCGTGCTGCCCATAGACGACTGGCGGGTTTTGGGCAAGCCACTAGCCTTTGGAATAGGGGGATTGAGCGGAAAGATCAGGTGAATTTGCGGAACAGCCGTGTCTGGTCAAACATATCTTCCAGCCGCTCTGCCCGGTCCTTGGTGTCGGCCCAATTGATGTCCTGCATGGAGGAGATCACGCTTTCTACCAGCAGCAGCGTTGCCGCCGCAGAATCCCAGGCCGAGGGGGCAACGATGCGGCTGGAGAAACAGATATCGGCAAGGCTGTGCACGGGCGAGCGCCATTGGTCGGTAAAGAGGATGATCTTCGCCCCCCGCGCATGGGCCATTTCCGCCAGTTTCAGCGTGTTGTTCTCATAGCGCCGCACATCGAAAATGACGAAAACGTCGCCTTCGCCCACGTCCAGCAGGTAATGCGGCCAGGCGTTAGAGGTGGATTGAATATGCGTCACCCGCGGGCGGATGATCTGGGCGTGGAGAAACAGATATTCCGCCATCACATGGGTGATCCGCCCGCCGACGATATAGAGCGGATGCGCCGTGTCAGCGATCAGGGCGCAGGCGCGGTCGAAAGTCTCAGGCTCGATCTGGCCCAGCGTGTGGCGGATGTTGTCGATCACCGCATCGGTGAAGCGGTTCAGCACATGGCCCGAGGGGGCGCCTTCGGTCCAGGTGTCATGTTTGGCGATCGGGTTCTTGGCCTTGGCCTTGAGCTCTTCGCGCAGCTCGTTCTGGAACTCGGGGTAGCCCTTGAACCCCAGCTTTTGCACCATCCGTGCCACGGTAGGGGTGGAAACATTGGCGTCCTTGGCGAGTGCGGTCAGCGGGCCGAGGCCGGAGGCTGGGTAATTTTCGAGGATCGAATGGGCCAGCTGCCGTTCCGCCCGTGTAAGACGGTCCAGCTCTTGCTGGATACGGTCGGAGATCGTCAGTGTCGGTTCAGCCATCGTCGCCCCTCTTTTGATGAGTAATAGCACAAACTGATGCGCGGTGTAATAAATCTGACATTATTTTATTGACAGAGGCCGCTCTCCGCATGAGGTTCAATGCAATGAGGGGGGATCCTGTGTCAGGGGAGAGCGAGACAGTGCAGGAGGCCGTTGAGGTGATCAACGCAGGCGCCAAGGCGCCGGTGGTCTTGGTCTGTGAACATGCCGCGCGTGATATTCCGTCGCATTTTGAAGGGCTTGGCCTCGATGCCGCGGCTTTGGAAAGCCATGTGGCATGGGACCCCGGGGCGCTGAGCGTGGCGCGGCAGATGTCGGATGAGCTGGATGCAGTGCTGGTGGCCGGGCGCGTCTCGCGGCTTGTCTATGACTGCAACCGCCCGCCGGATGCCCCAGGTGCGATGCCGGCGCAGAGCGAGATTTTCGCGATCCCCGGCAATGCCGAACTTGACGATAGCGCCCGCGCCGCGCGGGTCACCCGCTATTACGAGCCCTTCCGCGCCACCCTTGCCGCGACGATCAAACGCGTCGATGCGCCGGTGATCGTGACCGTGCATAGTTTCACGCCCATCTACCACGGCAGGCCGCGTGCGGTGGAGATTGGGGTGCTTCATGACAGTGACACGCGCCTGGCCGATGCGATGCTCGCCACCGCGGAAGAACACACGGACCTGAAGGTTTTGCGCAACGCGCCCTACGGTCCGCAGGACGGGGTGACCCATACGCTGAAAGAACATGGTTTGGTGCATGGCCATCCGCATGTCATGCTGGAAATCCGCAATGATCTGATCGCGACCGAGGCTGAACAGCAGCAGATGGGCGCGATGATCAGCACGTGGCTGCGCGCGGCGCTGGAACGGCCCGAGATGAATGACGCGATGAAGGATGCCAAGCGATGAGAATGATGCGGGGCTATATCCGGGGCATCGACGCGATGAACCGGCGGATCGGGCGGATCATGATGTATGGCATCTTTGTCCTGATGGGGGTGCTTTTGTGGTCCACCGTCAGCAAAGCCTTCTTCGTGCCCTCGCTCTGGACGCTGGAAATGGCGCAGTTTGTCATGGTGGGCTATTACATCTTGGGCGGTCCCTATTCGATCCAGCTTGGCTCGAACGTGCGGATGGACCTGCTCTATGGCGATTGGTCGCTGCGCCGCAAAGCGTGGTTTGATCTCTTCACCGTCTGCTTCCTGATCTTCTATCTCTGCGTGCTGCTCTATGGCGCGGTCAGCTCCACCGCCTATTCGCTGGGTTATTGGGGGACCGAGCCCTTCAGCTTCTTCGGCGGTCTGGTCACCGGTGCTGAGGAAGTGGGCCATATGGAGCAATCCAGTTCCGCCTGGCGGCCTTATCTCTGGCCGATCAAGGTTGTGATGATCGTGGGCATCTTTCTGATGCTGCTGCAATGTCTGTCCGAGCTCGCGAAAGACGTGCTGCGGCTCAAGGGTGAGGCCATTTGATGTCCTATGAAATGATTGCGACATTGATGTTCTCATCGATGATGCTGATGCTGCTGACCGGCCAGCGGGTGTTTGGCGCCATCGGCTTTATTGCCGTGGTCTCGGCGCTGCTGCTTTGGGGCGACAAGGGCGGCTATGACATCGGCTTTGCCGCTGCGATGAAGCTGATGAAATGGTATCCGCTGCTGACCCTGCCGATGTTTATCTTCATGGGCTATGTGCTGAGCGAGAGCCGCATTGCCGATGACCTTTACAAGATGTTCCACGTCTGGATGGGCGGCGTGCGCGGCGGGCTGGCGATTGGGACGATCGGGTTGATGGTGCTGATCTCGGCGATGAACGGGCTCAGCGTGGCGGGCATGGCCATCGGTTCGACCATCGCGCTGCCGGAACTGCTGAAACGCGGCTATGACAAGCGGATGGTGACGGGGGTGATCCAAGCGGGGTCGAGCCTCGGCATCCTCGTGCCGCCCTCAGTGGTGCTTGTGCTTTACGCGATGATTGCGCGGCAGCCGGTGGGGCAGCTGTGGCTCGCGGGGGTCATTCCGGGGCTGATGATGGCCTCGATGTTCATCGCCTATATCACGATCCGCTGCTGGAAGAACCCAACCCTCGGCCCGGTGCTTTCGGCCGAAGACCGGGACATTCCCCGCGCCGAAAAGCTGCGCCTGCTGCGCGCGGGCATCCTGCCCTTGGTGATCTTTGCGGTGATGATGGTGCCTTTCGTTAACGGCTGGACCAGTCTGGTTGAAAGCTCGGCCATCGGCGCGGCGGCGGCCTTTATCGCGGCGGTGCTCAAGGGGCGGATGACGCGCACCGTGTTCGAGAACTCGGTGCGCAATACGCTCGGGATCACCTGTATGTTCATGTGGATCATCCTCGCCGCCCTCGCCTTTGGTGCGGTCTTTGACGGGCTGGGCGCGGTGAAGGCGATTGAGAGCCTCTTCACCGAAAAGATGAACCTCAGCCCTTGGATGATCCTGATCCTGATGCAGCTCAGTTTTATCATCATGGGCACCTTTCTTGATGACACGGCGATGCTGGTGATCGTGGCGCCGCTCTATGTGCCCCTGGTCGGTGCGCTCGGCTTTGATCTGATCTGGTACGGTATTCTCTATACGATCACCACGCAGATCGCCTATATGACGCCGCCTTTCGGCTATAACCTCTTCCTGATGCGCGCCATGGCCCCGCCAGAGATCACGCTGCGCGATATCTATGCCTCGATCACCCCTTTCGTTTTGGTGATGGTCTTGGCGCTGATATTGGTCATGCTGTTCCCAGAGATCGCCACATGGCTGCCCGATTACATCTACGACAAATAACAATGAGAGCCGCGCAAAGACGGCCTGACATTTCAACAAAGGAGAGAGAGATGACCACACGCAGAAAGTTCCTATCCGGGGCCGCCGTCGCCGCCCCCGCGGCCCTTGCCGCGCCCGCCATCGTTCATGCCCAAGCGCCGATCAAATGGCGCATGCAGACCTATGCCGGCGCTGCCTTGGGGGAGCAGGTGACCAAGCCTGCCGTCGATTACATCAATGCCGCCGCCAATGGCGAGATGGAGATCGAACTCTTCTACGCCGACCAGATCGTGCCCACGGGCGAGCTCTTCCAAGCCATGCAGCGCGGCACCATCGACATGGTGCATTCCGATGACGATAGCATGGCCTCGCCCACGCCGCTGCAACAGTTCGGCGGCTATTTCCCCTTTGCCACCAAGCACATCCTCGACGTGCCGGTGCTGTTCAATCAGTATGGTCTGGCGGATATCTGGCGCGATGAATATGCCAAGGTCGGCGTGCAATGGCTTTCGGCCGCGGGTCAGGACCCCTGCAACTTCAACACCACCAAGGAGATCACCTCGGTCGACGATCTGGACGGGCTGAAGCTCTATACCTTCCCCACCGCCGGCCGCTTCCTGTCGAAATTCGGCGTGGTGCCGGTGAACATCCCCTACGAGGACGCCGAAGTTGCGGTGCAGACCGGCGAGCTCGACGGCATGGCGTGGTCGGGCATCACCGAAGACTACACCGTCGGCTGGGCCGATGTGACCGACTACTTCCTGACCAACAACATCTCTGGCGCCTGGATCGGCTCTTTCTTCGTCAACCAGCAGCAGTGGTCGGACCTGCCCGATCATCTGAAGGAACTGGTCATGGCCGGGATCGAGGCGGGCCACACCTACCGCAATCAGTGGTACTGGGGCGGCGAGGCACGGCTGCGGGCGCAGGGCGACAAGCTGGAACTGCGCACCGTGCCGCCTGAAGGCTGGGCCGAGGTCGAGAACGCGGCCAAGGAGTTCTGGACCGAGATCGCCGAGGAAGGCGAAGTGCACGCCAAGATCGTGCAGATCTTCCGCGACTACAACGAGGTCATCAACAAGGCCGGTCCGCCCTACACCAACGGCTGAACCGACAACCGGGGGCGCGCCGCCTGCGCCCCCGCCCTATCTTTTGAAATGGACAGAACATGCCCGGCACCCTGACATTCGATGCGCTGAAGAAAATGGTCAAAGACGGCTCGGTGGATACCGTCCTTGCTTGCCTTGTGGACATGCAGGGCCGCCTGATGGGCAAGCGTTTCCACGCCGTGAACTTCGTCGAGACCTCCTATAAAGAGACCCATTGCTGCAATTACCTGCTGGCCACCGATCTTGTGATGTCCACGCCCGAGGGCTTTGCCTCGACCTCTTGGGAGACGGGCTATGGCGATTATGTCATGCAGCCCGACCTCGACACGATCCGCCCGGTGCCCTGGCTTGAAGGCACGGTGATGGTGCTCTGTGATGTGCTCGATCACGACACGCACCAGCCGGTGCCACATTCGCCGCGCGCCATGCTGAAGAAACAGATCGCCCGGCTGAAGGAGCTGGGCTTCGACGCGATGATGGCGACCGAGTTGGAGTTCTTCCTCTTCGAGCAGAGCTTCGACGCGATCCGCAAGGGCGGCTACCGCGAGCTGGTGCCGATCAGCGGCTATAATGAGGATTACAACATCTTCCAGACCACCAAGGAAGAGAACGTGATGCGCCCGCTGCGCAACCATCTCTTTGCCGCGGGTCTGCCGATCGAGAATACCAAGGGCGAGGCCGAGGCCGGTCAGGAAGAGCTCAACATCCGCTATTCAGAGGCGCTGGATTGCGCCGATTACCACACGATTGCCAAACATGCGGTCAAGGAAATCGCCTGGCAGCAGGGCCACGCGGCGAGCTTCCTGCCGAAGTGGCACCGTGACCGCGTCGGCTCCTCAAGCCATGTGCACCAGTCGCTTTGGCAGGACGGCGAGGCGGCCTTCTACGACGAAAGCGACGATCTGGGCATGTCGCAGGTGATGCGCCACTACATGGCCGGTCTGATCGCCCATGCGCCGGAGTACACCTATTTCCTCGCGCCCTACATCAACAGCTATAAACGTTTCGCCAAGGGCACCTTTGCCCCCACCAAGACCGTTTGGTCCGTCGACAACCGCACCGCCGGGTTCCGGCTCTGCGGCGCGAATACCAAGGGCGTGCGGGTCGAATGCCGTATTGGCGGATCGGACCTGAACCCCTATCTGGCGCAGGCGGTCATGCTGGCCGCCGGGATCAAAGGGATCGAGGAGAAGATAGAGCTGGCACCGCCGACGCAGGGCGATGCCTATGACAAGTCCGACGCCGAGGACATTCCCCAGACCCTGCGCGCCGCGACCGAGACCCTGCGCGGCTCGACCTTCCTGCGCGAGGCTCTGGGCGAGGATGTGGTGACCCATTACACCCGCGCGGCGGAATGGGAACAGGAAGAATATGACCGGGTGGTGACCGACTGGGAAATCGCCCGCGGCTTTGAAAGGGCCTGAGTATGACGACGGTAAAATGTATCTCTCCGATCGACGGATCGGTCTATGCAGAGCGCGAAACTTTGAGCATGGAGGCGGCGCAAGACACTGTCGCCCGCGCGTGCAAGGCGCAGAAGGCATGGGCGGCACGGCCTTTGCAAGAACGTGTCGATCTGGTGATGGGCGCGCTCAAGGAGATCGAGAATTCCACCGACCGGATGACCGAGGAGCTGGCCCATCAGATGGGCCGCCCGGTGCGCTATGGCGGTGAATTTGGCGGGCTGCAGGAGCGCACCAGCCATATGGCCAAGATCGCCGATGAGGCGCTGGCGCCCAAGGTGATCGAGGACAGCGACGCCTTCAGCCGCAAGATCCTGCGCGAGCCGCATGGCGTGGTTTTCGTCGTGGCGCCGTGGAACTACCCCTATATGACCGCCAACAACACCATCGCGCCGGCGCTGATCGCGGGCAATGCGGTGATCCTGAAACATGCGTCGCAGACCATTCTGGTGGGCGAACATCTCGCCGACGCCTACCGCGCGGCGGGCGTGCCGGAGGATGTGTTCCAGAACGTCGTGCTGAGCCATGACACTACCTCGGCGCTGATCGCGGATAACGCCTTTGATTTCGTCAATTTCACCGGCTCGGTTGGCGGCGGCCAGGCGATGGAACGCGCGGCGGCGGGCACCTTTACCGGTGTGGCGACCGAATTGGGCGGCAAAGACCCCGCCTATGTGCGCGCCGATGCCAACCTCGACGCGGCGGTCGATGGTGTGATGGATGGTGCGATGTTCAACGCGGGCCAATGCTGCTGCGGGATCGAACGGATCTATGTGCATGAAAGCCTCTATGACGCTTTCGTTGAAAAGGCCGTCGCATGGGTGAACAAGCTCACCCTCGGCAATCCGCTGGAAGAAGCCACGACGCTCGGCCCCATGGCCAACGTCCGCTTCGCCGATGAGGTCCGCGCCCAGATCGACGAGGCGGTGGCCGAGGGCGCCACGGCCCATATCGAAAAGATGCCCGCCGACGATGGCGGCGCCTATCTCACCCCGCAGGTCCTGACCGATGTGACCCATAAGATGCGCGTCATGCGCGACGAAAGCTTCGGCCCCGTCGTCGGCATCATGCCGGTGAAGGATGATGAGGAAGCCATCGCGTTGATGAACGACAGCCAATTCGGTCTGACCGCCGCGATCTTTACCGCCGATGCCGAGGCCGCCGAGGCCATCGGCCAGCGGTTGGAGACCGGCACTGTTTTCATGAACCGCGCCGACTATCTCGACCCGGCGCTTTGCTGGACCGGTTGCAAGCAGACCGGGCGCGGCGCGGGCCTGTCTGAACTGGGCTATCACGCGCTGACACGCCCCAAATCCTACCACCTCAAGAAAGCCTGAGACATGTCCCTGACTGCCAATTGGTCTTACCCCACTGCCATCCGTTTCGGCGCCGGCCGCATTGCCGAGATCGGCGAAGCCTGTGCCGCCGCGGGTATCAAAAAGCCGCTGTTGGTTACCGACAAGGGGCTGGCCTATCTGCCGATCACCCAATCCACGCTGGACCTGATGGAGGCCGCGGGCCTTGGCCGGGCGATGTTCTCGGATGTGGACCCGAACCCGACCCAGATGAACGCCGAGGCTGGCATCCGCATCTACCGCGAGGGCGGCCATGACGGGGTGATCGCCTTTGGCGGCGGCTCCGGTCTCGATCTGGGCAAGGTCATCGCCTTCATGGCGGGCCAGACCCGGCCCCTGTGGGATTTCGAGGATATCGGCGACTGGTGGACCCGCGCCGATGCAGACGGCATCGCCCCAATCGTGGCCGTGCCCACCACCGCCGGCACCGGGTCGGAAGTGGGCCGCGCCAGCGTCATCACCAATTCCCAGACCCATGAGAAGAAGATCATCTTCCACCCCAAAATGCTGCCCGCCGTCGTGATCTGCGACCCGGAACTGACCGTCGGCATGCCGCCGATGATCACCGCAGGCACCGGGATGGACGCCTTCGCCCATTGTCTGGAGGCTTTCTGCTCGCCGCATTACCACCCGATGAGCCAAGGCATGGCGCTGGAAGGCATGCGTCTGGTCAAGGAATATCTGCCCCGCGCCTATGCCGATGGCAGTGACCTTGAGGCGCGCGGCCATATGATGTCCGCCGCCGCCATGGGCGCCACCGCGTTCCAAAAGGGTCTGGGGGCGATCCATGCCATCAGCCACCCGATCGGCGCGGTGCATCACACGCACCACGGCACCACCAATGCGGTGGTCATGCAGCCGGTGCTGCGCATGAACCGCCCCGCGATCGAAGACCGTCTGGCCAAGGCGGCGGCCTATCTCGATATCGTCGGCGGTTTTGACGGGTTCTATGATTTCGTCGGCAAGCTGAACGCGGAGCTCAATATCCCGACCTCGCTGACCGAGCTTGGCGTCACCGACCCCGATATCGACGCGCTGGTCGCCTCGGCATTGCAAGACCCAAGCTGCGGCGGCAACCCGATTGAACTGAACAAGGAGAACGTCACGCAGTTGCTGCGCGACTGTCTTTGAAACGCAAAACGGGGGGCCGGATCATCGGCCCCCCGTTCATTCACAGCGCCTGAACCGACGGATTACTCGGTCGTTTCGGCTTCGGCGTCTTCCATGTCCTCTTCGGTGATCTCAGGCCCGACCGAGACCAGATAGGCCCAGACGTCCTTGGCGTCTTCCTCATCCCGCAGACGGAAAGTCATCTTGGATTTCGCGCGATTGGTGTCGAGGAAATCGGCCAGATAGCCTTTAGGGTCACCGACATAGCCGACGAAATGCGCTTCGTCCCATGCCAGACCTTCTTCGCCCGCTTCGACGATGGAATCGCCATAGCGATAATCCTCAACCGAGCCGGCAACGCGGTCATAAATCCCATAGAGGTTCGGCCCGGTGCGGCCGCCTTTTTGAATGTCATTGCCCTCATCATCGGTGATCATGTGGCAGCTCTTACACTTACGGAATACCTTTTCCCCGGCCTCCGCATCGCCGGTGGCGTGGCTATCTGCCAAGAGCGGGCTGGCTCCGAGACAAAGGGCAAAAATTGACGCGATACGCATAGTCATATGTAAACTCCTCCAGCTTTCCGGGGAAATTTAGCGCTTTGATGGCAAGGGTAAAGGGCGCAGGCTGCGCCAAAATGTAGCATCGCGGGCCGGGCGGGCGGTTAGCGGTTGAGCCTATGGGGAATACCCCCGATAACCGCGCATGTATTTTCTCACGACCCGAGGGTGATATGAACACGGCGGAGCGCATCTGATGGAGATCATGGTCCCCGCTTGGGTTGATGGCACCCTACAGCCGGTCGAAAAGCTCGCCGCGCATGAGCGGGGCCTGCGCCATATGGCGGTGTCGATCTTTGTCATCGCGGGCGACAGGCTGCTGCTGCAACAGCGCGCGCTTGGCAAGTACCACACGCCGGGGCTCTGGGCGAACAGCTGTTGCACCCACCCTGAATGGGGCGAACCAGCGGAGCTCTGCGCAGAGCGGCGTTTGCGCGAGGAACTGGGGATCACCGGGCTTGCACTTCACCACCGTGGGCAGGTCGAATACCGCGCCGATGTGGGCGGCGGCTTGATCGAGCATGAGGTGGTCGAGGTCTTTCTGGCCCGCGCCACCGAAAGCTTGGCGATCACGGAAAACCCCGACGAGGTAATGGCGACGCGTTGGATCAAGTTGACCGATCTGCACCGCGACCTTGCAGAGAACCCAGAGCATTACACGCCGTGGCTGCGGATCTATATGGCCGAGCATGAAGGGCTGATCCTTGGCGATGATACGGCAGAATGACCAGAAAGGCTGGCGAAAGATGACCGACGACATGCAAGATGAAAAGACCCGCGCCGCAGAGTGGTTTCGCACGCTGCGCGATGAAATCGTGCAGGCGTTTCACGCGATCGAAGCGCGCCATGTGGGCGCGGCCGAGGCGGGGCAGTTCGTGGTCAGCAACACCACGCGGACCGCGCCCGATGGCTCTGACGCCGGCGGCGGCGAGATGTCCGTCATGCGCGGCGGGCGGGTGTTTGAAAAGGTAGGGGTGAATATCTCCACCGTTTACGGCACTTTGGGCGAACGGGCGCAGGCCGCGATGGCCGCGCGCAAGGGGCTGCCCGGCATGGCCGAAGACCCGCGTTTCTGGGCCTCTGGCATCAGTCTGGTGGCGCATATGCAAAACCCGCATGTGCCCGCGGTGCATATGAACACCCGCATGTTCTGGACCCCCCATGCGTGGTGGTTCGGCGGCGGCGCGGATCTGAACCCTTGTATCGAGTATGATGAGGACACCGCGCATTTCCATGCCGAGATGAAGGCGGCCTGCGATCCGCATGGCGCCACGCTTTATGACGAGTTGAAGGCCTGGGCGGATGAATATTTCTACATCCCCCACCGCAAACGCGCGCGGGGCGTCGGTGGCATCTTCTACGATGACCGTAACAGCGGTGATTGGGAGGCGGATTTCGCGCTGACGCAGGATGTGGGGCGCGCTTTTCTCCCCGCCTTTGTGCCGGTGGTCGATAGGCGGCGCGAGATGGACTGGGACATGGACGACAAGGACGTGCAACTGCGCCACCGGGGGATCTATGCCGAGTATAACCTTGTCTATGACCGGGGGACGAAGTTTGGGCTGGAGACCGGGCATGATCCTGATGCGGTGCTGATGAGCCTGCCGCCGATGGCGAAGTGGGTTTGAGGTAACTACCCCGGCCCGGAATCAAGCCGCAGGCGCCGGGCCATCGCCTGCCCGCCCGTCACGTCGGAGGCGTGCCATGATATGATTGGCGCACCTTGGGTGCGACCGGGTAGGCGATTTGGTGAGGCTGGGTGATACTTCGCAAACTTACATCATGGCTGAGCCATAAAGTGGCATGAATAAACGTAGCATCGCCCACCCGCGGGCAGGCGATGGCCCTCATTGCATGGTGCTGACGTTCAGCCCCGCGTCCCGTGCACCGTATCGATCATCAACTGCACATTCTCCGGATCCGCGTCTGGCGTGATCCCGTGACCCAGATTGAAGATATGCGGCCCCTTCGACAGCGCATCGACAATCGCCCGCGTCTCCTGCACCAGCGCCTCGCCACCCGTTACCATATGCGAGGATTTGAGGTTGCCCTGCACACAGCCATGCGGTTGCACATTCTCGGCCACCCATTCCGCGCTGACCCCATCGTCGACGGCGATGCAATCAGCCCCGGTGGCGGCGTGCAGGTTGGCAAAACGCGCGCCCGCGCCCCGGGGGAAGGCGATGATCGGCACCTGCGGATGCCGCGCCTTCAGCGCGCTGATGATCTGGCGCAGGGGTTCGGTTGAATAGCGGTCAAAGTCGGTGCCTTGCAGCGATCCGGCCCAGCTGTCAAAGAGCTTGACCACCTCGGCCCCCGCCTTGATCTGCATGTCGAGATATTCAATCGTCGCCAGCGTGATCCGTTCCATCAGCGCGTCAAACACCTCTGGGTTCTCGTCCTTCAGGGCATGGGCCGGCCCCTGATCCGGCGTGCCTTTGCCCGCGATCATATAGGTTGCCACCGTCCAGGGCGCGCCTGCGAAACCGATCAAGGTGGTCTCTTCCGGCAATTCGCGCGAGAGGATGCGCACGGTCTCATAGATCGGCGCAAGATGCGCGTGGATCGCATCGGCGGGCTTCAGTGCGTTCATCTCGGCCTTGGTCGTGATCGTCGACAGCCGCGGGCCTTCGCCGGTGACGAACCACAGATCCGCCCCAAGCGCCTGCGGCACCAGCAGGATGTCGGCAAAGAGGATCGACCCGTCAAAGCCAAAGCGCCGAATGGGCTGCAAGGTGACCTCGGCCGCCAGTTCGGAATTGTAGCACAGCGACAGGAAATCGCCCGCCTTGGCCCGCGTGGCGCGATACTCCGGCAGGTAGCGCCCGGCCTGGCGCATCATCCAGATTGGCGGGGTCGGCAGGGTTTCGCCCGCGAGGGCGCGCAGGATGGTCTTGTTCTTGGTCATTCGGGCGCTCCTAACTGTGGCAAAGCCGTTCGGAAGCGAGGTACAGCAGTTGTCAGTTCATGTCGACGGGGGTAGGGATGCGGCATGACGTATCAGCTTCCCACCCCGGCCCGGCCCCTCAACATCGGCACACGCGGATCGCTTCTGGCGCTCGCGCAAGCGAATGAGGTGCGCGACCGGCTCGCCGCCGCCTTTGACCTGCCGTCTGAGGCTTTCACCATTGTCGTGATCAAAACCACCGGCGACCGGATCATTGACCGCCCCTTGAAAGAGATCGGCGGCAAGGGGCTTTTCACCCGCGAGATCGAGGCGGCGCTGCTCGATGGCTCCATCGACATCGCGGTGCATTCAATGAAGGACATGCCGACGCTGCAACCGGGTGGGCTGGTGATCGACACCTATTTGCCGCGCGAGGACTGGCGCGATGCCTTCATTTCGCCGCATCTGAAGTCCATCGCCGATCTGCCCGAAGGCGCAGTGGTCGGCACCTCCAGCCTGCGTCGCCGGGCGCAGGTGAAGCTGCGGCGGCCCGATCTGGAAGTGGTCGAGTTTCGCGGCAATCTGCAGACCCGGCTGAAGAAACTTAACGACGGCGTGGCCGAGGCGACCTTCCTTGCCATGGCGGGGCTGAACCGGCTCAAGATGGACGATGTGCCGCAGGCCGCCGTGCATCCCGATGACATGCTGCCCGCCATCGCCCAAGGGGCCATCGGCGTGGAACGCCGCATCGACGATCCCCGCGCCGCCGACATGCTGGCCGCGATCCACGACCGCGCCACGGGCGAGCAACTGGCCGCCGAACGCGCCTTTCTTGCCACGCTCGATGGCTCCTGCGAGACGCCGATCGCCGGGCTGGCCGAACTCGACGGCACGAACATGCGCCTGCGCGGCCAAGTGCTGCGCCCGGACGGGTCCGATGCAATTGGGGACGACGTGACCTGCGCCATTTCCGACGGAGCTGCGGCGGGCGAAGACATGGCGCGCAGGCTCTTGGCCGAAGCGGGGCCGGGTTTCTTCGACTGGCGGGAATGATTGGCAATCTCTTCACGCTGAAACAGCTTGAAGCGCTGATCTGGGTCGCTGACCTTGGCAGTTTTCGCCGCGCCGCCGCGCATCTGAACACCACGCAGCCAAATATCTCGGCCCGGATATCCGGGCTGGAGACGACGCTGGGCGTGACGCTGATGCAACGCGATGCCGGTTCGATCCGCCTGACGGAGAAGGGGCAGGCCCTGCTCGCCCAAGCGCGGCAGGTTCTGCGCGAGGCCGAAGGGCTGGTCACGATTGCCGAACGCCCCGATCTGATCGACAACAGCATCCGTCTTGGCGTGACCGAGGTTGTCGCCAGCACCTGGCTGCGGCCTTTCCTGCGGGCCTTGGCCGAGGCCTATCCCAATCTCGCAGTCGAACTCACGGTCGATCTGTCGCGCGATCTGGATCAGGAGCTTGCCGCCAATGCGCTGGATCTGACCCTGCAAACCGCGCCGTTCTCGACCCCTGCGCGCGGGCAGTTGGATCTGGCCACCTATGACTACATCTGGGTCGCGGCCCCCGAGCTGGCCGCCCAGATCGGCCCCGCGCCGGACCTTGCGGCTTTGGTGCGTCACCCGGTGCTGGGCCATGCGCGGCATACGCAGGCGCATCTCGACCTCATTCACTATTTTGACGGAACCCATGCGCCCAAGGCGCGGCTGGTCCCGTCGAGCAGCCTGTCGGCGGCAATGAATATGGTGCTGGATGGGATGGGCGTGGCCGTCATGCCCCGTGTGATGGTCGCCGGAGCACTGGCCGAGGGCACGTTAAAGACCCTCGCCGCGCCCTGGGACCCGCAGCCTTTGCAGGTCGCGGCGCGGTATCATGCGGAGCGAACGGCGGGTCACGTCACCCGCGCGGCGGAACTGGCGCGGGCCTGTGCTGAGGCTTTCGGGCGCTAGGATCATAAAAATCGTTCACGCCTATAGAATATAATAATTTGCGCCGATGCATCCCGCCCTCCTATCCTGCCGCAAACAGGAGACAGATATGGCGACTTCCACCATCAGACTGGGCGTAGATATCGGCGGCACCTTTACCGACGTGGTGTTGGAAAAGGGCAAAGAGAGCTTTTCGACCAAAGTGCTGACCACCTATGCCGCGCCGGAAAATGCGATCATCGACGGGATGCATCAGGTCTGCGCCAAGGCCGGGATCACCCCCGCGGACCTCACCCAGATCATCCACGGCACGACACTGGCCACCAATGCGCTGATCGAGCGGCGCGGGGCCAAGACGGCGCTGATCACCACCCAAGGCTTCCGCGACGTGATCGAGATGCGCACCGAAAGCCGGTTTGAGCAATATGACCTGAACCTCACCCTGCCCGAACCCCTGCTGCCGCGCCAGATGCGCTACACGGTGAACGAACGTATCGACGCCACCGGTGCCGTGCTGACCCCGCTGGACCGCGCCGAGGTCGAAGCGCTGGCCGACCGTATCGCCGAGGGTGGCTATACCAGTGTCGCCGTGGGGCTGATCCACTCCTATCTCAACGACGCCCATGAGCGGATGATCCGCGAGGTTCTCGAAGAGCGTCTGCCGGGGGTCATGGTCTCGATCTCTGCCGAAGTCTCGCCGCAGATGCGTGAATATGAGCGCTTCAACACCGTGGTCGCCAACGCCTATATCAAGCCTCTGATGAAGTCCTACCTCGGCCGGCTCGAAGGGCGGTTGCAGGACGAAGGCGTGGGCTGCAATATCTTCCTGATGCACTCGGGCGGCGGGATTATTTCCATCGAAAGCGCGGCGGAGTTCCCCGTGCGGCTGGTCGAATCCGGCCCCGCGGGCGGCGCGGTTTTCGCCGCCAATATCGCTGCGCGCTATGGTCTCGACAAGGTGCTGAGCTTTGACATGGGCGGCACCACCGCCAAGATTTGTCTGATCAAGAACCAGACCCCCAAGACCAGCCGGGTCTTCGAAGTCGCGCGGACCTATCGGTTCAAAAAGGGCTCGGGCATGCCGATCTCAATCCCCGTCATCGATATGGTCGAGATCGGCGCGGGGGGCGGCTCGCTGGCCCATGTGGATGCCATGCGGCAAATCCGCGTCGGCCCAGAAAGCGCGGGCTCTGAGCCCGGCCCAGCCTGCTACGGGCGCGGCGGTGAGAAGCCTGCGGTGACCGATGCCGATCTGGTGCTGGGCAAGCTTGACCCCGATAATTTCGCCGGCGGCTCGATCCAGCTCGACACGGCAGGCTCCGAAGGGGCGTTGCAGAATGTTATCGGCAAGGAGCTCGACATGGACGCCGCCACCGCCGCCTTTGGTCTCGCCGAGGTGGTGGATGAAAACATGGCTAATGCCGCCCGGGTGCATGCGGTGGAGAATGGCGAAGACCTGAGCGAATACACGATGATTGCCTTTGGCGGCGCGGCCCCGCTGCACGCCGGACGGCTCTGCGAGAAACTGGGCGTGGAGCGCCTGCTGGTGCCACCGGGGGCCGGGGTCGGTTCGGCCATCGGTTTCCTGCGCGCGCCCTTCAGCTTTGAGGCGAACCGCTCGGTCTATATGAAACTGTCGGATTTCGACGCGCCGCGGATCAAGGCGCTGCTGTCGGAACTGCAGGAGGAGGCCACCGGCTTTGTCCGCAACTGCGATGCCAAGGCCGAAATCCTGTCGGAGTTCAAAGTCTATATGCGCTACAGCGGGCAGGGCTGGGAAATTCCGATCATTCTGAGCGCAGAAGAAGCGATGAACCCTGATGCGGCCCGCTTTGAGGCGCTTTTTGAGGCGGATTATGCCAAGCTCTTTGGCCGCACGGTGGAGGGGCTGGATATCGAGATCACGGTCTGGGCCGTCAACGCCACGACCCCGCCCGAAGAGGTGGCCCGAACCCCGGAACAGTCCCGTGGTGCGGCGGCAGATGTGGCTCTAACGCGGCAGATGTTCGACTCGGCGCTGTCACAATATTGCGATGCCGCGGTGGTGCTGCGCGGCGGTATGGCACCGGGGGCAACTGCCCAAGGGCCCGCCGCGATCACCGAGGATGAGACCACCATCATCATCCCCGCCTCGCGTCAGGCCATCTGTCAGCCAGACGGCTGCATCGACATCACCGTGAAAGGGTAAAGACATGGCACAGACACATTCCAACGTCGCCTATCAGGTCATGTGGAACCGCTTGATCTCGGTCGTCGAAGAACAGGCGCAGGCGCTGGTGCGCACGGCGTTTTCCACCTCGGTCCGCGAGGCGGGCGACCTTTCCGCCGGGGTCTATGACACCGAAGGCCGGATGCTGGCCCAAGCGGTCACCGGCACGCCCGGCCATGTCAACGCCATGGCCGATGCGGTGGCGCATTTCATCCGGCGCATTGGGCGGCAGAATATCCTTGAGGGCGATGTCTATATCACCAACGACCCTTGGGAAGGCACCGGCCACCTGCATGACATCACCATGGTCACCCCGTCGTTCCACCGCGGCAAGCTCGTGGGTTTCTTTGCCTGCACCGCGCATATCGTCGACATCGGCGGACGCGGTTTTGGTGCCGATGCAGCCAGTGTCTATGAGGAAGGGCTTTATCTGCCGATCATGAAGTTCGCGGATGCGGGGCAGGTCGACGAGACGCTGGTGCGGATCATTCGCGGCAATGTGCGCGAGCCGGATCAACTCATTGGCGACATCTACGCGCTGACCACCTGTAACGAAATCGGCCATCGGCGCCTGATCGATATGATGGAGGAGTTCGAACTGGCCGATCTGACCGGCATCGCCGGTTTCATCCTCGACAACTCCCGCCGTGCCACGCTGGAGCGGATCAACGCCCTGCCGCGCGAGCAGGCGACGGGCGAGATGACCATCGACGGTTTCGACGCGCCGATCACGCTCAAGGTCACGGTGAGCATCGAAGAGGACCGCATCCTGTCCGATTTCGCCGGCACCTCGGGGATCGACAAGAAAGGCATCAACTGCCCGCTGGTCTATACCAAAGCCTATGCCTGCTATGCGCTGAAATGCGCCATCGCGCCGGAGATTCCGAACAACGCGGCCTCGCTCGCGCCGTTCCAGATCGCGGCGCCGGAAAACACCATCGTGCACGCCTTGCACCCTGCGCCGGTGGCGCTGCGGCATATCGTGGGGCATTTCGTGCCGGATACGGTCTATGCGGCGCTGGATCAAATCCTGCCCAATCTGGTGCCTGCCGAGGGCGCGGGCTGCCTCTGTAACTTCCAAGTCAGCCTGCGCCCGCGCACCGATGCCGAGGCGCCCAAGGGGGCGCGGCGGGCCGAGGTGCTGACCTTCAACTCCGGCGGCTCGGGCGCGCGGCCGCAGTTTGACGGGCTGAACGCCACGGCCTTCCCTTCGGGGGTGATGACCATGCCGGTGGAGGCCACGGAACATGCCGGCCCGGTAGTGATCTGGCGCAAGGAACTGCGGCCCGACAGCGGCGGCGCGGGGCGCCAGCGCGGCGGGCTGGGGCAATATATGGAAGTCGGCGCCCGCGCGGGGCATGAGTTCGACATGCAGGCGATGTTCGACCGCGTCGACCACCCCGCACGGGGGCGGCAGGGCGGCAAGCCCGGCGCGCCAACCACCATCGCGCAGGATGATGGCACCCCGATGCGCGGCAAGGGCAAACAGTTCGTGCCCCATGGCCGCCGCGTGCTGATGGCCTTCCCCGGCGGCGCGGGCTATGGCGATGCGGCTGAACGCCCGAAGGATCTGGTCAAGCGCGACCTGCTGCGCGGCTATATCACGGCCGAGGTTGCCGCGGCGGACTATGGGTTGAGCGCCGAGGAGATCAAAGAGGTGCAAGAGGCGATCCGCAAAGGCGCCGATCTGTAAGGGATTGCACCTGTTGAAGCGGGGGGAGATTGACTGTGGCGGTGCCGGGGTGTTCCTTGGCCGCGACAGGCGGCCAAGAGGAGACCAGCAATGTATGTCATCGACCCCCCGAAGCAGAGCAGCCTTGCCGTACAGGGCAGCAGCGCCCGTTTCCCGGTGCGCCGGGTGTTCTGTGTGGGCCGCAACTATGAGGCCCATGTGGTCGAGATGGGCAATGACACCCGCGAGCCGCCGTTCTTCTTTACCAAACCCGCCGACGCGGTTTGCGATACGCCCTGCACCGTGCCCTATCCGCCGCTGACGGAAGATCTTCATTTCGAGTGTGAACTGGTCATCGCCATCGGCAAGGGGGGCGCGAATATCGCGGAAGAGGATGTGATGGACCACATCTGGGGCGCCTCTGCGGGTATCGACCTCACCCGACGTGATCTTCAGGCCGTGGCCAAGAAAATGGGCCGGCCCTGGGACTGGGGCAAGGCCTTTGACCATTCCGCCCCCATTGCCCCGATCCTGCCGCTGGCCGATGTCCCCTCGGTCTCGAAAGGGCGCATTTGGCTGGCGGTGAATGGGGAGATGAAGCAGGAGGCCGATCTGGGCGATATGATCTGGTCGGTGCGCGAGCATACCGCCACACTGTCGCGTGCGGTCACACTGGCACCGGGGGATATCATCATGACCGGAACGCCCGCGGGGGTTGCTGCGGTGGTGCCGGGCGATGTGCTGACCGGGGGTGTGGACGGGATCGCGGAATTTGAGGTCACCATCGGCCCCCGTGCCTAACCGGGGCGCGAGAGCCTTACCATCCCCCTTAGATCACAGGCTGGCCTGCGTCCGCGCCGCGCGGGCGCGGGCTTCTGCGGCAAGCTCTGGCTGGCCGGTCTGCTCATAAAGATGGCCCAGCATCAGGTTCAGCGGCACGCCATTGGGGTCATAGCTGCGGCGCCTCTCCAAGATCTGCTGCGCGGCAGAGGCACGGCCATCGCGCAGCAGGGCGTCGAGGTGGATCTGCCCAAAGAGATCGCGCTGCGCATGGCTGCCGCCGCATTCCGCCATGCGTGGCAGGGCCAAGCCCATATGCCAGATCGCGGCGTCCCAATCTTCCTTTGCATGGGCCAGGATCCCCCGTGCCGCGGGCAAGGCCACTTCGGCCCAGGCGGCATGGTCATGGGCGGCGCTGTCCTTTGCCCGGGCTTCGATCGCGGCGCGCAGCTGATCCGCTTCAGGGCGTCCGGTGCGGCAGAGGGCATAGAGATATTGCAAGGTCAGGAAGGGGCTGACCGTGTCCTGCCCCCTTGCCGCGACATGATCGGCCACATCCTCCCAGCGATCCCCCACATCGACCCCCGCAAACTCCATCCGCGCCAAGAGCGATACGGCGCCAATCTGGTCCTGCGAATAGTCTTTCTGAAGCCCCCAGATATGCTGATCATAGGCGCGGCGCACATCGTCATGGCGGCCCTGTGACAGGTAAAACAGGGTCAGATGCCACCAATTGTGACTGCGCATAAAGGAGTTTAGCCCGGTCCAGGTTTCGGCCACGCTTTCCATGAACCGCGCCCCTTCGGCGATCCGGCCTTCGGTCAGCATGACATGGGCCAGCGCGTGATGCGCCCAAGGCTCGTCATGGCGCAGTTCCATCGCCCGGCGGGCGGCGGCTTCGGCGCGGTCAAGCTGGTGGCATTGCTCATAGCCAAAGGCGATCATGCCGTGGGTATAGGCAATGTCGTCGGCTGCGGGCAGGGATTTAAGCGCGATACGCAGCATGCCCGATGCATCGCCTTGGTTGAACTGATGGTATTGCGCAAGCTTCAGCATCGCCAGATCGCGGGGCCATTGATCGGTGATCTGGTCACAGCGGGCGATCAGGGCGGGCACATCGCCCCTGACCCAATGCCCCACCGCCTGCACCACCTGCTGCTCGCGCGGGTTCGCGCCCGGGGCGGCCTCGGCCCGCGTCAGATAGGGGCGGGCCTTTTCCGGGGCGTCGGGGGTTTCCAGAAACATCCACAGCAGCGCGGCATAGGCGTTGACCAAAGCGTTCTCGGGGTCGGCATCGGCGGCCGTGACAATCCCGGCGGCTTTGGGCTGATAGGACAGGAAGCCATGGATGAAATCATTGATCGCCTGAATAGACTCGGGGCGGCGGGCGGTGATCTCCAGCCCATAAAGGTCTTGTGTCATCTCAACTCTCCGGACTCGTATCGTGGAATTTGCGCAGATGCATTGCGACAGGCTCGGCGGCGTCCCAATGGATCGAATGGCCCGCGTCCGGCAGGGTGATCTGTGTCACCTCGGGTATCCGGGCAAATGCGTCTTCGGCGGCGGCGCGCGGGATCAGCAGGTCTTCGGCGCCGTGAAGGACGAGGGTTGGGCAAGACAGATCAGCCGGGCGCAGTCTCGGGCGGAAACTGCGCAAAGCTTCGAGTTGATGGGCCATGGCCTCGGCGCTCTGCGCATGGGGGTAGGCCAGCGCGGCGGCAAGGGCGGTTTCCACATTCTCAGGCTCTACAAAGAAACCGGGGGCAAATATCCACGGGTAAAGCGCCCGCAGCCAAAGCGCTTCCCCTTCGGCGGCGCGGCGCACGGCCAGAAGCGCATCAAAGACCGCCATCGTGCGCGGCGCGCGGACCGGGGCGGAGGCGAGGATGCTGAGTGCTCTCACGCGCTTTGGCGCCAGACCCGCCAGTTCCATCCCCATCAGCCCGCCCATGGAATGGCCGACCACGTCAAACTGCGCATGGCCAAGGTGGTCCATCACTGCCAGCGCATCGCGCGCCATATGCAGGACGCTGATCTCTGCGTCCCAGGGCGTCGTGCGCCCGGTGCTGCGGTTGTCGGGGCGGATCAGGGTAAAATGATCGCTCAGCAAAGGCGCCAACGCGCCCCAGCTGGCGCTGTCGCTTAACATGCCCGCCAGCATCAAAAGCGGCGGGCCGCTGCCCTCGACCTCATAATGCAGCGAGACATCGGGCAGGGAGAGGTCAGGCATTCAGCGTGCTCCAACAGGGCAGCAAGTCCCCTTCGGCGGGGGTGGCGGCATAGATTGCACGGGCAATCGCCCGCGACACGCAGAGCGCGGCGGCATGGCCGATCATGGCCACATCCCCCGCGGGCCGCTTGGCGGTGCTGAGGGAGAACACGAGATCCCCGTCATTGGGCATATGCGCGGGCACGACCGCGCGGGCGATCCCGTCATGGGCGGCGACAGCAACGCGCTGACATTCGGCTTTGGTCAGCATGGCGTCGGTGGCGACGATTGCAATCGTGGTGTTTGCGCGGGCCGCCATGGCGGCGGCTTTCCGGCTTTCAAAGATGCGGCCAAGCCCGGTGGCAGGGTCCGGCCCGAGACCGCCGAATTCGCCGTCGATCTCATAGGGGGCGGCGTGGAAATGGCGCTCGCCGGGGGTGGTCACGGCGCCCACGGGGTTGGCGGCCACCAGCGCACCGACCATGCTGCCATCTGCGAGCTGCAGGCTGGCAGAGCCCAATCCGCCCTTGACCATCGCGCTCAGCGCCCCGGTGCCTGCGCCCACAGAGCCGAGGGCAAAGTCTTCGCCTGCCGCCGCAAGGGCTGCGCGGCCAAGGGCGGGGTAGGGGTTTTCCTCCCAAGCCTTGTTGCCGCCGTTCAGCAGATCAAAGAGGATCGCCCCCGGCACCAAAGGGATCACCGCATCGCCCAAGCGAAACCCACGACCTTGGGCGCGCAATGCATCCACCACGCCCGAGCAGGCATCGAGACCAAAGGCCGAGCCCCCGGACAGCACAAGCGCGTCGACCGCCGCCACGGTCTTGTCCGGCGCCAATAAGTCAGTCTCTCGGGTGCCGGGGGCGCCGCCCATGACATGGACAGAGGCGGTAAAGGATGTGTCTCCGATTAGAACGGTACTGCCGGATTTGAGGTCATCGTTCTGCGCATTGCCAACTTTCAGCCCTGCGACGTCGGTGATCAAATTGCGCGATCCCGGTCTCATCATTGTCGTCATATACAGTGGCCACCGTCCACTTCCAGCGCCACCCCGGTGATCATCGAAGCCTCATCAGAACAAAGAAACAGCGCTGCGTTGCCAATATCTTCGGGCTGAGAAAAGCGCCCAAGCGGGATGGTGTCCAGCAACTTTTGCCGCATTTCCGGGGTATCTTCGCCCATGAAGGATTTAAGCAGCGGTGTTTCTCCGGCGACAGGGCTGATGGCGTTCACGCGGATGCCATGTTCGGCCAGTTCAACCGCCATGGTCTTGGTCGCGGTGATCATCCAGCCCTTTGACGCATTGTACCAGTTCAGACGCGGGCGGGGCGAAATTCCGGCTGTCGAGGCGATATTGAGGATCACCCCACGGCCTCTTTCTTTCATGTAGGGCACCACGATCCGCGCGGTTCGGAAAACCGATTTCATATTCACGTGAAACATTCGGTCAAAGTCGTCTTCGCTGATGTCCTCCAGCGGGCCGGGCGGGTGGGTGACCCCGGCGTTGTTCACCAGAATGTCGATATGGCCCCAGAGGTCCTGCGCGGCCATGGCCATATCCCGAACGGAGCCCGTATCGGCCACGTCGACCTGCTGTGCCGTCGCATAATTGCCCATTTCCTGTGCCAATTGGGTGGCGCGGTCCCCATCGACATCCGCGATCATCACCCGCGCCCCGTCCTTTTGAAACCGCCTGACAATACCTGCACCGAAACCCGAGGCGCCCCCGGTTACAATGGCCGTTTTCCCTGTCAGTCGCATGGCGGTCTCCGGTCTTGTCATGTTGCGGTATGCACACAGTTTGCGCGCTTCCCCCTTCATTGCCAACGAAAAAGCGCGCGAGTTGCCCCGCGCGCTTGCTCCCATGGTCCTGTGAGAAGCGGTTTTTACCGCTGTTCTTCGGCCACCGCGGCGGCCACCGCCGCTTCGAAGATCGCCAGACCTTCGTCCAGAATGGCATCCGATGCGGTCAGCGGCACCATGACACGGACAGCATTGCCATGCATGCCACAGCTCAGCAGCAGCAGGCCGCGCTGGAGCGCATGGGCGATGACGCGTTTGGTCAGATCGGCATCTGGCTGGGCGCTGTCAAAGTCGGTGACGAACTCCACCGCCACCATCGCGCCGAGGCCGCGAATGTCCCAGAAACGGTAGGGCGCCGCGCGGGCGCCGATCTCGGCAAAGCGGGCTTTGAGGGTTTCGCCCATCGCGGTGGAGCGGGCCAAAAGACCCTCGTTTTCAATGGCTTCGATGGCAGCCAAAGCGGCGGCGCAGGCCACCGGGTTGCCGCCATAGGTGCCGCCCAGACCGCCGGGGGCCATGGCGTCCATCACGTCGGCGCGGCCAATCACACCGGCCAGCGGATAGCCACCGGCCATGGATTTCGCCACGGTGATGAGGTCCGGCACGACGCCGGAATGTTCGATGGCAAACCATGTGCCGGTGCGGCCGAAACCGGCCTGCACTTCGTCCGAGATCAGCAGAATACCATGCTGGTCACAGATCGCGCGCAGCTCTTTTAGCATCTCGAACGGCACCGGCGTGTAGCCGCCTTCGCCGAGCACCGGCTCGATGATGATCGCCGCGATGCGCTCTGGCTGGGCGTCGGTCAGAAACAGGTTTTTCAACCCGGTGAGCGCGTCCTGCACGGTGATGCCATCACGCTGCGACGGGAAGGGCGCGCGGAACACATCGGAGGGGAAGGGGCCGACGTCCTTTTTATAGGGGGTCACCTTGCCGGTCATGCCCAGCGTCAGCAGGGTGCGGCCATGGTAGCCCCCGGTGAAGGCGATAACGCCGGGGCGACCCGTGGCGGCACGGGCGATTTTAACCGCGTTTTCAACCGCTTCGGCACCCGTGGTGACCAGCAACGTCTTTTTTGGCGCATCGCCGGGCGCGAGGCTGTTCAGCTTTTCGGCCAGATCGATGTAGGGGCCATAGGGGACGACCTGAAAGCTGGTATGGGTATAGTGATCTTCCTGCGCTTTCGCGGCTTCGACGACCTTAGGGTGGCGGTGGCCGGTGTTCAACACGCCGATGCCGCCGACGAAATCAATATAGCGGTTGCCTTCAACGTCCCAAAGCTCGGCGTTCTCGGCGTATTTCGCATAGACCGGCGCAGCAGAGGCGACCCCGCGCGGCACGGCAGCGTCGCGGCGCGCCACAAGTGCGGCATTGGTGAGATTGCTCGGCTCGGTGGCCGGGTTGGTTTCGACCACGGTCATCTGCGGCGCGGCCTTGGCCTTGGTCGATTTGCGGGAGGATTTTTTGGCGGTGCTGGACATGGGGCAAGACCTTTGCTGGTAAGAGGACGGGTGGTCGAACGCGACAGCGTTTAAAAAATCTATTCGTGCGTTGAATATAATTGTCAATCGGCAAACTGCGCCTTATTTGAAGCATCAGCGATCCGCGCTGTATCCGTTTCTGGATACGGGCAGAGGATCGGCCCAAATGGACAGAGGCAAGTCATTGGATATTGGTGATAAATTAAAACTGCTGCGCAAACAGCATGGGCTTTCCCAGCGGGAACTCGCCGCGCGGGCCGGTTTGACGAATGGCACCATTTCGCTGATCGAGAAGAACCGCACCAGCCCCTCTGTCGCCTCTCTCAAGAGCCTGCTTGATGCGATTCCGATCAGCATGGCCGAGTTCTTTTCGATCCTGGAGGAAGAGGATACCACCAAAGTATTCTACCGGGCCGAGGAACTGACCGAGATTTCACCGAGCAGTCAGGGCGGTGTGTCGCTTCGCCAATTGGGGAATGCCGAGAACCATGCGCTTCAGGTGCTGCACGAATCCTATGAACCCGGCGCGGATACCGGGCCGGAATGGCTAAGCCATGAGGGGGAAGAAGCGGGGATCGTGGTGCGTGGCCGGATCGAGGTCACCGTTGATGGCGCGGTGACCGAATTGCAGGCGGGGGACGGCTATATGTTCGACAGCCGCCTGCCGCATCGGTTCCGCAACCTCAGCAATACCGTTTGCGAGGTCGTGAGCGCCTGCACGCCGCCGAGTTTCTAATTGGATAGGGATGACCTTTAGATGCAAAGCGATCTTCTGCCCCGAACATATGTCGGGGCAGAAGATCATGTCAGATCCTCAGTAGTCTGACCTGTAATTCGACCTTTGCGTTTCCGGTTGCCGTTCGTCGGTTCCGGCGCGGTCTTCTTCGGAGTGAAGTTCCCTCCGGCCCGTGGTCAGGGCAAGAATGATGACCGCAGCCAAGGTCAGGATGGTCAGGCAGCCGAAAAAAAGCTCCGTGGTCATTCCATATCCTTTCCGCAGTGCGTTTCAGGGTCTCAACTGAGATCCGCGCAAAGGGTTCCGAGAAATTTTACGGGCACACGGCCACGTTACCGAAATGCCACTTTCTCGGCAAAGTCTCGCGAAAGAGGGGCTTAGTAATCGTAGACCATCTTGCTGTCGGTCGGGACCGGGAAGTTGACGCGCATCTCATAGACACCGTCGCGTGTATCGATCTCAACCTGGCCGTTCAACTGCCGGGTAAAGGCAAGGATCAAACGCGACCCAAGGCCGGTGCCGCCTTTCACCTCATCCGGGTTACCAATCGTATTGCGCACTTCCAGCATGGCTTGCTCAGGGCCAGTGTAGCTGAGTTTCAGGGAAATGAAGCCGGTCCCGGGGGCCACGGTAGAGACATATTTCAAGGCGTTGGTGACGGCTTCGGACACAAGGAGTGTCAGAGGCGCGGCATCGTCGGCGTCAATCTCTATGGTCTCATAATTCTGATCGACCTTCACACCGCCGCCCGAGGGCAGACCGATTGACAGGCTTTGATTGACGATCTCGCGCAGCAGCTCGCTTGCGTCCACCCGCACCAGATCGTCGTTCTGGTACAGGTTCTTGTGAACGGTGGCGAGGCTCAGGATGCGTTCCTGCAAACGCCGCAGCACAAAACGGGCATCTTCGCTCTTGGCCTGCCGGATCTGCATGTTCATGATCGAAGAGATCAGTTGCAGGTTATTCTTCACCCGGTGATGCACTTCTTTCAGCAGGATGTTCTTCTGCCGCAGACTGTCTTCGAGCGTGGCTTCGTCGCGCAGGATCGATTCCGCCATGCCGATAAAGGCGGCTTCCATCTCCACCAGTTCCGTGGGGACAGAGGGCCCCAGCGTGCCGCGCGGCAAGGTCCGGTTCAGCGCGAAACGCCGCATCTGTCGGCCCAGTTTGCGGATGTGATTGATCGCCAGCCGGTTCAGCGCCCAAAACGCCACAATAAGACTGGCCACCCACATCACGATCGGCAAAAGCGCACTGAGCCGGGTCGAGACGCCGGTATCGAGGAAGGGCGTATCGCGCGGCCAGACGCTCAGCGCATAGACCGTGTCAGGGACGATCGGGACAATCGCATAGGCCCGGTCCGTGCCGACGGCGTTCTTCGAGAGGAAGACACTGGGCTCTTTGGTGGTCAGCAATGGCAGCGATACGTCGGCGGGGTATTCCTGTTTTGCCGTGTCCAGCCCGTTTTCGGTGGTCAGGATATGCCCCATCTTGTTCACCGTCATCATCGCGACATTGCTGTATTTATCCGGGTTCCCCCGCACCGCGTTGATGGCATCCTGCGGGATGCTGAGCGACATAAAGCCGATCAGCTCGCTGTTTTCATAGACCGGCGCATTGATCAGCGTGACGACCTGTTTGCTCACCTCCCCCTGCATGACGGGCATGGCCCGGCGCACCGGGTTCTTCAGCAATTGTCTGAAATTCTCGACCTCGGAGAAATCATGTTCCTGCCCGGTAGAGGAACATGTCATCCGACCGTCGAGCCCGATAAAGCCGACCAGGGAATAGATGTCAGAGGCCTGTTTGTACTCCTGCAAGAAATCCGTGCATTCCTGCGGGTCATCCCGCCGAAGCCGGACGATGGAGGTCAGGGCTTCGGCGGCGCCAAAGGCTTCTTGAATGACCTGCCGTTCGGCGGCAGAGGCCTGTTCTGTCACCGCGATAAGGGACAGTTCAGCGCTTTCGCGGCTTTGATCCGCGATCTGCCGCGTCTGCACCACCGCGATCAGGCCGATGGGCAAGAGCGCGAGGGACAAAAACAGCAGGACGCGGATCGTCAGCCCGCGCATCAGGTCACCGCTGAAAAAGCCCGAGGTCATGTCTAGAAAGAAGAAACTTTTGATGCTGACAGGACAGACATGGTGGCATCATCTGTCATTTCCAGGGACTCGTCGTCATGGTGGCCCAAAAGCTCCGCCAGGCGGGCGCGGGCGCGGTTGGTCCGGCTTTTGATCGTGCCGACGGCGACGCCGCACATATCCGCCGCTTCCTCATAGGAAAAGCCAGAGGCGCCCACCAACAGCAATGCTTCCCGCTGCTCATCTTTCAGCAGCGCCAGCGCCTTGCGGAAATCGGTCATCTGCATGTGGCCGTCATGGGCCGGCTTTTCGGCCAGACCGTCGGTCAGCACGCCGTCCACATCGGAAACTTCGCGCTTGGCCTTGCGACGGGACGAATAATAGGTGTTGCGCAAAATAGTGAACAGCCAGGCCCGCATGTTGGTGCCGACTTCGAATTTGTCGATATTGGTCCAAGCCTTGACAAGCGTGTCCTGCACCATGTCATCTGCCGTGGCGCCATTTCGCGTGAGGCTGATGGCAAAGGCCCGCATGGCCGGCAGATGCTCTACCAGCTCGTCGCGCGGATCGGAACGGTTCATTATGAGGATCCTTTTTCTGAGTCCTGTTCCTTCAGCTTCTGAAGCAGCTCTTTAAAGCGATCAGGGATGCCTTCTTCGAGCGTTTCGTCGAAAACCCGCTTGAGGTTGTCATCAATAACACGCTCACGCTCGTCGTCGTTTCCTGAGTTCACTAACATCACCTCTGGCATCGTCGTCCCGTTTAAATAATTATGTACGCATACTGGAACCAAACACAATGTCTGGGTGTTTGGTTCCAAGAAAAGTTAAAAAGGATCCGACTAAATGAACGATGCGACACAAAAGACCAGCATCAGCGATGAACTGGGCGCTAACATTCCCTATCTTCGCCGGTTCGCGCGGGCGATGACAGGTAGCCAGACCAGCGGCGACACATTCGCAGCCGCCGCGCTGGAGGCTATTTTGGTGGATCGCTCGGTGCTTGACGGTGTAGATACGAAGACCGGTCTGTTCAAGGTTCTCTACGGGATTTGGGCCAGCGCAGGCGCGCCCATCGAAGAAGGCGAAAGCGGCCCGCGGGCCAAGGCGCAGCGCCATTTGGCCAGCCTGACCAACAACAGCCGCGAGGCGCTTTTGCTGCATACGATCGAAGGCTTTTCGCATGAGCAGATCGCGACCATCATCGGTGTCGACAAGGCAGAGGCCGATGAGCTGATCCAGATCGCGCATCGTGAAATGGCCGACAGCACGTCGGGTTCTGTCATGATCATCGAAGATGAAGCAATTATCGCGATGGATATTGAATCCATCGTGGCCGACATGGGCCACCGGGTCACCGGCATTGCCCGCACCCGCGATGAGGCGGTGAAACTTGGCAAGGCGGATGTGCCTGACCTGATCCTCGCGGATATCCAATTGGCCGACAACTCCTCGGGCATTGATGCGGTCAATGACCTGCTGAACGAGCTTGGCATGCGCCCGGTGATCTTCATCACAGCCTTCCCCGAGCGTCTGTTGACCGGCGATAAGCCCGAACCGGCCTTCCTGATCTCCAAACCCTATTCGGTGGATCAGGTCGTCTCGGCCGTGTCGCAGGCGATGTTCTTCTCCTCCACGGAAACGCTGAACGCCTGATCTTTACACGGGCGAACTGCATCACCCGCAGCGCCTTTCAGTTTCCCCCGCGCGCCCGTCGCGCGGGGTGAAACTATGAGAAACCCCCTTCGGGCCCATCCAAAATCCACGCAGCAGGAGCCTTTCCCATGGCGAAATCCCCCAGTGCAAATGGCAGCCAAATCACCGTCGAAGACCTTTCGGATCAAATCACGGTTCTGAAAAAGGACATCGCGACCCTAACCGAAACCTTGGGCGACTACGGCAAGGCCAAATCCGATGAAATGCGCGACACGGCCCGCACGGCGGCGCAGGACCTGTCCGATGCCGGGCGGCTGAAGGCCATGGACGCGCAAAAACAGGCGGAAGAATTTCTCCAGAGCCAACCGGGCACGGCGCTCGGGATCGCGGCCGGTCTTGGCTTTCTCGTGGGTATCGTGACGGCGCGGCGCTGATGCTCGCTGGCATCATGCAGCATCTGCGCGGCTCGGTCAGACGGGCGGCGCGGACCGCCATGCTGAGTGTCGGCGCAGCAATCATGCTTTTGATCGGGCTCCTGTTCCTGACGCTGGCCGCCTGGCTCTTTCTCATCACCATCGCCTCTGCGATGACCGCGGCGCTGATCCTGGGCGCGCTCTATCTGGGCATCGGCTTTATCATGCTGGCGATGGCTGGCGCAGAGGACCGTGCCGCACCGTCGAAACCATCAGCAAAGGCGCCGAGCGCGCAGGAGCATGACGGGGGCAAAAACCTCGCGATGGCCTTTCTGGCCGGTCTTAGCGCTGGCCAGAAAGCACGGCGCTGACGGTCTGCGACAAGGCCGCGCTGGAAAACGGGCGGGTCAGATAGTCGAGCCCCGCCGCGGCTTCGGCGGTGCGGGGCGCGTCATCCACGATCAGCACGACCGGGAACCACGCCCTTAGATTGCGCAGTTCAGGCATCCACTGATGTATTTCTTCCTGCGTGACAGAGAGCACCGCCACACCAATCTCGCTGATCTTGTCCACGACACGCGGGATGTCGAAAGCCTCCAACACGTCAATTTTGCATTGCGGAAACGCGGCAGAAAGGGTTTCGTTAATATCCGAACACACCAAAGGATCGGGTTCGTAGATCAGGATAGACATGGGCCTCTCCTTATAAGTTCAAAAGACCGATGTAGGGCGCTTTCCCCGGCCGCGCATTAAACTATGACATAGAAAGGCAAAATTAACCGATGCCGACCCAATGCCGCTATTGTCCGTTGCAACGCAAAGATGCTTTTCTGCCGATGTCGAAAGAAGAGCTGATGTTCATGGAGAAGTTCAAATCCGGTGAACTGACGGTCGAACCCGGCACCCCGATCCTGCTCGAAGGCTCAAACGCTCCGCAGCTTTACACCGCGCTCTCGGGCATGGGCATCCGCGACAAAATGCTGGAGAACGGCAAGCGGCAGGTCATCAGCTTCGTGTTTCCCGGTGATTTCATTGGCCTGCAAGCCGGTGTGATGGGCGAAATGGGCCATTCCGTCGAAGCGCGCACCCATATGCGGCTTTGCGTCTTTAACCGCAGCGAGTTCTACAGTTTCTTCAAGTCCCACCCCGAACGCGCCTTTGACATCACCTGGCTGGCCGCCATCGAAGAGCATTTCATGGGTGAGGTGCTCGCCACCATCGGCCAGCGCACGGCCACACAGGCGATCGCCTGGGCCTTGCTCAAAATCTTCCAGCGCGGCCAATCGCTCGGCATGGTGACCCACAATCAGATGCCGCTGCCCTATACCCAGCGTGATCTGGCCGATGCGCTTGGCCTGTCGCTGGTGCATACGAACAAGACAATCGCAGCCCTCAGAGAGCGGCAATTGCTGTCCTGGTCCGATGGGGTCTTGCAGATCAACAATGTCGACGCCCTGGCCAAGGAAGGGCTCACAACCGCCGCAGAGCGTCAGAAACGCCCCCTGATGTAGCCGCTGTCAGTCGTTTTCGAGCTTGATCCAAGTATCCGCCGCCTCGGCCCCGCGCTGGCCGCGCGGTTTGGGCGGGCCAACGGTGCTGTCAGGCCGGGTGCGCCGTTCGATCTGGGCGTTCAGTGAGGCGCCAAAGAGGATCAGAAAACTGCTGATCCACAGCCAGATCAACATCGCGATCACCGCCCCGATGGAGCCGTAGACCTGATTGTAATTGCCAAAGTTCGACACATAGTAGGAAAACCCCACCGACACGGCAGCCCAGGACAGAACCGCCAGAACGGCACCGCTGCTCAGCCAGGCCATCCGCGCCGCGCGCCGGTTCGGACCAAAGCGGTAGAGCACCCCGACCCCGGCGAAAAGCACCACCACCGCCACCGTCCAGCGCAGCAGATCGGCCACCGCCACGCCCAGCGGGCCAAGCGGCAGAAACCCCAACACGATCGGCGCCACCACCACGGTCAGCAGTGCAACGATCCCCACGCCCACAAGGCTGATCGTCAGCAGCAACGCATGGGCATAATGCCGCGCGACCTTGCGGTTGCGCTCGCCGTAGACGGTGTTCAGCCCGATCACCATCGCCCCGACCCCGGCCCGGGCGGACCAGAGCGCCACCAGCAAAGACACCACCCCCGCCCAACCCAGCGTATCCGCGCGCGCCGTCACCAGCCCGGTGACCTGCGCGTATAAGATATCGTAGACATCATTGGGCAAGAGGCTGCGCACCTCCTCCAACTGCGCCACGGCCACCGCCGGGTCTGAAATCAACCCCAGCAAGGCAATCAACGCCGCCAGCGCCGGGAAAAGCGAGAGCATGGCAAAAAAGGCCACCCCGGCCGAGATAAGCGCGAGATTGGCTTCCGATGCCTGCGTCAGACTGGCTTTGAAAGCGTCCCAGTAGATTGCCGGGCGGGAAGGGGGGCGGCGTTGTATCAAAGGGGCTCCTTTTCTCGCCAGACCGGTCGGGGGGTGCGAAACCCTAGTTTTCATTCTCTTCAACATCGTCGCGAACCTGCCCCCAGGCCACAAGGGTGAAGATCAGCGTGCCGCCGATAATGTTGCCCAGAAGCACCGGCAGAAAGAACTCAAAGGCCGCCTGCATACCGCCCAGGCTGCCATGTAACACCAGCACCGCCATCTCGACAGACCCGGCGACAATATGGGTGAAATCCCCCGCCGCGATCAGCCAGGTGAAGGTCAGGATCAAGAAGAATGCAGCCTCATCCGCCTCGGGCAGCATCCAGACGATCAGCGCCACAATCACCCCCGCGGGAATGCCGCGCCAGAACCCTTCGATGGGCTGCATTCCGGTTGCATGTTCCGAGAGCGCAATAATCGCCGGCAAAACCTCTGCCGGGACCGCGGGCGTAAAGACGAAAAGCGCCGCCGCCGCAAAGGCCCCGATGACATTGGCGCTTAACACCACGGTCCAAAGCCGCGCGACATCGGCCAGAATGCCCAGGCTGCGTTCCTGCATGAGCGGCAGCACGGTGGTGATCGTGTTCTCGGTGAAAAGCTGCATCCGCCCCATGATCACCGCGATAAAGCCAAGCGAATAGCCAATGTTCTCCACCAGATAGCGCCAGCCCGCATTCGGCAGATAGGTGCGAAAGATCGCCTCCCCCAGCACCGAAAGACTGATGAGCATCCCCGCAGAGATGCCGGACCAGACCACGGAGCGGTTGGTCCGGCTCAACTCATTGCGCCCCTCGCGCCGGATCACTTCATAGATCAGCTTGGGCGAAAGCGCGGTTGCTTTGCTGACAGAACGTTCCTCGGCGGCTTCCGACACGGCGGATTGCGGGGGTTTGTTCCGGATCAATGGGGCCATCAGTCTTTCCTGCGTATGTGGAAAAGAGAGACTTAGCGCGCGCCGGGGCAACTGACAGAAAAAAAGGTCACCGCGATGCCGTCGCATTGAGCGCTTCTGTGGGCTTTCACTGCGGTTTCAACCTTTTCGGCGCCGGGGGCCTTGCCAATCTGGAAAAGCCGTTCAAACATGCGCCCCATGACAAGCAAAACCTCCTCCGCCATCGATGCCAAACGTGATGACCTCATCGCGCTGACCCAGGATATCATCCACATCCCGACGCTAAATCCGCCCGGCCAAGATTACCGCGCGATCTGCGAGTATCTGGACCGTCGCCTCTCCGCCCATGGGTTTGAGACACAGATGATCCGCGCCCATGGCACCCCCGGCGACAGTGAGAAATACCCCCGCTGGAACATCATCGCCCGGCGGGAGGGCGTGCGCGGCGGGGACTGCGTGCATTTCAACAGCCATACGGATGTGGTCGAAGTGGGCGAGGGCTGGACCTTCGATCCTTTCGGCGCGGAAATTTCTGACGGCAAGATTTATGGCCGCGGCACCTGCGACATGAAAGGCGGGCTGGCCGCGTCGATCATCGCGGCGGAAGCCTTCATCGAAACCCACCCGGATTTCGAAGGTGCGATCGAAATCTCCGGCACCGCGGACGAGGAATCTGGCGGCTACGGCGGCGTGGCCTATCTGGCCGAACAGGGGTTCTTTAACCCCGCAAAAGTGCAGCATGTCATTATCCCCGAGCCGCTGCACAAGGACCGCATCTGTCTCGGCCACCGCGGCGGCTGGTGGGCCGAAATCGAAACCAAGGGCGAGATCGCCCATGGCTCCATGCCCTTTCTGGGCGACTGCGCCGTGCGTCACATGGGCGCGGTGCTGCATGAATTCGAAGACAAGCTCTTTCCCGCCATGGCGGCGCGCCGCACGGATATGCCCGTGGTCCCCGAAGGCGCACGGTCCTCGACCATGAACATCAACTCCATCCACGGTGGCCAAGCCGAACAGGCGGATGATTTCGACGGGCTGCCGGCCCATTGCGTTCCGGATTCCTGCCGCATCGTGATTGACCGACGGTTCTTGGCCGAAGAGCCGCTTGACCAGGTGCGCAACGAGGTGACCGATCTGCTCGAAGGTCTGCGCGCCAACCGGTTGGACTTCGACTATAAGCTAACCGAACTCAACGCCGTGCTGCCCTCCATGACCGACCGCGAAGCGCCGGTGGTGCAGACCGTTTCCCGCGCGATCCAAGACGTGATGGGCAAAGCGCCGGAATATGTCGCCTCCCCCGGCACCTATGACCAGAAGCATATCGACCGGATCGGCAAGCTAAAGAATTGCATCGCTTACGGCCCCGGCATCTTGGAACTGGCGCATAAACCGGATGAATATATCGGCATCGACGACATGATGGATTCCGCCAAAGTCATGGCCGCAGCGCTGGAATCCCTGCTCCTTCCCAAGTCCTGACGCCACCGAAGCGGGCAAGCGCCCCACCCCTAGGCTTCATCCTTTCTCAAATACCGTATCCCGCCCTCACCCCGGGCGGGACCTCAACGTTCACCCCCGATCCGCACTGCGCAGCGCCAACCCCGCGACAATCGCGGTCAGCGCCGCCCCGCGGTGAACCTCCGCCCGGGGAAACCGCGCACGCAGGCTGGCTTCGACCACCTGCATCAGGCTCGACCCGCCCACAAAGATCAGCCGGTCCACCGCTGCGGTCTCCAGCTGCGCCTTTTGCACCGTCCTCTCCGCCGCCGCGCCGATCTGTTCTGCCAGCGGCTCAAGCCGTTTGCGCATCCAATCGCGGGGCAGGGGCAGGGTGGCGCGGGGTTTCAGCATCGAGACGTCGATCACCGGCTCCCGCTCGCCATCTGCCGCATTCGCCTGGATCTTTCCGGCCTCAACGGCAAAGGCGAGATCATGGCCCAGTTCCTCGTCCAATACCTTGACCAAGCGTGCCAAGCGTTTGGGGTGCTCTGCATGTTTCAGCAACTCCGCCGCGGCGCGCCGGGTTTCCGGGCCATAGAGAAAGGGGATCTTGGCCCAGGTCGCCAGATCGTTAAAAATCGCATTCGGCGCCAGATGGGTGTCCTTGCCGAAAGCATGCCGGATCTCGCTGCCCATGCCCAGCTGCGGCATCACCCGACCGATCGACAGGGAGCGGTCAAAATCGGTGCCGCCCAGCCGGATGCCATCGCTTGCCAGAATGTCGATCTCTGCCCCGCCGCCTTGGCGAAACAGGGTGAAATCCGAAGTGCCGCCGCCGATGTCGACCACCAGACCCAGATCGCCGGGGCGCAGGGCGTCACGGTTGGCCAGTGCTGCCGCCTCCGGCTCGTTCAAAAAGTCCACCCGGTGAAATCCCGCCCGGCCGTAGGCCTCACGCAGATCCTCAAGCGCCTGCGCATCGCGCGCCGCATCGGCTGAATGAAACCGCACCGGACGCCCCGACAGCGCAGCATCAAACTTCTGCCCCGTGGCCGCCTCGGCCCGGGCTTTGACGGCGGCCAGAAACCGCCCGACAATGTCGATAAAGTCCAGCCGCTCGCCCAAAAGCAAACGCCTCTCGCGCATCAACCGGGTGCCGAGCAGGCTTTTCAAACCGCGCATGTAGCGCCCTTCGGCCCCGGCGAGCAGCGCCTCGGAAGCCGCCGCGCCCAGAAGCATCTCCTTTGCATCCGCATCGAAAAAGACCGCCGTGGGCAGGGTCTGCGCCTCGGCTTCCAGCGCGATCAGCTGCGGAACCCCATCCGGCGCGATGCCAGCGGCTGTGTTCGATGTTCCGAAATCAATACCAAGCGTCGCCATGGCGGTCTCCTATCGTCACGACACCGCGCGGCCCGCGACTGTCTTTCTGCAAGGCTGTGCCGATACCCTCCCTGTCCGCGCTTGGCAACGAATGCTGGCGCGCCCCGTTGCTTTTGGCTAGCCTCCGGAAAAACGCGACAGATTGGGAGAAGAACATGAACCGACTAAAAAGCCTGATGACCGGGGGCGCGGCCATCGCCTTGGCCCTTGCCGCCACCGGGGCTCTGGCCAAGGACGATATCACCGTCGCCCTCCAGCTTGAGCCGCCGCATCTCGATCCGACCTCCGCGGCGGCCGGGGCCATCGACTCGGTGCTTTATTCCAATGTTTTCGAGGGGCTTACCCGCTTTATGGGCGATGGCTCGATCGTGCCGGGGCTCGCCGAATCCTGGGAGATTTCCGAAGACGCGCTGACCTATACCTTCAAGCTGCGTGAGGGGGTGACCTTCCATGACGGCTCCACGATGGATGCCGAGGATGTGAAATTCACACTCGACCGGATCAACGCCGAAGACAGTGCGAATGCGCAAAAGGCGCTTTATGCCTCTATCGCCGAGGTGAATGTCATCGACCCGCAGACGGTGGAGATCAAGCTGAGCGAGCCGAACGGCAATCTGCTGTTCAATCTGGCTTGGGGCGATGCGGTCATCGTCGCGCCAGAGACGGTCGACACGATCAAACAGACGCCCATCGGCACTGGCCCCTTCAAATTTGAGGACTGGAGCCAGGGCGACAAGATCACCCTCTCGCGCTATGATGCCTATTGGGGGGAAGCGCCTGCATTGGCCGAGGCGACCTTCAAGTTCATCTCAGACCCCACCGCCGCTTTCGCCGCCGTCATGGCAGAGGACGTCGATGTTTTCGCCGGCTTCCCCGCGCCCGAAAACATCCCGCAGTTCGAAGCGGACCCGCGCTTTCAAGTGTTGATCGGCTCGACCGAAGGGGAAACCATTCTGTCGATGAACAACAAGCAAGCGCCTTTCGACAATGTGAAAGTCCGTCAGGCCGTGGCCCATGCCATTGACCGGCAGGCGATTATCGACGGGGCGATGTTCGGCTATGGCACGCCCATCGGCACCCATTTCGCTCCGCATAACCCGGACTATGTCGATCTGACCGCGATGAGCGCCCATGACCCCGAAAAGGCAAAAGCGCTCTTGGCCGAGGCCGGGTTTGAAGATGGGTTTGAGACGACATTGCACCTGCCGCCGCCCTCCTATGCCCGCCGGGGCGGAGAGATCATTGCCGCGCAACTGGCAGAGGTCGGGATCGATGCGCAGATCACCAATGTCGAATGGGCACAGTGGTTGGAGACGGTCTTCAAAGGCAAGAACTTTGGCCTGTCGATCGTCAGCCATACCGAGCCGATGGACATCGGGGTCTATGCCAATCCGGATTATTACTTTCAGTATGACAACGCTGAATTTCAAGATCTAATGGCAGAGTTCAACAAGACCACCGATCCTGCCGCGCGCAGTGAAATGCTCGCCAAAGCGCAGAACATGATCGCCGAAGACTATGTGAATGGCTTCCTGTTCCAGCTGGCCTTCCCGACCATCGCGAAAGCCGAATTGCGCGGATTGTGGAAGAACGCCCCCACCCAGGCAACAGATTTGACGGCGGTTCATTGGGCTGAGTGAACAGTCCGGCAAAACGCAAAAAAAGGGCGCGCTTGGTAGCGCGCCCTTATGCCAACTAAAGGTAGCGACTTACTCTTTGCCGCGCATGCCAGCAGCTGCTTCGCTCACCAATGCATCGGGGTTCTGCGCGCAAACCACGGCGAAGTCTTCCATTTGCTGTGTCATCTCTGTGTCCGCCATCTCATCGGCTTCTTCGGAGTCTTCGACAGCTTTCGTGTTGTCGATCAGGGAATCTTCGGTTTCTTCGGCGTCAGTGGCTTCGGCCTGCGAAATATCGCTTGGCTCGCTGCCGTCATTCTTGGTCTCGGTGATCAGCGACCCGCCGTGACCGCCATCTTCCAGTTCCGCGATGGCCATGGAAGCGACTTCCATTTTGTCTTCATCGCTCAGGGTTTTGTACTGCGCGCATGTCATCGTCGCCATGTCCAGATGCGCTGCGGCAAAAGCAGGTGCGGAAACGGTGCCCAGCAAGCCGGCGATAGCAAGTGTTTTCAGAGTCGTTTTCATTGTAATTCTCCTGTTTCGCTGTTCTCCCGACCACAACCCGGCGGGGCGAAGGATAGTTCCCGCCGCATTTTCTGAGGGTCGACACAGGGATCGTCAGGAGGGGTAAGGGACTGAAAGTGTTTGGCAATTGCTCGGCGGCCGTTTGCTCACGCTTCTGTGAGGGCACATTTTCTAGCCCTGCGCCTTCTGAAACCGTTCAAAGTTACCGTCCCCCTCTGGACCCTCTGGGCTGCGCCGCCTAACGTCGCGCCATGTTGCGATATGTGGTGAAAAGATTTCTCTCATTGCTCATCAGTCTGGCCGTTGCCTCGCTGGTGATCTTCGTCGTGATCGAAGTGGCACCGGGCGATCCGGCCTCCTTTATGCTGGGCCTGAACGCCCAGCCCGAGACGCTGGCAGCCCTGCGGTCCGAGCTTGGCCTCGACCAGTCGCGCCCGGAACGCTACCTCGATTGGGTTGGTGGGATGCTGAGAGGGGATTTCGGCACCTCCTATACCTATCGCACCCCGGTGACTGAAATGATCGGAGACCGGCTCTGGGTCTCTGTGCCTCTGGCGCTCTATGCGCTGGCACTGTCGATCCTTGTCGCCTTCCCCGCCGGTATCTTTGCCGCCTCGCGCCGCGGGCAAGCCGGGGATGTTGGGGTGATGGGGGCGACACAGCTGGGGGTCGCCGTGCCGAATTTCTGGTTTGCCATGATCCTCGTGCTGATCTTTTCCATCAACCTGCGCTGGTTCTCCGCCGGGGGCTTCGTCGGCTGGGACAAGGGGCTTTTCGCCGGGCTGCATGCGCTGACCCTGCCCGCGATTGCGCTGGCCCTGCCACAGGCGGCGATCCTTGCGCGGGTCATGCGCTCGGCGCTGCTGGATGTGCTGGGCGAAGATTTCATGCGCACCGCGCGGGCCAAGGGGCTCACGGCGCGGCAGGCACTTTGGCGGCACGGGCTGCGCAATGCGCTGATCCCGGTGCTGACGATCATCGGCTTGCAGTTCTCCTTCCTGCTGGCCGGCTCGATCATTATTGAGCAGGTCTTCTACCTGCCGGGCCTAGGGCGGCTGGTCTTTCAATCCATCTCTGCCCGGGACCTGATCGTGGTCGAGTCGGTCGTGATGCTTCTGGTCTTCTCGGTGATCTTGGTGAACTTCCTCGTCGATCTGGCCTATGCCGCCGTTGATCCGCGATTGAGGGCGCGCACATGAACCGCAACCTGCTCCTGGGTGCCGCCCTTACCGCGGTGTTTCTTCTGGCCGCGCTGATCAGCTTTGTCTGGACGCCCTATGACTATGCCGGGCTGGATATTGCCAACAAGCTTCAGGGGCCATCGGCGGCGCATCTGCTGGGCACAGATCACTTTGGCCGCGATATCCTGAGCATGATCATGGTCGGCGCGCGCACCTCTATCGCCGTGGCGCTGGTGGCGGTGGGCATTGGCATGGGCGTGGGCGTGCCGCTTGGGCTTTGGGCCGCCGCGCGGCGCGGCAGTCTGGTGGATGAGGTCATCATGCGCGGCAATGATCTGGTCTTTGCCTTTCCGGCCATTGTCATCGCCATCCTGATCACGGCGGTTTTCGGCGCCGGGGCGATCAATGCGATCATCGCCATCGGTATTTTCAACATCCCCGTTTTCGCCCGGATCACGCGGGGGGCGGCGCTGTCGCTTTGGCAGCGAGAGTTCATTCTTGCCGCGCGGGTGGCGGGTAAATCCGCGGCGCGGATTTCGGCGGAACATATCCTGCCCAATGTCGCCAATCTGCTCATCGTGCAGGGGACCATCCAGTTCAGCCTTGGCATCCTCGCCGAAGCGGGGCTGAGCTATGTCGGTCTTGGCGCGCAGCCGCCGGTGCCGTCTTGGGGCCGGATGCTGGCCGATGCGCAGACCATGGTGAGCATCGCGCCCCATATGGCCCTGATGCCCGGTTTCGCGATCATCCTGACCGTGCTGGGGCTGAACCTGATGGGCGACGGGCTGCGCGACCTGCTTGACCCCCGGCTGAGGGTGGCGCGTACATGACCTTGTTGAACATCTCCAATCTCTCGCTGTCGATCCACGGGCTGCGCATTCTTGATGCGGTGACCTTCTCCGTCGATCCCGGAGAGATCGTGGCGGTGACCGGCGAAAGCGGGTCCGGCAAATCAATGACCGCCCTTGCCACGATGCAACTGCTGCCCAAAGGGGCGACGACAACCGGGCATATCATGCTCGGCGATGAGGACCTGACGCAGATGCAGGAGGCGGCGCTCTGCGGCATCCGCGGCAATGACATCGGCATGGTGTTCCAAGAGCCGATGACCGCCCTGAACCCGGTGCAGAGTATCGGGCGGCAGGTGGCCGAGACGATCCACGTGCATGATCAGAGCATCACCCGCGCCGAGGCTGAGGCCCGTGCCGCCGAAACCTTGGAGCGCGTGGGCCTTCCGCAGGAGCGTTTCCCCCTCTCGCGCTATCCGCATGAGCTGAGCGGCGGGCAACGCCAGCGCGTTGTCATCGCCATTGCCATCGCCCTGCGCCCCCGTCTGCTGATCGCGGATGAGCCGACGACGGCGCTTGATGTGACGACGCAGGCGCAGATCCTCACGCTGCTGACCCGGTTGGCCCGCGAAGATGGGATGGGGCTTTTGATGATCACCCATGACCTCGCGGTTGTGGCCGATATGGCTGATCGCATCGTCGTCATGCGCAAGGGGCAGATTGTTGAACAGGGCGAGACCCAGAGCCTGCTGCACGACATGCGCCACCCCTATACCAAGATGCTCTTTGACGCGTCGCGCCATGAGGTGGACCTGCCAGAGGCGCCGGCGCCGGTGCCTTTGCTGGAGGTCAAGAACGTCTGCCGAGACTACCGTCTGCCGCGCAAGACGCTTCTGGGCCAGCCGGGCCAGTTTCGCGCGGTGGATAATGTCAGCTTTACGCTGAACCGGGGCGAACGGCTGGGGCTGGTGGGGGAATCCGGCTGCGGGAAATCGACCCTGACACGGGCGATCTTGGGGCTGGAGCCGGTGCAGGAAGGCAGTATCCTCTTGGACGGGCAGCCGGTTTTTACCGGCACGAAACCCAATCTTGATGTGCGCCGCAAGTTGCAGGTGGTGTTTCAAGACCCCTTTGGCAGTTTCAACCCGCGTCACCGTGTGGACCGGCTGGTGACCGAGCCTTTCCACCTGCTCGACAGCCCGCCGCAGGGGGCAGCCCGGACCCGCGCCATTGACGAGGCACTCACCGCCGTGGGGCTCGCACCGAAAGACGCGCGCAAATATATCCATGAGTTCTCCGGCGGCCAGCGCCAGCGGATCGCCATTGCCCGCGCGCTTATCATCCGGCCCGAGCTGATCCTCTTTGATGAGGCGGTGAGCGCGCTCGATGTCTCCGTGCGGGCGCAAATTCTCGATCTGCTGGCCGAGCTTTGCAGTCACTACGACCTGACCTACCTCTTTATTTCCCACGACCTTTCTGTTGTGCGCAGCGTGACGGATCGGGTCTTGGTGATGAAATCGGGGCAAATTGTCGAAGCGGGGGAGACGGCGCAGGTCTTCGACGCGCCGCAGCATGCCTATACGCAGGCGCTGATCGCCGCCGCGCCGGTGTTGCCGGACCTCGCTAGGGGCGCGGTTCAACGGGCCGATTGATCGAAAAGAAAAAGCGTCCTAACCTATATGGTGAGATTCCCGCACTGCGGGCGCGGCTGCGATGCGGCCCTTCACGCAAAGTGGAATTTCCCTTGGCGGTTCAATTGCATAATCGTCTTGGTGCTCTACTTGTGCATGCAATGGTGTCCGCCTAAAGGGGGGATTGCCAATATAACAATGGGAGACATCTTATGAAAATGTTTAAAATGCTCGCAATGACCGGTGCCATGGTGGCCGGCACTGCGGCCATGGCGCAGGAAAAGTTCATCACCATCGGCACCGGCGGCCAGACCGGCGTTTACTTCGTCGTTGGTCAGTCGATCTGTCGTCTGGTGAACCGTGGCACAGCGGATCACAACCTCAAGTGCACCGCCCCCTCCACCGGCGGGTCGATCGCTAATATCAACGCGATCAAAGCGGGCGACATGGACATGGGCGTGGCCCAGTCCGACTGGCAGTTCCACGCCTATAATGGCTCTTCGCAGTTCGAGGGCGACAAGTTCGACAAGCTGCGCGCGGTCTTCTCTGTGCATGGTGAGCCCTTCAACGTGATCGCCCGTGCCGACAGCGGTATCGAGACGTTTGACGACCTCAAAGGCAAGCGCGTCAACATCGGCAACCCCGGTTCCGGTCAGCGCGCCACCATGGAAGTCGTGATGGACGCCAAGGGCTGGACGCTGGATGATTTCGCATTGGCTTCCGAGCTGAAGCCCGCCGAGCAAGCCGCCGCTCTGGGCGACAACAAGGTCGACGCGATTATCTACACCGTGGGCCACCCGAACGGTTCGATTCAAGAAGCCGTGTCGACCATCGACGCCAAGCTGATCCCGGTTGAAGGCGACGCGATCCAGGGTCTGATCGACGACAACCCCTACTACGCCGAGGCCACCGTGCCGGGCGGCATGTATAAGGGCACCGACGAAGACGTGAAAACCTTTGGCGTGAAAGCGACCTTCGTGACCTCCGCCGATGTGGAAGAAGATGTGGTCTATCAGGTTGTGAAAGCCGTATTTGACAACTTCGACCGTTTCAAGCGTCTGCACCCGGCCTTTGAAAACCTGACGGAAGAAGAAATGATCTCCGGCGGTCTCTCCGCGCCGCTGCACCCCGGTGCAGAGAAGTATTACAAAGAGCAAGGTTGGCTTGAGTAATCTTCACGTGACATGATGGCTCTGGCGGCGGTACGCTGCCGTCAGAGACCCAAGGAAAAGAATATAAGCACCCGTCCGAAGGTGGGGCTGACAGGGGGACGATATGTCAGAGAAGGACCAGCAAAAGGCCGCCGCCGTCGAGACTGCTGCGACCGGTGACCGCGGCGGATTGAGCCAGGCGGAACTGGACGAACTTGTCGCTTCTTCTGATACAGGTGGCCGCTCCGTTGCCGGTTTCATGGGCACCCTGCTGCTGCTGGTCGCGCTGGCGTGGTCCCTGTTTCAACTCTACATCGCCTCGCCTTTCGGTCTGTTCAACGACACGCTGGCCCGCTCCATTCACCTGGGCTTTGCCGTTTTTCTGGGCATTATGGTCTTTCCGGCCGCGCGCACCGGTTTTCAAATCGCCCTTGGGGTGATCGTCCCCATCGTGCTCGCCGCGCTTTTCATGGCCAGTACCAAGGATTCAACCGCGATCTGGTGGATCCCGATCCCGGCGGCTTTTGTCATCGCGACGGTGCTGCTCGGCTCGCCCAAGAACCGGATTCCGATCTGGGAATGGGCCTTGGCCCTCGTCGGCACCTTTTGTGCGCTTTACCTCTTTATCTTTTACCGCGACATCGCCAACCGCGTCGGCGCGCCGATCCTGCCTGATTATATCGCGGGGGTTACCGGGCTGTTAATCCTGCTCGAAGCCACCCGACGGGCGCTTGGGCCCGCGCTGATGATCGTGGCGAGCGTCTTTCTCTTCTACACCGTGCTCGGCCCCTATATGCCCAGCATCATCGCGCATAAGGGCAACAGCCTGAGCGAGATCGTCAACCACCAGTGGATCACCACCGAAGGCGTCTTTGGCATCGCGCTTGGCGTCTCGACCTCTTTTGTGTTCCTCTTCGTGCTCTTCGGTTCGCTTCTCGACCGGGCTGGCGCGGGCAATTACTTCATCCAAGTCGCCTTTAGCCTCATGGGCCATATGCGTGGCGGCCCGGCCAAGGCGGCGGTTGTGGCCTCGGCGATGACCGGTCTGATCTCGGGCTCGTCGATTGCCAATGTGGTGACCACCGGCACCTTTACCATTCCGCTGATGAAAAAGGTCGGCTTCTCCAGCGAAAAGGCGGGGGCGGTCGAAGTGGCCTCATCCGTCAACGGCCAGATCATGCCGCCGGTGATGGGGGCTGCGGCCTTCCTCATGGTCGAATATGTCGGCATCCCCTATTTCGACGTGGTCAAACACGCCTTCCTACCGGCGGTGATCTCCTACATCGCGCTGGTCTATATCGTGCATCTTGAGGCGATGAAGGCCGGGATGCAGGGTCTGCCGCGCGCCTATACCCCGAAGCCACTGGTGCAGCAGCTCATTGGCATCGCCTTTGCGATTATCGCGATCTGCGCGCTGTCCTTTGCCGTCTACTACCTGATGGGCTGGATCCGCCCCGCCTTCCCCGAAACAGCGGGCTATATCATCTTTGTCTTCCTTACCGCCGTCTATGTCGGGCTGCTCTATGTGGCGAGCAAAGAAGAGCCGCTGAAGCTGGACGACCCGAACGCCGAGGTGACGTCCCTGCCGATGCCCGGCCCGACCGCACGGTCCGGCTTGCATTTCATCCTGCCGGTGGTCGTGCTGGTCTGGGCGCTGATGGTGGACCGGCTGTCGCCCGGGCTCTCGGCCTTCTGGGCGGCGGCCTATATGATCTTCATCCTGCTGACACAGCGCCCGCTGATGGCGATGTTCCGGGGCGAGAGCCAGTTTGTGAACGATGTAAAAGCCGGTGTGCTTGACCTGATCGACGGGCTGGTCACCGGCGCGCGCAATATGATCGGGATCGGCATCGCCACGGCGACCGCGGGCATCATCGTCGGCGCAGTGAGCCAGACCGGCGTCGGCTCGGCACTGGCGGATGTGGTCGAGGTGCTCTCGGGCGGCAATATCCTCGCGATCCTGTTCCTCACCGCGATCCTGTCGCTGATCCTTGGCATGGGCTTGCCGACCACGGCGAACTATATCGTCGTCTCGGCGCTGTTGGCGCCGGTGATCGTGACGCTGGGCCAGCAGAACGGGCTGATCGTGCCGCTGATCGCGGTGCATCTCTTTGTGTTCTATTTTGGCATCATGGCCGATGTGACCCCGCCGGTCGGCTTGGCCAGTTTCGCCGCCGCCGCGGTCTCGGGCGGTGATCCGATCCGCACCGGCCTCGTCGCCTTTTTCTACTCCCTGCGCACCGCGGCGCTGCCCTTCCTGTTCATCTTCAACACCGAGCTTTTGCTGATCGGCGTCGGCTGGGGGCAGGGGCTGTTCATCTTCGTGGTGGCGACGGTGGCGATGCTGCTCTTTGCGGCGGCGACCCAAGGCTGGTTTTTGGCCCGCAACCGTTTCTATGAGACCATCGCGCTTTTGCTCATCGCCTTTACCCTGTTCCGTCCGGGTTTCTGGATGGACATGGTCTATCCGCCCTATAGCGAGGAAGCTCCGACCGAGATCGTGCAGGCGGCAGAGGAAACCCCGGCGGGCGAACGCCTTCGGCTGCGCGTCGCGGGTGTGAATGATCTGGGCGATCCGCTGGAGTTCGTGGCGCTGCTGCCCATCGGCGCGGGCGAGACCGGGGCCGAGAAGCTCGAAGCCGCCGGCCTGATGTTCCGCGAGGATGGCGACAGGATGATCATCGACGATGTGGTCTATGACAGCCCCGCGCAGGGCGCCGGCCTTGATTGGGACCAAGAGGTGCTGCGCGTGCTGAAACCGGTGCCGCAGCCCAGCAAATACTGGATGTTCATCCCCGCTCTGCTGTTGCTGGCACTGGTCGTCTTCCTGCAACGGGGCCGTGCTGCGCGTGACGCCCGCAAGCCCGTGACAGCCTGAGGAGCGCGCGCCATGTTTGACAATATCCTGCTGACGGTTGATCTGAGCGACCCGAAATCATGGGAGAAAGCGCTGCCGCAGGCGATCGATATGATCCGCCTGTCCAAGGGAACGCTGCATATCCTGTCGGTCGTGCCGGACATGGGCACGCCATTGGTCGAAGGGTTCTTTCCGGCAGATTACGAGAAACAGGCCACAAGCCGGGCGGCGAAGGAACTGGAAAAACTGGTCGAGCGCGAAGTGCCTGATGACATAAAGGTGAAGCAACACCTGAAATTCGGCAAGATTCACCGCGAGGCGCTAAAAACCATAAAGAAATCAAATGCCGATCTGGTGGTCATGGGCTCTGAGCACCCCGACAGCCTGCGCGAATTCCTGGTTGGCTCCAACGCTGACCGGATCGTGCGTCGTTCGCCTGTTTCCGTTCTGGTCGTGAGGGCGTAAGACACGTGGATCGCGGAGATAGGCAGGGAAATGGTCCATTGCGCCGCGGTGTTCGGAGTATTCACGCATGACCCCCTTCGCGATTGCCGGCGTGCAGATGTACGTCAATGCCTTGCAGCCCAATGTCGACGGCATGATCCAGCGCCTCGACATCCTGATGGCGCGTTTCCCTTGGACCCAGATGGTGCTGTTTTCGGAACTCGCCCCCTTTGGCCCGCTGGACCGTTTCGCCCTGCCGCCCGAGAATGAGACGATTGAGGCTTTCCAGGCCGCCGCCCGCAAACACCGGGTCTGGCTGATCCCCGGCTCGATGTTTCTGAAACATCCCGAGGATGGCCGCGTCTACAACACCTCGGTCGTGATCAACCCCGAAGGCGAAGTGGTGCGCCGCTATGCCAAGATGTTCCCCTTCCGGCCCTATGAGGCGGGGATCGCGGCGGGCAATGAGTTCTGCATTTTCGACGTGCCGGATGTGGGCCGCTTTGGCCTGTCGATCTGCTATGACATGTGGTTCCCCGAGACCACGCGGCAGCTGACCTCTCAGGGGGTCGAAGTGCTGTTGCACCCGGTGCTGACCGGCACCACCGACCGCGATGCCGAGCTTGCCATCGCGCGGGCCACGGCGGCGCAGTTCCAATGCTATATCTTTGATGTGAACGGCCTTGGCGCGGGCGGCGTGGGCAAATCCTGTGTCGTCGATCCGACCTCGATGGTCCTGCACCAGTCGGCGGGGCAAGAGGACATGTTCCCGATCGAGATTGATCTCAACATGGTCCGCCGGCAGCGTGAGACGGGCATGAAGGGGCTGGGGCAACTGCTCAAATCCTTCCGCGACCGCCCGACCGATTTCCCGGTCTATGACCGGGACAGCGGCGCGGATGCCTATCTCCATACGCTTGGACCGCTCGAAATTCCGCAGCAGGGCAGCCGGGCCGGTCTGCATGTCGATTTGCCGGGCCAACAGGTGCCTGCCGAAATCCCCACATACAAAGGCAAGAACGGTTTCCCGCCAGAACCGCTTGCCAGCCCCACCGCCGGCACCGCGCCGGAAGTGGCGCAGGCGCCGAAGCCTGCGGCACCCGCTGCGGCCATGCCGGACCCACAGACAACGCCCGATACGCCCGGGCTGAAGGAAAATACCAGCGGCTAGGCCGGGGTGAGGGTCGCGCAAGGCGCTACCTGAAGCATCGGTCGGCCCTCCAGCAGAGGACGACTGATGCATTCTATGAACGACTATTCCTCGGCCATTCAACTGCGCTCTGACCGGTGGAGCGCGCTGCGCGCCGCCGCCGCTGCCATGTCGCGCGACCCAAAGGGCAAGGCCGCGGCGCAGGTGCGCCAGGAAATCGAAGCGCTGTTTGACTCGCTGGCGCTGATCGAGCCCTATTGGGCCTTCCCCGGCATGAGCGCCTTTGACCACATGCGCCGCCAGTATGCCCATGGCAATTATGAAGATCTGGCCTTTGCCGTGAACCGGGTGACCCGGGCGCTGACCACCGGGGCCTATCGCCGCCGCACGATCCCGCTGGAACGCGACAGCCTTGACCAGGACGAACATGACGACGAGGCGATGCAGCCGCCCGAAGCGCGCGCCTTGGCGAAACCCTATTTCGAAGTGCTCATCGTCGACAATGTGAACGAGCATCAGGAGCGTTGGCTGCGCAATAACGTGAGCCGCATGCGCCGCACCGAAGACCCGTTTATCTATGAGGCGGTGGTGGTGCCGAGCCTTGAAGACGCGCTGATCGCGGTCTTGTTCAACCACAATATCCAAGCCATCGTGGTGCGCCCCGGCCTGTCCTTGAAATCGAAAGTGGATCAGTCGATCCTGACCCGCTACCTCGCCCGTGCCGGGGGCCGGGATGAGATCGACGCCTTGCAACCCGAAAGCTATGGCCCCGAACTTTGCCGCATGATCGCCAAGGTGCGCCCGGAACTCGACGCCTATCTGGTGACCGAACGTTCGGTTGAGGAAATTGCGGGCCTTGATCTGGGGATTTGCCGGCGGGTTTTCTACAACCAAGAAGACTTTATGGAGTTGCACCTCAACATCCTGAGGGGCGTGCAGGCGCGGGCCAAATCGCCCTTTTTCACTGCGCTGGTGGAATATTCCAAACAACCCACCGGGGTTTTCCACGCGATGCCAATCAGCCGCGGCAAGTCGATCACCCGCAGCCATTGGATTCAGGACATGGGGGCGTTTTACGGCCCTAACATCTTCCTGGCCGAGACCTCGGCGACCTCGGGCGGGCTCGACAGCCTGTTGGAGCCGAGCGGTCCGATCAAGGAGGCGCAGGAACTCGCGAGCCGGGCCTTCGGCTCTAAACAGACGTTTTTCGCCACCAACGGCACCTCGACCTGCAACAAGATCGTGGTGCAGGCGCTGGTCCGGCCCGGGGATATCGTCTTAGTCGACCGTGACTGCCACAAGAGCCACCACTACGGCATGGTGCTGGCCGGCGCGCAGGTGAGCTACCTCGACAGCTATCCGCTCAACGAATACTCGATGTATGGCGCGGTGCCGCTGCGCGAGATCAAGCATCGGCTGCTGGAGTTGAAGGCCGCAGGAAAGCTCGACCGCGTGCGGATGCTTCTGCTGACCAACTGCACCTTCGACGGGCTGGTCTATAACGTCGAACGGGTGATGGAGGAATGTCTGGCGATCAAGCCTGACCTCATCTTCCTCTGGGATGAGGCCTGGTTCGCTTTCGCCCGGTTTAGTCCCACATATCGTCAGCGCACCGCGATGAACGCGGCCAATCTGCTGCGTGAAAAGTTCAAGTCCGAAGCCCATGCCGACGCCTATCAGGCGCAGCAGAAAACGTTGAAAGAGGCGGATGATGAGACCCTGCTGAACACACGTCTGATCCCCCCGCCGCAGGCGCGGGTGCGGGCCTATGCTACGCAATCGACCCACAAGACGCTGACCTCCCTGCGGCAAGGCTCGATGATCCACGTCAATGATCAGGATTTCAAAGGCGAGGTCGAGCAAAGCTTCCACGAAGCCTATATGACCCATACTTCCACCTCGCCGAACTACCAGATCATCGCCTCGCTCGATGTCGGGCGGCGTCAGGTCGAACTCGAAGGCTTCGAGTTCGTGCAGCGGCAGGTCGAAGCGGCGATGTCGATGCGCCGGGCGATCAGCGAACATCCCCTGCTGCGCAAATACTTCAAAGTGCTCTCCGCCGGGGACATGATCCCCGAACAGCACCGCGAAAGCGGCGTCACCAGCTACTACGATGTCGAGCAAGGCTGGACCGACATGTGGGATTGTTGGGAGCAGGATGAGTTTGTCCTCGACGCCACCCGCGTGACCCTCGCCGTGGGCGGCACGGGCTGGGACGGCGATACCTTCAAGACCCAGATCCTGATGGATAAATACGGCATCCAGATCAACAAGACCTCGCGCAATACCGTGCTCTTCATGACCAATATTGGCACCACGCGCTCCTCGGTGGCCTATCTGATCGAGGTGCTGGTCGAGATCGCCAATTCGCTTGATGATCTTTTGGATGACGCCAGCCGGATGGAACGTCTGTCATTTGACCGCCGCGTCACCAATCTGATGGAACATTACCCCCCGCTGCCGGATTTCAGTTGCTTCCACGACGCCTTTCGCGCCGCGGGCACGCCCGAGGGGGACATCCGCACCGCCTTTTTCCTCGCCTATGATGAGAAGAACTGCGACTACCTCGACCTCAACGGCTCGCTGCAAGAGGCGATGGACGCGGGCGATACCGTGGTCTCGGCCAGTTTCATCATCCCCTATCCGCCCGGCTTTCCGATCCTTGTCCCCGGACAGGTCGTCAGTCAGGGAATTCTCGATTTCATGCGTGCCTTGGACGTGAGCGAGATCCACGGATACCGGCCCGATCTGGGCCTGCGTGTCTTTACCTCTGAGGCGCTTAACCGCGTGCGCGGCAAAGATCTTTCTTCTTCACCCGTTTGACCAAAAGGACCTACGACATGGCAACAGTACTCAAGAATATCTCTGAAATCCGCCGGTTCTTTCACCGAAACGAAGACCCTGTCTATTTCATCTCGGCCACCAATTTTAACCTGTTGGGCCTGGATGAATGGGTGAAGAACTTCAAATATATCTGCTATATCGACTGCTACGGCGGCAAGCACCCCAACGTCTTTTGCCCTTCGGAACAGCCCCATGCGGAGTTCCAGAGCATTGAGGACATCAACAACTACCTGTTGCAGCACAAGGAGGTCATCGACTTCATCAAGCGGCGCGGCGGCAAGCCCAAGTTCGTCTTTCTGATGTTCGACGAAGAGACCGAGCGTCTCAGCAAAGAGTTGGGCGCCGAGGTCTGGTTCCCGAAGGCGAAACTGCGCCAGTCGATGGACAATAAGATCGAAACTGTGCGCATCGGCAACAAGGCCGGCGTGCCTTCCGTGCCCAATACGTTGAGCGAGGTGGAAAGCTACGAGCATCTGCGCGAGATCTGCGAGAAGGCGGGTCTCGGCCATGACCTCGTGCTGCAATCGGCCTATGGGGACAGCGGCCACACCACTTTCTTCATCAAATCCGAGGCCGATTTCCGCCGGCATGAGAGCGAGATCATCGGTGAGGGTGAGATCAAGATCATGAAGCGGATCGACTGTCGCGGTGCCGCGATTGAAGCCTGCGCCACCAAGGAAGGCACCATCGTCGGCCCGCTGATGACCGAGCTTGTCGGCTTCAAGGAGCTGACCCCCTATCGCGGCGGCTGGTGTGGCAATGAAATCCTCGCCACCGCCTTCCCGCCCAAGGTCCGCGAGAGGGCGCGTGACCTGACCTTCAAATTCGGGGAACAGCTGCGCAAGGAAGGCTATCGGGGCTATTTCGAGCTGGATTTCCTGATCGACAAGAAGACCGGCGACCTCTGGCTGGGCGAGCTGAACCCGCGCATCACCGGCGCAAGCTCCATGACCAACCACGCCGCCTTTGCCCATGCCGATGCGCCGCTGTTCCTGTTCCACCTGCTGGAGTTCAGCCGCAAGAAGTTCAACCTCGACGTCGATGAGCTGAACGCCCGCTGGGCCGATCCGGAGAATATCGACGGTTGGAGCCAGATGGTCATCAAACACACCGATGACAGTGTCGACATCTGCACCGAAGCGCCCGAGACCGGCATCTACAAGATGAAGGAAGACGGAAGCGTGGTCTTTGACCGCTTCGATTACCACCGCCGCGCGGTGGAGAGCGAGAACGAAGCCTTCTTCCTGCGCATCCTGCAACCGGGCGATTATCGCTATGAAGGGGCCGATATTGGCATCCTTGTGACGCGGGGTCGGTCGATGACCAAGTCTTTCCAGTTGAATGAGCGCGCGAAAAAGTGGATTCACGGGATCAAACGCAGCGTGGGCGGCAAACCCATCCCCTCTGCTTCTGCCGGCCCGGAGTTTTCGGACCCGGCGTTCAAGATCCTGTAGCAAGATGAAAGGCCGCGATGTATTGGCGCGCATTGTCCGAAGACCAGCCCGGCCCCAAATGGGCCGGTCTCTTCGCGGCCTATTGGCCCGACTACCATGCGTGGTGGCTCAAGGAAGGGGAGGCCGCGCGCCCGACCTATGCCCAATGCCGCCGCGCACTGACCGAACATATGCCCGAGATGCTGCCGCTTTATGACAAGCTCTGCGCTCTGGCAGGCGGCGGCGATCATGCAGCGCGGTTTCTGAGCTTCTACTGCCCGCCGCCCTATCTCTCGGCCTGTAGTCAGGCGATCTGGGCGGGCAAGGAGCCGGTCATGGTGCGCAACTATGACTATAGTCCGAAATCCTTTGACGCGATGGTGCTGCGCAGCAAGTGGCAGGGGCGGCGGGTCATGGGCACATCGGACGGGCTTTGGGGGCTGGTCGATGGGGTGAATGATGCGGGTCTGGCGATCTCGCTCACCTTTGGCGGGCGGCGTGTGGTGGGCGAAGGCTTTGGCGTGCCGCTGATCCTGCGCTATGTCTTGCAGACCTGCGAGACCACCGAAGAGGCGAGCGCCGTGCTGGCCCGCGTGCCGACACATATGAGCTACAATGTCACCGTGCTTGACCGCAAACGCAACTACATCACCGCCATGATGGCCCCGGACCGGCCTGCGGTCATTACCCGCGCCGCGGTGGCCACGAACCACCAGGAAAACGTAGAATGGGTCAGCCACGCCCGCTTTACCGCGACGGTTGAGCGCGAGCGCTATCTGCTGCAGCGTCTGCGCCTGCACCGCGACCCGGAGGAGAAGTTCATCAACGCCTTCCTGAAGCCCCCGCTCTATTCCACCGCCTTCAATGCGGGCTTTGGCACGCTTTACACGGCGGTGTACCGGCCCCGGAAACGCCAGATGGAACTGCGCTGGCCGGGAACGATCTGGTCGCTGTCGCTTGCCAATTTCAGTGAAGGGGTGCGGGAAGTGCTCGTTCCGGGGGCGGCATGAGCGGGGGCGCGCGGCAAGGGCCACTGGCCTCGTTAAAGGTCATCGAGTTTTCCGGCCTTGGCCCCGCGCCGCTGGCGGGGCAGCTGCTGGCGGATATGGGGGCCGATGTCATCACGGTGGACCGCAAAGCCGCCCCCGCCGATCCGACAGAGATCAACCGCCGCGGCAAGCGCTCGGTGGTGCTGGATCTGAAATCGGCATCGGGCATCAAGGCCGCCAAAGAGTTGATTGCCTCTTGTGACGTGCTGATCGAAGGCTTTCGCCCCGGCGTGATGGAGCGGCTCGGCCTCGGCCCGGACACTTGCCCGGAGACGGTGATCTATGGCCGCATGACAGGCTGGGGCCAGACCGGACCCTGGGCGCAGCGGGCGGGGCATGACATCAACTACCTCGCGCTGACCGGTGCGCTTCATGCGATGGGGTCCAAAGACGCGCCGCCGGTGCCGCCGCTGAATATGGTGGCGGACTATGGCGGCGGCACGATGTTTTTGTTGTTCGGCATTCTTTCGGCGGTGATCGAGCGCGGCGTCACGGGCAAGGGTCAGACCGTCGATGCGGCGATGGTCGACGGTGTGCCGGCGATGATGGGGCTGATCCATGGGATGCTGGCGCAGGGCGCGTGGACAGAGGCACGGGCGTCCAATTGGCTTGATGGGGCGGCGCCGTTTTACCGCTGTTACACTTGCGCCGACGGGAAGTTCATCGCGGTGGGGGCCTTGGAGCCGCAGTTCTATGCGCTCTTGCTTGAGAAGCTGGACCTGCCGGCGGACTACCTCAGCAGCCAAAATGACACGGCCACTTGGCCCGCGCGACGCGCGGAGTTTGCCGCACTTTTCGCCACCCGCACGCGGGACGCATGGGCGGCGCATTTTGACGGCAGCGATGCCTGTGTCGCCCCTGTCCTGAGCTTTTCCGAAGCGCCAGATCATCCGCAGATGGCCGCCCGGCGCAATCTGGTCGCGCCGCAGGGGGTGCTGCAATCGGGGCGGGCGCCACGCTTTGGCGATGAAATGCCACAGATGCCCAGGCCCCCGCGTGCGGTTGGGGCCGATACCGACGAGGTGCTGGCCGAGATCGGCCTGTCGACCGACGATCTGACATAAAACGCCCCCGGCGAGCCTGCCGGGGGCGGTCACTTTCTCAAAGCCAAGCGGGTTACGCCGCTGCGCGGTCGTGCTTGCCCTCTTCGATTTCCTCGACGATCTTGGCGACGAAAGCATCCAGGTCTTCGGGCGAGCGGCTGGTCACGATGCCTTGGTCGGCCACCACTTCGCTGTCTTCGTAATGCGCGCCGGCGTTTTTCACATCCGTCGCGATGGAGCTAAAGCAGGTCGCCTTGCGGCCTTCGATGACACCCGCTTCGATCAGCAGCCATGGGGCGTGGCAAATGGCGGCCACGGTCTTGCCGCTGTCGTGGAATTTGCGGATCAGCGCCACGGCGTCTTTGTTCACCCGCAGCAGGTCAGGGTTGATCTGGCCGCCGGGCAGGACGATGGCGTGATAGTCCTCGATGTTTACATCTGGCAGGGCAAGATCGGCGGCGATGCTGTTGCCCCAATCGTCCTTGTCCCAACCTTTGATCTCATTGCCCTCGGGGCTCGCCACATGCACCGTGGCGCCACGGTCCCGCAGGTCGTTCAGCGGCTTTTCCAACTCGGATTGCTCAAAGCCGTCGGTGGCAAGAATCAGGATTTTCGCAGTGTTGATATCGGTCATTGCTGTCTCCTTTCGCGTCTTCTCTGGATCAACGACCGCTTGGTCTTCGTGTTCCACCGCGCCTAGCCGACCCGCGGGAAGCCGCCGCCGGGCGGGGTGACAATGCGGTGAGAGGGCGTGAATAATAGTGGCCTTTTGGGCCGCGCATCATATATCCCGAAGCAATGGATCATGCCGCTATTTCCCTTGCAGACCTGCCCTTGGATGAGCTGATCGTTTGTCCGCAATGCGATGCCACTTACCGGCTGCGGCGGCCTGCCCATGGCCAGCGCGCGGTTTGCAGCCGCTGTCATACGACCCTCATCAATCACCGACGCAATGCGGGGCTGCAGATTATCGCGGTGTCGGTTGCGGTTTTGGTGTTGATCATCGGCGCGACCGTCTTTCCCTTCCTGCGGATTGACGCGGCAGGCACCAGCAACGCCGTGTCGGTGCTGGACGCGGCGCTGGCCTTTGGCGGGCCGATGATCCTGCTGTCGCTGGCAACGGCGGCCCTGATCGTCTTTATCCCGCTGCTTCGGGTGGTGCTCACCCTCTATGTCCTGATCCCCATCGTTTTGGACCGCCCCCCCGCGCGGCATGCCGTGCCCGCCTTTCGCCTCTCCGAAGGGTTGCGGCCCTGGTCCATGGCCGAGGTTTTCGCGATCGGCTGTGCCGTGGCTTTGGTCAAGGTGGCGGATTTGGCGGATGTCGAATTTGGCCCGGCGTTCTATATGTTCGGGGCATTGGTGGTGCTGGTCATCGCGCAGGACAGATTTTTGTGTAAATGGTCAGTATGGCACTCTCTGGAACATCCGAAAAAATCGTAAGCGCGCGTGAGCTGGGCCTCGTTGCCTGCACGCGCTGCACCAAGCCTTGGCCGATGGGCACGGCGGTCTGCGGGCGCTGTGGGCACCGTCTGGCCTCGCGCGACCGGCTAAGCCTGCAACGGGTCTGGGCGTTCTGGACCGTGGGGCTGATGTGCTACATCCCGGCCAATATCTACCCGATGCTGAAGACCCGCACCCTGTTTCAGGTCGATGAAAGCACGATCATCGGCGGGGCGGTCGAATTGGCGCAATATGGCAACTGGGGGATCGCCTTTATCATCCTGTTCGCCTCGGTCGCCATTCCCTTGGGCAAGTTCTTTGCCGTGGCCTATCTGGCGCTTAGCGTGCAATGGGGCTGGGTGACGTCGCAACGTCAGCGTCATTACCTTTATGAAGTGGTCGAGTATATCGGCCGCTGGTCGATGATCGACATCTTTGTGGTTGCGATTTTGTCATCTCTGGTGCAACTCAAGACACTGGCATCCATCAATCCGGGAGCTGCGAGCATCTTTTTCGCCCTCTCTGTGATCTTTACCATGTTGGCTGCACAAGCGTTTGACTCCCGCATGATCTGGGATGCACACGCCAAGGACGAAGGCCCGAACCGCAATGACTGAAACGCCTCCCGACGTGCCAATCTCGCCCGCACGCAAGATGTTCCTCAGCGGGGCGTCGGTGATCTGGGTCATTCCGATCCTGGCCTTGATCGTGGCCCTCTTCGTGGCCTACCGCTCCTATGCGGAACGTGGGCCGGTCATTGTCGTGGAATTTGAGAATGGCGCCGGTGTGGCCGCAGGCGAGACCGAGTTGCGGTTTCGGGATGTGACCGTTGGGGTGGTCGAAAAGGTTGGCTTTACCAGTGGCTTGGACAAGGTCACCGCACATATCCGCGTCGAGAAAGACGTGGCCCCCTATATCGACAGCGGCGCGGTCTTTTGGGTCGTGCAGCCCAAGGTGACCGCGCAGGGCATCACCGGGCTGAGCACCGTATTGAGCGGGGTCTATATCGAAGGCGCGTGGGACCGTCAGGTCGGCCCGGTGGCGACCCGGTTTCAGGGTGCCTCTACCGAGCCTTTGATCCGGCCGGGGCAGGGCGGGCTTGAAATCGCTTTCCGCTCCACGGCCAATGGCGATCTGACCGACAATGCGCCGATCCTCTACCGGGGGATCGAAGTGGGCCGGGTCGGCTATGCCAAGATCGCGCCGCAGGGGAATTATGCCATTGTCGAAGCGATCATCTTTGAAGAGCATCGCGGCCTGATCAACGAGTCTACGCGCTTTTGGGATGCCTCGGGCTTCAGTGTGAACATCGGCCCGGCGGGGGCTGAGATCGATTTCTCCTCTCTCGCGACACTCGTGGGGGGCGGCATCACCTTTGACACTTTCGTGTCGGGCGGGGCGCCGGTTTCTGATGGCACGGTGTTTGAGATCTACCCCGACAAAGAGACCGCGCGGAATTCTGTTTTCAACGCCTCCGAAGTCGATCCCTTGAAGTTGAGCGTGGTGTTCGACGACAATATCTCTGGCCTCATCGTGGGGGCGCCGGTGGAGTTGAGCGGGCTTGAAATTGGCGAGGTCGACACGCTTTCGGGTCTGGTGGACCGCGAGCGCTTTGGCGACAGCCGGGTTCGGCTGAACGCGATCCTGTCGATCCAGCCCGCGCATCTGGGCCTGCGCGGTGACGTGACCGCCGAGGCCGCGCTCGCCTTCTTGAAGGAACGGGTCGCCGATGGGCTGCGGGCGCGGCTGGCCTCTGCCAGTCTGCTGACCGGCGGGCTCAAGGTCGAGATGGTCATCGTCGATGATGCGGAAGAGGCGGCGTTGGAGGAGACCGAGAACGGTCTTGTCGTGATGCCCACCACCGAAAGCGATGTCTCTGACGCGGCAGCGACGGTCGAGGGTGTCTTTACCCGGATCAACAGCCTGCCGATCGAAGAGCTGCTCAGCAGCGCGATTTCCCTGATGAATTCCGCCGAGGTCTTTATCTCTGACGACGACCTGCGGGAAACGCCACAGGATGTGCGGGCGCTGATCGGCGAGTTGACGGGGCTGGTGTCGTCGGAAGACGTGCAAAACGTGCCGGTTGCGCTGAACGCGACTTTGACAAAGGTCGAAAGCCTCGTGGCGCAGCTTGAGAAAGAGCGGATCGTCGACCGTTTGGGCGGCGCGCTCGAAGGCGTGGCGGAGGCAGCGGAATCGGTGTCCTCCTCGGTGCAGGGCGTGCCGGAGCTGGTCGAGCAGATACAGGCGGTCGCTGCCAAGGCGGAAACGCTTGAGGTGGAGGAACTGGTCGTCGCGCTGACAGAGCTTACCGAATCCGCCGAAGCCGTGATCGGCACCGAGGATGCGGTGGCCTTGCCCGGCTCCTTGAAACGCGCGCTCGATGAGGTGAACCGCACCTTGGAAGAACTGCGCGAAGGCGGGGCGGTCGAGAATGTGAACCGGACGCTGGCCTCGGCCCGCAATGCGGCAGACAATATCGCGCTTTCGGCCAAGGACCTGCCGCAGGTCGTGACCCGCCTTACCGGGCTGTTCACACAGGCGGGCCAGGCGATCGAAGGCTATGACAAAGGTGAACAGCTGAGCCGGAGCGCCGAACGCACCCTGCGCGAGATCCAGAAGGCCGCCGAGGCTCTTGCATCTTTGGCGCGGACCATTGAACGTAACCCCAATTCGCTCTTGCTGGGACGGTAACGCATGACTGCTGCAAAAACCTTCATCACGCTGGGCTTGCTGGCGCTGCTTAGTGCCTGCGGGACCAATGCCGAACGCTTTACCGTGCGGGCGCCGGAGGTGAGCGAGAAAACCTCTATCGCCTTCACCTCGGTCGAGGTGCGCGACGTGTCGCTGCCGACCTATGCCGCAGCCGAGGAAATCGCGCTGCAACTGGCCGACGGCAGGCTGATCACCTCGACCGAGGTGCTCTGGGCCGATGCCCCCGAACGCGCGGTTGCGCTGGAGTTGAGCCAGAACCTCGCACGGTTGACCGGACGGCGCATTGCCTCTGAACCTTGGCCCTTTGAAGCTTTCCCCGAAGCGCGGTTGGAAGTGCGGTTTGCCGAACTCGTCGCCACCGAAGCCGGCGCATTCCGCGCCTCGGGCCAGTATTTCGTGGCCGTAACCGATGACCGGCGCGAGCGGTCGGGCCTGTTTGAGCTTAGCGTGCCGTTCGATCCCGAAGGCGGCCCGACGGCAATCGCGGCGGCGCGGGGGCGGTTGGTTCTGGATCTGGCCCGCTACATCGCGCGCAACGGTCTTAAGTAGCCCCTACAGCAGAAAGCTTCCCGCCGGGCGGGAATTGTCACCGAATTGTGTGTTCAAACTGTTCAGAAATATCTGAACGCCCTTGATGTGAGGGAGGCGGTGGCTATCTACCGACAACGCTTTAACATCAAGGTGGGCCTGTCGAATGGATACTGAACAACAGCTTGCGCAATTGCGGGACGAGTTCATTGCCCGCATGGGGGTGGTTGCCGCCAATGATGGCATGCCGCGGATGTCGGGGCAGGTTTTTGCCATGCTGGTCTTCGAGGGCGAAGAGGTGGCCTTTGGCGATCTTGCGAAGAACCTATCGGTAAGCCGGGCCACCATCAGCACCTCGATCCGCCTGCTGGAAGAGCGCGGGCTGATCCGGCGGATCAACAAGGCCGGTGACCGGCAGGATTACTTTCAACTCGCCGATGATGCCTATGGCGCCATGACCAGATTCGCCTTGGGGGGCACCCGGCGGACCAAATCCGAAATTGACGCGACCATCAGCAAGCTGCCCGATGAGGCCGAGGACGTTCGGGGCCGGCTCGAAGCCTTTTCCGGTTTCTACGAAGCCATCAGCGCCGCGCTCGAAGATGCCGCGACCCGGGTGAGCAAACCCAAGACATGACACCGCGCGGGGCTGAGGCTTCTGCGGTCACGGAGATCGAACAATGAATGAGACCCCCTCTGACGAGCGCCAAACGCTCGATTTCGAAAGCGACGCCGGGTCCGGTCGGTCCAAATTCGTGGCCGGTGGGATTGCGGTGTTGATCGCGCTGTGGATGGGCAGCGGCTATGTCATGCCCTCCGAAGAGGAAGCCCCGGCAGAGGTCGGACCGATCACCCCCTCTGCGGTGACCGTCGCCGTGCGCGGCTCTGCGGCCGAGGAGGTCGCGCAGGTGTTTGTCGTCGAGGGGCAAGCCCTGCCGGACCGGGACACGCAGGTTCGTGCCGAAGCGGGGGGCGAGATCGCCGAGGTACTGGTCACCAAAGGGGACGAACTTGCCGGGGGAGACCTGATCGCGCGGATCAGCACCACGGCCCGCGAATCCGATCTGGCCCGCGCTCAGGAAGAGTTGAACCGCGCCCAGCGGGAATATGACAACGCCGAAGCCCTGCTGGACCGCGGGGTTTCGACCGTCGACCGGGTGAGCGAAGCGCGGGCGACATTGGCGGCGGCACGCTCTGCCGTGACCTCTGCCGAAGAGGCGCTGCGGAACACCGAAATCCGCGCCCCCTTTGCGGGTCGGTTGGAAGAGCTGGACATTTCTGCCGGTGAGTTTGTCTCTGTCGGCGAGGATATCGCCCGGTTGGTGGACAATACGCCGCTGACCATCCGGGTGCAAATTCCGCAGCAGTCTCTCAAGGATATCGAAGTCGGCGAGACCGCCGATGTGTTCTTTATCACCGATGTCGAGGCGCAGGGCGTGGTCAAGTTTGTCTCCAGCAGCGCCAGCGCAGAGACCCGGACATTCGCCGCTGAAATCGAGGTTGCCAATGCCGACGGGGCCATTCCGGCCGGTATCTCTGCCCGGGTGCGCATCCCCACAGGGACCACAAAGGCGCATTTCGTCTCCCCCGCGATCCTGTCGCTGGACACGGACGGCACGCTTGGGGTGAAAACCGTGGATGGCGAGAATAGGGTCGTCTTTAACGAGATCGCCATTGTCCGCGCGCAAACCGATGGGATCTGGATCGCCGGTCTGCCGGATCAAGCCGAAATCATCACCATCGGGCAGGGCTTTGTAAACCACGGCGAAGTGGTGGACCCCCAGCCCGAAAATGGCGCCGAGGATATCCGTGAAGGGCGACTGGCCGCCGGTCTTTCGGGCCGGGCCGCGCCGGAAGGGACCGAAACCGGCAATGGCCAGATCACCGGCAATGCTGAAACCGTTCAGGCGGAGCCGATCGAATGAACGCCCTCATCGAAGCCGCCTTTAGCCGCGCCCGTGTGGTCAATCTGGCATTGATCATGATCCTTGTCGTGGGGGCGCTGGCCTATGTCAGCATCCCCAAGGAAAGTGCGCCGGAAATCCCGATCCCGACCCTTTACGTCTCCACCTCGCTCGATGGTATCTCGCCCGAGGACAGTGAGCGTTTGCTGGTCGAACCGCTCGAAACCGAGCTGAGCGCGCTGACCGGGCTCAAGAAGATCACTTCCAACGGGGCCGAGGGGCATGCCTCTGTCCAGTTGGAGTTTGAGCCGGGTTTCGATGCTGATGAGGCGCTCGATAAAGTGCGCGAGGCGGTGGACCGGGCCAAATCTGACCTGCCCGAAGATGCCACTGATCCCGTCGTGACAGAGATCAATACAGCGCTCTTCCCGATCCTGACCGCGATCCTGTCCGGCCCGGTGCCGGAGCGGACACTCAATGCCATCTCGGAAGAGCTGAAAGACGAGATTGAGGGGCTTCCGGGGGTGCTGGAGGTCGATGTCGGGGGTGAGCGCACGGAACTGCTCGAAGTGCTGATCGATCCCACGGTGTTCGAGACCTACAACATCTCTTTTGAAGAGTTGATTGGCCAGATCAACCGCAACAACCGCCTGATCGCCGCCGGTGCCATCGAAAGCGGTGCCGGACGGTTGGTCTTGAAAGTGCCGGGTCTGATCGAAAACGTTGAAGACGTCATGTCGCTGCCGATCAAGGTGCGGGGCGACACGGTCGTGACCTTCGCGGATGTCGCAACGATCCGCCGCACATTCGAGGACCCGACCGGCTTTGCCCGGATCGACGGCCAGCCCGCGCTGGCGCTTGAGATCAAGAAACGGTCGGGCGCGAATATCATCGAAACCGTCGAAGCCGTCCGCAATCTGATCACCGAGATGCGCAGCGAATGGCCGGACAGCATCACGGTAAAATACACGCAGGATGAATCCGAGCAGGTCGAAAGTATGCTCAGCGATCTGGAAGCGAATGTCATCGCGGCGGTGATCCTTGTGATGATCGTGATCGTCTGGGCCTTGGGCATTCGCTCCGCTCTGCTTGTTGGGCTGGCCATTCCCGGGGCGTTTCTGGCCGGGGTCACAGCCCTTTGGGTGATGGGTTATACGATGAACCTCGTGGTGCTGTTCTCGCTGATCCTCGTGGTGGGGATGCTGGTGGATGGGGCCATTGTCACCACCGAACTGGCCGACCGCCGCCTGCAAGAGGGGCAGTCCCCCAAAGCCGCCTATGCCCATGCCGCCAAGCGTATGGCCTGGCCGATCATCGCCTCCACGGCGACGACGCTGAGCGTGTTCTTTCCGCTGTTATTCTGGTCCGGCACGGTGGGGGAGTTCATGAAATTCCTGCCGATCACGGTGATCCTGACCCTCACGGCGTCTCTTTTCATGGCGCTGGTCTTCATCCCTGTGGTCGGCGGGCTGATCGGCAAGCGGCCGCCGCAGTCGGCCAAGGACAAAGCCACGCTCTATGCCGCCGAACAGGGGGATCCCCGAACGCTCAGCGGCTTTACCGGGCGCTATGTGAAACTGCTGCAATTCGCCATTCTGCGCCCCTGGATGACCTTCTTTGCTGCGATTGCCTTCTTGATCGGGGGCTTCACCGTCTATGGTCAATACGGCAATGGCATCACCTTTTTCCCCAGTGTAGAGCCTGATTTCGCGCAGGTGCAGGTCCGGGCGCAGGATAACTTTTCGATCTATGAGAAGGACGCGCTGGTGCGGCTGGTTGAGCAGCGACTGTTCAAATACGACGAGATCGCCAGCGTCTATGCGCGGACCGGCGGCGGGCGGCAGGACAGCGCGGATCTGATCGGCACCATTCAGGTGGAGTTCATCGACTGGGACAAACGGCGCCCCGCCGCCGTCATCGGCGAAGAAATCCGCGCCGAGATGGCGGCCATTCCGGGGATCAATGTGCAGGTGCAGACAGCATCGAGCGGCCCTTCTCCCGGCAAGCCGATCAATCTGAAGGTGCGCGCCCATGATCCGCAGGTGCAGCAGCAGGTGGTCGAGCAGGTCCGCGAGGCGATGGAGCAGATCGGCGGGTTCACCGATGTGACCGACACCCTCCCCCTGCCGGGGGTGGAATGGCGGATCGCGGTCAACCGCTCCGAAGCGGCGCGGTTCGGGGCCGATATCTCGACCCTGGGGCAGGCTGTGCAACTCCTGACACGCGGCATCACGGTCGCCGATTACCGCCCCGATGACGCGGAAGGCTCGATCGATATCAACGTGCGCTTTCCCTCCGACGAGCGGACGCTGGAAGAGTTGCAATCGCTGCGGGTGCCGACGTCTTCGGGGCTGGTGCCGATTTCGAACTTCGTGACCTTTGAGCCCAGCCCCCGGACCGGGACAATCACCCGTGTCGATCAGCAGCGGGTTGTCACGATTGAGGCGAATGTGGCGCCGGGCGTTTTGGTGAATGACCAGACCGTGGCTCTGCGGGCGGCGATTGATGCGATGGACCTGCCGCCGGGCGTCGAGGCAAGTTTTGCCGGGGAGGCCGAGGACCAGCGGGAATCGATGATCTTCCTGGTCGGTGCCTTTATCACCGCGGTCTTCCTGATGTTCGTGATCCTCGTGATCCAGTTCAACACGTTCTATCAGGCCTTTATCGTCATGTCGGCCATCGTCTTTTCGATCGCGGGGGTGCTGTTTGGCCTGCTGGTCACCGGGCGGCCTTTCGGCATCGTCATGGGCGGGATCGGCGTGATCGCTTTGGCGGGGATCGTGGTGAACAACAATATCGTTCTGATCGACACCTATAACGACCTCAAGAAAGCCGGGCTGTCGCCCTATGAAGCCGCATTGCGCACCGGCGCGCAGCGTTTGCGGCCTGTGGTGCTGACCTCGGTCACCACGGCGCTTGGGCTGATGCCGATGGTGATCGGGCTCAATATCAACTTCTTCACGCGGGAGATCGTCTATGGCGCCCCCTCCACCCAATGGTGGACCGAGCTGAGCTCGGCCATTGCGGGGGGGCTGATCATTGCCACGGTGCTGACCCTGGTGGTGACACCGGCGATGTTGATGCTGGGGGAGAAGAAAGCCGCACGAAACCAGCCGACGCCGCGCGAGGCGGTGCCGGCCAAAGCGTGAGGGACAGGCGATGAAGCCGCGTTAAGCGGCCTTGTCGGCCTTGTCTTCGGTCAGGATGGTGTAGAGCGTTGCCGGATCGGGGTTCGACCGCAGCTTGGTGCAAATGCTGGTGTCCCGCAGGGTGCGGGCCACCAGAGCGAGCGCCTTGAGATGTTCGACACCCGCATCTTCGGGCGCGAAGAGCGCAAAGGCCACATCGACGGGCTGCCGATCCACCGAGGAAAAATCAATCGGCTTGTCGAGCAGCACAAAGGCACCGACAACCTTGTCGATGCCATCGACGCGGGCATGGGGCAGGGCGACACCATGGCCAACACCGGTCGGCCCAAGGGTTTCGCGTGTCATCAGCGCATCAACGACCTGACCTGCTGGCAGCCCATAGGCCTGCTGCGCCAGATCGCCAATATCCTGCATCAGACGTTTCTTGCTGGAAGCTGAGGTCAAGACCTTGACCGCTTCCGGCTTGAGGAGTTTGCCGAAATCCATTTCGCTCGCCCTGCTCTCGTGGCGAATATCTTCGCCGTTGCGTTACGAAGGATCGATCCAGCCGATGTTCCCGTCATCCCGACGGTACACGACGTTCATACCTTCTTGGCCTTCCTTGCGAAACAGGAGCACCGGGTCGCCGGACAGTTCCATCTGCATAACCGCTTCACCTACAGACAAAGTTGCGATCTTTGTCTGGGTCTCTGCAATGATCATGGGTTGGAGGCTGTCAGGTTCCTGCGCATCTGAATCGCTGTCTGCCGCGAGGATATAAGAGGACGCACCCAAAAGTTCAACCGGTTCGGACCGGTCTTTGTGATGGTCCTTCAAACGGCGCTTGTAGCGGCGCAACTGTTTTTCCATCTTTTCCCGACAGGCGTCGAAAGCCGCATAGATTTCAGTCGCTTTGCCCTTGGCGGAGGCATTGAGCCCGGTGGAAAGATGCACGGTCGCTTCGCAGACAAATTCATGCCCGGACTTGGAAAACACCACCTGGGCGTCTGTCGGGCGTTCGGCATACTTGTTGACCGCCTCATTTAGTTCCGCTTGGACGTGACTCCTAAGCGCGTCGCCAATGTCGATCTGTTTGCCGCTGATTTGGTACCGCATATCGTCTCCTTGTCATTCTTGATCCGAACGTCGTCAAAAGGTCCACGCGCAGGTGGGCCTTAACGGGTTCAGATATGAAGGAATGGCGTTGTGCCAAGGATGATTTTGCCTAATCCTTCGGAGGAAGGGCGTTGCAGGATCATACAGGCACGCATTATCACCATAGATCAATGAGGCCGCTTTTCCGTATGAAAGTCAATGGTGACGATGCCGATCAAGCGGAATAGTGAGCGCAATCCTACCCTTTCCGAAGCCCCTGCCGGATCAGGTAATCCTAAAGTTGTCGCCCAGATAGACGCGGCGCACGTTCTCATTTTGGACCACCTCTTCGGGCGTGCCGGACATCAGAACCTTACCCTCGTGCAGAATATAGGCGCGGTCCACAATCTCTAGTGTTTCTCGCACGTTATGGTCCGTGATCAAGACGCCGATGCCGCGGGTCTTGAGGTCGGCCACCAACTGTCGAATATCGCCCACCGAGATCGGGTCGACCCCGGCAAAGGGTTCGTCGAGCAGCAGGTAGTTGGGGTCGGCGGCAAGGCAACGGGCGATCTCGACCCGGCGGCGTTCGCCCCCCGACAGCGCCAAGGCAGGCGCGCGGCGCAGATGTTCGATGGAGAACTCGGTCAGCAGCTCTTCAAGCCGTTCGCGGCGCTGGTGGCGGTGTTTGACCCGAATGTCGAGGATCGCGCTGATGTTGTCTTCGACAGAAAGCCCGCGAAAGATGCTCATTTCCTGCGGCAGATAGCCAATGCCCAGCTGCGCGCGGCGGTACATCGGCAGGGTCGTCACGTCCTTGCCATCGACGGTGACCCGCCCGCCTTCCGGCGTGACCAGCCCGGCCACGGCATAAAAGGTCGTCGTCTTGCCCGACCCGTTTGGCCCCAGCAACGCCACGACCTCCCCCCGGTCCAGCTGCATCGAGAAATCCCGGATCACCGCTTTCTTGCGATAGGATTTGCGCAGATGGTCAATGCACAGCCCAGCGGTGCCGCCGGTGATCTTCAACTCGGGCGCAGGCATCAGTCGCCGTTGCCGGTCTGCAAGATCGTTTTGACCCCGCCGGACATCTGGGCGGTGCCATCGGTCAGGTTCACGGTCATTTCCTGCGCGCTGAGCGCGCTTGGCCCTTGGGTCATCAACACATCGCCGCGCATCACCAAAGTCCCCGCATCAATGTCATAATCGGCGCGTTCGGCTTCGGCGGCATCCTCGCCCGAGACCAACAAGACGCCGCCAGTGGCCTCCAGCTGTGCGATGCCTGCCTCATCGGCGCGGTAAACCACTTTGACCCGCGCCGCCGAGAGCTTCATTTCACCCTGCGATATCAGCACGTTACCCTCAAAGACAGCGGTGCCAGTGGCATTGTCGACCGACAGGTTGTCGGCGGTGACTTCGACCGGCAGGCTGGTGTCTTGGGTGATGGCACCAAAGGCGACATTGGCAGATTGCGCGGCCAAAGGCGCGGTTTGCAGGGCGAAAAGCAGCGGCAGAAGCAAAAAAATCAAATGTCTCAAAGCAGTTACTCTTTTGTTGGCTGCGGCGTGTATATCAGCTTCACGCCTTTTGTGAAAAGCAATTGCGATCCGCTGTCGTTCTGCCGGTTGGTGATGACCATAGCACCGGCGTCGATCTTGCCTGCCGGGCTGGTGGCCTGCACCGGGCCGGGTGAGGCGATATCTAGCGTGGTCAGGTTCGATGTCATCTGCTGCGACTGGATGCGGTAGCCTGTCGAGGTTGTGATGCGCACATCTCCGCTGAGATCCGCGCGATCGGCGGCAGGGTCGACCATGGCCTCGGCCGCGTCCAGCACGATCTGGGTGCCGCTTTGCAAATCCAGCACCGCGCGCAGGTCTTCGGCTTTGTTCGTGCCGGACTGCCCGCGCGGGGTGGTCAGCTTTTCGGCAGAGAAAGAGATCAGATCCCCCGCCTCCGTGGTGCCGGAATAGAAGGGGCCGGTGACCTGCTGGTCGCGGAGGCGTTCTTGCACTTCCTTTTCGGCAAAGGGGATCGTCGCCTCAGGGTCAATCGCGCGGGACAGCAGAAAGAGGGTCGACAGCAAGGCCAGCGCGAGCAGCGGAAACAGGATTTTCAGCCATGACACAAGGCGGGTATAGCGATCCCCCTGCATCTGCCGTTAGCCCAGCCCGACGCGCAGGCAGTCGTGCAGATGCAGCAGGCCGATGGGGGTTTTCCCCTCTTCCGGGTCGATCACGATCAGACAGGTGATCTTGCGGCTGTTCATCACGCCCACGGCCTTTTCGGCGAGCTCATCCGGCCCGATGGTCACCGGCGAAGGGGTCATCACATCGCGCGCCGACATGGTCATCAGCCCATCCAGATGCCGGGCTAGGTCACCCATGGTGATGATCCCGGCAAGGGCGCCATTATCTTCGGTGACGCAGACCACGCCAAAGCCTTTGCGGCTGATCTCGCCAAGCGCTTCGGGCATCGGTGCGTCAACGCCGACCAAGGGCATCGCCGCGCCGACATGCATCAGATCGCCGACCCGGCTTAGCCGCGCACCCAGTTTGCCACCGGGGTGGAAGTCGCGGAAATGCTCGGCGGTAAAGGCGCGGTTCTCCATCAGCGCCACGGCCACGGCATCCCCCATTGCCAGCGTCAGCGTGGTCGAGGTGGTGGGCACCACGCCGGTGCCGCAGGCTTCCGCAATGCGGGGCAGTTCCAGCACCACATCGCTGTGCCGGCCAAGGCTGCTGTCGGGGCGGCTGGTGATGCCGATGAGCGGAATCGCATAGCGGCGCGAATAGGCGATCAGGTTGGCCAGTTCCGGCGCTTCGCCCGAGTTTGAGATCGCCAGCACCACATCGGCGGCGGTGATCATGCCCAGATCGCCATGGCTCGCCTCGGCCGGATGTACGAATTGCGCGGGCGTGCCGGTGGAGGCCAGCGTCGCCGCGATTTTATTGCCGATATGGCCCGATTTGCCGATGCCGGTGACGATGATCCGGCCTTTGCAGGCGCGCATCAGGTCAATGGCGGCGCGGAAACGGTCATCGAGACTGTCGGCCAGTTCGATCAGCGCATCGGATTCGCAGCGGATCACGCGGCGGGCGGTATCAAGGAAAGGTGTGTTCATGCGTGTGCGAAGATGTCCGTGTCCGGCCATCCCTCCAGATCGAGCTTGGCGCGCATCGGCAGGAAATCGAAACAGGCCTGCGCCATCTCCATCCGGCCTTCGCGTATCAGGCGTTTGTTCAACTCATCGCGCAGCCGGTGCAGATAGAGCACATCAGAGGCGGCATAGTCGATCTGCGCCTGGCTCAGTTCTTCGGCGCCCCAGTCGCTGGATTGCTGCTGTTTCGAGATATCGACGCTCAGCAATTCCTGGCAGAGCTTTGCCAGCCCGTGCCGGTCGGTATAGGTGCGCACCAGTCGGCTGGCGATCTTGGTGCAATAGACCGGTGCTGCGGTGGCGCCAAAGGCGTTGAGCATCGCGGCAATGTCAAAGCGGCCATAGTGGAACAGCTTCAGCACATGCGGGTTTTCCAGAAGCGCGCTGAGGTTCGGCGCTGCGGACTGGCCCTTGGCGATCTGCACCAGATGGGCGTGGCCGTCACCGCCCGAAAGCTGCACCACACAGAGCCGGTCACGATGCGGATGCAGCCCCATGGTCTCGCAATCAATGGCCACCATCGGCCCAAGGTCGAGGTCATCCGGCAGGTCGTTCTGATAGAGGAAATTTGTCATGAGCACGTCTATACCGCGCTTGCGCCGCATGGGAAAGCCGCGCTTTGACGACAGTCAGCCCGCCGCCGATGCCGCCGCCAGATCTTGCAGCGCAGGCCGGGGGTAGCGCTGCAGCAGCGCATCGACCAAGAGGTGACATTGATAGCCGGACCAGTCTGGCCGGATCAGCCCGCCGGGCAGGGGGGGGTGTTTCAGCACCAGCCGCCGCCAGTTATGCACGATAAGACAGCGCAGAACGGCGATATCAAGCGCGTTCATATGGCGCGTATCGGCCAGCGTCCTCTCCAGCGCTGAGAGCGCGCCGAGCAAGGCGTCATATTCCGGCTGCAAAGCGGCCGGCTCCGCCGCGCGGCGCAGCCAGTCGGGCGGGGCGTCCCCGCGCAGGGCAAGGCAGTCTTTTGGCGCGGTGCCATCCATCCGCCCGACATAGGCGCGCGGGGTGACCGGAATGAAGCCGCTTGCGCGCAGCGCCATGTCGGACTGCCGCCCGTTCTCTTCGGTCACGATCATCTGCCAAGGCTCTGACAGGTCCGGCGGCGGGGCGTAGATGCGCGGGCTGGCCGCGGCACTTTCCGCCCGGCCCTGCGCGGTCAGGCTGTGCTGGCTGATCCGCCCCACCTTGTGGGACTGCAACCAGCCGTCATTGCGCAGCCGGTGCAACGCCACACGGCTTGCCTCTGGCCGCACGTCAAGCGCGGCCATGATCGTCGACAGCACCGGCCCGTCGATCGCATGGCCGCTGCCCTGGGCCAGATCGCCAAAAAGGCTGATCATCAGCGACCAGACGCGCTGACCCCCCAGGCCCGCAAAGGCTGCTACGGCAGTGCAGGGCTGCTCAGAGCGCATTCATCGTCAACAGATCGTATTCCGCGACCGCTTCCTCTCGCTGGTTGGTGAGGGTCACATGCCAGCGCACCTCGCCATATTCGTCGTTGCGCGGGGTTTTATGTTTGACCGACAGCCGCACTTTCATGCTGTCGCCTGCCGAGACCGGTTCGAGGAAGCGCAGATTGTCGAGCCCGGTATTGGCCAGCACCGGACCGGGGTCAGGCTGCACGAAGAGGCCCGCGGCAAAGCTCAGCAGCAGATAGCCATGGGCCACGCGCCCCGGAAAGAACGGGTTCGCGGCGGCGGCGTCTTCGTCCATATGCGCGTAGAAAGTGTCGCCGGTGAAATGGGCGAATTTCTCAATATCGTCGAGCGAGATTTCACGGGATTTGGAATAGAAGGTCTCGCCCAGATCCAGGGCACCAAACCGGCGGGTGAAAGGATGGTCGCGGTCGGTGATCTCTTCCGCGCCCGGCACCCATTGCTTGCCGATGGCGGTCAGAATGTCGGGGCTGCCCTGCACCGCAGTGCGCTGCATGTAATGCATCACGCCGCGCACGCCGCCCAGTTCCTCGCCCCCGCCCGCGCGGCCCGGCCCGCCATGGACCATATGCGGCAGCGGCGAGCCGTGGCCGGTGGCCTCTGCCATCGACTTGCGGTTGTTGAAATAAAGCCGCCCGTGGAAGGCGGCGGACCCCATGGTCAACTCCCGCGCGACCTCACCGTCATTGGTGATGATGGAGGCGACGAGCGAGCCTTGGCCGCGGTTCAAAAGCTGCGTGGCATGGGCCAGATCGCGGTAGGGCATGAGGGTGGAGACCGGGCCGAAAGCCTCGGTGTCATGGACGCGCTCTGCCTTGTCCGGATCGGCGCAGTGAAACAGCATCGGCGGCAGGAAGGCGCCCTTGTCCTTATCCGCGCCCTGCACGGTGAAACTCTCGGGATCGCCAAAGACATGTTCGGCCTCGGCCCCCAGCAAGGCGACCTTGTCCAGCACGTCGCGTTTCTGGCTGCCCGAGACCAAGGCGCCCATGCGGGTCTCTTCGGCACGCGGGTCGCCGATGGTGGTCTTGGCGAGGCGCTCGGACAGCGCCGAAATCACCGCGTCGATCTGCGCCTCTGGCACCATCACGCGGCGGATCGCGGTGCATTTCTGCCCCGCTTTCGCGGTCATCTCGCGCTGCACTTCCTTGACGAAGAGGTCAAACTCCGGCGTGCCGGGGGTGGCGTCAGGGCCAAGGACGGAGGCGTTGAGACTGTCCTGTTCCGAGGTGAAGCGCACCGAGTTCTGCAAGAGCTTCGGATTGCTGCGCAGTTTCAGCGCCGTGTCCGCCGAGCCGGTAAAAGCCACCGCATCCTGACAGTCGAGGTGGTCGAGCATATCGCCCAAGCCCCCGCTCACCAGTTGCAACGCGCCTTTGGGCAGCAGCCCACTGTCGAGCATCAGCCGCACGCAATGCTCGGTCACATAGCAGGTTGCGGTGGCGGGTTTGACGATTGCCGGCACGCCCGCGAGCAGGGTCGGGGCAAGCTTCTCCAACATGCCCCAGACCGGGAAGTTGAAGGCGTTGATATGCACCGCGACACCCTGCAGCGGCGTGCAGATATGCCGCCCCATGAACTGCCCTTCACGGCCCAGCTGCTCGGGCGCCCCGTCGAGGTAGACATGGGCATCCGGCATCTCGCGCCGGCCCTTGGAGGCGAAGACCAGCATGGTGCCGATACCGCCGTCGACGTCGATCTTATGGTCGGAGAGGGTGGCGCCGGTGTCGTAGCTCAGGTCATAAAGCGCCTGTTTATGCTCCATCAGATGCAGCGCCAGCGCCTTGAGCATGCGCGCGCGGTCGTGGAATGTCATGGCGCGCAGGGCCGGGCCGCCATGTTCGCGGGCAAAGCCCAGCATCGCCTGCACGTCCAGCGCGTCGTTCCCGGCCTGGGCGATCACCTCGCCGGTGATCGCGCTGGCGATGTTGCGGGCGCCCGCACCAGAAGCCAGCCATTCGCCTGCGGCGAAGCTTTGAATATCGCGCATGTCGGATCCTTTAATGTGTGTCGTAGTCAATGGTGAGCGTGTCGCTGAGCGGGTAGCTCTGGCAGGTCAGCACATAGCCGCGCTCGACCTCATAATCCTCAAGCGCGTGGTTCGACAGCATCTCGACCTCACCGTCGAGCACCTTGCCCATACAGGTGGAACAGACGCCCGCCTTGCAGGAGAACGGCGCTTCCTGCCCGTTTTCCAGCGCCGCTTCGAGCACCGACTGGCCCTTCTGCATGGTGAAACTGCGCCGCGCCCCGTCGATGATGACGGTGACTTCGGTGCCGCTTTGACCTTCGCTGCGCTTGGCCATTTCCTGTTTCGCCAGACGGCCCTGCTGGCTCTCACTGAAAAGCTCGAACTTGATCTGATCCTCGGCCAGCCCATTGGTCTTGAGCGCCTCGGCAATCGCCAGCATCATCGGCTCCGGGCCGCAGATAAAGGCGGTATCGACGGTGTCGATCTGGATCCAATGTTTGAACAGCGCATCGCATTTCGCCTGATCGACGCGGCCTTCGAAAAGCTCCATATCCTGCCCGGATTCGAGGATATGGATGATCGTCAGCCGCCCCATGTAGCGGTTCTTCAGATCCTCAAGCTCTTCGCGGAACATGATCGTGTTCACCGCGCGGTTGGCATAGACCAGCGTGAAGGTCGACTGCGGCTCGCGTTTCAGCACCGTTTTCAGGATCGACAGCACCGGGGTGATGCCCGACCCGCCCGCGAAACCGAGGTAGTTCTTGGCCACTTCCGGCTCGATCGGGGTGTGGAACTTGCCCTGCGGCGGCATCGCGTGCAGCACGTCGCCGACCTTAAGCTCGGTATTGGCGTAGGTCGAGAACGCCCCGCCATCGACGCGTTTGATGCCGACCTTTAACTCGCCATCGTCGAGACCGGCGCAGATCGAATAGTTCCGGCGCAACTCGGTCCCGTCGAAATCCTGCTTGAAGGTCAGATATTGCCCTTGGGTAAAGGCAAAGGCGTCAGGGTTCTCGGGCTTTAACGTCAGCACCACCGCGTCGCGGATGGTGTGGTGAATATCAGTCACTAACAGGGGGTGGAACTGGCTCATCGGGGCCTCAGATACATTTGAAATAGTCGAAGGGTTCAAGGCAGTCTTGGCAGCGCCATTGCGCCTTGCAGGGGGTCGAGCCGAACTGGCTGATCTTTTCCACGGCGGTCGATTTGCACAGCGGGCAATGCTGCGGGCCGCCAGCGGGCTGAGGCGGGGCGATGCCGTAAGCCTCCAGCTTGGCGCGGCCAGTGTCGCTGAGCCAATCGGTCGACCATGCGGGGGAAAGCTGGCGTTTCAGGGTCAGCTTTTCGATGCCACGCGCGCGCAGGGCGGTTTCGATATCAAGGTTGATGATGCTGGTGGCGGGACAGCCCGAATAGGTCGGGGTGACCGTGACGACCAGCGTGTCATCCTCCCAGGCGACATCGCGGATGATCCCCAGATCCGTCAGGGAGATCACGGGGATCTCGGGGTCCGGCACGGCGCTGAGCCAGTCCCAAACCGTCTCTAACGAAGGCTTTTCGATTACCATGTGGCATCCGGGTAGGCGCGTTGCAGCCACTGCATCTGGGTCAGCATATGGCCCAGATGCTCGCTGTGCCGCGCGCCGCTTTTCCCGCCCCTATGGGCAAAATCATCCTCGGGCTTGGTGAGTGTTGCCGCGCTGAGCGTGTCGCCGACCAACTGGTCATAGCCCGCGCGCAGGCTGGCAGGGTCGGGGGCAATGCCCGCCGCGACCATCGCCGCATCAACATCATCGCCGATGAACATCTCGCCGACATAGGGCCAGAGCAGATCAAGCGCTGCCTGCATCCGGCGGTGGCTTTCCTCGGTCCCGTCGCCGAGGCCGATCACCGTGTCGGAAGAGCGTTCGAGGTGATAGGTCACCTCTTTCGCGGATTTCTCGGCAATGGCGGCGATCTCCTTGTCGCTGGAGTCGATCAGCGCGGTCAGCTGCGCCAGATGCCAGGCGTCGAAGAGGAACTGCCGCATCATGGTCTGGCCGAAGTCGCCATTGGGCTGCTCAACCAGCAGCACATTGCGGAAGTCCCAGACATCGCGGTGAAAGGCGAGCTTGTCGGCATCGCGGCCTGCGCCCTCGACCTCGCCCGCCAGACCCAGCCACAACTGCGTCTGGCCGATGAGGTCAAGCGCCACGTTCGCCAGCGCAATGTCTTCCTCCAGCACCGGCGCCACGCCGCACCATTCCGAGACGCGGTGGCCCAGCACGAGGGCGTTGTCGCCCATACGGCAAAGGAATTCGAATTTAGGGTCGGTCGTGCTCACATCGCCCCCACTTCGTCGGGAATGTCGAAAAAGGTCGGGTGGCGGTAGACCTTGTCATTGGCAGGCTCATAAAGCGCGCCCTTCTCCTCGGGCGAGGAGGCGGCGATGGCGCTGGCCTCGACCGCCCAGATGCTCACACCCTCGTTGCGGCGGGTATAGACGTCGCGGGCGTTCTTGATCGCCATTTCGGCGTCTGCGGCGTGCAGGCTGCCGACATGGCGGTGGCTGAGCCCGTGCTGGCCCCGGATAAAGATCTCCCACAGGGGCCATTCGGTGGGCCGGGCCTTGCCATGGGGCGCGGCCTCGGTGCCGTCATATTCACTGGATTCTGGGCTGCTCATCTCGCTTACTCCGCTGCCATTTGTCTGCTGCGCTTCTTCTCGGCGTGGGCCAGAAGCCCCTCACGCACCCAACGGCCTTCGTCCCAAGCCTTGTTGCGCGCCGCCAGCCGTTCGGTGTTGCAAGGGCCATTGCCCTTGAGCACCTGAAAGAACTCTTCCCAATCCGGCTCGGCAAAATCGTAATGGCCGGTTTCCTCGTTGAACTTGAGGGTCTCGTCGGGGATCGTCAGGCCGAGGTATTCCGCCTGCGGCACCGTCTCGTCGACGAACTTCTGGCGCAGCTCGTCATTGGTGTTCATCTTGATCTTCCAGGCCATCGACTGGGCGGAATGGACCGAATCCTTGTCCGAGGGGCCGAACATCATCAGCGCCGGGAACCAGAAGCGGTTGAGCGCATCCTGCGCCATCTTGCGCTGCGCGGGGGTGCCATTGGCCATCTTCATCATGATGTCGAAGCCCTGACGCTGGTGGAAGCTCTCTTCCTTGCAGATCCGGACCATGGCGCGGGCGTAGGGGCCGTAAGAGGTCCGCTGCAAAGGCACCTGGTTCATGATCGCGGCGCCGTCGACGAGCCAGCCCACGGCGCCCATATCGGCCCAAGTCAGGGTCGGGTAGTTGAAGATCGAGGAATACTTCATCTTGCCCGACAGAAGGTCACGGGTCATCTGGTCGCGGGTCACGCCCAGCGTCTCCGCCGCGCAATAGAGGTAGAGGCCATGGCCGGCCTCGTCCTGTACCTTGGCCAGCAGGATCGCCTTGCGCTCCAGCGTCGGTGCGCGGGTGATCCAGTTGCCCTCGGGCAATTGGCCCACGATCTCGCTATGGGCGTGCTGGCCGATCTGGCGGATCAGGTTCTTGCGGTAGCCGTCGGGCATCCAGTCCTTGGGCTCGATCTTGCCGCCCGCGTCGATGCGCTCCTGAAAGGCGCGCTCGTCGGGCTCCATCTCGTCGAGGGACTTGATGCCCTTGCCGGTGGATTTGATCATCTGTGCATACATCGGTCTGTTCCTTTCGAGGAAAGAAGTCTCAGCCTGCGTTTTCGAGAATCAGCGCGACGCCCTGACCCACGCCCACACACATCGTACATAGTGCGTATTTGCCGCCCGTCCGCTTGAGTTGCAGCGCCGCCGTCATCACCAGACGCGCGCCGGACATGCCAAGCGGGTGGCCGATGGCGATGGCGCCGCCGTTGGCGTTCACATGGGGCGCGTCATCCGGCACACCAAGCGCGCGCAGCGTGGCGAGACCTTGGCTGGCGAAGGCCTCATTGAGTTCGATCACGTCCATCTGCTCGATCGTCAGGCCCGCCCGGTCCAGCACCTTGCGCACCGCGGGGATCGGGCCGATGCCCATGACACGCGGCTCGACACCCGCCGCCGACATCGCCACGACGCGGGCGATGGGGGAAAGGCCGTGGTCCTTCACCCCCGCCTCAGACGCCAGCAACATCGCCGCCGCCCCGTCGTTAACGCCCGAGGCATTACCGGCGGTCACGGTAAGGTCGGCCCCGTTGATGCCGCGCAGCTTGCCCAGTTTCTCCAGCGTGGTGCCGGGCCGCGGGTGTTCGTCGCGGTCGACAACCACATCCTCGCCCTTGCGCTGCGGAATGGTCACAGGGGCGATTTCCTCGGCAAAGATGCCTTTTTCATCCGCCTCGGCCCAGCGTTGCTGGCTGCGGGCGGCGAAAGCGTCTTGGTCTGCGCGCGAGACGTCATGATCGGCGGCGACATTGTCTGCCGTTTCAGGCATCGAGTCCACACCAAATTGCGCCTTCATCTTGGGGTTCACGAAGCGCCAGCCGATGGTGGTGTCATAGACGGCGTTGCTGCGCGAAAAGGCGGTTTCGGCTTTTGGCATCACAAAGGGCGCGCGCGACATGCTCTCGATCCCGCCAGCGATGGCCAGATCCATGTCGCCGGCACGGATCGCCCGTGCCGCCGCGCCCACCGCGTCCATGCCGCTGGCGCAGAGGCGGTTGATCGTGGCGCCCGGCACGTCGACGGGCAGACCGGCCAGCAGGGCGGCCATACGCGCGACGTTGCGGTTGTCTTCGCCCGCCTGGTTGGCGCAGCCCATGATGACATCATCGACACGCGCCCAATCGACAGTCGGGTTCCGCTCCATCAGGGCCTTCAGCGGGATCGCCGCCAAATCATCGGCGCGAACCGATGAGAGGGCGCCGCCGTAACGGCCAATGGGGGTGCGCTGCGCGTCGCAGATGAATGCCTGCATGGGGGACTCCTGTTGTTGTCGCGCAACCTAACCTCTTGCGCGATTCGGGTTCAATTAAAATGTTACGATTTACCGGGTGCGTTAGGATTTCAGTAACGCTTTAGGTCTGCGCGAAGCGTGGCGCCCCCGCTGAGAGGGCGATGCCCGGGGCGCCCCCGGGCGAGATGCTTTAGAAGTCGACGCCGCGCTGCGCTTTGATGCCCGCATGGAAAGGGTGTTTCACCTCCCGCATCTCGGTCACCAGATCGGCATAGGCGCAGAGTTCCGGCTTCGCATCGCGGCCGGTCAATACGGCGGTGGTCCCCTCGGCCCGTGCTTCAAGCCCGGCGATCACATCCTCGACCCTGAGGTAGTCATAGCGCAGGGCGATGTTGATCTCATCCATCACCACCAGAGCATAATCCCCGCTCGCCATCATATCGCGGGCCTTGCCAAAGGCGGCTTCGGCGGCGGCGATGTCCCGGTCACGGTCTTGGGTATCCCAGGTGAAACCTTCGCCCATCGTGTGCCATGTGACCTCGCCCAGCCGGTCAAAGAACTGGCGCTCCGCCGGTGATCCATTTGCCCTTGATGAACTGCACCACGCCGACCTTCTGCTTCCAGCCAAGCGCCCGGATCAC